>CAXXSI010000032.1:0-122783 GCA_963669285.2 Rhizobiaceae bacterium | reverse complement strand
CGCCTTGGATGGTTGAATTCCCGCTGTTTGAGGTGTCACCTCGAGCTTTCGTCGCTTCCTGCGACGAATTCGTATGATCTCAAAATGAGATTGAAAACCACTTCCAGTTCATCAAAGGAAACGGGCGTGTAGATCATTACAAAACCCCTCCAGTCCGGCCGCCGATCTGCCCATGGATGATGCACCGCCCAACCGCGTTGAACCGCCTGATCGGCAAGCGCAGGAGGTAGCGAGGCATGCAGGCTGCCGTCGGGATGCAGGTGCGCGAATTCCCGGCCGCGAACGATCACTTCCGGACGGGTAAGCATCACATCCTCGGTAACCCAAAATCCCAAGGCACCTGGCAAAGACAGGATGGAGTTTTGTATCTCGATACCTGGGATAGCCGAAACGCGTCTCAACAGTTCGGCCGAGATTTCAGGGACAGGCTTAACGCCGATTTGGACATGCGGGACGCCATTTGTGGTGCGCGGAATCGGTGTCTCACGCACCGGTAGATTTTGTTCCTTTGCCTGGGCGAATGATGTGGCAACGAAGAGTAAAACCAGAAAGCACTGACATATCAGTCTAATTCGCATGATGCCCGTTCCTTGTGAAGTAGGCGTGTTGAGCCGCAAACAGCAATCAATCAGATCGCATCTTTACAAACCAACCGAATTCCGGTCAGAGCCCAAATTGACTGACGGTGCCGGTGCGGCGAATGCCAGCTTTATGAATGTCGGGGACTCAATTGAACCGTTTACGCCATCTCACACAACGTTCGTTATCTCGCACTTCATAGGCTTCCAGGGCATTTGCAGGGCCGAGATCAAAGCGGTCCTCACTGTCCTTACCGAGGGCTGTGAGGCGCATCGAATACCATGCTGTGACACCCCCGCGAGGCGGAGCGTCGAAAATCGGAAACTCCGGGTCGCCACCTCGCTCACTCAACCATGTGTTGGCGAGCGATGGATTCAACACAAAAGCACGGGCAAGGCTGATGGCATCCGCAGATCCGTTCCGCAACGCGTTAGCTGCTTGATCGCGAGTCTCAAATCCGCCGGTCAGCGCAATAGGAATCGACGTTACCTCCTTGGCGCGTCGGGCAAATTCGATGAAGTAGGGCCCTGATGAAGCCGCCCCATCGGAGCTCGATGCAGCGCCGGGAAAATAGGTTCCGCCGCTGATGTCGATCAGGTCCACCGACGTTCTGTCAAGTAATCGTACAACCTCAATCGCGTCGCTTGTAGTGAGACCGCCTTCGAGTTTGTCGGTAGAGTTGATCCTGATGCCAACTGGATATGACGGCCCGACAGCCCGCCGAACGGCTTCGATCACCTCGCCGATGATACGGAACCGCCCCTCAACTGCACCACCGTAGGCATCGGTGCGGTGATTAAACAGAGGCGATAGAAACTGGCTGAATAAAAATCCGTGACCGGCATGGATTAAGACACCACCGAAGCCGGCTTTCTGTGCAAGGGTTGCGGCTCGCGCATAGTTTTGCGGCAATTCATCGATGTCCTCGATCGTCATGCCTTCGCAATGCAGCCCTTCAATATCCAGAGGGGACGGTCCTCTAGGATTACTGATCGGGGCATGCGCAAGCGCACCTGCATGGCCAAGTTGCGGCCAGATATGCGCATTGTTTACTGATCCCCGCTTAGCCAATCTCTGCATTGCGGACAGGTCTGCGTCCGGGACTAGCACAAGGTTACCTGGTTTCTCAGGATAGTGCGGACCGGTCTGCACCTCGCCAATCAGGGATAGCGCCGCACCGCCTTCTGCCCAACGTTCATACAGCCGCATTTGTGCCTCGGTGGGATTGCCCGTGCCATCGCCCAGAGAGTCGGACATTGCTGATTTGATCAGCCGGTTCTTCAGTCGGACGCCACAGGGAAGGTCCAGCGGCCGCCTCAGAAGGCTTGTCGCATTATGGTTGTTCTGATTCATATCAATTTCCCATCGGAATATCTCGATATTTCAATTTTAACGGGCGATGCTCGGCGTAAATGGTCTTCATTCCAACCATGTTATGGCTTCAAAAGCTCATTCTGGACGGCGGCGAGGAACGCTTGAATGTTCTTTTCGTCGCGCCGATAAAACGTCCACTGCCCATGGCGTTCAGCAATCACGAAACCTGCTTGTTTCAGCAAACCCATGTAGTTCGAGATTGTGGATTGAGACAGCTTCGCCTTCTCTTGGATGTAGGCGACACAGACCCCTTCCAAGTCCTTGTGCTCCGGCAAGGCGGGCGGGAAGTTCGAGCGGTCCTTGAGCCACTCCAATATCCGGCGACGAACCGGATTGTTCAGCGCAGAAATCGATTTTTCAAGGTCCATAAATCGAAATATCTCGATATAACGCTGGATGTCAAGCCGTACCCACTATGCCCGTCGAAACTACTTTGACCGCGGTAGGCTGACATTCCCGGAGATTAGATAACTTGCAGCTAAGTTAGCCAGGGCGGTAGTCAAGCTTTACACATCGGATGCCGAGCTGGGTGCACTGCAGCGAACTGGCGCTAAGAGCCCAAACTGTCCTTTGCTCTGAACTCTGTGAATGTCTGGTTCTGCACCGAAGATCTGAAAGAGTTGGGCAGAGACTGAGAGTTCAACTTCATATGGAAGCTGTAGTTGAATGGTTGCATCCATGACCATCCCAGCCATGTTGGAATTAGTAGGCTTGGCAAACATTAGATAGATTATCATATAGAAAAAAATGAACTATTTGATCTGGCTTAAGCGGTTGATACGGCTCGCAGGTATCGTAGCTTGCATTTACTTTGCGGGCCTACTTTTCTTTGGACCGCCTTATTTGGCACGAGAGCATCTGTTCACATGGGACCTGAACTTCCAGCACAATGTGGATCTATTGGCGGCGACGGTGTCGTCAGAGGAAGAACTCATTGTTGCTCTTCAAAAGAGAGGCTTCGAAATATGGATGAGGCCCGAAAACCCGGTAACTAATAAAGACAATGGTCTTCATTCGATCTCATATAAGGACGACAAGCGAAGCTATACGACATATGCGGAATTTGTTCAGATGCACGACCGCTTTCAGGCTGCATTGCCTAAAGATCATAGGGAAATGCCCAGAGTTGCAACGTGGACTGCGGGCTTCTTCGCCTGCGCCCACGATTACTCCGTAATATGGCATCTAAGGGATGGTGAGATCGTTGATCTCAAGGCAAACGATTCTTGGGCTTGCCTATGAGATGGTGATACGGACGGATTCAATATTTTTGTCCAGGTTTGATTGCGAAGGCAAATCAATCGCGTAATTGTTCTCCGATCCTACAGAGCCAATGAAACCATTCATTCGCACCTTGGAATAGTCACGTTCAATTCTGGATTATGATTCTTCTGCCGTCCAATAGCAGACTTTAGACAAACTGCAGCTAAGTCCGCTCTGCAGTCATTCGAGCTAAGGACATATGTTTGTATTGACGAATGTCTGCTTTTCCAACGATGCGATGCAATATTGCACCAGATACCGAATGGCAGCTTTGGGTCGGAAGCGCCATCAGCCAGTCAACATAGTTGGTGGTAGCATGCTGCACCGCATCAGGCGGCTCCGAGCCCTTTTTGGACTTTCGCTAACTTGCGGCTATTGCGGCTTTCGGGTCTTCTTTGGCTTCTAAGCGGTGAGGCGAACTGATGTTGTTCAATGCTCAATGATCGTGCAGTTCACCCCGGGCTATCGCCAAGTGATGTACTGGATGATGCGCACCCAGGGTCATTGTGCCGAGAAAACCGATTGCTGAAATTTGAGTCAGCAAGTCGGTGTCGTCGGATCTGATACCCAACATGAAGCCGTTTTCGGCTTTTTTGGCTGTTGCAGAAAGGTTCGGTATCGCATTCAACTCGCGGGTATGGGCGGGTACCATCCGACTTATTGCTTCATAGGTTGTGTCGCGACCCGTAACCAAGAAAACCACCTCACCGGATTGGATACTCGTTTCCACGTCGGCGAAAAGCGTTATGTCATTAATTAGGTGACACCAAATCGCCGAAAAGGAGATCAACCTTCAAATTCCTCAAATTGGTGCTTGACCTTCCAGCAGCTGGAAGCCCTAAATGAATCCGCATGAATGATCATCACGCAACAAACGATCCCACAGTAGCGGAAAAACCGTCGTGCAGTGGCGGTTGCCACCATCACGGCGAAACGCATGGCGCGAACACCTTCATCGATCCGGTTTGCGGCATGACCGTCGATCCGGACGCCGGGAAGCCGAGGCTCAGTTATCACGGCGAAGACTACCATTTCTGCGCTCAAAAATGCCATGATCGCTTCGAGGCCGATCCATACTTCTATCTGTCCGGCAACAAGGCGAAGAAGAAGGTTAGCGTCGCCAAAGATGCGCTGTTTACCTGCCCGATGGACCCGGAAATCGTGCAGGAGGGGCCGGGCACATGCCCGATCTGCGGCATGGCGCTCGAGCCGATGGACGGTATTGCCGAAGGTCCCAACCACGAGCTGATTGATTTCACGCGCCGCCTTTGGATCAGCGCTGGCGCGGCCGTACCACTGCTTGTGATGACGATGGGTCCGATGGTCGGTCTGCCGTTCCGCGACTGGATCGGTGAAAGCCTGTCGCTATGGATCGAATTGGTGTTGGCGACGCCAGTTGTGCTGTGGGCTGCCGCGCCATTCTTCCACCGCGGTTGGACATCGCTGAAAACGCGCAACTTCAACATGTGGACGCTGATCATGCTGGGTGTCGGCGCGGCTTACGCCTACAGTGTCGTGGCGGTTTTCTTTCCAGGCCTATTCCCCACCACAATGCGCTCGCAAGGCGGTCATATACCGGTCTATTTCGAGGCGGCCGTGGTGATTGTCGCCCTGATTTTCGTCGGCCAGGTGCTGGAGTTGCGCGCCCGCGAACGCACCGGCGATGCCATCAGGGCGCTGCTCGATCTGGCACCGAAGACCGCACGGCGTATTCTGCCCGACGGCGAGGAATATGACGCCCCGCTGGAAAACATCATCGAGGGCGACCGGCTTCGCGTGCGGCCCGGCGAGAGCGTACCGGTCGACGCAATTGTTGTTGACGGTCATTCTTCTGTTGACGAGAGCATGATCACCGGTGAACCGGTCCCGGTTGAGAAGGCGAAAGGTGACTTTGTAACAGGCGGCACGATTAACAAGAACGGAAGTCTGATTGTCGAAGCGAAGCGGGTTGGCGAAGAGACCATGCTGGCCAAGATCGTCGCCATGGTGTCGTCGGCGCAAAGGTCGCGCGCGCCGATCCAGGGGCTGGCCGATCGGGTGGCGAGCGTATTTGTACCGACCGTTGTCGGCATAGCGGTCGTCGCCTTCGTCGTTTGGCTGACATTTGGACCAGACCCGGCGTTTGTTTTCGCAATTGTATCGGCTGTTTCGGTCCTGATCATCGCCTGTCCGTGCGCGCTTGGCCTGGCAACGCCGATGTCGATCATGACCGCAACCGGCCGCGGCGCGCAGGCCGGTGTGCTGATCAGGGATGCCGAGGCGCTCGAACGCATGGCGCGCGTCGACACGCTGATCGTCGACAAGACCGGCACGCTGACCGAGGGCCGTCCCGAACTCACCGACGTCATCGCACTGGACGGCATGGCCGAGGCCGAGTTGCTGGGCCTGACGGCGTCTCTGGAACGCGGTTCGGAGCATCCACTGGCCGAGGCGATTGTCGCCGGCGCCACCGGACGTGATCTTGCGCTCGAGCCTGTCACGGATTTCGAGGCGGTCACCGGCAAGGGCGTCAAGGGCCGCGTCGGCACCAGGGCGCTGGCGCTCGGCAATGCCGCCATGATGGCGGCGGAAGCCATTGATTCCAGCAGTGCAGTTTCTGCCGCCGATGATCTCCGCGCCAGCGGCAAAACGGCCATGTTCGTGGCCGTCGACGGCCGACTTGCCGGCATCGTGGCCGTGGCCGATCCGATCAAGGCCACGACCGCCAACGCCATCGATGCGCTACATCAAGCAGGTCTCACCATCATCATGGCGACCGGAGACAATGAGCGTACAGCCCGGGCGGTTGCCGCAACGCTTGGCATTGACGAGGTGCGTGCCGGCGTGCTGCCGGAGGACAAGAAAACGCTTGTCGATCAGCTGCAGGCGAGCGGCAGACGCGTCGCCATGGCCGGAGACGGGATCAACGATGCACCGGCGCTCGCTGCGGCGGAGGTCGGCATTGCCATGGGAACGGGTGCCGATGTTGCGGTCGAAAGTGCGGGCATCACGCTGCTAAAGGGCGACCTGACCGGCATTGTCCGTGCCCGCAACCTGGCGCGCGCGACACTCCGCAATATCAAACAGAACCTGTTCTTTGCATTCATTTACAATTCAGCTGGCGTTCCGATCGCCGCAGGCATTCTATATCCGCTGACAGGTATATTATTATCGCCTATGTTGGCTGCGGCTGCCATGAGCCTGTCGTCCGTTTCGGTCATTGCGAACGCGTTGAGAATGCGGACGCTTCAGCTTTGACTATTGACCTTCCAGCAGGTGGAACCTCTATTATTGTCAAATGGAAACAAAGGATCGGAAAATAAATAGTAAGGCCGGCGGCCGAACACAGTGCAAGCAGCCACGTCGCACTGGCAGTGCGCAATTGATCGAGACGGCGCGCTCGATCGGTTTTGCCGAACATGAACTTGCAGACCTGCGCCGTATCTATGACCGTATACGGGTATCAGCCAAATGAACATTGGAACAGTTGCCGAGCGCGCGAATCTGCCGCCTAAAACCATTCGCTACTATGAAGATATCGAGCTGGTTAAACCTGCCCGTCTTGAAAATGGTTACCGCAGCTACACCGAAGTCGACATGCACCGATTGCGGTTTCTGCAGCGGGCCCGAAGCCTTGGATTTACGATCGAGGAATGCCGGTTGTTGCTCTCACTTTACAAAGACGAAAACCGTGCAAGTGCGGACGTCAAAGCGATAGCGCTTGGCAAGATCAAGGAAATCGATCGCAAGATTGCGGAACTTCGCTCTTTGAGAGCAACACTGTCTAATTTGGCCATTCACTGTCATGGTGATGATCGACCCGATTGCCCGATCATCGACGAGCTGGCGAGCGGCGAGACCTTCAAATGAACCGGGTCATCATCATCGCGGTGATGCTGCTGGCGGTCGCGATCATCGGCTATCGTTTTTTTCAAGCCGGCAGCAAACCTGAATCAGGCCCGCCGCTGGCACAGGTCAACGTTCCGGAATTGAGCGGCGAGGCCAAATCGGGAGAGGTATTGTTCGACGCCAACTGCGCCTCCTGCCACGGCAACAACGCCGCAGGACAGGACGGCGTGGCGCCGCCGCTGGTCCACCGAATATACGAACCCAACCATCATGGCGACGCCTCGTTTTTCCGCGCCGCCGAACAGGGTGTGCGCGCGCATCACTGGCCGTTTGGCAACATGCCGCCGGTAGAAGATGTCTCGGAAGATGATGTCGCCAAGATCATTGTCTATGTGAGAACCCTGCAACGCGCCAACGGGATATTCTGAACCCTGCCATGATCGTGCTCCGTCAGCTACGCAATCTGTTTTGGGCGGCATCGTTTGCTGCCATTGCGGGTCTGTTGCTGGCCGGCGGGACATTCGCCCATATCGACGTCATCCATGACCATGATCATGGCCACCATTCACAATCTGCGGCCCACGACCACGAGTATCCGGTCTCACCGGCCGATGGCGCGGGCGGAGGCGCAGAGATTCATTGCGGCGCTGACATCATCATCGATGTTTTCAAACTCGGCGATCATGGAAATCGGGCGGTCCCAGCCTACCATCCCGCCGATATCCGCTCCATCGAAAGGCTTGCGTCATTTATCGAGCCGCCGCCACCCAAGCATTTGTCCTGAGCATATGACCGCGGTCGGAACGTCCGGCCGGTTAAATTGATTTTGCAAAGGATGAATCGATGAAATTCAAGCTATTTTTAGCTGCCGGACTTCTTGTCTCGGCCAGCGCGGTTGGCGTGCTCGCCCATGGCGGCGCAACCGGCATCGTCAAGGAACGCATGGATGCGATGGGAGTGATGAGCAAGGCCGTCAAGGCGATGACGGAGATGATGCGCGGCAAAACGGAATATGACCCCGATGCGATAAGACAAGGCGCGCAGATCATTAAATCGCATGCCGGCGAAGCGATGACCAAGCTGTTTCCCGAAGGAAGCATGCATAAGCCCACAGAGGCGAGGCCGGAAATCTGGACCGACTGGGACCGGTTCAAGGAGCTTGCCGATCTGTTGCTGACGTTTGCCGACGGTCTCGAAAAGGCTGCTGACAACGGGTTGATGATGTCCGACTCGAACGGTACATCGACCATGATGGGCAACCGGTCGTCCACGATGATGGGCGAAGGCGGTTCGATGATGAGCGACTCCGAAATGATGGGCGGCGGCATGATGATGCGTGGCGGACGCATGCCCGACACCGAGGCGCTCGCTTCGATGCCGGCGGATGGGGTCTTCAACATGATGGCGCAGACCTGTTCGTCGTGTCACACCAAGTTCCGTATCGAGAAGAAGTGAGCCATGCGGAGATTTGTGTTTCTGCTGCTGGCTGCGTTCGTCCTGTCGGGCGCAGCGGCGGGCTCCCTGGCATTGTGGCCGATCGGTCGCGACATCAACATTGGCGACCTGGAGGGCAGCGTCGAGCGCGGCGCCTATCTCGCCCGCATGGCTGGATGCATCGCCTGTCACACCGATGTCAAAAACGGTGGCGCGCCGCTTGCCGGCGGGGTAGCGCTGAAAACCGGATTTGGAACGTTCTATTCGCCCAATCTGACAACCGACAAGGCGGCCGGTATCGGCAACTGGACGAGGAACCAGTTTGCCACGGCCGTCCGCCAGGGCGTTTCTCCCGGCGGCGAGCCTTACTATCCGGCGTTCCCCTATCCGTTTTATGCAAAACTGACAGACCAGGATGTCTCTGATCTGTGGGCGGCATTTCAAACCGTGCCGCCCGTCGAAAACCCCTCCAGACCGCAGGCAATGGTATTTCCGTTCAATTTTCGGTCGGGATTGAAGCTCTGGCGGGCGTTGTTCCTCGATACCGGCCCATTCGAACCGGATGCTGGCAAAGACCAGTCGTGGAACCGGGGAAAATATATCGTCGAGGGGCCAGCACATTGTGCGGCATGCCATACACCGCGCAACCTTCTTGGTGCGCGGCAAGCTGAGCTTGAACTTCATGGCGCCGTCGGATTACCGGATGGTGGCAAATCACCGGCTATCACGTCGGCCAGTCTGAAAAAGAACGGCTGGACCATCGACGGGCTGGCCTATGCGCTCAAGACCGGCATATTGCCCGATGGTGATGCCTTCGGCGGCGCAATGGGCGAAGTGGTGCGTGACGGCACATCGTTTCTGAGCGATGATGACCTGACCGCTATCGCGACCTATTTGATGGATAGGGAGTAAATCATTGCCAATCGATAGACGCGCCTTCATCGCTGGCTGCCGGGGCGTCGTCGACGCTTTTTCCGTACATCACGGTCGCCCGTGCCGCGGACGGCTTTATCGAGCTAACAGCCGCCGCAAGCCGGCAGATACTATTTGATGAAAGCGCGGCGCAGTCCGATCTGTGGTCCTACAATGGCGCCACGCCCGGACCTGAAATCCGGGTGCGCCGCGGCCGGCGGGTGCAGGTCCGGCTCGTTAACCGCCTCGAAGAGGCCACCTCCATCCACTGGCACGGGGTCCGCATCGCAAACGCCATGGACGGCGTCGCCGGTCTCACGCAGGACCCGGTCGAACCCGGTGCGAGCTTCGAATACGATTTTGTCGCGCCCGATGCCGGCACCTATTGGTACCATGCCCACAATCGCAGCTGGAACCAGGTCGGGCGCGGCCTTTACGGGCCGCTCATCATCGACGAGGAGAGCGAGGCATTCGACCGGGAGCACGACCTGACACTGGTGCTGGACGATTGGCGGCTGGATCAAAGCGGAGCACTGGAACTGGCCAGCTTCGGCTCGCTGATGGATTGGAGCCACGCCGGCCGCCTCGGCAACTGGCTGACTGTCAACGGCAGGAGCAGGCCGACGTTCAGGCTCAATGCCGGCGAAGCCTACCGACTGCGCTTGATCAGCGCGTCAAACGCCCGCGTGCTCGAAATCGATCCGTCGCGATTTGGCGCCAGCATATTGGCCTTTGACGGCCAGCCGCTGCCGGAACCGGTCGCCCTGACCTATTCACCGCTTTTGCTGGGACCGGCCCAGCGGGTGGACTTGCTGGTCAAACCAGAGGCGGATTTCGCGCTGGAGGAACTGTCCGGCAACCAGGCTTTCGTCTTTGCCAGCTTCGAGGTCTCGGCAGAAAGCGCAGCCGGTTATGCCGGCGCCGGTCTCGAACACAACAACCTACCTGAGCCGGACCTCGGCAATGCAAGGCCGGTCAAACTGACCATGACCGGCGGCGCCATGGGTGGCGGCGGACCGATCACCTACAAGGGCAAGGTCCTCAGCCGCCAGGACATCCGTGAGACCGGTCAGGTGTGGGCATTCAACGGCATCGCCAACCTGGCAGCCGAGCCCTTGTTTACCGCCAAGGCGGGCCAGACGATTGTCATCGAGACGCAAAACGACACCGCCTGGGTGCACGCCATGCATATCCACGGGCATCATTTTCGCATCATCGGGCGAAGCGGCAGCGACATCGATGAAGGCACGCTTTGGCGCGATACCTTCCTGGTTGGCCCACAACAGGCCACCAGGATAGCATTTGTCGCCGACAATCCCGGAAAGTGGCTGCTGCACTGCCACATGCTGGAACATGCCGCCGCGGGCATGAATACCTGGTTCGAAGTCGTCTGAATTTCGGTTTCTTGGTTGCGCCTCGGGCCTATCCCGGCAACACAATTCCGTGAACGAAATCGATGCCTGCCGGCCTCACGAGTGCGAACAAATACGGCGCTGATTCCCAATCTTTCTGTTAGCCGTTGAAAAACAATTACTTACAGGTAAATCATGACGCGACCCCCGGCCGGCATGTGCGCATGGATTGGTTGCGCTACACGATGACGAAACCAAAGCCGCTTTCATATCAAATAGAAAAATTAAGGCCGTTGGTTTATTGAACGGGCATGCGATTGTTTGCACTCGTTTTATTGGCTCTGTCGTTTGTGAGCGTACACACGCTGCCGCAAGCGATGTCGACGCACCATGTGCAAGTCGATTCAATCGACGTTGCCTCCGTGCCGGACGATCCGATTCCGGGCCCATTAGCTGAGGATGATCAATCGGTCGGCATTGATCGATGCTGTGACAAAGACGATGAAAACAAATCTGCCTTTTGTGTCGCCGATTGTGTCGTCGCGATCCAGGTTATCGGTGTCAGGATATTGTCGGTGCTGCCGTCTCATGAGGCGCAATACAGCCTCGATCACATAGATACCCACGGTACTAAGCTGCTTCGACCCCCCATTTTCGGATGATGTTGGATTTATGCGGTTCCATCTCGGGAACCGGAATCGTTTCATCATTTGAAAGGGTAATCGATGATTACACGACGCTCATTCGTATTCGGCGTGGCAGCCGCCACAGCAATATCGGCAACGCCGGCGCTTGCACATCACAGAAAAAAGAAGCGCCGCAAATCCTTCAAGCTGGATCCGAAATTCGAACCGAAAACGGTCCGTTTTTCGGGATACAAGCCAGGTACTCTGGTTGTGGATCCGGACAACCATTTCCTTTACCTGACGCTTTCGGGCGGCAGAGCACGTCGCTACGGCGTTGGTGTTGGCAAGGCCGGTAGAAAGTTCAAGGGGTCTGCGAAAGTCGGACGCAAGGCCAAATGGCCGAGTTGGCGTCCGACCGACAACATGATCCGCCGTGAGCCGAGGAAGTATGCACGTTTCGCGAACGGTGTACCGGGTGGACCCAACAACCCGCTGGGAGCGCGTGCGCTTTATCTCTACCGGAATGGCCGCGACACGATGTACCGCATACATGGAACGAATGCGCCCGGTTCGATCGGGCGTTCGGTTTCAAATGGCTGCATTCGCATGATCAATGATCACGTCGTCGACCTGTACGAGCGCGTGCCGGTCGGCGCGGCGGTTGTGGTCATCTAGCGGGCTTCAAACTCCCGATTCAACAGCGGACGGTTGCACCAAACCGTCCGCTTCAAACGCAGGATTTGTGATGATTACACGACGAGGCATGCTGATCGGATCAGCAAGCAATTCGGCTCTATTTCTAACGGGCTGTACCACCGCAGTAGAGTTGCCGGAGGCCGGTCCGGTCGTGAAGACCTCCCGGTCATATGCGCTGATGTACGGTGCGGTGCCTGAAGAACAATTTCCAATTCCATCGGTCGATCTCGATCGGGTTCCGGCTCGATTCTATCGGCGCCTGGTCAACTACCCGTCGTCCGAGCAGGTCGGTACCATCGTTGTCGATACTGCAAAATTTTACCTCTACCTGATTCAGGAAGGCGGAACGGCGATGCGCTACGGCGTTGGTCTTGGGCGCGCGGGTTTCGAGTGGTCCGGTCGGGCGCGCGTCGGCTGGAAGCAGCAATGGCCCAAATGGACGCCGCCTGATGATATGATAGAGCGCGAGCCGGAACTGGCCGAGTGGAGCGCAGAAAACGGCGGAATGCCACCGGGGTTGGACAATCCGCTTGGCGCACGGGCACTGTATGTGTTTCAGGGCAATGTCGACACGCTCTATCGGATTCACGGATCACCGGAATTCTGGTCCATCGGCAAGGCTGTTTCCAGCGGCTGTGTTCGCATGATGAACCAGGACATCATTGATCTCTACGATCGCGTGCCGACAAGTTCGCCGATCGTGGTTGTGTGAGGCGAGTATGCTGAAACAACAGAAACTCGTCGTGCTCGTCGCGGTAATACTCGCAGCCACGGTGGCGCTTGCGATGTGGCTCAATCGCGACCGGGACGTCACCGAAACTGTCAGGTTGAATCCTTCCGATTCCACCCTGATCGCACTGGGAAAGTCGGTTTACGGTGCCGAGTGTGCCTCGTGCCACGGTGAAAAACTCGAGGGTCAGCCAAACTGGAGATCCCGCGGCAATGACGGCTTGATGCCAGCACCGCCGCACGACGAATCCGGTCATACCTGGCATCACCCTGACAGGATCCTCTTCGATATCACCAAATTCGGTGTCGCCAAGGCGGCCAATCTGGGTGACTACGACTCCGCGATGCCTGATTATCAGGACGTCTTGACGGACCAGGAAATCATCGCGGTGTTGTCGTGGATCAAGGCACAATGGCCTGATGAGATCCAGGCTCGCCACGACCTTCTAAACGAGCGCTTTAGAGCTGAGAACGGTCAATGAAATGTCGAACTTTTCTGTCTTTGGTCACGGCGGCTTCGCAATCAGCGGCCGTGCCTTCGACATGGATCGTTTGGATTTCGAAATCGCAATAGGATCGCTTGAAAGCTGGCGCGTCCGCAGTCCGATGCTGGCGCACCCGTTCCACATCTACGGCGTTCCTTTTCAGATCCTGTCGGAGATCGGACTAGCGCCGAAGGTTCAACATCGCGGATGGAAGGATACCGTGCTGGTTGACGGTGAAGTTGAACTGCTTGTCAGGTTCGATCAAACGGCCAGCCGTGAAAAACCGTTCATGTTTCACTGCCACATTCTCGAACATGAGGATCGAAGCATGGTGGGGCAGTTCGCGGTCGTTCAAGCTTCGTTACTTGAGAAGGTATTTGATTAGCGCGGCGATCGCGAGGACGACAAGGAAACCGATCAAGAGCATGCCGAAGCCGCCGAACCACATTCCTGTTCCATCCATCATGTTTTCAGAGCCCATCATCTGCCTGATACTCGGACGATTCCAGGCATCTGCCTTCGTGTGAACCACAGAACCAGAAGCGGGATTGTCATCCACTGCAACAGCGGACTGAGGCCAGTGCCAAAGGGAGGCACAAGCGGCATTAGCTCGGAGTATGTCCAGCGAAGGCTGATGTTTGTGTAATAGAATTCAAAGGCGATGGTCAGCGCGATTCCCATGGCTAGATAGACTACAATTCCCAGAGCGGTTGGCACAAAAAACCACAGACGTGATCGCGAGACAGCTGACGCTGCCCAGAATGCCGTCAGTGCAAATCCAACATCTCCGATCGTCGCAGACGTACAGAGCTTGATGCCGTCCCAGTGGTTTAGTTCGATCATCCCTGCATAGGTCGGAGCCTGCCAAAACTCCCATACGAAGTGCAGCAGAAACGAGAATATGACAATGTTCGCTTCAGGCTGATTGAGCAGGATGAGGACTGGGCTTGTTTGGCTGTTTTTGGCGACCATTTCGCAGATTTAGGGCTTCCAGTGGGTGGAAGGTCAAGGGCAGTGACCACTGATATTGACATTGTCTGATGTGATGTAAAATTTAATGTTGGGGATAGATTTGGAAAGCTTTCGAACCTGCTATCTGTTCGCGAAGGCGACTTGTTTGGCATTGCACGGCTCAAACCAAATCCGCATTGGAATAATCCGTCGCAGACTGCTTTTCGGTCTCTGGCCCCGATCATGCTTCCCTCACGGCAATATCATTTCTGGTTGATTGCATGTGGAGGTAACGTCTTTGAACTTGGCCTTCAGGGTTTTGATAATTCTCAAGATGGAGGTGCATGATTATGCGATTGAAGAGCATCGCCGGTGCGATCGTGTTTACAGGGGCTTCATTTTTTCCGGCTTTCGGCATGACAGCGACACCCGAACGCATAAGGGTCACCGGTGAGATTATCGATACTTGGTGCTACGTCACCGAGATTATGTATGCGCTTGGCACCGCACATCACAAATGTGCAGTTTGGTGCGCTATCGGCGGTATTCCCGTTAGCATCAAAGGTGACGATGACAAGGTCTATATGGTGTTGAAGTTTGAAGGTGATGACACGTCAGTGAGTAATCCAAAGGTGCTGACGATACAGAGTCATCACGTCACTGTAGACGGCGATCTCTATGTCCGCGACGGCGTGAACTATCTGATTGTTGATGCGGTTGCCGACGACAAAGGGATCATCAATCTAACCCACGAGGAATACGGCATTCAGCCGTTTGGGGAGTAGGTGCCATGAACAGATATGCTTGCGCCGCCTATGCCCTTGTCGTTTCCCTTTCGGGCGCCCAGGCAGCAGAAGAATGGGGCATCGATCACGAAGCGATAGCGCGGGTGGATGCCAAGGTGGTTGATCTCCTGTGCGAGGTGACCGGTGACTGTATCGATCAGTGTGGTGAAGGCAAACGTCAGTTGGGTTTGCTTTTCGACGACGGCAGGCTGGTCCCTGTTGTGAAAAACTTTGATATTTTTGCCGGAGCTACCGTCGACCTAATATCGTTCTGTGGCAAGAGAATCACAGCCGACGGATTGATGATCTCCAATCCAAAAATGCCAATGTTTGCCCTGCAGTTCAAACGTGAAGCTCCGGACGGAAAATGGAGTCGCGCGAACTGGTTCATCAAGGAATGGTCAAAGGCCAATCCCGGGAAGCCGGGTGCTGCCTGGTACAAACATGATGCTACCGTCCTCGATGTGATCGCAAAGGATGGTGTCTATGGTATTCCAGGCCTGAAGCCAGAAGACGAGTAGAACGTTATGATCGCACAACAGGTTTGGCGGTCCTGGCTCGCCGTTGTGTTGGTGCTTTGTTTTGGCCAAGCGGCGGCGTTGGCGGGTTCGGCTCAACTGCCACCTGCGCTGGAATCAGTGTTTGGTGGTCCGTTTTCGTTGACTGACCACACGAGCGAATCTCGCACAGACGAAGACTATCGTGGAAGTTTCATGCTGATCACATTTGGCTACACGAACTGCCCGTCAATTTGTCCCGCTAACTTAATGATCATGGCCGACGCGCTCGACGAGTTGGGTGATGAGGCGAAAGCAATCGTTCCAATCTTTATTTCCGTAGATCCAAGCAGAGACAGCCCCGAAGTTCTCAAAAACTTTATTGCACATTTCGGAAAGCGCTTTGTTGGTTTGACAGGGGATCAGGCACAAGTGCGTAGGGTTACAAAAGCATATCGCGTGCATCGGCATATGTTAGTTCCTGATCACTCCGAGCCGCATGACTATTTGGTGGATCATGGACCGAACACATTTCTAATGGGGCCAGACGGCATCTTCCGGACACTGTTTCCTCATGGTACGACGGGCGCGATTATGGCAAGGCGCATTGCCCGCTATCTAAACGAATGACAGTGTGGTGATGTCCCATGAGACATTACTTTTTGCCCAGATGGCGGTCATTTGTTTAGAACGTATCGCAGCAGTTTTCGGCTCCTGATTTGTTCCCAGCAACTCTGATCGGAAAGACAATGCGCCGCCGGATTTCACCGTCATGACTGACCCGCCAAAAGAGGAACCCTCCGCTAAACCGACACGCCGCTGGTCGCGTCTGGGCTTCTTGCTGGTGTTGTACGCTGGCCTGTTGGCACTGGGGCATTGGGGCAGCGAGTGGATTATCGAGGCAGTCGGTGTGGATCTAAGTTCGCAAGTGAAATCTCATGCACGACACGTTGTGATGGCAGGAATTGGGTTGTACACGGTGCTGATGGCAATTCCGTTCGTGCCCGGGATGGAAATAAGCCTCGCGCTGTTTGCGGCTTTTGGTCATCAGGTTGCGATTCTCATCTATGGCGCAACAGTGGCGGCTTTAACCGCTTCGTTTTTGATCGGCCGATTGGTGCCGATTAAGCTTCTCGCGGCGATGTTTTCATACTTCGGGATGAGCCGGGCTAAGGCACTTGTTGACAGACTTGAACCTCTAAAAGCCAACCAACGTCTCGATGTTCTCATGGAGCAGGCACCAAAGAGAATTGTTCCGCTGCTGCTGAAGCATCGGTATTTGGCAATAGCTGTTGCCTTCAACATACCCGGCAACGCGATTATTGGCGGCGGTGGCGGTATTGCGTTGTTGGCTGGCATCAGTGGACTGTTTTCATTTCCATTGTATTTGGCAGTGATGTCACTGGCCGTACTTCCGGTGCCTCTGGTGGTTTTGTTATTCGGCAACTGAGACGGATCCGGGATCCATGCAAGCGATCGTACCAAACTTTGCGGATTTTCAACTAGCAGCAGGAATCGCCTAGTAGGATGGGCGGACAGGGAACAGTTACGTGTGAACAGAATACACAACAATCACCCTCTTTGGGTCTGAGAAGCGCGCCGCATCCCTTGCAGTCATAAAACCACTGACAGGCATCAGTTGGCATTGTCTCGGTTTCCACATGCCCGCATTCGGGGCAGGTGATTGTCGATTTCAGTTCTACTGTGCCTGGCGTCGTCACAACGCATATCCTGTCATGAGAGTGAAGATGGCCAATGCCGGCAGCAACACATAGTCCAACTAGGTGATTGCGGCTGCCAGTCCAATTCCAGAGAACAACCAAGGATATGACCGGGGTCCCTTTGGTGGTCCGGTTCCAGCGTTAGAATCCGGCATGGTCTTGGGCTGTTGATTTGCTGGTCCGATTGGCAGCGTAGGATGCCGGGTCTGGTGATGACAAGATGGCCTTCGGGCCCGGCGGTTGGTATCTTAGCGAGCTGTGCGGGCGCTCGGTGTTGTAGAAGACCCGCCACTGTTCGATGAGGAGCTGCGCTCGACGCGACTTGCAAATGATGTGTAGGCTGCCGGAGAGTATTTTGTGAAGCGCGAGAAGGACGAACAATCACGTATGAGCGACAATGCTGACAAAGGCCCGGGCAATGATGATTTTGCGTCGGCGAGCGCTACGCAAAGTCAAGTTGCTGAGCCGGATGCATCCGGGTTTTCTCGGCGCCTTTCCGAAAACGAGCTTATTCCGACACTCGATGCAGACAGCCGCCACGCCATGGAGGCCGCCGCACGCCACGCCATCGCCTATCGCGTCAATCTTGCTGATATTCCGGTGAGGCCTGATATCCGGCCTGAAGGTTTGGTTGACCGCTTCGATAACGAACTTCCGGAGATCGGGGAGGATGCTGTTTCGGTTATCGAACAAATTGTTCGACAGTCGACTGACGGTCTCCAGGCGCACGCATCACCGCGTTTTTTTGGGTACGTTTGCGGTGGGTCCATGCCTGTTGGCGCTGCGGCGGACTTCCTTGTGACGGCATGGGGGCAGAACGCAGCTTCATCATGGGAAAGCCCATCGGCGGCGTTGATCGAACAAACAGTCTGTCGCTGGTGTCTTGACCTTCTCGGATTGCCACAGCAGAGCGGTGTGGGGATCGTCTCCGGAGCTACAGCGGCCAATACCCAGGGCATTATTGCCGCACGAGACGCGCTGCTTGCGCAGCAAGGTTGGGATATTGGTGAGCGCGGCCTCTTTGGCGCGCCGGAAATCCCCATACTCATTGGAGCCGATGCACATTCGGCCCCGATCGCCGGATTGCGCTACGCAGGACTTGGCATCGGCCGCGCCACCCAACTTAAGACGGACAGGGAAGGGCGCATCCGGCTGGATGCCCTTAAAGCAGCCTTGGCGGACTGTGTGCATCCGCCTCTCGTGATATTGCAAGCCGGGCAAATCAATACCGGTGCATTTGATCCATTCGCTGAAGCAGTCCCGCTGGTCAAGGACCAGGGTGGATGGGTGCATGTGGATGGTGCCTTTGGTCTTTGGGTGAACGCGGTGCCGGAATTGTGCGACCGCCTTAAAGGCGTCGATCTGGCTGACAGCTGGGCTGTTGATCTGCATAAGTGGCTGAACGCGCCGTACGATGCGGGACTTTGCATCGTCCGGGACCGGGCCGCGCTTCTCAGCGCAATGTCTGCTCGCGGCGCTTATTTGCCTGAACTTGGTGAGACGTGGGAACCGAGCGACTCCACTCTGGAACTAAGCCGCCGTGCGCGAGGCATTCCAAGCTATGCCATCTTGAAACACCTCGGAAAATCCGGAGTTCGTGCAATGATTGCCCGCCACTGTGATTTGGCGGTGTATCTGGCCGACGCTCTGTCTGCCGAGCCCGGGATCGAGATCCTGAACGATGTCACCTCAAATCAGGTAGCAATCGCGTGCCGAGATGATGCAACGACCACCGAGGTTCTGCGGCGTGTTCAGGCCAACGGCAAGGTATACCCCAGCCACGGGGAATGGCGCGGGCGGCAGATCATCCGCGCATCGGTAATCAACTACGCAACGGATCAGGAAGACATTGATCTGCTGGTCGACGAGATCGTCGCCGCCTACCGGGAGTGTGTGTGATTTTGCACCCGGACTTGCAAAAGTAATCGGCTTTGCCGGAGCGAATACGGATGAGAAGTGACGTTTGCCTGCACTGTGCAACGGTGCGTTGTCACAATCCATGCCGCGATCCGGTGACCGTCTGGGCATTCCAGATGTATTCTACGCGGTAGCGCAGTTCGAGGCCCGATTGCGGATGCGGGTCGGCTCAACCGTATTTAAAACATTGCCGAAGTCCCTGTTCAGGCAAATTGCATCCCCTCGTGCGATCGTTGGAAATAGATCAGGTCAAGCGCCGGCGGTGTTTCTCCCAGCACCGACAAGATCATGTGGGCGTGGCCGCGATGATGGGTCTGGTGATTGAAAAAATGCGCAAGCGCGGGAGCCAGTCGCTGGCTGACGGTTTTCATATCAGTCACCGTCATGTAGGTGAAACGGCCCATCAGATCGAGATCTGACAACTGCATGATCCATTCCTCGATCCGGGCATCTAACCCTTCGCGAGCATCGGTAAGCTCGTCGAATTCATCGTACAGCACCGCATCCAGGCCCTCCGGCAGTTCACCTTCGCCGGTAAACCGGTGCATCCAGATCAGGTCTGCGACCATTATATGATTGAGCGTGCCTTCCATTGAGGCAAAAAAGGCGCCGGTGTCGCGTCCGAACTCCTCATCCGTCAGAGCGCCGGCGGCTTCATACAGCTTTTTGTTGGCCCACTTGTTGTACGCCGCCATCATCACGAAATGTTTCTTCACCAACACTTCCCCGGACAAGCCATAGCTGTTAGGACGCCGCACTCTATCACCAGACGCGGCGGGCTTGCCAGTGACGATAAAACTGTATGATCTTGTAGGCCGTGATCCGGAGCGCCCCTTCAGTCCCCATTGCTGGAAGGTGCGCATGGCTCTTGCACATAAAGGGCTCGAATTTGAGAGCATTCCGACCGGATTTGTCGAAGTGCCGCAAATCGAGAATGGGGCAACGAAGATCGTGCCGCTGATCCGCGACGGCGACAAATTGGTTTCCGACAGTTTTGAGATCGCGCAATATTTGGAAAGCGCTTATCCGGACCGCCCATCCCTGTTCAAGGGCGAGGGCGGCGTGGCGATGGCCCGACTGATCGAGCGCTGGTCGCAACTGACGCTCCATCCATTCATCGGCACTGCCATTATGATGGACATCTTCAATGCCGCCCGCGACGAGGACAAGGCTTATTTCCGCAAGAATCGCGAAGGGCGGTTCGGCAGGAAACTCGAGGACATTCCGTTGAACCGCGAACAAAAGCGCGGCGATTTCAGCAAGTCGCTCGAACCATTGCGCAACATGCTCGGTTATCAGCCATACATTGGCGGTGCGAGCCCTCTGTTTCCGGATTATATCGTGTTCGGTGCATTCCAGTTTGCAAGGGTTCTGTCGCCGTTCGAACTTCTCGATGCCGATAACGTAGTCAATGACTGGTTCAACCGCTGCCTGGAACTTCACAACGGCACAGGAGCGTCCGTCGCAGCCGCATCCTGATTTGCTGCAATCGCCGCTTCACATCTTCGGTCGCCCCGGTTATTAGAGCCGTTCATCTTTGGATGAACGGTTCTAAGCGGCCGCTTCCATTTTTCATTCGCAGATCAAAAGGATTTCCCATGGCGATCGAACGCACATTTTCGATGATCAAACCTGACGCCACCAAGCGCAACCTCACGGGCGCTATTACCAAGATGTTCGAGGACGCGGGTTTGCGGATTGTCGCATCGCGCCGGGTCTGGATGAGCCGCCGCGAGGCAGAAGGTTTTTACGCCGTTCACAAGGAGCGCCCGTTTTTTGACGAGCTGTGTGAATTCATGTCGTCGGGGCCGACCGTCGTTCAGGTGCTGGAAGGCGAAAACGCGATCGCAAAAAACCGCGAAATCATGGGCGCGACCAATCCGGCGGATGCGGCGGAAGGCACGATCCGCAAGACATTCGCACAGTCGATCGGCGAAAATTCCGTCCATGGTTCCGATGCCCCCGAAACGGCGGCCGAAGAAATCCGCTACTGGTTTTCCGACACACAGATCGTCGGTTGACCGGACAATACCGGTCGAATTCAGGAAGATTGCCGGTCGGCTTCGGCCGGCAATTCGGACTGACCTGATTGTTCGCTCCCGCCGGTCTGGCCACCCGACGCCGCGTAACGGAAAAACACATCACTATCCATGGCTTCCCCGTAGAATTTGCCCTGGAATACATCGCAGCCATAGGCGCGCAGGAAGTCCTGCTGGCTCTTGTTGTCGACATGCTCTGCGACGGCGGTAATGTCGAGTGTGCCGGCCATGGCCAGGATCGTCTTCACCAGCGCTTCGTTGTCCTCGTCGCCATTGATGCCTGCGACGAAGGCGCCCTCGATCTTCACCTCGTCGAAATTGAGCTGCCGCAGATAGGTGATCGACGAATACCCCGAACCGAAATCGTCGAGCGAGAAGCGGATTCCGAGTTCCTTCAGGGCGGACATCTGTTTTTCCATCACATCCCTGGCGCTGCGCTGAACCTGCTCGGTGATTTCAATGGTCAGCATTCCGGGTCGGATGCGATGCTGTTCAATCATGGTCCTGATCTGCACGTAGCTGCGCTCGTCCAACAGGAACTGAACACCGGCATTGACAGCCAATCGAAGGGTTTGAAGCCCGGGTGACCTTTGCCAGATCGACAGTGTCTCAATCGCGATCTCGATTGCCAGAAGGTCGAGCTCCGTCGACACACCGATTCTGCGCGCAATTGGTACGAATCGGCCGGCCGGCAAGGAACCTTGCTGCGGATGCAGCCAATGCAGGAATCCTTCCGCTCCAACCAGTTCACCGCGCTTGTCGACTTGCGGCTGAAACTGCAAGGTGAGCTCGCGCTGCCTGATCGCCGACGGCAGCTGGTTGCCAAGCACTTCATCATCCGTGGTTTCGTCGGAATCCTCTGCCAGGGATGCAAACGCCGTACCGATGGCATCGCGGCCGGTTGACTTGGCTTCATACATCGCCTGGTCCGCCTGTTTGAGAATGCC
Source organism: Rhizobiaceae bacterium (assembly GCA_963669285.2). Taxonomy (GTDB): domain Bacteria; phylum Pseudomonadota; class Alphaproteobacteria; order Rhizobiales; family Rhizobiaceae; genus JAWKWH01. Next base: position 100,648 of record CAXXSI010000032.1, on the reverse strand, counting down.
CTCTGCATCACCGGTAATACCGTCAAACACCACCACACCCAGGCTGGCGCTGGCCTTATAGGTCAGTCTCTCGATTTGATATGGTTCCCTAAGCGAACGGAGAATCTCGTCGGCCACCGATACCGCATTCTCCTTTGCCAGCCTTTCCTCATTGCCTATTGGCTGCAGCAGCACAAAAAACTCATCACCGCCGATTCTGGCGACCGTATCGCCGCGCCGCGTTGCTTCGTTCAGGCGATCGGCGACTTGAACGAGGAACAGATCGCCGGTCTCGTGACCGTGCATGTCATTGAGATCCTTGAAGTGATCCAGATCGACATACACACCAGCAGCGTATTGTTTCTTTCGCTGGCAATCCGCGGCAACCTGTTCGATCCGGTCCATAAGAAACCGCCGGTTGGGAAGGTCGGTCAATGGATCGACATACGCCATTTCCTCGATTTCGATTTCCTGGCGTTTTCGCACGGTAATGTCTGCCACATAACCGTGCCATGTTATCGTCCTGTCGGATCTTTCAGGCTGCGCGACCACATGTAGCCAGCGTTCCTCTTCGCCGCTTTTTGCCAATCTGAATTCGACGTTCCATGTGCTCAGCTTGGTGCCCGATTGCCGCAACGTTGCGGCATAATGGTCCCTGTCATCGGGATGTATGTTGTGAAAATAGGAAAGCGGGTTGGATACGCTTTCTGTTTCCTCAATCCCGACCGTCCGGCAAAACCTGCTCGAAACATACGGCGCCGTAAACGTTCCGTCCGGGCCGCGAACCAATTGAAACAACCCACCGGGCAACATATCGGTGAGCTTGCGAAATCGCTCTTCAATCTCAAAACGCTTGATGGAATCGGTAATTTCGCGCACCGACCCTTCATACCGCAGTACTTCGTCGGTTTTTGGATCCCTGACTATTCGGGCGCTTTCGGATATCCATATCCGCTCGCGGGTTTTGTGGCGGTAGATTTCGGAAACGAAATTCTCAACCTGGCCATCCTGCTCGAGCAGCGTTTTGAACTCGTCTCGGCGATTGCTGTCGACATACCATTCCTTGGCGATGTCCGTAACAGCCGCAAGCTGCTCCGCTTCGCTTTCATAGCCGTTCAGGCGCACCAGTGCCCGGTTGGCGCTTAGCTGTTTGCCGTCGGGTGAGGAGCGATAAACGCCCTCGGTCAGGTGATCGATCAGGGCCGCATTCTCGGATGCCGCTTGTTTTGATTTCATGTATAGCCGGCGGTACGCCAACACTCCAATGATCAACCCCAGCGCAATTGCGATGCGAGCAGCTACGATCCATGGATGCGCGTAGGCAAATTCGACCAAATCTGAAAGTACTGCGGGGATCAATCCATGCAACCTTTGCTAATAGTGCATCCCTTATACACGTGACCACTTAGCAAGAGGTTTAGGTTTTGCTCACATTGAAGCTTAGCGTTAATAACGCACTAACTGTCTTTTGGGTTGTTTGCTGGGAGGACCCGAAAAGTGGTCAAAAATAAAAAATAAAAGTCAAGTAGTTGAAAAATAGAGCTTATTCCACTTTTCGATTACGTCCACTTTTTCGACGACTCTTCATCTGCGCGGGCGGCGGCAACCCATTTGCCTTCAACATCGGCCCTGCCGTGTTCCTTTTTCCAGAACGGCGCCTTGGTCTTCAGGAAATCCATCACGAACGCAGCCGCGTCGAAAGCCGCCTGCCGGTGCGCGCTTGCGGTGACCACCAGAACGATGTTTTCACCGGTTTCAATGCGCCCAAACCGATGAACGGCGGTAATCCCGGTCAGCGGCCAGCGCTCCAGCGCCTGCTCGACGACACTGGCAATCTGGCGCTCGGCCATGCCGGGATAGTGCTCGATTTCAAGTGCGTTAAGCGTACCCTGTTCGTCCCGGCAAAGACCGGTGAACGTGACAACCGCGCCAATATCGCCTCGCCCATCGGTCAGACGGGCGATCTCGGCGGCAACGTCGAAGTCAGCGCGCTGGACACGGATTGTCGGCGTGACATGTTCGCTCATCGCAGTCAGCCGCCCGTCATTGGCGGAAACAGGGCGATCTCATACGGGGTTCCAAGTTTTTCCGAGTGGTGGACATGTTCCATGTCGAGGGCGACGCGGATCACATCTTGATGTTCCAGCGCCGCAGCGTATTCGTCACCTCTGGTTTTCAACCACGCCAGCAACTCGGCAACCGTGGTGACTTCGGGAGGAAGGTCGACTTCCTCACTTTCCTTGCCGATGCGCTCACGCACCCAGGAGAAATAAACCAGTTTCATGCCGCCTCGTTACTCATCGATGACATGCTTTAATCCGGCGCGGAAATAGTCCCAGCCGGTATAAAGCGTCACAACTGCCGAAATCCACAGCAACACGATACCCGTCTGCGTCGTCAAGGGAAACACCTTGTCGCCCGCCGAGCCGGCCAACAGAAACCCGATAGCAAACAGCTGAATTGTCGTCTTCCATTTGGCGAGCGTCGTGACAGGCACCGGAACCTTCAAGTCGGCAAGGTATTCGCGCAATCCAGATACGAGGATCTCGCGGCACAGGATGATGATTGCCGCCCAAAGCGACCAGCCGGCAATCGTCTTGTCCGTGTCCGCGGCGAGCAGCAAAAGACAGGTCGATACCAGCAGCTTGTCGGCGATCGGGTCGAGCATGCGGCCGATATTGGAGGTCTGCTGCCAGATACGGGCGAGATAACCGTCAAAGAAGTCGGTGATGCTGGCAACCGCAAAAATCGCCAGAGCGGACCACCGGGCAAAGTCGCTCGACTGCAGTTTGCCCTCCAGATAAAAGCACAACACAACCATCGGGACCGCGATGATGCGGCCGTATGTCAAAAGGTTCGGCAGGTTGAATGTGTGTTTCGGCATGCAGAATCGACCTTCAGAGCGTATCCGGTTTAAATGGAATCGTTTGAACGCAGGGATTTTGTGTTCCGGCAAGGAGCGTGGGGCGACGCGGTGTGAACACCGTTAGACCCGCGCGACGAAGACCAGGGCGCAAAAAGCCAAGCTCAAACGATTGCGGTTTATCCTTATTATTCAAGTGCTTGATGGTTCGCCTGCTTGGCAGTCTTTTCCCCATCAGCACCGTCGAAATCCTCGCACGATGGCAACATCGCGCTGCGGTATTCTCCTCGCTGATGTAAAAAATGCTTGCCAACAAACCGCTCCCATTTAAGCCGGACACGCTCTAGACGAATAGAAATCAGACTATTGGTTGAATGGTCAACAAACCGATGCGTTACCGGTCGCCTAAATGGCCTCAATTGCACACATTTCAACCGTTCTCGTGGAAATAGTCGTGAATCTGGCGCGCAATATGTTCCGAAATCCCTTCCACTTGCGCCAGATCTTCCACTGCCGCGCGGCTGACCGCCTTTGCCGTTCCGAAATGGTGAAGCAGCGCCCGTTTTCGCGACGGGCCGATTCCGCCGATCTCGTCGAGCGGATTTTTGACCATCTCCTTCTTGCGGCGGGCACGGTGGGTGCCGATTGCGAATCGGTGGGCTTCGTCTCGAAGCCGCTGAATGAAGTAAAGCACCGGATCGCGCGGCGGCAGCGAAAACGGATTCCTGCCGGCCATGAAGAAGCGTTCGCGACCGGCCTCGCGGTCGACACCCTTCGCAACGCCGATCGCCGTTACATGGTCCTCGATCCCCAATTCGCGCAGCACGCCTTCGACAGCGGACATCTGCCCCTTGCCGCCGTCGATCAGCAGGAGATCCGGCCATGGCGGCATTGTCGTCGGATCAGCGTCTGCATCCCGGTTTTCCGGCTCGTTCGGCAATCCGTGCTCCTTGAGCAGCCTTGAAAAGCGCCGCTCGATGACCTCGCGCATCATGCCGAAATCATCGCCTGGAGTGATGTCCTTTGAGCGGATATTGAATTTCCGGTACTGGTTTTTGGCCAATCCTTCCGGGCCGGCGACAATCATGCCGCCAACCGCATTGGTGCCCATGATGTGCGAATTGTCGTAGACCTCAATGCGTTGGGGAGGGCTGTCGAGACCAAACGTTTCAGCCAGTCCGGTAAGCAATCGTGCCTGTGTGGAAGTCTCCGCCAATCTGCGACCGAGCGCCTCACGCGCGTTTTGCAATGCGTGCGCGACAAGGTCCTTCTTCTCGCCGCGCTGGGGAACGGACACATTGACCCGGTGACCGGATTTGGTCGACAGCGCCTCACCGAGCAATTCACGTTCTTCGGTGTCGTGCGACAGCAGGATCGCGCGCGGGCACGGCTTGTTGTCGTAAAACTGCGACAGGAATGCACCCAGCACCTCGGCCGGCTCGAGAGCCGAATCCGCTCTTGGGAAATAGGAGCGGTTGCCCCAGTTCTGCCCGGTGCGAAAGAAGAACACTTCGATGCAAAATTGCCCGCTTTCCTGATGAATGGCGAAAACATCAGCTTCTTCAACAGATTGCGGATTGATCCCCTGATGGCTTTGCACGTGCGACAACGCCGCAAGACGATCGCGGTAGACAGCGGCGCGTTCGAAATCGAGATCTTCCGAGGCCTGCTGCATTGCCTTTGACAGCACGCCCTTTACCCGGCTGGACCGGCCGGAAAGGAAATCCCGCGCCTCCGACACAAGCTCGGCATAACCATCCTGGTCGATTTCTCCGGTACAAGGCGCCGCACATCGCTTGATCTGATAGAGCAGGCACGGGCGTGTTCGACTGTCATAGACGGAATCACTGCACGTTCTTAAAAGAAAGGCACGCTGCAGCGAGTTGATCGTCCGTCCGACCGCACCCGCGGACGCGAATGGGCCGAAATAATCGCCCTTGTGCGAACGCGCGCCGCGATGCTTGAAGATGCCCGGGGCAGGGTGGTCGCTAGTCAGCAGAATGTAGGGAAAGGACTTGTCGTCACGCAGCAGGACGTTGAAACGCGGACGAAGCCGCTTGATCAGGTTTGCCTCGAGCAGCAGCGCTTCGGTCTCGGTGCGGGTGACGACGAACTCCATTGACGCCGTCTCCCGGATCATCCGGACGATGCGCCCGGAATGGCCGCGCCCCTGGGCGTAATTGGTTACCCGCTTTTTCAGGCTTCTCGCCTTGCCGACGTAAAGAACATCGCCGTCGGCATTCAACATCCGGTAGACACCGGGACGGTTTGGCAATCGCTTGACAAATTCGGCAATGGCTTCGGCTCCGGACTTGCCATTGGCCGCATCACGGGCTCCAGTCCAATCGAGATCCGATGTCATTCGCTTACGCCGGTCACGTCCGGTGTTTCCCAGGCGAGGTGCTGTCCGCCGTCAAGCGCGATCATTTGCCCGGTGACCGACGGTGTCTCCCAGAGCCAGCGGATGGTGGCGCCGAATTCTTCCAGCGCCGGTTGGCGTTTAAGCGGAACTGCCTGCACCTGCCGTTCGAAATCCTTTTCGGATTGCCGTTCATTGGCCAAAGTCGGTCCTGGTCCGATGGCGTTGACGCGTATGCGCGGCGCCAGTGCCTGCGCCATTGTGCGCGTCGCCGTCCACAGCGCCGATTTTGACAGCGTGTAGGAAAAAAACCGCGGCGTCAGCCGCCAGACCCGCTGATCGATGATGTTGACGATCAATCCGGACCGGTCTTGCGGAAGGTTTCTGGCAAATTCGCGCGCCAATATGGCTGGCGCCTTGAGATGGATATCGAAATGGTTTTGCCACACGGTATCATCGAATGTTTCCACGCTATCGTCTTCGAAAAGCGAGGCATTGTTGACCAGGAGATCAATTGGACCGATCTCCCTGGATGCGGTCTCAATCAGGCCGGCCGTTGAAACGGTGTCGGTCAGGTCGCAGTCGATCGTTGTGGCCGTCCCGCCTGCCGCGCGGATGTTTTTCGCCAATGCCTCGGCTTCGCTGCCCGAATCGTGATGATGAATGGCAACCGAAAAGCCGTGCGCCGCCAGGTCGCGCACGATTGCTGCGCCAATTCTGCGCGCGCCGCCGGTCACCAACACTGATTTCGATAGGCTTGTCATCTCCTCAAAATACCGAAACGATGTAGATTGAATAGGCCGCCAGCATGGCAATACCCATTATCCTGCCAATCGTCAGCCCGGCATATCCGAGGATCGCCAGCAGACCGAGGGCCGCCAACATCACCCACATGTCGGCTCCGATGATCCTCTCACTGACCGGGATCGGGATGATCAGGCCGGTGACACCCATGATGCAGGCGATGTTGAAAATGTTGGAACCGACAACATTTCCAAGTGCCACCGCATTTGTCCGCCGGATTGCCGCCATTATGGTCGTTGCCAATTCGGGCAACGATGTCCCGATCGCGATCACCGTCAGACCGATCGCCGCCTCCGATATGCCGAATGCGCGTGCAATATCGCTGGCGCCGACGACGGTGAGTTGGGCGGCAATCGGCAAGCCGACAATACCGGCGGCAAGAAAAGCGATGACGCGTCCGGGCTCGTGCGGAGCTTCACCGATCTCGTCATGATAGTCTTTTTCCGCAATCCGGATTCGCCCCGCCTCATGGATTTGCCACCAGATGTAAAGGCACAGTCCGGTGAACAGCACCGCGCCGTCCGTGCGCGACAGCAACCCGTCGGAAATCATGAAGATGAACACCAGGCTGGTCACCAGCATGGCTGTCAGGTTGCGACGCAAGCCCGGCTGGCGCGCAACGACCGCGGTGATCAGCGCCGGCAAGCCCATGACCAGCAAAACATTGGCGATGTTTGAGCCGATGGCATTGCCGATCGCGATGCCCGGCGCCCCCTGAAGTGCTGCCTGAACCGAAATGAAAAGCTCCGGCGCCGACGTGCCGAAGGCGACAACGGTCAGTCCGATGACGAGGGGCGCCACGCCGAGGTTCTCGGCAATTCCGACCGCCCCCTTGACCAGAAAGTCTCCCGAAAACACCAAAAGCAGCAGGCCGGCGAGCAACAGTGTCGTGCTGAAAAGCATAAAAACGGCCCCAAATACGGCTAGAATCGAAATCTTCGTCAATATTTTCGCCAATATAGGTCTGCGGTCATGATGTACCAAGACACCTTGTCATGTTGCGCAAAAGCAACGTCACGCTTTAGCCGCATATCCGCCGGTGAAACTCCAAAGTTCGGGAACGCTTTAGCCGCAATTGCCGACGACATTCGCCGTGACGACAGCAATCGGCCGGTCAGGCAATCAGCCCGGCAGGTTTGCGGGTGTCGCACGGGCGCGGGCCATTGCGGCAAAGGAGTTGAGTAATGGAAGTACGATTGATGAAACGAACAAATCCGGTTGCGGCGGCAGTGGGTTTGGTGCTGCTTGCCGGTGGTCTGCCGGCGTATGCGGCAGATACGGTATACGAAGAACCGCCAATCCCCAGCGCGCCGGAAGAAACCGCGCCATTAGCGGCCTGGTCCGGCGTCTATGGCGGTGCCGTTCTCGGTTACGGTTTCGGCGACACCGATGTCGGTGCCAACAGCATTGATACCGACGGCTTCATCGGCGGTGTATTTGGCGGCGCACAGCTTCAATCGGGATCGTTTGTCTATGGCGGCGAGACCGACATTGGCTACAATTGGATGAACGGCTCCAACGCGGGTGTGACCACAGAGACCGGAATTGAGGGATCGGCGCGAGCACGCCTCGGCTTTGCCGCAACACAGGACATACTTGTGTACGGCACCGGCGGTGTCGCCGTCGGTCGCATGGAGGTGACCAATGCCGCTGGCACTGACACCAACACGATGGTTGGCTGGACTGCCGGCGCCGGTGTCGATGCCAAACTGACCGAACAGATCTTCGGACGGCTGGAGTATCGATATACCGACTACGGCAACAAGGTCTTCAATCCCGGCGGCGGCGGCGCCGTCAATGTCGATGCCAGCCAAAATCGTGTCATGATGGGATTGGGCGTGCACTTCTAGATGGTCGAAGGCAATGACGGGCCGGGGTTTTTCCCGGCCCGTATTCGGTGTTTAGTCAGGCTCTGGGCAGCAATTCTGCCAGATCGGGAAATTTCGCATCGAAGCGCGCCGGCCATCGCTTCAATTTCACCCTGCCGCGCTCCCATTGGCCTGAAAACCGCAAATCCAGATAACCCAGCGCCGCCCGCATGGCGATATGTCCGGCAGTGATTTTCTTGGGCAGATTTGGCGGGTTGTCGTTGAGCACGTCGAGTACGCGCTCGACCTTTTTCCATTGCGCATCGAGCCAGGGCTGATGAACGATCTCGGCGGGTCGGAAGCGCCGTTCGTACATGTGGGCGAGCAGGCAATCGCAAAGCCCGTCGGCCAGCGCCTCCATTCTCTCGGCTTCTGTCCGCTTGGCCGCATTGCGCGGAAACAGTTTGTTCTTCGATTCCCGATTGAGCCACTGGGTGATGGCTCTGCTGTCAAACACGCTTTCGCCCTCGTCGGTAATCAAAACGGGAATTTTGCCGAGCGGGTTGGCGCTTGTCAGATTGTCCGGTTGCGGACCGGTGTCGACAAGCACTGAATCAAAATCGATGCCGGCATGGCGCGCGGCCATGCGGACTTTGGCGCTATAGGGTGAAGCTGGCGAATACAGAACCTTGGGCATTGCGGTCTCCGGTTGAATCACTGTGTCAGGCAAAATCCATAAGCGTTTGATCTGGCAACTGCTCTAACCGCCGCGCGCCGGTGGCATCACAGCCTTGCGTCGCGAACAGGCGCGCCGCTCCAGTTCCGGGCACGTGCGGAAGCGAAGATCCTTGGTCATGCACAGGCGCACTTCGCGGAGGAAACGCCGGTCGCAGGTGACAACGACGCCGCTTGCCTCGGCGCCGTCATTGGCTTCCAGAAACGCCTGTTCCAATACCGACGGATCGACAGTTTTGTAGGCTTCCAGCCGCTTGTAGCCGTCGGGAACGATCACTTGGTCGCGGGCATTGCGCAGCGTCGTGAAGTAATCCTGCCGCGACAAGCCCGAACAGGTGCCGTGCTTCTTCCATTGGTGACGGATCAGACCGGCAGACGGCATGATGTCATACAGCGCGCGCAGTTCTTCTGTCGGGACATCCAGCGGTCTGTCGGTCGGACAGTTCGACGGATAGCCGCGTTCGAACTGCGGCCACAGCCCGTGCACAATGAAGCCGTATGGCCGGCTGGCCCCGCATTGCTGGCGGTTGGCATCTTCGCCTTCTGCCGCGCAATAGCTTGGCGACCAGGAAAGCGCGAGAACGTAGTAGTCAAAACCCGTTCCAACCGGCACTTCGGCGTCGGCATCCGGTCCGCTGGCCTCGGTGCAGGCAGAAACGGCCAGTGCGGCGAGTATTGAGAGCCAGCCGTGGCGCAATTGAAGTAAACCCGTCCGCACGGCGTCGGCGCGACCTCGCTCAGCGCAGAATTCGGCAATAGGAGTTGTAGACATTCCAGCGGTCAAAACCGGACACGCAGAATTCAACATTATCGCCTATTCCGGCAAATCCCTGGTGATCCTCGATCAGGTACCAGATCTTCTTGCGCCGACCGTCCGAAAGCTGCGCCGTCCCATGGCAGTAGCGTCGTGCGATCGGGCGATTTTCGCGGGCCGGAAGGTAGCGATGCTGGTGGATGCGCTCGATCGCATCGATCCTGACGTCAGGCAGATGGGGGACATGTTTCACCTGATGCCGAAATCGCCGTTCGATCTTCTTGAGGACGGACTGGTTGTCACAGACCTGCGCTTCACCGTCCCAAATGCCCAGTTCCCATGCACTCGCCGGACCAGCAAACGCCAATACGGCAAGTATCGCCAGCAAGCCGGGCTTCAACATTCCGCTTCGATAAGGCATCACCTGTCCGTCTTCCGAATCCGTTTTCACAACAAGGTCAGTTTGGAGGCCCGTGCGGAGACGGTCAAGCTTGCCGGGTATCGGGTGTGCGGTATCGGCAAAATTCCTGTCGACATCCGGTCGCCAAGTCATGATATTGCGCCGCATGAACATGCAACCGGATATCGCCATCGGCCATTCAACCTGTCCGCACGACTGCCCGTCCACTTGCGCCTTGAACGTGGAGATCGTGGACGGGTCGAAAATCGGCCGTGTTTATGGCGCCAAGGACAATTCGTATACCGCCGGTGTCATCTGCGCCAAGGTTGCCCGGTATGCAGAACGCATTCACCACCCCGACCGGCTGCTCAAGCCTTTGGTGCGGGCGGGCGCAAAGGGTGAGGGCCGGTGGAAGGAAGCCAGTTTCGACGCGGCGCTCGATCTGGTTGCCGAGCACTTCGTTCAAGCCGAGCAACGCCATGGCAGCGAGGCGGTCTGGCCTTACAATTACGCAGGCACGATGGGTTTCGTGCAGCGCGACGGCATCCACCGCTTGCGGCACGCCAAACGCTATTCCAACCAGTTCGACACGATCTGCACCAACATGGCCTGGACCGGTTTTGCCATGGGGGCAGGGGCTTTGCGTGGTCCCGATCCGCGCGAAATGGCCAAATCCGACTGTGTGGTGATCTGGGGCACCAATCCGGTCGCCACTCAGGTCAACGTCATGACCCACGCGGTGCGCGCCCGCAAGGAACGCGACGCCAAGCTGGTCGCCATCGATATTTACAACAACGCCACTGTCCAGCAGGCTGATCTCGGCCTGGTTCTGCGCCCCGGCACCGATGCGGCGCTTGCCTGCGCTGTCATGCACATTCTGTTTCGTGACGGTCATGCGGATCGGGATTATCTGGATCAATATACCGACGATCCGGCCGGCCTGGAGCGGCATCTCCAGCCGAAGACACCCGAATGGGCATCCGAAATCACCGGGCTTCCGATCACCGAGATCGAGGAATTCGCAAGGCTGGTCGGTTCGACACCGCGCACATATTTCCGCATGGGCTACGGATTTGCGCGCCAGCGCAACGGTGCCGCAGCCATGCATGCCGCAATCTCGATTCCGACTGTGACCGGCGCATGGAAACACGAAGGCGGCGGCGCCTTTCACTCCAATTCGGATATTTTCAAGGTCGACAAATCGCGGCTGATGGGCGCCGGTCTGGCAAATCCCGCCATTCGCTGGCTCGACCAGTCGAAGATCGGCCGGATACTGACCGGCGATGCCGATGCGCTGGGCAATGGACCGCCGGTTGCCGCGATGCTGGTTCAAAACACCAATCCGGTCAACGTGATGCCCGAGCAGCGGTTGGTTCGGCAGGGATTTATGCGCGAGGATCTGTTTGTCTGCGTGCATGAGCAGTTCATGACCGAAACGGCCGAGTTGGCCGACGTCGTCTTGCCGGCAACCATGTTCCTCGAACATGACGACATCTACCGCGGCGGCGGCCATCAGCATCTGTTGCTGGGGCCGAAGCTGATCGATCCGCCCGCCGGGCCGCGTCCCAACCACTATGTTATCGAGGCGCTGGCCAGGCGCCTGGGCGTTTCGCACGAGGACGGTTTCGGCCTGTCGGAAAAAGACCATATCGATGCCGTCCTGGCGCCGATTGGCAGCAGTTTCGATGACCTGAAAAAGAACCACTGGATCGATGTTCAGCCGGGATTTGAGGAATCGCATTTTCTGAATGGATTTGGTCATCCCGATGGGAAGTTCCGCTTTGCACCGGACTGGACGGATACGCCGGCACCCAACCGGCCGCCGGCTTCGCTTGGGCCGCAGGGCGACTATGGCGGCCTGCCTTCCTTCCCCGATCATGTCGAACTGATCGAAGGTGCCGACAGCAACCATCCTTTCCGGTTGGCGACATCCCCGGCGCGGTCATTTCTCAATTCGACTTTTGCCGAGACCCCGACATCCCGGTCGCGCGAGGGACGCCCGCAATTGATGATTCATCCCGCAGAGGCGGCGCAACTGGGCATCGGCGATGGCGATGTCGTCGAAATCGGCAATCGCCGCGGCGAGGTGGCGTTGCACGCGGCAATCGGTGGGGGAGCGCGTCAGGGCGTCGTCATTGCCGAGAGCATCTGGCCAAACAAGGCGCATATGAACGGCGAGGGCATCAATACGCTGGTCGGGGCCAAATCCGCCGCGCCCTACGGAGGTGCCGCGGTTCACGATACGGCGGTGTGGCTGCGGAAATTGTAGCCGCTCAGCAGGCCGGAGAAATCAGTGGATCGGTTTGCGCCGGATTCGTGACATCATCCGAAAAGACCGTAGCGCCGCCGCTCATCCTGACCGCTCCCGAGGCAATCATCTTCAAGGCCGCCGGATAAAGCTGGTGTTCCAGAGCCAGCACGCGCGTCGCCAAGGACGCCTCATCATCGTCTTTCAACACCGCGACGGCACCCTGAACAATGATCGGCCCCTCATCCATGTCGGCGGTGACGAAATGAACGGTCGCACCGTGGATGCGGCAACCGGCCGCCAGCGCTCGTGCATGGCTGTCCAGGCCTTTGAATGATGGCAGCAATGCCGGGTGAATGTTGATCATTCGACCCTGCCAGCGCTTGACGAAATCGGCGGTGAGCAATCGCATGTAGCCTGCCAGGCAAACGATATCGATTTTGGCCGCTGTCAGCGCGGCATCAAAGGCGGCGTCATGATCGTCACGGGTCTTAAAACCGCCGTGCGGAATGGCGCGTGTTGCAATCCCCGCCTCGTCGGCGACCGAAAGACCCTGCGCGTCCTCGCGGTTCGACAGCACCAGCGTGATTTCGGCGGGATAGGTCGGATCGATAGCAGCATTGATGAGCGCCGACATGTTGGAACCGCGCCCGGAAATGAGCACTGCCACGCGTTTGCGGCGGGAGTTCATAGATCTATCGATCCGCGATAGATGACCCCGGTTTCGCGCCTTGGCACGATGCGGCCGATCGGGGCGACTGTCTCGCCGGCCTGTTGCAACACGGCTGCAACCTGCGCTGCCTGGCCTGAGGCCACGACTGCGATCATGCCGATTCCGCAGTTGAACGTGCGCATCATCTCGGCGGCTTCCACGCCACCCGTCTTGGCCAGCCACGAAAACACTTCCGGCACCTCGATCGTTTCCAGATTGAGGATCGCAGACCAGTCCTTGGTCAGTATCCGCGGAATATTCTCCGGAAACCCGCCGCCGGTAATGTGGGCGAGCGCCTTTATGCCATGGGTGCTTTGCATCGCCTCCAGCAGTGGCCGGACATAGATCGTTGTCGGTTCGAGCAGGGCATCACCGAGTGTCCGGTCATCGGCAAACGGGGCCGGGGCGTCCCAGGTCAATCCCGCCAGTTCGACGATCCGCCGAACCAGGGAGAAACCATTCGAATGCAAACCCGACGAGGCCAGACCGAGAATGATGTCGCCCTCGACGAAATCGTCGCTGGGAAGCAATCGATCGCGTTCGGTAGCGCCGACGGCAAATCCGGCGAGATCGTAATCGTCTCCGGCGTACATTCCCGGCATTTCTGCGGTCTCCCCGCCGAGCAACGCGCAGCCTGCGCGGCGGCAGCCTTCGGCAATGCCGGCGACAATTTCAGCCCCCTTGTCGGGGTCGAGTTTGCCGGTGGCGAAATAATCGAGGAACAGCAGCGGTTCGGCGCCCTGAACGATCAGATCGTTGACGCACATGGCGACAAGGTCGATGCCGACCGTGTCATGCCGGCCAGCCTCGATGGCGACCTTCAACTTGGTGCCGACACCGTCATTGGCCGCAACCAGTATCGGATCGGCATACCCGGCAGCCTTCAGATCAAACAGCCCGCCAAAGCCGCCAATCTCGCCATCGGCACCCGGCCTTTGGGTCGACCGGACTAGCGGCTTGATTCGCTCCACGAGTGCGTTGCCTGCATCGATATCGACGCCGGCTTGTGCATAGGTCAGACCGTTTTTTCCGCTGCTCATCGTCACTCGGCTCTGTTGGGCATAGGGTGTTTGCACCGTTGCGATCTCGCCGCTTCAATGCACCCATGCCGACCGCGCTGCAAGGTGCTTGAGACAGACTCTAACGCATTTTTGACATGAACAGGCCAGACGTAACAGAACCTTGTGTATTTACACGCGAGGCACCATGTGATTTCGGAAGCTATGAAAGCACAGCGATCGGCCCGCCAAAATCCGGAGAACCGCTCTTGACGATTGCAAACCTGATAACGCTGCTTCGCTTCGCACTGGTTCCGGCGATCATCTACGCCATGGTGCGCGACCAGATGGTGTGGGCGATGTTGGGTTTTGTCGTCGCCGGTATTTCCGACGGTGTGGACGGCTTCGTTGCCCGGCAGTTCAATCAGCGTTCAGAACTTGGCGCCTATCTTGATCCGCTGGCAGACAAACTTCTGCTGGTGACGGTGTTTGTCGCTCTGGGTGTATTGGGGGAGTTGCCCATCTGGCTCGTCATTTTGGCGGTATCCCGCGACGGTCTCATCATGGGCGCAGTGTTGCTGTCGACGATCATGCAGCATCCCGTCGAGATGCGGCCATTGTTCGTGTCCAAGGCAAATACCGCGGTACAGATCATTCTTGCGGCCCTGGTTTTGACCGAACTGGCATTTGAGACGAGCTTCGGCCCGTCCCGCTTGTTGCTGATTATTGTCTCCGCGTTTCTGACGGCAAGTTCGACAGCAGCCTATTTCGTCACCTGGTTGAGGCACATGGCCGGATATGCCGCGAGCGACTAAAGCCGTTCATCTTTTGATGGAATCGCTTGAACGTCTCTAATTCGTTGTCTGGCGAGGAGCGCAATGCGCCGTGGTGTGAACACAACAAGGGGCGTTCGGCGCCTTTAGGGGGTCAATCCGTCGCGTCGCTGCGCGATATCGGCGAAATTGCCCATATTGGCGTGGCAAACCCTTGAAAGGGATTGCCCTTCCAGCGGTTTTGCTCCTAAATCTGATCAATATTGCCTCACACCCTGTTCCAAATCCTAATTGATGAAACGCCCTACGAAAGACAAACATCTCGAAGCGGACCGCGCCGTGGCGGCGATGTTTCGCCGGCAGATCATATTCTGGTTGCTCACCGCAGCCATCTTCGGTCTGTTTTTGTACGTCTTCAGCTCAATCCTGCTGCCATTCGTGGCCGGAATGATCCTGGCCTATTTTCTCGATCCCGTCGCCGACCGCCTGCAGGTGCTTGGTCTGTCCCGCATTGCCGCGACTATCACCATCCTCATCGGATTTCTACTCGTCTTTGTGCTCGGCTTGATGATTGTTCTGCCGATATTGGCCACGCAGCTTGCCGATTTCATCGAACGAATGCCGGGATATCTGACCGGATTGCAGGCGCTTATCGGCGATTTCGATCCGCAATGGCTCAAAGAGGCGATTGGCGTCGATTCGGTTGGTCTTCGCGAGGGACTGAACACATTGCTCAAGCAGGGCGCCGGTTTTTTGACGACCTTGTTCCAGTCGGTCTGGAATTCGGGCAAGGCGCTGGTCGATATCGCCGGTCTGTTTGTCGTGACGCCGGTCGTCGCCTTCTACATGCTCCTCGACTGGGACAAGATGGTCTCCAAGATCGATAGTTGGGTACCCCGCGATCATCTCGAAACGGTGCGCGGCTTGGCCGGAGACATCAACAATTCGACGGCTGCGTTTGTACGCGGGCAGGGCACCGTGTGCATGATGCTCGGCCTGTTTTACGCCATCGGGCTAACCCTTATCGGTCTGAATTTCGGCCTGTTGATCGGGCTGTTTGCCGGTTTGATCAGCTTTATTCCCTATGTCGGTTCGATGGTCGGCCTGGTATTGGCGGTTGGCGTGGCGGTGGTGCAGTTTTGGCCCGACTGGATTTGGATCGGCGCGGCGGCGGCAGTGTTCTTTGCCGGACAGTTCGTCGAGGGAAACATCCTGCAACCCAAGCTCGTCGGCTCCAGCGTCGGCCTGCACCCGGTCTGGCTGATGTTTGCCCTGTTTGCATTCGGCTCGCTTTTCGGTTTTGTCGGCCTGCTGATCGCGGTGCCGGCATCCGCCGCCGTCGGTGTGCTCGTCCGTTTCGCAATCAACCGCTACTTGGCCTCGCCGCTCTATAACGGCCATGGCGGTGAATCCTGATCCAACAGTCATGAGTGGACCCGAACAAGGCGAACCGCGGCAATTGCCAATGGAATTCGAGCGCCTGCCCGGATACTCCGTCGACGATCTTGTCGTCAGCGGCGCCAACAAGTTGGCCGTCGAACTGATTTCGGGCTGGCCGTCCTGGCCTTCCGCCGTCATCGTGCTCGCCGGTCCAACCGGCTCGGGCAAGACCCATCTGGCGTCGATATGGAAAACGCAATCGCAGGCCCGCCAGTTTCAGCCGGGAGCCATAGGTGAACCGCAATTGCCCCAGTCAGGCGCCGCGCTGGTGGAAGATGTCGATGCCGATCATCTGGACGAATACGGGCTGTTTCACCTGATCAACCAGGTACGCGCTTCGTCGGGGACCCTGCTGTTGACCAGCAGGACATTCCCCGGGGGGTGGGGGGCAAGCCTGCCCGATCTGATGTCACGGCTCAAATCGGCAACAACCGTCGAGATATCGGAACCCGATGATGCCCTGCTCAGCGCGGTCATCATCAAATTGTTTGCCGACCGCCAATTGACGGTTGAACCGCACGTGGTGCGCTATCTGGTTAACCGGATGGATCGTTCCTTGGCGACCGCAATGCAACTGGTAGAGCAAATCGACAAGCTGTCACTAGCAAGGCAAAGCCGGGTTTCGCGGGCGCTCGCCGCCGACGCGCTGGAACAACTTGACCGCGGTCGCGATCAGTCTGGTTTTTGATTCCGGATTGGGAAGCACCGCGTTATCGCCAATTTGATTTGAATTCGAACCTATCGGTTAGCGTCCGGTTCACCATGACATCCGGCGTGACCGAGACGCCGTTGCAGCGTGCGCGGCGCGTGCAATAGATAGTGGCGGGTGGTGGCTTGGATTGTGAAATGGGGAAATCATGTCTTCGGCTCTTAAAGAAATAGAACGGATCGCAACAGTCCTTGCGTCCGACAACCAGATCAGCTTTGTCGATCTGCAACGTGTAACCGTGCAGGCGGAAGCTAGTGTCGCGGAATGTTTCAAATGGGACCTGCCGGTGCCTTTGGAAACCTACAGGATTCTCAAGATCCTACGGGCGACGATGCGGATGCGCTGGCAGGATTTCGGATAGGCGCAGCCACCCGTTTTCCCGACATCGAACCGCGTTCTCGCCGAAATCGGGCGAAGGTGGCCGAATTCGTGCAGCGCTGACAGTTGACCCGCATCAATGTTCGCGGCCACTGTAGCGATACACTGACCGGAATACCGGTGTTCGGCTGAGACGGAAGTTGCTGTAACGATGATGCATTCGCTATTGCTTGCAATTGGAATCCTCGGCGGATTGGCAGGGCTGTCCTGGCCGACGGTTCACGCGAATGCGGACGAGAAGCAAAAGGTGGTGGAAAACGGCGGTTGCCCCGGATGCGATCTCCACCTTGCCTCGCTTCGCGGTATCGCCATCGACAAGGCGGATTTTACCGACGCGGTGCTGCGCGAAGCCGACATGAAGGGCGTCCGCCTTATGGGCGCGCGGTTTGTCGGCGCCGATCTTCGGCGAACGGAAATGGAGAAGTCCGATCTTTCCGGTGCCGATTTTTCCGGGGCTTCCATGCGCGGTGTCGATTTGGAGAAAAGCCGATTGTCGGGTGCAAAGTTTGAGCGTGCGGATGTCCGCTCGGCAGATTTCGGCGAGAGCAGGCTCGACGACGCCGATTTTCTGAGGGCCGATTTGCGTGACGCATTTCTTCGTCGTGCCGAACTCTCAGGCGCGATGCTGCGCCAGGCCAAAATGTCCAATGCCGACCTGGAAAGGGCGCGTGCCGAAGCTGCCGATTTCCAGGAAAGCAATCTGGAACGCGCGAATTTGAGCAGGTTGATGGCCGCTGACGCGAAATTGTCCGGCGCCGATCTGACGTACACCAACATGTCGCACGCCAATTTTTCGGGAGCGGATTTTGATGGCGCCGACCTCGAAGGCGCTCATTTGCGCAGCGCCGATTTCTCCGGTGCCGATCTGAGCGGCGCATCGGGTCTCACCGCAGAGCGCCTTGAACTGGCCTGTGGTGATGCCCGCACCAAACTGCCTGAAGGACTGCAGATCCGCACCTGCGGTACGGAATAGACCAACGCCTGGCCGGCGGTTGGGACTCGGGCAGTCGCTTTTCGATGTCTGAGGTGGACGCGACCGACCGGAATTTCCGGTGGGGCGGGATCATGATGGCTCCCGATCCGGATTGAATGGCTGTTATTCCGCATGAGATGTCACGCTCAATCAGACTTACCCTGTACCTAACTTCGGTATAGTTGATTGAAGCTATGGCATCCCCGATATTTGCGAGTCCAAGTATTTCAATTATGTGTATAATACATACATATTAGTTTTTCTTGATTCGACCACCTTTATAGTGCATTTTGTATGTATGAAGGCAAAGATACAACCCAAGATGGCTGATCAATCGAACAAAGAAGTTCTTGATCGAGAGAAGTATCTGGAATCGTTAATATCCACGTTTCAATCTCTAGATGATGTAATATACAAAGAGATACAGAATGGAACTAAAGAGCCAATTGTAAATATACTTGATAGGCAGGTTGAAGTAGTATTCAAGTGTATTTCAGAATTCGAGCCTCAAAGTGAAAACGAGAGGCGTATTCTAATAAACTTTTCAGTTGATATGCTTCAGGATCGAATCGAGAACAGCCGTTTGGCGTCAACCTGTCTGGATATTATACGCCGAAACGCCGGCCCGGCCGGGAAATCCGGATAAAATAACTACTGCGATATGACTTTTCGCTTAAATGGCTTGTCGGGAAGTTCGAAGAAATCCGGGTATGCCAAGTTTACCGGGCATACTTCCTGTGGACATACCTCAAGATCGCACAACCGACAGACATAGTGTTGATCATCTCCCGCCTCGACAACCGTCGGCATCACCTTGGCGAGCAGCTTGATCAGGTAATCGCGCTCGTCCGCCTGCAGTGGTTCGAGAACCTCGTCGAGAACGGTCCGGCGGGCGTCGAGGATTCTCGTGAAGCTGGCTTCACCGGCATCTGTCAGATAGATCTCGACGACGCGCTGATCATTGCCGGCGCCTCGAACCCGCTCCAATAACCCGTACTGTTCCAATCGCTTCAGCAGGCGGACCAGCGACGAGTGCTCCAATGCGAGCATTCTGCGAAGCACTTCGATGGAGGAGCCTGGCTCCGAACCGACCATAACAATCGCGTAGCATGCTGAACGACTTAGCCCGGCGGAGTCACAAACGGCTTGATCGATCTTGTCCGTCAGGGCCCGCCCGAAAGTGCCGAGCACGTTCCCGGCAAACAGGTCGGTTGCCACCCAGTTCGTGATATTTCCCGGCTTGAAGTTTTCGCAATGCGCCATCGCTTACTCGCTACTGTCTTTTGTTTTCCCTCAACCTGGCGTTTCCCAACGGTGTCGCCGCCGATGTTTGCTAACCATGGTCGAATGCTTTGATTAATTCGTGGCAACAATATGAGTCCAAAATGGCCGCAAACGCAAGTTGCATGAGGCAATCCGCATGTAACTTTAAACAAACGGCTCTGCGGCGGCCGAATTCAACCGGGAGTGTACCCTGTCTGCGCCGCAAAAAATCTCATACGAGAACGCCGGCGCGGGCCGCACCGGTGGCCTGGTAGGATTTGTCGTGGGCAAAGAAATCCAGCCAGCGGTCGGCGATCCGCCGGGCATAGACCACCGGCAGCTCGTGTTGGTGGGCTTCCTTGATCTGCTCTGCGAAGGCTGGGTCCTTGTGGGCTGCGATCCAGTGTTTTTCGTCGTTGGAAATGTGCACGGGGCAAAGTGACGTATCAGTGATTGCAATGAAATTGCCGATTGTCGCTTTGGCAATCCGCTGCCAGCGCTGAACACATACATCAAGAAGTTTTGCCACGCGGGCGAGGTCTTTCTCCTCAAACACCATCTTGCCCCATGCGGTCTGCGCGCTGTCAGCCACGAAACGCGAAAACGCATAGGTGTCCGATGAGATGTTGACACAAGGGTAGGGGGCGTACATCAGCGGATCATAGAGCCTGTCGCGCTTGTCGGCCGATTGAGGACAAAATGCGATACATTCGAAATCATCGAAAACCGTCACCTGATTGGTCACCGGACACCGCAGTTCCACCGACTTGGAAAGGGCGGCGCCATTGGCCAGCCGTTCGCTACTGACGTCCGAAATCAGCGCCATTTGATCGGCCAGAAAACGGAATGTTTGCCCGACATCCGACGAACCCTCATAGTGGGCGGGATTGTTGAACACCATCAGGCAGGCGACCGCGCGGTTGCGTGGCAGTTTGGCGAGATATTCGGTCAGAATATTGGGGACGGTAGCCTTTGACGCATTGCTGATCATGTACCTGCCCAGCCGGTATTCGCGTTTTCCAGCTACGCAGGGCAGCTTGCTCGTCATCCATGCATTGATTTCGTCCAGCACCATCGATTGCGGTTTCTCGCGGGGCTGCGCTTCGGATTTCGGGCAGAATGAATCCTCATATTGCTTTACAAGCATGATCAGTATCCTTCCAAGGTATGTATTCCGCATACATATGATACAGTATTATTGCCTCGATGAATTGTGTATTCGAGTTAACTTGACCATCGATTCAAAACGATTAACGCAAATTCATATAAAATGTTTTCAAATATAACTAAATACAGTAAAAACGGAGATTTTTTATATTCATCGTTCTTCTTGGCATCTTTGATATTTCAAATAATACAAATTGGTATATACCCAATATTGTTATCTCAAATAATGAATGGATATGCATATAGTAATTTCGAAATTGGAATAATATTATCAATATCGTGGATATCGGTATTTATTGCGGGTCCATTCGTTCCACCTTTGTTGATGCGAGTGGGGCACAAATACATTCTTTTGACATCGTTTATATTTCTGATTGTCAGTATTGGTCTATTATTAGTGTTTGTTAACATGGTAATGTTGACGATTTCGTCGCTTTTGATGGGGTGCGGACTGATCCTTCGCTGGATCAGTTGCGACACGGTTTTGGTCGAAGTCACCGAATCATCGTCGACCGGGCGGTTGATCGGCATACACGAAGCCTTGATGGGGCTGGGCATCGCGCTTGGTCCGTTGTTCTTCATCTACCTGGATATAACCGCCGTAGCTTGGGTGTGCCTTGTCCTCGCGGCCGGCGGCCAGCTCTGCTTCCAGTTTACCCGCATTCCCGGTGCCGCCGCCGGCAGCAAACAGACAGGCACCGGCGGTGTGTGGTCTGTTTGCCGGATCATTGCGCTTGCCCTGGCGGCGGCGTTTGTCGCCGGATTTATCGAAAGTTCGTCGATCGCGCTTCTTCCGCTGCACTTCGAAAACTTTGGCTATCCTCTGGCCGAGAGCGCATTGCTGGTCTCCGCCTTCGGATTTGGCGGCACCTTGCTGCAGCCGCCATTGGGCTACTTGTCCGACAGAAAGGGATACGCATTTGCCCAGCTATTGTGCCTGGCAGGCGTGTGCGCGGGATGCGTCGTCATCGTCGCGCTGCCGATGAGCTTCATCACCATGTTGGCGGTGCTGTTCGTTGTCGGCGGTGCGGCCGGCGGCTTGAACACGCTGGCGGTGATCGAGGCCGGAAAAACGCTGACCCAGTCGGCAATGGCGCCGGCCATGACCGCGATCGCGATGCTGTACACGCTTGGCGGCGTTTCCGGTCCGGTGACGGCGGGCGCGGCGTTGAGTACTTTAAACAATAGCGGGATGATCGTCCTGTTCGCCGCGATCAGCGCATTGCTGGCCATCTACCTGATCGCCAAGAAGCAGGGCGGTTGAGCTGCAGATCTAAAAATAACATGCAAATTGCCGCCAAAGGGGGGCTGGATCTGCCTATTCGCCACACCGGCAAATTACGATCTTGCGTTTTGGCGCCGAAAAACCTATTGCCATCAACGCCGAGAATAGGCCGGAGCGTAGCGCAGCCTGGTAGCGCATCTGGTTTGGGACCAGAGGGTCGCAGGTTCGAATCCTGCCGCTCCGACCAACCGGCGGTCTTTGTCCGCCGGTCAAAAACAGCGAGGAAAACCATGCCCGCCAAGATTTACCGCCCGGCCAAGACAGCCATGCAGTCGGGCAAGGCGAAAACCGGCAAATGGATCCTGGAGTTCGATCCCGAAGCGCGGCGAACCATCGACCCGCTGATGGGCTACACCTCTTCCGGTGACATGAAGAGCCAGATCCGCCTGAAGTTCGACAGCGCCGACGCGGCGGTCGCCTATGCCGAGAAAAACGGTATCGCCTACCGCATCACCGAGCCCAAGGAAGCCAGACGGCGACAGATATCCTATGCGGAAAACTTCCGTTATGACCGCAAAACACCCTGGACCCACTGACCGGGGCAGGCGTTACGGTCCCGTAGCTCAGTTGGATAGAGCACCGGCCTTCTAAGCCGATGGTCGCAGGTTCGAATCCTGCCGGGATCGCCATTTAACTCATTATGATAAATGAGAAATATTGTTTCATTGTCACGGAGTTCAACGGATTCTGACTAATATTCCGTATGGAAAAGAATTCCCATATTTTTCAATTGTTTACACAAATTCTGTCATCTAGTGGCATGAATTCCGATACATTCCCTGGCACATGGCTGGCACACGAAACGCTGGTCTGATCGCTGTTTGTTCGCTCCAACTTCTGCGTTGAACTCGCACCGCGATCTAGTTCGTGTCAGTCAGAAAACGCTTCATCAATTGTTGCCGCTAAGCGGTATCCTGCTTGCTTAAGACGCAATATCACGGTCGGACCGAACTTATCCAGATAGGCTTCATCCATCACAATAGTTCGCCGATTTTGTTGATCTCCGTCATATTCCTTGAGGCCATCTGAATACCAGCATCCATCGTTTTTCGTGACGCAGTAACCAAGTTCCGGCGTACGCACGAGGTCAAAGCTCTCGGATGCCCACTGCCACGGATCAGATGCGATCCATTCCGCTTCTTGTTCAGCCGTTACCTCACTAATCATCCAATCGGCGGCGCGATACATGGGTGTGAATTCGGCATAGTCATCGGCATTTGCCGGTTCGCGTACAAAGATCACTCGCCGCTCGACAATGCACTGATCCCACACGCCGTGCAGGTTGCCTTTTTTGCAACGGCCACGTTTCTTTATGAGATTACCACCTCGGTCGTCTCCAAATGATACGTGAAGAGGCTGATGGATATCACCGACCCAGTGACCAAGCGCTAGTAATGCTGCCAATCTCTCGTCGTTGCTGCGGGAGGTATTGCCGATAATTTCTTTGTCATCCTGTATGGCTGAAATGACGCATTTATTATCATTGATATTCGGACACTCATCGTCAGTGACTGTTTCCAAATCTCTGGGGTAGTTGACATAGTGTTCGCTTGAGCGGTTTCGTACCTGGTCCTCGCGTAAACACCCATGATTGAAGGAAGGGTATTTCTTTTCACCATGCTCATCGCGAAATTCCTGATTGTCGATCAATGCGTTCAGCTTTTCGCGGCTTTCTTCGTACATTATCCGGTAGGCAATCTCACAAACTAAAACGTGGCCAAATTTGCTCCATGCTCTTGCCTCAGTCGAGAATGCGGAGATGACAAGGATGGGGGCAAAAATGGCTGCAACTAACGCGTGGTGAATTTTCATCTCTTTTCTCCGCAACAATCTCAAAGAACGATAAGTATTAGCGGGGGAAAATGTCAAATACAAACAGCAAAAATATCCTCTGTAAATACATTCAATTATTGGAGATGTTATTCATCATTTTGAATTTGCGCAATATTATTAGTATCCGAAATCCCGTTGTCGCGATTTAGATATGGAGAAAGATTTTATGAGGGTGTCGACAAACTACTATTGGCAACCACTGCTGTTGCGCTGACATTAGTATTAGGTGCCGCGGCAATTCCAAGAGGTATAATCGACCAGTACGCACCACCGGCGAAGGCACGAATTGGAGCAGCCCCATAGCTCAGGCTCATAACCTGAAGTAGGTTCAAATCCTACCCCCGCAACCAACTAACTTGCTTAAATAATTAGAGAAATCGGAACTCGTCCCCTAAACTCGGATTGTTTCCGATATCTTTTCCATATGGAAAAGAATCCCCATATTTTTCAACCAGTTACACAAAAAATCCTATCAATTACCAGCAACTACGATAGTCTCCACCGGACATTTTCCGGACATGGAAACCAACAGATGTTCTCGTAATGTTCAGATGTCGGAAGCAAATATATTGCGAATTTCACTGCAATGTTTGGTCTGGTATCCCGAAATGGTTGGTGGCAGTGCAACCGCAAAAACTTCAACTTGAGTTTCTCTCGTTGCACCGCGTCGACTGTAGATTTTGGGGGAATACGGACGTTAGTTGCAGGTGCTAACAGCGTTGGTTGAAATTGCGAATGCAGACATCCCTCGAGCAGAACTCTATCTGTTCATGATTTGTTGAGAATGCAACCTACCGCGATCAGTTGAAATGCAAATTGTGGTTTGAGATTGGATTGCTTTGATATTCCTCCAGCAACTGCCTAGTGTATCTCAGGTTGAACACTTGAGAATTGCGGAAATATAAGTTGGGCGATTTGGACATAAGGATCTGGGAAGTTGGCGCTGGCCTCAGCGTGCGCATTCGCACACCAAGTGGACAGAACCACATCATCGACGCGGGCAATTCAGATGACTTTTCACCTGCGGAACAAATTTACAAGCATCATTGGCGGGAAGACGACATTCTCAATTTTCTCGTGATCAGTCACCAAGATGCTGATCATGTCCGCGATCTAGAAAACATTAAGAATTTGTTGGGGGAACCAAAGACCTACCTCCGAAACAAAAGCATACCCGAACAGGAGAAATATGGGCTTCTACAAAGAATCTATCAAAAGATTCTGAAAGCTTTTGACAAAAAATATACCGTGCCGACTCCTTGGGAAACCAGTCCTAAAAACCCAGAAGTGAACGGAGGAGTCCGCATCGAAAATGATTGTCTTGATTGGTCAGACGCTGGAAACATAAACGACTCATCCATAGTCATTGCTTACGAATACCAAAATGTTCTCGTGATATTCCCCGGTGATATCGAAGATGGCGGGTGGCAAAAGCTGATTTCTAAAAATCCCAATTTGTTTGGCGACCTATTGGCGGCTGCAAATATTGTAATTCTCGTAGCACCACATCACGGCCGCAGGAGCGGATACTCTCAGGGGATGATAGATTACTTTAAGCCTCACCTGATTGTTATAAGTGATGGATATGGTGCTGGAGAAACCGATCCCCGGTTCAGGACTTGTGCGATCGGACTGGAGATTGGGGGAGAAACAAAAAAGTATGTTACCACAAAGACCAAGGGCAGAAAAAGAATTTCGATATCTGCCACGGGTGTAGTTCAATTTCATGAGGCTGATTGATTAGGGATTTCTACGACAGCGCCAGCCTAATCTATCGGTTGAATTGCAGCTTTTCCCCGTACAGATTCAACAGACAGTCAGTTAATTGTTCGCCGCGCAGCGCAATTCGCGCAATTTTCTCCTCAGACATTTTTGAAAAGTTTGTAGGGTAAGCATGCACCTCTTCTCGAGGTACCAGCCCTTCCGGTTTCTCTGGCAGGTTTTCATCCAGCATTCCGAGATAGGGAAAAATAAATGTTTCGAAAGCTCCGGCCGCTGTCAATTCGTATAGCCTCTTTATTGCTGCATTTTGTGATCTATCCAACGCGGTTCTAAACACTTGGGTCATTCTGCCAACCAAGTAGGTTGGGTGGTTGGATGTACGCAATCCGTAGCCAGCCGAGCAACAGATGATTGTTCGGTGTTGACCTGTATCTAGGCTAACGTCAGCGGTACGGTCTGGCCAGAATGGACCAACACCGAGATTGTCATAAACTCCCCCATCGGTTAGCGATACTAACGATTGGTGATCCGATCCATCCTTACGCTTGAAATTGTATCGGTTCTGCAAATGCGCAAGAAGTAGCGGATAGGCCGCAGAGGCGGCGACTGCGTGAGCAGCCTTGACAGTGTTTTGCAACTCACCAAACCGCCAACCACCGGACGAGCCCGTCGAAAATCGAAAAGCGGATCCTGTGGTTAGCTCCGTTGTGTTCAAAATCAATTTCATACCTTCGATTGAGAGATCACTCACCTGACATTCATCGAATATTTCTCGGTCAAGCGCCCTTTCCAGGATTTTGGTCAGCGTCACCCAACGCCTGAATGGCACTTGCCAAGTCGAAAGTATGGGAACATCGAAATTAGCGAACTTGAGGCACACATATAAGAATCGAGAGACAAGCTTACCGGCACCGAATGCCAACCAAAGCATTAAGAAGCTTAGTTCGCTGGCAATCCACCAAAATCCATACGGCGAAGCTGCTACACTCAGGACAGAATTGACTAGTCCATTTTTAAGAAGCGCTACGATGCGTTTTTCAAATGTTTCAAAGTCACCACCGAAGCGAAAATAAGCAGCAGCAATTACGCTACCTCCAGATACAGCAGAGACAGTACCCACATCCTTTAGTAAGTTGTGCCGGTGAAGCGCACGCAAACATCCCAAGTGAAACGCAATCGCGCGGCTCCCACCACCGGAAAGTGCCAAAGATATTTTTTGTGTCATGTAGAAACAATAAGCTGGCAGGGCTGGTTTGATAAGATGGCGAATTACCGAGCGATACTTCAAACATCTCTTCACCGGCTTTACTACGAGTTGCGGCGACGTATAACGGCCTCTAATTTGCACGCTGGACTGTGACAAAGATTTTGTTGTGAGTTTGTCCTCTTAATATTCCTTTGGACTGCTCTGGCCAGCTTCAAGCCAAATAGCCGCTTTGCTGAAAGTGCGCTGCAGCGATCCTATTGGGAATGAAGGTCAGCAATGGGCCGCGAGTGACGACCGGTTTGACGTTCTGATGTTTAAAAGCCAAGGACTGGATCGAGCCCTTATTGCAATCGCACGCGAGGTCACCGTCAGACCATATCAAAGACGGTCACTCGCAAATGTTGACTTCGACCGGAGTTTTAGACGTTAAGGATCGCGTTCCATTACAGAGCTGATCCGACCAATGAATTGCAACACGCGTATGTAGAGCGTGAGGCACTGAATGCTCCGCTGCTCCGTGTTATTGATGCTGTTCGGTCCGGCCAGTCGATACCGGTTGGCTATCCAATGAACAGCCGCAAGCAAATGCTGGAGAACATAATCTGGAGGTTGCCAAAATGGTTATCTTTGTTTCCCAAATCATCGTTCTGGTAATCGGGGTAACGATAATCGTGCTCGCGGGGTGGGGGGTATTCGCGCCGGAAAAGCTGATGGCGTTTGTTACGTCGGCGATGGACAAGTACTGGGGAATTTACATTGCTGTTATTGTGAGGTTGGTTTTGGGGTCAGCCCTGATCGTTGTCGCACCGACCTCCCATTTCCCAATCGTTTTTCAAGCGGTGGGGGTGATTGCCATTTTAGCTGCAATTACCTTGGTACTTATGGGTCGAGAGCGAATTCAACGATTTGTCGTCTGGTGGTCCGAGCGGTTTTCAGCGCGAATAGTCAGATTGTGGTTGTTGTTTGGAATGGCTTTCGGCGGTTTTCTTGTCTATGGAGTTTTATAGACACGCATTCTGACTAGTTCATGGTCGAAAATGGGTGGGTGATTGCTGTGTTACAATCTCATTTTTAGCTCTGGTCGCCCCATTGTTTCAATGGCAGCTTTCGGGAATTCGATCAAAAATTTAGGACGAAGTTCCAATGTCGGCTTCGGGCCGATTTTGATGAAAAAGTCGACCCGCTGTAATTTGGTCGCGAAATTTAGATTTTCGTTTCAGATTCGAGCTTCAGTTAGAATCGCATTTTGAACAGCTGCCGTATCTGAAATCGACTTCTACAAAATCACCGTCAAGATTAGATTGCCGACTTTTTCATCAAAATCAGCCGTGAGTGATATTAGGGGCATGGACGGATCATATGGTTACAGGTATTGGCCCATATGATTCCCAGTCGTAACTCGCCTGCACCCGACGGAATGAGTACAGCGCTTGCCCATCACTCCGCACGTTGATGATACCGGGTAACCGCTTCTTGAAGATTTGTCGAGCCTCGAAATTGGCGGCGGCATCCGCAAAATCCAAATCCTCCAGGGTTCGGGAGTCGGTAGCAGAAGCCAATGCATCAGGGTCACCAGCATCTACGAAAAGTGCAGCGATCTCGGTTGAAAATAGCATAGGCGATTTGCCACGGCTTGCCCTGCCAATCGCCGCCAAAAAGTTGGCTCGTGGGTGTCCGTGGTCCGGAACCTCGCCAGAAGACACAACGGTGATGATCGGATTGATTACCTGGAACAATTCCTCGCTGAAATCGTGACTGCCATGGTGTGGCGCTTTAAATACGTGTGAGTTCAAGTTAATGTCAAAATTGGGCTGCTCCATCAGGTATTTGCTGCCCTTTTCGTTGAGATCGCCCGAGAAAAACGCACGTATATAGCCATGCGTCAGCTGGAACGTCAGCGAATTGCCGTTGATCGTTTTCGAGTGCTTAGTACTGTTGACCGACTTACTGTCGAACCATCTCATGGAACCGCCATCAGACGCCAATATGGGTCCAGTGATGCGCAATGATACGTCAGGATCTCCGATGTTCAAAACACCATGAGTTGCGTCCCTGCGCCTGTATCGCGCACCACTAGTCCGTACGGCCCGAATCCAATCGGCAAACACCGCGGAATTGCTGCTGGCAAGCGGGAGACCGTTGAGATCGGCTGTTGTGTTGTGTAGCGTTAGCAAGCGAGTGCGGTCAGGTGAGCGATCGCCGACCCGGGTTTCGAAGTGGCCGGAGTTGAATAGGCCAATGCCGTTGTGGTGGATATTGTCGACCGTAATGGCATCGTGGTTAAGCAAGGGGATAAGGCCTTCGACATGATCCTTATCGGCGTGACTTAGAAACAGATGATCGATGGTGACTGTGTTTCCTGGTTGATCCAGACGATATTTCCATATCAGAAAGCCCAAAGCCTGACGCTCAAGGCCACCGTCTACCAGAATCTTAGTGTTGTTAGGGGTGACAATAAACGCTGCATCGCCCTGACCAACGTCAAGGAAGTACATCTCAAGCGATCGGGTGGCTGACAACTCAGGTTTTTTCCACTGACCAGTTCTGCCCCTAACAGATACTCGGCTATAGTCCGGTCCTTTTGATCCGGTGCCATTCAAGGTATTTACTTCGTCACCGAATATTAAGGTGTGGGAATGCTCGACTCCGTCACCATCGTTAAAATAGAAAGTTCGTGTCTTCCTGTTTAAATATCGCCTCGGCAACTAGTTTTCCTCTCAATGTTTAGCGAGCAGGTAAAATTAGAATATCAATGTCAATAGCAGCTAACTCTTCCACTTTCTCAAACGATATATGACTTGTCCAGCTGAGTGAAGTGCGCCTGTAAAGCACTTTTTCTTGCTATGAGCCCGAGTCCAGGCTGGCGATGAATTGGCAGCACTTTTTTCTCAGCCAGATGGTAGACACGTCGGCGGCTGGATTTATCGTCATTCGCAAAAACGAATTGGGCGATCTCTGAGGCCCCGACGAGCAAGTCCTCGGATAGATTTGCGGTACTCATACCATTCTCCTAATACCTACCTCCTGCAAGCCCACGAGCAATCGTGCGCCTGATGTAATCTTCCCCTTTCCCAGATTTCTGGACTGATCCGTTTGGCCTGCACGCAAGTGCTGACGCTAAATCACTTGTATCTGTCACCCCGCGAACCATGAGCGCCCGTACAACGCTCATGTCATAACCAGAGGGGCTCGTGTCGCCATACGTTTTGCCGGCGCCTTCCCAATATGCCCGTAGTTTGGGATCGCGTTTGAGCAGTTGCTCGACAATAGTCGGCATGCAGTTATGAACAGTAAGAAGTTTCGCGCCATACATTGGCTCAAACGAATGCGCTGGCTTTGGCGGTGCCGGCATGCCCAACAGGTGAATAGAAAGCTGTTCGTCATCTGCACGCAGCCCGCCATGAAAATGTGAAACGTACCCAATCTCTGGCTTCGCCGTTCCGTCAATGCGCTCCATCCGACGAATGTCAAAAGTGTTGTCGATACGTGCTTCCAATCCATCAAGCTTTGTCTTGTGGTCAGATCCAAACTCACTCATCCCGAAGTATTTGGTGCGCTCTGCTATATCTGGATAGTCCGCCACCGAAATAGGGGGTGGGGTGCACTTGATGTGCACCCCGCGTCCGGTGATTGAATATGCCGGACGTTGAAAACCTTGATCTGAAAACCAGTGCCACGCATCGTATTTGATGAATCGTTCAAGTTCATTCAGCTGAGCCGCGCTGACGGTGTCTGATTCAATATCGATGTCGATGAGGACGTTGGTGACCTTCTTGATGTCAGTGTTACGTGCCGAACGTGGACGGCCATAGTCATATATTAGAATTTCAGGTCGCTCGTTAGTGCCCCAAACAAGCAGACGTTCGCCTGCATTCTTCTTTACGAACGAGACAGTTTCATCGGCTGTTCGGGCAAATTCCGTGATCGTTGGGCGTTTACGCTGCGTGTCTATTGCGTCGAGTTGAGTGAACAGATTGTGCCCAAGATAGGCAAATCCCATTCGTATGTCAGGCTCTGAGTATGTCGGGCTGCGCTGATCCATGCACTTAGCGGTGTGAGAATAGCTCTTATGCATTGTGGGGGTCCGCTCCATCGCATTTCACGCTGAACAGATCGCGCGGAAACGGAAAATCGGATAGGCATTTGACCGTCACTCGGTCATCACAAATCCCGGCAGCATCCAGTCTGGATTCAACAGCCCGTTTCACGGCAGTTGTCCGGCAGGCTACGATTACGCGATCCATGCCGGCTTTCAGGTTTCTCTGGACATTCCGCGCTTCATTGTTTGGACTGCATGCGATCTCTATGGCCAGCTTCTCACCGTTCTTTGAAACAACAACATCGGCACGAGCACTGTTGTATGTGTGCTCGATGTTCACTTCAAAACCACGAGAGCGATACAGGTCAGCTAATATGTTTTGGTAGAACCAATGCTCCGCCGAACAGTTTTGCGGACGACTTTTCGGAGCACGTTTTCCAAGTGCTCGGTATCCAGTTTCAGTAAGCTCAAGAAGTTTGACCGTACCGGAACGTGCAATTGGATTGGCAGTAAATTCGGAAACCAGTCCGGTCTCAAGGAGCTCCCGTTTTTCGATATTTGCCTGATCCGATGGCCAACCCAGAAAGTCCCGCCTTCCCGTAATCGTGAGGTTTGGATGATCGACTATCGATTTAAGATAGAGCCGCTTGTCGTCGGATAGCGGGATGTGGCTCTGTCGAGGAGCTTTCGTATCATTGCCGCTTGAGCCGTTCCTTTGCTGTTGCCCCTCTTCAGCACATTTTCGTTGCCGTCTATCATGACGCTGCTTCAGGCTACGCCGACCGGTATCGGCAACCAAGTTTGTTAGAAACCGGTAGTCTGAATTTTCCGCGAGATGACGCACGATCTGGTTGTCAGTCACGTCTTTTTTGAGCGAACGATTACCCATTGCCCTTCCAACTCTTTAGAAGGAGTCGGACGATCAGGTAGAGCACAAACAGGTACATGCCCCTGATCAGCAATCCCTGAATTGCAGTTGCATGGTGCCACTCGGGTATCTCGAACAGGAGAGTGAAAAAGCGTGCAGCGTTCGGCCCCATATCAAGGAAATAAACGCCGGAAATGACGAGCAGAACGACGATCAAAACGCCAGACAGATTATTCATGCTCATGCTCCTTCATTGAATCCGGTTGCGAGGAATACGGATTATGAACGGATCAATGCCTGGGACTTTTACGCACGCACGGCCACCCTGCAGTTTGGATAAATAGGCTGCTTGTTCGTCGGTCAGGCGAAACTGATCCTTAATCCTCATGATGTCCTTGCCGGTCATGCGGAAGCACAGCTTGAGTTCGCTTTTGAAGACCGATTCATTTAAGTCTGTCGTCTGCGATCCGATCAGCATGGAGAGACCCGTCTCGCGTGACTGATTCATAAGGTACGCAAGCGGAGCAAAACCTATCGCTTCGTTGTAGCCTGGTTTTGCCGCCCACATTGCTTCATCGATTACAGCCTGCAGCGCCAGGCCCACACCTCGCTGTCCATTGGCAATGTAATAATGAAACAACGAGAACAGGAGCCAGCACATGACGCACTGCGCGTGGCTCTCGACAAGGCCCTTGACTTCGAACACGCAGTTGAGCTTGCAGAGTTCGGAAATAGGAAATCCGCGCGAGACAGAAAATGTCTCTGGGCATGAGATAAGCAGTGCCTTCAGCCTGCTTTCGGACGATTGCTTAAAACCCGCTTCGCGGCTGTATTTATGAATTCGTTTATTCGTGATGAGATCATATAAATCATAGAGTGTTGGATAGCCTTCATTTGTGCCGTCAAATACCCCGAATTTGTCGTAGAGCTCGGTGAGCGCCTCGATCAAAAAACCAATACTGCCTTCAAGCAATCCGAGGGATTTTACGAACACCGTCACAAACGAAACGATGTGGTGTCGCGGCTTTACACCTTCGGGAACTTCCAGCGGATTGAAACGTAATGCTTCTTGAATATCAATTACGAGAAAGCTGGAATTGATTTTCAGCGTGTGCCGGAAGTCGATCTTTGTTGAATCGAATATCCAAGCCGGGTTGTGAACAGCAGTTTGAAGCACCTGATTCAGAATGTGATTTGTTTTACCGGAACCCGAGTCACCCAAAACTGTGTGGCCGGCTGGGAAACGGTCGCGAGGATAGAAAAACGGAACGTTCGCTTCCTCGACAAATCCAATGAGATTGGCGTTGTGAGGCGAACTGTACGGTGCCAATTCCTCAGAGGTTGGAACGGCAAATTTGTTTTCCCGCAGTATTTCGGCAGTGGCGCGCAGCTGCAACATCTTGCCAAGTGATCGCGCAAATCCCTCCGGTGCTCCTGCACTCAGACTTAACAGCGCATTTTTCATCTGCTGGTTTTGGTCAAGCCGCGCGTGCTCCGTCATCTTGGTCAGATCTTTGATCATCCGGAAACGGCTGAGGGGGTCGTCCATCACCGCAGCTCCGCGCGAAGCAGTCGTCTCAAGCCCTTCAAGCAAGTGACGATGCACAGTTTGAATACTTCAATTGCGCGACATGAACGGCAGTACGGTTCACCACGAAATATTTTGGTACACCTGGAAAAGCATATAAGCGAATGGCAGCGCCTGCATTGCAAATTCCCGCAGCGATAACAGTTTGTAGCGCCGCATTTGGAGCAATTTGAAAGAAACTCGGCAGCGCCCGACTGTTGACCAATTATGTGGCCGCAATCTGCTCGATAAATCTGCGAAACTTTTTCGGTTACCGCGCCAAGATTGTCGTCGAACGTGGTACGCTCGGTTTCTCCGAACAACACCGAGTTCTCATCGAGCGAACCCAGGACGTAGCCAGTCTTTCCAATGTGCTGAAATCCGGGGTGCGGAGCACGATCATCGTATTCGTTTGTCACAACTCAGCTTCCTTGCGGTTTCGGCATGCCAAACGGCCCTGGATAGCCTGGCACTGAGGACATGGGATTGAAGGGCTGCGCGCGGTTGGGATTGAACTGCTGAAATTGTGGTGTTTGCAGCACTGGAGCAACTTGCTGTTCTGATGCCGGAATTGCCGTCGAGCTTTCTTGCGCAACTCGGATATATTCAAGATCAGCCGCCGTCTGAGCGGAAATTCCTTGCTGCACAAGTTTAAAACCGCAGGACGCTTTGTAAGCGTCGTGCTGAATATCAGCAGACGCAAGCGAACCAATCGGATCAGTAACAAGAGCATCATGTGGTTTTTGCTGGCCGATATCCGGCAAAGGCAAAACACCGCCTTGCTTCAACCCTGACCGCGCAAGTGTCTGTTCTGCGCGAGATTGAAACTGCATTTGCCCGAGCCAAGAGGTTTTGAATTTCGAAATAGTCATGCTAGCTTCATCTCATGGTTACGGCTGCAAAGTGGGCAGTTTGGTTTGGGGGGAAATGAAGCGGGCACGATCGGGAGCTGAACCATCAAGGAACATCTCTCGAAGATTCCATTCGCATGGTCTGCCACAAAGAATTGTGTCTGCTGCGTAGACAACAAGACCGGCGACAACCTGAATGACATCGATGATTCCTGGGAGGTTGCAGGGGTAACTGTCGTCGTTCAGAAAGTTGGGAAATTGACAACCCCAACAGGCCTCGCCAGGAATTTGCCGCGCCACATAAAGTTGATTTCCGTCACGGGAAACGGCGGCGTGAAGGACCGGAATCTTGTGTGTGATCCCGTACTTTGTCACTGCAATCCGCGTTGGATTGTTGTCTACGCCGCATACGATCTGATCAATCGGCTTAATCGGCTGACAGGTTTCTACCCATTCAAGAAACCGCAGCGGGTAGCAGTTTATCCTGCCAGGAAACATCCCTTGCGCCGCAAGGTTTTTTCCGATGCAGATCGCTTTGTTGCCGCCAATGTCAGCCCTGCTGAAAAGCTGCCGCGTATTGTTCTGAATTTCTACGGCATCATCATCAAGACACGTCAATTCGCCGTGTCCTTTGCGAATAAGGCCTTGGCAAACGTGCGATCCGATTGCGCCTGACCCGACAATCAGCGAATGAGCAGCCTGATGCGCGTCGATTGAAAACCCTTCGACTTTTTCTTGGCTGGCATTCAAAGCAGCCAGTTTTTTGGTCGAAACAGGTTTTGTTCGATACGTTCTTGGCTGAAGATCAAACATCACACCCTCCCAGCCGGAAACTTGAAAACCTGTTCACGCGGTTCGTTCGAAATCAGCTTTGCGCCGCTTCCATAAACATCGACGGAGATGTCGTTTGCGGTTGAGAAAAAGCGGACGTATCCGTCAAGTGAAAATATGCCCCCGATCGCGTCGCAGCCGATTTTGGCCTGTCGGTCCTGATAAGCGATGTCCGTATCGGATGGTTTTGTTCCGTCGGCACCAGTCATGTTGTGACCGTGAAACATTGCGAGCGGCAGATGGCCATCAACGTCTGTCAGAGTGACAATTTTTTGGTGAGTTTCCGTAGGATCGGCCCGGACGTACACTGCCGACTGCTTGTCAAACTTGACTTTTTCCAACTGACTAAGGACACGCACGCCGTCTGTTGTGATCGGTCCGGTAACCAGATGAGCGCGCTCGAACTGTGACTTGTCCGATATCAAATAGCGATGGCAGATGTTGAGGAACAATGTTGAAATCGAAAAACGCAGCTTCTCTGGCGTTTTCTCTTCGAGTTCAGATTTTTGTGTATCTGCGGTAGCGCTGGCAAGAAGTTGGCTGAGTTGCTGCAGGTCATCAATAGCCGCTAATCGGCTTTCAAAGTCTTTTGGCCAACTGCTTTTCTCCTGTTCGAATAGCTGAGCAAGAGCCCTTGCATTTTGAGCCACTGCGACATTGATCTGCCCTTGGAGGCTTGGAATGAGGTCAAGCGGTCCCGTTGAGCCGTGAAGCACGGCCCTTGCTTTAGTCCAGAACATTTTTGTTCTCCTTAGTGCTCCACAGTCAGCCGATAGGCCTCAGAAAAAAGCCTTTCAACATAGGCAATAATGGAGCTGACTTCCGATATCAGGTCGCCATTGTCTTTTGGGCTGATCCTGAGATTGATTTCGTACCAACCTTTTTGGCCCGGTTGAAAGCAGATCCATTTGCAATGGCCTTTCAACACGTCCACCGGTGGGTTTTTCACGTACACGCGGTAGCGATCGCCACGCCGACGAATGTTTCCAAACCACGAGCCATGTTTGGTTTTGTAAAACCCAACATAAGCGCCGCGTTTTGTTACCCACTTTCGAATGGAAAGTAGGGAACGATTGTCTGGCTTCACGGAGTTAGACGAAAACCAACGACCGCTAATCGCACGTTTACTGCCGAATATTGAAGGTAACAGCGCCATTTTCTAAGACCCTAGAGACCGAGTTGCAGGAAACCTGGTTATCCGGCATCCATGACTGAAGTAACATGTACGAGGCTGCCCTCTGGGATCAGGCCATAGATCATAGCATTCGGGGGGATAATTTGGTTCTCATGATCTGAGAGCGTGTAGTTGGTTGTATCCAATCCAATGTGTCGGAGTACATCCGCAGCTGTGATCCCAGGACGCAATGCAATCGTTTCAGGTTGTCTATTTGATCCGGCAAATTTCACGGTGACGTGATCTTCGGGGACTTCGGTGGGGTCTAGTTCAATGGTTTCCATGACTTTTCTCTGGTTTGTTGCTTTGTCAAACGTGCCAAAAGAAAATCAACGGAAACACAATAAAGATCGTGGGCATTACCTCGATAAATCACCCTTTCTGCTTGACTTTGAGCTGATTGGCGGATCCACAATTGTTGGGAAGCTCGTCCCAGGTCCGGCCATCAAGAAGGCGACCCGCCTTTTTCTTGTTGGCGCCGCCCCATTGTTTGAAGAAAAATGCGACGTTGGTTTGGCGACATTGGTCACGAATTGAACGCATCCAAGATCCATTCATCGGTCGAGCCGCAGGACCACTTTCACCGCCGGCGATTACCCAGTCGATTCTACTCAGATTCAGGTTATCCAGCGGTCCAAGCAGAGGCTCAAGGCTCAGAAACTTGGTAGACGCGCCACAGCTTCTCAGATTATCAATTCGCCAAGTGTGATCGGCATCTTCAACGCTTACACCCATCCAGATGTTGGTGGTCCAGTTGAGGCGACGTGACAGTTCTTCGAGCCGTTCACCCCGCTTTGTCAGCACTTGATACGTGTGCTGAGGTGTTTCATTCATTGTCTGAAACACCCGTTGAATAAACCTGAGTGGCACTCGTTCGTGAAACAAATCCGACATGCTGTTCACAAATACGAGACGATCTTTCTTCCAGCTTTTCGGAGCATCAACTGCTCCATTATCTAGGTTTATGCGACCGGTCCATTTTGCCCTGCCACCAGACTTACGCGTGGTACCAACATATTTCTTCTGACCCATCGCCGCCAATCGGGCTGCCATACGCATCGCGTAGCAATGTGTGCATCCTGGCGAGACTACCGTACACCCGCCGCACGGGTTCCAAGTAGTTTCAGTCCATTCAATTGTTGAGTTGGTCGCCAATTTGATCTCCTGTTTTCTTCACTGATCAAGAGCTCATATGATCAATCCAGGCGTGGTCTTCCGGGCCAAGGCCATAGCCTCCTGCGACTGCACAGACCTTTTTCACGTTGACTGAGTTCATGCTTTGGAAGATGTGCCGTTTGCGATTCTCGAGCGCATAGTCTGAAAGACACAAATCGAATTTGATCTGCTCGTCAGAAGCGCCTGTGCACCACAATTCGATTATCTTCACATCCTGCTTGGTCAGGGTGTAGCGCCAGGCAAGTGCAGCCTTGCCCCTCTCTCGTCGACTTTCGAACTGACTCATGCCCATTACTCCTGACTGAACGCCCGCAATGTCACTGAAATCCGCCGTCCCAGTTGTGAGGCTTTTCGGGGAATCTCATGTGTCCACGTGAGATTTGTGCTGAAGGGCAATAAGTACACCGATCCGTTCTTTGGCTCGAAGTCTATGAAGCCTTTTTTCTTCCAAGGACGCAGTCGAAAAATGCGATCTTCACCCAACGAGATCGTGACTATTGGAGTGCCAACGACCAATCCGATCCGACTGTCCCGGTGTGGTCCGTGGTAATGACCCAGAGAACCATCGTGCCAGTTGAGAAGTAGGCCATTGAGACGCCTATCAATCCGGGCGCAGCACCACTGGCGAAACGGCTGCAAAATTGGCGGAACCGGCAATGCTCTGCTCGTTTGCCCCGAGAACCGGTAATCATTGCCGTATGCCTGCTGCCATCGCGGCGTTTTGACCAACCGGCCGTGCAATTGGATTTCTTGATACTCAATTGGATGCAGCTGCCATAGTGTTTCGAATTGTTCGTTATTCAGGACCAATTCGTTCGGCAAATTCCCGGTAAAGATCTGATGCTCTTCATCGAGATCATGAACTTTCATCCATGGGTAGGCCGACTCCCGACTTTCCGATCTGTTTTTATCGATAGCCATCGACGTTTACCTTCCAGAGCCCTCGCGTACCGAGTTTCTGTCCGCTTGATTCAAGCCTGTGTTATCTGTTTGTCGACAGGTAGCTGCACTTTTGATTGCGCATGCACTCGATCAAGCAGCTCACGTTCGTACTGATGCCGGCGTTGAATTGCTGAGAGCTGCTTGGCCATGTTTTCGGATAGGTCGGAAAATCCATGCAGCTGGTTGAGGGCCTCAGTCGCATAGGCCGCAGCCTCAAGTAGTCGGTGGATACGATGGATATGATGCTGATTTAGTTTCCGAGACTCGCTGCTATCGGCTGTTATTAAGAAATCAACTACGACCATGGGGAGACCTCTTATCGGTTCTTTTCCAGGTACGCTGAAGCCCGTCAGCCGAATTGGACAAGTTTGCAATAGTCTCTCGAACTTTCTCTGCCATAGAGATTCCACGTTCCGGCTTCAATTCGAGGCTGTGCGCATAACCGTCAACGATACTTGGACGCAATCGGAAGCCGGGAATTTCCCTAGCCGGAAGTCCGTAGACAGAAACACAACATTGCCCATCGAGGCTCTTGGAGGTGACAGCGTAACAACCGGGGCTTCGACCGCTGCAGGACGTAATTTCGAACTTTCCGATCGGAAGATATTTATAGGGATCCAACTTAACCATGCATCGAGTTTATATGGCGCAAGGAGTGGCATTTCACTCGAACCAAAAAAATGAAGAAAAATTCTATACCAACTGAAAATGCGAAGTTTTTGTCGGATATAATAGACAACGTACCGCAACTGCGCGCCATGCAATTCACGGCTGAACAAGTGCAACACATCTCGGACAAAATTCGCAATGAGCTGCTAACGCCCAAATACATCAATCGATTAGAAGAACCGGTTAGGTCATATGTAAAGGATTGGGTCGAAGACGGGATGCAAAATTCTCTTTATTATTACCGTCCCAATTGCGAAAAGTAGTTCAAATAGCAATTTATGTTAGGGTCAATTTTTGGGAAAAATACCTATTAATATTAATAAGAGAAGATTATCTAATCTGACTCGTGAATTATTTGAAATCGCGCTAAATGATTATCGTGCATCTGTAATTGTAGAGTGTATCATAGCAACTGATATATTTGATGATGTCGATTATGTAGTTGATCTTATTCTAGATATATTTGAAAATTTGTACGATCAAGAATATCGACACTACACGATTACGTTTTTAAGATTCACAGATCGAATGACGGTTGAGCAAATCGCAATGTGGCTTGAAAAAGTTGAGAAAAAACCTG
This sequence comes from Rhizobiaceae bacterium, assembly GCA_963669285.2. Lineage (GTDB taxonomy): Bacteria > Pseudomonadota > Alphaproteobacteria > Rhizobiales > Rhizobiaceae > JAWKWH01. The sequence continues at coordinate 61,541 of CAXXSI010000032.1, read as the reverse complement.
TTACCGTTGGTGATGTGCGAACTCGACTGAATCGTGCGAAAAACCGTATTGTCAACGATGTCCGTGCCAAACACCAGGAGTTGTCGAAATGAGCAAAGCGGGCGACTATATAATGCGACTCCAGGAGGGTGCTCGTCTCTCTGCGCTCAAACACATCACGGACGGATACTTATCTGGATCTCCCGAAAATGCAGTTCAATTGATGAAGTTGTATTGCGCACAATTTCCCGAAGACGCCAACGCTCTTTATATGCTACATGAGGCGCAGCGTGGACACGGCAACCATATGGACGCTTTAGCAACGCTCGCCGCCGCGAAAGCAGCAAATCCCGATATCGTAACCGACTTTCCTAGCTGGCTTGCTAGATTCGCCAACAAAGTCGATCAGAACGAAAATACCACAAGGAAAGCCCAACAACCACGACCGACCAGTTCCTACTCTATGTCAACAGGAGGGGGTGGCGGAGTTGGTACCATTTTTGATTTTGTGACGGATGTCAGCGAGAAACTTGCAAAGGATTTAGAGGAGAAGCCGCCAGAAGCAGCAGCTCTGAAGAAAGAACTCGATTCTCACAATCTGGGCACAGATAAACTTGAGATCGACGTCAAAGGTGACTTGGCGATCATCAAAGGCGAGGTCGCCGACAGGAGCACGTTCGAAAAAGCGGTCATAGCTGTAGGTAATACACTCGGTATTTCAATGGTTGAAGCAGCGGACATCAAAATCGTTGCAGAGTCTGCTTCGGCAGAGTCTATATTCTATACCGTAGCCTTAGGTGACACACTTTGGACGATCGCTGCAAAAATGTATGGCACCGAGGTCAAGTATGAAAACATACTTAAGGCCAACCATCCAATGTTAGCGCACCCGGATGATATATATCCAGGACAGGTGTTACGCATTCCAAATATTGAGGTGGACTGATATCAGAAATTGGTGGTCGTCGCGGAGGCCTATTGATTGTGTTTAGGCCAACACTGCCTGCGAGCGAAAATCGGTCCATGCGTTCAATGATGAGAACAATTGAGCAAATATTGGCAAAAAAATGTTTGGCTGTTAACGGCAGATAGGGGAAGTAGGGAGAACGCTCCGAATCCAGCAACATTTATAAACCCCAACCACTCCCACCATTCCTACCAATATTCGTACAAAAATGGGGTGGTACACATTCAAAATAGAGACATCAGTGATCCAATTTCAGCGATAGCTGAGAAGCTGGAGCGTATCGAGCGAAAGCTTGACAACAGCCAACAACTTTTCCTGTTTTTTGATGCTGCTTTAGAAGCCTATCGAAAAAGTCATTTTCGAAACACAGCAGCACCGCAGAAAATCCTTTCGCATGTTACCAAAGATCGAGAATTAGGCTGGCCCCATTTCAAACTCGTTCAATGTCTGGCCGAGCAATTCTGCTTTGACAAAGGCGAATTCAATGAACTTTGTTTTTCCAAACTTGTGCGTGCCGCGCGGGTCGGGAAACTTTCGGCTAAAAGCCACTTGAACGTGCTAGAGCGTAAGCAACTGGTCGAAAGCCGTAATGACGGTTACCGGAAATGGTATTCAATAGGACAGCGGGCATTAGTGAAACCTGAATAGCGTTACTGCGCGGGGAGACACTGGTCGTGATTTGCGCTTCCTGTCGCACAGCCTTCTTATCAAATGGTTGGTACATTGTCCGCAGGTCGATTTTCCAACAAACTGTCCAGTCGCCGGATCGTTATGTCGGTGACTATTTCAGATGAATATCGTCCAATACGCGACGCAACCGATCAAGCCAGGAGGCGATGCCCTTGGGGGCCACACTTTTTTGGTTGGTGAACAGTCCCGGTCTGGAAGAGAAAATCTCACGATCAGAGAATCTTGCAATTACAACCATCTCGTGCACATTGTGTGTCATTGATTCGCAAACAACGGTCGTTCCAGTACTGGTATAGTTAGGGCGCACCAGCGGTCAGGTCAGCACCATACATCTAATGTGGTGTGTTCGATAATTGTTTGACGCAGTGCAACTGAGTTCCCCGATACCGGAGCTGAGGCCAGATTCATGCCACAAGATCCCAGAGTGATTGCAAACAAATTCGTCCAGCTTGCAGAACGCACGCGAGCTGAGATTGAACGCCGGCGCGACGAAGTGAGACGCAGTAATGGAGAAATTCAAGACCTAGATCCACTATTGTATTTACTGACTGCTCCACAAATTGAGAAACTTGTCTACTATGCCTATGCTTATCATCTAGATCGCTGCAACCAGCGCCTTGTGTACGAAAAGCCTAGTGCAGGCCGGTTCGGCCCGATGTTTAATACCTTAGTCAGAGCGCTCGAGCCCCACGGGCTTGATCCACTCGTTCATCTTCTGACAAAGGACAACAAATATCATCCGTATCAGCTGACACCAGACGAATCCAGTGAACCCTGTGCTGGATTGCTGAGCCCTCAAGAAGAGAAAAGTGTCAAGAACGTCTGGTCAGAGTTCGTGCGCCGGCCGCTTCGCTCGCACCAATTATCCTCGCTCATCAAAGGTGATGAAGAGAAATGGAAACGATTTTCAACCGGCGTCGAGCGCCAAATAACTCCTATTGCCATGTCTGATGAGGATGTGATGCGATTTTACGCTCTCTCTCGCGATAAGTACGGTCGCCTTAACGGAGAAAATGGGGATTTGTCCGAAGCCGCCTAGAAAGCTGGGGAGCTTACTTGCTGCTGTTTGGTCTATCGGGGAGAGGCGACACGTATGCCTAAAACGAAAAAGGGGAGCCCGGAAAAAGCCGGAAAAGCTATTGCGCCTGTTCGGGGTCGCAGTGCGTTCGATGCCGTTTGGGAAACGCATGGTACACCAACTGAGCTCGAATTCTTAGAGGATCTGCACAAACAGCGAGTCCAACTATCCCTTGAGATCAAGTTAGAGAAAATCGAGCGACGAAGAATGAAAACCCGCTTGATGGAATCAGAGTCTGACGTTGATTCAAAACTGAAGATAGCCGAATCCCGACACAGATTTGTCTATTCGTTGTGCTTCGCAGCGGCAATTGCGATTTTACCGTTGTCTCTTGTGGTAATTGTTCTATTACAGGGCTTCGGTGTTGCTGGATTTGAGCTTGGTCAACCTATATTGCTGGCCCTTATAAGTGCGACAAGTTTCGGGTTTGGCGCGATGTTTCACCGCGCATTCAAGAAAATAAGGCGTGAAAATTAGCTTGTCTCGAAAGTAATTTTTGAATTGGCTAACGAACGCGTGAATCCAGCTGTCCATCATAAATATCAATTGTACGATTTAGTTCTTTCGAGAATTTTCTGATTTGGTGAATGTCGTCAATATTATTTCCATGCCGATCTAAGTATCGAATTTGCCAGAAATACTGTTGATCATCGTTCCAATAAATACCCCACTCATTTCTCACAGCAGGCACTGCCGCTACGGAAGCGTCCACATTTCTAATGTGCTCAATCAGGCGAAATGGCAAATGCTCGTCAATTTCTCCAAGTGACATATTCGAAAGAAAATCGGTCGAAAAATCCACAAGCTCGGGGAGAAGGTATTTTCTGAATCTGTCGTTGTCCTTAGCGACAGATTCGTCAAGAGACGCGCCGCTACCGGGCTGATGTAGATTGTTTGTGGGAATTTTTCTTGATTCTGACATTTTTATCAAACGCATTCACTGTTCGATAACGTATAGAACATGCGTTAATTATTTGTTCCCGCCATGATGCCGTGTGGCTGTGTATGTCGGTTCAATCTTGAACTACGAGCTTTCGCCTATATGTAGTTTTAGCTCCCGTGCACAAGATCAATTGTATTGTACGAAATTCAACAATTTTGGAGCATAATGTTACTCCAAATATAGGTTACGCTCTCGCGTTTAAATATTTTTAGGTATTGGACTGCGTTGACAAACCGAGCAGCGCAACGCACTCGCGACGCGTCCGTTTTCTTACCGCCGTAACAAGAGCGTTCAGCACATCAGATTCTCCGAAAACATTGCTCCGCTGCCCCTGCAAGCATCACGCCCTACGACCGATATAAGCCCATATTGTCTGACCAAGAAAATGGAAACGTCAATAAATCGGACAAACATCTCGGCATTAACAGACGCAACGAGATTTATCTCCCAAGAACTAGACCTTCTGCCCGAATGGTAGCGATAGTTATTCCGGTTAAACAAGCAAAGGACAAAATATCAATCATCTCAGTAGTCCAGCAGACCGAGATGTACATTCGAGATCAGAACCACCTTTCCGTGCCACACGAATTTGATGACTAATTTAGATGAACTTCGTTCAAAACACGACGCAACCGATCAAGCCAGGAGGCGATGCTCTTGGGGGACACACTTTTTGGTTGGTGAACAGTCCTGTTTCTGAAATTCCGAATTGCGTGGATCTCTTCCGCGGCAGTGCCGGGGATCTCGTTGCGTTGCGCCAGAATCGTAATTGCATTTCGTACGGATACATTTCGCTCTGTGATGCGCCTAGCGTTTCGGAGAATGGACTCCTCCAGATCTGCCCACTCCTTGACAAAATCGCCCAGGTCACCCGATTGAAGTTCGTATCGAAGTTCAGATTTAAGTTCGGAGCACAAATCGAGCACGATATCTCGTCGAGGGAACAGTGAGGCTTCAGGTATTCGGTCAAATCCGCGGCCCCAGAACTGTTTTCCTTTCGGGATAGCAAATTTGGCTATGAGCCGATTTCGAAAGTCCAATTCCGTTTTGGAATCGAATTCGAGCGTCACGTCGGTGGTGCCGGCGAGATAACCTTCTTGAAAATAGGGACGCAGGGCCGCTGGAGGGCATATGCTCAAGAGCCGAATATTGATAACGTCGTGCTCAGAGTTGATGGTGATACGATTGGTAACGTACGGAAGCCCTACCACAAACACATAGCAAGTAGGATCCGTGCTTCTCAGTTGTGCGAATGAACACGCCACCCGAAGAGAGTGAGTCAGATCGATTAACGGTGTATCGGCCACCTCGTAATGCTGTAGGATACTCCACTGAACGTAGCGCTTTTGGCGGACTTCCTTATATGCGTCCATCTGCGCATATTTCCATTTTTCCACGAGTGCCTTAGAGGCTTGTTCGAGCAAGTCGAACCTATGCTTGAGTTCACGTTGTGGAATAGCATCTCCTCTGTAAATCCCAGGATATAGTGTCGTACCACCCGCCTTACTCTGAAAATCCTTGTCCTGACCTCTGAAGAACAATAATTCATCACGGTTTTCGTAAGCAAGCTTTGCAACGTGTTCGACCAAAGCTCTAAAGGTTGACACCGGATACGCATTTGCCCTCCAGATCGACTTGCCGGCACAGTGCTCTTGAAGTTCATGTGTGAGTTTCGGAGTGATTTCTCTCATTTTCAATCTAACTTCAACCAAAGCACCACTAATCTGGTGAACTCACCCACGACCATCCGTTTCAACTTCAGCACTTTCCAAAGTGCTTGGCTTTGGCTCAGTTTTTGAGAGGTCATGTTGAACCGTATCGCGCATGATGTCGCCAATTGCGTCAGAGAATCCTTTGACCTGCTCAAACGTTATGGGCTCATCGTCTAGCAGCCTTCTCGAATATGCCTGATCCGCCTGGTGTAATCGCCGAAGATAAGCCAAGAACAGCATCTTCACACGCATCAGGTGATCGACTGATTCCCGCACTTGTCGACGGGGATTGGCGATCAGTACTCCGTAAATAACCCCGAGGACGCCGATTCCGCCTGTAAGTCCGACCCCAGCCCAAGTCGCCAGATCCCCTGTAGCGAATAAGGTATATCCGGCACTGCCAAGGATAAGGATGATGCCGACTGCGAAAACCGTGACGTCCATAATTACCGCTATGTGAAAGCCACTTTGGGCCTCTTTCACAGAGTTCTCGAACAACTGCCTGATTTTGTCTTCAGCTTTTTCCAGGATTTGTGAATACTGCTTCATGACGTCGGTGCGTGCTCTGAGTTTCTCGAATGCCACCGCCCCGCCGAGTTCGCTCAGGAGCGCACGAGCTGCGCCCTGCTGTTTGGCGGAACCAGATAGCATTAGTGCTTCCAGTTCCTCAGCAACGGCTTCCCGGTCAAGCCAGCGCAAAGCCCGGCCGTAGGCGTCCGTCAAGCTAAGTTCGCTTTTTGAAGTGGCCTCGACAATTCGATCGACGCAGGTACTTAAGCCGAGGATTTTCTCCATCGCTCGGGCAGCGCTTCGAACGATTGCGGGATTATCATCGGCAAGTTCTTCAATCAGAAGCGGACCGGAACTCTCAACCTGAAGATTGCCGAGACCCGCAATAGCTCCGGTCCTCATACCGTCTTTCCAGGGAGCGCCTCGAAATTTGGTGATGCATCCGGATAGCGATTGGGATGCAATCGTAGAATGTGTCCAATCACTGGGGATAGCCCCAAGAGCCATGATCGCGTCATAGGTGACGTCTGAATAATCAGCTTTTTCAACGATTTTGCATATTGCTTCTACAGTTGAATGAATTGGCACGTCTCTGAGCGCCCGAACTACGTACCATTGTGTTTGTTCATTGGTGAGGTTTTTTCGAATTCTGCTCAATGCTTTCTTGTCATTTCGCGAAGCAAGAAATGCTGTGGCCAGCATCGAAACCATAGAGTCTTCGTCAGTGCTAGCAGTTGCCTTGGCGACCTCGCCTGCAGCTGAATTTTTACCCGTAATAAGCCCCTCAAGTGACCAGTACCGTGCCCAGTTATAGGGCTCAACCGCAGCGTCGACATGTTTTATGGCAACTTTAGTTGCCTCTTCATCGTTCGCCGAGATTCGGGCCAACACACCTAACAGCCACGATCGCGTACGAGCTATCGACCAGTCTTCCTCTTCTTCTTCTCGTCCGGCGTAAAAGTCATCTTCAACAGCTTTGATCACCAGAGTTCTGAGTGTTGGAATATCGAATGAATCGGATTGGTTCTTTGCAATCTCGGCAGCCTTGTATTTGTCCGCCAATCGATCAGATATCAGCGAGTTGAAAATACTTGTAGCTGCCTCAACTCGATCTTGTTTTGTGATATTATTCATTTGAGATTATATCAAAATATCTGTTGCGACACAGATAAGCTGCATCGTATTCCGAAATTGATCAAGTCTTGGCATCCAGTTGGCATGCTCAGAGCGCGTCCATTTCTACAATTAAGAAAGTGCTCCTATCTACGGTCAATTGCGGTGACAATTACCGCATCTGGTTCCGCATCAACCCGGACCTTATTGACACAACCATGGGGATTGATATGCGGTAAACATCTACTGCGACCGCCGCAAATCGGCTGCCGTAACTACCCGTGCTGACGGTTTTGTTGCGAACTGAACAAGCTCGCTCTCAAGTCCCCGTTTTCTAATCGCCGCAACAACAGCGTTCAGCACAGAAGGATCTTCGAAAACACGGCTGAGCAGATCATCAGCACGTTCATGCGTATCAATACGCCCACCCTGTTCAGCCGCATTCTGATTAGCGCGTGCAAGCGATATCCGAAGCTCCGCATTCTCCGCTTCTGCTTTTGATAATTCATCTTTTCGAATTGATTGGATTGCCTCATCCTCGACAACACCAACACGATCGATGTACTGATCTGGCATCCCGCTAGATAATCTCCACCCAAATATTTTACACATTTGGTAGCGGCCGATTTTCTTCGCTGCGAGCCATGTTGCAAACGAGTGCCTGAACAAATGCGGCGTGACATTTTTCTTCAAAGTCTTATTGCCATGCCGAGTTAGAAACTTGCTCAGCGCCCGATAGCCGGTCGGAAATAGTTGGGCGTTTGGATCACCTCTTTCCGGATGTTCAGCCAGCCATGATCTCAAAAACGAATACGCCTCATAAACCGGCACGCTTCGCTTGAATGTTTTTGGATGCTCGATCCGAACAATGAACCTGCCGTCTTTCTCCTCAAGATGACCGAGACGAATATTCAAGTATTCCTCTGCCCGTGCGCCCGTCTCAAACAACGTCCAAAGCATCGCTTTACGCCGCAGTGACGGTGCATGCTCCACCAGCAACCTGATTTCCTCAATGGACAACGCCGGTGGTGCACGCTCAGCCACATGGGTATCGATCCAGGCAACAATGTCAGGGTATTGCCGTCCGTTGCCCAACAGCCATTTATAGAATTTGCGCAGCGTCACTTTAATATCGCGGCGAGACCAGTCAGCGTAGCTGGTCGGTACTTCCCTGCCATCAATCCACGTCGTGAGATTGTTCCGCTCCACGCGAGCTATGAATTGTTCCATCTGAGCCTGCGAAACATTCCGAAAATCGGTGTTGCCAATCCATCTACTGATGCGTCTCAGAATGTAGAGATATTTGGAAAGCCGCTTCTCAGCAATTCGCTTTTTCTGCCTACCAAATATTGTTTTGCCAAGCTGGCAGGCATCAACAAAAGTCAGAATGTGCTGCCGGTTTTCCGCGCTTACGGTTGTGTCGCTTTCAAACTTTTCTCTGGCTCGTTCATACTTTTTCTTTGCATCATGGACGTCTATTTTTTCCGCTGAATTGCTCGAATTCATATGCCTCCAAGATTGTCACTGCGGAATAAAAACAATGTGGGGCGACACGCCGTCTCAGGAAATTCCTCGACGGGAAAGTTCGTGGAGCCCGGTCAAACTTCGACACTGATGGATGGCGAATTTCGGGGGCCCTGAACCTTTTAGTGTAAGAGCCTCCGGTGGGCCTTAGACACAAAGGTTCAACTCCCTCGATTTTCAAGCTGCAAGACAATCTACAAATTTGTGAATAGGCGAACTCACTTAAATATTTTTCGGTGTGCACTACGACCGCATTGAGATTTGACAACTGCCGTTGTTTGCCCGGTTCCGCTGAGCGGATTATTCCGCCGAACTTCTGGGTTGCTGACAAAGCTCGTGTCGTGATTGTTCACTAGTTCCTCCCAACGTGGATAATCCAAGATTTAACTCGCTTTGCTTTTTCTTAACAACGACAGGTACAAGGACAGATGGTTCTGTCGGATTGCTCAGTGAACGATGTTGGTATTCCATCTTATTCGCAGGTAGACGCGAATTATTGTCGCAGTTACAAGCTTTTTTTTCGAATCGCATTGTACTAATCAAAAATATACATTTTGATACCCGCTCTAGTAGAGACGGGGTGGGATGATGCGTGCTAGATTGTTTGTACAGATATGGTATTTGCTTTTCTGTTCATTCTCACTCCTGATTTATTCTTCAATATCAGCTAGTTCGCAATCATCGACTGAAAACTCTCCTGATCTCGCGCAATCTGGCGGTGATTTTGTTGAAAGCGGATCGGGCGGCTTCGGCAACTCGGGCGCCGGCTATAACGCAGCTTCGAAAGAGCAGGGGCAAGACGGAGACGCCGGTTCGACGAGCGATAAAAAGGAGGAGGCAAAATCCCCGGGAGACAATCCGGACGGTGAGGTGGCTGACGATTCCTCAAAGCAAAGTAATGCCGAGGGTTTCGTTGCAGACGATGGATTGAGCTACGGCCTGACTGGTGGCATCGGAGATGCGGGTCTCGTTCCGGAGGTCGAAGCGCCAGGGGAGGAACTTCCAGAGGCGCGCAGCAATGGCACGCTTGGCTACTCGTTTTCACTTGATCTACCTGTTTATCGCGACCTGGAGCCCCGCATTGCGCTTACCTATGCCTCTTCACGCAAGACAAAGACCAGCGGGTTCTACCAGGGTTGGCTTGGCTATGGCTGGGGATTGTCTGGCTTCGATGTGATCGAACGAGCCCGGCCGCGTCGCGGTGTACCGGCTTACGATGCCAACGATATTTATCTGCTGAACGGTGTTGAGCTCGTTCCCTGCGTGACCGGTACGGTGAGCCCGTCTTGCGACACCGGCGGCACCCATGCCACCGAGAACGAAAGCTATCTACGCATCAAGCAAGATGCGGGCGCCAACACGTGGGAAATCACCGAAAAGGATGGCACCAAGACCGTGCTGCAATCGGTTGGCACAATCGCCAACGAGACATCGTCAACACCAGGCACTGACGAGCACGATGTCAATCATCTCTATCGTTGGCTGGTGACTTCAGTCACTGACACACACGGCAACCAAGTTTCGTTTACCTATGACTGCCCTGACCTGCCGGTCTGCTATCCGGCGACGGTGAGCTACAACGGCACGCTTGTAACTTTCTTTCTTGAAGACCGGCCCGGCATCATCCTGATGGCCAATGGCCACGCAATTTCCAAGACAACCAAACGCATCAAGACGATCGCGGTCACGGTCAACGGTCCCATGCGTACGGCTTACGCGCTGGAATATGACCAGACGCTGGTCTCAAACACCTCACGGCTGACAAAGATCAGGCACTACGGCGCCGATACGGTTATCGACGCATCAGGTACCGTTACAGCCGGCACCGAGCGCCCGCAGACCGTGCTGGGCTACGAAAATTTCGCAGAAAACTACCTGGAGCTGCCGTTCCCCAAAGGTGGGGACAACAACAACATGGGCGGAAGTTTTCAGGTTGTCGATCTCAACAATGACAGTACCGATGAGGTTCTGTCTCAAGATAATAATCCAAACAATCCGAACCAAACCCATTCGATAAAGGCCTATAAGTTCGATCCCGAAAACGGCGGTCTGTGTGTCGGTTGTCCGGGATTTCCGCTGATACTCGATACTGTAATGTCCTCCCAGTTGGCCTGGTCATACACGGGTCGATTTCGACCTGGAACCGTCGAGAAAACACTGCTTGTTCCCGACTACTCAGCGAGCAATCACACGCTGTTCAACTTCAACGATGATCTAAGCAGCAACAGCCAGTTGTGCTCTCAGGCAACCGATCCGGATCTGGTCGCAGCCTGCGGCAATATTGCATCCCCTTCGCAATACGGGTTGGGAGTCCGCACATCACTCAGCATCGATCCGGATGGCGACGGCGTAGACGAAATCGTCGACATTCCCGCACTTGCTAACTACCAAAATGCGATCCGGAGTGATCTGGTTGGTGATGGAACCGATCAGATCCTGGCATTTGCCAACAATTACGCCCAAACCTTCCGGTTTTATTTCGATGGCCTGACCTGGGTGAGCGAACAATTGCCCATATTCGACGAGAATGGTGCAGGCATTGCAACTCCATGCCCCGGTATGGATGTCCAGAACGGGTACAGGGCAAGCTGTGTTACCGGTGAGCTGAACGGCGATGGCCTGACAGACATTGTCTACCTCAAAACGACAAAAAGTTACGAATGTCCCGGAGGCGGTGGTCAGGGAGGCTGCAATCCGACGCTTTCCCCCGAATATAAGATCTATTACGGCACAGGAGACCGGTTCATTTACATGCCAAGCATCAGTGGAAGCCTCGTTGTGGGCGGTACCGGCACGGGTATTGCCGGTTTCGGGGCCACCATTGCTGACGTTGATGGGGACGGCAGAGAAGAGTTCGCCTATGGTGGCCCAAATCCAGATCCCGGTTCTGTGGCAACCTGCGACACTTCACACTACGGTGAACCGGCTCTTGGCAGCGGCGATTTCAATGGCGACGGTCTTGCAGATGTTGTAGCGGGACGATTCGGTCGCGTCTGGAACAACCAATTGCAGGACTGGGAATGTTTTGCGGGTGCAACGGTTCGGCTCTCCACTCCCTCAACTGCTCTGCCCAATCTCCTGACCTCTGTCACCTCGCAACTCGGCGGTACGGCATCGTTCGAGTACCTGCCTTCGACGGCGTGGGACAATGACTTCCTGCCGCAGGTCGTGCAGACGCTGACCAAGCTGTCGGTCGATGACGGGCGCGGTCAGGTGGCGGATACGACGTACGCATACGAAGGCGGCCTGTATGACCCGGCCGAGCGCACGTTCCTCGGCTTTAAAAAGATCACCGAAACGCAACCGCTTGCCGCCGGCCAGACGTTGCCGACAACGGTAGAAACCACTTACCGACAGGATTTGGCCAGCTACGGATTGGTTGAGTTGGTCGAGATCAAGGACGGTGCCGGCAATGAGCGGCGGCGGATCGAGGAAACCTGGGCTGTGCAACTGGCGGCCAAGCCCTATACCGCACTCAACACGAGCACCAAGAGGGTCTTCACAGAGACCACATACCAGTCGAACCGAATTGACCGCACATTCGACGCCTATGGCAATGTGACATTGCTGGCAGATGTCGGCCGTCCGGCGGTTCTCGGCGATGAGAAATACACCTATCGCGCCTTTGCACCGAACACGACCGACTACATTGTCTCGCTACCGATCTATGAGATTATCCGTGCTGATACCGGCACCGATCTGGCCGGACGCCTGTCACAGCAGAACTTTCACTATGACGGCGCGACGTCACCCTATACGCCGCCAGTGAAAGGCGACATGACGCGCCGATACACCTACCGTGTACTGAATGCCGCTCCGCCGCACGAATTTACCATCGAATATTTCGAATACGATACCTACGGCAACCGCACTGCAGCGGTCGACGGCGAAGGCAACCGCACCGAATGGGATTATGACACCACTTTCCACATTCTGCCGGTGGCAGAGCGCTCGCCAAAGTATTTTGCCAACGGTTCGCTGCCCGCCGATACGCGGTTTCAAACGACAGCAGTCTACAACGGCGTCTGCCAGGCTCCATCGTCACGGGTCGATCTCAACGGTCTGACCCACACATACACCTATGAACCGTTCTGCCGCATCTACGATTACGTCAATACGGCGACCGGTCACATAAAGCAGTTTCGCTATGTCAATGATGGTACACCAACAACGCAGCATTTCGTTGTGTATCATGCTCTGCCCGGTACCGCGCTTCGCTACGATGCCAGTTTCTACGATGGACGCGGACGGATCTGGCTGGATCAGAAGCTCGGTGAGACTGCTACGTCGCCGGTTCGCTATGTGCAGACGATCTATGATCCGCGCAACAATGTCTCGCACAAGTCGCATCCATATTTTGCCGGTGAAACTGCCAAGTGGACCGTCAACACTTATGACTGGGACAACCGTGTCCTGACGGTTACCCATCCCGATACCGCTTCACGCAGCCTTAGCTACGCGCTGGTCGACACGTTCGCCGGATCATCGAACCAGCCGCAGTGGCGCAATACGGTGATCGATGAGCTTGGCCGCACCACACACACGACATTGTCGAGCCGCGGCGATGTGATCGGCATCGAGCGTCTGGATACCGGCACGCTTTATCGCGAGACGCGCTCGTTTGACGTGCTGAACCGCCTGACCGGTGTCCAGGATCATGGCGGCGCCGTGTGGTCCTACACATACGACATGGCGGGAAACAGGCTTTCCGTCTCCGATCCCGATCTCGGCAACTGGTCCTATAGCTATGACAAGGCCAACCGGCTTGTGACACAGACCGACGCGCGCAGTGTCACGACGGCAATGAGTTACGACCAGCTCGGCCGCTTGCTGAAGCGCGAGGTCACCGTCCCCGTTATTGCTGATTCCGTTCTCGTCCAGAACACCTATGACGAGGCGCGTGCCGGCTATTACAATGTCGGGCAGCTGACCAGCGCGATTAACTCGGCCGCCACGCACGCCATCGACTGGCTGGCTTCCGGTAATGAGGGCAAGCGTGTCAGCACCATCGACACCATCGTCTCCACCACTGCGATGACCGAGGATCGCGGCCATCTGCCGCTGACCAAACACTATGAGCCGCATGCGCTCGATTTCGGTACCGGCGCCAATCCGCTGACCTATACCGCCAATGGCGATTTCTATGCCGCGCCTGGCTTCATCAATGCAATCGAATACGAAGCAGACGGCCAGACCAAGAAGATTACCTATGCCAATGGTGTCGTCACCGATTTTGAATATTCCGCTGACCGGCGTTGGCTGACGCGCATCGTCACCACGCAGCCCGGCGGCACCAAACTGATCGATAATACCTATACCCGCGATGCGATGGGCAAGATCACCGCGATAACCGGGCTGACCAACACCGACTCTTGGACCTACACCTATGACGACCGCGACCGGCTGATCAGTGCCGATAATCTCGGCGACAACACGCTTGATGAGACTTTCACCTACTCCAACACCGGTAATCTGTTGAGCCGCACCCGGCTTGCCGGGACGTTTATCTATCCGGCCGGCACGGCACCACGGCCGCACGCGCCGACGGCGCTTGGCGCGCAGGCAATATCGTACGACGCCAACGGCAACATGACCGGTGATGGCGCGCGCACGCTCTTCTGGGACGAGGCCAATCGGCTGAAGCAGGTCGATGTCGCCGCTTCCGGCGCATCGATCCATCTCACTTACGGACCGGATGGGGCCAGAGCCCGCAAGACTGCGCCAACCAAGGTCACGCGATACGCTTCTGCCGATATCGAGTTTACCGGCATCAACGCCTCCGACTGGACCCGCTATCCGCACATGAACGTCAAGGTCGAGGGCGGCACGACATACTGGCTGCACCGCGACCATCTGTCCTCGGTTCGCTTCGTCACCACGTCATCGGGCAATCTGGCCGAGAGCACGGCCTATGCCTCTTATGGCGAGCGTACCAACCAGGCCATGACCACGGCCAAGGGCTATATCGGCGAACGCCATGATCCTGAGACCGGCCTCATCTACCTCAACGCCCGCTACATGGACCCGAAGTTCGGCCGATTCATTTCACCGGACGATTGGGATCCGATCAAGGATGGCGTCGGCACCAATAGGTACGCCTATGCCGAAAATGATCCGGTGAATAAGAGCGATCCCAATGGGCATAATGTGGCTGCATTTGCAGACGCAGTTATTGGCGGAATCGTTGATACTTACGATGTTTACAGCACGTTCAGCGATCCCGAAGCGACTGCAACCGACAAGGCCCTTTCGGTGGGAGGATATTTAGCTGGTGCTATCGCGCCCGGATTTGGCTATGGCCCTGCACTAAAAGCTGCAAGATCGAAATTAACCGCAAAACTATCGCGAAGGACCAGAACACCAGGTCATCAGACACACCACGTTCTACCGCGCTCACTGGCTCAGCATCCAGCAGTCAAGTCGACCGGTTTTGATCCTGATAGCTACAAGAACCTGATCGACCTCCCTACTGAAGCGAGATATCATCCGACACGCACTGTGCATCGCGGCCCGCATACCAAAGACTACACCAACCAATTTCGCGATTTCCTTGATGATATCGACGACGCTGTTAAAAGTGGGCAGATAACACCCGACGAAGCGCGCGATGCGATTGAGGGCTATGTTGCCGCGCAGCGTTCGAAATTGAGAGCGGGAGAAACCTCATTAAACCGGGCAAGCGACAAGGCAAATGCGGAAAGAAGTGGCAAAGGTAACTCTCCGAATTCATCGAAGGATGGCTCAAGAGTAAATCCAGGTGTCGACGTTGACACAAGTCCATAGCTAGGCCGCAAAGAAGGGAGCACTGCAACCAATGGTTTGGCTTTGGGTAAGTCCTTTGAACGAAGTTGGGGGCGTTTACGCGGAGTATGATGATGTCCGCTCTCTTGTGCCGTCATCTGACATCACGTATGCGCCTAGCCTGAAGAATACACGCCAAGATCAGATAGTCTTGGTAATTCGGAAGTTGCGCAACATGGCTGTGCTGGATCGCCATCATTGCCTTCCAGGAAGTAATGCCGCACCATTGGTTGATAAGACGATCAAGCCAATTCTTGAAAAATTTGCACCCGGAGCGATCGAGTTTGTTCCTGTTACTGTCTTAGCCAAAGGTCTGGAAATCAAGCGTTTTTCTTTTGCAAGGCCGCTTACAGTGCTAGATTGTTTGGACATGGAACAGTCCGAAATCAATTACACATTGAAAATTGGAAATGTAGTCACCGTTCATGACTATGGAGAACTTGTCTTGAAGCCAAACTGCCTTGGGGAACATCATTTAGCGCGGCTTCGAACGCCGAAATTCACTATGGTATCTGAAGAGTTGAAGCAGGCGCTTGAAGCGACCGGCGATCCAGGCATCGATTTCGAAAAGCCTAAGGATTTTTGGAAACGGATCTGGGCTAACGCGACCGGCAGATAAACACTCGGTAATTTCTCACCGACCGAGCACGCCTTGAATATCGTTCTGGATGAACAAACCAATGTTGAAAAATGCGATCCTCAAGCAAACTGCAATTACGGTGACAGTTTATCTAATTGTCGATCTGTTGCTTTTGAGGCATGGCTCGACTAGCAAGGATTGTCGGCCCAGGTTTATCGCATAAAGTCACCCAACGGGGCAGCCGGCGGCATACACACTGACACAATGCCATTTGCTGAAATTCGAAATGGTCCAAACTGAGCGCTAAGGCGTTCGGTATGTAGTTGACGCAACTCCCACGCAACGGAGCTTCAGCAACGCGCTGTCTGGCCAACCTGTTGGTGAACAGGCAAAAGATCGAACTGCAACTGTTACCACATCGCCTGATGGAAGTGCAGATAAAGCTACAACGAGAGATTATGACCCGGACGACTAAATGAACAAGACACAAGCGCAGAAGTACTTTGTCGAAGGAGTCCAGGAAAGGGTTGTTAATTTCGGGTTTTCCGTCATCAAAGGTAAGTTTTTTGAACGGGTAAATAGCGAAGAGGGAATATTAGTAAAAATTATTCCTGATTTTGGAAGAAACTATGGCGAGATTATTTTCGATGTATATGTAGAAATATATATCGATGAATATTCTGTAAAGCTCAATGAATTCAACAGGGAATTTTATCCGAATGATAAAGTCGAAGACAGCGACCTTATTACAATGGAAGTTAACAGAATATTGAAGAAAGAAATAGATTTTCATGGGTTTATCGACATATATGTAGAATACTTTAATGATAATTTTAATATAATAGAAAACTTTATTTCTAACCACATGCTTTCAAATCAAGATTTATTGACATATTTTAAGAAAAACAAATTGGTGGGTGGTGTAAATCGATCATTGGCAATTTTTGTTCTAATGCACAAAGTGCGGGGAAGCGAAGCTGCGTGTAAATGGCTTAAGAGTGGAGAGCCATATACAGCTAGCCCCTATCAGGAAAAACAGCTTTCATTTTTATTGTCGAAATGCGGTCAATGAGACATTGGATTCGACGCTGAAGTTAATCTCGCTATCACATGGACGATGTTTCGCTGTTGAGACTTTTCGGTATTGTGTATTTTGGATCCGGCAATGCGAGTGGCAAATTCCCCACTCTCACTCCTTAATTGTGTTTCAGCAAGACCTGATGGGGCAAGCCGGTGAGCGCAAGAACCAAACGCCTGCGTTGAATCCGCCTTACCATAACCGCAGATAACTCCAGCGACTATTTGATCGGAGACCATCAAAAACAGAAACAAGGAACTGGTAATCAAGTTGACTATCAGACCGCCCAAAACGGCCCAGTTCCAGAACACGATAGGAAGAGGTAATTCCCCGAGCCAAATTCGACGTACAAGGTTGAGGTGTCCAGATCCTGACTTCTCTGTTCGTGCGTCCCTCACTGTTGATCTTCCATCTCAAGTTTCCGCAGATGCATGAGAAATGCAATCACATTTGCCTTTCCGCGTTCAACGGCTGGATCGGCCGTTGCAGCGGCGAGTGCGGTGATTGCAAAAGAAGCGAACCTCATTACCGTGAGTTCCGATTGACCGATGGGTGCGCTTTCCCTCACTAGGAATCGACACCGAGATTCATGAGCATGCGAAGTGAACGCGGAGGTTATGCGTAATTGCTGGATCTTGATAAACTTGACGCTTACCTGACCTCTGACGCATCACCAGAAAATAATATGCTTCTGTCTGATCTGGACGGTTTCATGACAGGCGTTTTGTGCTCTCCGGAACTGATCATGCCCAGTAAATGGTTGCCCGTGGTATGGGGTGGACTAGAACCGGATGTTGATGATCTGGATACCCATACGTGGGCAATCCAGGCAGTCCTTGAGCGCTATAACCAGATCGCTGCCGCACTGAATAGTGAACCACCGTACCTCGAACCGATCTTTTGGCGAGCACCCGAGGGCCATTCCATCGCAATGGACTGGTGCGAAGGGTTTATGCAAGCGGTGCATCTACAGTCCGAACTTTGGGACGATTTGCTCAAGACCGAACAAGGCCGAGAATGGATGTTTCCTGTCTTTGCTCACCTCTTGGATCCGGACGGAAACTCGCTTGTCGGAGCCAAGCAGGAACAGCTTGACGCATTGCTGGATAGGTCGGCGGAGCAAATCCCTGAAACGATCCCACATATCTTTGCATACTGGAAATCGACGCAGGAATTGAAGATGTAATCGCACAATATTCGCTGCCTTCGCCAACCGCCTCTGGACAACGACCGTTTCGACCTGTTGTTGGTCGCGACCGTTTCATGTTCAGCTGATTATGGCCACGGACGATCAAAACAGAATTAGAATTCATTTCGAGAATATATCTTTCAACTCCGGTTAGAGGAGACTCTGACTAAATGGCCAGCGTACCTCAGTCTCTCGTGTGAAGATAATTTGGTTAGATAGGCGGAACATGAACTCAACGAGTATTTCGTAGTAATCAAGTACTCAAGCAACCCGATATTTGATCACGGTCAACCAATGCTTGAACAGCCAAATCTATTTTTTCCCAACTTCCAATTTGTCTCAGAAAGTAATCTAGTCAACTGCAGAAAATCTCAAAATATATTGGTTGAGTATATCTAGCCATTTGCCTATTATGGTTTACATGGATTTCATTGTCGTAATTGTGAAATTGATAGAATCCTTAGCTGCACTTGCGTGGCCAATCTTAATTGGGTTTTGCATATTTGTTGCGTTCCGAATAGTCGGCACCGGCGGCGGCGATTGGGCGCGTCAAAGATTTGAGGATGCAAAGGAAATAAATTTCAAACTGTTCGGTATGGAACTTGGGCTAACAGGAGCTTCACGAGCGGAGATCGCGCATGATCAACAAGAACAACTAGATCGATTGTTTGTGGACGTTGAAAGGCTCAAAGGCCAGATTGAGAAAACCGGTCGAAGGAGAAAGACCTCACAAAACACAAACCGACCTCTAATTGTCGCGGCATTTGGAGGAAAATCCAGATATCCCGAACTTGTAAGAAGCCTGAAAGCCCGAGGTTACGATGTCGTTCAGATATCCGCACACGACGACATTGGATCGTTGATGGACAAAATACTGGCAAGTTAATCATCGTAGTGACCAATTTGCTTCATGTGGAGGATGGAAACAGAAACTACACAGGCGGGACTGAATTTGCTGATCGGATCAAAGACAAGTGGCCCGAGGCGACAGTGGTAATCTACACAAACGTAACGGCACAAAGCCGCCGAAATAGAGTTATTGAGAACTCGAAAGCAGAAGCATCCGTCACAAATCCTTCGGAGTTGGCAGACTTCATTGCAACAAAACTGTGAGCATAAATCTCAGTTAATCTAGTGGTTGGCTATCGGATCTATAAGCTACCAAATAGTTGAATTGAGCCGCTGTAGACCGATCAATGTGCACCCAGCACGTCAAATCTCTCAGCCGCTGATGGAATTACGGAAGGTACTCTGCTTAATATCGGACCTACCGGTAACAACGCTCATCCGCTGCACAACATCGCAATATTCCTTGAACCATCTCCAGAAGTCACGTTTCAGTTTCGCTACATCCTGTAGACACAAAATCTGCTCTCGCCTTTTTTCATTGAGCAATGTGTCAAGCATGGTTTCAAGTTGCGATCGCCTTTGTTCGATTGCCCGGTTGCCGCTCAGCGGCCATTGGGTCAGTTCCAGTAGTTTAGAACTGACATAGAAATAGTGCTGATAAATTCGATCAATCACACCAGCAGATAATGTTGTCCGCTTGTCGATCTCCTTGCCGATGTCAGCGATTATTGTACCAAGACAGGTGACTTTTTCAGTCAGTATTCGGCCGATTGCATCAGCATCGTCTGTTTTTCTCGCTGACGGTTTGACACCAGTATCGTTTGAATTTCGCACAACCAAATACCGCAGCGTGTCGTCAATCGATCCATAACTCATTTTGAGAATATGGCTTCTGGATGAGGCGTACGCTTTTTCTTTGACCTGCGAACCGGTGGCGCTTCACCTAGTAGATGCTGATGGATTTCGCTGATCTTTTGCGCCGTCAGGATGTCGGCATCCAGCGTCATGAACCGCACATAGGAAGACAGATAGCCAAATCCCCTGACTTTGGCGTTTTCTTTCAACTGCTCGTATTGATCCTTTGTCAGCCTGACCTGGTACTTGTAGATTTTTTGTCCCATTCCAAGTCATGAAGATGGTTCCTGGCTTATGTCTTTGGTGCCTCGCGAACCAAGGATGGTTCTGTGATCGGGCCTTCTCGTACGATGTGTTCATACGCTTTCTGCAGCACGAATATTGCTTTTGGGATATCATTCAGGCTGTAGCTGTTGCTTCTCTGAAACGTTCCATCCTGATCTTTGAATGTGCGTTCCAGTACCGCATTTCTAGCTGCCCGTTTACCCGATGGCGTATCGAACTCATTGATAAAGACGGTTGCTGAGCATCCTCCCGCTTTAAACTTTTTCTCCGGATTGTTTGTCATCCGCATCACCTCGATGAAAGGGGTGGGATGGTTGTGTTTTATGGTTTGTAGGGCGCTGAGATGGACGAAACGTACGACGGATACGGAGATTTGTGATGTTGTCGGCGGAGAGATCAGCGACGCATTTGGCTGGCCTAGATTGATTGGTCCGGCGTGAACGTTAGTGCATGGCGATCCTTTCTCGCAACGGTTCGATGGATTCTGAGCAACCTCAACAAACTTCAAAGAAACGCACTTGAGTTATATTCGTTCGGTTTTTCAGTGCATGATATTGGCGAGAAACTTGATCGTAGTGAGCATACTATCCGAATCGTGCTGATCACCACGATACGTGCACTCAACGCACGCAATATTGCAGAAGCTGCAGTCATCCACCGAACTTTATGCTGACCGGCGGAATGCCGAGGTTTTCCAATGATACATTGTAGCTCAAAATAGCGATCCTCTGCTTCCCGCAAACAAAAAAAGGGATTGCACCGGAGACAGAAATCGATCAATTTTAGGTACGAAAGCTGAATCCAAGAGATCGCAGTATGTCTGCAAAACTAATTACATTTTCCGATCTCGGATTTCGCGGATCGGTTATAATATTTACAACCAACGACAATAACCTATTGATAAATGGGCAAGATTTCGAATTTTCGTCAGCAATTGCGATAACTGGAAATTGGGAGTTATTTTCTGAACCTTCACGCGGAGGCGAAAATATTGAACTTCGTACAGACGGCGGCTCTGACAATGATGGTACCTATGAAGACTACGCGGCATGGGAAGGAGTAGGGCCATTTCACGTGCAATCGATTTACCACGATCAGTGAAATGTGAAATTCCGCTATATTTGGTAGATGGTCTGGCATGGCGTGGCCACCCATCTCATCCTTGCAACCGCGCCTGAGATCAAGAAGGCGTCAGCACCAATTGGAGCGGTAAAAGCTTGTAAATAAACAGTGGTGCCCTGCTCAATTGCCACGGCATACGAGCAACTGACAAAAAGCTGGGCGCTTTGCGTCGTGTAAACCAGATTTCGTTGCAAAGTGGTCTTTACGACGGGACTTCCCGGCTGGTCATCTTTTCCTAAATTCAATATTATTCCGGCATGTATGTCTGAGACCATTCCGTTGAACGATCCGGCAGCCTCCGCATACAGATGGACCATCAACGCATCGCCTCCCGCAATAACTTCCAAATTGGCAAATTCCGAAGCGTCATAGGCCTCGCCGGTCCACTTGTGCGGCAACTGGCCAGGTATCATGGCGTTGGATAGGTCTAATGTAGACATGGCGCTTTTCCCAAAATTAGTGCTGGTTTCAGTCAAGTAGCCGACTGGATAAGATAGCGGTATGGTTACAGTATACGAACTAATACTTTATACGAGGCCCAGACATGAACCCAATTCCGCCCGCATTTGCACAATTTGACGTCAAAACATGGAGCATAAACTACGGCTTGCTGTCAGCGCCATTCGCCGGAACGAGTGCAAGTGTTAGTTCTGAATGGGTTGAGTGCACTCTCAGTGACGGGACGGTATCGCTCACTCTCACTTTCCAGCGTGGAACAACGAATGGAAATATAACTGTCGTCGCGGCAACAAAGGTTAGTGTGACCTTGCCATTCGAAAACTTTGAACCATTCCATACTGCGTTCGATACAATGGCCAAATCGGGCAATCCGCAGATAGCCGTAAAGCCATCAGGAGCGGCCAGCGCCGTATTTCTGGCTATCAATGGAAAGTCGATCCAGATTTGAGATCTATGCCTGTTGCTTAGAGGCGCCAATCAACCGGCTTCCAGTCGATTTTCGCGATTCCATCGCCGGAAAAATTAGTGTGCTGCCAGAATAGCCGACCAGCGAACAACATCTATATAGGAATCTCGCAGGACAATCCGATCTGCATCAGTAGCTGAACTAACGAATGTTCGAGTTACAGAGATGCATGTCACAGACACTAACGATGGCGAACGCCGTTGTCTCCGGCAAGATCGGAGACCGCAGCCACAAGATGAGGGTTCACGTGCTCAACAAATTACTCCCTATTTCCGCCAATTGCACAATAACGCTTTGGTCCATTGAACTCGATTCTGATGAGTGAACCAGCTCAACTTCGCCGCGGAAAGGAATTCCAAAAGCAGGTACGCCTAGCATGGAGGGATTCACGCGACCCGGATCATTTACGGTACCGGTTCGAGCAGGATGTCACTCACAAATCAAGAAGGGGCCGAGCCGACATTATTATCGGCGAGGGTGAAACACTAGCCGTTCTGGAGATTAAGGCGACAGATTGGGATCGTATAAAACCGGGCAACGTCAATAAGAACCTCTGGCGGCATCAACACCAATTGCTGAGATACATCGACAAGTTTTTGGAGGCCGATCAGTTGAATGTCAGTCCAGGTATTGTTTACCCACGTCCACCACGCAATCCTGACCTTCGCCAACAGATCGAGACTCACCTTGAGGAGCGCGGAATTCCCGCCTACTGGTTTAGCGAAATTTCTTGAAGAATAGTCTCGTCTCGGATGATGCCATCTGATTGATTTAGCAGTGACCGGATGAAAGAGTGTTCATGCAGCCTACCGGCGCTTGGACATGAGCTTTGTCAGCAGCTTGTTGTGCTCTTCCTGTTCACGCGCCAGCTTGAGAATGGAGTATGCTATTCGCTGATCGGGATTAATCCCGCGCAGCTCTTCCAGTATCTGTTTTCGCTTGGTGCGAGCGTTCATGCGAGTTTGCAAACAGATCACCTATTTAAATGTTGCGACTAAACAATCCTCACAAGAATTGGGGTCGCCAAAGGAAATCCTCGAAAAACGCTCTTGGATTTCTGGTAAGCAGGAAACACCTAGTACCAATCATTGGCGAATGCTTTTGGCGGACTCACGAACAGCGGCGGCGACACGATCATCGATGAAAGATCCATCGTATGAAGTGTCGAACCTGTCGCACTATCTACACTGAAGAACATTGCCATTCCGTCAGACGACCAGTTAGCCCCTGTTGCTCCAAATCCAGGAGAGTTTACTGTTAGCTGGAGCAGATTATCACCTTCACCGTCATTGTTCATATCTATAGAGTCCATTGAATAAACCTCACGGTGACCGGTTGGCGGCATACCTCGATCAGAATCAAACAATATTCTTAGACCGTTGGGTGACCATCGCGGATTTCCGTTCAGAAAGGCGGCTCCGCCAAGAGCTTTCTCGTTTGTACCATCACTATTCGCAATGAAGAGCTGACGTTGACCATTTTGCAGTTGACGTACGAACGCGATTTTCGAACCATCCGGCGAACAATCAACATCGTATTCATCAGCACTCGTGTTAACGATGCTTTCTACACCGGAACCGTCGGTGTTCATCTTCAGTATGTCTCCATCTTGCGCCCACACGATTTTCAACGGCGCACCCGTGCACCACCGAGGATCGTCGTCATTGACTTCGTTGGTTGTCAGCCTGATCGGATTACTTCCATCATCGTCCGCGACATAGAGTTCCGAGTTGTTACGCTCCTGCGTACCATCTCGGTGTCGAAATGTGGAAAAGGCTATCATGTCACCGTCGGGGGAAACCGCTGCCGCATAGCTGTCATGTTCTGTATTGGGTGGCGCGGTGGTAATGCGCTCCTCGTTTGATCCATCCGGATCAGATCGAAATATGTCGAACACGTCTTGCAGATCGTTGTTGATATCAAGGGCACTATGAACGTACTTGTCGTAATAAACTTTTCCGCTGTTCAGGAATTTGGCGACAAATTGCTGATTGACATTAACAGACGCAACACCCGAGCAAATCACTATGATGTAGTACTGTCCTGATATGTTGGATCCACCAAAATTTCTTAAATCAACCCGCCACTGGAGTTGGCTACCGCCCGTTATGATCGGCATGTTTCTGATCGCTCTTACAAATTCCGGAGTATTGTCTACGGTGTAACCCCCAGATAGCACTTCACCATCGATACATCCCAGTGACTCAGCGATTTCCCTGCTCGGTGGCAAGTTAAATTTGAATGCTTTATACTCAACATGGTTGCTCCCAGAGGCATAGGCAGGAAACGCTAGGGCCAAAACAATTGGTAACGCTGATATGAATTTCATGAACCGTCTCTCTGATTTATCAATGATCTAGAGAAGCATTAATTTTTGATCTCTGGCAATACAGATCTTAGGAGTTGTTATATCGTTTTTGGCAAAGGCTACTGCATTTGCCGAAACCAGCTTTCGCACAGAGCTGCCAAAGCACATGACATCCCCTGTGATCTTTCAAGCAT
Organism: Rhizobiaceae bacterium; assembly: GCA_963669285.2. Classification (GTDB taxonomy): domain Bacteria; phylum Pseudomonadota; class Alphaproteobacteria; order Rhizobiales; family Rhizobiaceae; genus JAWKWH01. The sequence goes on along the minus strand of CAXXSI010000032.1, from coordinate 36,839 downwards.
GTTTTCGTTGACTCCGAGAGACGATGTACAATTATGCTGGTCTAATGATGTGGACCATAGTTAAGTCGAATTTGGGATAGGGGTGGGATTTATTAGATGAAAACAAGTACCAGAAATATTGCTGTCGCCGCTATTGCAGTGAGTTTAATCCTCAGCAGTTCAAATCACCTGTTTGCGGACCAATATGACGTTGATGAAATTGACGCCTTTGAGAAGTGGAATGACTACGTAATAGCGAATAAGAACATCCTGCTATGTGGTCTCGATAACAACTACAATTATGCAAGGCACGATTTTCGCGACATGACCCTTAATGTTGCTTTTGGTAATTTAGCTGGGAAGGAGAAAATGCCCCCGACTCTCCTAAAATATTCGTTGCAATATTTGGCAACGAGAAGCGTATACCTGGCAAATGGCAACTCGACAAATGTGTCCTTCTGGAAACTGGATCTGAGTGATGTGCGGGTTTTCAATGTTCGGCTTGCTTATGGTTTTTTCTCAGGCGCAGATTTTCAGAATGCCGAGCTTCCCTATGTCAATTTCTGCTCGTCAAATGTGCAGGTCGCAAACTTCAGTAACGCAAAAATGGTTTTGGCAAATTTCAAATCAGCATATCTTTTAAGCACGAAGTTTGAAGGAACTGACCTATTCAAAGCGACCTTTGACGAAGCAAATTTGAACAGGACGAATTTTGCGAGTGCAAACTTACGAGAAGCAGATTTTGGAACCGCCGATGTCTCGTCAATCGTGTTAACTGATGCCAATATTTCAAAGTCCGAATTTTCAAATACGACCGGCTTAACCCAAGCCCAGATTGACAGTGCTTGCTATACTCCCGCATTGGGACAGCCTTTACTGCCTGCCGGTATGACGCCACCGCCCGCGTGTTAGCGCTCGTTGCCAAATCCATTCGCAACTGAGACGTCGATAAATTGTGAACCAGCCTTGAATCAAAGATTGCGACCATTGAGTCCTCACAGCTTTTGGTGAGTCCATCATAATAAGATCGGGCTGCTTCGTTGTAGTCATGATATCGCCTGAAATGCACCGGACACTTATTTGGTTTCGTCGCGGAAGACGCAGAAAGAGCGTGCTCCGTTTCTTAGAGCAGCAGAAAAAACCAAACACGCCGACCATGATCGCAAAACACCTTTGCCTTCACCGGAACAAAGTCTCTTTGTCACTGGCGGAATTGCGTGAACATCGGCTGGTAGCGGTGATAAATCCCAAAGCAGCCTTTGATCGACAATACCGGATCACTCGGCTGGGATCTCAGCTGATATCTTTGCTACGCAACAATGAGAAAATCAGGAATCTGTAGTCGCTGGACAGGGCACGACCAGTACGGACGGCGATCCGTTTTGGGAGCCGTAATTTGCAGGGACAATGGCAAGTTATCGTACTGCTTTATTCTGCGTTCGCGCGCTTAGAGAATTTCTCATCGCGCTGATTAGCCAACTTGCTTCAAGCTGCGTCATATCCGCTGATACGACAACCGGACAGTTGCCAAGATAACGGGACAAAACGACAATGTATCTGAGCTGCTTTGCGGTTGCGGTTTTTGTTCGCGGCATCAAGCATTTTTCCTCAAAGACCGAGTTTTGATTTTTCATGGGCGACGGCTTCGTCGGTTGCGGGGTCGATAAATTTTTCGCGGCTATCCCGGCAACCCGGGATGTTGCCCGAAGGATTTACGTATCCCGCAACGAATCCCAGCAGGAAAAATCAAAATTCGGTCGGCTGGAAAATTGCATGACCGCGTAACAACTAAACCGCAGGCGCAAGATGCAAACCGGTACCGTCATTGTCGTTTTGTCACGAGGTATGTTTGGCAGCTGTCTGGTTGTAATTAAGTTAGGTATGACACCGGGTGTCATGTCCACTTTTTGAAAGTTCTGTCGTTTGTCAGACTGATTTTCTCAATCCGATTTTTTTGGATTTTGCTGTTCTTCCCATTTCCTACTTTTCTCCCTTTCCATCTCCTCCCTTTCCCAATTATCATCCCTTCTCGCTTTTCCTCTATCCCATCTTTTCCATTGCCTTTTCCCCTTCTCGCTCTCTTTCGTTCAATGACCTTTTTTTATCTATCTATTTCTTTTTCATGTTTCTTTTTCCTATATTAATGAGAAGCAGAATTAGCAGTATGAGATTGAATTCGTTGAAAGAATGAGCCGAATGAGCAATTTTTTTTGTTTAACGCAGTCACACTTCGTGACTGACAAGACAATTATACCAAATCTTCCGAATCCCTGGGCGGGCGGGCTGCGTCAAAGGGCAATCTGACTGTCTCAGAGCATCGGTAAAATTGCGAGTATATTTGTTTTTTATTAATTGCGGGGAATGAGAATTGGATGACTGGAAATGTCAATGAAGAAGGAGCAGATGGGAAGAAAGCTGCATGGAAAAATATCAGCGTATGCTGGTGAATATGGAAGACCGGCCTGATCTGCTGTTGCCGGTAATCAGGTCCGCTTCACCAACTGATCCCTTACGTACATCTACCCTTGGAAACCGCACATAGATCGGAGTGGTGATACGACCTTTCATGGAGACAATGCCATGGCCAACATTGAGAAGATTAATACAGGCCGCTTCTTCCTTGTTCAGCGACATGCAGTTCGACATTTCCAGAACATCTTTGCCGTTACCGAGATTGAACGTGATCTTCGTATAGGTGTTGGCTTTGATCGAGTTTGAAAGTTTTGTCGGTTCCTGATCGATCACGATGACCGCTTCGCCAAACTCTCGAATTTGTCTGAGACACGTTTCCATAATGGTCTCGGCACCTTCCGCCCGCTCCTTTGATTCCGACAACACATGATGGCCTTCTTCGATGATGAGCGCGTGCTTGAATGTTTCTCGCTTGCCCTCGGTTTTCCGAAATTCATACAGCCACAAAATCAGCGCTTCGATCAGAAACACCTTGTCGATGTCCGAAAGAGCATCGAGTTCGAGGATGACGTTTGATGATAGAAATTCTTGGTGTTGAAATTCTGTTTCGGTATTCACCACACCACCAAGTCCGTGACGAAAACACAGGCTTTCAAGCACCCGCATTGCTGACGCCTTCCATAGCGACATCCGGCCTTGGAGCGGCTTTTTCTCTACGATGCTTTTGACCTGGGTGAATTGCGGGGTTTTCAGGTCATTGCCATCGTAAAATCCGCAAATGGCATAGGTTCTATCGATCGCGTCCCGCAGCAAATATTCAACGCCGTCGCCGACAAAGTATGCGTGCTTGATGACATCAACGAGTTTCATCAGCCAGTGGCCCGCCTCGCATCCCGGAGGAGGAACAAGCGGATTGAAATGAAACGGCCGAACACGGCTCGCCACAGTGAAAACGTCAATAGATTGTGAGAATGACAGCTGTCGCAAATCGCGATAATTGCGTTTCCAGTCAAACACCAGAAATGGCTTTCCGTGTCGGCAAAGCTCTTTGATGATCTGAAATGTCAGGTTGGTTTTGCCCACCCCGGTCATGCCGGTGATCAATACATGCTTGATCCATTCAGCTTGCTGAAGGCCAAACGATCCAAACACATCTTCGGATGGATAAAGAACTTGTCCAATAGAATAAGAGCCGCTGCACATTTCTGCCGGCGGTGGTTTGAGAAATATTTGTTCACGAAAATCCATGCCCAGTTTTTGATCGAGCTGAACGTCAATTAGATCGTCAGCAAGCTCGCGATCCGAACCTGCCCCTGATAGATAAAACCGCCAATTGTTTTTCGCCAATGACCGATCGACCGAGGCGAGCTTTCTCAGCTTCTCCTCGGTTTCAGGATTGGTCATCGTCCGAGTGATGTTTGTCGAGCAGGCGCTTGTGCAACGCCAGCACTTCGCGAAAACAAATCAGTTCCTCCAGAAGGATTTTCTGTTTGGTATCGGCTATCTGATCGATCAGCTTGTCGCAGTGATGCTGCAACACCTCTATCTCGCAATCGCGCAGCAACTCGCGGCGGTGGATCAAAAATGCGATTGCGTTTTTCAGGTCAGCCTGGTTCTCGCCAAATCGTGCAAGATATTCGTCGGTGGTCTCTTCTTTCTTGGGGTAGGGATTGGATGCATTGTTGCCTGTCATTCGCCAGATTAGTCAGAAGCAATCCATAAGGATTGTAGGGCGCCAAAAATGACGTTTTGATGTTTCCAGCTGTTTCACCTGAAGCCTAAGTTGACGTCAGCCAAAGAAGATAGGTGTCACCGGCGGTCCATCTATCTTGTCATAAGCGCTTTTGCTAATGCTATGCTGGCCAAGCATCAACGCTTGTCAATTCAATTCTAACAGAAGTTACGATAACTCAGAATTATGAGCACGAAAATCACCCAGAACCTTGCCTCTAAAGAAGACATCCAAAAGGCAATTGATCTGGCGCGACGGCATTCGCACGAGACCACGGTCCTGTTCGTGACGAGCGTGCGAAACGAAGACCCGCGTTCAATGGGTGATGATGGTCTAAGTCAACTTGCACAGTATTACACTGAGGCACAAGTCGACAGCATCGTGACTGCGTTTCGATCCATACCGATAACGGTTCTCCCATTCTTCTCTGAGAAAGAGCTGCTGTCGTTTTTTGCCAACGATTTCGATCGCGAGAAGATGTCGCGGTTTCCGTTGGTTTATACGACTGCTGAAGGTGGTGTGGGTTCTGGTCGTCGCGCACTAATTCCCACTGTTGCAAACTTGTACGGAGTGCCGTGTTGCAACTCTGGTGCTTATGGGAGCAGCATCGGGCGACACAAGTTTCACAGCAATCAGCTTGCCAGAGCGAACGGCGTATCAGTTCCAGACAGCTGGTATTTCATGCGGGATGCATCGTGGTTTGGCGGTCAGTCCCCACGCAGAGGAACAAAGGTGATCCTGAAGCCGACTTATGAATCCGCCAGTATCGGCATCTCAGACGAATCCGTGGTTCACGTCGCCTCCGATTTTGATGATCATTGCAGGAGTTTGCTGGCTCAATGGCGTCAACCAGTCAGTGTTCAGGAATTTCGTAGTGGATACGAAATTGGCGTCCCGGTTGTCCAAATGCCCGCTGAGCGGACACTACCGTTCGTTGGCTTTTCTGGTCCAAACCATATGCGTTACGGCGACGGTTTCAGGACGTTTGAGCAGGAAAACCTGCTGCCCAGCAGGGAATACTATCTCCCTGATTTTCTGACCGTGGAGCAGACGACCACAATATCGTCTGAGGCAATAAAAGCGTTCAATGCCACAGAGATGGAAGGCGCAGGACGGATTGATATGCGAATAGATGAAGACGGAAAGTGGTATGCGTTCGATATTAACGAGTCCCCGCCTCCTGTTATGAATTCGGGAATGGGTTTCGCAATCCGGTCACTTGGCTTCGATTACACCGAGTTCTTGATGTTCCTAGTAGGATTGAACTTAAGGCTGAGGTATCCCGAGCAGGCCAATTGATGCGATCACACGATCATCGTCGCGCTTCTAGATTTCAGACCAGAACTGGATCTCGCTAAGCGGAACGCCGCGCCCGTAGTGTTGCCAGGCCGGTCCGATTTCGATCTTTCCGAGATGGCCAGTATCCCATTCATCGATACTCAAAGCGTTCTGCTTCGATAGGTGGTCCCGCATCTTAGCGTTTCTCATATGTATGTAGGGCACAGAGGGCCAGTTCAGCGTTGCGACAAAACTTTCAAACTCACCAAAGAGGGTCCTCGCATGATCTTTGTCACCATAAAACCACTGCCAAGTTATCTCGTGACAACGAATGTAGTAAAGAAGATACCCCTCTGTGATACCCTTGCTGGACACTTCTGATTGAAGTTCATCAAGAGCTTCTCGGGCACCAGCACGATCGCCTTCCAATAAGGCGAGACCAACAAAGTTGCTTCGATAGAGAAAACTCTCGCCAGACGCCTCTGAACTGGCTGCCAGCTCCGCCATTGCGACCGCGGGCCGTTTTGTAGTTGCGGTCCTCTCGGACCTTGGCCAGGATAGAGTTGTTCACCAATAGATCACGTCGTGGAAATAGAATTTCGGGGTTGTCCCGTATCAGCGTTGCAGCGAGTTGTGCGACCTCATTGGCCTTTGAATGTGAACCAAGTTTGATCAGAACAGCCATCAGGTTGACGAGTGATTTGTAGTATTCAAGCGGGTAAATAGGTGTGGCGGGGTCGCTCCCTCCCCTGAAGAACTCAAGGGCCCGCTCAATCTTTTTAACGGCTACATCGCTTTGGTAGATCGCATCCGCCTTTCGGTTCGCGACATGCACCTTTATTGCTGAATCGACGTCATGGGTTATACGAGAGGAAAGCACCTTAAAGGCCTTCGCTTCTTCGGCCTTAGCGCTCCTAATATCGCCGGCGAGCACAAGGACTTGCTGCCTAAGAAGACGGAAGCGCATTGCAAGTTCGAACTCGTTTTCTTCCAGCTCTTCGAACGACGATAACCGTTCGATCGCATCCGCGAATGCCTCAGATGTTTCCATTTCCATAAGATTCAAACACCGGACAAACTCTGCTTCAGCAAACAACGCCTCGTGATCCGGAGGAGGCATACTTTCTATCTCTCTGATCCCATCGGAAAACTGTGCAGAACGAAAGTACTTGTTTGCTCGACGCAGGGCGTTGAGGCATTCGCTCAAAACCTTGGCTCTCTACCCGATCAAGGAGGCTGCTTGGAACATCGCGAACGCTGCGCACATGACCACGGTCCAGCTTCAAGATAGCCTGAATGGCAAGCACGGCTGACGTATGATGGTCATTCAGTTGGTCGTGGATATCTGAACGCAGAGCGTATTCTCCTGGCGCCAGGAGCCGCAAGCACTCTGAGTACTTTCGGTTTATTTCCAGGAGCGAAACTCGCGACTTAGTCTGTTGGACAGCTTCCAAGATGACGTCATGCGCAAAGGCCAACCTATCCCTATCTCTTGAAATGAGCCGCTCCCCAACCGCTACTTGTACGAATGCGTCCATTTGATCAGAACCGTTCTGAGTGAGGCACATCAACTCATTTTTGGTAAAGTTCTTGCCGACAACCGAGGCATACTTCAAGACCTGCAAAATCTGCCCGGCGTCTTCCTCCAACAGTACCAATCTCTCACTGATGATCGACATCAACAGTTCATACTGATTTGCACTTTCGAGAGATCCGGTCGCCTTACCCGTAGCATTTAAGTGAGCAACCAATCGGTCAATCACCTTGAGGTGACCGCCGGTCAAATTATAAAGTTGGCGCTCAACTGATTCATCGAGGGCTGTGCGCATGCCAAGAGCCTGAAGGACAAGTGGGAACTGTACGGCGGTACATGCCTCTAGTCCCTGTTGAAAATAGCTCGTCGGACAAATCTTCTCGATATATTTTAGGAGGTCAGGCGTATTCTCATCGTCGCGCACAACGATAATCGTTCGCAGGTTTGACAACGCTTTTGCCTTCGAACGAAGTTGCTCGCTGTGCAATAGTGAGATGAAGTCTTTTGATGCCGTATCCCACCATTGGTAGTCGTCCACGATCAACAGACACGCCTTCTTTGCCGCAAGCTTTTTCAGTGTTTGCAGGGCTTTGATCTCGCCGTCGGTCAGGAAGGGAAGCTTCTCCTTCTCATCGCCCATAATCAAGTCGATAAGACCATCACCCACGCTTTGCGGAATCGCAAATCCGGCTGCAAGAGTTGCGAGGACGGAACCTGCACCCGTCGCAAGTTTGCGTCCGCGTTTTTTGGCAACCGCATGCCATGACTTAGGGAGTGCAGCCATTGAGTATGTCAGAGGAAACAAATCACGATGAGACTTTGCCTGATCACCTTCTGCAGTAACGGTGATTCCGCCAGCCTCTTCCCAAAGAGCACCTATCGAACGAACGTACCACGATTTCCCTGAGCCCGATGGACCATGAACAACTGCGACCGAATTTTCAGATCCCTTCAAGAACTCCATCAAGCTGGTTGCCAGATCTTCGCGACCCAGTTCTTCAAAGAGAGTGCTCATAATTCTGAGTTATCGTAACTCAGAATATTATCGGTCTCGATCCGATCATCATTCCGCTTGTTGACCGCTTCAGTTTATCGATATGAACACATCAAAATCTGAAACGAGTGCATTTCAGAAATAAATTACAAGTCGCAATCTCGGTAAATATCGACGTCAATACCCACATACAACATTCACAGTTGCTAATATTTATTTTCCTGCAAAAAAAAATAATATATACTTAGCAGTATTTAGGGAGGGTTTTATGTTGGGCCAAAAATTCACCACCTTATTTTGGGCAATTGCATTATCTGGGTGTGCGATACAACCTGTGCCAAAGGATTTTGGCACGAACATCGTGCCAAAAGGCAAAGGGGAGATGACGGCGACCACTGCCATCGTGCAACGGGTTCGGTGTGAAGCTCGCTATGCAATAGCTAAAGTAACTATGGGGTTTCTCAAAAGTGACTTTGAGGTGTTAGAAGATAAATATCGAACAGAGCAAGAGGATGTCATTTACCAAGCTCTTCTGGATCGTAATAATCGACTTAGCTTCGACCAGCTGATCAACAACTTTTACACTAAGGGAAGGGGGTTTGACCGGCGGTTAAGTCAGGTGGTCAAAGGTTCGGGCGACAACGACTTGGGCGCAGAGCTCAATATAATTAGCGCCTTTGCTGGTTCAGGTGTCGGTTATCAGTTTGAATTTGAAATCACAGTCAATAATGATGTCACTGGTGGCTTACTCAGTTTTAAATTTCTGAGAACCAACGGCAGTACTACTCTTGGTTTAGGTGGGGATTACAAGCGCGCGCGCAAGAATGTTCGGCGTTTTAAAATTGCTGAGACCATTGAAGAAATTGTACTTGATATAGATCTGCGCCATGAAACTAATAATGGCGAAATGTATTGCAACGAACACGATTTCAGTGAGCGTGCAAACTACCATTTCCCGATTTATGGTAAGGTTGACCTACTTGACAGCTTTTCAACTTTTGCAGGCATCATTGTTAAAGCGAATATTGGTGACCCTGATAAAGAAATTGGCAACAGTGCGTTTGGGAAATTTGCTGGCCAAGACCTACGTGATGAAATTTCGTTTACAACTGAGCTTTCTGGAACGGCAAATCCCGCAATTACACTTAACCCTTTGACCAACAGTCTTAATTTGGCCTCCGGTAAGGTTGGTCTAACAAACAAGCGTTCTGATATTCACAGGCTCACGCTAATTCTGCAAGAAAATGGTGTTGGTAACATTCTTGAAAAGTTGGAACTTGAACGCTTGGAAGACGACGGAAACAGCATTATTGCGGTTCCCGTAAACTGAGGGGATGAGCTGAAACCTGGTGCGAGAAGATGGTTTATTTGAATCTAATAATGGTTGGATGTGTCTTGGTGATTCTGCAAAGGCTCGGGTCGATAAGGTTTAACTTCGTCAAAATGAACGACTGATTTTGCTTTAATTCTGTCCATTACACTAGGATGTAGTGGTGCGTCGTCAGGGATTGACCTCAATCCAAGTTTCCAAGGAAGCCAGCCACGTTTCCGCTCATCATGTTGAACGCCCGTCGCATCAGGATAAATTCTGAGATAGTGATCATCAACTAGTATGGGGTGTTTGATACTTTTTGAGCTATCTACCATCCATTGCAAAGCTATGTCGGATAGCCTGGACTCTGTTTCGGGGTAGCTGCCACCGATGTCGCTATGAACGCCAGCAAACCAGATTTGCTCAAACCAGTTTTTATCCTTTGTCCCTTGGTTTCTTCCTTTATCAGTCCAAGGTACACGGGCGAAGTCAAAACGATTTTCATCAATGGACAAAGCATGTTTGGCGTATTGAACTCGCGGATTGAGATAGGTGTCATAAAACTTCATCTTCCATGCCCGCCTATGCACTGTTTTCCACCATGGATCAGTAAGCCCGGGTGCCCATCGAATATGGGTCATTGCGTATACGAGCAATGCGACGATTGCACTGAACACGGTAAGTGTAATCGTCCATTCCAAATATGATATGTTTTCCGATATCCAGCCGAGTGATCTAAACATCACCAGCAAGAATGCAAAGATGCTCCATACAACTCCCGCTAATATGGCTCCGAGAGCAAGCAACTTTGGCTTGCTGGCGCCCAGAGCTGCAACAGTGTCCCAAACACCGACAAAATAAGGAACAACATTAGACCACCCCTTTTTGTTGCCCTTGATGACAGCTGTCGATGCATATTTCTCTCTAAACTTTGAGGCTAGTTCTTTTCGTTGTTGTGCAAAGCGCTCTTGTTTCCGACCTATGCCATGTTGATAGATGCCAATGACTGCCTCTTCTGCAAGCCTGCGCGCTGTCCTCGCGTCACGGTATATAGGTTCACTGTTTTCTGTTGTGGGAACCCCGCAATAGGCCATCACTCCGCCGACGCATCTTGCTGTATATGCCCCCCTTGAGAAGCCAAATAGATAAATGCGATCTCCTTCTTCCCAATGTTGAATGATGAACGCGTAGCAGTCTATTATATTGCGCGTGATGCCAAGGCCCATGGCTTTGGCAAATATGTTGTAAATCTTTCGCCAGATACCAAAACGAATGTGTTGGTTATCTCGGCTGGACCCCAAGCCGGGATCGTAATATGCGATTTGTTCGTCGGGTGAAATGCTCGTGTCTGGTGCGGAACGGGTAGCCCTATAGAGTTTGTAAACATTGCTGCGGCGTTCATCCAGTATAACGCCGCCACCTTGTCCCGTTCCATCCGAAAACACGAGTATATTTTTCGCCATCTTATATACCTACTTCGAATAAGGAAATATTATACAGGAATCATTTGATTTTTTCAAATGTGTGAATTTTGTTTTTCTGTGGTGAAAAAGTAGTGTTTATTATGAGTTTTTTGAGAATACCGTGTTTCATCTAGTTGTTGAATTTGGATTGCCGCGGTGAGCTTCTCATTGATCCGCATAGTGGAGTTTCAACAGTCCTCTGCCAAAGCGATCATGATTCTACCTGCGCCAATGTATCTGCGCGTTCGATCGCGGCAACCAGCGAGTTGTCGGAAACCTTTGTGTAGATTTCAGTCGTTGAGATGCTTGCATGGCCCAACAGTCGCTGGACAATTCGGATATCCACGCCCTCTTCGATTAATAGCGTTGCAGCGGAATGACGGAATCGATGGGGTGTCAGGTGCGGTTCTATCAGCAAATTTTTCGATACAGTTCGAAGGCGTTTTCGAAACGCAGCTTCTGTAAGACGGCCGCCACGAGAATTGAGAAACAGTGCAGCCGCAGTGCCATCGGCCTTATAGCGGTTGTCCCAATAGAATTTGAAATCCTGCAATAGTCGACGATTAGTGACGTAGGCTGTTCGCTCTCGGTTACCCTTGCCCCGCACCCGAATTTTGGAACCGGCTCCGGTGACATCGCCAACTAAGAGCCCTGTGATTTCTCCAATTCGCATCCCTGTGACAACCAAAAGACGGGCGACCAATCCTGTTATCTGATCTGAACTAAATGATGGAACAATGGAAGGTGCCCTTTCCGGGTCCAGCTCAAGGAGATGCTTTGACTGTTTGAACAGCGCGCTAAGAGTAGGGCGGTCCACTGGCCGCGGAAGTCGTCGCGGAATTTTCAGTTCAAGGCGTAAACCATCGAAAGGTGATGAGAACCGTTTTTCATCCTCACACAACCACTTGAAATAGTATCTGAGCGTCACGATCCTCCTGCGGATTGTCGCCGCACTCGCCTTGCTCTCCTCACGAAGGTATTTCTGGTAGTTGACGATCTGATCGTATGACGGCCAATCATCAACCGATTTCAGTATCGTGAAGTTCTGAAATGTTCTGAGATCTTGCAGATATGCCCGCAGAGAATTTTCACTTAGTCCCAACTGTTCCTGACAGTAGGTTTCAAATTCATGGTAACGAATATGGATCATGTCTGCCCCTTAGCTCACTAGTGCGCAATGCAATTCGGAAGCCGAACTGCCTAACTGTGCGAATGGATTGAAGTGGGCGGCAACACATTAAAAAGTACTTTAGCAAAGAGAAATTCATGCCTAGTATCTACCAGAAGAGGTGCATCGGAGCCGAACGCTACAAATGCGTGCGACTAGCAGTACCCACTTGGAGCACTGGGCGAAATCGGAGTTAAGATAACTGGGAATTATGCGTACGAATCTCGCGGTCGCAAAGGTAGTGAAAACGGCTCGACCATTGAGATCAGTACTACTCTTTATAGCTGTATCTATTGGTTTTCTCGTTGTTGGAGTCGATTGGCAAGATGCCATCGTCCGCGCATTGCCTATGCTGATGATCTCGCTTGCAGGTTTCTGTATCAACGATATTTTTGATCAAGAGCAGGACCGCATTAATCACCCAGAACGGACGCTCGCCCAGTATCCTGCGCTGTCCAAATCCGTGACCGCCGCGTATGTCGTTCTTTTGATCGCGTCGGTGCTAGCCATATCAGTTCAGACGTCGCCGACCGACAAATTCATTTGGGCACTCTTTTTCATACTTCTCTCAAACTACAGTTTCTTCAAACGTAACATACCCAGCCTGAAAAACGCCTATGTGGCCTCCGCAGCAGCACTGCCAGTTGCGATCTTAGACCTTACTCACGACGGCTCGCTGAGCTCCTCGCTTCTATATTGCCCTTTTCTGTTGTCCGTGTTCGCTCGGGAACTTGCCTGTGATATTCCAGACATCCGAGGGGATGAGGCAACGCTGGCTAATTGGCTGGGCACCGACACGAGTTGGCGGTTAGTCATTGGGATATACTCGCTCGCTCTAGCCTGGACCTTTGCTCTTGCTAGCGCCAGATTGCACCACGTGTCAGCGTTTTTGGGATCGGTCGCCCTGTTCCTCTACATACTAGGAAGTGTGAGGTTCAAATTGACCGAGAAATCCCTCTTGATCGTGACAGGTCCCCTTGTCTTAGCGCCCGCAATTTTGTTGCTCAGCTAGCTAGTACACGGACGACGGTGACAATAATCGCGACCGTGATCGTTAGTGCCACAGGCAATTCGCTCAACGCCACCCTTTGCCGATATCTGAACTCTTCGTTGAGGTACTTTTCGTAGTCGATGGTGTATTTGAGCTTTGCAAACTCTGTTTCTTCGGACCCTTCCATCTTCTCAGCCAACCAGTCTTTCCTCTGCCTTATCGACTTAAGATATAGGCGATTGACGACCATTCGCGGGTAGAAGTTGAAGAGTACGATGACTGGCAAAGCCAGCACCATTGGTAGATAAACTAATGGGAGTAAAACACTTGCAAGCTCGCTGCTTAGGACATAGTCCAGGACGTGCGTGAAAGTAGGTGTGTATCACGGTCATAAGGAGCGTTAGGAACGTGAAGATGTTGATCAGGTAAATGAGCCGCGGCAGCGCCTCGATCTCTAGTAGGTTACTCTGTGGCGTAACGTTCTCGAGACTTCTCAGCATGTGGCCAACGCACCATAGCTTGCGGCCAATGAAACCACCGAACGCATATTGCAATGCGGTGAAAGCCACAAAAAACAACTGGACGTTTTGCGAAACCGGAAACTCAAAGAGTGAATAGATACCAAAACCGCCAATGAAGTATGTGGCAAACTGCGCTAGGCCAAGATGGGGACTCTGGAGTCGCGCCCTCCAAAACCCGTAGGGAGTCTCACTGATTTCAGAGGGTTCGATTGCATCCTCGATCAACTCGGGAATCGCCCGAAGTACAAGGATCGACATCAGAAAAAGTGACGCACCTGCCGTGCCCGCGATCAAACCACCATAATCAAAAATGAAGAAACGTAAGGCATCCAAGGCGGATTCAACGTTGATGAAAATTGAGATCGCTAGATAACCAGCACCAGCGTAAGCGGCACAGATTAGCAGAGCAGCCCAAAAGCTGAGAAGCACACTCCAAAAACCGCCCATAGTTCGCATAATTCCCAGTTATCTTAACCGGGAAAGCGAGCGGAAAACTCACTCATCGCATTTCGCAGCTTGAGCCTTCCTGAAACAGATGATCGGCGTTTTAATTGCGTGTTTTGCGACTAGAATACGCGATAGACGTAAAGCGCGAAAAGGATATGGAGAGAAGCTTTTAGGTTTTCGCGGAACGCTTCGGTTATGAAAAGACAACCAACTAGATATCTGTTGGTTTCGGAGTTCGCGATGATGACGCTGTGGAGACGCGGGATCCTAAGACTGAACCGCGAGCCTGCTTGCGAAGTTTGTGGACATCAGTAGGGTTGCCGAAACCGTAATGATAATCGTGAGAATGAATAGCTTGATCATGTAATCAGAATCCAATTTTTTTGAAATTGGTTCGGTTTTTTTTAGCAATCTCTCCCACTACACATTAATGTATCTGCGGAAAATTGCATGCAACTATTTGCAATTTGTGTCTTTGCTTTAAATACAGCAAACAACGATTTAATTGGATGCTACCGATCTTGACTCTAATTGATCAAAGTTAGACTATGGCTTCTGTATGTTATTGTCGATATTAGAGTTAGAGATATGGCTCGAAGCACCAAGAAGACTATAAAAAGCAGAGTTACAAAAAGGCAAAATCGGCCACGAAGACGGCGAAAGAATCCTGAGATCGCTAGCTTTATTAAGGGCGTTTCCTCAGATGTGCGAGATCAGTTTGCTCAGACCGTGGATTTGCGGACCTTTCGAGCGACTGGGTCATCCCTGAGCGCTCTGGAACGACTGCAACTGTTAGAGCAAGCCCTGATTCTCATTGAACGCAACTATGTGCATTTGCCCCTGAAACAGGCCATGCACGCTACGGATCCGGTACAGGCGCTCAAATTGCTGCGATATCGTGTCGAGAACGATTCCGGGGATTTAAGCGACCTCGAATTTCATCGCTCGATGACAGAAATCTTCATGTCGGTACGGGACTTGCACACGAACTACATCCTTCCCGATCCATTTCGCGGAATGATCGCTTTTGTGCCATTCATGGTAGAAGAATTCACCGAAGCCAACGCGAAACGTTACCTCGTAACCAATATATCTGAAGGCTTTAACGAGGCGAATTTCGAAAAGGGTGTTGAAGTCACATCCTGGAACGGCATTCCCATTGAACGCGCCGTGGAAATTCAAGGCAATAGATTTGCCGGAAGCAACTCGGAGGCCCGAAGGGCTAGAGGCGCCGCAACGCTGACAGTTCGACAGCTCGCACTTGCGCTGCCGCCAGACGAAGACTTTGTCCTGGTTGGCTATGTTGATCTTTCCGGGCAAGCCAGGGAGTTGAGGATAGATTGGATGGTTATCTCTGCCCCATTGGTTGCTGGGGACATTCTGCCGCCTGATCCACGCGACAGTCGGGGCGCAGCTTCCATTGGTCACGATCTTCAAATGCAGGCCGTCCATCACGTACAGAAGCTGCTTTATGCCAGACATGCAGTTGCTGACGAGATACGAAAAGAAAAAAAGATGCCTGCTACAGCCGAAGCTATGTCGATCACGGACGATCTTGGATCTGTGGTTGGTGATTTTGCCCAATTCGTACCTCTCTCGGTGATGGAAGGCCGGGAAGTGGACACCGCTTCAGGCAAGTTCGGCTACATCCGAATCCGTTCATTTTCGTATCGAAACAACAATTTGCATTGGACGCAGATCGTTCAAAGTTATTTGGACCGATTTATTGAGCTTGCAGAAAACCTGCCACAAAACGGCCTAATCGTGGATGTCCGTGGCAATGGCGGTGGGATAATCATGGCTGGCGAGCGGTTGTTGCAACTGATGACGCCCGCCATCATTCATCCTGAACCAACCCAGTTCATATCGTCAGCGCTCAACCTCGATATTTGTGAACGCAATAGCTTTTTGTCTCCCTGGGTGGAATCACTGAAGGAGGCAACCATTACCGCCGCGCAATTCTCTCGGGGCGTTCCGATTACGGCACGAGAAGAAGCCAACGATACAGGGCAACGCTATTTCGGCCCTGTCGTCTTGGTTACCGATGCACTGTGTTACAGTACAACCGACATATTTGCAGCAGGTTTTCAGGACCACGCAATTGGTCCCGTTATTGGTGTTCACAATAATACCGGCGCTGGTGGTGCAAACGTTTGGACCCATGATCTGTTGCGACAGTTTCTACCGGATACCATCCAGAATTCACCCTATCGGCCCCTTCCGAATGGAGCTGGCATGCGGGTTTCAATACGCCGCACCATGCGCGTTTTGGATAATGCGGGTACACCAGTTGAAGACCTTGGTGTCAAACCGGATCACCTGCGCCCTTTGAGCCGCAACGATATACTAAATGGCAACGAAGACATGCTCGATTTTGCAGGAACCATTTTGGCAGGGATGGCGGTCCGCAATCTACGCATCGTCAGTCAGTCAGTTCAAAACGGTGTATTGAATCTCACGATCTCCACTCAGGGGTTGTCTGGATGCGATGTTTTTGCGAATGGGCGGGCTCAGGGCTCCGTCGACATTGACGATGGAGAGACCGAACTTTCTATTGAGTTCGAGAATGCCTCAGACATAGAGCTTAGGTGTTTTGACGGAGAACAATTGGCGGCTCGACGTAAAATCCGGGTTTAATTGTTGACCTGGAGTAATCGCTCGTTGAAAGTCTGGCTCGCGGACAATGCGGTCTCACCAATTGTAGTGGGCCATTCCCGAAAGCTGACATTCGTTCGTCGCACGCTTGAGGCATCTGAGGCGCGGAAAAGTTGAACGCGCGTCAGCGAGTCATATTGGGCGATTTGGCGTCGGTATGGCGAGACTTTATACCGTGATCGACGATAAAATTACGGGCAGAGACGGGCAGCCCTTCTGCCTACGCACCAGAACAAAACGTACGCCTGAGGAGCTCCGCCATCCAGCACGTAGGTTAGATGATACTATGCCCACTGCGCCTTCTTCTGAACTCAGATGACTCTTGCGGCTCAATCTCTGAAGGAAGAGTTGGCCAAAGGGATAAAATTCTAAGAATTCAGTTTGTCAGATGCCGCTGCCGGACCAAAACGCAACGCAGTATATGTCGATAGTTCGAACCAAACTTGTTATCTGGTTTCTCCGATATTGATTGTATTCCGCAAGTTGTAATAGAGGAAACAAATTTCTCAAAGCTCCCTTGATGTGAAGCAACACTATAGTATCCTTGCGAATATCGTCACCGAGTGTCGAGCAAATTTTGCTCTGAAAATATCGAAAGATGCGGGGAATTAGAGTTGGACGGTGAAACATTGAAGGCAGTAGGCCAAACGGCAGGTTTGGCCGGTATTGCGATCGCGTTAGCAACGTTTGTTTTCCGAGACATTATTCGTCGCAATATCTTTCCTAATCTCACAAGGATGCAAGGCTATCGACTGTTAAGGCTGATAGTAGTGCTATCTTCCGTCCTTGCGGCATTAGGCATCGCCGCCTGGGTGTTAGTGACTGTGCAAGAGGAAAAAACTCCAGAAGAGAAACTCAAAGAGAAGGCTGAAGCGGCGATCAAAGTGCCGTCCGAAGATTTATCCTCGTTCGCGGACTTTTTGAAGCAACCAGGATCGCGAATTGTTAGAATCCACCAGCGCGAAGATGGGAAATTCATCGAAGCCGCCGGCATACAAGGCGGTGGATCTTACTATTCCTTTCTCAGTGGAAGCCAAGAATACGGTCTAGGTTCCGACCTCGGTTACACAAATGGAAAGTTTTATACCGGTTTCGCCGGTGCGGACTATGGCTATTTGGTTTCTCTCGGCGACACGCCGTTAGATAAATTGGTTGCGGCCAACCAAGAACCTCCGGGTTGGTTGGACACAATCAGTCCAGATGCATGGCGCTACATATGGACGTACTCCCCACCTACAGATATTGAGAAAATACGGGAACACCAAGATGCGGCCAGAGCACTAATCATCGGAGGCACAACTATGTCAGAACAAGTTGCTGCTATTGAGGGTAATTCGTACTTGCTTAGATCAATTCGTTTTGGCGACGCAGATATTCTAATCGCATTTCGATCGCATAGAAAACTTGATGATAATTCATTCATTGTCGCTGGAAGGATAGTCAAAAACTTCTCGACGCCGGTAATTGTAGATTCGGAATGAACTAGCCGAATTCAAAGCACGCAGAGGCGGCCTCCCACCAAAGTGGTCGTTTTTGAGGGAGGTGCACCAGGACCGCGATAAGCAGAGAATTGGCGCTTCTGAACCCCTCTCAGATCGTACGCTCATAACTCAGGTGGTTACGGCAATAGAATGCCACCGACAAGACATCCGCTACATCGTATCGAAAGGCTGCGATGGGGTCGGAGCCGTCGTTCGCGAAAATGAACTTCGTTCGACATTAAGATCACAAACGGCGGGATCCTTCGGGCCGCCAGCAGGTCCGCCTACGGAGAGTAAGCGGAAGAAATTTCGAGAAAAGCAGACATCACGCCTGACAATCGAATGCTCAATGTTCATTAGAACGTGAAAAATTAATAACGTTGATTGCGTCGGTGTTGGAAACCGTCCTAGTTCACGAGTTCACTAATCTCATCGTGTCCGGCTGGCAGCGCAATTATTGAATTTCGTGATCCCTGTTGGAAAAGTCCATTGCCTGTGATCACTATGTGCAGGTCTGAAGTGGAATCCGAATATGCCCACACTCGTGAATCGGTCAATTCACTGGCCGCAATCTTCGGATTGGTTTTCAACAGCCTATGAATACCTTTTAGCGTTGGCTGTTCGCGTAATGTGAAATAGTTGTTGGGATTGACAATAGCCGCTGCATTGGGTGCCACGCTGTCATTAACCAGCCCGATGACAAAGCTTGATCGTGTGTAATTACGAAATGAAGACAGCGATCCTTCAAACCCATTCACCACCTGAAATAACTGGTTCATAAGAAGAGAAGATGGCTGTCCATGACGAAACGGGTACCTCAACAAAATCGCCGTTTTCGTTAGGAAAACACTGTCTTCGACAAGATCAACGTAACCAGCGGCTGCTTGTCGCAATTCAGAGGAGTGTTTTCGAATGCAGAGTTTGAATTGTGAACCATGCCCCGGAACATGAACGCCGAAATCTCGACTGATATAAATCTCGGAGTTTAGCCAGTACGTACTTTTCGGATCGATGCTTACGCACCGCATGCATGATGCGCCGTACTGTACATGCGCTGTTGCATTGGTTTCTATGATCTCAGTTGTTGTGCCATCAAAGCAGGACAGCTTGCCATGGCTGATTTCGTAGGAAGCTTCTTTTGTCTTTGAAATTTCCAGCGAGGAGTTTTCGGAAAATGCCTCAAAGCTGCTTTGCGAAAAGCCACAGTCGGAAATGGAAAAGACAACTCCTGAAGCAGGGTCAATGACCAGACTGTCTTTGGTAACATGAAGATTGCTGTCCCAGACACCCGACAAAAGAAGGCATCCGTTCATAATATCCTTCGCAGAACCGACATGAAATGAACTTCCAGTTCCCTCAAAATTCTCGATTTCTGAGAGTACGCCTTCGCCAATTTCAATTCGAGACGCTTTGGCAATTTTGATGATACCGTTTTGACGAGAGATGCCTTCCGCACGATAAACCGTAACATCGCCAATGACTGAGTTTTCGGCGCTACCGATACGAAGGTTACCGTCAGCAAGCTCGAAACCCGCGACAGTAGTCGCTTCAAAATCTTCACCGGAAATGAGCGCAGCACTGTCAGCGCGTAGATTTCTCGCCTCACTTCCAATTGGATCAAGCGCGGCAACATCGGTGAATTCAATGTCATCAATTTCGATGTGGTCGGCGTGAATAACATTGCCATCACTATCAACGTCAGCACCGTCGATGTTTTCGAATCGGCGACCTGCGTCGGCTGTGAGTGAATCAGCATGTTCAATTCGAGCACCACCACCAGAACGTGCCTCAGCCGAAGAAACACCGTCAGCTTCGAGCCTGGTTGTTTCTTCTATTGCTGCTTCCGGATCGGATTCGAACAGGTCGTCGTAAAAGCCGCCGAGACCGTC
Source organism: Rhizobiaceae bacterium (assembly GCA_963669285.2). Lineage (GTDB taxonomy): Bacteria > Pseudomonadota > Alphaproteobacteria > Rhizobiales > Rhizobiaceae > JAWKWH01. The sequence goes on along the minus strand of CAXXSI010000032.1, from coordinate 16,983 downwards.
GTCAGAAGGAGGTTCGCAATCTGGCGGGCATGCCGCACTTGCAAACTCAATTGGAATTAGAACGAGGATCAAAGAGAATAGGAACAAACATCGAATAGACACCATGAAGGTATCCGGCTGACTGTCCTATAAAAATATTGCGATTACTCGTAAGTCCATTTGGGCGGCTTGGAACTAGCCGTTGTCGAAACGCGTTCGAAATAACCGCTCCCGTTTTCATCGCGAAACGCGAAATCCAAAGGCCGCTTTCCATCTCGATCATAGCCGACTTCATAGACTTTATCGTCAATGGACATGGTTGCGACAAATCCATAACCGACTTTGAATGCGTCTCTGCGGGTTTCATTGCCGGGGACTGCATCTGTGCGGTCTAAGAATTTCGTCTTGTACGGCGTTATGCCTTCAAAATTCGGCACACCATAAGAAGAAAGATTTGTATCCTTATACGCGATAGGCTGCGCTTCCTGACCCAGAGCTGAATTCACGCCGGTAATTGCCGCTAATCCCGCGACAGCAGCGAGACCTCTACTCGCGTATTTAGATTGCTCGTACACAGTTCCGGCATAATTGGCGCCACTCATAAAATCCGTGAAGGAGTTGCTCATACTTAAGCCTTTCGACCAAAATATGTTCAAACTGAACATTGTAAGAAGAACATATTGAACATCGACAGAGATCGCAAGGGAATGAACAAAATGAACGCATGTCGGATTTCGGAAATAGACTGCGCTCCCGTGCCAAACAGCTCGGATTGCCTGATGCAGAAGTGGCTCGGAGAGCTGGGCTCGCGCCCCGTCGTTACGGATTTTATGTAACAGGTGATCGGCAGCCAGATTTCGGCACGCTGATTACAATTTGCGCGGCGCTGGATACGACGCCAAACGCCCTGCTGGGATTTGGAGAGATCGACGTTTCGGATGAGCGTACCGTACTTCAGGCTCGGCTGCTTGCGTCGGCAAAATTGTTATCAGAACCAAATCTGAAATTGGCAATTGAACAAGTCGAGCTATTGCTGAAGCATCAATAAGCCGCTTAGTCTGCTAGTTCGATTTGAACTAATCGAAATCTGAGCAGAAAACGCATGTTGTCAGAAAAAGACAAACTTCGAATACGCGAGGAGGAGATCTTTCGCGACGAAGTGCAATCTGACCTTCATGCTGAAGCGCAGAAACCTAATTGGTGGAAGCGAACACTAAAGATTTTCAATCAGCCCATTACACTTTGGATATTGAGCGCTGTCGTAGCTACAGCCTGGACAAATTACCTGACTGAGCAGGCCGACAACCGTAGAGCAGCACGCGAGAGCGCGGCGCTAGCTGAGAAAATTCGTCAAGAATTGGTGTTGACCAGACTTGATACTGCGCTTGCAATGGGAGAGCCACTGCGCTGCGTCATTGAAAACATGAAGCGCGTGCGTGAGCTAATTGAGCCGCTCGACTACAGTTCGGATTGGGAACAAATATCTAAACCGGTCATGGCAGCGTTGCAGACAAAAGAGCATTTCGCGGTGCTGTATGGGCTGTGGAACAACGGAAGGCCGGATACCCGCTCACATCCAGAATTCAGAGGATATTCAGACGCAGCGCTTCGTTTGCAGCTCGAAACATTGGAAAGCACTAGTGGGCAAACCGATTCTAATATCGTAACTGCCGATTCCACAATGCGTTCGATGAATCAGATATTCATCAAGCTAGATGAGCTTGGAGAAGAATATGACGGTGATGGCGATGTCAGGTTGGCTGATCTGCGGAAAGAAGTGGAAGCGCTTGAGCGAACTAAAGGCGCCTTTCTTTCTTATGCGAAAGCGATCACTTCAATTGCCGGCGATGGAAGCAAATCCAGATTGAACCAGATTCTGCATGGAGCACGAGTGAATCTTTGTCTCGAGCACTTACGGTGGCCAGAATAGGTGACCGCGCAAACTCCATGATCTCTCTATTTCCAAAAGGTGTCGGCAGAGCGTAATCACGCTTACTGAAAAGAACAAAACAGAAACAAGACCTTCCTTCAAACCCCTTACTATGATAGAGTTTTTTGGGAGGTTTTATACACATGGCCCGCGTGAGGAAACGATCTTGGATCAACGCAAAAGGCGAACGAAAAACAGCCTGGGTTGTCGACTGGCACGACAATGCTGGCAACCGCCAACGCAGACAATTTAAGAAGAAGCGGGACGCAGATATCTTTCGCATACCGATAGAAAACCAGCTACTCACGGGCACCTATTCTTCAAAAGCGCAAAGCATGACGGTAAAAGATCTGACGGCGCTGTTTCTCTCCCACTGTGAAGAACGGATCAAACGTTCCGAACACATGACAGAGCACAGCTACCGCACATACAAAGGACATGTGCGAAATCACATTACCAACCCGAACTACGGCATTGGAACTGTTCTGCTTTGCGAACTGACTAGCGCTAAGATCAATGACTTCAGAGACCGACTGCGTGAGCAGGGAACTTCTGTTTCCACGACACGGCGCATATTGGCGATGCTGCGATCGGCGTTGGAATTTGCAAAGGGCAGGGATCTCATTTCGATTAATCATGCTCGTGGAATACGGGTGCTTGGCCCTCGTGATGAGGGGAGCAGAAAAATTGCTCCGCCTTCAATGCAGAATGTGAAGCTACTAACCACGGCTGCTAGCGGCGACTTTAAGGTGGCGTTTAAATTTGCCGCAATGACCGGACTACGCGCCAGCGAGCAACATGCACTGCGATGGGAGCACCTGGACCTGCAGAAAGGCGAAGTCAGAGTTGAAGTTCGAGTTGACGCTTACGGTAATTTAGGACCGCCGAAATCTGCCGCAGGTGTGAGAGCCGTTCCGCTGAACCAGACGCTCGTTCACGACCTGCGCGCATTGCGTTTGCGTTCAGCATTTTCAAACAACGACGATTTGGTATTTCCAAATGCACGCGGCAAATTTATGTCGCACAGTAACATGTCAAAAAGACTGTTTGTCCCGCTGTTCGGTGCGCTTGCAAAAGCCTACGATCTCGATTCTGATAACCACCCAGAACCGCCCAAACGTTTTAACTGGCACGCACTTCGACACTTCGCGATTTCGTGCTGGATCGAAGCTGGACTTTCACCAAAAACTGTCCAAACGTTTGCTGGGCATTCGAGCTTACAGGTAACGATGGATCGGTATTGTCATTTGTTCCCGTCAGAAGAGTTTGGCGCGGTTATGGATAAGATCGATCGCAGCGTTTTTGGCGAATAGGTAAGTACACCTAAACGATTGATGGCCAATGGCCGATTTGGAGAATGCCTCCGAAATTTCTTAATAGCCTGCGTAAGTCGGCAACGCGGGCACAATTGAGCAGTGAATTCCGCCTCCGGTTTCCGATATGCGACGTACCCGACAACGTTGCTATGTGTCAGTAATGGACGTTGGCATAGGCGCCATAATCTCGTAAACGCTTTCATGCCATTTAGTTATGTTCGCGCAAATCGGTGTTTATTAGCGACCCCTCTACTGATCGTGCGGGACGCAAGATCAAATCCCTGAACCGAAAGCAAGCCATGAACCACCTCTACTACGGCGACAACCTCACCGTCCTGCGCGACTTCGCGTCCGAAACGGTCGATTTGATTTACCTCGACCCGCCGTTCAATTCCAACGCCTCATACAACGTGCTGTTCAAAGGCCCGCGGGGCAATGTGTCCGCTGCGCAGATCGAGGCGTTTGACGATACGTGGCACTGGACCGACGCGGCGGAAGAGGCGTTTGGTGAGGTCTTGCGCTCGGGCAACGGTGCGGTGGCGGAAATGCTGCGGGCGATGCGGTCGTTCCTGGGCGAGAATGACATGATGGCCTATCTGGCAATGATGGCTGTGCGCTTGCTGGAACTGCACCGAGTGCTGAAGTCCACTGGTAGCCTCTACTTGCACTGCGATCCGACAGCGAGCCACTATTTGAAAATATTGCTGGACGCGGTGTTTGGGGCTCGATGGTACCGCGCAGAGGTAGTTTGGAAGCGTACGAACGCACGAGGCACTCCCAAAAATTGGCCGCATCTCCATGATGTAATCTTCCATTATTCATCGGAGAAAAACGTCCATGCGATACCAAAGGTAAAGGCCGATGCAGCGAAACTGCCTCATACGCTAATAACAGGAGCCGATGGGAGGAAATATCAAACCTACGAGTTGACGGGCGCCGGAATTACAAAAGATGGAGAAAGTGGCAAACCTTGGCGCGGCTTTGACGTCACGGCTCTTGGCAGACATTGGGGAAACTCTCACACACAACTCGAAGAGTGGGCGGACGCCGGATTAATACACTTTCCACCGAACAATGGATTTCCTCGAAGGCGGGATGCAGAACCGTTCGATCCCAGCAGTCGAATGGTTACCGTTGGCGATGTTTGGGTTGACATCGATCGGCTAAACCAAACGGCACGTGAACGCCTCGGATATCCAACCCAGAAGCCCGTCGCTCTGCTCGAACGCATCATCTCCGCGTCCTCCAACGAGGGTGACCTGGTGCTCGACCCGTTCTGTGGCTGCGGCACCACCGTCCATGCCGCTCAAAAAATGAACCGGCAGTGGATTGGTATCGATATCACCCACCTTGCCATCGGCCTGATCGAAAAGCGCCTGCGCGATGCGTTTGAAGGCGTGCAGTTCACCACCCACGGTGTTCCGCAGGACCTTGCCGGGGCGCGCGACTTGGCCAAGAGAGGGCGCGACGACAAGAACTATTATTTCGAATTCGAGAAATGGGCGCTGTCGCTCATTGCCGCGCAGCCCGGCAACCTGTCCAAAAAGGGCGCTGACCGGGGCATCGACGGAAACATCTATTTCGGCAAGACCAGCCGCGCCATCGTGTCTGTCAAATCGGGCGACAATGTTGGCGTGGCGATGATCCGCGATCTGCGCGGCGTGATTGAACGCGAACGGGCAGAGATCGGCATATTCCTTACTCTCACCCCGCCAACCAGACCCATGGTAGCAGAGGCCGCCGCGGCCGGACAGTTCGATATGGAAGGCTTCTCCACCGTCCCACGCATCCAGATCGTGACCGTCGAGGATGCGCTTGCGCTTCGCGACCGCGCCGTCCGCCTCGCCGCTCGCCGCGACGATGCTTTCAAGAAAGCCGCGCGAGAAGAAGACCAGAAAGCACAGGGCAAGCTCGATCTTTGAGCGTAAGATAATACAACCAGTTCAACTTAGCGAAAAATCTACTGCCATGACTGCTTAGGAACAGTCTTGTGCATTGAGTCCGTTCCCGATTATCTCGTCCGCGACATCGATTGCAGGTCTCAAAGGATCTCAAAGCGGCCGACCCGCTTACCTTACGAATTCGTTAAATCTCAGCACAAAGCGGACATCACAATCGGGTATTCCGACACAGTTCAAACTCCCAAAATCCCCCGAACATACAACCGCCTAGTCATGTCGTGACTGGCGCATGGTTGTGATTGGCACACGCCGTCACACAAATTTTTCAAGCCGTTGAAATTAAAAGAGAAAATATGACATCTTACGGCCTTCTAAGCCGATGGTCGCAGGTTCGAATCCTGCCGGGATCGCCAATTATTTCAGTTTTTCAACCGCTTGCAGGCCTTTTTGTACGTCGCCGATGATATCGTCGGCATCCTCCAGCCCGATCTGCAGGCGCATGACCGGACCGGCATAGTCGCCCCTGGCCACCACGCGGTCGGCCAGGCTGACATGCACGGCAAGGCTCTCGTAGCCGCCCCAGGAATAGCCGAGGCCGAAGATCTCCAGCGCGTCGAGGAAGGCGTGCGCCTCGCGCGTGCCGCCGCCGTTGAGCACGATCGAAAACAGCCCCGACGAGCCGCAAAAGTCGCGTTTCCAGATGGCGTGGCCGGGATGGCTTTCAAGACCCGGGTGCAGCACCTGGGCGACGCCGGGTTGTTCTTCGCACCAGCGCGCCGCCGCCAGGGCGCTCTGCTGGTGCCGCTCGAGCCTGACACCCATGGTGCGCAGACCCCGGGCTACCTGGTAGACGTCGTCGGGACCCGACGGGATGCCGAGCGTCAGGAAGGTGTCATAAAGCTGTTCCCAACAGCGTTCGTTGGCCGATACGGTTCCCAGCAGCACGTCGGAATGGCCGGCGGGATACTTCGTCGAGGCCTGCACCGAAATGTCGACGCCATGATCAAGCGGCTTGAAATAGAGCGGCGTCGCCCAGGTATTGTCCATCATCACGATCGCACCGGCTGCATGCGCCGCTGCGGCGATCGCCGGGATGTCCTGCATCTCGAACGTGTTGGACCCGGGCGATTCGGTCCACACCACTTTGGTGTTGGGTTTGAGCAATTCCGTAATGGCTGAGCCGGCCAGCGGATCGTAATATTCGACCTCAACGCCGAGCCGGGCCAGCAACGTATCGGCAAACCGCCGCGTCGGGAAATAGACCGAATCGACGATCAGCACATGATCGCCGGCCGACAGGAAGGCCAGCAGCGGCGTCGTCACCGCGGCGAGCCCGGAGGGAACGGCAATGGTGCCGGCCGATCCTTCGAGCGCGTCCATCGCCTCGCATAGCGCGTCGCTGGTCGGCGTTCCGCGCGTGCCGTAGGTGTATTTCTGTTTTCGCGAGGCCATCGTCTTGCTGTCGGGAAACAGCACCGTCGAAGCGTGCACCACGGGTGGATTGACGAAGCCGTGATACTGCCGCGGATCATATCCGGCATGGGCCAGCCTCGTATTGATGCCTTTATCGGCAAGGTCGCCTTTGGCCATCGCGTTCGAACCTTTTTTCCGTATCCGCCGGCAACCAACGACCGATTGCCGGTACCGATCCTCTAATGCCCGGTTGCGCCGTAGGCAATGACCACATTTACCATGCGGCCAAAATACTTGGCCGATTGGTCAAACCTGTCGGGGAGAATGCGCCTGCGCCCTTGACGCCGCCATAATAATCGCATTCGATAAAACCTTCGGGCGCGGGGCGTATGGGGTGCGCATCGCACTATCTACGGGCTAACGGATTTGTGGCGGATTGGCGGATCTGAGGCCGCGACAGTATTTTATGCATGTCTCCATGCGTGTTTGGGAAGGCTGGAACGACCCATGCGGTCAGCATTAGTTGGAATTGTCAGTGCAGCGCTGGTCGCATTCACCGGAGCTAAGGCAGAATCGGCAACCCTGGACGATGTCATTGCCAAGGATTTCCTGCAGTGCGGCGTAAGTCAGGGATTGCCCGGTTTTTCGGCGCCGAAGGATGGCGAATGGTTCGGGATCGACGTCGATTTCTGCCGCGCCGTTGCGGCGGCCATCTTCGGCGATCCCTCGAAGGTGAAGTTCACGCCGCTTTCGGCCAAGGCGCGGTTCGCCGCGCTGTTACAGGGCGAAGTCGACATTCTGTCGCGCAACTCCACCTGGACGATGGCCTTCGACACCCAGTACGGGGTCAATTTCGTCGGTACATGGTTTTACGACAATCAGGGTTTCATGCTGCCCGAAGAGCTGAACATTCGCTCGGTGCTCGAACTGTCGAACGCCAAGATCTGCGTCGGCCGCGGAACCACGGCGGCACTGAATGTCCGCGATTTCTTCAGCGACCGGAACATGGAAATCGAACTCGTCGAATATGACGAGCACAAGGAGCTTCAGGTCGACTACGAGGCCGGCAAGTGCCACGCCTATGCCGCCGACGTGTCGCGGCTTTATGCGACCCGCCAGACCTTCGCCGAACCCGACAAGCATATCGTGTTGCAGGAGACGATCTCCAAGGAACCGCTCGGCCCGGTCGTGCATCAGGCCGACGAGGTGTGGTTCGATCTGGTCAAATGGGTGCTGTTCGCGCTGATTAATGCCGAGGAACTCGAGGTCAACTCGACCAATGTCGACCAGATGCGTGAAAGCGGAAATTCCGCCGTCAAGCGCCTGCTCGGCGTCGAGGGGTCATTCGGCGTCCGTCTCGGGCTCGACCGCGACGGCTATGACGGCAACGACTGGGCCTATAACGCCATCAAGGCCGTCGGCAATTACGGCGAAATCTACAACCGCCATCTCGGCCCGGAGGGAGAGGTCAACATCCCGCGCGGTGCCAACCAGTTGTGGTCGAAAGGCGGTCTGCTCTATGCGCCGCCAATCCGGTAGCGCTTTGGTCAAATCCATGCCAAGTTCCCTTGGGAGCGTCCAGGGGAGAGTAGCGTGACAGCAGCCAATACAGCCAACGTTGTGGAAGCCGACGAGATCGTTGTCGATCGGGCGAAGATGCAGGTCTCCGAGACCGAAGTTGCTGTCGAGATCACCAACATGAACAAGTGGTACGGCAGTTTCCACGTGCTCAAGGATATCGATTTGACGGTGATGCGCGGCGAACGCATCGTCATCGCCGGACCTTCCGGCTCAGGTAAGTCAACGATGATCAGGTGCATCAACCGGCTGGAGGAGCACCAGAAGGGAAAGATCGTCGTCGACGGGATCGAGCTGACCAGCGATTTGAAGAAAATCGATGAAGTGCGCCGCGAGGTCGGCATGGTGTTTCAGCACTTCAACCTGTTTCCCCATCTGACCATTCTGGAGAATTGCACGCTGGCGCCGATGTGGGTGCGCAAGACACCCAAAAAGCAGGCCGAGGAGCAGGCGATGCAAATTCTCGAGCGCGTCAAGATTCCTGAACAGGCCGACAAGTATCCCGGCCAGCTGTCAGGTGGTCAGCAGCAACGCGTCGCCATCGCCCGTGCCTTGTGCATGAACCCGCGCATCATGCTGTTCGACGAGCCGACATCCGCGCTCGATCCGGAAATGATCAAGGAAGTGCTCGACACCATGGTCAGGCTGGCGGAGGAGGGCATGACCATGCTCTGCGTCACCCATGAGATGGGCTTTGCCCGCAAGGTGGCCAACCGGGTCATCTTCATGGATGGCGGTCAGATCGTCGAACAGAATACGCCCGACGAGTTCTTCGACAATCCCCAGCACGAACGCACCAAGCTGTTCCTGAGCCAGATACTGCACTGAAAAACGTTACCGCGGTGTATGCCCGCCGCTCAGCCGGACTTGATCGCGATCTTTTTTTCCTCGGCCTTTTTTACCGCCGGTTTCGGTATCGTCACGCGCAGAATGCCGTTTTTCAGTTCGGCCTCCAGCTTGTCATGATCGGGAACAAAACCGAGTGGAACAATGCGGCGAAATGAGCCGTAGGAGCGCTCGACGCGGTGCCAGTTTTTGTCTTCGGTTTTCTTCTCCGCTTCCTTTTCCGCGGAGATGACCAGCGAACCGTCTTTCAGCACGACATTGACATTATCGCTTTCGACCCCCGGCAGTTCGGCGGTTACCTCGATGTGCCCGTTGCTCTCGGCGACGTCGACGGCGAAACCCCTGTCGTCCAGCGATATGGTGAATGGACTGTCCGGAATTCCGCCGGTGAAATTGGAGATGAAATCGTCCATCTCTCTGCGGAAGCGGCTGAAGAAATCGGTAGCCTTGGTTAGCTCGGTCTTTTGGTCTCGAAGTTCGTTGCTCATCATCGTCTCCTGTTAACGACAATCAGAAACCCCCGGTAACCCCTTTAAACCAATGTTTGAGCGCAAAAGCGAATGATGATCATTGACTCTGATCAACGCTGCATTCGTTTGATCAACGCTGCGCGACCGCATCGAATCCGTATAGCCAATCCAGGTCACGCATCAGACCCTTGCCGGTGCGGGTTTTGAGCATCAGGTTGCGCGCCATCGCCGCCGGGCCCGAGGCGTGCCAGGCAAACTGGTTAAGCGCGCCGCGCTTGATCACCCGGGTGACGCGGGGTTTGCGCTGGTTCTCATATTGCGAAAAAGCCGCCGGGAGATCGTCCGGCTGTGCGGCGACGCACCGCGCCAGCACATAGGCGTCTTCAATCGCCATTGCCGCGCCCTGGGCGCCGAAGGGAGTCATCGCATGGGCGGCATCACCGACAAGCACCAGATTTCGCCGGTCGCTCCAGGCCTGGCTCGGATCCACGCCGTGCAGCGGCCAGGCCGTCCAGTCGGTCGGAAACTGCTCCAAAACGCCGAGGTTTGCACGCCTGGCTACATCGAACAGTTCGGAAATGTTGGCGTCGACAACCCAGCGTTCGGCCAGCGACGCACTGCGGTGCACGGCGACAAGGTTGAGTTGCTTGCCGGCCTTGACCGGGTACGAGATCAGGTGGAAATCGCGGCTCATATACGCCGTGACCGTGTTGGCCTTGGCGAAGGGCAGGGCGCTTGCCTGCGCCACATCGATCAGCGCCCGCCAGGCAACGAAATTGGTAAACCTGCTGTGATGATCTTGTCGTACCGAGGCCCGAAGGTTCGACCAGACGCCGTCGGCACCAACCACCATCAAGCAGTTGCGGACTGCCGACTTGCCGTCCATGGCCAGGCTGACCAGCGAGCCGTCATCGGATTGGGTGATGCCGCTGACCTGGCAACCGGTGGTGATTTCGATCATTGGATGATTGCGGGCGGTGTCGAGCAGTGCGGAATGCAGATCGGCGCGATGGGCGACCAGATAGGCCGATCCCCAGCGTTGCGTCGCCAATAGCCCCAATGGCATCGCCGCACGCAGTTTGGAGGCCGCCGAATCGACCAGCCTGACGGCGTCAGGCTGGCTGGCCAGCGGCAACAGGCGTTCCAAAACGCCGAGGCGGGCCAGGATTCGCGATGCATTTGGTGATATCTGAAGGCCGGCGCCAAACTCTTCAAGGAATGCAGACTTTTCGAACACGCGGGCTTGGAAACCCATGTCCGCCAAGCTTAGCGCGGTGGACAGTCCGGCAATGCCGCCGCCAGCGATGACAACCGGGCGCTTTTTGGCGTTCACGAGTGGTGTCCCGCCGCACTTACGGCATCATCAGGCGGCCTTGTCGGTGTACGCGCAGCCCTCGGGAACGGTTTCATCGGCATTGAGCGAGGCGACATGGCGATACAGCGTCGAACAATAGGGGCATACCTTTTCACTTTCCGCGCCCATGTCGAGAAAGACGTGCGGGTGATCAAATGGCGGCTCGGCGCCGACGCACATGAATTCCTTGACCCCGATATCGATTTTCGCGTGCCCGGCACTGTTGTGAAAATGCGGAATCGCGTGGCCTGCCATCTGTGTCTCCTTAAACCGATACCCTGGACTGGTCTTTGGTGCACGTCAGGCTTTGGCCCATATGCCGGTATATTGCAAGTTCGGTTTGTGGAGACAATCTGTCACAAATCAATGCGAAAGTTACCATTTGCGTTTATGATTGTGGAATCTGTCGGTGCATTCACCTTTGCACCGCGCAACGGAAGCGGACCATGAACGAGTTGACACCGACCCCGACCGAATTCACGTCAGCCCCCGTGCTTGACGCGGCGGAGCTTGCCAACAGTCCGGATCGCTTCGTCAACCGCGAGTTTTCCTGGCTCCAGTTCAACCGGCGGGTTTTGCAGGAAAGCCGCAACGAAAATCATCCGCTCCTGGAACGTTTGCGGTTTTTGTCGATCTCGGCAGCCAATCTCGACGAGTTTTTCATGGTGCGCGTTGCCGGATTGGAAGGCCAGGTGCGCGAGGGCATCGTGCACAAGTCGCCCGATGGCCGCACCCCGGAACAGCAACTGCAGCAGGTGCTGCTCGAAATCGATGATTTGCAGCGCGAGCAACAGGATTGTTTTACCGAACTTCTTGAACTGCTGGCTGAACGGGACATCAATATCGTCCGCCCCGCAGATTTGACCGTCGAGGAAAAGGAGTGGCTCGACCGGCATTTCCGCGAATCGATTTTTCCGGTGCTGACGCCATTATCGGTCGACCCGGCCCATCCGTTTCCGTTCATTCCCAACCTCGGATTCTCGATCGCGCTTCAACTGGTCAACCGCAAGCGCAAGGACGAAATGTTCGCCTTGCTGCGGCTTCCGGTAACACTGACGCGCTTCATCCGCTTGCCGGACCGCAACGGCCGGACAGGTTTCATCACGCTTGAAGATCTCGTTGACATGCATGTCGCCGACCTGTTTCCGGGATACCGCCTCAAGGGTTCCGGCACATTCAGGATCATTCGCGACAGCGACATCGAGGTCGAGGAAGAGGCTGAGGATCTGGTGCGGCTGTTTGAATCGGCGCTCAAGCGCCGGCGCCGGGGATCGGTCATTCGCATCGAATTTGCCGCCGGCATGCCCGACACACTGAGCGGATTTGTCGCCCACGAATTGAATGTCGGGCCTGAGCGCGTCAGCGTGATCAAGGGATTGCAGGATTTGGCGCAGATTTCCGAAATCGTTTCTCTTCCGCGCGACGATTTGAAATTCGCTCCTTACAACCCGCGCTTTCCCGAGCGGATTCGCGAGAACGGCGGTGATTGCCTGGCAGCCATCCGCGAAAAGGACATCCTGGTCCACCATCCCTACGAGTCGTTCGATGTGGTCGTGCAATTTGTCCGCCAGGCGGCGAACGATCCCGACGTCGTGGCGATCAAGCAGACGCTGTACCGCACATCGAGCAACAGCCCGGTTGTCAGAGCGTTGATCGATGCCGCCGAGGCAGGCAAATCTGTGACCGCCCTGATCGAGTTGAAGGCGCGCTTTGACGAAGAGGCCAACATCCGCTGGGCCCGCGACATGGAGCGCGCCGGTGTGCAGGTCGTATTCGGATTTATCGAGCTGAAGACCCACGCCAAGATGTCGCTGGTGGTACGCCGCGAGGACGGCAAGCTGAACAATTATGTCCATCTCGGCACCGGTAACTATCATCCGATTACCGCGCGCATCTATACCGACCTTTCCTACTTCACCTCCGATCCCCAGATCGCACATGAGGTCGCCCAGGTCTTCAACTACATCACCGGCTACGCGGAACCGGCCGAGCAGATGCGTCTGGCCGTGTCTCCCAGTACAATGCGCAAGCGCATCCTCGAACACATCGCTGCCGAGATCCGCAATGCCAAGGCGGGACGCCCGGCGGCGATCTGGATGAAAATGAACTCACTGGTCGATCCACAGGTGATCGACGCCCTGTACAACGCCAACAAGGCCGGCGTGGAGATCGATCTCGTCGTCAGGGGAATTTGCTGTTTGCGTCCGCAGGTGCCGGGGCTTTCGGAAAATATCCGGGTGAAATCGATTGTCGGGCGTTTTCTGGAGCACAGCCGGATTTATTGCTTTGGCAACGGAGCCGGCCTGCCATCCGAGGAAGCACTGATTTACATCGGCTCAGCCGATTTGATGCCGCGCAATCTCGACCGGCGCGTGGAGACAATCGTACCGATCACCAATCCAACTGTGCATGAACAGATTCTCGATCAGATCATGCTCGGCAACATCATGGACAATCGTCAGAGTTTCGAGGTATTGCCGGACGGCACATCGCGGCGCATTACGCCGGAGGATGGGGAGGAGCCGTTTAATGCGCAGGAATACTTCATGACCAATCCAAGCCTGTCCGGACGAGGCGAAGCGCTGAAGAGTCATGCGCCCAAGCGCATCCTCCACCAGAAACCCAAAAAGAAAAAACGCACCTCGACCGCGAAATGATCAACGTGTCGCAGGGCCGGTTGCCTGATCGCGAACCGGTGGCCATCGTCGATATCGGATCGAACTCGATCCGCCTTGTTGTCTATGAGGGTGTTACCCGCACACCAACGGTGTTGTTCAACGAAAAGATGCTCGCCGGCCTGGGTCGCGGGGTCCATTCCACCGGCAGGCTTGATCCCGACGCCATCGATGCGGCGATGGCCGAGTTCAAGCGGTTTCGCGCGCTGGTCGATCAGGTCGGTGCGACCCGGCTGCACGTGATCGCTACGGCGGCCGCGCGCGAAGCGATCAACGGTCCGAAATTCATCGAACGGGCCGAAAAGATCCTCGGCGCCGACATTCAGGTTCTATCGGGGCGGCAGGAGGCCCTACTACTCCGCACTCGGAATCATCTCCGGCTTCATGGCTTGCGACGGGATTAGGCGGCGACCTTGGTGGTGGCAGCCTTGAACTGTTCGATGTCCACGGCAGCCAGATCGGCGACGGCATCACATTGCCGCTCGGCGGCCTGCGCCTGCAGGACATGGCAGGCGATGATCTCGCCAAGGTGCGTAAGATTGCAGCCAGTGAACTTAAGCGAGCCCCTTGGCTGAAACAGGGCAAGGGCCGTGTCTTCTATGCGGGTCGGTGGAACCTGGCGAAATCTTGCAAGGCTCCACATGAATGCCACCGGCTATCCGCTGGGCGTTATGCATCACTACCAGATGTATCCGGCCGAAATGGGCGGATTTCTCAGTCAGGTCGCCGCCAACGAAACCGGTTCGATCAAGGGAATTGGCAGTGGTTTCAAAGAACCGCCGGTCACTGCTGCCCTACGGGACGATTGTTCTGGAAGAGATCATCCGCCAGATGAAGCCGTCGCACGTCGAGGTTTCGGCGCTCGGTGTCCGCGAAGGCTTTCTCTACTCGCTCCTGAACGAAGGTTCGCGCGAACTCGATCCGCTGGTCGTTGCGGCTGAGGAACTTGCGATTTTGCGGTCGCGGTCAATCGCGCACGAGCGCGAAATGGCGGAATGGACCGGCAAGTCGATGGCCGAACTCAGGGATTGACGAAACCAACGATGAATCGCGTTTCCGCCGCGCCTCCTGCCTGCTTGGAGACATTGGCTGGCAGGGCGCATCCGGAATATCGCGGCGCCCCAGTCGCTGAATGTCATCTCGCACACATCGTTCGTCCGGCGTTGATCATCCGGGCCGGGCGTTCATCGCACTTGCCAATGCTCTTTCGCCACGAGGGGCTGATGGCCAAAGTATCGCCGCAACTGGTCGAACTTGCCGGACCGCGTCTGGCCGAGCGCGCCCCGGATAGCCGGGGGTCTGATGCGCCATCGGCTACCTGCTGTCGGCAGCCATGCCGGTGTGATATCCCGCTTTGAACTGGGCCAAAGGCCGATGACGGGGTGACCGAACTCAGACTGCCGGGCGATCTCGCCGGGCTATACGGCGACCGCCCCGCATGGCGGCTGGAGCAACTGGCCAAGCTGGTCGAGCGTCCGTTGCGATTGGCTGTCGCCTCAGGCTGACGGCACCAGGGTGACCTTGCCCTGGGTCGTAGCGCAGGGCAATTTCGCCGCGCACGAGCCTGCAGCGCCGGATCGCCGAACACCTCGCCGCCGCCAACCGGAAGCGCGGCGATTTCGGCGTTTTCTCCTTCGGCGGCAAGCCTTGTCGATGTCGTCGCTCGTCGCCAGGGACTTTCGCCGCAACGCGGATTCCTCCCGAACCATGCGCAACAGGACCTTCAGTAATTCGGCCGCCGCTGCCGCGCCGTTTGGCGGGCGTTTCTGTTTTGGTGCCGTCGGCATTTGCTCGCGGGGCAGGCGTCAGCGCGGTGTTGATCGCATCGATGAGCCCGCTGGCGTTACCGCTTCTTTCCCAACCCTCGGATTGCTCTAAGCCGCCCGAGCGTGGCCTGGTCCTTGGGCTGCTGCTGAGCAATCTCGTAGATCGCATCATCCTTCAGGATCCTGCCGCGCGGCACGTTGCGCGACCGGGCCCTCGCGTTCACGCCAGGCGGCGACCGAGCGCATGACCGCCAGTTCGGCCGGTTTGCGAAGGCGCTTCTTCAGCCGGTTCCATGCATCGTCCGGGTGTATGTCGTAGGTTTCGCGGGCAGTCAGGATCTCCATCTCGC
Source organism: Rhizobiaceae bacterium (assembly GCA_963669285.2). GTDB lineage: Bacteria > Pseudomonadota > Alphaproteobacteria > Rhizobiales > Rhizobiaceae > JAWKWH01. The sequence goes on along the minus strand of CAXXSI010000032.1, from coordinate 1,405 downwards.
CTTCCAGCCAATGGGCCCTGTTTTCGCGTTCCAGCTCGCCGGCGAGGTGGTGATAGACGTCGATCAGATGGGTGACATCGGCCAGCGCGTAGGCCAGTTGCTTGTCCGAAAGCGGCCGCCGCCGCCAGTCGGTGAACCGCGACGACTTGTCGATCGTGTTGCCGGTAATCCGCTTGAACCAGCTGGTCATAGGAGACGCTGTCGCCGAAGCCGCACACCATGGCTGCAACCTGCGTGTCGAAAACCGGATGGGGAATGAGGCCGCCGCGATGGAAGACGATCTCGATGTCCTGACGGGCGGCGTGAAACACCTTGACCACGCTCTCATCGGCCATCAGCGAGAGAAAACGGTGTCAGGTCGATGTCGGGGGCAAGGGGCGTCGACCATCACCTCCATGCCCGGCGCAGGCCATCTGGATCAGGCAAAGCTCCGGCCAGAACGTGGTCTCCCGGATAAACTCGGTGTCGACGGTGACGAAATCGGATTTGGCGAGTTCTTCGGTTGCCGTCTTCAGTGCGGCGGTACGTGCTAATCAAATTCATGGGGGCCCTAATAAAGCCCAAAAACCTCAATGGAAGCGGTTTGATGCGGTTTTGGCCCGCTACGCACAACTGCGGGCGAAATCTTCGCGCTAATTGTCCTGATCGGTCGAGGTCGCGGCGCGGTTTGCGCGCAAGCCTGTTGAAGGCGGTTGACGTACGCAGCAAGCCGGCAAACCGGCCGCGCCCGTCGACCGGCACGGCGGCGCGCGCCCGGCATGCGCCAGATGGTGGCGAAGATCAGCAGCGCATGGATCATGCTGATGTAGTTGAACAGCAGCTTCGGACCGCCGAGTTCGACAAAGGCGGCGGCCGAAACCGGTCCGACCGTCGCGCCGAGCGAAAAGAAGAACAGCAGGCCGGCGGCGACCTGAACAAACTGGCCGTCCTTGGCATGATCGTTGGCATGGGCGGCGGCAAGCGAGTAAAGCGGCAGCGAAAACGCGCCGAACAGGAAAAATCCCGACAAAGTTGAGATATGGCGAATTGCCGGCCAGATAGGTGATCCCGAGCCGGCCAACACCGCGCCGGTGGTCGCCATCAGCAGGATATAGCGCCGGTCGCCGCGATCCGACAGATAGCCGAACGGATATTGCTGGATTGCACCGCGAGAATGCCCGCGCTCATGAACGAGGCCACATCGGCAACCGACAGGCCGATGTCCTGCGCGTAGATCGGCCCGACCAGCCTGAACGCGCTGTTGGTCAGCCCGATCGCCAGGCAGCCGCGAGACAGGCGAGCGGCGAGTTCCGCCAGACACGCGCCCAGATCGAGCCCGAAGGCCTTTGGCGGCTGGGGGTTGGAGCGGTCGGCGACCGAACCGGCACCACGGAAAGGCTGATCATGATCGCCATCAACGCGAAGA
>CAXXSI010000031.1:0-32751 GCA_963669285.2 Rhizobiaceae bacterium | reverse complement strand
CACACCGCATTAATATCATCGCTTGAACCGGTACTCGTGCCACCGGTGCAGGCAATGATACCGGCAGGCAGGAAACCCGCTTCGATATCCTTTTTGATCAGCGCGTCGAGCATTTCGATATTCATACCGCGCAACGCACCATTGGTCGGCACGTGCACCAGATTGTCCTGTCCGATACCCGAGACCCAGATCGCCCGGTCGATGGAAGTATGAACCTGATCGGACGCATATATCCTAAGGCGCTTCTGCCCGGGCAATCCCTCTTTATTGCCACGCCATTGCAACGATCGTTCGCGCATTGTCAGCACTGCACATAACGTGGCCGATGATGCAGAATCCTGGATGACGCCGGTAAAACCGTCGGGCAGGCCGATCGACTGGCGTAGCCAGTCCATCATCTTGGTTTCGATCTCGGTAGCCGCCGGCGAGGTCTGCCACAGCATGCATTGCGCCGCCATGGCTGACGACAGGTATTCGGCAATCACCGATTCGGGCGCTGCGTTGGACGGGAAATAGGCAAAGAACCGCGGATGCTGCCAATGGGTCATCCCGTCAGGCACGATTGCCTCGAAATCAGCAAAGATCGTCTCGAATGGTTCGGCACCTTCCGGAGGCGTATCTCCGATCAGCTTGGCAATGTCTCCGGGAGCGGTTTGTGCTCGCACCGGCCGGTCTTCGAGGGAATCGCGGTAATCGACACCCCAATCGGCCGCCTTGTGCGACCAATGGCGGAACTGCTCTCTGTCCATTGGAAATTCCTTATGGCGCGATGATCGGCTGGGCTTTCAAGTCCGATTCACCGACATCCGTATTGGCGAAAACAGATCCCTCTTCAAACCAGGATCGCGGTGCCGGCGCGCCCCACAATGTCTGACGTTGCGGGTCCTTCAAATCCCATTTGATCGGCTCGTGGTCGGGATCGACGGTCTGGTAGTCGGAACAGTAAATTTCGATGCGATGTCCATCGGGATCACGGATATAGAGGAAAAATGCGTTCGAAATTCCGTGCCGGCCCGGCCCGCGTTCGATGTTGTCGAGATAGCCTGTCGTCGACATCAAATCGAGCAGGTCGATGATGTTAAGCGGTGTCGGCACCCAGAAGGCCGTGTGATGGAGCCTTGGACCGCGACCATTGGTAAAGGCCATGTCGTGCACTCCGCCCTTGCGGTGCACCCATGCCGCCCAAAGCCTGCCGGTTTCGGCGTCCTCGGTGTATTCGGTCACCCGAAACCGATGTCATTGTAAAACGCCACGGCATCATCGACATGGGTCGAAAAGCAGTTGAAGTGATCGATGCGGAGCGGTTTTACCCCGTGATAGAGTTTGTACTTCTGATGGATCGGCTCCAGTCGGTTCATCTCGAAATAGAACTCCAGCGGAACGCCCTGTGGATCTCGCGTACGCAGGGTGCGACCCTGGAACTCGCGTTCCACCCACTCGCAGGGCAACCCCATGCCCTCGAACCACTCGTAAGCGCGATCAAGATCATCGTCAGAAAACAGCTTAATCCGAGGACGTTGACGGATGCCGTGTCCGCTCGCTTGAGCACAACGCAATGATGGCCGCGTTCCTCCATTGCCCGCAGATAGATTGTCTCTCGATCCTCGTGCGTTACCTGCAGTCCGAGTGTGTCCGCATAAAACGCCCGGCTCGCTGCCAGATCGGTGACGGCAAACTCAACATGGCTCAACCGAACGATGTTGAAAGGCGGATAAAGATTGGGTGCAGGTAACGGCAACTCACGCTCCTCTCGGTGGGTCTATTTCAGGTCATTATACCGGAACACGACATTGGCCTGGCCGGTGCCCGAACTGGGGAAATACTCGCCGATCAGCTCGCCGCGACCGGAGTAATCATCCAGCCCAATGCCCCGAACAGCATGGCGGTGTCGTGCATACTGCCTTCTCCGGAGCAATATAGCGCGTATTCGGGTAGCATTTTCAGGAATGTAGCAATCTCGCCGTCGCGCCAAAGATCCAGCACCCTTAAATCCACCTGCCGGTTGAATTCACTGGAGATGGTGAAAGTGCCGTTGTTGGCTTCGTAGAGATCATTGTCCCAAATCTTGTGGGACAGCGATCCCGAAGCCAGCAACAACACGTTGGCGTCGCTGTCGTCGATAGCTTCACGGATCGCTTCACCCAGCTTCCGCGACGATTCGATACTGTGCACCGTGCACCAGGCAGCCACGGACACCACCTTGAGGTCAGCTTCGACATTCATGTAGCGCATCGGAACAAGCGTTCCGTACTCGAGATCCAGCGACGCCACCTGATGGGAAAGCGTGTGCACCCCCTTGTCGGTGGCGATTTCGGCAATCCGATCGCCCAGCGCCGGATTACCATCATAAGCGTATTCCAGATCCTGGATAAATTGCGGGAACTCATGGCTGGTGAAAACGCCTTCAAACCGCGCATTCGAGTTGATGTGATATCCGGGCATTGACCTGCCAGTGGGTATCAAGCACGGACAACGGTGTCTGCACCGGCGGCACGGGCACGCCGGCCGATTTCCTTGTGCCCATCGATCGCCTGTTGCCGTTTTCCTTCAAGTCTGCCAGGCCGTTCAGACAGCAACATTGTCCGGTACATGCGTGACTTTCGCCGCTTGCACTATTTTTCCCATGACCGTTTCTCCAATGGATTGAGCCTTCGTTTCTTCCCTCAGTCATGGCCGGGTTTGTCCCGGTCTATCCGCCAGTTTCGGTATGTCATGGACGGTTGTTGCAAATGCGATATTCTTGGTCTCCATGTAGAAATCGAAGGACCAGTCGCCACCATCGCGGCCGATTCCCGAACTCTTGGTGCCGCCGAACGGTGTTGGCAGATGGCGGGTGTTTTCCGAATTGACCCAAATCATTCCGGCCTCGAGGCGTTCGGTAAACCGAAACGCGCGCGTAACGTCCGACGTCCACAAATATCCGGTCAGCCCGTATTCGGTGTCGTTGGCGATTTCGAGCGCTTCGGCCTCGTCCCTGAACGGAATGGCGGTGAGAACGGGGCCAAAAATCTCTTCGCGGGCTATGCGCATCTGGTTGTTGGCGCCGGTAAACAATGTCGGTTGAACATAGCAACCTCCGCCTGGTCCGTCGGCCTTTGCGCCGCCGACCGCAATCGTCGCCCCTTCCTGTTTTGCCAAATCGAAGTAGGACAAAACTTTCTTTTCGTGTACCGGGTGAATCAAAGGACCGATGACGGTTTCCGGATCAAGCGGATGGCCGACCTTGATGCGCTTGGCCTTCTCGGCGACCTTGGCAACGAACTCGTCATGGACCGAACTCTCGACAAGCAGACGCGATGAGGACGTACAGCGTTCGCCGTTAAGCGAGTAGATCATGAACACAGCCGCATCGGCGGCCCGTTCAAGATCGGCATCGGCAAAGACAATAACTGGATTTTTTCCGCCAAGCTCGAAATGAGCACGCTTCAGCGTTTCGGCACCCTGCTTCATGATCATCGAACCGGTACGGCTTTCACCGACAAAGCCGACCCGCCTTGATATATGGATGTTCGGTCAGCGCCTTGCCGGCGTCTTCGCCAAATCCATTAACGAGGTTCCAAACGCCTTTCGGCAAGCCGGCCTCTTCGGCAATCTCGACGAGCAGTCGTGCTGTCAGCGGTGAAAACTCCGCTGGCTTGTGAACGACGGTGCAGCCGGCGGCAAGCGCGGGCGCGATTTTCCAGGTCGACAACATGAAAGGCGTGTTCCACGGCGTTATGATTCCGACCGGTCCGATTGGCACCCGCGCGGTCATGTTGACCTGACCGCTGGCCTGCAATGTTTTGCCGTCACGGGCGCCCGGTGCCCGGTCTCCAAGAAGCGGAAATTTTCCGCACCGCGCAGCGCTGCTTTCGACATGAACCGCAGCGACTGACCGGTGTCCATGCACTCGATGAACGCGATTTCTTCGGATCTGGCAACAATCCCATCGGCAATCGCATGGAGGATTTTCTTGCGTTCCGAACCGCCGATACCTCGCCATTCGGCAAACGCCCGCTTTGCTGCATTGGCCGCCTTGTCGATATCTTCTGCGGTTCCACGAGCAACATTGGCGATGGATTTCAGGTCGATCGGTGAGATCGATTCGAATGTCTCGCCCGTCGAACCGGCTGCAGACTGGCCATCGATCTGATTGAGTACACCATCGGCGCGAAACCGCTCAAGATAGCCTTGTGCCTTTGCAATATTGTTTTCCAGCTTCGTCATCAGGTTTTCCGGTCAGTTGCCGCGCAATCGCGGATGTATGGTGTTTTTTCTCCAGCTCAGCGCCTTGTCGATCTCGCGTATCTCGAATGAAAGCGCGAAATGCGGCGTTTCGAACAAATCGGACAGATGATCTGTCGCAGCATCGAAAATGGCCTCGCCGGCCTTTTTCTTCGTCTCCTCGGATCGCCCCTCGCCAATGCGCAGCGAAAGATCCAAAAACGCGTTGTCGGGATGTTTGTCGGCAATCGCATAGTTTTCGCAGGCGATCGCCCTCACCCGTACGGCTCCCGTTTCGAACAGACCGGTTGTAAGCGTGGCTTCCAGCATCGAATCGCAGAAATCGTCCATCGATATCCTGCTCTCAAGATTTCGGCTGTATTCGATCGTCAGATGCGGCACTTGGCTTTCCGTCCATTATTGCGCAAATCTGTTTAACATGTTAATCAATTATGATCTGATGTCAATCCTGGTGAAAATGACCTCTTGGTCGATCGAATTGGAGGCGTATGATGCTGTCGCTCGATAAGGATTTCCTCAAAGGTTCCATCCCCCCGCTCGTCACGCCGTTTCGCGGCGGCGAAGTCGACTACGACGCCTATGCCGGGCTGGTGGAGTTTCAGGCCCGGGAGGGTTTCGCACGGCGTCCTGGTGAACGGCACAACGTCCGAACCGTCTTCCTTGACTGTCGAGGAACGCAATCGCATCGTCGACGTCGCCGTCGAAGCGGCAGCAGAAAAACTGACTGTCATCGTTGCGACCGGTTCGCAGAGCTATGCCGAGACGGAGGAACTGACCAGACACGCCGCTTCGAAACCGCAAGTCGATGCCCTGTTGATTGTTACCCCGTATTATTCGAGACCGCCGCAACGCGGACTGGTCGAGTATTACCGGCGTTTGAACGAATTGCACGACAAACCATGGATGATTTACCACATCCCCGGGCGGGCAGCGGTTGATGTAAAAATCGAGACAGCAAAGCAAATCAATGATCAATGTCCCACATTCGTCGGCATGAAACATGCTTCGCTCGACCTTGGATACGTGTCCGATCTGTTCGAGGAAGTTGATGAGGATTTACGCGTTTTCGTAGGACTTGAGGAACTGTCATTTCCGATGATGGCCATCGCGCCTGCGGATTGATGAATGCGGTTGGCAATTTGCGGCCGAAACCGCTAGCCGATCTCTGCGAAGCAGTCTGGAACAACGATTTGAATGGCGCAAGGACATTGCACCGCCAGTTGTTCGAGATCAACAAGGCGGTATTTTACGATATCAATCCGATTCCGATGAAATACATGATGAAGAAGCTCGGTATCATGCCAGAAAACGAACATCGGTTGCCGCTTGTGCCGGCGACACCAGAGTTGGAAAAACGCCTCGATGGCGTCCTCGCAAAAACCGGACTTGTCTAATGCGGCTTTGTACATTCAGCGACGGCAAGATCGGGGCGGTAACCGACATGGCGCCTACGACCTGACGATGCGCGGCGGCTGGAATTCGGTCCGCGAACTGCTCGTGGCTGGAAACATTGCCGAGGCCGAATCATTTACAAAAGGCAACCCGGACATAGCTGTCGGTGAGTTTGAACTGGATCTGCCGATACGCGATCCGGTTAGGATATTCTGCGTCGGTGTGAACTACATGAACCGAAATGAGGAGTATCGGACGGTTCAGATGCACCGCGATACCCTTCGCTGTTCATGCGCGGCGTGCAATCATTTGCCCCGCCCGCCAACCGTTGATCATTCCCGACGTATCAGAACAGCTGGATTACGAGGGCGAGATTGTGCTGGTTGTCGGAAAGGCCGGCCGCAACATAGCGCGACGGCAAGCAATGTCGCATGTCGCCGGTCTGACGATCATGAACGAAGGCTCGGTTCGCGACTGGATCAGGCACGGAAAATTCAACGTGACACAGGGCAAGAATTTCGACCGGTCCGGTAGTTTCGGTCCTTGGGTCGAAACCGATTTGTCGGCAATCGACATCGAAAACATGCGCATCAAAACAAGGGTCAATGGCGACGTACGACAGGATGATACGACAGCGTCCATGGCCTTTCCGTTTGAGCGGATTATGGAGTATATTTCGACATTCACTGAACTCGTTCCCGGTGACCTGATCGCAACCGGCACACCGACTGGCGCTGGCGCGAGGTTCGATCCGCCAAAATGGCTGAAACCGGGTGATATGGTGGAGATCGAGGTCGAAGGTGTTGGCACGTTGATAAACACGGTGGAAAGAGAAACCGATTGAGCCAAGTCGAACAGAAGCAACATGTGGGCATTCCCCCGGATACCAGGCGGTCGCTGCCGATCGCCCTGCTGCGGGCGCGTGAAGCCGTCATGGCGGGTTTTCGGCCAGTGCTCGCGCGCCATGGCGTGACCGAGCAACAGTGGCGTGTGTTGCGCGTTCTAAGTGAGGTCGGGCAACCACTCGACGCCAGCAATCTGCTTCCCGTGCCTCAATTTTACCACCAAGCCTGACGCGGATCTTGAAGGTCTTGAGCGAACGCAACATGGTCACGGTTCTGCGTGATCGCGGTGACGGCAGGCGAATTCAAGTAAAGATTTCAGATGGTGGTCAAAGCCTGATTCGCGTTGTGGCGCCCGAAAGTCGCGAAATCTATGCCGATTTGGAGCAGCGTTACGGTGAGCAGAAGGTCACGCTGCTGCTTGAGATGCTCGACGAGTTGACAACCAAACTGTCTCGCTGATTTTACGTTCACCAATTGTGATCTGCGGCGGCGGAAATGCGTATAGAATTGTTGCGAACGCACCCAATTGGGAGATCCTCCATGCCAAGGCTCTATTTGCGCATATTCGCTCTCATCGCTTATTTGGCAGGAGCCGCTGCAGTTATCTCTCCGGCTTCAGCCGGTTGAAAACGAAATCCAGGCGGCCCAGTCGGTGATCGACAGCCAGATCAAGGCGTTCTGTCCGACGATAACGCGGCGGCCTATTCGCACGCCGCTCCAAGTATCAAAAAGATCTTCCCCACCGTCGACTCTTTCATGGGAATGGTGACGCGCGGATATCAGCCGGTTTGGAAACCGCAGGCGTATCGATTTGGCAAATCAGCTGAAATTGATGACCGTCAGATCGCGCAGCAGGTATTGGTGACCGGCCCTGATGGCAAGGAATACGAGGCGGTCTACACGCTTCGTCGGCAGGACGATGGCAGCTACAAGATCAACGGGGTGAGATTGCGTGAGGCGGCCTCGACAGGTGCCTAAGAAAAATCAGCGGTCACTGTTGGCGATAATATCCTGCGATAGCGCAATGGCAGTCCGCCTGTCGCTTTCACCCGCAAGGGCGAAAGCTTCTTCCTGCATGCGCGAATCCATTGTTTGTCATTTGGTGAGGCGCGTTCCAGCGCGGCCGTCATCAATGCAAGACCCTGAACCGCCTTACCGCTTTGGTAGAGCAGATTGCCAAGCAGCGCCTGCGCGCCGGCATGGCCTTTTTCGGTTGCAAGTTGCAGCCACCTGCCGGCTTGTTTCACATTCCTGCGCATCCCGTCGCCGACCAGGAACATCTTGCCCATTTCGAACTGCGCCGTCGGATTACGATATGTTGCCGCCGCGCGCATGTAGTAATCGCGCGAAGCTACCGGATTCGCCTTGATGTTCGTACCTGGAATACCGCGCTTCAGATAAGCCGCGATCGCCACCAAGGCATCGGAAATATACGGCGCGTCCGGGCTGCCAGGTTCGACGTCGCGCGAGGCGATATCCAAAAAGAACTTGAACGCCTCAAAATCGTTGCGCTTCACACCATCGCCCTCGGCATACATACGGCCAAGTTTCCAGCTGGCGCCCAGTTGGCCTTTCTCTGCCGCATAGCGATAGGCTTCCACCGCCTCTTCCTTCTTGCCTTTCTTGTAGGCAGAGAATCCAAAGCGGAAAACAGCCCAAGGGCTCTGCTTTTTGGTCTCCGCAACCTTCCGGTCAAAAGCCGAAGCCGAGACCGTTGTGCTCGTTATCGCGATTGCGGCCGCAGCCGCTATGTAGACTGCCCTGTTCAACTCAAATATCCGCATAACAATGGGTTTCTTTAGCCCCGCCCGGATGGGTTACAGCGCCGTCACGGGCCGGCCCAACTGTCTGTGCGTACTTCCAGATTGCGCCTGCCTGGTAATCGGTCTCGCGCGGTTTCCAGTCCTGCTTTCGTGCAGCAAGTTCTTCATCGCTCAAGTCGACATCCAGCGTTCCTTCGACAGCATCGATGGTGATCACGTCACCGTCCTTCAACAAGCCAATCGGCCCGCCAACAGCCGCCTCCGGCCCAACATGTCCGATACAGAACCCGCGGGTCGCGCCGGAAAACCGTCCGTCAGTGATCAAGGCAACCTTATCGCCCATCCCCTGGCCATAAATCGCCGCCGTTGTCGCCAGCATTTCACGCATGCCGGGTCCGCCGCGCGGACCTTCGTAACGGATGACGAGAACCTCGCCTTCCTTGTACTGCCGCGAATTGACAGCTTCGAAGCATTCCTCTTCCGAATCGAAACAACGCGCCGGTCCGGAAAATTTCAGCTTTGTCATGCCCGCGACCTTCACGATCGCGCCTTCATTGGCAAGATTGCCTTTCAAACCGACAACACCGCCGGTCGCCGTGATCGGCTTGTTGGCCGGCATGACGACATCCTGCTGATCGTTCCAGGCCACTTTTTCCATGTTCTCGGCGATTGAGCGCCCCGTGACCGTCAGGCAATCACCATGCAGGTATCCATGTTCGAGGAGCGTTTTCATCAACAGCGGAATACCGCCAGCTTCGAACATGTCCTTTGCGACATATTTGCCGCCCGGCTTCAGATCAGCGATATAGGGAGTCTTCTTGAAAATCTCCGCGACATCAAAAAGATCGAACTTGATACCGCACTCATGAGCGATTGCCGGCAGGTGCAACGCGCCATTTGTCGAACCGCCCGAAGCGGCTACAACAGCGGCGGCATTTTCCAATGCCTCGCGGGTAACGATATCGCGTGGCCGAATATTCTTGGCGATCAGTTCCATGACTTTTTCGCCGGATGCAAAATTGAAACGATCCCGCATCTCATAAGGTGCAGGGGCGCCACAGGAATACGGCAGGGCCAGTCCAATTGCTTCGGCGACAGTTGCCATCGTGTTGGCGGTAAATTGCGCGCCGCATGACCCGGCCGAAGGACACGCCGCCTGCTCGATCTCTGTCAGGTCTTCATCCGAAATGGTTCCGACGGAATGCTGCCCGACAGCCTCGAATACGTCCTGAACCGTGATTTGGCGCCCGCGATAGTTGCCCGGCAGGATCGATCCGCCATAGATGAAAACCGAAGGAACGTTCAATCGAACCATTGCCATCATCATGCCCGGCAATGACTTGTCGCAGCCAGCCAGCCCAACCAGCGCGTCATAGCAGTGACCACGCATTGTCAGTTCGACCGAATCGGCAATCACCTCACGGCTGACCAGCGACGATTTCATGCCCTGGTGACCCATGGCAATGCCGTCGGTCACCGTAATCGTGCAAAACTCGCGCGGGGTTCCACTTGCTGCGGCGACGCCCTTCTTGACCACCTGAGCCTGCCGCATTAGTGAAATATTACACGGCGCAGCTTCGTTCCAGCAGCTTGCCACGCCGACCAACGGTTGGTTGATCTCGTCAGCCGACAAGCCCATTGCATAGAGATATGATCTGTGCGGAGCGCGAGCCGGTCCTTGGGTAACATGTCGGCTCGGTAAATTGGCCTTTGAAAATGTCTTGGCGTCCATAATGGTCCTTGGAACCGGTCGATGATCCCGGCAATTAACTCATACAATATCTGGTGCACGAACAAATGTCGGCGTGCGCCCGGTTTGTGGCGGGAAATAGGCAATTTCCCACCCTCCAGCTATAGCGCATAGCTTCTTCAAAAAGTGTTGCGATTAGGTCACAATACCGCGGTTGATGATCGAATCGGCAGCAATTTCACGACTTACGCGGATTCTCTTCGGCCTTTACAACCAATGAGGCCATGATCGAACCAACGATCAGGATCGCGGTAACACCAAGGGCGACGCCGGCCGGGATGTCCACCTGCCCGGCTAAAAGCATCTTGCTACCGATGAACATCAACACCAGCGATAGCCCCGTTTTAAGGTGACGAAATTCGCGCATCATGCCCGCAAGGACGAAAAACAGTGCACGCAAACCCAGGACGGCGAAAACGTTGGATGAAAAGACGATGAACGCGTCATTGGAAATCGCCAACACCGCGGGAATGGAATCAACGGCAAAGACGAGATCTGTCAATTCGACCGTGATCAGCACGACGAACAGAGGCGTCATGAACAATTTGCCATGCCGGAATGTCAGAAACCGCGATTCTTCGTAATTGTCCGTCACCCGGCCAGTGCGATTGAGAATCCGTACGATCCTGCTTTCGCCGGGATTGATCGCCTCGCTGTTCGAACGCAGCATTTTGAAGCCAGAATAGATCAACAGCGCTCCGAGCGCGACGCCGACTATATGGAACTGTTCGACAAGATGAACGCCGGGTACGATGAGTGACAGGCGCATCACGACTGCGCCGATAATGCCATAAAACAGGACTCGGTGCTGCGCTTCGGGCGGAACCTTGAAATAGTTGAAAATCAGCGCAATGACGAAAATATTGTCAAGGGACAGCGCCTGTTCGAGCAAATAGCCGGTCGCAAACTCCGAAGCACGCTGGCTTCCTGCAAATATCAAAACAAGAATGGCAAAAACGACCGCCATCGAAACGTAGGCGCCCACCGTCAACAGGGCTTCACGCGTCGATATAATCCTGGCCTTGCGATGCAGGACAAACAGATCGACAAACAGAACCACGCCGACAAAGCAAAGAAAACCGGGCCATAGCCAAGCGGGTGCGGTCATGATGACTGTTTCTGTCACGCGGCGTGGTGCGCTTTTTCCGTCGAACCGACATCGCAGACAACGCCTTGTCTGCCAGAGGGGCCCGGTTCGGGCGACGATATCGATATAGGCGCCAAGCAGTTGTCTTTCAATGAAAAACCCGGCTGCACAATCGTGCAGCCGGGTCTGAAACGCTCCTGGTTGAGCGAATTGCTTGCTTTAGTGGATCTTGACCAGCTCGTACTTGCCGCCCTTGATCACTTGCTCCTTATAGGAACCGGCGGTTTCGCCAACATCGTTAAACTCGACATTGGTTGCGCCGACATAGTCTATGTCGCCACCTTCGGCGAGGATCTTCAGGCCCTTTGCGAGTTCACCGGGAAGGATCTTCTCGCCAGGCGCGTTGACAACATCCATCACCTTGGCTTTCAGCGCAGCGCGGTCGGCCGAGCCTGCGGCCTGCATGGACAGCGCGATGATGGCGCCGGCATCATAAGCCTCCGGAATGAACGGACCAGAGCCCTCAATTCCTTTGGCCTTGGCCAGGTCCTGGAACATCGAGCCACCCTCGGATTCGCCACCCGGCAGGGTCGTCGTCATGCCTTCGGCACCCTCGCCGAGATTTTGGATCAGCGAATCGCCAACCATGCCGTCAGAACCGAAGAAGCTGTCGAAAGCGCCGGTATCAAGAGCGGTCTGCATGATGCCCTTGCCACCCTGGTCGACGTAACCGAAGATCATCAGGTGCTCTGCTCCGGAGGCTGCCAGCGCGGCAACTTCAGCCGAATAGTCAGCCTTGCCGTCCTCGTGCGCTGCAGAAATTTCGACCTTGCCGCCACTGGAAGCAAATGCATCACCAAAGGATTCGGCCAAGCCCTTGCCGTAATCGTTGTTGGTGTAGGTCACAGCGATGCTGCTGACACCCTTGCCCTTCAAGATCTCCGCAAGCACCTGACCCTGGCGGGCGTCTGACGGGACAACGCGGAAGAAATTGCCTTTATCGTCGATCGTCGTCAGCGCCGGCGATGTGGCCGAGGGCGATATCATAACCAAGCCGTTCGGCACGGCCACGTTGTTTGTTACCGCAATTGTCACACCAGAGCAGTCGGCGCCCATGATGGCGGCAACATTGTCAGAAGTTACAAGACGTTCGGCTGCTGCGGTCGCACCGGCAGCGTCGACACAAGTGCTGTCGCCGCGAACGGCTTCAATGGATTTTCCGCCCAAAAACGCGCCACTTTCCGATACTTCGGCGAGTGCGAGTTCAGCTGCGGCTGCCATTGGCGGGGTCAGAGATTCGATCGGACCTGTAAAGCCGAGCAGGATGCCGACTTTGACTGCACCGTCCTGTGCATACGCTGCGCTCGACAACATGGTCGCGGCCAGCGCGGCGATAATGGATTTCTTCATTTTTTTCTCCCGTTTAAAGTCCCGAATTAATTACCGCAAATCGCGGCATTTTCTTGTTTGTCCCGTCCAATATGGGCGGGCGATGGCGGGGAACTTAGCCGGACGCAATTGTTGACGCAAATGCTTATGTGCCGCACCGTTAATGCAGCCAAACCGTCAACCAAGCGTAGAGATCAGCCGGCCTCCTCAATCCTCGCAAGCGCCAGAGCCAGTTTTTGCGCCTGCTCATTCAACGCAGCCAGTTTCTCGCGCTCACCTTCGACAATCTCCGGCTTCGCATTGGCAACGAATTTCTCATTCGCCAGTTTTTTGGAAATCTTGTCGATTTCCGCTTTCGCCTTGTCGGCGGCCTTGCCAAGACGCGCCCGTTCTGCGACCAGGTCGATCAGATCGCCAAGCGGAAGACATGCGGTGGCTTCACCGACAACAATTTGAGCGCTTCCTTTCGGTGCTTCCGATTCAAGCACGATATCCGTCGCGCGAGCCAGCCGCTTGATTGCGGGATCATGCCTGAGCAGCCGCTCGCGGGTTTCTTCGCTTGCTCCAACGACAACCAGCGGGGCTTGCGCGGATGGCGGCACATTCATTTCAGCCCGCGCCGAACGAAGGCCCGACACCAGATCGACCAGCCAGTTGATTTCGCTGGCTGCGGCGTCATCCTCCAGAGATGGGACTGGCCATGGTGCGTGGCACAACAGTTGAGTGCGCGCACCGCCTCCTCCGGTCAATGCCCAAAGTTCCTCGGTCATGAACGGCATGAACGGGTGCAACAGCTTGTAGATTTCGTCCAGCACATATGAGGCACAGGCTTGCGCCTCGGATTTGGCATCCTCATCGGTTCCGCCAAAGACCGGTTTCAAAAGCTCCAGATACCAATCGCAGAACATGTTCCACACGAAGCGATAGGCGGCGCCTGCGGCTTCGTTGAAGCGAAACGCCTCTATCCCCTCGGTAATCTCCCGTACCGCCCGCGACAGTTCGGTCAATATCCAGCGATTTATTTGAAGCTTCGCTTGCTCGGGCTGAAATCCAGCAGACGGCGCAACACCGTTCATTTGAGCAAACCGGGTCGCGTTCCATAGCTTGGTACCAAAATTGCGATACCCCGCGACGCGACTGGGGTCGAGCTTCACGTCCCTGCCCTGCGCCGCCATGATGGACAGCGTGAAACGCAGCGCATCGGCGCCGTATTCGTCCATAAGCTCCAGCGGATCAATGACGTTGCCTTTCGACTTCGACATTTTCGCGCCGTGCTTGTCACGAACCAGCGCATGCACATAGACGGTGTGAAACGGCTCTTCGTCCATGAACTGGATGCCCATCATCATCATGCGCGCAACCCAGAAAAAGATGATGTCAAAACCGGTGACCAGAACATCGGTTTGGTAGTAGGTTTTCAATTCCTCGGTTGTTTCAGGCCACCCCAGTGTTGAAAACGGCCAAAGCGCTGACGAGAACCATGTGTCCAGTACATCTTCGTCACGCGCGAGGATTTCACCCGGTTTAAAATTGTCCAGTTTGTCCTGCACCCAGGCCTTCCACGGTCCTTCGAGCGCGAGGTAATATTCCACCGCCGCGTCCAGCGCGGCCTCTTCGTCTTTCTCGACGAAGACATGACCGTCAGGTCCATACCAGGCCGGTATCTGATGTCCCCACCACAATTGACGCGAAATGCACCATGGCTGGATGTTTTCCATCCATTCGAAATAGGTTTTCTCCCAGTTTTTCGGCACGAATTTGGTCCGACCCTCGCGAACCGCGGCTATAGCCGGTTTGGCGAGTGTCTCCGCATCAACATACCACTGGTCGGTCAGGTACGGTTCTATGGGCACACCGCCGCGATCACCATGGGGAACCATGTGCTTGTGCGGTTCGACCTTGTCCACAAGGCCCGCATCGTCCATCATCGCGACGATCTGTTTGCGCGCTTCAAATCGGTCGAGGCCATGCAGCTTGTCGATTGTGCGCTGAAGTTCGTCTGTGGATTCCAGCTCCGCCAGGAAATCCTCATTTCCGTCCAGATCAATCGCGGCCTCGGTGGTCAAAATGTTGACCGCTCGCAGGCCTGCACGTTTTCCGACATCGAAGTCGTTGAAATCATGTGCCGGCGTCATTTTCACCGCACCGGTTCCGGCTTCAGGATCCGGATATTCGTCGGCCACGATCGGCATCCGCCGGCCGACGAGTGGCAGGATTACATGTTTACCGACAATCGACTTATACCGCTCATCATCCGGATGAACGGCCACACCGGTGTCACCAAGCATTGTTTCCGGTCTGGTCGTCGCCACCACAAGATAGTCGCGCGTTTCATGCGCTGTCGGATTACCCTCGTCGTCGAATTCGATCGGATGCTCGTAGGTAACACCGGCTTCAAGCGGATAGCGGAAATGCCAGAGATGGCCGTCCATCTCGACCTGTTCGACCTCAAGGTCGGAAATCGCAGTGTGAAGTTTAGGATCCCAGTTCACAAGGCGTTTGTCCTTGTAGATCAGGCCCTGCTTGTAGAGGGAAACAAACACCTCGAGCACAGCCTTGGACAGGCCGTCATCCATGGTGAAGCGTTCACGGCTCCAGTCGCAAGATGCGCCCAGTCGTTTGAGCTGGTTGAATATCGTGCCGCCGCTTTCCGCCTTCCACTCCCATACCTTGGCAATGAACTCTTCACGGCCGAGATCGCGGCGGTGGATCTGGCGTTCCATCAACTGGCGTTCAACGACCATCTGCGTGGCAATACCGGCATGATCCATGCCCGGCTGCCAGAGCACATTCTTGCCACACATACGTTGGAAGCGGACCAGGACATCCTGCAAAGTGTTGTTGAGTGCATGGCCCATATGCAGCGAGCCTGTCACATTGGGCGGCGGTATAACGATGCTGAAGGGCTCAGCATCGTCTTTTGCACCGGCGCCGGCGGCAAAGGCGCTTGCATCAGCCCAGGTCTTGGCGATTCGTGGTTCAACGCTCGCGGCGTTGTATGTTTTTTCAAGCATTGGGAATTCCGTGGGTCACGGGTCAATCAGTGTTGCCCCGTGTAAAACGGAAGGTGCCCGTCAAGTCAACTGCGTGCTGGTTTGGAAATCAAACCGATCGAGCTCGCGGATATTTATGCTAATTGTGTATCTACGGAAAACGCCGGCGAGCTTTTGCGGTAGCGAGAACCTTGTTTCCCGATCCAAGGGCCTTAACGCTGATTTCATAGGTATGAGGGCTGGGCGGGCATGGTCCCTTATACTTGAATGCACCGTAAGGGAGCTTACCGTTGCCCTTCCATTTGACCGTACCGCCACCATGCGGATACGAAGTGGCGTTCAGATCAACCATTTTAAATTTCAGCTTCTTGGTACCATTGGGTACGCCCTTCACGGTGATGGGCGGCGATTTCCTGTCAAAGCACTTCTTGGTCGGGCCCCATTTGAAACTCATCGACATGGCAAAAACCGGGGAAGCCATGGCGACACTTACCAGGGCGGTTAGCGCGACTGCCGGCATTTTCTTCACGAGAGGTCCTCCGCTGGAAGGTTGCATTAACAGCAGACTAGAGCCCCTAGCCTTCTAATGGAAGTACTCAGTACCGGGCCTCTGATAGAAACCCGCGCAAAATACCTGCATCGCAATGAAGTCGACAATATTTCGGTCTGGCAGTCGCTAGCGGCTCGCGCCACGGGCTACCCGATCAATTTCCTCCCGAACGAGCTTTTCGACAAGGGTCGGAAGATTATTGTCCAGCCAATCCTGTAGCATCGGCCGCATCATTTCGGCAGCCATTTCGTCAAACTTCTTGTTGTGCGAAAATGCTTCGGACAGTTCATCGAATGCAGCAGCGACCTGCCGGCCTGCCCGTTCAGATAAAATCGGCGGATTGGTCGTATCCGTGTCGTCACTCGAATGCCTGGCAATCGCGGCAGCATGCGCCACTTCCTCCACTGCCACGGCTGCCGGTGTTTCCGTTTCCCTGGCGTCGCCGAATTCCTCTGCGCCACTGGCAATGGAAGCCGCCAATTCAGCGAGGCTGTCGACGTCTGCCGGATCCGGATCGACCGTCTTGGCGTCTTCTACTGCAGCGGATGAATAATCAGCTGCTGTGACTTCAACCCACGGCTCGGAATCACTTGCCTCGTCCTCTACAGGAGTTTCATCTTCAACAGAAAGGTCACTCTCCCGCTTGGAATCATTGGTGTCCTCAGCCACTTCCGTGTCCGACTGCCTGCTCACTTCATCATGAATATCGGCAAGGCTCAGTGCATTCATCGATGAATCGCCATCGGAGATTTCTGCTTCAACAGCAGATTGCTCTCCGCCCAATTCTTCTCGAAAAGTTTCTACCTCGTCGGCGGTCTCCGTCGTGATACTTTCCGCGGGTCTTACACTGTCATCATCCGGTGAAGCACGGGCAACGTATTCTCTTAGGGAGTTCGGCTCGACTGTTTCGCCGGTCTCAACGTCTTCGTCTTCAATCTCGTCTGCAACCGGCGATGCCGTCTCTGACAATGACTGAAGCGTTGCTTCTTCCGGTTCGGCAACCGGCGTAGCGGAGATCGAAGTATCACCACCGCCGGTAGCATCGCTGTCGGCCAAATCCGTGTGTTCAACATCCGGCTTGGCGGAAGCACTTTCTTCAGGCGCTACGGTTTCACTGTCCTCAATGATCTTTCGAATGGAGGCAAGAATTTCCTCCATTGACGGTTCGCGCTGCGCGCTACTGCTAGCCTGTGCCATGTTCTTTCCGCCGCCCCCGGACTTCCCGGCCGAAGAGCCGGTCAGGTTTCTGTTCATATTCGACACCATCCTCGTGTTGTCGGAGCCGAATCACAACCAATCGTATCCGTTTCTGCTGAAATATAAAAACCCTTCGAAACAGGTTTTCGCCCGGTTATGTCTTTGTCGTGTTTTCAACGACCATCCGGTGTCCTCAGGCCAAACCACTTATCCTTGACCGCTTCATAGTGTTCTTCAGGCTTGTGCTTACGTACGCGCAATCCAAGACGCTCTACCGACAACCGTCCCATCGCCGACAATATCGCATAGCTGGCGACAACCGTGTCGCGCTCTGAGCTGACTTGGTTGATCTGCGCATTGATGACATCGGCCTGCGCATCAAGTACATCAAGCGTTGTGCGCTGGCCGACCTTGCGTTCCTCGATCACACCGGCAAGCGCAAGTTTGGCAGCAGAAACGAGCGCGCTGTTTGCTTCCACGTTGCGGCGTGCCGCCTCGAACTGGGTCCAAGCCGATGCTACCGCCGCACGGACCTGATCCCGGCTGACATCGACATCAATGCGGGCCTGCCCAAGCGTTTCCTTTGATTGCCGCACAAGCCCCGAAGCCCGGCCGCCCTGATAGATGGGTATCGATAATGTCGCCCCGATTGCGAGTGCATCATTTGTCGGACCAGTGCCAAATCCACCCGGATTAGAGCGGGTCGTAGTCGCGCTCGCCTCGGCAGATAATGTCGGCAGCAATGTTCCTTCTGCAGCCTTTACTGAATAGCTTGAAGCATCCACGACGTGTAGTTTCGCTTTGATGGCGGGATGTTCTTTCTGAGCAACTGCGTATGCCGAATTGATATCGCCAGGCATGAGCTTCGTAATTGCCGACGCCATTTTCAACTTGCCAGGATTTGCTCCAATAAGCTGGCGATAGATGGCCGAAGCCGACTTTACTTGGGCCCGGGCAGCGGTGAGCTGCGCCTGCGCGGCTGAACGGGATGCTTCAGCTTGCGCCACGTCGGTTCTGGTTCCCTCACCGACTTCAAACCTTGATCGGGCAGCGCGTACCTGCTCACCCAAGAACTCCAGATTTCGTTGACGCAGTACCGCGATTTGCCGGAACTGAATGACATCCATATACGCCGCCGCTGCATCAAACAGCGTATTTTGTTCAGTGTTTCGGAGACCTTCGCGGGACGCCCATACCTGAGCCTTGGCCGCTCGCACGTTGTTGTGCGTCTGGAATCCATCGAAAATGCGCTGCGAAATCGCAATCCGAAACGAGCCCGTTACCAGACTTGTTCCGGATCCTGAATTGTTGGTCGCCGAGAAAGTTCCCGTTCCGGTGACGTTTGGACGCCACCCGGACTTGGCGATAGCTACGCCTTCATCAGTAACCCGAACGCCCGCACGCGCTGAATTGAGCGCAGAATTGTTCTCGTATGCCTTGGCAAGCGCGCCGAAAATCGTCTCGGCACCCGCGCTGTTGGGAACCATGGACGCCGTGAAAATCACACACGCCGCGATCAAACCGGGTACTCGCACCACTTTTCAGACCCCTCGTATCGTTCGAATGTGCCGCACACCCTACCGGACGACATCTAAACCCAACCGGTTGGTGATGACTAGTGCACCACATGGGGATTTAGACAGGTATGAACAAGATAGATGCGCGTGCGATGCAAAGCTGCAACTTGGCTGTTCGACCACCTGGCCCGCCGAATGACCAACCTTTATATCAGAATTGGAAGCTTGCTTCTTTTTGAAAACCAGGCAATCGCGGAACAGCAATATTGAATGCGCGTCTCGATGACACACCGTTGTCGTTGCGTGTCCAAACCGTTGCCTTTCCGGTGCTACCCTCGCCCAGCACGGCGACGAGACGTCCGCCGGTTTTCAACTGGCCAAGCAGTGTTTCAGGTACTTCATCGACCGATCCATTCAGGATAATGGCATCGTAAGGCGCTTCGGCCGCATATCCGGCAGGCAACGCTCCTTCAACCACGGCAACGCTGTCATAGCCGAGATCGACAAGCGTGCTAGCGGCGGAACTCGCCAATTCGGAGTCGCACTCAATCGCAATTACCGATCCAGCAAGCATGGACAAAACGGCAGACGAGTAGCCGGTGCCGCAGCCAATATCGAGCACCACTGAGTCAGGCGTGATTTCAGCCAGTTGCACAAGCTTCGCAAAGGGCGAGGGTTCGGTCAGATAACGGACTTGGTCACTCGCCGGCGATGAAATGACAATGTCTTCATCGATGTATGCAAGCGTCTTGAGGTTTGCGGGCACAAATGCCTCTCTTGGCACTGTTCCCATCGCATCCAATAGCGCCGGATTGGTCACATCGGTTGTTCGCAGCTGGCCGTCGACCATTTTCGTGCGTTGTTCGGTGAAATCGATTGTCATTTTAAAGACCGCCAGCCCTGCTCCGCGCGTGTTGCGTAGGTGCCAAATTTGTTCGCATGCCATGCTGGAGGCCTCGCCCGGAATCGAACCGGGGTAACCGGATTTGCAGTCCGTTGCGTAACCACTCCGCCACGAGGCCATTGCACAGCGTGCTAGATGCGCTCCGTTAACAGATGGTTCGAAAGGCGGCAAGGTTGAGCAGGCGTGTTCAGCGGCTTTTTTGCTTGCGGGAGAACCAAACCACCATTCGCCTGCGCAATCGGCGAATTAGCGCAAATTCATAGGAAAGCACCAACAATCCCAGCGGTATCATCCAGAAGCCGACAATGGGCAGGAAACCGACGATCCCGAACAGGATCAACAGGACGCCGACAGCTACTCGCAGGATTCGCGAGCGCGGCATGTCGAACTCGCGGTTAAACAGGCGTATCTTCCTGGCGTTCGGGTCGCTTGCTGGCTCAGTCAATTTCGTCGTCACCGGCTTTTCTGGTTTTTAAGAACTAATGTTGATAAATTCGGCGATACACCATTTGCCGTACGGGCGCAGCAATTGCCGGAACAGAGATAATTCGGGCGAACATTGCGTAATCCCTCTTGGCAAATCGGAAACTGTTTTGCTATAGGCAGGCTGTTCCGTATGATTACGGTGTTCCTCGGTAGCTCAGTGGTAGAGCAATCGGCTGTTAACCGATCGGTCGCTGGTTCGAATCCGGCCCGGGGAGCCATCTCTTTCTTGCAGCATTTTCGCTTAAGTGGCGGTAATTCAATATAAATTATCACCAACCTCCTTCTGTCTCTACTTCCATGTACCCGATTCCTGTCCGTCGTCATCGCTTGACGGCGCATGGCTCAGCAACCTTTGGTGGCGATCTTTGATTGCAGGCAGGTTACTCCTGATCAGAGAGCTCCGAGAAAATTCCTATTCGGAATGATCGGCATTTTGCCGCAGAATTCATGAGGTCGGTTAGTGCAACTCCGATATTAATCAATTGCACCAAGTCTCCGCCAATATCGGAAACATAGCCAGGTTGTTGTGTTCAATTTTACACGATATCAGCGTTCCATGTCGGTAAACGCCTGCGGGAAGAACCAGAGCATTCCTCAAGAGCGGTAAAGACCCGACTGCCGATTAAGCAGGAACAGCGTGCAGATGCCACGGCTGTTGGGGTAATCCTTATTGTCATGTGCTGCGATCAGTCTGCGCGCGCCATGTAGGCCGGGCGCAGTCAGCCCATGGGCGATTATTTGCCAGAGCCGGTATCCGGGCGTTTCAATGGTATGACCTTGTTGTCCGGATCCAGGCAGCGCCTTATCTCGTCGAAATCCAGTGTTTCATTGACCTCCAGGGATGAAATAAGTTTCTCGACTGCCGGCCGATGCTCGCCGAGAATCCCCGCTGCCTGCAGTTCGGCCTGTTTCAGCAGGGCGATCACCGCGGCGTCTACCTGTGCGGCGGTTGCGTCGGCGTGGTCGCGTGGCTGGGCGATGGATTGGCCGAGGAACGGGTGGTCCTCGGATTGACGCAGATCGACAGGGCCGAGATCCTCGGTCATGCCCCAGCGTGCCACCATCGACCGGGCCAGATCGGTCGCCCTGCGGATATCATCGTCGGCACCTGAGCTGACGGTTCCGATGAGCAGTTTTTCCGCGGCGCGACCGGCCAGAAGCGTGACCAGTTGGCCGCGCAGATAGATCTCGTCGAGCGTGTGCCGTTCACTTTCCGGCAGCATGTGAGTTCCGCCCAAGGCATGACCGCGCGGTATGATCGTGACCTTGTAGAGCGGATCGGCACCGGGTGTGTAGTAGGCTGCAGCGGTATGACCGGCCTCGTGCACGGCAAGGCGGTGTTTTTCTTCGGGTCGGATCGCCAGCGAACGCACCGTGCCCATCATCACCTTGTCGCGCGCCTCGCCCAAATCGTCGCGGGTGATCTGGCTGCCGCTCCGACGTGCGGCGTTGATTGCGGCCTCATTCAGCAGGTTCTTCAGATCGGCGCCGGAAAATCCGGGAGTCCCTGCCGCCATGACGTCCAGATCGTCGGTGTCTTCCAACGGAAGATTACGCGCGTGAATGTCGAGAATGGCGCGGCGGGCGGCTTTGTCCGGAAGGTTCAGCGTGACATGGCGGTCAAAGCGGCCGGGACGCAGAAGCGCGGGGTCCAGCACATCCGGCCGGTTGGTTGCGGCCAACACGACGACTGCCTCGCGCGCGGCGAATCCGTCGAGTTCGGCCAGGATCTGGTTCAGTGTCTGCTCGCGTTCGTCATGCCCGCCGCCCAGTCCCGTGCCGCGCGTGCGTCCGATGCTGTCCAACTCGTCGATGAAGATGATCGCCGGCGCGGCCTTGCGCGCGGCCTCGAACATTTTGCGCACCCTGCCCGCACCGACGCCCACGAAGATCTCGATGAATTCCGAACCGGAGGTGGTGAAGAACGGCACATCGGCCTCACCTGCAAGAGCCTTGGCCAGCAGGGTCTTGCCGGTGCCGGGCGGGCCAACGAGCAGGACGCCATGCGGCACCTCGGCGCCAACCCGGGCGAAGCGTTCGGGCTCGCGCAGAAAATCAACCAGTTCCGCCACTTCCCGCTTGGCCTGATCCTGCCCCGCGACATCGTCGAAGGTGATCGTTTCGCGCGTCTCGCTCGGTTTGGAAAAACGTCCACCCAAGAGCCCGCCGGTCAGACCACCCGGGCCGCCGGCGATGTTTCCCATCATGCGCCGCTGCAGCCACAGATAAACCCCCAGGATGATAATCCAGGGCAGGATGTAGGTCAGGATCGAGCCGCCGGCAGGCGCTTCGGCACGGATCTCGACACCGTGTTTTTCAAGCAGCGGCAGCAACTCGGGATCGCCCTGTGCCGGCGTCACGGCGCGGAAGACTTCCTCGGTTCCCGCGCCACCGGTGGTCGCGATGATGGCATGCTCTTGCAGATCGACCGAGGTGATCCGGTTATCGCGGATCATCTGCTTGATTGTACTGTAGGCGACCGTCGTGCCGCCTGTTCCCGGCTCGAATACAAAGCTGGAGAACAGGGCCATCACCAGGAAACCCGCAAGCAGGATCCAGACCGGCCATTGCGACCAGTTGGGACCGCCGTCCGGTCGATTTGAGGTCTCTTTGGGCATGCCGTCCCGTTTGCCGTTGAACTGTCTCGACTGGACTCTTGCAACGTCCGGATGTCGAGTCGTTGACGCAAATCAACGCCGAAACCGCATGGAAAACCTCCTCAGCGCGATTCCGGCCATGATCCCCGGTGCCCGGACTCCGCATTGGGCGGAGCGGTCGTCAGATGCATGTGCGTGGTGTGTGGGTGCAGAACTGCCAGGCCCGGGCAGTTGAGC
Organism: Rhizobiaceae bacterium; assembly: GCA_963669285.2. Classification (GTDB taxonomy): domain Bacteria; phylum Pseudomonadota; class Alphaproteobacteria; order Rhizobiales; family Rhizobiaceae; genus JAWKWH01. The sequence goes on along the minus strand of CAXXSI010000031.1, from coordinate 9,820 downwards.
TTTCCAACGCGGGCTTACATCATTTTACCCGCTCATACATTCCGCCACACCATCTATGGGTACCTTGATCATCATACTCAAACATCGCGATCAACCCGCTCGTTTGCTGCTCAGCCGAAGGCGGGAAGTACGCCGACTGGAAGTTAGTGAGACCGGGAGTCTCTCTTCTCAGTATGTGTGGTTCCCTTCTCTCAAAATCTCCGAACAGCACACCACACTCGGCATCTCCGCTGCAAAAAGCGGCGTTCAGCGTGAGCATGACTTTGATATCGCGATTGAAAACGCTCGAAACGCCATCGGAATCACCGCAATTTGTCCAAATCCGCAGGCGGTTGATTGTGCAATGCGACATTCCGAGTTGGGGTGAGCCAGATATACGAATCCACTCTCCATTCTCGGGGATTGCGCACCAATTTTTTTCGTAGTTCCCGACCGGCGCATCGACGGGATCAGCTGACCGAGCTGGTGATGTCGCAAAAAGCAACGATGCAAAAAGGATTACGAAGGATCTGCAAGCAAGATTGAAAACATCATTGTGCATCGTGGCATCCTTTCAATTTGGTTTTATCTTTCTGGAAGTAAAACCCGGTTTAATCATTGACGGTCGTCAAACCTCCTCAGCTGGATTCCGGGCGGAGCCTCGCCGGCGCCGGCTGCAAGTCGTCGGATGACCGCTGTCAATGCCCGTTGTATGAATTGCCGCTAGCCCTTTCAGGAACGCGAAAGGAGGCCGTCATGCAGACCAACGCACTTCCCCATTACGACGACAGCGACAATCCAACCGGCTGTTGCCCGCGCTTCAATCCAGAGGGATGGGATGCGCAGGAATTGCACTTCCTGAACAAGGATTTCGCGCGCGCAACCACCAAGAGCGCAATGCATGTTCCGTTGAACATGGCCTCGGTTTTCGAGCGCGTTCAGCGCAAGATGGTCGACACGGGGGCATACGATCCGGACAATTGCATCGTGCTGAGCCGTGATCTGTCTCCGTGGCGGGCCGAGCACCTGTTTTCCGTCTCCGCGCCAATCACGGACGAAGAAGCCGTCACCTTGACCGGGAGCTTCATCACCAAAGTTTTTGAAGGTCCCTATCGAAAGGCGAAGGACTGGTTTGCCGAGATGCAGGCCGCCGCGCGCGAGAAAGGTGCCGACAATGACGAGATCTATTTCTTCTACACCACCTGCCCCAAATGCGCGAAGACCTATGGCAAGAACTATGTCGTCGGCGTTGCGAGAATCGCGTGAAACGACACAAGCCCGCATTGAACTGCTGCAATGTTGGCGGCTTGTGATCATTAGCAGTGCCCGGCTTCCGGCGACGTTGTCGCAACCCGCAAGGCCGGATATGTCTGGGTAAATGATCGGTTGAACGAAATCTGATGCGTCCGCTACTCCTGCTGCCTGCCTATCTCGCCATCACCCTAGCGCCGCTGGTGCTGGGGTGGCTCCAGTACAAGCCGCCGCGCCCGTTCTGGGACGAGGTTTCCTCCGGCCTTGCGATGGCAGCGTTTGCCATTCTTCTGGTTGAGTTCCTGCTTTCCGGAAGGTTTCGGGCGATCTCCGCGCAGATGGGTATGGACGTAACCATGCGCTTTCACCAGCTTGTGGCACGCGCCGCACTTGCTTTCGTGATCGTTCACCCGTTCCTTTACAGCTTGCCGTTTTTCAACAGGCCGCTTCCGTGGGATGTGACGGGCCAACTGACCCTCGGCCTCGACACCGGTTCCCTGATTACAGGTGCGATCGCCTGGGCGGTCCTGCCAAGCTTCGTCCTATTATCGATTTTCCGCGACCAATTCTCATACCGCTACGAGACCTGGCGGGCGATGCATGCCATTGGTGCGGTGATTATCATCGTGATGGTGACGCATCACGCCCTGGTAGCGGGCCGATACAGCGCGGACTTGTCGCTGACCATCTTCTGGATCGTTTTGCTGACCGCAGCGTTGGCTTCGCTCGCATGGACCTACATCATTGCCCCTCTGCGTGAGGCGGGTCACCCGTATGAAGTCACCTCGGTGAGGAGGATCGCCCTGAAGACCTGGGAACTCACGGTCACGCCACTCAAACGCGAAGCGCTTCGGTTTGAGGCTGGTCAGTTCGCCTGGCTCAATCTCGGCCACACGCCGTTTTCATTGCACGAGAACCCGTTCTCCATCAGCTCCGCTCCGGCGGAAAGGCCGGAAATCCGTTTCGTCATCAAGGAAATAGGTGACCTCACCCGACGGATCGGCGACGTGAAGCCTGGTACAAGGGCGTTTCTCGACGGAGCATATGGCAACCTTACCCTCAAGGGGCGGAAAGGTGCAGGCATTGCGCTGATTGCGGGCGGCGTGGGCATCGCGCCGCTGATAAGCATCGCGCGGCAACTACGGGCCGAAAACGATCCGCGCCCGATGATCCTGCTTTACGGCAACCGTATCGCCGAGCAGATCGTCTACGAAAGCGAGTTGAAGCAAATTGCCGACAGCGCGAATGCTCAGGTCGTTCATGCCGTTTCTGAGCCCAAGCGTGACTGGAATGGGCTGACAGGCCGGATCGACGGGGCCACAATCGATAGGGTTTTTTCTTTCGAAGGTGCTGCGGAGTGGCTTTTTCTCATCTGCGGGCCGCCGCCCATGCTGGACTCCGTCGAAGACGCGCTTCTGGCACAAGGCGTTCCTTCCGACCAGATTGTTGTGGAGCAATTCTATTATGACTAGCGAGCAAGTATGAGTAAGCAGCGACACAGGATCTCCGCCGCCGTCTGGGGCACCAGCGCGCTGCTCATCATCGCCGTGATCGTGTTCGCACTGCGGTGAGGTCGTCCCCGCGCGCATGACATTGCACGGTCTATTAAAGTATTGGTCAAACAGCCGGCGAAACGCATGAAGAACCTCAACAAGATCATACCGACCGCAGCGCTGTTCGCCGGACCGTCGGCAGCGGCCGTTGTGCTGGCCCTGCCCTTGCCACAGGGCCTTGCGCAACCCGCTCTGGCCGTTGCCGCCATTGCCCTGTGGATGGCGATTTGGTGGATAACGGAAGCCGTAGCCCTGGCCGTGACCGCGCTGTTGCCCCTCGCGCTCTTTCCGGTCCTCGGCATTGGTTCTATCGACGACACCGCTGTAAACTATGCCCACCCGCTGATCTTTCTGTTCCTTGGCGGTTTCCTGATGGCGCAGACGATGCAGCGCTGGGGGCTCAGCCGGAGGATCGCACTTTTCATCCTGCGCCGTGCCGGCGACCGGCCGGCTGGTATCGTTGCCAGCATCATGGTGGCGACAGCATTGCTCAGCATGTGGGTGAGCAACACGGCGACTGCGATGATGATGCTGCCAATCGGGCAATCGATCGTGCAGGCCGCCAGCAACGATCTTGCCGATGGTGTGGCGAAACGGTCCGACGCATTTTGCACCGCCCTCATGCTCGGCATTGCCTATGCGGCGACCATCGGCGGGATGGGAACATTGATCGGCACACCGCCCAACGCGCTCTTCGCCGGATTCATGGCGGAAAGCTACGGCATCGAGATCAGCTTCGCGCGTTGGATGCAGATCGGCATTCCGGCCGTTCTGGTGCTGCTCCCCATAGCCTGGTTCGTGCTCACCCGTGTCGCGTTTTCACTTCCGCAGCGGTTGCCCGGTCTGACCGTGGGGTCACTAAACGAAGCGCTCGGCCACCGTGGCCAGATGACCTCCGGCGAGAAAAGGGTTGCCATCCTGCTGGTTGTCGCCGCCGTCGGGTGGATACTGCGGCCGCTGATCAACGCCCTGCTGCCCGGCCTCAATCTCAGCGATGCCGGCATTGCCATTGCGGTCGCGGTGTTGCTGTTCCTCACGCCGGGCAGTTCGGCACCGCGCCGGAATCTGCTGACCTGGGACGACGCACGTAATGTCCGCTGGGATGTACTGATCCTGTTTGGCGGTGGGCTGGCACTGGCGGACGCCATCGCTTCCACCGGCCTTGCCAGCTGGATCGGCACCGCATCCTCGACCTTTGCGACAATGCCGTGGCTGGGACTTATCCTGCTAGTCACTGCAGTCATCGTGTTGCTTGGAGAACTTGCCAGCAACACGGCCATAGCGGCGGTGTTCCTGCCGGTGGCCGGTGCCGCAGCAATTGGCCTTGGGGCAAGCCCTGCGCTACTCACCATGTCCGTAGCGCTGGCAGCATCGCTCGGCTTCATGCTGCCGGTTGCGACGCCACCCAATGCGATTGTCTACGGCTCCGGGGAGGTTTCGATGCAGGATATGCTGCGCGCAGGCATCTTGTTGGACCTGCTGGGCATCACCATCGTGGCATTTCTGGCGGTCGCCATTGGTCCGGTGATTTTTGCCGCATAGGACTGCATCTTTCACCGAAACCCGTTTCCGGATCGGCAAAACGAACATCCGGATTGACCCGCATCAGCACATTCAGCGCGTCGGATCGACTGGTTGATGATCTTATCATGACAAAACCGGCGCAAGATGGCGTTCGAACCAATCGCCGGCCGCCGCAACCACGTCTTCGAGTGCACCGGGTTCCTCAAACAAATGGGTCGCGCCGGGAATGATAACCAGCTCATTCCGGTTGGTCAGTTGCCGTTTCGCCTGTTTGTTCAACTCGATCACGATGTCGTCGTTTCCACCGACGATCAGAAGCGTGGGTGCCCGCACCCCGGGAAGAGAATCTCCCGCAAGGTCCGGCCGTCCGCCACGCGAGACGACCGCGGAGACAGCATCGGGATTTGTCGCGGCAGCCACGAGCGCCGCTGCTGCGCCCGTGCTGGCGCCAAAAAGGCCGATCCGCAAGTCGCGTGTGGCATCGTTCGCAAGCGCCCATTCGACCGTTTCAGCAACGCGTTTGCCAAGGAGGGGAATGTCAAACACATTGGCTCGGTCGCGCGCTTCGACCTGCGTCAACAGATCGAACTGCAACGTCGCGAGGCCCCGTTCGTTGAGGGCTCGCGCAACCTGGGTGTTTCGTGGGCTGAAGCGGCTCGAACCGCTGCCATGGGCGAAGACAACCAGGCCTTTCGCGCCGTCCGGTATCGCCAAAAAGCCACCGAGCGCCGACGCTCCGATCCAGACCTCTTCGAATTTCTCCCGCGGCCTCATTCCACACATATCACCAGCGATGGTCTCCGGGATGATCAGGCTTCCCGTGCCGCTATGCATTGACTGCAATCAATACGCCCAATCCGGACGGCAAGGCCGTCTGCATTTCCTGCCAGCTTGAAGTCAGCCGATCATCTTTGTTACCGCCTGCCCTACACCGTAACCTTCTCCCATCCCTCGCGGGTAATGATCATCCGCTCATGAGCCAAGTCTGGTTCGCCGCAATGCGAAAGTATAACGGCGCGCGCGGCGTCGCGCAGAGCGATCGCCGCTTCAAAATCATCGCCCTGCGGAGCTATTTTTTCACCGATATGGATCGACAACTTCCCCCTTCGCGGCATCCACTGGCCGCCACGCAGGATCGATCGCGAGCCAATTATCGTGATCGGTGTTACAGCTGTATGCGCCTCGACCGCCGTCAGAAAGGCGCCAAGGCGGAACTCGAGCAGGCCGGGCATCCGCGTCAAGGTCCCCTCAGGGAAAAAGACCGGCTGCTCTCCCGATTGAATTAAATCAACGAGATTCTCGAGTTCCCTGGGCCCCGATTGCCGCTCGATCCGCTCCGTGAAGTAGGCCCCCAAACGCCTCAGGAAGGGGCCTGCAACGCGTTGTGTTGACAGTTCGTGCTTGGCAACGAATGCCGGCGTTCCCGGCAGCACGGAGGCGAGCACAAGTCCGTCCAGATAGCTGGCATGGTTTGTGACCAGGATGCCACCCAGATTTCCAAGCCGGTCGGCACCGTCCACGGTTACTGGATTTCCCATCAGCTTTAGCCCGATGCGGGCGAGACGACGAAATACCCGCCATCGCGGTTCTCTGCCGGGCAGCAACAACATCAAAGGCCAGGCAATGACGCCGAGCAATACGACAACGCTCCACCACCAGACTGCGTAAAGCCGGTCGGCAACCACGCGGAAGTTGGTGCGCAGCCATGGCACAATGCTGGCCAGGGCGAGGCGGAACACCTGCAGCCAGACCGCGCGTTGCCGCGGCCTGAGGTCGCCGGCCTCATAGAAAGCACGTGCCGCAGCACGCCGGATCTTACCGCTCGAAGTCTTGGGTACGGTGTGAGGTGCCGCCATCACAATGTCATCAGGCGGTGCTTCCAATAGATCGCTGGTGACCGCAACGATCTTTTGCGCGATTTGTGCCTTGGCCTCCTGATCGATTTCATAGGTTTCTGCGACAATGGCGAGCCTTTCAACGCCCGCTGCCTGATCGGAGGCAGCGAAAACGGCAACACAGCCTTTGCGCACGCCATCAATGTCGCCGACGATTTCCTCGATCTCCTCAGGATAAATATTGCGCCCGGCCTTGATGATGATGTCCTTCACACGACCGGTGATGAAAAGGCTGCCGCCGGCGATGTAGCCAAGGTCACCGGTATCCAGCCAATCGCCATCGAAAAGCGTGCGGTTTTTCTCCTCGTTGCGGAAATAGCCCTGCGTCGCGGAAGGTCCGCGAAACTCGATCCGTCCTTCCTTGCGGTCGCCGAGTTCGCGACCCAGCGTGTCAACGATACGGATTTCATGGCCGGGCAAGGGCTGTCCGCAGGCAACATGTTCCACCGCGTGAATGTCCTCGATCCCGGCTGGTATCGCCTCGCTGCGGCTGGTTAGTACGGTTCGCTGGACCCGATCGATTATCGGTGCCTGGCCGAGCGGCGGAAAGGCGAGGCCAACCGAGTTTTCAGCCAGGCCGTACACGGGCGCCATCGCTTCTTTCCCTGAAACCATAGGGCGCGAACCGCTGCTGAAATCGACGCAATGTCTGCGGGCTGACCGGTTCCGCTCCATTTGCCACCAGCCGCAGCGAACTCAAGTCGAGACCGGCGATCATCGAATCCTCGATCCGCTTGTCACAGAGTTCGAAACCGAAAGTTCGGCGAAGCCGACAGCGTTGCGCCATTACGGTGGATCGTCCACAGCCAGGCTTCAGGCCTGACAATGAATGTCAGCGGCGACATAAAGATCACCGGCACCGCGAAGTAGAGGCTGCCGAGCCAGGCCCCGATCAGGCCGAGATCGTGATAAAGCGGTAGCCAGCTGACGAAAAACGTCCCTTGACGACGCTTCGATTGCGCTGCCCATGGCTCGAATGTTGCTCAAGAGATTGTCGTGCGTGAGCATCACGCCCTTTGGATCGCCGGTACTGCCCGACGTATATTGCAGCATGGCGAGATCCGTTGGCTTGGCACCGAGGGGTAGCGGCCACGACATATCCGAGCGGATATCATCCACGTGGACAACCGCCTTGAGCGTTTCGACCTGTGCCCGCAGCAACATCGACAATCCTCCGGCTTCCGGCGGCACGATCAGGAAGGTTTGCGCCGGCATTGCGAAGGATACCGGCCTGCCGACGCAGGTGATCCTCGAGCTGGGACATTCGAATTGGCGGATAGATCGGCACCGGAACGCCGCCGGCATAAAGCACACCGAAAAAGGCTTCGAAAAATGCGACCGAGGTGGGCAACATGATGGCTACCCGGTCGCCCTGCAGGAGACCCCGCTCGCGCAGGCCGCAAGCGACACTATGTGCGCGGTCGCGCAAAGCGCGGTAAGTGATCGTATCGGTTTCGACAAATCCGTCGGACATCAGGATGTGCGGTCTGTCGGGATGGCGATCGGAATGCCAATCGAGTGCATCGGTCAGGTTTTTTATTTCGTGCGGCACGTCTGCCGCCTCTTCAAGCGGTGTCAGATTGGGCCGTGTGGCAATGGTGCGCGCGGTCTTCTCCGCCCAAAGTCTCGATCACACGCAACAGATCGCGGGGGCTTTCGCTTCCCCAAGCAAGGTTTCCGGCAAGTGCACATGAAACCGCCGCTCCAGGCGGACCAGCAACTCGGCCATTCCCAAGCTGTCGATTCCCAATTCCCGCTAGAAACGACGAGTCCAACGTCACGTGCATTTCCCCGGGAACGGTCTTCAATTCGGTTGCCAAGGTACGTGTTGCATCGAGCACTTCATGCGCCATGTCTTCCCTGCCAGGTTTTGCTCCAGGTTCGGCACCTTTATCCATATCCGTCGCCATCATTCCATCTTACTTCAATACCGAATGTGGTCGGTGAGTGCGTTGATGCTGATCATTTCGCCGGCGTGGCGGCCGACCGGCTCTAGCGGGCATTATTCACGCAGTTGCGGTATCTGGCTGCTCATGGCCTACGTAGAGTTCCTCGATCTCTGACACAAAACCGCTCGGCAACCACATCACGCCTGACTTTCAAAGTTGCAGTCATCAACCCGTCCTCCCACCGTCCATTCGTCGAACGACAGATGAACCGCTCCTATCTGTGCATGCGCGGGAATTTCTCCAGCAAACCTGCCAGATGCGTCAGCACGGCCTGCTTGGCTTGCGGCGAATCCAACCGTGCCTTTTCATCGTGGCTGATACCGTGTCTTTCGGCGAAGTCGCGCCATGCGTCACGCTGCACAATGATCAGGGCACCCAGGAACGGCCGGCGGTCTCCGACGACCATAACCTGCGCAATGAGCGGATCCATGATGAGAGCCGCCTCGAGATCGGACGGTGAAAATGTTTTCACCCGTCGATGTGATCAAAATCTCCTTGAGCCGCCCCTTGATGAATACGTGCCCGTCGACAATTTCCGCTATGTCGCCTGTGTGCAGCCAGCTTGCGTCATCAAATGCATGGCCCGCAGACTCCGGCTGTTTCCAGTAACCGGCCATAACGCTGGCGCCCTTGACCAGAAGCTCACCGTCTTGCCCGGTCTTTACCTCTACTCCCGTCAGGGGCCGCCCCACCGAGCAGGCGACATTATCTTCGAGTGAACATGCGCACACCGCGCCTGCCGCTTCCGCTAGACCGTAGCCTTCGATGAGTGGAACGCCAAGTGATACAAAAAAAACGCCAGACACTGGGAGACATCGGCGCGCCGCCGGTGACGGCAACGCGGATTCGGCCACCGAGCCGTGCGTGTACCTTCCGGCAGACCAGTCGGGACAATATTCGCCAAGCAATACGGTCCCACAGAACCGGTTTTGCTGCGCGGCCTTGCGCTGCTTCAAAACGATGCCAGCCAATTGACAGTGTCAGGTCGAGGAGCGACCGTGCCAGGGAATTGCGATTTGCGGTTTGTCCGATGGCGATGTAAGCGCGCTCGAACACACGCGGTACGCCCAGGAAAACCGTCGGTTGGATGACAGCCAGGTCCATCGGCGAGAGTCTCTATCGAGCGCGCATAACCGACCGTCGCGCCACTCATGATCGGTACGTAGTAGCCGACGCTTCTTTCAAATATGTGGGCAAGCGGCAAGTAGGAGATGAAGGCATCCCCGTCCTTTCCAGGTACACGGCCAAGCACCGCTTCGGCAGCCGACAGGATGTTGCGATGGGTGAGCATGACGCCTTTTGGCCTTCCCGTGGTGCCGGATGTGTAGACGATCGTCGCCAAATCATCCGGGGCAGGCATTGTTGCTTCCGCCGACCCTTCCGCAGGTAGCCAATCGTCAAGACCACAAATCCGCTGGTCGCTGGTGGTTTCTCCACAATTCAAATTGGCAATAACCACCCGCTTCAGGAACGTCATGTCGGATGAAATTTCGGCAATTTCCTGCCACTGCCGAGCAGTCTCACACAACAACATCCGAGCGTCGGTGTCATTGAGGAAATAGTTGAAATTGTCCGGGCTGTCGCTCGGGTAAAACGGAACAACGACCAGGCCGAGCGAAACGGCGGCCTGGTCGAAGCAAATCCAGTCAACGCCGTTGGCCATCAGGAT
>CAXXSI010000030.1:0-435051 GCA_963669285.2 Rhizobiaceae bacterium | reverse complement strand
GAGCTCTGGCCGGGTTGTTTTCATAACAGGGCCTATCGCATGGAATCGGTCGATCCCGTCTTCGCGTTTTGCTCCGACAAGGACAAACCTTGCTCTTTACATGAGCTATCCTTCGTTTATCAGACCTGCGCCTCCTTGGTTGTCTGTAGGAAATCAGTTCCGTCGCGCCACATGCGATAAAGAATGATTGCGAGTTTTGGGCAGTTTGTTTTTGGCATGCACCCAGTATTGTCTCGGTTGGTTGCCGATTCGAGCATCGGCAAATCACATTGAAATGGCGATCCAATCGAGGCCTTTTCGGATTCAGCGGTATCAATCAGTTTATAGGGCCGTTTGCTGGTAATGTTAACGCCTTGTTAACCGGACATCGGACAGGGTTAACAAATTGCTAAGTGTGATTCACGACGTGGCATCATCGATCTGAACGCGTTCCATTGGCCAAACAAAGACATCAATGAGTGATGTCTTGAGCGGTGCATTCCATGAGACATCAAAAAGATATTTACGAGAAAAACACAGTCAAAGTGGCCAGCGGCGATGATCACAAAGAAGCATCTAAAACGCATCGCGGCGGCCCCACACGGCGAGACGTTTTGGTGAAGTCTGGCAAATTCGCCGCCTTGACCACACCGGCCATGACGATATTGTTGCGACCGCAAAAATCCTATGCTGACCACGACTGCTGGCCTCCACCTTGCTCGCATTAGGTCTCATTGAGCCGCCAACTGGCAGATATTCAACGGGGTGATGCTTTGATCGAGATACGATCAATTCTGCGAGGGGCGCGCTAAAAAGAATAATACTATTTTATATTGCCTAAAGCATATTTAAATCTAAGTGATGCATTCAGGATATACTGACCAATGTTTCGACTTAAGATTCTTTTTCCCGACCGCCATAAGCGATAGTACTCACCAAAAAGCCAATAAATGTTCTGCAATCGCATTTTCTCGGGATGTTCAAGCTGCGTCAGAGCAGATTGTGTCCAGCTGCCATCACCCGCATATTGACCAATGCCGGTTTGAGCGACATCATCGAGGCATTGCAGTCGGCACGCCATTTCGGCAAATGCGGCAAAATGGTCAGCCAATCCTGAATTAGAATATATCCGACCGACCTCGTAAACGTCCTGATGGATGAGGCCGTTTTTGCATAGATTACTGAAATCGAGCTGATCACGCAGCGAAATCGTGTGTTTCTCGAACCGGTTGTTTTGCATCATTGTGTGATGAACCAGATGAAACAGGCGCGTTTTCAGTGATGGGACAATCCATTGGTGGTTGGCCCACATCACTTCCTCCGTCGCATTGTTTTCGGCGAGCCAGCGATTAAAGAGACCATCCGCTTCTCGGACGATACGCCGATGAACTTCGACTCCGACCGAATGGTGTTCGTGGTAGAGCCTTGGATAATGGTGGTGATCATTGTCGAACTGATCAGGTTGCGGGTGAAAGCTCGAATTTCCGAGCGCCTCAATGGCCTGAGGCAATTCTAATTCAGACACCAGAAGATCAATATCTGACAGAAAACGCGTCTCGCCCATCAACTCCCAACCATCAAGCAAATGGGCCGCTCCCTTAAGCCAGATGGGTTGGATGCCCGCGGCCTCAAGCGTTTTTTTTACGACAAGCATTTGATCGCGGATCGAGCGATTGCGACATTTGTTTTGTTCCGCGACCTCAGCGAGAAACTGTAAAAACTCTTCGTCCTCGAATGTCTCATCAAGGCGGTCATGTAGTTCTATCGCCTGTCGAAACCCGCGATGCATGGCTGGCAAAGCCAATAAAGTCGATGAGATCCTGACGATGTTTTCTAACGTTGTCTCCGAAAGGATTTTCGGCCACAAAAACAATTGGCGATGCGGATCATCATGCAAGGCCATCGAGAACAGTTGATTGGTCAATTCAATGTCGGCGGCTCGGTCCATCGGTTCAGTCCATCTGAGTAAATATTGCGGTCTTCGCGTCGGTGAGATCGCCATAGGTGAGTGCGATCGCCGGGCACTGACAGGCCAGCGTAGCAATGCCCTTGGCGCTGGTGGCGCCATCACCACGAATATTACTGCCGGTGCGAATGAGGCGCTCGAAATTGTCTTCGGGCGTGATTTCATCCACCTGACAAGCTGCGTCCAACTGCCAATTCACATGGACTATTCTGTCGACGGATTTCCAACCGTGAAACGTGTTGGATGATGCAATATCAAAAAACTTAATTGCCACTTTTTGGCCAAACCGGTTCACAGTGGTTGGGGTGATTGCATCAAACCCATCCAATTGTTGCGACAGAATTTCCCAGCTGCCTTGCTTAAAACTGCTTTTGGTTTTAAACGGCGCGACGCGTAAACCATCGGAATGCAAGGCGACCAAATCGTCGGCAATCAGCTGTGCGCCCTGCGAGACCAGATAAGCAGCAAGTGTGCTTTTGCCGGCGCCGCATGGGCCAACGAACACAAAGGTTTTGCCCGCCATTTCGACGGCGCTTGCATGCAAAATGGCGGATGGGGAATCCGGCCAGACTGAGAATTTTAACATCCGTTCAAGGATCAAACGCTTGGCCACCGGTCCTGCAATTTCCGTGGCTATGCAGACGCCATCGACAAAGAGAAAACAGGCCCCGCCTTCACCAAAACACTCAATGCAATGATCAGCTGTGTTCGCCTCAGCGCATTTGGGATAAGGCGTCAACAATTCCGCTAAGGTTGAGAACACCGCATCACTCTCGCAGGCGATGCCGACAGTCAAACCGTTATCAAAAGCGATTGCACGACGAAGGTGCAAATCTGAGTCGGAAAAACCGCTTCGCAGCGGTATTGCCGTCTCGTCATTGTCGCCTGATTCAAGCGCGCTGACAAAATCACCGACAAAACGTTTCGAGTCTAAAGCAGAGATCGCGTATTTCGCGGTCAGCAATCTGTTGATTTCAGTGCGGGGTAAACCGCAATTGAACCATTCGGCGATTTGACGCGTTGGCTCATTGGCCAAGGCAAGAAAATTTGATTTGGCATCATAAAGACACCAGCTTTGCCCAACCGGGACAAGCTCGAGTTTTTCGGTTTCGGGCATGCTCAAAATCTGCTGTATCTTGTTATTGCGGCATCGCAGAGCGCATGGTTTTTGATGCCAGATAGCTGTTCCAGTTTTGCTTGCTCCACCAGCAGAAATAAACGCGGCCAATTTTGATGGTCGGAACCTTTTTTTCTCGTTCCGCACTTCGCAATAGTTGGCAGGTTTTGATGTTCAGATGGCCTGCGACTAGGTTCAGTTTGAAGTAAACCATACCGCCCCTCTTCCATTTCGTGGCGTGATCAAATTTGGCTGTGCAGTGTCGAAGTGACGATAATCGTCAGCACGATTTGCAATGACCTTAGCGACCGCCTGATCCCGCCTTGCACTAAATGCAAATTTTGATGATTGCGGCTCATCCACAATCGGTCATTAACGATTCGTAAAGAGTTATGCTTAACAGAGTGTAAACGTCGCAATCGGCTGGAAAGTAATCATTTTGCGGATCAAAAATGGGCAGACAAAGACCCGAAGCTTCTCACCAACCGGCAGACGCCACGGATGAAACCGAGGCACAACGGGAGCAAAAACTCGGCGGTGCAACACGTCGCGAGGTTTTGCTCAAATCGGCCAAATATGCGGCGTTTGCCACGCCGTCGATGATGGTTTTGGTGAAGTCCGAAAAGGCCAGCGCAATGCCCTGCCCGTCATTTCCGTGCTCGCACTGATATTTCGGTCGTGTTGATTGGCCGCTTGAAGATCTCTGATACCGCGCAGCGTGCCGCACATTTTTGGTGAACCCACGGCGATGCCAAACTTCGATACTTCAAGCGATTGAGCCACGCCGGTCGCTCAAAGGTGAACGATAGGCCATATTTGAATGCGCTACGAAATCTGTGATTGACAGTTGCCGGCAACACCGTTGCGCAATTGCGCTGCATTGCACTGCTAAGACCTACTGAACGACAAGCGGAGACAACATCCCGACGTCTGGCTAATTTCAGGTCATTCTCTCGTCGAAGGACCAATACGTCCTCATCCGAACAGCGCTTCCTTGCAATAACCAACGCCTGAACCGGCACATCACCAGCTCAATTCTAGGCATCTATGACAAGCCCGGTCACTTTTTCCCGGTGAGCAAAACCGGAAAATGATATCTCCCCAACAGCAAAACTACATCATGGTTTGATTAAGCTTGGATTTTTGGGAATCAGCGATTTCAGTTCCGAAAATAAAGACACACCAATAACTTGCTGCAAAAATAAACACCGTATCCATGATGTCATGGCCGAGCATTCTTCCGGTCGCACCGACGATCAAATATGTAAGCATCAGTATTGTTAGCGCCGCATAGCCGAATTTGCCGAATTCATTTTTTGGTGTTTTCACGGCCAATATCAATGGAGTGGCGACCATCGCCAGGAGCATGATAATGCCCAGCAGTCCCGTCCGCACACCAGTGTCGATGACAATATTGTGGAAATGGGAAAGGCCGTGTGAGACACCATAGGCGTCGAAGGTCCACCGACCCATGAGTGCGGGTCCTTGATCTAATCCGTACCCCAACAAGGGCGCTTTGGTCATAAGAGCCCATCCAGCTGACCAAGCTGCAATGCGGTCACCCACTGAGGTGCCCAAAAGATTGGATTTCCCAACCATTTGCCATTCCAGGAAAAGGATTTCAAACCGTTCGGCGATAACTGGATAAGTCACGCTGGCTGCTAAGATCAGCACAGTGCCCAACGCGAACGCGGTCTTGAGGTTTATCAATCGTCGCAGGTCTGCCCGATAAATTGCAAAGACCGCAATCGGCAATAAGATCAATCCGAGCCAAGCGCCGCGCATTCCAGACAAAATAACGCAAATGGTTGCGGCGGCGGCTGCAAGTAAGGCTATGAGCTGGATCTTTCCGCGATTGCGAGCGACCAGAATTACGCAATATCCATAGAGGAGCAGGCTCATGGCGGCGAACGGCCCAGGATTTCCCGTCAGACCCTCAACGCGAACCATGCCATTCAAATACTGATAAAGCGCGTAAATTAATGCGGCAAACGCGCCAACAATGATGCCGGACTCGGTTGGTAAAGCAAGCCGGGCGGGATTGCTCACGGCAAACCCGGAAAACAAAAACAACAAGCCCAGAAACGGTGTGTTTCTGAATATTTCTAGGAGGGTGGTATGCGGTTGATAATGAATTACGCCTGACAGTGCTTGCACGCAGAACCAAAGTGCAAACACAAGGGCGATCGCCTTCACATTTGGTTCCCGCGCGAATTTCAATTCACCAGAGGCGATACGTGCCGCACACAATAACATGGTGCCGATGATCAGGACGCTTGTCACTGATCCCAACACAGGGGGCGATCCAATCACGAATGCCGCGAACCACGGATTGATACGATCAATCGTTGAATTTGGAATTCGCCAAAACCTAACCATGGGCGTAGCTAAAACCGTTTGTCGGTGGTTTCAATCGAAATGACGGATTCTCACAGGCACCTCAACGCTTGCCAAACCTCTGATAACGCGAAGCGGTAGCACAATGCACTTGCTCGCACGGCGCAGTCTCCAGCAGCCGATTATTCGTTGCTGATAACAAGGCCGCGCTCAACGTCGAGTAACCTTTATCTGGTAAGTCACGCGCCGATGGAGATCGGGTATAGACGCTAGAACCATTTGGGATAGGAACGCAGATGACGCTTCGATCAAGGAGTGTCGAATCAGGAAGTGGTATCCTGTCTTAAGGCATGCGCAAATCACGCAAGACCAGGGTCGCACGGAAACGGTTTGCGTAGTTCGTAATATGTCCGCAAACGGTGCAGAACTCAAAGTCGTTTTTGACCAAAAGATTCCGAATGAGTCCTCTTTGTATATCCGTGTTGACGGTCAGGGATACAGATGCAATCAGATTTGGTGCGACGGCGATAGGTTGGGCGTTGAATTCGTTGGTACCGAAAACTAACCATCCCTTATTCCATTCAATATTCCACTGAGTGCATGAACAACAAGGATGACATGACGTGGTCGACGGCAATGGCGGCGAACAGTCGTCGGCTGTCGGTAGGATAATCGAGATTAGATGGATGACAGCAGGATCCTGCCGCCATTGGTAAATAGTTTGTTAACTTTACGGATTCATCATCCGATCTGAGGTACCACTCCGCTAGCCGTAACCAATGATCTCATTAGCCATGGTATAGCGAAATGGTACCTCACCAATGCGCACGTAGCAGGCAAATTTCGATTCGAGCCGTCCTTCTTGATTTGGCCTGAATTTTTGAAATAGGCGCGTTAGAGATACTGAACAAAAAAGGGCGGCCCGTAAGGACCGCCCTTTTTAGATGTCTGTGAGCCGGGTGGCTTACATCATGCCGCCCATGCCGCCCATGTCGGGCATTGCCGGAGCCGGAGCGTCCTTCTTCGGCATTTCGGCAACCATCGCCTCGGTCGTGACCAGCAGGCCGGCAACCGAACCGGCATCCTGAAGCGCGGTACGAACGACCTTGACCGGGTCGACGATTCCCATGGCGATCATGTCGCCATACTCACCGGTCTGTGCGTTGAAGCCGAAGGTGTCCTTTTTCTGATCAAGGATCTTGCCAGCAACGATCGACGCCTCGGCACCCGCATTGGCAGCGATCTGGCGGGCCGGAGCCTGCAGAGCGCGGCGAACGATCGCCAAGCCGGCTTCCTGGTCCGCATTGTCGGTTTTCGACTTGATTGCACTGGCAGCACGCAGAAGCGCGGTGCCGCCACCTGCAACAATGCCTTCCTCAACCGCAGCGCGGGTTGCGTTCAGAGCATCGTCAACGCGGTCCTTCTTTTCCTTGACCTCGACTTCGGTCGCCCCGCCGACGCGAATGACGGCAACACCGCCGGCCAGCTTGGCAAGACGTTCCTGCAGTTTCTCGCGGTCATAGTCCGAGGTGGTTTCCTCGATCTGCTGCTTGATCTGGGCAACGCGGCCCTGGATCTCGCCCTTCTTGCCGGCGCCGTCGACGATCGTCGTATTCTCCTTGGAGATGTTTACGCGCTTGGCCTTGCCGAGCATGTCGATGGAGACGTTTTCGAGCTTGATGCCGAGATCTTCGGAAATCACCTGTCCACCGGTCAGGATGGCGATGTCTTCGAGCATGGCCTTGCGGCGATCGCCGAAGCCAGGCGCCTTGACGGCAGCGATTTTCAGGCCGCCACGCAGTTTGTTGACGACCAGTGTTGCCAAAGCCTCGCCCTCAACGTCCTCGGCAATGATCAGCAGCGGTTTGGACGACTGGACGATCGATTCGAGAATCGGCAGCATGGCCTGCAGGTTGGAGAGCTTCTTCTCGTGCAGGAGAATGTAGGCATCTTCCAGGTCTGCGATCATCTTGTCCGGGTTGGTCACGAAATAGGGTGACAGGTAACCGCGGTCGAACTGCATGCCCTCAACGACTTCCAACTCGGTCTCGGCGGTCTTGGCTTCCTCGACCGTGATGACGCCCTCATTGCCGACTTTCTGCATGGCCTTGGCAATCATCTCGCCGACAAATGCATCACCATTGCCGGCAATGGTGCCGACCTGGGCAACCTCTTCGGAGGTCTTGATCTTCTTCGACGCCTTCTGCAGGGCCGAAACCACATCATCGACGGCAAGATCGATACCGCGCTTCAAATCCATGGGGTTCATGCCGGCAGCAACCGCCTTGGCGCCTTCTTCAACGATCGACTGTGCCAGAACGGTCGCAGTAGTGGTGCCGTCGCCGGCAATGTCATTGGTTTTGGAGGCGACTTCGCGAACCATCTGCGCGCCCATGTTCTCGAACTTGTCTTCAAGCTCGATTTCCTTTGCTACCGTGACACCGTCTTTGGTGATGCGTGGTGCGCCGAAGGATTTGTCAAGAACGACGTTTCGGCCTTTCGGGCCGAGCGTTACCTTCACGGCATCGGCGAGAATGTTGACACCCTTGAGCATGCGCTCGCGGGCATCGCGGGAAAATTTTACGTCTTTAGCAGCCATTGTTCTTCAAGCTCCAGTTGTTTCTGAAAACAAAACCATTTGATCGCATCGGCGCATCAAGCAGCTTTTTTCAGCTTTTTGGATTGTTCAATTACGCCCATGACGTCGCTTTCCTTCATGATCAGAAGATCTTCGCCATTGAGCTTTACTTCTGTGCCCGACCACTTGCCGAACAACACGCGGTCGCCAGCTTTGACATCGAGCGGAACGAGCTTGCCGCTTTCGTCACGATTTCCCGATCCGATAGCGATCACTTCGCCTTCGGAAGGCTTTTCCTGTGCGGTGTCGGGAATGATGATGCCGCCTGCGGATTTTTCATCTGCATCAATGCGACGAACAACAATACGATCGTGGAGAGGTCGAAACTTCATTTGCAATTTCCTCCTGGTTACCGGGTCTTATTTTGACAAGACGCGGATGTTTACATGTTGCTTGCGAGCTGGGGTTTTGGCCGAGCAATTACAATGGTTTTCAGAAAATTATTAGCACTCATTTAGTTCGAGTGCTAATATCTTGTAATCGTTGATGAAATTTGGTCGTAGACTTGATATTGCCTGAGTTCGAGTGCAGAATCCCCATCCACTGAAACCGGACGAAGCGTTCAAATGGACAAAACAGATTTCGAATTGCTGCTCGACGGTCACGGGCTAACGACGGCTGAGATCTTGTATCACATGCCAGATTACCAATCCGTGCTGCAGAGTTTTGTCTGGCAGCTCTACGATACGGCTCCCGAATTCCCCAAACTCTATCGATTTCTTGATTTCTGGGAAACGGAATTGGATGGTGCACTACACTCGGTGCGATACACACACCAACGGCTGATTAAGCCTGGAGAATGGAGAAAGGTCGACGGTGAAATTCTGCTTCATTAACGGAGCAAAGCGGCCAAGTTTCTTCTGCTTGCAAATTGTCGTGCATCGACAAATATTGCCACAACAGCCGAAGCCGTCACACTTGGGTTCACCGATGATGTAAGGCCGAAATGGACCTCGTTTTTCTAAGTGCGTCTAACGGTGATCATCCGTAAGTGCTCGCGGCTTACCTGACTTGCGCCAGCCTATTCCTTGAGACAGCGGGGATACTATTTCTCAACGTAGTTCCGCTGAGCTATCACCGCTGCACCGCATGTGTTGCCCCGTCTTTAGCGGATTGGGGTGAGCAGAGTGCAGTATTGGTTCGGAATATATAGGTTTTTGGGATGTATAATACATTTATGATAGAGTTGATGACTCCCACATTGCACATAAACACGCAATTACTATTTTCCGGCGTGCCCGAATAAACCTTCGGAGCGATGGCACGGCTCTCTGAATCCTCCTTGCCTTGACAGGCTTATAGAGTCCTCGCGGAGAACGGAATGTCGGAGGGCTGAGTTAAACGGATTTCTGATTGAGGAGTAGAACGATGGAACGCTCAGAAGGCCTCCGAAAAATGCAGGACGGCGTGAATGTATTCTGCCGTAGATGGTCACCTGAGGCCAAAAACCAAGGGAACGGTATTGCTCGTACATGGCGGTGCCGAGCATTCAGGTCGATACAAACATGTTGCGGAAAAACTTGCGAAAGCGGGTTATGGGATTTCGGCTTTTGACTTGCGCGGCTTTGGGCAAACGGAAGGGCAAAAAGGACACCTGCGCTATGCACGCGTGTTCCAGGATATGGATGAACTACTGGCGGAGGAGGGAGAAACAGACACACCCATCTTCCTGCTAGGTCATAGTCTCGGCGGCCAACTTGCCTTGCTTTATTGCCTTGACCGTCGTCCAGCTATTGCGGGTGTGGTGGCTACCTGTCCCTGCCCTTCATATATCATCCGAAGATCAGAAAATGGAAACTGCATCTAGGATATTGGGACTGATTTTCCCAAAGATCTCTGTCACGTTGCCAATAGATGACACGAAGCTGATAAGCGATAAGACGGCACTTCAGGACTTTCGGTCTGACCCACTCGTCCACTTCCGTGGCACCTTTGGAATGGGGCGAGACTGGTTTTTAGGGCTGGATCGGACACTTGCTGAGGCCGATCAATTTCCTCTACCGCTGTTGCTGGTTCACGCCAAGGAGGATGCAATTGCACTGCCAAGCGGGAGCGAAAAGTTTGCCGCCAAACATCCAGGAGACTGTACTCTTAGGGACCTATGAGCGCGTGTACCATGATCTTAAATGGGAACCGGAGTGGGAGTTGATATTCGACGACATTGTAACCTGGCTTGATGATCATCTACCAAAGTGACTTAGAAGGATTTCCGCACTATCCCTCATTTCTTTCCACGTATTGGGAGCAAACTACGCCCAAACACGTTGCAAGAACTGGCTGATATTCTTGTGCGCCCGTTCAGCATCATCAATCAGACCTAGATTGATGAAAAAGCCATGGATCATACCCGGGAACTCGACATACTCGACTGGCACCGCGGCAGCCCTAAGTTGCTTGGCATACTCTTCACCTTCATCGTGCAATATATCGCATTCCGCTGTTAGGATCAGCGCAGAGCGGCAGCTCTGTGTGTGATGCCGCATTGCGAGGACATGCGCGCCAGGTCGTCGCGCTGCCTGGGATCTGGGAGGTAGCGCTCCATAAACCAAGCAACTGTATCGGCCTCAACGATTCCATATCCTTTGCCGTACCGCTCGTATGATCGGGTCCCGCCGCGATAGTCGATGACTGGATAAATCAGAACTTGCGCCGATATAGGCAAAATCAGCTCCGATCACGCGCCATCATGGCGACCACAGTGGCCAGATTTCCCACCGGCACTGTCACCTGCAAACTGCCAAACGGGCTGCGTCGACCCGCAGGTCTTCTGCATGATCAGAAACCCAACGAGTTGCATCATATGCGTCTTGCACAGCAGCGGGAAAAGGATACTCGGGCCCCATCCTGTAGTCGACCGAAACGAGCGTACATCCAGTGGTTCGTGCCAAGAAACGGGCGGCGGTATCGTAAACGTGGAGGCTACAAATGACATGGCCACCGCCATGAAAAAATACGATTACCGGTGCAAGCTTTTCTACAGACGTTCTATAAATCCGCCACAGGCACATGGCTGTAACCAGGCCCGGTCGATGTATTTTCCACTTCGAAAATCTCGGGAGACGGGTAGACCTCGCGTCGAGCATCCGTGAATTGCTCGACCAACGCTCGAGCGGCCTCGGTTGTGAGGTCTTGAATCTTTGGAATGCCCAGCTCAATTGCCAGGTCAATGACAGCTTGTGCCTGCGGGTGGACGTCATGGGGCATGGTATGTTCTCCCTACCAAATTCCGTCTGGCATCTCTTACTTTGACAATCCCGTGGAAGGTCAGTCGACTGATCTTGCCGATTGTCAAAACTCGATAATGGACCGCATGCCTTTGCCCGATTTCATTGCGGCAAATCCATCGTTGATTTCGTCCAGCGAAATGCGGTCCGAGATCCAATCATCCAAGTGAAGGCGACCTTGGAGGTAGAGTTCTATCAGGCGTGGCATATCGTTTCGGAAACTACCGCCACCCATCATCGAGCCTTGTAGGCGGCGCTCAAAAAGTAGATCGAAGCCATGGACTTCGATGTTCATTCCGTAAGGGACCATGCCGACAATCGTTGCGGCCCCGCCCCTTGCGGTCATCCGAAACGCCTGTTCTGCGGTTTCCTTAAGGCCGAGGCATTCGACCGCGTGATGGACGCCTCCGCTCGTCATATCAAGCACCCGTTCTACGGGATCGCCATCATCCGGATTCACGATGTCTGTCGCACCTAACTTCGTGGCTAGCTGAAGTTTTGCAGGATTCGTGTCAATTGCGATGATACGCCCAGCGCCAGCAACCCATGCGCCGTTCACCGCTGCCATACCCACACCCCCGCATCCGATGATTGCTACGGTTTCGCCCGGCATGACACCCGCTGTTGTTGCCACCGCCCCAAAACCGGCGAGGACACCGCATCCAATCAATGCCGCGCGATCGAGCGGCATATCATCTCGGATTTTCGCCAATGCGTTCTCATGCACCAGCATTTGTTCGGCAAACGAAGACAGATTCATGAAACTGTGGAGTTGGTTTGTTTTCTCCCATTCAAGGCGTCGTGCCACGCCGGGCGGAAGCTTCACCTCTGTATTTGAGCAAATTCCCGGCCTGCCGGATAGGCACATTTCGCAAGTTCCACAAAACACTGCGAGGCAGGTGATAACATGGTCACCGGGTTTAACATAGGTGACTTCGGGGCCGACGGCCTCAACAATGCCGGCGGCTTCATGGCCAGGTACGAGCGGCATCGGATGGGGATACAGGCCTTCGATGAAGTGCAGGTCTGAGTGGCAGAGACCGGCGAAGGCGGTTTTGACTAGAACCTCACGTGAGGTTGGTTTGCGGGGTCGAAATTTCCTCAACAACCAGCGGAGTATTCGGCTCGTAGAGCACGGCAGCTTTCATGAATTTCCTCCTTTGCGGTTCATTAGTTGTTCTTTTCGCGGCCCTCCGGTTCGATCGTATTTACGTAAAAACGACAACGCTATCACAGATTTGCAACGATAGTGTCCTATGATGTCGAGGGCATCCGCATGCAACGTCAATGGCAAATTGTGCTCCCAATCAATCAGAGGAATTCAAAGCATATCCGCTAGCATTCATGCGGCACGCGCAGCTCCGTCCGCCGCAACCGGATGTGGTCTTCTCGGCAATTGGAGTTCCAATAACATTGCAGTCGCGATGCGTTCTGGATGGCTTTCCGAATAGATCAGCTTCCGACCCGCAATTTATCGTTCCAATCGACTAGACACGTGGAAGTTCTGTTCAAAGTGGTTGCGAAGAGGAAAAAAGAGAAACGGGGTACCGGCCGCTGTCAGTTCCATACAGGTCGTTAAGCCCCCCTGTACCAATGCCAGATCACTTGGGTTCCACCCAAATACCGCATCCTGAATCCTCATCGACTGGTCTTTCAAGATTCGGATAAACGGATCTATCGATCTGGATCAGCCAGCCGGTGTCAATAGCCATCTGCACATCGCGCTCGGCCGTATTGTGGATGTGGCTTCCTGACCCTTTAGCAAACAGCTTAGACGGAATTGATGTGCGCGATCGTTCGCTCCAAAGCTAGTTGCGCTGCTGGTGCATTATAGTCTTGCAGCTGACTGGATTCGGCAAACCAGTGGCTTGTTCCCGGATAGTCAAACACCGTGCAGCTGCATTTCGCTTCAATTATCTTTCGCTGCATATTTCGTCTTGCCGATTTGCTAACCCAGGCATCGTTTTCGGCAAAGTGTGCCAGAAACGATGACCTGCTTTGGGCAAAATTCCCCCCGCGTGCGGCATAGTAAACAACGCTCGATCGAACCGGGATATCTGGCTGCTGCGACAACCACACGGCCCAATGCCCACCCATCGAAAAGCCGATGACGCTGACCGTCTGTGTGCTACCGCCGCCAAAAGCCAGCAGTTCATTGATGTTCGATATGAGGGATTTGTACTTTGGCACTTTTCGCGGCGCCCGCCGTAGAAGCTTTGCATCCGCTATATTCGAGGCAGTGCGACCATCGAAAAGATCGCTCAAACCGACCGCATATCCTTGCACTGATAAAAGCTCGGCATAGTCGCGAAACGATTGCGTCAAGCCCCACCACGAATGAATGACCAGCACCAGCTTGGTTGGTGAACTTGATCTGCAGACAATTTCCATGGTTCGGTTCGCGGTGTCCGTTGCGCGATGTTAAAAACGAAAAAAGCCGACCAATGGCGCATTTTGTCAAGAGTGCGAGCCCATTGTTCGTCGGCAGCGTTTTTAAGCATGGATGATATCGATCGATGGGAGTGTTTTTTCAATTTTCAACCGCCGCCCGCGGCGGGTATTGGTTCGATTTGAACGACAAACCTCTGATAACGCCCATTCTTTGGCCGGAAAACAAGTGCAAAGTTCGAGCAATAGACCGAGCTACCCCCATTCCATTTGATGGCCGGCAGTTTAGCCTCAAATCCGATTTTGCTGGTACATTTGCAGATTGATGCCTAAATCCACGATGACACGCTCTTAGAAACCATATGCTTGCGCACACATTTTTTGAGGTAATCTGAAATTCTCTGAGATCTGGTAGGCCACATGACCTATTCCATTTTGCGAACATCCTTAGTCTTGGCGTTCGTCTTTCTGCTCAATGCCATAGTGCCAGATGCGAAGGCGGTTGAGCTCAGCGAAATCATGCAGGTCAACCGAGCGCGTACCCTTGCAGCCAAGGGTGATTACACGAGTGCTATCTCGGTCATCGAGGACCAAATTAGGAAAGGTGAGTTCGATGACAGTGAAGAACTCGCTGCATTGCTCACAGATGTTGCTGACTATCTCATTCGCGCGGGCCGTTTCGCAGAGGGCGCAGAGACATACGTCACGTTAGCGGAAACCGTAGCGCAGACCAAAGGCGTGAACTCGCCGGAGCTTTCACCGATATTCGAGAACGCCGCTAACGCTTTTCAGCGTGGTGATAGTCTTATTCATGCGATTGATTACCTTAATCGCACGCTGGAAATCGATCGCAGATACCTACCCTGCGATTCGCAAGCCCTCATGCAATTACTTTCCAGGCTGGCTGATCTGAACGGAGAAGTAGGACGCGGTGATGAGGCGAACCGGCTCCGATCATTAGCAGAAGACGAGAATGCGCGATGTGCCAACAAGGACTTCAATTCGCCGGTTACAAAGACCATTATCGATAGCCGCGAACGCAAAGCGCCGAAGGACAGCTTTACCCAACTATCAGTCTACTATGCGACCGATCGTGCAAGGACCGGCTCGACTCGGCCCGACACATTCTTACGGTGGGCAGCGCGCAAAGCTCGAGTTTGGGCGTACTCGATATAACAGTGCCGAAGAGCCACAAACCCGGTAATGTCGAAATTCCTTCGCTCGTGTTGTTTGAATGGTCGCAGAAATCCCGACAAACACATCATCATCAAACGTCTGGAGACGCTCTCGGAAAGCGAAGTTGCAAAGCGGATGCGCGCCTCTTTGAACAAGCGTGATGCCGACGAAGCATTTGTGTTCGTACACGGATATAATGTCACGTTTGCCAATGCGGCGAAACGAACCGCAACAGATTGCATATGATTTGAACTTCGAAGGCATACCGTTCGTTTATTCCTGGCCATCTATGGGCAACCCTTTCGGTTACATTTCCGATGAAGCTGTGGTGCGGCTGGGTGGGCGGCGCCTATTGTCCGTTCTCGACAATCTCGCAAATAAAGTCGGTGTTAGCCGGATTCACCTGATTGCGCACTCGATGGGTGGTCGCGCGCTCTCTGATGCACTTGAATTGATGGCAATGAGGCAGGTTGGCTCACCTTCGCCTGATCCGGTCTTCGAGCAGGTTTTATTTGCGGCACCTGATATAGATGTCGACCTGTTCGCGGACATGGCTCAGCGTTTCCAGTCGATTTCTCGACGGTTGACGCTTTATGCCTCGAGCAAGGATGCGGCGCTCGAAACTTCGAGAAGCCTGCACGGAGAAAACACCCCGCGCCGGTGAAGCCGGTGAGAGCATACTGATCACCGGTGCCCTGGGACACGATCGATATGTCGGCGCTCAAGGATGGGATCCTGGGCCACAGCTATTTTGCGAACAATGCATCGGCACTGTCAGACATCCTTTGGTTGTTCTGGCGGGGATGACCGTCCGGACAGACGATGCGGACTGAGGGAGCGCCCAAATAACAGAGGAATGTATTGGCAGTACGACACAAACAGGTGTGACGGATCAGTGGCGCTCCTCAGCCGTATCGCTTCTGCGATCACATGGATCAGAAGCGTTGGACGTCGCGCTATCCCGTCTAAACCGATTTCAGGGCCAAGACTCCGCTCAAAAAGGTGAGTGGCAGGCGATTGCTGAAGTGATCCGGACAGCGCTTGGCAACTAACTAAGGCGTGTTCTCTAATTGACGGCTGCTCGGGCACCTAAAGCACAAAACGACGTTCTATGACTGCTTTTTTCCAGTCGCTCTATGAAGAAAAATCCGGTTGCTTGAACCAGCAGCAAGTTAACCATGCACCGATATTTGAGTTTACAAAAGGTTAACCCTGTACATTATCGCGGCCAATCATCTGTGACTTAACTGGAGCAGCGTTTCGCTCCAAAAACGGAGAAGTACCGTGGCCAGATCAGAGTTCATAGAAAGCATTGATACCGAGCATAAACGCATTTCTGCACGCTTCCTGGAAATTGATGACATCATCAGACGATTGGAACAAGAACGCGGACTAATGCGAGAGCGTGCTGACTCTCTTGACCATGTTCGCGAACTGTACTTACGGACCGAGTTGGCCATGCAAGAAATCAATCAGGCTCATTTTGACATCAGTCGTCTTGCTTCAAATGGCGAAGATTCGGAGTTCAGATATAGTCGCGAAGAACCGCTTCCGACGCAGGCTGATCTAGCCGGCCACTAAGCTTCCCGCGAACGCAAACAATCTAGGTCGAATCAAGTCGGCGGCTTTGAACGCGCATACTTTCTGTGAGCGGTGCATCCTAAAGGCGTTTTTCAGCCTCCGGGGATCAGAGCACCCAAAACGCGAAACGCGTCCCTATGACCGCATTTTTTGGACTTCGCTCTCTGTGCCAATGAACTCAACACCCAATCTTCTTCCGTCACGCCATTGTTTTCGGCATCGATAGGTTCGGCCATCTGCACGCACAGCGAGTAGAAACTCATCGGGAAATTGCTGGTCGGTGCCAACCCTCAGTTCAGCACCCATCAGACTCATATTTCGGATGCTGCAGATAGATTCCGGGAGATTTCCACCGCGCAGGATTTTGCCGTGCATATCTACAGGGTGTCGATGCATACGCCGACGCTCCAAAGTTACCTTCGGTTCCAAACCCAAGTCCTTTCTCCGCCGACTTAGTATGTACGACAAACAGATTACCGGACCGTAAGGACCTTGGATGATCGCCTGAAACCTAGGTCATGCGAGCATTTGTGTAATGCTCTCTGATCTGATCCGGCGTCCAACCCTGATTCAAGCGGTTCGCAATGGTCGTTGAAGTAATCCCGAGTGTGTAGGCGAACCTGCATATGGATCGATGTGTACCGCCATCTGACAGGGTGACCACCTGCCATTTGCGTTTCAGTGGATTCGGACCGCCGTCCATGAGGATACCATAGGCACGTGCAACAGCGTTTACCGAGTAGCCACGCAATTCATAGGCACGGAGCGAACTGCGTGAAATGCCACATGCGCGGCAGAATTCGGCACGTGTCCGGAACAATTGTCCATCGACTAAGCGGATTGGCGAGGGGGCGAGCAGGCATGCAACAATCGGAGGCTGGTGAACCGTGTTGCGCAATTGGATGCAATTCCGACCAAAACGGTTACACTTGCCGGTGCATACTCGCTTTGGTTCTTGGCATTCGTTGGACGCAAGCGGACCGTTGGTAGGCTTGATTACTTTAGGGCCGCTACCCGCACCGCTTGAAGAACCTTATCGAAGTCAGCATCTGCGCTTTTGTGACTGAGATTGGATTTTGCCAGCGATAGCAGCGTCATCGCCACAACCGTGCCGTTCCAGCCTCTCTGCTCAGCCAGATCCGCCAAGTCATTGAATGCTGGCGCAAGAGCTTCCTCACATTCGTTGATGTATTGTGGATCGATCGAAGTCGATCTCGGTTTGGTAATACGCATAGATGGCCCCGGAAATTCCACCCACCACAGAGAACTGGGTGAGGCTTTGGTCAAAGAGATGAATAGCTAAAAATGGCATCAGGCCTACCCCCACAATAGACGACTCTCCGTTGTTACATGCGGGTGTCGGGTGAGAGAAAGTGCGTTCCAGGAAGGCACTGGAGAGCTGTCCACCGATCAATGCGAAGGGCAGCGCGCTAATCTGAAATCGCTTACTTTGCGCCGCGTTTTGCCAACAGGTCACGGATTTCGGTGAGCAAAGTTATATCAGCTGGGGGTGCTTCCGGTTCCGCTGGCGCGGCCGATTCTTCCTTGCGTCGCATGTTGTTCACCGCTCTCACCATCATGAATATGATCCAAGCGAGGATTAGGAAGTTCAGCGCGACTGTCAGAAAGCTGCCATAGGCCAGAACGGCACCTTGCTCTCTTGCTGCATCGAGTGTCGATGCATTGACCGAACTCGACAAACCGACAAAGTAGTTTGAGAAATCAAGTCCGCCGAATATGGCGCCAACAATCGGCATGATAATATCGTCAGTCAGCGATTTAACTATCAGGGCAAATGCGCCGCCGATAATGACACCGACCGCCAAGTCCATCACGTTGCCTTTGGCGACGAATTCCTTAAATTCTTTCAACATTGTGCGTTCCTCCTCTCACGATAATATCCGACAATATTTATCCCAGCGATTGACATCCCTTTTCTGGACCCATGCCCTCAGGAAGACAAGGGATATTGCTGTTAATTGCTGATCGATTTGGTTGAATGATAATTTGCCACAACGACGCGGAAAAGCATAAGCTGAATTACGGCACAATGCCGTTCAGCTCCAAACCGTTCACAAGGAGATAGGGCACGTGGCAGGCGAGAATGACAAGTTTGAACTCTATAAAGACAAGAAGGGCGAGTGGCGATGGCGGCGACTGGCCACCAATGGCAGAGTAGTTGGCGCATCATCGGAAGGTTACAGAGCAAAGCGCGATGCTGAAGCGAATATGCAGCGTGGGTTTGTAGAAAACGACCGTTGGGAGTTTTATCGCGACAAACGGGGCGAATGGCGGTGGCGCAGGTTTGCGCAAAACGGCAACCAGGTCGGCCGCTCGTCCGAAGGTTACAGGGCGAAGGGTGACGCCAAATCAAATGCTGCCCGGCAGGGACACAAATCCTAGTATTTCGAGTTTGTCAGCGTGGTTCGAATATCGCAGAAAGTGACGCTACCTATCGGCTGTTCCCATGGCAGTTGGGGCCTAGCCCGCTACCTTCCGGTTGCGGGCTTTAATTTGAGGGAAAGCTAGCAAGTACATGCCAATAGGGCGCAGATCAATTTCCGTTTGACCGGAGCTTCAACTTCCGTGGCTTCTTGATCGACAATTTGGGATTAACGCTGACCAGCGCCGCAGTGCAACTTCCATTAACACCGGAGACAGACTCTGTTCCAGATTTGCATTTGTTGCTGGTGAACAATGCGTCGCAGTCGTTGTCACCACCACAGGTGCAACTTCCACCACCACAAGTGTAGGCGAATGCTTGACCGGAAAAGGCCAATAATGTCGCAACCATACAAATTGATATCATTCTCATATCGAAGTCCTTCCGTTCTTTATTAGCATCGACGCGGAAGCGTAACTGGTGCAGATGTTCTGGTGCTGTGCGCGGAATCACATGACCGCAGCAAGAACCACAAAGCCGGGTGGCTGAACGTGAGTACTGCATAGTGAAGAACATTCACATTGCGACATTACACGAATGACCAAGTTGGGCTCTACCATAAGCGCAGTTTTCAGACAGGAAGGTCTACATGATGAACGGCGGGTTACGGCTGCATCTCAAGACGGTTTGAGGGCATGATTTCGTGCCCGGCCAAACTGCCTGTAAGTGGTGGTTAATCCTTATATCGTATAATCGGACGGTCTTTCGCCCGACAAAACGGGACAAGGCAATATATTGAATTTTCACAAATTCGAGAGACCTTAGAGAATGCGCACCGAAGACACGATCAAGTCCCTTGTTGATTTAGGCTTCACGACCCCGCAATCGCTCGCGCTCGCATCGATCGCGCTGGGCCTCCGTAGCGGTGTTGTCTCACTCGGGGAAGTCGAGAAGTTTCTCGAAACGGCTGGCTTTCCGGACAAGACTGCTATGCAGCTTTCTGAAACCTTTTTCAGGATTCTCGCGGCAAACGACGCCGCTTAGTGTATCGCGAAAAAGAAGCGCCCTTAGCATGAACAACCAAGAGCGCTGCTTCTAGTAGCCCGGCTGGATAATCCAGATACCGTTAGATCGAATCACGACACTGACACCCATAACACACAAGCTAGGGTGGCTACACCAGCGCTGTACAAACACGCCGATAGTATGGGTGGTGTGGCAAGTCCAAAAAACAGCGCCTTGATCTAAATGAGCATGCTCCGCTCGACGAAACCGAGCGCAAGGCATTTCACAAGGCAGTCCGCGAACTGTGCTCCAGTCGCGCGAGATCATTCTCAATGCAGTCAAGCCGGTGCCGCAAGGTTTCGACTGTTCGAAACATGTCTTTGCGTTCCAGAGCCAAAAAATCGACCTGTAAACTGCCGCTTGCTAAGCTCAAATGGGATATCGGATAGCGTTGATTGTGACCGGATATTCTGCTCTGCGTGACCAGCTGGTGCATGGGGACTACTCCTCTACCTGTATCCCCGCAGTCTTGTTCTTACACTGATTCGATCAGATTCCGGCATGTGGCCTTATTCTCATCGATCATGATGCCGCATAGGATAAGTTCAAAGCATAAGATTGCCGGTTGGAAGCGTCTACAATCCCGCCTACCTTCTACGGCTGCTCTACAACGGCCTGGAGAGCCTTTCGGATCGAGTTGCGATTGAAGCGGATTTTTACCTCACGCGAACATGCTTCCAGAACAATCAATCGATGCTGTTCAGTCCGCTAAGAAGGCATTCGATGTAAGTCTTTCAGTAAACACGTTTCGCCCAAAAAGTTGCTTCTGTAACTATTTGGCGGTATCCCTAAAAATGAAATACTGATTCGCCCCCAAATCGTTTTGGTATTTCTGAGCGGGCTCGTTCTCCTTCTCCAAAGATGCACGGGCCTGCTCTGCGTTAGAGCCACCCTCGGAAATCCAAATTGGCGCAAATTCTCGTGTTTCTACGATTTGTTCGATCGATCTTTGCTGACAATGCCGACCCTGCTGCGCACCTCATTGAGTGCTAGATCAAACAAGACCCCAAACGGCAAATCGCCACCGAATTTGGCCTCTTCCATCTTGAGATTTTCCCATATTTCACCAAGTCGAACTACGTCGAGGAATTCATGACCCTGCCAGGTTAACGAATGTGGAATCCACGCAGAGGACGAGTTAAATCCGCGGGTGCTTTCGATGGCATGTATGAGGTTTGCCTCATGTAGAAGCCGAACGTGTAGTGAAATATGCAGATCATCATACTGGTCCGTTGGCAGTTGGATTGATGCGGGTTCATCGTCATCGCTTTGCTCGATTGCCAGCAGAATTAGGCGAGCAAGGTCCATGTTTCGCTTCATGGAAACTCCCTTCAGATTAGCTTTTTGATGCACAACATTTCGAAAACAGGTTTGAATTCAATTGGCATGAATCAAACACCTGTTTAGTCACGAAACCTTGCGTCAGCATTTACAAGTCGGCAAGTGCTTCAGAGTAGCCGCAGCGTTGGCTCGTCAATCGTGAGCGTCTAAAATCGGCTCTAAGCGCCAACTCGTAGCAACGCACACAGCTTACAGGGCCTGGTTTGCGGTCATGAATTCGAAGACCGGGACGACGTCACGTCGTTCGCTGCAAACCAGGCCGCGGCCTTTGAAAGGATATCACGCTCCGTTCGAAGCTGGCGGTTCTCCCGGCGCAGACGCCGCAGTTCCTCCCGCTCGGCGCTGGTCAGGCCGTCATCGCGCAACCCGCCATCAAGCCCGGCCTGTTTGATCCAGCCATGAATGGCGGCAACGCAAGGCTCGAATTCGCGGACAAGGCTTTCAACACTTCGCCCGGCTCGCGCCAAGGCGATGATTTGTTCCCTGAATTCCGCAGGGTACGGGTTCCTGGTTCTCGGCATGATAAGCACTCTCCTTCACAAACGGAAAAGTGTCCATCAAACCGGGGGAACTCCAAATTATGCGTATCAAAGATACAGATTTCCCATTCCGTGCTGATTCCGGTCTCCTGGCCAATACGCGTCCTAACTGATTTCACGCATAATGCGGTCGACGATTTCCGGGATCGGCCGCGATGAATCCAAATCGACCCAGTCATCGGGCTTCTCATATGCCTGTAGTTGACGATCCAAGATTGACAGGTCGGCATCGGAGGCGCTCTCCTCACGGGAAGCGATCCTATGGCGGAGCGTTTCGACTGGAGCCGAGAGCCAGATACCCGTGAATGGAACGCCTTCACCATGGGCGGATTTTGAGATCATTGAGCGTCGTCTAGTGTCGCTGTAAACAGCGTCGGCGACCACGGCAGCACCCAACCGTAATGCTGCTTCGGCTCGACTTGCAATTAAGTCGTACACACTATCGCTGACATCCGGTTTGTAAGCCGCTTCGGGAAGCCGCGTTTCCGGAGCTACGTCAAAGAGCCTTTTCCGAATGCGATCGCTTTCAAGGACACGTGCGCCTGGCGGTCCGTCAACACATGCCGCAAGCCTCTGGGCAACACTGGTTTTTCCTGAGCCGCTGAGACCTCCAATCACCACAAGTTTTGGGGAACCGGGTTTGAGCAGTTGCCTTGCAAGGTCAAAATACCTATGCGCTCTCGTAACCAGTTTGGGATCTTCCCTGTCGCTTTCCGAAATTTGCGTGGCTGTCGTGTGGGCCCGAACCGCGGCTCGAACTGCCATAAAGAACCCAAGTAGCGGATAGCCATCCTCGTCTCCCGTCATGTCGCAGTACCGATTGGCAGTCAGGTTGGAAAAATGAGGGAGCTCGCGATACCATAAATCCATGATTAGAAACGCCACGTCATACATCTTATCGATTGTGGCGATCGCATCATTGAAATCAATGCAGTCGAAAAGTGTTGGCTGCTCTCGAAACAAGCAAATGTTGCGCAAATGAAGATCGCCATGACCCAGCACGACTTTGCCAGTGCGCGAGCGTTGATAAAGATGTTCCTTCAGACCGTGGAAAGCCTCTCGAAATTCATGACAAATTGAGACAACAGCAGCGTGGTCAAATATGTCAGTGGAGTTCAAACCGCCTTCGTTAATCGACAAGACTGCATCCATCAGCGATGACCCGCTGTCGGACTGCGGCTCTAAGGTGGCGTGAAAATTAGCAATTGTGTCCGCAACATTTTGCAGATGGCCACTATCAAGACGACCTTGCTTCGCCATGAACGCAAATAAATCATCCGTTTTGAAGCGGATCATCTCGACTGCCGCGTCGACCAACTCACCGGTTCCATCGAATTCGAGAGATTCGTTTTCTGCGCGGGTGATTTTTCGGACGCCCAAATACAATTCAGGCGCGGTACGACGGTTCAGTTCAACTTCCCTATGGCAAAAATGGAGTCTTTTTTGCGGGGTCGAAAAATCAACGTATGGCAATTTAAGGGCTCTCTTGAGTTTGTATGCGAGCGCCTTTGTCAGAAATACATGTGAAATATGTGTCGTAAATCGTTCTTCTATTTCGCCGGCATGAGAATGCGCGCCTTCAAAGAAAGCGATGACTTTTGATTGATCTTCGGTAATCATCGTATCCCTTTATGGGTGGGTCCGGGAACGCGATTGCGCTGGCCACCCAGTCTTTTAGCGCACCTTCTTTCGCAGTCGAAACCCTTCAAACTGTTTGAATTTGACGCTCGCGAAATCGCTCCGAGGAGACGTTGGCCTTGCTGAGAAGCGGCCATTCGTTCGACAAATCGTCACTTTCGAAATGTTCGAATAGCTGACCCTTCCACAATATCTGGTGTGTTAAATGCACAACGGCGGCTTTGTCGGGAGGCTGTGTGAGAACTCAGCTTCGACAATTATTCTGAGAACATCATTCCGCAATTTACACCAAAGTGGAATGGTTGTACCGCTGGGTCCCTTTTGACGGCTATTTGAGCGATTTCATTCTACTCGTCGCGGGGCTTTTCGAGTTTTCTCACAGCCTCTCCGCGTTGCTGACGCTCGTCAGATTTCATCAGTCGGACCATTCCCGTAACGCATGGTCAGTTTAACAATCCCCGATCCAGTTCTCGCCAATCTCTGATGCTCGTCACCGAAAGGGGTAGCGTCGATGAATTCCGGCAACAGTTTAAATTCTGTGATTACGCCATCGTAGACATTTGTCCTGCTATCTTCTTTTACAGTGATCTTTGCCATTCCGTTCGCTCCTATTATGTGTTTGCTCAATTGGCAGCTTTGGGCTGATTTTGATGAAAAAGTCGGCCTAGCGAAATTTGGTCCTGAAAGTTAGGTTTTCATTTTAAATACGGGTATCAGTTAGAAATGAGTTTTGATCAACAGACGTATCTGAAATCCATTTCTACAAATTCGCCGCCTAGATTACCGACTTTTTCACCAAAATCAGCCCAAAGCGGACATGGCTGGTTGAATGGCTGATGCACGGATTCTGTCAGTAGCAGCCATTCATTGAGTATATGAAGAACGACTTAATCCATGCCAAAACTGCACATTGCACTGCTTGCAGCATTTGTTCGACAATCAAAGCTACGCGGCGTTTGCCCAACTAATCCTTGCTTCGATAGGTCTCGATTAAGTTGGAAGCCGTTGTCGCGATACGTTCCAGTGAGTTCAGCGATTTGGCTACTAACAAAGCACCTTGGAAATGAGTGACAATCATCCGCGCGTGCTCTGCCGGCGATCCATTAAAGCAAAGTTCCCCACGCTCCTGGCCCTCGGTGAGAACGTCTTGCAGCCATGCTTCTTGTTTCTCAAAATAGAGGCCGACGGCGTGTTGCATTTCATCTGAAATAGTTTCGTGTTCTGCGGCGAGCATACCGCAGAGGCACATTTGATTTTCGTGAAAAGATGTTTCGTAAATTTGCGAGTATTCACGCAGCTTGGTCAGCGTCTTTCCCTGTGTTCGATCGATCTCATCAAGATAACTTAGCACCGAGTCAGAAAATCGCTCGATAAGTGCCAGTCCCAGATCCATTTTTGCTGGGTAGTGGTGATGTAGACTGGCTTTCTTGATGCCAACATGATCGGCGACGTCTGCGTAGCTAAATCCATTAAAACCGCGTGTTCTAACCAGTCTTTCCGCCGCGTCAAGTATCTTGGTTTTTGTTGGCTGACTATCCATCAAATCGTCTTCGTGATCTCAGAGTTGATTTGCGTGAGCGCTGATTAGTATTCAAAATTCTACCAATTAGTCGGTATATTGCGACGTTGTTATCAATGTTCTTCGCAGTTCATTTTTCGCACCCCTATCACGGTTAACGACTGATGGGCATACCCAATTCCCATTGAGTTATTCACGCTTTCGTGTAGTGTTTTCCCTACCAATTGAATGGTCGTAGGGGTTGGCAATCGATTGAATCTAAGCAATGAGGAGTGGGAGTTGGGGCAACAATCGAACACACCAGCCATTGAGCATGGAATTGAATTTGGCAATGTTCAAAATGTCACGGATATTGTTATTCAATCACGCAGTTTTTTACATGCGGTAGAGCTTCTGGAGTCACGTATTTCCTTGATCGGGCCGTCACTCCTGTTTCTTGGCGTCTTTAATCCAGAAACACACAGTGACTGTGTAGTTGCTCACTCCGTTTTCCCCGAAAGCTTGCAGCGAATGTGCACCGAGTTTGATGGCAATCAGGGCTGTCCGCTTGTGCAACTGGCGATTAAGGGTGGAAAACCATTTGAAGCGCTGAGTCTCTATCTGCCGGGATTCGATGAATTTTTCAGCATGCAGTACCTTCAGGAACTTCAACGGCTCAATTTTGAAAAGATTGATGTTGTTCCAATTGTTGTTTCCGACAGCGTCTTTGTTTGCTTCATCGGATACAATGAAGTTCCTGTATACAATGTATTGTCGCAGAGGATACAAGAATTGGTTGCTCAGTTCATGGTGGGTTTGTCAATAAAATTCAATCTGGGCGATATTAGCGAGAGGGCATTGCACAATGGTCGCCGCAGGGCGGAGAGCGCACGATTCAGCCCCGTCGAAAAGAAATGTTTATGCTGGATCGCAGCCGGTAAGTCCGTGTCTGATTTATCAACAAAGCTGAAATTGTCAGAAAACACGGTGAACCAGTACATAAAGAACGCGTGCAGAAAATTGCAGGCGACATCTCGGAGCCACGCAATTGCAATTGCAATACATCTCGGAGTCGTTGATTGTCGCAGCCTTTAAGCTGACACATCTGACAGCTTCAGAACTGCACCTTGCTATTAATTGATCTCATCAAGCAAATAGCCAATTTCCGCTATTTCAGTGCAGCGATGCGAGTTGCCCTTGATAGCAGATCGAATTTGCGTTCGTGCTTTTGTGATTAAGATTAGTTTTTCCCAGTGAGTGAAGTGCCGCGGCGACAACGCCAGCATTCCAACCTCTTTGCTCAACATGATCCACAAGTCTATGCAATACAGGCGCGAGTGCTTCCTCGCACTCGTTTATGTAATTTGGATCAATTGATTTCCGTTTCGGCTTCAAAATGCGCATTGCTTTCCTCGTATCCAGCTCACACCGCAAACAAGTTGAAAGGATCGTAATTCAATGCGTTAAGCCTTGGGGGTCTGTGATCTGATGATCAAGAATGTTGTATGGGTTAACAAGAAATATGTTCTGACGTTTCAATTGCCACACGTAATTTCATTTATCGGTTTTGTACTTTCCACCAATATTTGATTTTATAAAACTTCAATTCTGGTGCAACTTGTGCTTTGTCACGAATTGGCTTTCAACTGAGTCGCTTGGCTTTGGCGGGATTCAATGGAAAAAAATCTTCAAACCATCGAGCTGGATTGGGGCTATGACGACCTGCACAAAGTAACTCGATTGATATCATCGTCTAGGGATGTAAAGAGCGCTTGTGAAATATTAGCTCGACATCTTAAGCACTTAGATTTGTCATTGCTAAGTGTGTTTTTTTGCGATTTGGAAGGGGAGCAGGTATCAGTTCACCCATATCGGGACTTACCAGATTCGTTGAGGTCGCTTTCAAAACAGTTTCGACAGCTTGGTGGGTGCCCAAATCTGAGGGAAGCGAAGCGGTTGAGAAAACCTTTCGACGCGCTTCAAGTGGATCGAAAAAAATATCCTGAATTTTTGGAGCAGCGTTTTCTAGACGAATTGGCTAAGCTCGGGCACCTGCATGTTTTGGTGATGCCAATCGCACTTGGGCGGGGGCTTGCAAACATCGTAGTTGGGACCGGTGCACGCTCGATTTCGGTGGGTCTTCAAGCAGAGCTTTTTTCAAGTATCGGCCAATGTTTTGGCGCGGTTATCACGCGATTTCCAGAGATCACAAAGCTATTTGCGCCCAAGATCCTATCGGCAGTCCAAGCGAAGATCCTTTTCCTTCTATCGATTGGAATGAGTAGAGCTGAGATCACACGCCTACTCGATTTGGGTGACTATGCATTTGGCGCTCTGCTTAAAGATGCACAAAATAGGTTGCATGCTAACAGCCTCCCACACGCCGTTGCCAAAGCATTGGCAGTAGGCGAGTTCTCGAATATGAATATGGGCGAACCTGACGCAATTCGAACAAAAGAATCAGGCTAACTGCAAAAGAATTGCATATTTTCGGCAGCTGCCGCCTGGGAGCACCGCATGGGGCAAAGCGTGTCCGAGTTGATAGCCCAACATAGGGTATTGACTCAGAAATTGAGGGACCTGATCTCGTCAGACAACGAGATAAACGAGGCTGCCGTTCGCGAGTTGGACGGGCAGGAGTCAGAATTATTTTTCCAGATACTGAATGCGGATTTGAGCGGCGAAGTTGACTTACGCACACGCATTCAATTTCTGAAGCAACATATTGCCCATATTGCAGATGGTGACAAATCGATAGTCCGCGATCTGGATTTGTTATGTGCTGATTTTGAAAAACTATTGGACCTGAAGGGAAGCCAAAACCGTTTGAGGAATTGCAATTGACGGGCTTTGTGACCTAACCGGTTTTCTCATTGTGATTAATGATTAAGCGACAAGGAATTCAGGTAATCCACACTCCATTTGATCATCCGATGGCATGCCGAATGCAGATATTGCAATCTAATCCAGTCGCGGTGATCCAGGAGTGTTCCCTATCGGAGTAGTTACCCGCCCTTGAAGCGGCGGGACCGCTTGAAGGAGCGAGGGGATCCGGCGATCTTCGAAGGAACCGTGTCGGACGGCCACAGAGCAATCGGTGCAGTCCGTTGACGTACAATGCAACGCCCCCTCTCAGCTGATCCGATCAGGTGCCGTTGAACGAGCACGAAGAGAACACAGCATCCTTCAAACGACCCACCGAACAAGGGCCCGAGCAGCCGTCAATTAGAGAACACGGCCTAGACAGGCTTCCAACCGTGTTTGAGGCTGAATTCCAGATCATCCCAATTTTCTTGATCCAAATAGAATTTCCGACCATTTCGGCAATTTAAAAATAATGCCAGCCCACATTCTTCGGCGTACAGAAACGGCATTTGCTGATTTGTCTTTTGTTTCAGCCTTGCGGTTGAGGTTTGAGTAGATTTCAACGTATTCATTCTCGCATCCCTTCATTCTATGCTCGTGGCCAGCCCCTCGCACTCTCGCTGAAGGCGAAGTAATCGAAGTGTGGCACCGTTTTTTTGTAAGGTAGAAACATGCGGAAAGGTCGCAGCTGCGATAACGCTTCATGCTAAGGATTGTATTATCCCCATCGCTAGGGATTATTATCGAGAACAACGGGTAAAAAGAGCATTAATACAGACCGCTCTCAACCAATAAGGGACCGGTTCGTTGAGGTAGAATACGTATCGATAAGCTGGAGAGGCACGATGATGGTCAAAGGTTACCAACGCTTCGGTGTGTTTGCCTCAATCATTACTTTGGTTTGCGCGGCTGTGTTTGCAATCGGACAGGCACGGGCCAACGAACGTTTAGTCACACAAATGACACAGCCCAAAAACCAAGACCTTTGGGATCCAATTTGGCTGAACCGCAGTGTGTGGGACAGGAACCAAAACGACGATACTTTAAGCCGAAGAAGGGCTCGCCACCTTAACTTCTTAGAGCGCGGCGTCCCGGTGGAATACGGGGAAGCGAATAATCCGCTTTCTGGCAGTGCTGTAGCAATCGCCGCAGGGCGGGCGCTTTACGAAGACCATTGTCAGTCATGCCACGGGGCCAACGGCACGGGCGACGGGAACGCAGCAAATGACCTAAGCCCCTCTCCAGCACTTTTATCATTTATGATTTCGATGCCTATGTCGGTAGATGCGTATCTAATGTGGTCGATTTCAGAGGGCGGCGTTGCCTTTGGATCAGAAATGCCTGCCTTCAGGAGCGAATTGACGAACGATGAAATCTGGGAAATTGTTTCGTTCATGCGAGCCGGCTTTCCGCAATAGCCCTGCAATACCAAACCTCTGACAAACCAGCATTGATAGGCGGCGTGCTCAGCCGCTCACCACTTACTGCGTGTGAATGTTGGCACGTCCTTTGCAAACGTAGCTATTCAATTTAGATGAATATTAAACCGTTCGTTTGTTGGTAGAACGATATCCGCGCTGAAGATCGTTATATTATCTCGCTCAACTCTAATTCGATAGTTTCCAGGTTCTACAAACCCAATAAAATAAGATCCATCGCCACCGGTCAGAAATTGCATTCGAAGATTGTTGTTTTCCAATACTACAAGCGCGGAAAAAACTGGTTGTCCATTCCGCGCAAAAACTCGCCCTGCCACAAATGTTTGGTGGGCAGAAAACACCTCAGTTGGAAACAACATCCCCAAACTTATAGCAAGCGATCCGCCAACCAATTTTCGGCGCGTGCAATCCAGCGTTTTCACTGTGTATTTTCCTGTTTTACACTATAGTAAATTACACGATTATTCTGATTAAGTTCTATTGTGTCATTTTTCTTTTCATTCGCCGCAGCAACAATTTTATCGAGTGTAGGACCAGGTGATTGTATGAAAATATTGTACCAGCCTTGCGGAACTCCGGTGATGACAAATTGACCTGTATCATCGGTAAAAGCCGACAATTTCATGCTTGCTGGAACAAGAGTGATCTGTGCGTTGCGGACCGGATTTTCTTCATTGGATAGATCAGATATCAATCCTGTGACCACCCAAGTGTCGGAGGATAAATTGTCATTCTCTATTACACTAGGATCCTCGTACAGCGTCATTCTGTCTCTGAGCTCATTCAATTGTTTTTCGAGATCAGCTGTCTTTGCTTTGGATTTATTTGCCTCAGCGTTGAGATCATCGGCCTGCTTTGTGAGGCTATCAATTTTTGTTAGATTTTGTTCTTGTAGTAAAGGAAGAACCCCAATCCAGGCTACACCGATTGTCGCCGCAGCACTGATCAATGCTGTGGCGATTTGGGGCCAGTAGTTTTTCCGTTCATCTGGACCGCTCATGGTGCATCTCCGATCCAACAAATACTCATACTAAGAGAGTTCGAATTCCCTAGTGTTGATGTCGGTCAATCATGCAGAATTTCTAATTTTTTCTCTGTGCGAATTTGCTTGTTGACGGATTGGAAACGATGGCGCCGCTGGCAATCCAACTTGCCGTCATAAAGCGTCGGGCGTCCGACACTGCGCCAAACCTCTGATAACGCGGCATCTCGCAGATCGTCGACAGTCAGCCTTCGCAACGGCGCAACCAAATGAGTTCAATCGCTTCCGCATCCAAATCTTTTGATGTCGGCGCATCAAGGTGGTTGGTTTGCGCACCGACCGCAGTCTCACCCCTCTGTGCCTTTGAGGAACCACCGATCGGTCGCAAATAACCTATGGGCGATCGTTCAGCAGGATTCGTGCTT
Source organism: Rhizobiaceae bacterium (assembly GCA_963669285.2). GTDB lineage: Bacteria > Pseudomonadota > Alphaproteobacteria > Rhizobiales > Rhizobiaceae > JAWKWH01. The sequence goes on along the minus strand of CAXXSI010000030.1, from coordinate 404,470 downwards.
CCTTGGCGGCCGACAAAAAAGCTTTTCGCGCCACCGATGGCGGTTTTTTGCCATGCATGACGGCAAGGCAACTGCGCACCGCTTTTTCGTAGTGGTGCGTTTTTTCCCACTTCCACCGTTTTAACACGTCTGTGGCAAGACGAAGGTCTGTCACGACGAGATCGCGGTCAATGCGCCCTGGTTGAATGATGACCGGTCGGTGGAATTTTCGGTTCCGCATGGGCGTAACAATAAGCCGATTCTGGATCTTAGTGCGTTGATCGATGCAAATTGTGATGAGACCCGCTGCGTTATCAACAATTCAATTGGACCGCGTCGGCAAAAGCCGAGTGCGACGCTTGAGACACAAGAAGATAAAACGCGGATCTTTTACCTTGCGCGTTTGCCGCACCGGACCGCGGGACGACCGCGCGAAAAGACAGAAGCACCGCTGATTTGAAAAACTTTCAACCGTTGTCGTTTGTCCGGTGGTTTCAGCTGGTGAAGTCGATTTCGCCACTTGCATAGTCTCTGGTGATGCGAATTGAGGCCAACCAAGCAAGATTTAATTCGAAACTGTAAACCTGTGCAGCGGTCTCCAATCCACCCCACGGTTCGTCGCATCGCTGCTTATCTGGTTGCGTCAGCGTCGTGATGGGCAAAATCGGTAGTTAGTTTCCATACAAATTCTACGCTCAAAGGTAGAAGTCAAAACGACATTCACCTTGAATTAGTACTTAATAAATGTTTAACTTCTCACTTGTTAAGCGTTTGTAAATAGTACCGCGGCGGATGGAATTTCAGATGGACCAAATTGCTCAGTCCACATTTGTGCCCTCGATTCAACGGCGTAGAGCATTGCGGCATCCAGTCTTTCGACAATTGGCAAGGCGGCGTGTGCAATTGTCGATTGGTTTATTGGTGGCGGTATTTTTACCCTATTTCATGCGCATCGATTTGGCTTTGGCACAAAAAATAAGCTCCCAAAGCCAAATCAATTCGCTGATTGCCACGGCCATCGCGGTCACAATTGGTTACTGGTTGTTTCGTCAGTTGACCAAATATCCAGGCATCCTGTCGACGTCTTACATCATCCCCGCCTTTGTGATTGCCTACGGTTTGGTTTTGGCAGTGTTTTTCTTTTTGAGGCTTGACTATTCGCGGCTGTTCTTTGCTGTCAGCTTTGTCAACGCGTTGGCATGGTTCCATTTTGCCCATCTGATGGTCAAGAAATTCAATCGGCCGGTGTTTGATGTGGTGCCGTTTGGCGATGCAAAAAGCGTGACCGAGGTTGCCGGCGCCGATTGGATTGTTCTCAGCGAAGAAGAGCCGAAATTGTTTTCGCGCGATGGTTTGATCGCCGATCTTCGAGCGGATCTGAGTGATGAATGGGAAACCATCGTTACCGAGCAGGCAATCAAAGGCACGCCGGTTTATCACTTCAAGCAAATCAAGGAAATGCTGACCGGGCGTGTCGACATTGAACATTTGTCGGAAAATACACTTGGGTCGCTGCTGCCCGATATCATCTATCTGAAATTCAAACGGTTGGTTGATTTGATCGGGGCGCTGCTGGTGCTGCCATTTTTACTGCCGCTTTTTGCCATTGTCGCGATCCTGATCCGCCGCGAAGACGGAGGCCCGATATTCTTTCATCAGGCGCGGATGGGTTACCGTGGCGAAGTATTCAATGTGTTGAAATTCCGCACGATGATGCATTTGGGGACGCATTCGGGGACACCTACGGGGGTAACCGCAGAGAGTAACGATCCTGGCGCGGTCGAGGCAGCAAAAACCAAAACGGATGATCAACGGATCACACGGATTGGACGGTTTTTACGTAAAACCCGCATTGATGAACTGCCGCAGATCATCAACATTATCAAAGGCGAGATGAGCTGGATCGGACCGCGGCCGGAAGCCGTTCCACTATCATTGCTCTATCAGGCAAAACTGCCCTATTACCGCTACCGGCATATCGTACGACCCGGTATATCCGGCTGGGCGCAGGTCAACCAAGGTCATGTTGCCGAGGTCGATGAGGTGCTCGATAAATTGCACTATGATTTCTACTACATCAAGCACTTCTCGATCTGGCTGGACGTGCTGATTACGCTGCGCACGATGCGCGTGGTTTTGACCGGTCACGGCGCGCGATAATATTTTCAAATCAGGTCAGCGATCGGGTGCAAATAGTGCTTAGCTTGTGCGTGGCTTGCCTGCGTTTGAGACGACTATTGACCGCTGCGGAGAATTCAAACAATAGTCGTTGTTGGCGACTGAAGTCGCTGGGGTTGATTCTCATTTTGGCTTTCGTGCGGCGTTGTTGGTGCATATTGTGCAGACTTACTGTTGCAAACAAGCCACTATGCCGTTGAAACGCTAGGGATACAAAAAAAACTGGTATAGTACCGATATTATTTGGTTGAATTGTACATGCTGCAACGCTACAACCGAGACAAGTGCGACAAGGGGATAAAACTGTTATGTTTATGCGGTCTGTTTTAGCCATTGCGTTTGCCAGCTTTTTTGTTGGCAGTGCCTATGCCGATGAGAGCGAAGCTTGCGGTTGTGTGACAACACGAGCGGCAAGCGGAAACGACATCGGAAACATCATCTCATCGACGGGCGATGTGTTCATGTCGAGCAAAAGCGGATTTAACGCTGTTGCTGCTGGACAGAAGATTTCGGAAGATGCAGAAATCATCGTCGGCTGCCAGGCTGTGGCGCAAATTAAAGTTGGCCAGACATGCGATCTGCTGTTGTCGGCTGGATCGGAAGTTCAGATTGTCGCTGCCGGATCTAATCTCTGTGTCCGCGCTGCAGAAACTGCCAAGAATTGTGGCGGCGGCACAAAGACCGGATCGGTCAATGGGTCGGGAACGCTGAGCTCAGCCAAATCGCAAACCAATGGTGGACCTAGTTTGGGACTTCCGGAAGTTTTGTTTGGCGCAACCGCAGCGACGTGGTTTGCGGGTGAGTTGTGGAGCGACGACACGCCACCACCGGCTAGCCCATAGCCAAACCATCATTTTTCCATTTATTGGCTCATCGCTCCCTTATGGTCAGCGGTGGGTCGGTTTGTTATGATCGCAAGGTCGTCTGTCATCAAACCAGCGTGATTGCTCCAGAATATGATAGACATTCATAGTCACCTCCTTCCCGGTCTCGATGACGGGGCAAGCGATCTTGATACGTCGATCAAGATGGCGGAGATGGCCTATGAAGACGGTATCCGCGGCATGGTTTGCACTCCGCACATCATGCCAGGGGTCTACAACAATACCGCTTCGATTATTGGCGATAGATCGAAACAGGTGCGATCGGCACTGGAGGAGCGGGGCATCGGTTTGGTTTTGTTTGTCGGCGCTGATGTACACATTGCACCAGATTTGATCAAACGGCTTGAAGCCGGTGAGATCCCTACCATTGCAAAATCTCGCTATTTTTTGTTTGAACCATCGCATCATGTGCTGACACCGCGCATTGAAACGCTGGCCAGCAGCCTTATTGCGGCCGGGTTTATCCCAATAATCACGCATCCGGAAAGACTGTCCTGGATTGCCAACCATTACGACACGTTCGAACGGATGAACGAGGCAGGTTGTCTGATCCAAGTCACGGCGGGATCTATTACCGGTGATTTTGGCAAGCACGCGCTATACTATGCGGAAAAACTCATTGATGACGGGCGTGTGGACGTCGTGGCGACCGACACACATGATCCGAAAAGACGACCACCTATTTTATCGCGCGCGCGCGATGCGGTCGCTGCGCGTTTGGACGACGAAGAGGCGATTGCCATGGTTGAAAAACGGCCATTGATGATATTGCTCAACCAAGAGATGCAACCGGTGGGGAAATCAAACAGACCAGGGCTCGGAGAAGGTATCGTCGCTGCAAAACCGACCAAGAGCGGCGGACTGATGACACGTTTGATGAAGGGAACCCAATGATGCGTGCGGTTCGATTGATCACTGGCTTGCGGCTTTCAGGAATCTTGTTGATGTCGGGCTTGATGCTGTCGGCGTGCACATCCGGCGGCGGATCGGCATTGGAAAGCGTTTCCAGCAATGATCGATCTGCCACCGGCTCGAGCGATGTTGTGCCTGGCGCACGCGATGGCAATATCAGGGTCGTCTCTTCCCTGCCGCCGCCGCCGGTGCTGCAGGATGGCAGCGAGCAACCGATCGGTAAAAATGATGTGCTTGAGGTTGACGTGTTCCAGGTCGATGATCTGGATCGCACGGTGCAGGTCGATGCCACCGGCATGATCGCACTGCCGTTGATTGGCCAGTTGGAAGCCGCTGGTAAATCTGTGCGACAGTTGGAGAGCGAGATCACCAATGCTTATGGCGCGTCTTATTTGCAATCGCCGCAGGTCACGGTATTTGTCAAAGAATCCTTTGGTCAGCGCGTCACAGTCGATGGTGAAGTCAAGAAGGCCGGCATCTATCCCACGACGGCATCGACATCGCTGATCGGCGTGTTGGCCGAGGCCGGTGGACTTTCTGAAACCGCCGATGCTGGCAAGATTTATGTCTTTAGAGACATCAATGGCGAACGGCTCGTCGCCAATTACAATGCCAAAAACATTCGCTCTGGCAAACAATCGGATCCCAAAATCTACGGCGGCGATATTGTCGTTGTCTTTGCTTCATCAAGCAAGGTTGCTATGAAGAACTTGAACCAAGTGCTAGGCATTGCCGCACGCACGGCGATATTTATTCCATAGGACCATTGCCGGATAGCATGGGTAAAGAAGCGGAAACAAGGTTGAGGGCAGACTAAAGGTGTTGGACAGAAATCCACAGGCGCATCTGCCGACCCCGGATGGCCACCAGGTCCCCTCACCGCATACTGCGCACGCCGGCGGGTATGGGGGCTATGGCTATGGACCAACTCATTTTGACGATGAAAGCGCCTTTAATCCGCTCGATCTGTTCGTTTATGCGGTGCGGTATCGTTGGCTGATTGTGATCTTGGTCACCGTCGGCCTAATTGCCGGATTAATGGTCACTTGGATGTTGACACCGCATTATCGAGCGACCACTAAACTTGAAATTATGGTGCCATCGGCGCGGGTGTTTCAGGATCTGGAGGTGGTGTCTGAAGCAAGCGATTTCCGCAATATCTGACCGCGGCGGAAAAACTGAAAAGCCGGGTGTTGGCGCAGCGGGTGGTGTTTGAGTTGGGGCTCGCCGACCAGCCGGACTTTTTGTTTCCCAATCCCAATTTTGCGGTTTCCAATCTGCTGGCGCGGGCGTTCGGCACACGGATTGGCGAGGACATCGACGATTACACGCCAGAGGAACTGGAGAGAAAGGCGATATTTCGTGTGCAAGATGGCCTTTCGGTCGATCTTATTCGCAACACCAGCCTGCTGGCGGTAACCTACAGCAATCAGAAACCTGAATATGCCAGCAGCGTTGCCAATCAGCTGGTGGCAAGCTTTATGGATCAACGGGTTGATCAAACCAGCGAGACGTCCGATTTAGCGCGGCAATTCATTCAAGAACAGGTGCTGCAGGTTAAAGAAAAGCTGCAAGCCTCCGAACAACAATTGGTCGATTACGCCAAAGCTCAAGGCATTACGGTTACCGGTGATGAAAAGACGCTGATCGGATCCAACATCGATACGATCAACAAGGCACTGGCTGAAGCAATCCAGGAAAGGCTTGATTATGGACGCCTGGTAGAGCAAATCGATGCCGGCCAAGCCGAAAGCCTGCCGCAGGTGATTGACAGCGAAGGTATCTCGCGGATGCGCGAGAAGGTGGCTGAACTGTCGGCCGAGTATCAGCAGAAACTGGCGACCTTCAAACCACAATTCCCCGAAATGTTGAAACTGTCGGCGCAGATTAAGGAAATGAAGCGCCAGATTAACAATGCTGTTGGCGCAATGGCCAACTCCGTGAAGATCCGTTACGAGGAGGCGCAGACCAAAGAGAGCGATCTTCGCACCAAAATGCAGGAGTTAGAGGCCGACCAAGCCGCCTATCAGGATAAGAATATCCAATATACGATACTAAAACGCGAAGTTGATTCCAATCGGTCGCAATATGAGACGTTGATCAGCAAGCTCAATGAGGTTGGCGTCGGCGCCGAGTTGAGAAATCAAAATGCCGCGGTGGTCGATGCGGCAGTCATTCCAATACGACCCTATTCGCCCCGTTTAGTGCTTAACCTCGCGGCAGCCTTGGCGCTGGCGATGGCGCTAGCCGCGGCGCTGATTTATATCTTGGAGTTGCTCAACAACACATTCTCCAATCCTGAACAGATCGAAAGCGAATTGAAACTATCGGTGTTGGGCATATTGCCGGCGATCGATGAAGCCGAATTCGCAGGTCAGTTGACTGATCAGCGATCGGCATTGTCGGAAGCCTATCGTTCTTTGCGCACGGCGCTTCAATTTACCGGAACCGATGGGGCACCACGAACCATATTGGTGACCAGCTCCGAGCCGTCGGAAGGCAAATCGACAACCGCGTTTAAGCTGGCGCAGGATTTTGGTGCGCTCGGTGCCAGGGTGTTGATCATTGATGCGGATCTCAGGAAACCCAATTTGCATCGCTTGTTCGGCGTGAACAATGTGTTGGGTCTTTCCAATGTGTTGGCCAATACGATCCAAAAGACCGATGCGAAAAACATCTTTCGCAAAACGTCTTATGAGAATGTGATGGTAATGACGGCTGGAACAATCCCACCCAATCCAGCTGATTTACTGTCATCACCGCGAATGGGCACGGTGATCAGCTCGTGCTTGGAACCCTATGATCTCATCATTTTTGACGGACCACCAATTGTTGGATTGGCTGATGCGCCGATCCTGTCTCGCATCGTCGAAACAACATTGATGGTGGTGTCGGCCGATCAAGTGACGCGGAAAGCAGCGAAAGCGGCTCTAAAGCGGCTTAAATCGGCCGGCGGGATTGTAGCCGGGGCGGCCTTCTCCAAATTCGAAGTCAACCGGTTCGAATATAATTATGCATATAAATACATGTCTTATCAGTATCACACCTATGGCAATGAGCCGAAAAAACTAACCGACGGCTCTGGTGAACAGGCGGAACCAAACAGTGCTCCGACGCTTCTTCAAACGATTGGTGCTCGTATGCGCGATGTGTCTAAGCGTACCAATCGTTTTCTCTACCGGAATCAGTAACTATCTCAAGCTGACTGCGCCTGATCTAGCGATTGCCATCAATCCCTTTCATGGCGATGCGTTCGTCAATGATATTGTCGGGCGGTTGTCGTTGCCCGATGCCGAAAATAATCTCGATCAGATCCGCACGCAATCACGCCGACTAACGGTCATCGCGCCTACGGATGCGCGCGGTTATAGTCTCGTCGGTGAAACTTATTTGCGCGCTGGTGAGGCCAATCGGGCCAAGCGGTTGTTTGAAACTGCATTGCGGTTCTCCAAAACCGAGATCAATGCGCTGCAACGCAGCTACGGATTTTTGCTGCAGGACGGCCAGATTACGGCCGCACTCGATCGTCTTGACCTGATATCAAGGCGCTGGCCCAATCGGTTCAGCCCGTTTGTGGCAACCATCCCTTTCGTGTTGAGCACTACCGAGGGGTATGACAAGGCTTTGGACTTGCTGACGCAGCGACCACCGTGGCGCAGGCAGTTTCTTGCCGCCCTCAATCGCGATCCGGATACGCTTGATCTGGCCAACCGCTTGTTGCTGGATTTGCATCGTTTGGAAGGTGAAGCCGATCCGGCTGAAGTCGGACGAACCATGCAAGCATTAATCCAGGCGAAACGCTATAATCTTGCCCATCGTCTATTCCTGTTTACCCAGTCTGAGATCGATCAGGCGAATAATGGCTATGTCTTTAACGCGACGTTTGCCACACAACCGAGCAATCGACCGTTTGATTGGTCGTTGCGCGACAATGCAGCGGTCAAAATCAGATGGATTAATGATGTGCAGCGCCAGGCCGGGCGGTTGCAGATCCGGTTTTTGGGCAAACCCGCTAAATCGCTGGGGATCAGCCAGTATTTGCGGTTGCCACCTGGATCCTTCACGTTTGCGGTGTCGTTCAGTGGGACCCGATTGAAGCTGCCGAAAGGCCTTTATCTGGAGCTTCGATGTACTGATCCGGGGCTTGCTGTGGCGCGCATTGCCTTCCCAGAAGCCAAATCGATCAATCAAACGCTGAGCGAACCATTTCGGGTCGATGCTGATGATTGCGGTCTCTATCAGATCAGAATTGTGACCGATTTGATCGCGGAGAGTTTTCGCTACCGCTATGGTGGGACGCTCAATCTGCACGATGTGCGCATTGACCGATCGCCATCATGAGTGAGCAAACACGCCAGAAGAGTGACAAACTGCTCATTGGAGCCGTCCTGCTGTTTGGCATTGCTGTCGGCGGGAATTCTGCGCCCAGCTATTATCTGGATGGTGTTGTGCAGCTGCTATTAGTGCTCACATCAGGATTTGTCATCTGGTACAACAATGACACGCCACTCGATCGCCGCGTTACACTATTTGTGCTGGCTGTCACGTTTGTCGTTGCCATGCAGCTCATACCACTGCCGGCACAATGGCTCGATTCATTACAAGGGATACTGGCTGAATTGACCATCGACTTTTACGGTCAAACACGACCGATCAGTTTGAATATTGGCCGCACGCTTGAAGCCTTGGCGTGGGTTTTGTCGCTTGGTTTGTTGCTGGTGGCGATTTCAAAAATCGATTTTGAGCAGGCCTATGGATTGGTGCCGGTTTTTTTGGTGGGCGTGTTGTGCCATATGGTGGCTGGCCTGGTGCAATATTCTTCCGCCTCTACGCAAGTTACCGAGACCATCCTCGGATTTACCTTTCGCGCCGGCATGTTTGCAAATTCCAATCACTTTTCCGCGCTGATCTTCATCTCGATTCCGGTGGCGTTTGCTTATTTTTACGACCGCCGGCGGCTGTTGTTGTTCCTTCTCTATCTCATAGCCGCATTGCTGGTGTTGCTTGCGGTTGGATCGCGTGCCGGCGTGATGATTGGCTTTGCGGTGACAATTCTTAGCGCGTTGATCATCTTTCGGCGCAATGCGCTCAGCACGGCGTCGGTGCTGATTGGCGCAACACTCATTGGCATCTATGCGATTGGACTATGGGCGCGAATTGCGCAGGAAGGTTTGGAACAGGGTGCCCGCGAAGTTTTCGCGCGGACCACGCTTGACGGCATTTGGGACAATCTGGTGCTTGGCGTTGGCTATGGCAATTTTGTGCATGCCTACCCGTCTTATGAAAGAACGGAAGACATCGTCCGTTACTATGCCAACCACGCGCATAATGATTTTCTCGAGTTGGTTTTTGAGGGCGGGATTGCGGCGGCCATTCTTATTGCGCTGTTTTTAATCGCCTTTTTCAAACGGATCATTGAAACCGTTCATTGGCCGCTGCATTACGCTTGTGCGCTTTCCATTTTGTTTTTGTTGCTGCATTCTCTGGTTGATTATCCGCTGCGAACCATGGCGATTTCGATCTCGTTTTGTTTGATGCTGGCCCTGCTGTTTCACCGCGGCATGCAGCGCGATGAAGTAATGCCTGAGTCTAGCGAAGACGAGGACCTATCACCTTCAGAGCCGATTGATAGTCATGGTCAATTGTGACTTTGGGCGAACGCAACAACTAGTACTTGATTCTACCAAGAATTGAGATAATCTTCTTTTTTGGTTTGCTTGTTTCGTGGCATAGGTGATGTTTCAATGCGTATTTTTAGTCGCGTGGTCAGTAGTGTATTGGCTCTCGGGTTAACAACCACTTCCTTTCCATTACTAGCGCAAGAGCCAGGTTCGTGTGCCTGCCGTGTGCCCGCTTCGCAGGCGACCGGACACATCGAATCTGCAAAAGGTGAAGTGCTGCTCACCCAGGCTGATGGATTCATCAACGCCCAGGCCGGATCTGCGCTCGCAATCGGCGATGAAATTAAAACAGGCTCGCTATCCTCAACCGCCATTTCATTCGGTGAGAGCTGTAAAATCACCATCACTGAAAACGCTGACGTGTGGGTCCAATCATTCGGAAGCACGGCCTGCCTTTGGGTTGAGTATCAGCAAAAGCCGGTCACCATCGCTTCGCAACAAAGCCAGACTGACCCGACCGATGAAGACGACGACGATGATGATCTGAGTATCGGCTTGCTATTGGGTGGAATTGCTGGGTTTGGTGGATTGCTCGCTTTGGTCTTGGGTTCGGGCGATGACCCGGCAAGTCCTTAATGGGGCGACGGGCTGAAGTCTGACTTCAGGAGAGAATTGGCCTCTAAGTGAATTCACGCCAAACCGCCGTACTGCGCATAAAATACCGAAGAAACTCACTTCAGAAACCTAGTGCAACAATCGATTTCTGATTTCTGAAAACCAAATAATGTCAACAAATGTGTCTGCAAAATCCTCTTTTGCTAGATCCCGATAGTACTTATTTGCATTGCTCGTCATCAGATTTATTTCGTCTTTAGAGTGATAAACAAATAGCGATGCACTTTCGACGCCCTTTGCAAAATCGCTTTCCTTCTTTGCGGCCATTGTAAAAAAATTCTTGGTAATGACCAAGCCGCCGGTATTCGAGAGCGTTTTAAAGGCGTGTCTGATGGTTGTTGGTTTATCGGCTTTGGTTCCATTGTCACACAGCTGGTCCGTGATGACGGTCGCAATGCCGCCCAAAAAACCCAGCACAAATGGGTCATTCCAAAAAATCTTTTTTTCTATTTTCTGAATTTCGGATGCGTCGACCAAAGGTTTGCAAAGGTGAACAATCTTATCTGCCAATTCTTCTTCTTTGGACCAGATAAACATCCGCAGCAAACCCTTAATTGCCTTCACAAGGGATTCCGAAAACGAAGGCATCGACCATTTGATCAAATCAATCACTGATGTTCGCGAATCAATTGTATAATCGCAATCCGCAATCCTGAAAAGCCGCGATCAAACCAGCGTGCTGGTTCGGCATGCCTGTTTTCGCTCGTCAAGACGATGCGTGATCGTCTGCCGATAGCTCACCGAGTTGGCGCCAACATGACATGTCGACCCATTGACAAATGGGATTGGCTGCTGCGCGACCTGCTCCGGCTTCCAATAGGAGGTCATGAAATGGTCTGATGTGCTTTGTTTAGCTAGACCTCTATCGTCTCAACCGACGTCGCGATCAACTTTACCGGTTTTCGTAAGATTTGGCAGGGTTCGGTAGCGAGACTCGTTCTTATGGCTCCACCAGCTGACATAGACACGACCCAATCGCAGCGACGGAACTTTGCGCGAGCGCTCAACGCCACGCAGTAATTGATGGCTCTTGAATTTAAGTTTGCCGCCCGGAAGCCTCAGTTTCAGATACACCATAGCTTAACTCACTACTCATTCGCTTGGTTCCATCGTCAAACATTGACCGCTGGATTGAAGAGGATCTTGGGAAAGCAAATAGTGCCTCATATGGGTTTGCAAACTGAGCGCTGATATGCTCTTCCTCGTCAATATGATCCAGGCCGTCAATTCGTTTGCGCATTAAAACACTCCGCACACTTAAACCATCAAATTGAAACAATATGATTAACTAGTTGTCAAATAAACTTCGATTTCCGAAATAAACCAAATCCCATATCTGCGTTCTTTGAAGACATCGCCAGATGTCACCAAACGAGCCGATAAACCACGACATATTTTCAGGCCGGCCACCCGCTTGACGTGCCCGCGATCAAGTGCGAAGTCGCCCACAATCGAAGGGTGACCAGATGAGCAGCAAACCTGTGGTTATGTTTTACGTCCAACACCTGCTTGGTATTGGGCACGTTTTTCGGGCAACGCGAATTGCCCGGCAGATGGCTGCGATCGGCTGCAAAACCCATCTTGTCTGGGGTGGGACCAATGTCCCCAATATCGATTTTTCTGGACTCAAGGTACACAAATTGACCGCCGTTCGCTCCAGCGACGAAACATTCAGTCAGCTGGTGCATGCCGATGGACGTATTTTTACCTCCCAAGATCAGGACACGCGGCGCGACGCACTGCTGTCGCTTTTTGAAACCATCCAACCGGACGTTTTAATCACCGAAGCCTATCCGTTTGGTCGCCGTCAGATGCGCTTTGAACTAGTGCCATTAACAACCGCGGCAAAATCACGGATTGATCGGCCGCTGATCATTTCATCAATTCGCGACATAATGCAGGAAAATCGCAAGCAATCCCGGGTTGATGAGACATTGAACGCGGTCAACGATTTCTATGATTTGGTCTTTGTGCACGGCGATCCCGCTCTTGTGCGGATTGAAGACTCTCTACAAGGGGCAAAACAGATTATGGACAAGATCCGGTATACCGGTCTTGTCACTCCCGCTGCATCAAACAGTTCACCGAAACAAGCTCAACGACCATGCAATGTTCTCGTTTCATCAGGCGGAGGTGCCACTGGATTCCAGCTCTTGGATAGGGCCATGGACGCCATGCGATTTAGTAAACGTTACGCTAAAGACTGGCGCTTCGTCGCAGGAACAGAAATGCCTGATCAAAAGTTCGAAGAGTTAAAGGCACGGTGTCCAGAACACGCAACGTTAGAGCGTTATATAACCGACATGGTTGCCGCGATGGCAGCAGCAAAGGTCTCTGTATCCAGAGCCGGTTACAACACTATTGGTGACGTCTTTAGAGCTGGACCCGCTAGCATCATCATTCCATTTACCGGAGGGAGAGAGACCGAACAGCTAAGGAGAGCTCAGCTGCTGCACAAACGTGGTGTTGCGACCATGCTTGACGAAAACACCTTAACGCCAGAACAGCTGGCACATGCGATCGATAAGGCCGAATCGCCAACCGCTCTTGTTCGCGATCTAAAGTTTGATGGTGCCGCAGAAACGGCCAAAATAATGCTTGAAGAATTCACTCAATTCGATGCAAACCGGATCCATTAGATCTGACAATAATCAGCACGTTGGCCATTGCGCCAGCCAAACCACAAGATTTAGTAGGTAAGTGCTTTTAAAAACTGTCAAAATTGATATCTTCCGCGCATGTGCGAGCGGTATTTTCTCAAAGATGCTTGGCGCACTTACGCAGCGCCTCTGCTATCAAGCCGGAACAGTGAGTCCGGTCTTGAGCTTGCATCAAATTACAATATTGCGCCACGACAGGATGTTCCATTCATCGCCATGGAACAAGGTGAAGTGGAGATTGGAACAGGGCAATGGGGGTACATTCCCGATTGGGCAGACGAACTCCCGCGCTTTCGGCTGTTCAACGTGCAATCTGAGACAGTTCGTAGCGAATTGATTATTAGCAATTCAAAAACCGGCTCCCGCTGTCTCATTCCCGCCAGCGGTTACTATGAATGGGTTGAGGTCGCGGAAGGAGAAGAAATCCCTTATTGCGTCACCCTGCCCAGCTATGAACCGTTTTTTCTCGCCGGCATATGCGCGAAAAACAACACACTTGGTGTCATTACCTGTGCAGTTCTCACAACCGCGACAATAGACGGATCAACAATTAGTCGATTGGCGCACCGCGCACCGCTCATTCCAAAGGGCGATAGCTATTTCGATTGGTTGAATCCATCTGCGGATGAACCGGCGGTGCGTGATTTGATTACCCGCAGCCGCGTTGCAGAATTACGCGCGCACCGAGTAAGTGATGCAATCAATGATGAATCAGCAAACGGGCCCGAGTTGATCGAACCATACCCGAAAGCATTGCCGCTTGGCTGATCAAACCTGAGCGCGGCCGTGTTTTGCACAGTGCCGATTTAGTTGCCGAGTTGTTTTTTTAAGTTGCCGGCAATTCACAAAACCACCTTTGCCTGCGCCTGTTTCATACTGCGCGCTTGAAGCGGCTCATCCAGGCAAGCGTTCGTTGACTGTCAAGAAAGGCACATCGTTCGCTCTCTCCGGATTCGAACTCAACAAGAACCTGAATGCGATCCCTTTCCTCGTCAGGATTGTCGGAAAACTTCGAGATGCTTGAAACATATGCTTTGGCCAATTCCAGATCGGAAAATCTCTCAAGCCAACCATTGTAGCTGATAACCGAGATCAGTTTGACCGAATTCGGCTCCAGGCGTTTGTTTGAACCCATTGGGCAAAATTATAACATGGCTTCCGTCATTGCTGTGAGCGATGGATGATCGCGGTATCTTTCCATGTTGACAACCAGCCGTCACCGGATGGGCACCATGATAGACTGAGAACAGACACCGCTCTTATCCGGTTCTTTCCCATTCTTCGAAAGCACAGAAAGGAGGCTGCCATGGCCTTCGTGGATTTTGCCGCGCTGAAACAGCGTGTGGCGATCGAAAATATTGTGCCCCTGCTCGGGCTAGAGATGAAGGAAACACGCGGTCAGTTCAGAGGCCCGTGTCCGGCCTGTAGAACAGGTGGAAGACGCGCATTGGTGGTAACGCCGGCGAAGTCAGCTTTTTACTGTTTTGCTGGTCATACCGGCGGCGATGTCATTGCTCTAGTCGCTCACATCCACGATTGTTCAATGCAGCAAGCCGCCCAATTCCTGTCCCAAAACGGGGGAGAGGGAAGGGAGGCAGGTGACGCTGTCGACGGTTTTGCAAGCAGTACTGTTCCCGAAGCCAGAGGCAAGGGGGACGCAAGAAGCCTCCAGCCTCTAACCTATTTGCAAGCGGATCATGCAGCCGTCAAAACCCTGGGCGTTTTGCCGGAAACCTGCTCCAACTTTGGGGCAGGCTATGCTCCAAAGGGGATTATGCGCGGTCGCTTCGCCGTCCCAATTCACGATCAACATGGTGTGCTGATTGCCTATTGTGGTCAGGCCATCAACGGCGAAAGTCCAACACTTTTGTTCCCAAAAGGCTTCGATCCGATTCAACAAATATTCAATGCTCAACGCATTGAAAATGGCGAGGATATCGAATTGATCCTCGCCAGAGACCCGCTGGAAGTGTTGCTCGCTTGGCAAAACGGCATCAGCAATGCCATTTCGTTTCTGACCGAAACAGCGCAGCCGCAACAGCTGCAATTACTGGCTTCGCTCATGCATGCGGTCAAATGTGATCATCTTCACATCGCATGATCGCTTAGGCTCTCAAAACGAGAGCCTTTTTCTTTCATCAGCCCGATGGCAAGGATTCTGCGCGAAATAGCAAATATGGCTCTGCTGAGCCATGTTTGAAGGGTCGCACAATATCTGTTTCGCGACCATTGTGGGGGACAGCATTGACAACTTCACGTCTCATCAGCCTGCTGCATATCGCTACCATTCCCATGGTAGCATTGTGTCAGCCAGTTCCTTGGCGATTTCCACGGTATCAATTCAAAGGAGATGGATCATGCCCGCAATCGGACGTGTGACTAAACAGGCTGACGGCACTTATAGCGGCCTGCTTGCAACGCTTTCTATTCGCCAAAACATTCATTTCATCAAGAACAAGAAATCCGCTCAAAGCCAACCGGATTTCGTTATTATGGCGCATGATATAGAGATCGGCGCAGCCTGGTGGCGGACCGCGATTTCCAGCGGCAATGACTATTTGTCAATCAGTCTCGCCGCACCCGAATTCGGTAACCGCACACTGTTCGCCAATCTCGGCCGTGCCGCTGGTTCTGAAGACGAAAACGAGTTCGCCATTATCTGGAATCCGCAGGACTAGCGACGCGATCAGGCGACCTGTCACAGCGGAGGTAGGCCTCTATCAAGGGAATGCAAGTCATCAAGGACATTGCATTCCCTTTTTTCATACCCATCTCGTATCACTCCCCTTCCCCGCCTTTATTTCCAACTGATAACCGGTCAACGCCCAGTTGACATCATTGGTCCAATGCACGCTTTGTTAACCGCCCGTTAACCATAATTAATCACCCTTCCCCTACCCCGGATTGCCCGATGCAAAAACGCGCTTTCAGCGAACGGATCTTGCGTTTTACAGGGCCCGGAACATTGTCGGAGGGAGTCATGACCGAACAGCTATCGCTACGCATTCATTCCGTTGAGATGACTCGATGAGACATTGGTCCTTAAAAAATCCGGTGATATCCGATTGGCGGCTGGCCGAATATATGGTCGCAGACAACGCGACCCGTTTCGAAATCATCCGCAACTGTAAGTTCCCGCCAATTGCACAAACAACACATATTAAAGAAGCGCAGTTCAACATCGGTGCTTTCTTGCAAGGCCGGATTAACCGCAACGAATTGGAGAATTTGGCCAGCGACCTCAACAACCGAATTTGTTCGTCAGCATTTGACTTTGAACTGACACGATTGAACGCAGATTGCATCAATCGGTTTTTGAGCCTAATCGACCGCAACAAGCTACCACGCCGGTCGTCTGTCACCTGTGTCGACAGCGAGCCCATCTATGTCGCAGGCGTCAAAATCAGTCCGGATATTCCGGTTCGGTTTCAAGTTAAACTGAAATCCTGCGCATCTGAGACAGGTGGTATCGCCTTTCACTTCACGCCCGGAAAACCGGTCATCTCGAAAATTGCCAATTGGCAAGCCGCCTTCGTCTATGGCTACATTAGACAAACACGGCAAGAAGATTGGATTGAGGTCGATCGGGATCAATGCCTGGTGGTGGACATCGCAACTGGCAGAATAACATCCGCACTATCCAATGCTGAATCGCGGTTTAATAAGCTCAAAAAAGCCTGCACTGAAATAGCCGAGCGCTGGCAACAGTTGGACGCAAACGCCACCTCCCCTTCCCTGTTGCCCGATCAACACGACCCAAATGCAGATTTTGACCGCCTGTCAAACCAACTATCAGCATCTGTGGCATCGGCATTGAGCGCCTGATGACTCGGTGCGCTTGGCTGAGACAATGCCTTGTTTGCCGGTGTTGGAACCAAACACCGATCGTCTATCGTGATGACTTCGTTGGGCGTCAAACGCGATGATCGAGGTTCATATGTCTAAGGCAACAATGAAACAGGCGATGAACATGGTTGCGACGGCCGACAATGATCTCATCAACAAAATCTGCGTTTCCATCACGAGATTTTCGCATTACGGTGGTAGTGCGACAACCAATCCATTTATTGTCTATTGCGATTTCGCCGGATGAACGATCACCCCGCAATTGTCGAATCGGCGCTTAGACTTGATCCTTTCGATCAAGATGCATTGCAGCGGTTTCACCAACTGGCCCAGCAACTCCTTGATGTCGCAGAGACCGATCGACGCGACGCGCTTGCCAATCGAATAAGTTCCAGCATCCAGGCGCTGGCGTTGGCCAGCATTTCATCTGAGCCCCCCATAGCCTGCCGAGCTGAACTTGTTGCCGCGTCTACCGCACTCGATAAAGCTGCCAAGGAACATCGAACGGCAACAAATACCGCCATGCCAATGCCAGATTATGACCCGGATAATGCTGCCGACATGTCCTTAACCTCGCATGGAAGGGCTTGTCATAAGTAGGCGTTTCATTTCTAGCCGTCACCTTGACTGAGCAAATTGCGGTCACGAACTGAGCCAGGTATCGTCACCCCATGCGGTCTATCCTGCGATACCTCACCCACCCACAAGTAACCGTGCAGCCGGACGTTGCCGTTCCCCATTGGGGTTTAAGTCCCCTTGGCGCTAAACGGGTGCGCGCACTGACTGCATCGGGTCGGTTAAAGGGTACAACGCAAATTATTTCCAGCGCCGAAAACAAAGCCGTCGAAACCGCTGAACCGATTGCGAATGCGTTGCGCATCCCATTAGAAATCAGGCCGGCCATGCACGAAAATGATCGCTCAGCCACCGGATTTTTGCCTGAAGCCGAATTTCAACAAACTGCCAATCAGTTCTTTGCCAAGCCCAACAAAAACATTCGTGGCTGGGAACGGGCCAACGATGCGCAAACCCGTATCGTCACAGAAGCCGATACAATTCTTGGTCGGCAACAACAAGGCGATATCCTGATGGTCGGCCATGGTGCCGTCGGGACACTGCTCTACTGCCACTATGCACAACAGCCGATTGATAGAGCATATGATCAATCTGGCGACGGCGGTAATTATTTTGCCATCACCATTGCCGATCGCTCGGTAATACACAGTTGGAAACCAATGGAAGATTTGTTGACGTAGCCTGACGAACCGATCGCTACCACGTCTGCCAATCCCCAATTAAATCTGCTTAGTTCCGTCGTTGCTACCCGACAAAACGCCAAGTCGGTTCGATACCAATAGCCCTAGCGCCTTGATCGCAAATCCAGCGGCAAACGCGATATTTGTGCAAGCGATCCGGCTTTTGCGCAAACGCGATTGCGGTAGATCAGATATTTGGGACTCAGTTTAATGTTCTGGCGCGGCTTCGGGCTCTTCCTGGTGTGCATCGATATCCGATGGCTGGAATTCAGCGCCCTGCTGAAACTCACCGCACCAACTGCCACCGGTAACTCTTGGCCAAACGGCTACCGCGTCCGGCCGATCCTTCGGCGGATAACGCCTGCACCAACCAACATCCATTCCAACCGCTTCAAAAGCCCGCCAAAACCGGCAGTTCATGCAAAAAGACTGACTAGCCATATTAATCAACCAAGAATACCACTCACCTTAACTCTACGCATAGTAGAGCATCGCTCATTGGCTATCAATAAAGTCTCAACAATTGGTTGAGCCATGCTATCAACGAACAGATCATCCAAATACTTTTTGGCCGAATTCACAGAGAATTTCGGGATTCCGAAGTGCGGGTGGACCGATTCCGATGGCCAAATGCTCTAGTCGTCAATGTCCCCAAAACAGCATTCGTCGTCACATGAACCCAGCGAACATGTTTGCGGCCATCTTCGCCACCCTACCTTCTGGCATTGGGCTGGTTGAAGTAAGAGCCAAAATGGCCCGCTTGTTTGATCATTGATTTCGGCTGAGAACCATCACCTTTTTTGGGCGAATTGACACATGGCGATCACCAGTAAATAGCGCTGAACCTTGGAACATCGACAAGCATAAATTCACACATGGCCGCACAAATTTGACGTCGATAGTGCACTCGTCAGCACAACCTTCATGGTTAATCAATTGTTAACCAAACTGCCTTCATTTTAACCTTCTCTGATGTGGGGCGGGATTGCACACAATCTCCAATGGGGATAGTTGCGGGTTTAACTTCAGAGATCCCATTTGGTTCGTTGTCCCCAATAGCGAACCAAACCGATAAAGCCCGCCACACGGGCAGTGGCGGGCTTTTTTGTCAACATAGATGCGCCGACGATTTGGTTAATTACACTTTAACCGTTCCTTTGCCTGTCGTGTTCCAATCTGTGTATGCAATCGCAGATGGGCGATTGTCCGGTACATGAGGTGCTGTGATGAACACTGCAATGGTACAAAACGTCGGGCGTCCGCAAACCAATGGTAAACGAGCCATTGAGCGGGCCCGCTGCGGAATCCCTGCAACTCTGAAATCAAACGGCAGGATCCTGGCACAATGCGTCATCAAAGACATGTCGGCGCGTGGTTTTCGATTGCACCTCCCGCAAGCACACTTGCTGCCAAACAACTTTGACATCGAAGCGTTTGTGTTTGCTGAGCCGATTGCCGTCGAGTTGGTATGGTCTAGTCGTGAATATGCCGGCGTTAGCTTAAGTTCCGCGAATGATCTTTGTTTCAAGCCATTGCAATCGCGCCCGTTAGCTCGATACGCCGCCTAATTCTCAGTAATTTTCGAACCACCTGGTTCAGGCGCGCCATGTCATGTCCTGGCGAAGGGATCGCGGCGAGATTGAGTCTTGGTCAGCGTCACCGAAACAATTCAATCGCTAAGTCCCGGCTGTTAACAAAAGACCCGCCGGCCATGGAAAAATGGTCGGCGGGCTTCGACCGAGCCGCTATTGGGGCAGCTTCTCGGAACAGTTGGCACCAACATATCAAAGGAAGCTTGCGCCAATATTGCCTAATGAAAATCCGGGAAATGGGCGGCAGTTTTGTCAACCTTTTGCGGTTGCTTATAATTTGGGTGAATTATTGACGCCAGAACCGAGAGTACGATGAGTACATGCAAATTATTACGGCGAGAACGATATGCGGCTTGCATAGCCCTGCGTTAAACGTGCTGCCCTAGCGATGATTCAACCTTAATAAACTCAACCCCCATTCTTCGTCTCTCACGCCAATGCTGACGGCACCGATATGTGCGATTCAGCCCGAATAAATAGCAAAAACTCTTCTGGGAAGGTTTGATCGGCACCAACGCGCAGTTCCGCACCCATCAAGCTCATGTTTCGGATGCTGCAGATGGTTTCCGGCCTAAGTCCACCACGCAATATCTTGCCGTGCATGTCGACCGGGTGCCGATGAATGCTTCGGCGCTCGACGAATTCCTTCGTTTCCACGTTCACATCCTTTCTCCGCCCATTTAACCTCTATGGCAAACAGATTACCGGTCGGTAACAACAGTGCTTCGAAAGCGATCAACTATTTTAAGGCTGCAACCCGCACTGCCTGGAGGACTTTATCGAATCCGGGTTCTGCACTTTTGTGGCTGAGGTTGGATTTTGCCAGCGATAATAGCGTCAATGCCACAACCGTACCATTCCAGCCTCTTTGCTCAGCAAGATCCGCCAAATCATTGAAAACTGGTGCGAGCGCTTCCTCACACTCGTTGATGTATTGCGGATCGATTGAAGTCGATCTCGGTTTGGAAATACGCATGGATGGCCCCGGAAAAGACACTCACCACAAAAATACCGGTGAGATGATGGTCAAAAGGATGAAAAGTTGGAAATGGCATCAAGACCATTCAGCAGGATATCGGGGCTTTTTTCTATGCGAATTATCACAGTTCCAACTCTATTCAGCGTCCGCGTTTACAATTGCGGTTCCAAACAGCGCGTTCGGACCGTCCTGCGCGTTCGGCGGTATCTGTGATGAAACAGTCAACCGCGCTGACTTCGCCAACTCGGCCAACTTTTCCGCCCTAGGAAACGCAAAATAAAAATAGCGCGCGACAGTGAGTCGTGGTGAACGAATCCGATTGTTGAAGCTTCGTCGTTGTGGGTGCGCCTAACCGATACGACCGGTCGATCTCGGTTTGATAATACGCATGGATGGCCCCGGAAATTTCACCCAACACAGAGAACTGTGTGGGATGTTGGTCAAAAATATGAACAGCTAAAAATGGCATCAGGCTTATTCAGTAGTACATTGAGGTGAGTTTCTATGCGAATTACCACAGTTTCAAGCGTCCGCTCACTGATTTTCCCGCGCTCTGCATTCCGTTGAACCGTTCTTTCGGATTGCCCGGTACGATCAGCGGTATCGACAGTGAGGCGGTAGTTTTCAGATCTTTCTTGTATGTCGCCAACTTGGCGACTTACGTCGGGGCTTCCATGCTTCGTTTCCGGGTGCAGCGCTTCATAAGCCTGTTTGCGACGCTTGGTAAACAAGGCCCGCTCGACTTTGGAAAGGTTCGAACCGCACAGATTTCCTCGCATTCCACGATAGTGATTGCAGATACTGCATTACCCGCACCAATTTGATGCGAGATCACCGATGCCGTCTCTTTTGTTCAGCAGATGGCGCATCTGTCGTCGATATGTCGCAAAAATTGTACCATTTGCGCAACACAAACCAGAACCGTCGTTCGTTCAATCAATGCAAATAAGGAAATTAGAATGCACTAAAGCAAATTGATGTTAAACTTTTGTTAAGGAATGCCTCCGGTTGGCGATTACGGAACTATCAGGAGTGGGTGATGAGAAAATTTCTTCTAGCGACATGTGGAACGGTGGCCTTGATGTTCGGTGCATCGACGGTCAATGCCAATGATATGGATTGGTCGGGCGGATATGTTGGTGGCCTGGTCGGCTATGGTTGGGGCAACAGCGACCATTGCGATGCGCCTGGTTGCGTAGGCGGAGTGCCGGCATTTCCGGCTGCCGATCCGGATGGTTTTCTCGGCGGTATAGCCATCGGTTACAATCACCAGTTTGCCAACAATGTGGTAATTGGTGTCGAGGCCGACGCTTCCTTGGCTGGTATTGACGGATCATCTGGTTCAACCGTTACATTTGGATGTGCCGGCGTTTGCGCCACAGAGATCGATTTCCTGGCCACCATTCGCGGCCGCCTTGGCTATTCGATGGGTTACTTCCTGCCGTTTGTTACTGGTGGATTGGCGATCGCGAATATCGATGGCAGCATCGGTACACCCGTTCTTGCATCAAGCAGCACAACGGAAACAGCAGCGGTTGTGGGTGGCGGTGTCGAAATCGCAATCAACAACCAATGGTCCGCCAAAATCGATTATCTGCACGTTTTTGATCTAGGCACATTTGTCTACGCGCCCGCCTTTTGTGTGCCTCCAGGTTGTGGCATCAGGGACAACACCCTCGATGTTGTTCGTGTAGGTGTAAACTTCCATTTCTGATTGCCGAAAATGAACACGGCGACGGCGAGGTACGAGAGCTTGGCCGTTGCCAGTTTCTTCCAACCGGATGAATGACAGATATCGGCACTTGCTAGACTTTTAGTTTGGGAAGTGTGAAGTCAATCAAGCGCTCGAAGTGGCCATCCGGTGATAATAAACAGACCAGCCTACTCATGCACTGAACGGTGGTCGGCTGCTCAGACATAACAACCGGGCTGAATCGCCAAGCACGTCGATCTATCTTCAGATCGATTCCGTTGTTGCTTTGTGCTGCAGTCGTGTCAGATCGTGTTCGATGCTATCGAGCCGGTGCCGCAAGGCTTCCACCGTTCGATATATGGCTCTGCGCTCTTGTGCTAAAAAATCGACCTGCAATCTGTCGCTTGCGATGTTTAATTGAGATATCGGGTAGTGTTGAATTCGATCGACAAACCTACTTTGCTCAACTAACTGATGCATGGGGGACCAACCTCTCCCTGTATCCCCGCAGTTCTGAGCTTATACTGATTCGACAAGATTCCAATACATGGTCGTGCTCTTATCGATCATGAAGCTGCGTGAGACAATCACGAAGCTTAGGTTCGCCAGTTGGAAGTGCCTACCAACGATGTTGTGAGCAGTGACGCTTGGCAAGATTCTCCAACTGCACAAAACGTCCGCAAACTCGCAAAACTCATCCCGCAACCAGCGTGAAAGCCGGCAACAAAGCCGCTCGACTTCAAATCACCGTCGATCAAAACAAAGCCTTTTTCATCAAAATCGGCTCATAGCGGGAATTCACTACGGCGCGACATGCATGAAGACGTCAGCGGAAGCGAATATCGGCACCCAAGATGATTGCCTCGCACCACCGCAATGTGGTGCGAGGTTTTTTTATCATTTCGGCGCCGGGATAGCCGAGATCTGAAAAAGGTCAGTTTGTCAGACGATATGGCTGGTTCTAGTCGGCCGCAAAACAATAGAATAGACCCGCGCCGCCGGTGCCTTTAAGCGCGTCCTGGCTGCAACCCCGGCTGTCGTGAGCCTGATTCCACGACACATTGCCGCCGCCGTGGCGATCATGATGGCCGACAGTAGCGCTGCCTTCACCATTGCTGGTCCAATTGGAGCATGTTTTATCCCCTTCTTCCCACGGGAAGTAGGCGGTTCCATCGGCTTTGGTGCCGGTTAGAATATCGTGCTCATTGGGTTGGTCGCCGCGGCCTTTCACCAGATTTCCGTTTTCATCCAGTGCAGTGGACTTGTACAGATTGGGCAAGATGTGCAGCTCATCGAGATTGTTGGCGATCGATACCCCTTTGACGTTATGCCACGGGCCGTCGCCAATACGGTCGCGTGCAGAGATCCCGCGCTTATCCTCCTCCTGGGTAGATAGGTATGCTCGCCAGGTCTTTCCGGAAATACCGGCGGCCTCGGCAAGTGCCGCGCAATGGGCGTCCGCGCCTTCCAAGCCGCCAAGATTGGCGCCGTCACCCAGTCCCTTGCTGGTGACAAAGAAACTGGATTTGGCGTCCTGGGCGAAAACACCTGTCGGAATGAAAGGAACCATCAAGGTAACAGCCGCCAGAACTTTTATGGATTTAAGTGCACGCATCGTCGAACTTCCTCCCGAGGGGCAGCAGGCTGATCTCAATTCAACGGATAGATCGCAGCATCCCTCGTTTCATTGTTGACAGTACTAAGGCTATGCACGCTAAATCTTTGCCATTTGGCGATCAATCCAAATGGCTGTGCATTCTTGCAATGCGATTTGTTCCGTATGCACAATTTGCTTTCTTCGGATTGCTGGAAGTCTGGTCACGAGCGTTCTGGTTGCGACATGGAACGAACGGCAAGGAAGTGCTCGAAACCGAAATTCGGTGCAATGTACACTTCTCTGCACTCCAATACCGGGGCGTGATGGCAGGACTGCAGACAAAGCATGGGTAATCGGGCTGCCCTGGGCGAGGGGTCAAGCTCTCGTTAAGATCGGGGGCGTGCCGGTCAGCAACACAACGCAATTGCCATGACAGCACTTCTCGGGTGCAAACATCAGAATAGCACGGACGGAAAAGCCCATCCGAATTGGGTTCGAAACTGGACCGGCCGCAATCGGAGCCTGTCCGCCTCATGTCTTTTGTTGCTTGACCAAACGTGCCCACAAGAAGCTGGCACTAGGCAGGCCCGAATCACTAGTTCGCAGGCGGCTTGGGCTTGAGGTAATCAAATCTGAGCCCAGGGCTTGGACTGTCGGGTGCGATGTCGCGACTGCGCCCGACCCAGAATACCAGCCGGCCCTCGGTATCACGCAAAAATCGATGGTGACGCTTCACCGTCAGCCCGGTCACGGGCACCTCCTCCTCAGCAAGTTCAACGGCTTCGGAGAGAATCTGCCCGCGATACTGCGGGTTGTCACGATTGAAACCCTCGTGAACCCGGCCCCGGCGTAGTGTCAGGCTGCCATCAATTGCTGAGGTCTGGGCGGTGTGGCGCGGAAGATAGGGTACCCAGGCGCGATCGACATTGCTCATCAGCCGAAACTTGGTCAGACCATCATCGTCATCGCTGGGCGGCTCTATCCCGTCGGGTGGCTGTTCGCGTCCATCGACCTGGCGGGCACGCTTATCCGAAGTGAGGAAAAGCGCGCCTGCCGCATCGGTTAACTGGCGCTCCCAGCCCCAAACCAGGTTGGCGTTTTCGTCGCGCAGCACGCGCACCTCTTCGACCAGGTCGTTCTGGCCGATCGCAACGGCGACGTCTGGAGCCAGGAAGGTGGCGCCAGACGGGTTATCCTCAGGCCGCCCGCCCGACAGCGCAAAGCAAGCCCAATCGCGGTCCGCATCGGCCGGTGCACCATCCTCAACCAGTGGGGCGACCTCAGTCACGATGCCGAAACTATCGATCACCTCGACGCGTTCAATCTGGCGTAACGTCCCGGCAGGTGCCGGTGTCGGCAGCACGTACCAATTCTTGACGTCAAGATAGAAGAACTCGGGCAAGAGCATCGAAAGGACATTCGGCTCCGGATCCTGGTCGGTGTCGAAATAGGCGGTGCCATCCTCGATCTCCCACCACCGCGCCTCGGGTGCACCAGGGATTTGGATCTGACCGGGCACCATGTCGAAATCGCGGGTTTGGGCCCCGCCTGACCCACCGAGAGGCAACATGTGGAAATCGTGCCAGTCCAAATGACGACCATCATAATCGCTCGCAATCAGAGAAAAGTTCGCAGCCGAGAGCGTGAAGGAATAACTTAGGGAGTGCGCCTGCCAGGTCGATGGCGTCGGGGTGCCGGTCTTTGGCTCGGCCTCGATTTGCGGCTCCCAGGGGACGGCCTGATCCAGAGTGGTGGGTTCGTCTGGACCGTCCAGGTGTGTGATGGGCCAGTCGGTTGCGGTGATAAATACACGCATCGGGCGGCCACCGCTCTCTGCCTCGAACTCGCCCATCTGCCATTGCCGGGCGGCGAACCACAGCGCGTCGGCGGTGCGCGCCGAAAGCGCCTCGCCCACGTCGGGCGTCAGGTTTGAGCCGTAGATCTGTTGGCTTTTATTGGTGGCACTCATTCATCGCCCCCTCGAATTGGTCTGCGCAGGATCTGGTTCCATCCGCTCCCGAAAGGACCGATATCCAGGTCGGTCTCGGCCACTGAGAGCTGAGCGCCAAGTATGTTCCAGGGGATGCGCCCGGGCGGTTTTTCCGTTTCCGGGATGCGCGGCACCTGCTGGCCCGTATCATTGCGCGTATAAGCAACACGGTTAGAATTTGGTAACGCCCCGTCGGTGATCGGTGTATTCTGGGTGGTCAATGAACGAATCTGCAACAGCTTGATTGCCTCGGCAACCACCGCAACAGCCTGATCTTCGTCCCAATTTTTGATCGTGTCTCCGGCCGGTGCCAGAATCATCAGGTTTGCCGCTTCTGCCTGGGGCGCGTCGTAGTTCAACGCGATCGCCCCATTCTGGCGGTCAGATGGACGTTTTTCGACCCACTCATCGACAACAAGACCGGCAAACTTGGCCTGGGCCAGGCGGGCGGGCGGGCCTAAGAAATGTCCATAGTGATAGCTGCGTGGCGCGGTTGTTTCGGGACGCAGATCCGCATCTGGGTCGCCCGCGTCATCGGCTGTGGCTGCGCGCGCCACAACGTTCGAGCGATAGTTCGAAATCGGTCCTAACAAATCGGATAGCCGGCCTAAACGAGCGCGATAGTTCAGCCACTCGCCCAATGCCTGGGCCACCGGCTCGTCACGCTCAATGAGGGGTGAGGTTGCCGGAACGCGCGCAAACTGAGCAAACAGTGGCAGACGCGGGCGATCCAGCAGATCGCGGATCGCCTGCTGATCGGCAGCTAGTTGGGCGCGGAGATCTGGAATCTCGGCGCTCGCTGTCGCTGGCTGACCGGCATTGATGTGACGGTCCAGCGTTTTCCAGCGCTCGCGCAGCCGCTTTTCGACGGTGACCAACGCTTCTTCGACCACAGCCGGGTTATACGGCGTATCAAGCAAAAGGCGCACATCCGCACCACGCTCACCCCAACGGCGCAAGCGCAGCAACAACTCACCGAGATCCGCCAGCAATGCCCAGAGTTTGGGGCTGGGTTGGGCATCGCGCCGTGCCATCGCCTTGGCGACGCGGTTCATAACATCGACCCGGCGGGTTTCGAAATCCAGGATATCGCCCTTCAACCGCTGGTGCAGGCTCTTGAGGCGCTGCCAGCTGTCAGAAAGCGACACCTTGAGCGCCTCGCGCCGTGCCGCGTCGTCCAGCACTTTGTCGGGCGCGGCGGCGGCATTCATGTCGCCGGGCGTCATGGGCGTGGCGGACCGCAAAAGCTTGCCGCCCTCGACCAGCGCATTCAGCGCAGCGCTCAACTTGGTCCCGGCGCTTTCGATCCCGTCATCTTCGATCAGCGCCAAGCGCCAGTTGGGGAACCCCTCGGGGGCATAAGCGGCCAGCTTTGCCGCACGATCGGCGAAATCTTTTTGCCGCATGGCGTGAAGCAGAGCGTGCTGTTTTAGCCAGCGCCCCAGCCCCTCGATCCCGTCCATGGCCAGCTCGGCCGGGGTTAGGTTCATCTGTTTTGCCAGAGACAGGGGTTCGTGCCAAAATGGATCATCATCGCCAGATAGGCGCAGGCTCGGTGCAGCGTTCAGATCGTTGAACGCGGGCGCCAAATCGGCCAGGAAGGCACTGGCCCCTGGGTCGGCCTGGCGCAACGGCGAGACGTCCATGTCGATCTGGTCGGCCAGGGGCAGCACCACTGAGACGCGATAATCGGACGCATGGCCCAGCCGCTCAGACCGGATGAATTCGGGCCGGTCGGGCACCGCGCCACCTGACAGGACCTGAAGCCAGGCATTGGCGACGCTGGGCTCGCCCTGCATTCGCTGATAGACCGCCTCGGCCATGACAAGGTCGGCCAAGGTGTCCAACTCGACGGTGAGGGCATCGTGAAGCTCGTTGCGCGGTGCTGAGCTGGGCCTTGCAGCCTGCACAAAGGCCAGCCCGTCCATCACTCGGCTAATCGCGGCGCGCTGATTGGCGGTGTCATTGGCATTGGCTATGGGAAAATCTTCGCGAAGGGCAGCGGTCTGATTGCTGTGTCCATTGTCACGCAGCCAGCGTTCGCCGCAAAGACCCAGAGCCTGGGGTAACCCGTGCCCCTTGCGCAGGAAATCCATCAGCTTCAGCGCTCGCGACACTCGACCCGAACGCAAGTTGACCGAGAATGCGCCATCGCCGCCCTGATTGCGCACATGCGCAGAATAGAGCACCGCTGCCGCGCTGGCTTGGGGGGGCGAGGGGGCTTGGACATAGCCGCCGTTGCCCGGCTCGACCGATCCGTCTTCTTTGCCAGTTCTTAGCTTGCCCAGAATTCCATAGTGCCCGGCGGTCAACCCCTTGCGTGCGGCACCTTCGCGGTCAGCTTCGATTCTCAGATGCGCGAAGCCGGTCATCCAGGCGTCAATTCGGTACTGGAACAGGTCGACCACATCCATCATCAGCCGCGTCAGGCGCGCGTCGCCGTCGTCGCGACCAGCCACGCCGCGCAGTCGTTCCAGCGCGTCATCGAAAGCATTGTTCAACCGGCGTGCCGCCAGTCGGGTGCCGCGGGGCAGAAAAGCGGTCACATCCGCCGGATGCTTGCGCATTGCCTCAACTGATACCCCGCGCAGCTTTCCGACTGCCGCCTGCATGCCAGGCGAAACCCGGACTTCGATATCGCCCTGAATATCCTCAAGTGTCGAGGCGCGTGTCAGGTACCCACGTCTTTGAAGATATGGAAACAGCCGGTTGCGCATCAGGGACAACCGCGCAAGCCGGTACAGCAGCGGCCAATTACGGACGGTATGATCCGGGTCGGGGAGCTCGCGCGGCACATCTTCGACCAAATTGCGCAGGTATTGCGCCGGGGCTTGGTGGTCCAGCGGTCCGCGCACATAAGGGCACCCGACAGGTTTCACATCCGCCTGACTGTCATCTCCAACATCAAGCCGCACCGCGCCTGGTTGGATGTTCAGGATCAGGTCGAGCTTCTCCGCGGAATCCGGATCGCCTGGCAACAGGCGTAAGGTGAGATCGGCCGACGAGCGCGCGACGGCGGCGCCAAGAAGGTTTGCCCAGCCGGCTGCGTAGGACCCGACAATTCCCTGTGCATCAGTCAGATTGTTCTTGATGCGCGCCGCCTTGAAATCCATGACCGGCGCGATGCCATAGGCCCCGTCGCCAAAGCGCATTGCGGCCAGCGGCCCACCCGCCTGGACCGAGGCGGCAATGGCATCGATCAGCTGATTCTCGTCCAGCGCATCGAATAGTGGAATGGTCTGAAGCGCCCCATCGATTAACGCCGGACCGATTACCCGAATCATCGCTGCTGCATCCACCGCCGAGCTTTCGTCCGAATGGACGTGTTTTTCCATCTCGCCCGAATCCAGGCCCAGGGCGCGGGCCAGGCGCTGGGCGGCGCGTTCCTTGTCCTTTTGAAAGACCTGGGCTTCGTGTCGAGTCGCGTCCAGCACGTATTGAGCGGCCTCGCTCCGATTTGGCAGCAAGTCAGTGGCTGCGCCCTCAGCATTGTTGGTGGCGGACTCGGCGGGAATGAACCCAATCTGACCTGCCGCCAGGTGGCTTTGGAACAGCCGGTCAATCTCGTTCAACCCATCTGTTTCCGGGTCGAGGCCCACAGCCATAATCCAATCGGCTTCGCGAGCCTGACTGATTTGGTCTGAGTCGGCGAGACGAAGGCCCATGCCCTCCGCCACAGCCTGCGGAAACGAGGCCGCCCAAGCCATATCTCCCAATGCCTCCGGACTGTAACTGACCGCGCCGGGGCCGTCTTTGGTATTGGGAGGGATCGGCGTACCCGCCGCAAGCCGTTGGATTCGGTCACCGGTCAGGGTGAACAGCATCACTTGAAACGGGAGTGCAGCGATGCGGCCCAGTCGTTCAGAGAGGTCGGGAACTTCCTTGCCGTCGACCGCATAGCGCATCAGATGCACCGCTCGAGCCGGACCGGAATGGTTCAACAGCTCCAGCCATACCGCTTCTGATTGTGCATCGCCCAGGTCGGGCCAGTCGCGGAAGTGCGGGAAGGCCTTGATCTGATGGATCAGCCGGATCTCGTTCTCATCCATCGGACCGGGACCGGTCTCGGCAAAGTTGCTGTCGGGGAACCAGCGCAGCCACAGCTCGTCCTGTTCCGGTTCAAACTCTTCAAGCTTGGGTCTTGCACCATTCGCGTTCTCGCGGAATTCGGCTAGTTTCTCGGCAAATTCCAAGGCTGCGTCGTCCTTGCTGCTAGCCAATGCCTTAGAATATTCGTAGCGTATTTCGGCCAGCCGCCGAACATCGTAGCCCGGTATTGCGCGGCGATAAGTCTGACCTTTATGGAAATAGCGGTATTCCAGGCGCATTGGCAGGAACAGCGCCGGAGGCGCGATGTTGCCGTCCGATCGGAGCGGGTCCGCAAGCCCGCCTGGATCGCGCGGGCGGCGGGTCACAACACACGCTCCAGCGGCAGGACGGCTGCGATGGGTTTTTGCCAGAAGGATCGCGCTATCTTGGCCGATGTCTTGTGGGCGCTCCAAAGATTGAATTGGGCCTGAGGAGGCTTCAGGATGATCTTGTCCTCGGCAAAACTGACATAGTCAGCCGGTGTCAAATCCATATGCGACCAACTGAGGTCGTCCCAATTTTGCATTGGCGGCGCGTTTGACGGATCGATGATAGAAGCACTGAGCGCACCGCGCTCGCGCCGCACAGTATAGTTGCCGATATCAAGGCCAAAACGCATGCGGCCAGGTGGTTCGTAGATCACGAAATAGGCACGCGACCTGTTCGCCGGTGACATCAAAAATTCGATCGAGACGTCAAAGCCGTAGTACATCACGTCGCGTCCAATTTTCCCCCAAAAAACCGGTTCCGATCCGCCAGTCGGGTCACCGTCCCATTCGTTGTGATCAGTCGAAATATCGATGACCATCAATGGGTTGTCGAGCTTGCGAACCACATCCCCCTTGATCACAATTACGATATTTTCGTCACCATCCTGGTCCACAGGACTGTCCTGGTCGCCCAGCTTGCCAGTCCAACTGCGGATCGAACCAATATCGTCTTTCGACGTGTCATCAGGTTCCTCACCTCGGTCCCAGAACCGGTGGAAGATTGTGCCTTTCATGTCGGTTGGGAAACCGCGCCAACGCAATTCCTGCTGCATCGCGTGGTTTGCGCCCAGCATCACTGCTTCAATGAAATCCCGATTGTCGGAATAGGCTGAAACCGTGTTGTCAGGCAGCGCGGCGACATTCGAGAGCAGTGCGTCGCGTCGCACTTGGCGAAGCGGATTGACCAGTGGCTCAGGGATCCGTGGAGCACGATAGACTACACCACCCTGGTTCTGTTCGGCCTTGCTGCGCCCCAGGATCAGTGCATCGGCTTTGGCCTTAGGCAGCGCGACCAGGCGGTCTCCAACCGCCAGTTGGATCTTGCGCGAGGAAAAAGCGCGAACCTGGGCCTGGGGTTGGTTGGGGCGTATCCGGCGGCCCAGATGTTCCCGCCTGTACAGGTTGTTCAGCGCTTGCGTCAATTCCGGATCCGGCTTGGCGCCTTCCATTTCCTTGGACAGTTGCAAAATCGAACTGTTCTCGCGGATTATCGCCTCCGGGCGCGGCGACATATCGCCGGGAATAACTGGCGTCGCGCGCAGCCGACCGGCCCCGCCCTTGCCACCACCGCCGGCGCCACGTTCGACCCGGACCGTTTGCGCGCGGTTTGGCGCGCCAAATCGCGACCGGCATAGGCCATGGGCAACCCGCCCCTGAGCAAAGCTCCTGCGATCGAGCCCTTGCGCTCGGGTGCGGTCACATGGCGCAGCATCGGCTGGCTGGCACGTAGGCCTACATCTGATGGTAGCGTCCGGAAATGGCGGCTTTCAAGCCGCCCCGCCAGTGCGCCTGCCAGTTCCAAATGTCGCAGCTGGGTGTTTATCGCCAATAACTCGTCGTATTGCTCCCAGCACAGCTGGGCATAGCGGTCCTGGTTCTTACGCACGATCTCGGCGCCCAGACCGGCGGCTTGTCGATATTTCAGATCGAGATTGATTGTCGAGAACCAAAAACGATTGCTAGCCCGTGCAACGGTGACGCTGTCCCGTCCCGTATAGGCCGCGCCATGGGCAGGAAAAGTGAGCAGCGGATCTTCACCAGACTCTTCTTCATCCTCGGCATCGGGATTTGGTTGTTCGGCCAGAACCGTGTTCAGCGTGTTGGCCATGCGTCCAGCCAGCCGGCCCGGCGTCTCCATATCCGAGGGCTTGAACCCTGGCTGTACCAGTGCCGCCTGCAAGGGAAAGGTGAACTTGGCATCTTCGGAGAACTGGCGGTAATATCCCAAATCTGAGGTCGAGGCATATTCCGGTGCACCCGCCTCGTCAGCCTCGTCGGCGCGAACGGCCCTGAGGCGACGAAGCATCGACTCGACATCCTCATCGGGCCCGGTGCGAAATCGCTGTGTGAAGTAGTAAGGCAGAATCAGGGGCTGGGCCTCGGATCCGGTCCAAGCCGGATCAGTTCCCAGAGCCGGATCTGGTACGGCGCCAAGGCCCGCATTGCGACCCACCGCGTAGGCGGGCAACACGAACATTGTGTAAAACACTTCCGGGTCGAGCTTGCGGGGGCAGATTAGTCGCGAGAACGCGCGCGAAGGACTGTCATCGACCACGTCTTTAGGGTCCGTGCCGCTGCGCCCATTCATGTCCACTTGGACATGGGCAAAGGCCCAGGACTGGGACAGATCGGGCAGGGATGCCGCCACGTCGTTGACCGAGATGCAGGGCGCGGGACCGGTGCCGCGCGCGGCAAAAGTGAATTCTTCATCGCGAAGGATCACAAGCACAATCCAGGGCGGTAACTGCGCATCTTCGCCCTCGGCCAGCGTGTAACGCCAGGGCAGATCGGCGTCGCGAAACTCAACATAAGGAAAATAGTTCGGTTCGACCCCACGCAAGCCCGGCTCCGGTTCGGTGCGAATAATTTGATCGGGGCTGATTGCGATCACGTCTCCGGGGCCTTTCATCACCGCAGTCTTGGGAACAGCCGAATCGTGGTCGTTGCTATTACCGGTAACCTGAACCTGATACTCGGCCATCAGTCGAATGCCGGCGCGACTGGCCTCCGTCAGGGAGCTGGCGCGTAGGTTCGGAAGAAACGCAAAATCGCCGACACTGTCCGTCATCACGCGGCCTCCGAGATGTAGCTGGCGACCGGACTGGCGTCATCCAGATCGAGATTAATTGCGCTTTGGCGCACATTGGTCAAATTGCCGGCCGACACATCGCGATGCAACGTTCCAACCGTGTCTGTGGCTCCGAACTCCAACGGAGCCATAGTAACGCGGTCGGTGACAATGGCCGATGCCGCCGCACCGGCCCCGGCTCGTGGTGCGGTCTTCAACGCCTGTGCCGAGGCGGTAAAGCGAAGGACGATATCGCCGGTAAATACCCGCGTGCCGGAGCGCAATATCGCTGGTCCGTCACTAGTATGCATCGGGATCACGATCACCTCGTATTCATAGCTATCCTCAATCGCCGCGCCCGCGCCAGCCAGAGCTGTCGCCGCGCCGATAGACAGGCCGGATTTGTGGGTTTCGATGGCCGGGCTGCGCAGGCGTTCGGCCTTGGTCAAGCGGAAGAAATGACCGCGCACGAACTCGCCGTTCACCGGGATGGCCGGCAGGGTCGCACCGCCCTGTGTGACGTAAAGATCGAGCGTATCTGGGCCAGTAAGATCAGCCTCGCCGATTTTTTCCAGCGCCACGCCTAGCGGTGCAATGCTCTGGGTCAAACGCAGCCGACCCAGTGGGTCGATGGTTCCCGCGCAATCCTCATCGCCGCGGAAGCTGACTGCCAGATCGCGGTCATTCCCGCCCTCGGGTTCAAACCCCGGCGCTGTCTCCAGCGCCTCGCGCAGAAGCGCTGCGCCATTGGCCGTGTAGGTTGGCAGGCTTTCACGCTGACCCCATGTGTGAGTGATGGCAAACCGTACTTTGATACCAAAGACCTTGACCCAGACTTCGCCGCTGATGACGTATGTGTTCGGCCCTGACAGCTCGAGCGAAAAGAACAACCCTGCCTTGACATCGCCATCGACCAGAAGACTGATGCCACCCCGAAGGCCGACCTGGAAGGCAAACGGGTTGAAATAGATCAGCGCGTCGAAGGCGACAAAACCCTCGGCCGCGACTTGGCCTACAAACTTGATCTTGGGCCCGCGCGCATACATATCGGCCCGCGCCCCGAATTGCAGCGAATTCATCGTGGTGCTGAAATAGGCCGACAGCGTCAGTCTTGGATTGTTGCCGCCAAAGCTGATCGACAAGCGGGCGAGGTCTGGCAGATTGGCGGGTTTGGGATAGTCCGGGTGCAAACCGCCAAAGCTTGCAATGTGCTCAATTCCGTTGGCCCAGCCTGTTCGTATCGCCACGTCGCCGTCGATTGCGAAGGTCAGAACCCTGCTGCCCTGCAGGGTGGCGTCGAAGCTGATCGTGCCAGCGGCAAAGTCGATTTCTCCCATGAAGGACAGGTTCAATGCCACCAGCACCTTGTCCTTGTCGGGAAGTATCATCCCCAGCCCGCCGAGAATGACCAGTCGGGCCTCGCCTCCGATTTCCAGCATCACGCCCAAGGTGATGTTGATCAGATTTGGTTGGCCCCAGCTGATGCGTGCGCATGGCCCGATCACATGTTGGCCTTGCTGGGGCGGCAGGATCGCAGCCATGTCATCCAAGATCTGCGGTGCACTTTGAATCGGGTCGGCGGGGAACAGAAGATCGTCGAGCCGCCCTTCGTAGAGAACGTCGCGCATCGCATCGCTGTCGAGTGTGCGATTCACACCAATGAACCCGCCTAACCCGGTCAGGAAGAACCCATAGGCCAAGGGAACCGAGAACTCGGCAAACACCGAGGCGGCGAAACTGTAACCATCGTCGCCATCAGGAAATTGTGTTGTCAGGATCGCAAAGGCGGAAAAGCCAATTTTATCAAAGGATAATGCCAGTGCACCGCGATATTCGTGGTCCAAAACACTGACATAACCGCCACCGGTAATCGGATCTGCATCCAATGCAACCGAATAACCAGACGGTGGCTGGAAACCGACCCCGATGTCGAAGGGTCCAATCATCCCATCGCCACCATTGGCCTCGTCGGCCTGGACATAGACGCCGATGCGTTCGACTGAGGCGAATAGCGGTCCGATGGTCATTTCGCCGGATAAAAGCGCTGTAAGACGCAATCCCTCTTCAGCTGGACCAAATGCCAATTCCAAATCACCCAGCCAGACCGGGCCGATGGTCTTGTCGATCGGAATGATCGCCTCGATCCCGCCGGAGCCTGCAAATTTCAACCCGCCACCGGTCGAGTAGGTCACCGAGACATCAAATGTCGCGGCTAGCTGCGCGGTGCCAAGCAGGCTGTTGAGCAGTCCGTCCCCCTGACCACCCTCCAGCGCAACCTCCAGCTCTGTGAAGCCCAGGTCGAAACTGACATCTGCCGGGCCGCCGGTCTCGCCCGACAGGGCTACGCCACCGCTCGTGCCACCCAGCGTCAGGCGAGTACCATCCGCGGCCCCTGCCAAGAGCCAGGGTTCTGTGTTGGTGGTCAACAGGTCGATGTCCAAAGCGAAATCAAGCCCCGGATCGGCACGCAGCTCTGGTCCCGTCGGGGTCAGCAACAGGTTGAGCTGATGCGACGCGTCTACGTTACCGTTAAAGCTCAGGATGATGTTTTCCGTCAGCTGCAACGATTGTTGAACCGATCCCATAGTGCGATGGGTCAGCAGTACACTGTCAGCCACTGGCATTGGTACCGGCGGTGTCGTAGGATCCGAAATCGGATCGTTCGGCATCGCCACGGGGGTTTCGGGCACCGCTGCGAACTCGAGTGCCAGTTGTGCTGACGTGCCACCCTGCATCAGGCGAAACATCGGCACTGTCAATTGGGATGGGCGTGTTGCCCGCGGCGGTGGTGGGCTGGCCAGGAAACGATTGGTCAGCGTGTCGGTCATCGGTTCCAGATGGGCCGGTACACCGACCTTGCGGAACAGTCCCTGCAGCGCCGTCAGGATACGCATCCCCGCCAGCGCGGTTTCCGGATCATCCGCCTTGCGGGCACCCGCCCAGCGAAAGACCTCGCGCAGATGTTGGATCGGGTCATTCAGGAAGTCCGAGAAATAGTCCCAGCGGATCACCCGCCGCGTATAGGGTACGCGGAACGGCTCGCCCTGGGGCGTGACACGCACCACCTGGGCCAAGCCCAGAGTCATCATCAGGCTCCAAAGCTGCGGCTGATGCAGCGCCACATAACGGGTCAGCAAGTAATCGGGCAATTCTTCGCTCAGACTGTCCCAAAGGGGTTGCACGTCCAGTCCGGGCGGAAGGGAAATTGCATTTGGGCCGGTCAGCCGAACATTCTGCAGCTGGTTGATGATGCTTCTGAATTCGTTGATCAGGTCGATCACCTCATTGGGGTCGACTTCCTCATTGTTCAATAGCCGAGTGACCGTGATCTCGGCCCCATCCAACGCATTCGTGATCGCATTGGCGATACCTGCAAAATCGGCATAAGCATCGGATACACCGGTCGCGTCGAACAAAAGCCCGAGCGCTTCGTCCAGATTGGGCCGCCAGCCCAAATCGGCCAATAAAAGCAGCAGCCCCGTATCGGTGGTGACCGCCTGTTTCAACGGATAGAGTGCGTTGTACAGTGCGATTGCGACAGCGGACAGGGGTGAGTTGGCCATGCTAGTCGCCTCCGTCCAGCAAAAGCTCCATCTGATATCCGGGCGGATTCAGATCGACAGCGGTTTCCTCGATGAAGTCCAGCCTTGTATAGAACTCCTCCACCAGGCGCGGCATATTCCCGTTGTCCGGGTCCACCGAGTAGACATAGTACTGGACATTCTTGGGCAGGCCGTAGTCATCGTAATCGTGCACGATGGCCTTGAGATAGATGTTGTCCTCGCCATAGCGCGCCATGGCCCAGTCCAAATGTTTTTCAACCTCGGCCATGAAACTCAAATTGGCGCGTTCAGGAGCCGCGGCCAGATTGTCGACGGATGAAGGCCCGCCGTGGCGGTGCGGAATAAGGTGCGAGGCGTGGTACTTGCCCTCGAAATTCGGGGCATCATTGTAAATACCGGACACTGACTGCTGGACCGCGTCGTCGGCTGCGGTGCGTTTGTTGGGATTGCGTTTCAGCCACATCTCGATGCTGCCCGGCCGGTTCGGCCAGTCGGGATGCGGAATTGCAAAGGTTTGTCTTGGTACGCGCTTGTGAAATCCCCAAAGATAGAGTCCAAAGCGCTCGAAAGCCGATCGATGCAGCGCCTGTTGTACCGCAGTGGCCCCCGAAAGAGCGAGCTCCTGGTCGACAAAATTGAACCGATCGGCGCGTGCATGTATATCGACGGTGCCGATCGGGTCGGGCAGGTCATATTTGTCTGGATTGTTATAAGCATCGCGCACTGCCTTTCTCAGTCCGTGATGCAGCGGTGCGATCGCATCTTCGACATCCTCGGCATTCTTCAGCCCGCGTGCGAGCAAAACGGGCAGATGTTCGTGGATACTCACATCCGGATAGGCTGCATCTAGCCAATCGGTCGGATCGATCACCACGTCCGGCCGGCCCAGAATCTCGAACACGCGATAATTCATCTTGAGTTGAAGATAGTGGTTGGCGAAAGAGCGGAACTTGCCTCCGTAATTCAGGCCATTCAGAGCGTTGTGAACCCTGACTAGTCCGCGCACCAGATTCTGGCGCTCGGCAAGACTGAGCGGGCTGTCGGGTCCCAGAAGCCGGATCAGCGATGTAGCTGCCTGGGGATCCATGAATCGGCGGTCATGTACCAACCTTGTCAGTTGATAGCGTGTTTGTGTGATGCTGACGCCGAGATTGGCATAGTCCGGGTGGTTCAGTGCGTCTTTCAGCGCGTCGCGATGATGGGCAATTTGCTCTTGCTTCAACTGCTGCCATTGCTGGTCCCAGTTGCTCGTCTGCCGCTCGGGCTCGGCGGCC
Source organism: Rhizobiaceae bacterium (assembly GCA_963669285.2). Classification (GTDB taxonomy): domain Bacteria; phylum Pseudomonadota; class Alphaproteobacteria; order Rhizobiales; family Rhizobiaceae; genus JAWKWH01. The sequence goes on along the minus strand of CAXXSI010000030.1, from coordinate 366,625 downwards.
TGAACATAGCGGACATCGTCGTCCATCGCGTTCAGCTCGTCGATCGTTTCCTGTGCCGTTTTCGGTCCGCCGGTCTCATCGACGTCGATGACATCGGCGGTTTCCTGGGTCATGGTGGGCGGGGTATTCGGGTCTGGGCCCGGGTCCGGGTCTGGCAGTCGCGTGCCCGACATGTCGTCCATCACATCCGGGTCGAGCGCCGACGACCGGTTCAGCGGCGGCGCATCCGAAATCGGAGGCAGCGTTGCCTCGATATCCGGATAGTCCCCTGATAGGTCTATATTGATCGATGGGTCCAGATCGGCCTCGGCCAGTTCGCGAAGCGCAGCACGCATACCGCCGCCGGGCATCGTGTCCATAACCCCGTTCATCATTGCCATGAGCAATGGCCGCGCGGCGTTGATTATCGGCGCGATTATATAGACTTCGAACAGGATAGACAGGACCACTTCAAGTACTATGGGGCCCAGAAGCTCGCCCATCGCAAAAATGAAATGCACCGTATCTCGCTGTTTCAGCAGCTTGTCGGCCTCTTTCGAGGCCGCTTCGCCCAGGCACTTGCCAAAGATGAAGGCCATGTCCTGCGGCGGCGTGGCGAACATGGTCTCTATCATTTTTGTCATCTGGGCGATGAAGGCGATCGGGTCGGTCACGATATGATAGACCTTCCACAGAAGCTCGTTCACCTTCTTGGCAATACCGCTGATCATTCCGGCCATCAGGATCGGCGGGAAAATCCCGTTGATCGGCGCCGCTTTCAGGCTTTCCTTCACTAGGCGGTAGTAGCGGTCGCCCACATTGTCTCCGACGCCAGCCAACACGCCGGAAACGAACTGCTCGGCCATGCCCTCGAGCCCAAAGTTCCACTGTCCGGCCTCGAAGAACCGATCGACCGCAGTCAACGCCACGGCGCAGTTGCGCCACATGTCGTGACGCTCCTCGCTCGTGACGAAAATGTAGCGATCCGTCATGCCAGACAGGATCTGGTCGCGGATTTCCCAGTTCATCCTGATCTCGCGCTGACTCTTGCGCAGGATCAGATCAACCTGGTCTGTGGCAACCACCAGCTTATCGAAGGCGCCCGTCGCCTCGTCCGGGTAGTTCAGCGAAAAGCCGGAGAAATAGTAGTCTCCCGACAACTCATCGATGAAGCTGGTATCATCATACTTCTTGTCTGCGGAACTTTGACTGCGATTCGGCAGTATGGTTGCCGCGCTGCTGTGGCCCAGCATTACGTCGCGGATGTCCCACATCATCGAATAGAGCGTCTTTAGGGCTTCGTGCGCGGCGACGCGATTGTCGCGCCAATTCGGCTCGACCATTGTAAGTAGGTGTTCGAACGGCTTCAGCACGCTGGCATGAAGCTCGAAGCCCGACTGGCGCATTGTCAGCGGCCGCAGGAAAGATGCCCCCTGATACGTCACCAAACGACGTGCGATAGCATCCGTTACCAGATCGGTCAGCGACCAGCTTGCAATCTCGTCGGGTTCCGGCGGGGGCGGAAAGTCGTGCGCGCCGTTGAAGGTCCGCTCGACATTTTCGATGTCGAGTTTGAGGATCAACCGCCACTCTTCCAATCGGTTGCGCGCTTCGGCACCAGAGAACAGTCCGCTCAGGGCTTGCTTAAGCCGGTCCTCGGCGGTAACCGCCTTACGCTGGCCGTCGGTGCCCTCGACACCCAGGATTTCCTGCTCCAGAAACGTGCGGAATGCAGGCGCGTCCTGACCGACGTCGGTCCAGATCGGACCAATGATCCGATCCAACGCGTCAATACGTGCTTTGCGGCCGCCTCCATCTTCACCCCAGCGGAACTGCGGTGCCCAGTGAAAAGGATCCAGCAGCAGGCCTGTCGGCCCCACCGGTCGGCCGAGGCTGGTGTCGAATGCTCCGGCTGCGGTCTGGACAAGGTCCAGCCAATCGCGCACGAAGTGCCGGACCTGGGTCAAGAATTTCGCGGCAAAATCGTTCAGGTCGGTCACCCCTGGCGACGAGAGGTCCAGAACCAGGTGGTACTCGTTTTCCTCGATCCCTGGCTCGACGCGGATGGTCGTGGCATCCGGGTGCGACAGGGCGGACGGATCGAAACTAAGTAGGATATTGAGCGGATAGGGATCATAGGTCACGACTTTGAAGGTCAGCACCATCCCATCGATGCGACCGAGGATCGGTAACAGCAGCCGGTTGTGCCCATCGAAATCCGCCAGATCCCAATCGCGGTGAAACACCGCACGGTGACGGCCGAGATCAAAGCGCATCGCACCGCCGTCAGGTGTCTGAGTCTGGCTGCTGTCGTTGGGGCCAGGGTTGATCTCCAACAGCGTTGGCATCGCACCAACTTGCACCAAAAGACGGATCAGCGGCCGAGACGTCTCAAGCGTGAAGACGATCTGCTCCAGCCAGTTGTCGGGAGTTGGATCGTTCAGGCCAAAATTGTGATCCAGCGAAAGCGGCCACTTGTTTGGCAGCTCGAAACCGGCCATTTGCGCTGCCTCCTCCAGCCGCGCGACCGGTGAAACAACTGTGGGGAACCAACTATCCGTTTCCGACATCTATTGAACCAAAAAATAGACTTTCTTCGCACAAGGGAACACTCGCAACGCGACTCAAGGCATCGAAAGAATAACCCGGTTCCATGAATTCACAAGACGCAAAGCATCACCAGTATCTCGCGGCTTTGCGTAAACTCGCTGAAACTACATTATTTTTGGATTTTCTTTGTACTTGCGTATGCTTACCGAGAATTCAGTACGATTGGCGGCGATAACGATAGTGGCAATCACCACATACTGAATTTGATCTACTTTTATGATTGGGGCGACAACTGAATTGGATCCAATTCGTGCAGCTCAGCACATAAAGTAGGATGCCCGAACTTGATCGATCATTTTTATTCCGCGGGCATACTCGTGCACTTTGCGCTTTTGTTTTACGCAGCCGGATTCCTAATTCGTGATGAACTGTGGCTGCGGACTCTGGTTCTGGTTGGGACGTTCTTCTACATTGCCTACTATTATTTCGTTTCCGCCGTTCCGCTATGGGATGCAATACTCGCCAGCAGCATTTTGGCGCTTGTCAATATGGTCTTGATAGGCGTCATCATTCGCGAACGAACTTTGCTCGCGATGAGCAGCCACGAAGCCGGTCTTTACAGCGTTTTTTGTACCCTCACACCTGGACAGTTCCGCAGGCTGTTGCGCCACGGCTGCTGGCGCACTGCAGCCAAGCCGGAGGTGCTTACCGAAATCGAAAAACCGGTAAATTGTCTCTACTACGTTGTTTCCGGCGAGATCGATCTCGAAATGGATTCGGGAGCCGGTACCCTTGATGGCGAGAAGTTCATAGGTGAGATCGCGTTTATTCTCGGCACGAATGCCAGCGCGACCGTTACAGCACGACCCGGGGCGGTTTATGTCGAGTGGGATGTCACCGACATCAGGCGTATGATGAAGCGCTCGCTGGCATTTGAGAATGCCATGATTGCCCTTTTCAACGTAGACATGGCAAGGAAGGTGGCGACCAGCAACAATGACAAAGACCGAATTTCTGGAGAGCCACAAACAAGCTTGAAGCGCCTTGCAAACGCAAGCACCATGTCCCGGAAACAGGAATACGCAATCAAGCGCGTATAGGTTCGGGGTGTCGTATTTCTCGCGATGTCGGTTTGCTGTTTGTGCAGCTCAATACAGACGGAAAGGGCTCATCTCAGTCAAATCTGGTTATAAAAACTGAATTGCGGATTTGAGTGTACTTTCCACTTTGTAAACATCGCTTTCGGACTCATCTTTTTCCGATATTGTCGAATTGAATTCTTCGAGCAGGAATGCTGGTAAGTCGGATGATTTCATCGGATAGCCGAATGCGTAACCTTGGAACCTCGTGCAATTCATCCGCTTTAGCACATCCAGTTGATCTTTCGTTTCTACACCTTCTGCAGTCACGGTCAGTTCCAGTACACTTGCCAGTTTTACGATTGATTCGAATACGTTTTTTGCAACCTCATCTGTGTCTACTGATGTAACGAAACTTCTATCAATTTTGAGTTTGTCGAATGGAAATCTGAGCAAGTAGGAAAGGCTTGAATATCCCGTTCCAAAATCATCCATAGCGATGGACACACCCATGTTTTTTAGTTCTCTAAGGCTACGGATCACTTCTCTCGTGTTTTCGATGAAGAGGCCTTCGGTGATTTCAATTTCGAGCTGATTAGGATCGAGACCTGAACCCATAAGCGCTTCGGTGACAGACTTTACAATTCGTTCTTCGTGGAACTGTGGTGCCGAGAGATTGACCGCTACTGATAAGTGATGGGGCCACGTTGCGGCCTCTCGGCAGGCTTGAATAACAACCCACTCTCCGATCTCACTTATCAAGCCCATACGTTCTGCGATGGGAACAAACTCTGTTGGCGAAATCTCACCGCGGATGGGATGGTTCCATCGAAGAAGCGCTTCAAATCCGACGGTCTTGAAGTCATCTGAAGAGACCAATGGCTGGTAGTATAGTTCGAGTTCACCATTCTGAAGTGCATTTCGGAGATCCCGCTCCAGATTTCGGCGTTCTTTGACGATCTCATCCATTTCTAGCTTGTAGAACCGGAATGTACCCTTACCTTCCTCTTTGGCTCGATAGAGGGCGAGGTCTGCATTGTTGAGGAGCGTGTGCTGATCGCGTCCATCAGCAATACCAATCGCCACGCCAATTGAAACGCTGACATCAATGAGGAGATTTTCGATTTCGTATGGACTTGATAAACTCTTGATCAGCTTTTCAGACAAGACGGTCAAAGCCTGCAGACTGGAAGCCGAAGAACACAAGACGGCAAACTCATCCCCTCCCAAGCGAGCGACGACGTCACCGGCGTCCACTGTTTGCTTCAACCGGCGAGCAACCTCGGTCAGCAGACCATCACCAATACCGTGTCCGTTCGCATCGTTCACGTGTTTGAAGCCGTCCAAATCAAGAAACAACACGGCCCAAAACTCGGTCGATTCCTTATCATTGAATTTCCGTTGCAGGGCCGCTGAAAAGCTTGCCCTATTCACCAAACCGGTCAACGCATCATTATGCGCGAGATACGCAATCCGCTCTTCAGCGAGCTTGGATTCTGTAATGTTGGATGCAAATCCTCGATAGCCGGAGAAAACGCCATTTTCATTTATCTGCGGTTTACCCGAAATGCTGACCCATCGACGCGCGCCGGGTTTCTTGGATGAAATCTGCAGGTCGTGAAAACTCTCCTGGTTACTAAAACAAGTCCAAACCTCGCTAAGTGATCGGGAGTCGACCTCAAACTCATCCTTTGGCGACTTTGCTGAACTGATGAGATTTGGGTCAATCGCATCAATCCCAATCCCTAGCTGATGTCCGAATTCATTGCCGCCGCGCACAAATCTGCCATTCGAATCCAGCTCCCATAACCAGTCGCTGGCATTGTCTGTATATTCCTTGAGTAGAAGTCCAATGGTTTCTGATTTTTCAGCCAGCTCAAACCTCGTGACCACGTTCGATGCAAACGTATTCGACATTGATTTGCTTGCCTTCCAAAGTGAAAAGGCAAAAATCATCAGCAGTGATGCGATAGCCCGGTCTTCCCAATTTCCCGATGCCATCAAACCAAGCAAGCCGCCCGCGGTTATGGTGAGAATCCAGGCGTTAATCGCGGGTGGAACCACATATAGCGATAGGGCTCCACCGCCCAACATACCGCTCGTCACGGCAATAATGATGAGTTTCGTGTGATAGTCACTGACTGGATAAAGGAGTGCTGGCAACGCACCCCAAAAAACACCGAGAACAGCGGCTCCTTTGGCGGCTTTGAAAAGGCCATTTTCTGAGACACTGTTGATCTTCGCTCTGCTGGATGATCGTCTCCAATGAACAAGTCCAATTCCCGCCGCGACATAGATCGAAAGCGTCCAAGGGAATATGAACCAAGTTTCCGCGGTACCGACAAGGAACGCAATCAAAGTCGCATTAATGACATTGGCTAGCATCATCAACGGTGTGACACTGACCATAGTCTCAATGCGTTTGGCCCGCAGCATGCTTGCTTTTGGGGCATCTAAACTGTCAATCGGGTTGCGTCCGCCCGTCAACTTTCTGGATTTGTCCATTCAGACTTCACCGCCTAGTCCGTGGCGAAGTGTGTATGTGAAATTCCTTTAAATTACGTGAGCTTACTGATTTATCTGAACCCCTTCTTCGCATTCGATGGGCGTTCGCTAAAGGCTCTGAGCAGCCATGATACGCAATGAAGTCAATCGGTGCCTGTCGGGTCACAAATCATTTCATTCTTCACAATGGCGCCGATATCCTTGCCGTACAAAAAATCCTACGGCACATTTGACTGCGCCTCCATAGACCAAACCGTGTTTGTGAAATTGGCGTTGGGGAGGGATTGGAAGCCACTGTTCCCTCCCCATAATCGTACAGGAACACCTAAAGCGTAATTCGATCCGCTTCGTCGGGACATGCCATATTTGAGCCATATCGAGTCACCGATAGGCGCTTGCTGCAATTGGCCTTGTGGCTCGGAAATACGCGCAAGCGTCGGTGAGTCATCTTGGACGATTTTGCGCCGGTCTGGCCGATAGGGCTGACAATGTTCCAGTAAGCGCAATTCTTGGACTAAGTGCGAGGCTTCGTACCAATGACAGCCCAGCTCCGTGGGAGATAATGCTAATTATGTGAAACTCCATCGGATACAAAATGGTTCGACCGCTCAGCCACAGACGTCAATCTATCTTCGGATCAAAGCCGTTTGTGAACTGTGTTCCAGCCGCGCAAGATCATTCTCAATGCAATCAAGCCGGTGTCGCAAGGTTTCGACCGTTCGAAACATATCTTTGCGTTCCTGAGCCAAAAAATCGATCTGTAAACTGCCGCTTGCCAAGCTCAAATGGGATATCGGAAAGCGTTGATTGTGATCGGATATTCTGCTCTGCACGACCAACTGGTGCATGGGGGTTACTCCTCTACCTGTATCCCCGCAGTCTTCTTCTACACTGATTCGATCAGATTCCGGCACGTGGCTTTATTCCAATCGATCATGACGCCGCATAGGATAAGTTCAAAGCATAAGATTGCCGGTTGGAAGCGTCTACCAACGATGTTGTGAAACATGAAACTCGGCGGTTTTCCCCCATGTTCATTTGGAAAGGCTCAAAGCGCTAATTCGATCCGTTTGATCGGAACATGCCCACTTTAAGCAGTATCGAGTCACTGTGAGGTGATGGCGGGATTGGAGATGTGAGCATGGAATAGCGGAACACGCGTCAGCGAGTCTTTTTGGGCGATTTGGCTTTGGTATGGCGAGACCTCATGCCGTGATCGACGGTAAGATTTGGCCGAGACGGGCAGTCCTGCTGCCTAAACAGCAGAACAACAGCGAGTGCCTGAGAAGCTCCGCCGTCCAGCACGTGGGTTAGACGTTGCTGTGCCCGCTGCGCCTTCTTCCGGACGCAGATGACACATGCAGCTCAATCTCTGAAGGATGAGTTGGCCAAAAGGATACAATTCTAAGAAACCATCTAATTTGAAGTCGACCAACCAAGAGAAATTCGGTTACTTTAACAAGTCACAAGTTAACCATGCATCGATATTTGAGTTTACAAATTTTTAACCCTGTACATTATCGCAGTCTGTCATCTGTGACTTAATTGGAGCAGCGTTTCGCTTCACAAAACGGAGAAGTACCGTGGCCAGGTCAGAGTTCATAGAGAGCATTGATTCCGAGCATAAGCGCATTTCTGCACGATTCCTGGAAATTGATGACATTGTCAGACGATTGGAACAAGAACGCGGTTTAATGCGAGAGCGTGCAGATTCTCTTGAGCATGTTCGCGAACTATACCTGCGGACCGAATTGGCCATGCAAGAAATCAGTCAGGCTCATTCTGACATCAGTCGCCTTGCTTCAAATGGCACAGATTCCGAGCTCAGATATGCTCACGACGTACCGCTTCCGACACAGGCTGATCTAGCCGGTCACTGAGCTTCCAGCGAAAGCAAACGTTCTAGTTCGGGTCAAGTTGCCGAACTAACGGATCTGAATGTACATTCAGTCTGCAGGCGTCTCGCCGTTGTAGCGTTTTCTCGCCTTCCGGGGTGCCAGACACAGACCCACGCAACGGTCACGGAATTTGTTCTGTGATGCGTGTTGAGCACAGAGTATCTAGCGCCAATTTTCTGCCGGGGTGATCAGGTCACTCGGCATTGGTTTTTCCCCTCTGGAGTGGCGGAAGTCCACTTTTCTTGCGATTGGCATCCACCGTATTGTTAAGTGCACTGCGGTATCCGTGCCTGCGGAGCCAGTTGTATGCCGACCGGACTCTAAGATCATCATGTTCACGCGCCAATTTGGCAGTCGCTATTTTTGATATTCGAATACACTCGAGTGCATCTTGCACGGTCCAATTCTCGAGTGGTTGCTTCAAATTCGTGACGTCTTTCAATCTCGATAGCGTTGCGATACCCGCCCGGGCGGCAGCAATCGCGATTCAAAATATTACGTGCGTTACCGGTCCCATTCAACTGTTTCGGGTACCGTCATGTGTTGAGGTTTCGAGGATTGCTGTCATTGTCCGGATTCCTTCCGTGGATTGGGAATTGGCTTTACCAGTCAGCAGTCGGAACCACTTGAATCTTTCCGTTCGGGATTTCCTCGATTGAGGCGGAGAAGTGGTTGAGCAGCGTATGGTTGGTTAAATTGGTTCACTCCCACCAACGTACCCAACCAAGGATGCAAGTGGACAGTTATTTGCGTATGCGGGAAACTTCTTAAACTCCGAATGCACACTTTCGGGATCGATGCCACCGTGCAAAACCAAACCGAACGCAAACCGATAGAGCGCCGCAAGTGCCTTGTCGTTTGGTAAATCAGCCATATCCAACGTCGTAGCGTCCTCGACGATCATATAATTGTCGAAACTTTCCCGAGTCACTTCATGCCGATCTAGCACAAGTACTTTTGCAACATATTTCGGTGGACAGGTGTCTAATTGTTTTGGATTCCACCCAAATGCCGCATCCTGAATCTTCATGTCACTTCCTCATTGCGTTTGGATGGACAACCTATTGTGCTCACTGAACAAGTCGCCATCAAGCGGAGAATAAAACTTGCTGATTACCCGATAGTCGATGCCTATTGTGTACAGCCCCGGACATCCGGTCCACTAATCTGCGTGAAGCTAATCCGAGATCAGAAACACGCTGAGACAAATCCGCTACGAAAGACTCAGACAAGGTCGTTCTCGCAGAATGCAAGAATCAACCTCTATGGGCATTCAGCGATTATCTCGTCATGGCAGCAAGTTATCAATCGGCCGACCAGGTGCTTCGGAAAGCACAGAAATTGTTGAACAGCGGCGACACAATAGCCGCGCAACAATTGTACAGTTCGGTTTTAGAACGCTTTCCCAAAAACAGGCGTGCCGCTGAAGGCATCAATTCGTTGAACCGGCATCAATCGAAACCACAAAGCCATGAAGCAATCACCCAAGAACAGTGTCACGCGGTGGTGGCGCTCTATCGGCAGGGACGTGTACGCGAGGCGCTTGCACAGTCACAGACGCTGGTGGCCGAGTTTCCAAAGAGTGCCTTTTTGCACAATATTGCCGGAGCCTGCTATGCAGCGCTTGGCCAACCGAACGACGCTGTGGAGGCCTACAATCGGGCATTGAAGCTCAATCCTTACAATCCCGAATTTCATAACAATCTGGGAGATGCGCTAAATTCTGTAGGTCGTCATTCTGAGGCAATCTCAGCCCTGAATAGGGCAATTGGGATCAGGTCGGACTTCCCTGAGGCTCTCACTAATCTTGGCAATGCTCTTAGTTCGCTCAATCGTCAGTCTGAAGCCATTCCGCATCTAAAAAAGGCGCTTAAACTTAGACCTGGCTATCCTGAAGCTCTCAATAATCTCGGTAATGCATTTAATGACCTTGGATTACATGAAGAAGCAGTCGACAGTTTCGGTGCAGCGCTGAGGTCTAGACCCAACTACGCCGATTGTTGGCGTAACCTAACCGCGATCAAGCGATTTAATTCGGGCGATCCCGCAATTGGAAAGATCAGAAGCGCCTTGCAACTTGCTCGAAGCGAAAACGAAAAAATTCAGCTCAACCTAGCGCTGGCAAAGGTGCTCGATGACGCCGGAGAAACCAAAGGCGCGTTTGACCATTATGTTTCTGGAAATAGGATGAGACGGCGCCAGATTGGTGAGACGATTTCGAAACAGCGAAATCTGTTCGATGCTATCAAAACGATTTTTACAGATGGTGTGCCAAGTCCGTTAGCAGTTGTACCAAACCGCATACGACCTGTCTTCATTGTTGGAATGCCACGATCTGGAACTTCATTAACCGAACAGATCTTGGCTAGCCACCCCAGGGTATTTGGCGCAGGGGAGTTGCAATCTATGCGTCGCGCAGCAATGCCTGCGCTTAACGCCCGCTCATTGGACGACGCTATGCTCTACAACGTTAGAAACGCCTATTTGAAAAGCCTCAACTCACTCCAAACCGATGCCCCCGTTCTGGTTGACAAAATGCCACTCAATTTTCGCTGGATCGGTTACATCGCGGCCGCTTTACCTGAAGCAAAAATCATCTGTACCCGACGTGATCCAATCGCGGTTGGTTGGTCGATATTCAAAACATACTTTCCGGCCCGTGGGCTTGAGTTCACTTTTGATTTGGAGGAAATCGGAACCTACTATCGAATGTATGAGGATTTGATGTCGTTTTGGGCCGAAAGACTGCCTAATCGAATTAATGAACTCAGCTATGAACGGCTGACGGAGAACCAGGAAGAAGAAACCCGCAAGCTCCTCGAACATTGTGGGCTAACTTGGGACCAAACTTGCCTCAGTTTTCACAAAACAAAACGCACTGTACGGTCTGCAAGCTCGGCGCAGGTTAAGAAAGAAATGTATTCCGGTAGTTCGGAAGCTTGGCGTCGGTATGAGAGGCATCTAAGTCCCCTCATCGAATCTTTGGCCGGAATATAAATACGAACCTCGAGCAGCCAACCGTAATTGATTTAATTACACGAAAAAACGGATGTTCGGAACACTTGCTTTCCAGCGCGATAGTTGAGTTTAATACTACCTCATATTATGAAATGAGAAGGAGTACTGATTCGCCCCCAAATTCGTTTCGGTATATCCTGAGCAGACCGGTGCAGTTTTTCAGCGATGTGCCGGTCTGCTTTACATTTGTGCTGCGTTCGATTGACTACCTTGATGGACACTAAGGGCTTCGACGTTCGATGTTGTTCTGCTTTCGGTTCATTCTCACCATATGTTCGAAACAACTAAACGGTTGGCATCAGGCTGGGGCCCACCGAATTCACACCGACAATTACCTGGCCATATAAAGTCGCGTTCAAACAGGTAAGGCTTCGCCAAAAAGGCAGTAAGCTTAACCAAACCATCGGTTCAACATGCGTATGATGCGCTGTTTATCCTGCCGCGGGCGTTTGTACACTCGCCTTGCCGCATGGAATTTCCGAAGTGACTCAAAATCAGCAAATCGCAGCCATCCTTTGGACGAGGCAGCTTTGTAGCTCCCGTCACTATATTTTCGATAGGGACGATCTTCGTAAAGACCTTCTTCGACCAATGAAATGTCCGTCGCTGGGTCTGCACCATTCCGAGCGTCCATCTCGATTCGCATCCCCCTCAGTAAAGCAATCTCCTGTGATTCCGCTACAAAACTGTTTTATCTCGGGTGTTAGTGATAGTGCGAAATCTTGCAGTTTCGTGAAAAATGTTGGGGATTGGAGACAACACAGATCCGCTCAATGCCGGAGGCCAACATCATGCTCACGCTGCTGTGTGCACATCTCGCAACACTGAACCTTCCCTCGCGGTATAATTCGACTATATGGATGACCCATTTCCAAATAGATCAAATTCCTGTGATGTCATGGGACCGGACACGTCCGGACACTCGATAGATCCACCCGCTCCCCCACCAAAGGCCAGCGTGACCGCACGATCTGATATTACTGAAACTGATTGGTTGAGCGTCGCAGAGGCCGCCGCCTACTGCACAGCCAAAGGTCTAAGTCGCAACATCAAAACCGTTCGCCGTTGGGCGTACCGGTCTGTTTCTCATCCCGAAACTGCCGAGGTACTTGCCGCAAGGCAAGATACCGATATCGATTTCCGATATGTCATCGAACGCAAGTCACTAGATACGAAAATTGCTCAGGAACTGGAGTTCGAAGCAAAGGCAAAGCGATCGGACATGAGCGGTCACGACCGGACAAGCCCGGATAAGCCCGATGAAAGCTTAGCGCAAAATTCCTTGGGATTGCGTCAGCGGGCAGCCGCGGATACGCCCGCGCATGACCAGGTGGGGGAGGACATGTCCGATAAGAACGAGGCACAAAAAAGCGCAGTAGCTCAGCAAAAAAATTTGCCGATCGAGAACAACACCGGAAACGACGGTGGATTTCTCAAAGATCAGCTCGCCGAAAAAGACCGTCAAATTGGAAAACTGCACAAGCAGCTTGAGCGCCGGGACGAACAGATCATGGCTATGCTCGAACGGGATCGAGAAACCAACATTTTGATTAAAGGATTGCAAGAAGCGCTTCTGCCGCTATCTACAAGCCGCGACAAACCGAAATCGCGCCGATTGGAGGTCAAGTCAACATCAGAAGGCGACAGCGTAGATGCTTGCACCGGACCTGCAGTAGTGGACAAGGACAAGCACACATCTGCTGACTATGAGGTATAATAAGCAGCATGAACGAAGCAGGTATGCAACGTCTGGCTGACGTGCTTGATCCGTCTGCAACCAGATACAAAAAACGACCGCGCTATACGGTGGTTTTGCACGATGTTCGCGAGAAAATGGACATCACGCTCAATACCTATGTGATCATCGATTCGATCCACAAACTATCAACGAGTGACCCAAGGTTTCCCTACTGCATTATGTCAAAGCGAGATCTGGCTCAGTTTTTGTGCCTTTCAGAAAGCACGGTTTATCGTTCCTTGAACGAAGCCGAAGAGGCAGAACTGATCGAGCGATCGGATCACGGACTTAGAACGACTGAAAAGTGGATCAGATCAGTGGAAATCTACGCAATCAGCAAACACTGAGTTGGCTCAGCATGACCGACTGTCAATTTGACAGCGGCACTGTCATGGTCCGTCAGGGGTGTTGATATCGAACACTCCGAACCATTTTGTGCTGTCGATTCGATTGAAAACCACTGTCAGTTTGAAGGGCTGAACTGGCACATAGGCTGTCCCATCCTGTCAATCTGACAGCTCTCTATATTAGTATGATAAGTGTATGATATTATTAGATACTGAAACAGAGTTATTCGAATTTCATCAATTCTGTTCCTGGCTGCATTTCAGCGCCGCATCGAGCATAATCGTTTATTTGATCGGCCCTCTAACACGGGTTGTCGTCCTTACGATTGGACCGAAGCGGTTGACCGAAACTCATCACACAAATCTGACCATTCCTGCATCAACTGGACACGCTGATTCCAATATGTCGTGCGATTGTAGGTGCGCCTGATGGCATTCTTGTCCTGATGCGCCAGCACGGCTTCGATCACGTCGGGATTGTATTCCCGTGAGTTAAGAATTGTGCTCGCGGTGACGCGGAAGCCATGAGCGGTTACTTCATCTCCAGAATAGCCCATACGGCGCAGGACAGTATTGAAGGCGTTCTCTGACAGCCATTTTCGCGTTGACACAAGCGACGGGAAAATAAGCTCAATGGCGTCAACCTGCGACCAGTTCTCCATCACGATGGCATAAGCTTGCCGGGAAAGCGGCACCGTGTGCTCCCGACGCATCTTCATGCGCTCGGCCGGTATGGTCCATATGCGCCTTTCCAGATCGAATTCTCTCTTCTTGGCACCTCGTACCTCACCTGGGCGGGTGCAGGTGAGGATTTGGAACTTCATTGCGGCAGGGATAACCGGCCAGCCGGTATATTCGTCCAAGCGACGCAGTAGCTCACCAAATTCCTTTTCATCGGTGATTGCTGCCCGACCGGTCACCTTTGGTGGCAGCAGCGCGTCTTTAAGGGCTGCAGACGGATCAGCAGGCGCACGCATGGTGATCATGGCCAATCGAAAAATCGCAGAAATGGTCGCGCGGAGTTTCTTGGCCGTCTCGCGCCTGCCGCTCCTCTCGATTGGCTTGAGCAGATGCAGAAGCTCGGAAGCCGTTATCTGGTCAATCGGACGGTTGTGCAGCGGCCTCGCCAATCCATCGATGAACCACTTCTTCTTTTTCAAAGTGGCCGGAGACAAATTCCGGTCAACCGCATTTTGGTAGTACTCGTCGGCGACTTCCTTAAAGGTCATGCGCGACTTCACCTCCGCGTCGATGCGGTCGAGTTGCTTCTGGATGGAGGGGTCAATATCCTTGGCCAGTTGCTCCTTGGCTTCATCCCGTTTTTTCCGTGCATCGGCAAGCGAAACCGCCGGATAGTTACCAATGGATAGCAATTTCTCTTTGCCCATGTATTGATATCGGAATTGCCACGCCTTCGATCCTGTCGGTCGTACCAGTAAAAATAAGCCCAAACCATCGCTCATCCGAAAGGGCTTATCCCTTTGTTTTGCTTTACGAATCTTCAGGTCAGACAAGGGCATATTGGGTACGGAATCTCCAAATTGGGTACATTCTGACTTTGTACCCAGTTCCGTACCCAGAAATGGGTGCGATTTGCTGGGTACGGATGGTCATCTATGAGAAGAAGAATCGCACGAAAACCCTTATATTTCAAGGGTTTTGAGATGCTATGAGAAAGATAAATGGTGCCCAGGAGAGGACTCGAACCTCCACGACCATGCGGTCACCAGCACCTGAAGCTGGCGCGTCTACCAATTCCGCCACCTGGGCAATCTGCGAGGCTCATGTAAGCGGGCAGGCAAGCGCTGTCAACGCGCAATTCAAACCGACCGCACTGAGGGCTTTACGGGTCGAGAACTTCCTTGCTGGCAACGGTGGAATCGGCGTTCAGCTGATAGATGATGGGAACGCCCGTCCCCAGCTCCAGCTTGACCACCTCCTCGCCGCTCAATCCGTCGAGAGCCATGATCAGGGCGCGCAGTGAATTACCGTGCGCCGACACCAGAACGGTCCCGCCGCCGAGCACATGCGGTTGCATCGTATGCAGGTAATAGGGCCACACGCGCGCGCCGGTGTCTCTCAGGCTTTCGCCGCCGGGCGGCGGTGTGTCATACGAACGCCGCCAGATGTGAACCTGTTCTTCGCCCCACTTTTTCCTGGCATCGTCCTTGTTGAGCCCGGCAAGATCGCCGTAATCGCGCTCGTTCAGCGCCTGATCGCGGATTGTCTGAAGATCCGGCTGTCCGATCTCGTTTAGAATGTGCACGCAGGTTTTTTCGGCACGCTGCAGAACCGATGTGAAGGCGATGTCGAATGTAAGACCGCGCGCTTTCAGCAGCTGACCGGCCGCCTTTGCCTCCTGATGGCCCTTTTCGGTCAGATCCGCATCCCGCCAGCCGGTGAACAGGTTTTTCAGGTTCCATTCGCTCTGTCCATGGCGGACCAGCACTAGTGTACGCGGCATGTCTATCCTTTCGGGTTTGTGTTTGCCTATCAGGTTTCGCCGAGACCGAGCACATCGCGCATGGAATAAAGGCCTGCCTTGCGTCCTCGTGCCCACACGGCGGCGGTGACCGCGCCACGGGCGAATATCTGCCGGTCTTCAGCCTGATGCGTCAGCGTGATGCGCTCGCCGGTGCCGGCAAAAATGACCGAATGTTCTCCGACAACCGATCCCCCGCGCAGCGTGGCAAATCCGATCGAACCGTCGGGGCGCGGGCCGGTGTGGCCGTCGCGCACGCGCACCGAATTGGAGCCGAGTTCGATTGCGCGGCCGTGCGCGGCACTCTCTCCAAGCAGCAGCGCAGTGCCCGACGGGGCGTCGACCTTGTGCTTGTGATGCATTTCCAGGACCTCGATGTCGAAATCCGCAGAACCGAGAGCGCCTGCCGCCTGTTCGGTCAGAACCGAGAGCAGATTGACGCCGAGGCTCATATTGCCGGATTTGACGATTGTCGCATGGCGGGCGGCCGCGGCGATGGCCTCGTCATCCTGTCCGGAGCAGCCGGTTGTGCCGATCACGTGGACCATGTGAGCCTGCGCGGCGTATCCGGCAAACGCGACCGTGGCGGCGGGCGACGTGAAGTCGAGCACGCCATCGGCCTTGGCAAACAGCGGCAGCGGATCCTCGGCAACTGGCACGCCGAGCACCCCGACGCCGGCCAGTTCGCCTGCGTCTGCGCCAACTTGCGGTGCGCCGGGCCTTTCAACGGCACCCGACAACACGACACCGCTGGTCTCAACGATTGTGCGGATCAATGCCTGTCCCATTCGGCCGGTAGCGCCGACAACGACCAGTTTCATCTCGCTCATGGTTCCAATCCCGGCACCGGTTGCTTTTGTCTTCGAACTTTCTTGGCGCGCGGCGCCTCTTTTTCGGGCCCGCGGTCGTCAAGCAGATCGAGACCGCCGCTGTCTCCCATTTTGTAGAAACGGGCGTAAAGGCCATTCTTGCGTCTGACAAGCCGCTTGTGAACGCCCTCTTCAACGACCTGTCCCTTGTCGAACACGACGATTTTATCTGCTTGCACAACGGTCGAGAGACGATGGGCGATGACAATCGTGGTGCGGCCTTTCATCACCGTCTCGAGCGCCGCCTGGACCTGTTTTTCCGATTCATTGTCCAACGCCGACGTCGCCTCGTCGAGAAGAAGGATGGGCGCGTCGCGAACCAGGGCACGCGCTATCGAAATGCGTTGGCGCTGACCGCCCGACAGGGTCGAGCCGCTTTCGCCGACCGGCGTATCATAACCTTCGGGCTGCTCGGCAATGAACTCGTCTGCATGCGCCAGCACCGCCGCCTGCCTGACGTCTTCTTCGGATGCGGCCGGATTTCCGTATCGAATATTGTCCGCGATTGTGCCTTCGAACAGGTAGGGCGCCTGCGATACATAGGCAATGGAACTTCTCAGCGAGTATTTGGTGACGCTTGCAATGTCCTGACCGTCGATTTCGATCGCGCCGTCATCAAGGTCGTAAAACCGCTGCAACAGTGAAATCAGAGTGGTCTTTCCGGCTCCCGAAGAACCGACGATCGCCGTGACCTCGCCCGGCGCGGCCACAAATGAAACCCCGTTGAGGACCGGCAGACCCGGTTCGTAGGAAAAGCTGACATTGTCGAATCGGATTTCGGCGTTTCCGACATTCAGCGCGGCCGCCTGATCCTGGTCACGCTGTTGCGGTTCGATGTCCAGAATCTCATAGATCATGCGGGCATTGACAAGCGAGCGTTCCAAAGCGACCTGAACCCGCGCCAGGCGCCGCGCCGGATCATAGGCCAGCATCAAGGCGGTGATGAACGAAAACAAATCGCCCGGCGGAACATTGGATACAGCAATCCGGTAACCGCCATACGCAATGACACCTGCGATGGCGACACCGGCCAGCACTTCGGATATCGGCGCTGAGCGTTCCTGAATGCGAGCGATCTTGTTGGCGCGTTCCTCGGCGACATCAATGAGCTGACCGATCTTCCGGGAAAGCTGCTCTTCCATCGTGAAAGCCTTGACGATGGCAATCCCCTGTGTCGCTTCCTGAACCGCGCCATTGACGCGTGAATTGAACTCGACGGCCTGACGGGCAACCGTACGAAGCCGGCGCATCAGATAGTTGACGGCAATGGCAATCGGCGGTGCGACGACAAGGGCAAACAGTGAAAGAAAGGGATCCTTGACGATCATCAGCGCAAGCAGGCAGAGCACCATTACCGCATCGCGCGCCACCGCATTCAATGTCATGGTCAGCAGGTCGCGAATGCCGGCCACATTCTCATTGATACGGGCCGCCAGCTTGCCCGAACGTTCCTGGGCATAGAAATCCACACCAAGCCGCATCAGATGGTTGAAAATCCGCCGCTGGTAGCGGGCAACCATGTTGTTGCCGATTCTGGCGAGCAGCACGCCCTGCCCGTATGTCGCGACGCCGCGAATGGCGAATGCGGCAAAGGCCGATCCGGCAATCACCGAAATCAGGTCGACGCGCTTGTTGACGAAGATTTCGTTGACAACCGGGCTCATCAACCAGGCGACAAAAAAGGTTGTTCCGGCCACAAGCAGCATGCACATGGCCGCCAGAATGTAGTCGCGGATATAGGCGCGACCGTTTTCACGAAACACGCGTTTGATGATCGCGATCACATCGCTCGGGCGATCGTTCGATTTTCGAAAATTGAAGAACATCGGTTAGAGCGTATCCGGTTGAAATGGAATCGTTTGAACGCCGGGATTTTGTGGTCCGGCAAGGAGCACGGGGCGCCGCGGGGCGAGCACCGTCAGACCCGCGCAACGCAGACCGGGGCGCAAAAGGCCAATTTGAAACAATTGCGGTTTATCCAAATCTTTCAAACGCTTGATGTACCACCTGCTTGACAGTCTTTTCCCCATCAGCATCGTCGAAATCCTCGCACGATGGCAAATACGCTCTTCGTGTATTTGCTTGATCCTGTCACAAATTCGCTCCGCCAGAATGGCTCCGAATGGGATAAAAGGACTCTAGGAACCCCCACATTGTCGAATGCTGCGAATTGTTGTGCCGTAGTCATTCGCTGTCCTCATACAGCGCCTGTGCCGGATTGCCTATGGTACAATCGCAACGAATTACTTGAAATTTCGACCGTCAAATTGGCTAACGATGCCAGTGGCGTGAGGAAACATCCACGCAGAATCGCTCGGGATCTCGCGCAAACGCCGCGATACCGACAAGCGCTGCCAGCGGGTGCATCACGACCTTGACCTGAATGCCGGCGAGAAAATCTCTGTGAGGCGCCTTGTCTTCGAATGCCTGACGAAATGAGCCCGACTGCAGCGCCGGCAGAATTTTCCTGGCAATCCCGCCGGTCAGATAAACACCGCCGCTACTCCTGAAGATGAGCGCCATATCGCCGGCCACGCGTCCGAGTAAAACGGAGAACAGCTCCAGCGTTTCGGCGGCCTCTGCATTGTCCTTCGACAACGCCGCTGAACTGACCCGTTCCGGCGTCGCAAACTCGGGTTTTTTGCCATCGGTCAGGCAAATCGCGTTGTACAGATTGACCATACCGCGGCCGCTTAGAACCTGTTCGGCGGAAACGCGACCGTCGGCCATTTCCAAGTGCTTGAAGATTGCGCTCTCGCGATCTGAGCGCGGACCGAGATCGATGTGGCCCCCCTCTCCTGCCACAGGTATCCACGCTCCATCGGCCTGTATCAGACCCGCCACACCGAGCCCTGTGCCCGGGCCAAGAACGGCGCAAGCTGCATCTGCGACGACATCGCCGCCGCCTATTTGCTCCATGTCGCCTGGCTGAAGCGCCAGAACGGCGAGGGCCTGCGCCTCGAAATCATTGATCACAATGATTGATTCGAGCCGCAGTGTCTCAAGCATTTGCTGCGGTTGGATGACCCAGCCACGGTTGGTCAGCTCGATTCGGTCACCCGCAACCAGCCCTGCGACGGCAAGAAGCGCGCTGCGCGGATGCGTGGAAGTCTGATCCAGCACCACCATCTGGATGGCCTCATCCAGCGAACCATAGCCCGCGGTGTTGATCACGGGGAAGATCTCCGGATCGGACATCGAATCCCTTAGAAGCGCAAATCGGGCGTTGGTCCCGCCGATGTCTCCAATCAGGATCGGATATGTCAGTCCTGCTATTGCGGACGTTGGCGTGTCCATTTGCGTTTATACCGAAACGAATTTCGCTCTCATGTTAGAACCGATTTTAATCGGTTTAAAGAAGCTCGAATTTTATCGCAACGCATATGAAACAGTTTTTTCTAAATGTCACCTGCCAGGACGCGGCATGGGAACCGGAACCCGTTTTTCCGGCGCCGGTGCATAGGCCTTGACCGTATTGGGCAAACCCTTCGCCAAACCGTCTCCCGTCAATGTCACCGACGCTTCAGACGGCGGCGATGGCGCATCCAGAACGGCCCGGCAGGCGCCCGGCAGGCTCGCCATGGTCATGATGTCGCGGGCCTTGGGTTTTTTCGGGCCCTTGGCCGGCCGCCAGGGCTCCTCCGTAAACCACCAGGCAAGCGATTTGTCGCACCCGGTCCCCTTGGGTGTCTTGGCCTGACGTTTGCAGCCGGTTGAACCGGGCGGGCAACCTATGCGCACATGGAAATGGTAATGGTGACCCCAAAACGGCCTGATCTTTCGCAACCAGCTGCGGTCGCCTTTCACGGTATCACAAAGCTTTTTCTTGACGCCCGGATGAACCAGAATTCGCTCGACATTCCGGTAGTTCGCTGCACGCCTGAGCACGGCTTCATGGGCCGAGGTCCAACGGCGGTCGTCGACATAAAGCGAATTGCGCTTGAGAACCGATACCGCGCTCACACGTTCTCGCTCGGATATGGAAAAGCGCTTCTTCGGCATCGGCATGAACCAGATGTCTGCATCCAGGCCAATCTGGTGGGAGGCGTGGCCGCTCAGCATGGGGCCACCTCGGGGCTGCGAAATGTCACCAACCAGCAAGCCGCTCCAGCCGTCGGTGGCTGCCTCACGTGATAAACGCTCCAACAGACTGATCAGATCGGGATGTCCCCAGCGCCGATTGCGCGATGTTCGCATGGCCTGCCAGTTCGGCCCGTCGCGGGCGATTGCCATCCCGCCGGACAAGCATCCTTTCGAGTAGAAGCCGTAGGCCTTTGCATCGATTGCGGCGGGCAGCTTCTTCGACCCAAACAGGTTCTTCGCCAACGGCTCCTTCGCCGAGGCCAAGCCCGCCATGGCGACAAGTGCCAGGCCGACTACGGCCGCTAATTGCCATTTGTTGCTCTTCACCGTTTTGATCCTGAACTGGCTGCGATGGTAGCGATCTTACCAGACTCACCCCGCCTGGTTAACGGTTGGTAAATGTCCGGACTGAGAAGCTTGGTTGCAAAATGTGATGAAAATTGGCGTCAGGGTGAATTCAGGTTTTTCTCCATTCGCCGCTTTGCCAGATTGCTTCGAGCGTGCTGCGGTAGTCCGGATACAGAAACTGGAATCCGGATTGCCTGATCTTCGCGTTGGAAACCCGCTTGTTCTCACCATAGAACGAACGCGCCATCGGCGTGAGGTCAGCGTCGTCGAACGGAATATCTGGTGGAACGGCAACGCCCATCAAATCTGCGGCATAGGCCACGACATCCTGCGGTGGGGACGGTTCATTGTCGGTGACGTTGAATATCCCGCCAAGTTGCCGCTCGCCGAGATGGTGGATCGCGCGGGCGATATCGGCGACATGAATGCGGTTGAATACCTGGCCGGGTTTGACCAGGCGGCGCGCGGTTCCGGCTTCCAGTTTGGCAAACGCATTTCTTCCCGGTCCATATATGCCGGCGAGCCGGAGAATGGCCGTCGGGATGCCGGATTCGTCGCCGAGATCGATCCATTCGGATTCCGCCACGACGCGGAGCTTCGAACGCGTCGATACAGGCCGGCACTCGACCTCCTCATCAATCCAGGCGCCGTCATGGTTGCCGTAAACGCCGACGGTCGACAGATAACCGATCCATTGCAGGGCAGGCATTGAACGCAAAATCGTCTCGCGGAAACACCGCAGGACCGGGTCGCCGTTTTCGTCCGGTGCGGCTGAAATGATCAGATGGGTCACAGATTCAAGTCTTGCAGCGATTTCTGCCGGTGCGCTTTGGCCGTCAAAGAGAAACGGTTCGATGCCCGCTTGCCGCAACCGGTCAAATCCCGATGGATTCCTGGTTGTACCGGCGACGGCTAAGTCT
Organism: Rhizobiaceae bacterium; assembly: GCA_963669285.2. Classification (GTDB taxonomy): domain Bacteria; phylum Pseudomonadota; class Alphaproteobacteria; order Rhizobiales; family Rhizobiaceae; genus JAWKWH01. Next base: position 344,809 of record CAXXSI010000030.1, on the reverse strand, counting down.
GGTCCGGTGATCAATTTGGCATAGGCCTGGGCGCTGTATCCCGCACCGAAAAGAAAAACATTCATGACTGTGTTCCGTGGTTTGAATTGCTGCCTGTAAGCGTCCATTCTTCCAGCACGCCAGGATCGGTTTCGCTGGAGCGTTGTTGTTCACATAATGCGGCAAATGCGGTCGCCTCGAGCAATTGCCCGAGCGCCCAGACAGCAGCGCCGCGAACCAGCGGTGACGGATCACGAAGGTGCGTCCGGCATATTTCCACTAGCGACGGGTCGCTGGAATTTCCCGCCGCGATCAGGCAATTGCGAATGAACCGGTCGCGGCCGATGCGCTTGACCGGAGAACCGGAAAACAGAGCGCGGAATTCCGGATCATCAAGTACCAGCAAATTGGACAGCTTCGGCTCACGCAATTCATCACGCGCTTTCAGCTTCGCTTCGCGTGTCTCGACGGCGAATTTGTTCCATGGGCAGACGGCGAGACAGTCATCGCAACCGAATATCCGGTTTCCCATGGCCTTGCGAAACTCGCTGGGGATCGGTTCCTTGTGTTCGATCGTGAGGTAGGAAATACAGCGGCGGGCATCGAGTTGGTAGGGTGCCGGAAACGCCTTGGTCGGGCATATGTCGAGGCAGGCGCGACAGGAGCCGCAATGATCTTCCTCCTGGCGATCGGTCGAGAATTCAACAGTGGTGAAGATCGACCCGAGAAACAGCCATGAACCGCATTGGCGGCTGACCAGATTGGTGTGTTTGCCCTGCCAGCCGATACCTGCCGCCTGCGCCAGCGGTTTCTCCATGACCGGTGCGGTATCGACGAAAACCTTGACCTGCCCGCCGGTACGGGCGGCAAACCGGCTGGCGATCGTCTTCAGCCGGCCCTTGATGATGTCGTGATAGTCGCGATTACGGGCATAGACCGAGATGGTGCCGCTGCTTTTCTTTCCAAGACTGTCCAGCGGATCGATATCCGGCGCATAACTCATGGCGAACACGAGGATGGAATTGACCTCGGGCCAGAGCGCGCGTGGCGCAGAGCGCCGATTGAGCGTTTCGGCTATCCAGGACATGGTTCCATGGTACCCGCTGGACACATAGGCCTGCAGGTTAAGGCCGTGGTCCTCTCCAACCGACGCGTTGGCGATCGCGACCGCATCAAAACCATGCTGCTGTGCTTCCCCGGTGATCCATTTGCGCAACGAGGCGCCGCTGGCCGCAGGATGCGTGCTCATCAGAAATCAAGATCGGGATAATGGGATACCGGCGGCAGACCGCGCACCCGATCCGCCAGCAGCGGCCGGAAGGATGGCCGCGATTTCAGCCGTTGATACCAATCCCTTGCCACCGGGTATTCCGCCCAGTCGACTTCACCGAGATAATCGAGGCATGACACCGCCGCGCCCGCCGCCATGTCGGCATAGGACAGGCGATCACCGCCAAGCCAGTTGGCGCGGTTGGCCAGCCAGGCGGTGTATTTCATGTGTTGTTTGACATTGCCGCGCGCCGCGCGCAGCACGCCTGAATCCGGCGCGCCGCCGCCTGCCGATCCCGGCATCATTCTCTTGAATGCCCGTTCGCGGACCAGATAACGCGTGACGTCATTGTCCATCTTGACCAGGTACCAATCGACCAGCCGGCGTATTTCCGCCCGCTCAAACGGATCATCGGCCAACAGACGCTTGTCGCGCTTCAGAGCGCCGCGGGTCTCGTCGAGAAACTCCGCAATGACGTTGAATCCGCAGACGGGTAGTCCGCCTTCGGCGACCAGCACCGGCAACGAGCCGGCCGGGTTGATCGACAGAAACTCCTTGCTGCGTTCCCATGGTTTGACATCCACGAGTGACACGTCTTCGGCGTATTCGCCCAATACCAGGCGGATGAAGCGGCACGATGCAAGCAGGGGGTGATGATAAAGAGTGAGCATGTGGCAAGGTAACGCAATGAAGTATGGCAATTTTGCTGCCGTGCCGATAAGTCTCGACAAAGCGATTCCGGAAGACCGGCGGCAACACCTGAAGTTAGATCGTATCCGGCTTGAATGGAACCGTTTGAACGCAGGGATTTTGTGTTCCGGCAAGGAGCGCGGGGCGACGCGGTGCGAGTACCGTTAGACCCGCGCGACGCAGCCCGGAGCGCAAAAGGCCAATTTGAAACGATTGCGGTTTATCCTTGTCATTCAAGTGCTTGATGTTTCCCGAGCTTGGCAGTCTTTTCCCCATCAACACTGTCGAAATCCTCGCACGACGGTAACATCGCGCTATCGCGTTCTCCTCGCTGATGTAAAAAATTCTTGCCATCAAACCGCTCCCATTCAGGCCGAATACGCTCTATAGGGATACTGCGATCTGCTGGCAAGAACGGCAGACCGCGGAAGATGCGGGAAACCATATGCAAGACCAGTCTATCACCGGTGCGCTGCTTCTCGGCCTGCTTGAAGGCCTGACCGAGTTCATTCCGGTTTCCTCGACCGGTCACATTTTGCTTGCCGGGCACTTTCTCGGCTTCAAATCGACCGGCAAATCATTTGAAGTGCTGATTCAGCTTGGGGCCATTCTGGCCATTCTGACGGTCTACTTTTCGAGGCTCTGGACGATGCTGATGAACTTGCCCAGCGACCGCCAAACCCAACGTTTCGTCCTTGGAATTCTGATCGCGTTTCTGCCGGCAGCCGTCATCGGCGCGTCGGCCCACGGCTTTATCAAGACCGTGCTGTTCGAAACGCCGATGTTGATTTGCGTCATGTTGATCATCGGCGGCTTTGTGTTGTTGTGGGTTGACCGGATTACCAAAGATCCGGTGCATACTGACGTGACGGAATATCCGCTTTCGCTATGTTTCAAGATCGGACTGTTTCAGTGCCTGGCGATGATCCCCGGTACCTCGCGATCAGGCGCGACAATCGTCGGTGCGCTGTTGATGGGTGCCGACAAGCGCTCAGCGGCGGAGTTTTCGTTTTTCCTGGCCATGCCCACCATGGCCGGCGCCTTTGCCTTCGATCTTTACAAGAACCGCGATATCCTGTCGGCGGCAGACCTGCCGATCATCGCGGCCGGTTTCGTCATGGCGTTCATCGCCGCCGTTTTCGTCGTCAGGCACCTTCTCGATTATGTCTCGAAGCATGGATACCGTTTGTTCGGATGGTGGCGGCTGATTGTCGGATCGGTGGGTTTGGCCGCTCTGCTGCTAATCGGCTGAAACCGAATATCAAATCATCGCGACAAAGCCGCGGCGAACAAGATCGAGCGCCAGCGCGGTCAGCAATATCTTGAAGCCGAGCCGGAACGACTTTTCGGGAAGCGCGTGCAGCAACCGCGTGCCGTAAACCGTGCCGAGATAGCCTGTCGCGATCATCGCCACGACCAGCGGCACCCATTGCCAGAATGCAAAGCCGAGCAATCCGAAAGCAACGATCTTGAAAGCGTGCAGCATTGTCATGCCGGCGGCATGGGTGGCCACGAGCGCCTTTCGATCATTGCTGATCACCTGACCGAAAAAAGCCGATATCAACGGGCCCGTTGCGCCCAGCAACATGGTCAGGGCCGAGATGACGCCGCCACCGAGAACCAATCCGCCTGCCGACAACCGGTCAAAACCGGGGATTTTTGTCCAGGTCACCAGGATCACGAATACGCCGAGAACGATTTTCAGCGGAGCGTCGGGCAATTCGACCGCCACAAACGCTCCCAGCGCAGCACCGGCGATCGCGCCGGCGGCAAACGGCCACAACATCGGCCAGCGGATAGCGATGCGCTGATGCCAGGCCCGTCCGGTATTGGAACCGAGCTGTACCGCGCCATGCACCGGTATCAGCGAGGCGACCGGCAAATATACACCCATCAGCGCCAGCATGGCCACACCGCCGCCAACACCGAACGCCGCGGTTAGCGCTGAGGTAAAAAAACTGGCGGCAACCAGCACCAGGCCGGCAATTGCCGACAAGTCGCCGGGAAGTGCCGGTTCAAGCCACTCCAACGGGCTGACCTCAAGCGGGTTTGTTGGCGGTAAACTGGCCGGCTTCGCGGTAGCGCCACAGATAGGATGGCAAAATCGCATCCAGCGCTTTGGGAGCGATCCCCAATCCTGACAATGTGCGGCCCTCGGTTTCGGCCGAATCGGACACGACATTGTCGCTTTCCAGCAATTTCACCTGATCGACCGTCAACAGCGGATTGGGCAACAACTGCAGGAACTGCGCTTCGAAACGGGCAATGCCGAACGGAAGATTGACCAGCCAGCGCTTGCGGTCGGTCACTTCGAGCATTTTTTCCATGCACTGGCGGAATGTCAGGATTTGCGGTCCGCCGAGTTCATAGGTTTTGCCGCCGTCCAAATCGCCGTCGACAGCACGCGCGATGGCCTCGGCAACATCGCCGACATAGACGGGCTGAAACCTGGTCCCGCCACCGCCAAGCAGCGGTAAAACCGGCGAAAACCGCGCCAGATTGGCGAATCTGTTGAAGAATCCGTCTTCCGGTCCGAAAATGATCGACGGTCGTATGACAATCGCTTCGGGCAATGTCTCGAACACCGCCTTTTCGCCCAGCGCCTTGGTGCGGGCATATTCGGATTGCCCGTCCTCATCGGCACCGATGGCCGAAACATGCACCAGTTTTGCACCGGCCGCCCTGCTGGCCTCGGCCACCGCACGGGCGCCGAAATCCTGCACAGCATCGAATTTCTGCCTGCCGGTTTCAAACAGGATGGCCACCAGGTTGACGACGATGTCGGCACCCTCCACGGCCCGGTCGACCGACCAGCGGTAACGCAAGTTTGCCTGTACAGCCTGGATTTGCCCGACATTGCCGAGCGGCTGCAGGTGACCGGCCAGATCCGGCCTGCGGCAGGCGACGCGAACGCGGTAACCTCGCTTGGCAAGCGCCTGAACCAGATGCCGGCCGACAAAACCGGATCCGCCGAACACGGTGACTAGCTTTGAGGTCTCTGCTGACATGGAATCATCTGCCCTTCGCGCGGTCTTCGATATCTTGGTGCCGGTCATAATTCGGTTTTGCGCCCAAGGCAAAGATAATTGAACAAACTGACCTGTGGTCAACAGCCGTCACGTTGCCGCATGCCGTTCAAAAGTTATAGTCGCCGGCACGCGCGAGCACAGGAGATACGCTCTAATGACAACAGCCAAACGCATCATCATGACCCGCTACCCCGAGGGCATGCCCGACAATGACGACCTGAAGCTCGAGGAATGCGCCGTTCCCGCACCGGGCGGCGGCGAAGTTTTGTTGCGAACCATCTACCTGTCGCTCGATCCGTATATGCGTGGCCGCATGAGCCCGGCCAAGTCCTATGCCGCGGGTCTGCAGCCCGGCGATGTTGTCGTCGGCGGCACGGTCGCCGAGGTTATGGAAAGCCGTCACGATGATTTCAGTGCCGGCGATATCGTCTTGTCGGGCAATGGCTGGCAGACCCATGCGGTTTCTGACGGCTCGGGCTTGATCAAGCTGGATCCGGCCGCCGCACCCCTGCCCTACTATCTCGGCGTGCTCGGCATGCCTGGCTTTACCGCTTATGTCGGGCTGCTGACCCATGGCCGACCGAAAGAAGGCGAAACAATCGTCGTGTCTGCCGCTTCCGGCGCGGTCGGGCAGATTGTCGGTCAAATCGGCAAGATCAAGGGTTGTCGCGTGGTCGGCATCGCCGGTGCGGCCGACAAGTGCGACTATGTGACGGGCGAGCTCGGCTTTGATGCATGTGTCAATTACAAGGAAGCCGATTTCGCCGACCAGCTCAAGGCTGCCTGCCCGGACGGCATAGACGTCTATTTCGAAAATGTCGGCGGCGACGTGCAATCGGCGGTGCTGCCGCTGCTCAATGACTTTGCCCGCGTACCGGTCTGCGGGCTGATCGCCCATTACAACGACACCGGGCCGCGCGAAGGGCCGGATCGATTGCCGATGCTGATGCGGATGGCGCTCACCAAACGCCTCAGCATACGCGGCTTCATCGTATTCGACGATGTATCGAAACAACCTGACTTCATTCGCGATATGGCCGGGTGGCTACAATCGGGAGCGGTGAAATACAAAATCGACATGGTCGATGGCATCGAACATGCCGTTGAAGCGTTTCAGGGTCTGCTCACCGGCAGGAACCGCGGCAAACTGGTGGTGAAAGTCGGCGCGGAGCCGGGCCAATGAGTGCTGCCGGGCAAATCGAGGTTTTGCGGACAAACATCCGTGAGGCCGAGTTGGTGCCGATGAATTTCGGCGCACTCGGCGACGGCGAAGTGCTTTTGCAGATCGAGCGTTTTTCTGTGACCACCAACAACGTGACCTATGCGGCGACAGGCGAGCAACTGGGTTACTGGAATTTCTTCCCGGCCTCGCGGGATGGCATGGGTGTGGTCCCGGTGTGGGGATTTGCCAGGATTATTGAGTCCAAATGCGAGGGCATTGCGCCGGGAGAGCGTATCTACGGATTTTTGCCGATGGCGAGCCATGCGGTCTTCCGCCCCGGAAAGATCGACGACAGGTGGTTTACCGATATGGCCGACCATCGCCAGAAGCTGCCGCCGGTCTATAATGACTACAATCGTGTGGCGCCAAAGACGGACGAAGGCAAGGACGATCTGCGCGCGCTGCTACAGCCGCTGCTGGTGACCTCGTGGCTGCTGTTTGATTTTCTTCAGGACAATGACTGGTTTGGCGCCGAACAGATCATCGTCGGCAGCGCCTCCAGCAAGACCGGTCTGGGTCTTGCAAAATATCTGGCTGAGGCAAGGCCGGGCGGCCCCAAGATTGTCGGACTGACTTCACCGGCCAATCGCGGCTTTGTCGAGGGATTGGGCGCCTGCGACCAGACGGTCACTTATGACCGGATTGCCGACGATATCGACAAGGTGGCTTCGGTCTATGTCGACATGGCCGGCAATGCCGAAGTCCGCTCGGCACTGCACAACCATTTGGGCGACCTGATGAAGCACTCCGCTGCCGTCGGCACCAGTCACTGGGATAAATTCGCGCCCACGGGCGATCTTCCAGGCGCCAAGCCGCAATTCTTCTTTGCGCCAAGCCAGATCGTCAAGCGACGCCAGGATTGGGGCGCCGATGTCGTGCAGCAGAAAATCGCCGACGCCTGGCAACGGCTGGCGTCCTCAAGCAGCGAGTGGCTGACCGTTGAGCATTCGGCCGGTCTCGATGCCGCACTTACCACCTATCGCGATCTCGCCGCCGGCAAACAAAGCCCGAATGTCGGCCATGTGGTGGTGATGTAAATACCCATTGTCGACGCGGTGAATTGTTTTCAGCCGCTTCCGCCGAGTTCCGATGCAAGCCAATCGAACACCAATCGCACACGGCGGCTAGTGTTCAACTCCCGATGCGCCGCCAGCCAGACCTCGAAACGGAACGGTTCCAGCCAGTCGGCGACGCGGCGTACTGAAGTCTCGGCATCGCCGATGCGATCGGACATCACGCCGATACCGGCGCCCTGTTTGACCAGTTCCCAATGCACAAGATGGTTCGCGGTCAGAATCGGAAAGTTCTTCGCAGCGACAGTCGCGCCCATCGCATTCAAACCGTCAAGATACTGCTCATTCTCTTCAAAGCCGATGAACTCGGCGCGGGACAGGTCGTCCGGATTATCCAGTCCGCCGATGCGCGATATATAGCTGTCGGATGCGTATAGACGGGCCCGCTCATCGCTCAGTTTGCGGGCGATCAGGTCCGGGTCGACGGGCCGGACACTGCGGATCGCGATGTCAGCCTCCCGCCGTCGCAGATCACGAATGGAGTTTGACGCCACGACCTCGATGGTTATGCCGGGTTCCGCTTCCCTCAGGCGCTTGAGGATGGGAGGCAGGATATAGGCGGAGGTCACTTCGGTGGCGGTGATGCACACCGTCCCTTCGATGGACTGAGACCGACCGGAAGCGGTCAACGACACAAGGTTTGCAGCTTCACCCATGGCGCGGACATGATCGGCAAGTTCCAGACCGCTCGGCGTGAGTTGCAATCCGCGACCCACCCGTTCAAAAAGTATGACGCCGAGTTCGTTTTCCAATGCCGTGACCTGACGTCCCAATGTCGGCTGGGCCATGCCCAAAGCGCGCGCCGCGGCTGAAAGCGACCCCTCCTCGGCGGTGACGAGGAAAGCCCGCGCCCGGTTCCAATCAAAATTTATCGAACGCCATTCCATGCGAAAATGCATAATTCATAGACAAAATTAGTCAATTCACATTCGCTTTTCGTAGAGATAGGTAGGCAATCGACACCGTATCCCGAAATATCTGACCATTTGTCCCGGCCATTTCATTCATCCGGCGGATGGAAGACAATCACAGAGAAAAGACAATGACTGCATACGCCCATTCGGTAAGCGCCCCGAAGCCATCAGCGAAATTCTGGGACAAGATCGCCGACAAATACTCAAGAAGGCCCGTCGCCGACGAAGCGGCCTACCAGAAGAAGCTGAAAGTGACCCGAGATCACTTTTCACCCGACATGGAGGTGCTTGAATTCGGTTGCGGCACCGGATCGACGGCCATCGCGCATGCGCCTTTTGTCAAACATATCCTGGCACTCGACATCTCGTCGAAGATGATCGCGATTGCCGAGGACAAGGCGCAAACCGAGAGCATCTCCAACGTGACGTTCCGCTGTGGCGCGTTCGATGATTTTTCGGCACCCGACGAAAGCTATGATGCGGTCATGGGACACAGCATCCTGCATCTGGTGCACGACCGGGATGAGGCAATTGCAAAAACCTACAACCTGCTGAAACCCGGCGGCGTGTTCGTTTCGTCTACCGCCTGCCTTGGCGACCGGATGAAATTCTTCAAGATCATCGGACCAATCGGCAAGTTTTTCGGTTTTTTTCCGCTGGTTCGGGTGTTTTCAACCGCCGAACTGGTCAAAAGCCTGAAACAATGCGGCTTCGATATCGAATATCAATGGAAACCGGCCAAGAGCCCCACTGCATTCATCGTGGCAAGAAAACCCGTCTGAACCAGCGTCTCCCGGCGATCACGCTACCTGATCGCCCTGACCAGTTCCTTCTTTGGAAAGCAGGTCGGCCTGCTGCCGTTCTTCGCCTGCCAGTCACCGATGGAACGCCGGGTCTTGAAACCCGGCAGTCCGTCGGCGCCGCCGACATCGTAGCCTTTGGACTCCAATGCGCGCTGCATCTTGGCAATGTCGGAACGGTACAGCCCGCCGACCTTGCCCCACCTGCCGGAAAACGGTTTGGAACCGTAGGCGATCTTGTCGCCGGCATGCCCGATGAACAGCGCATAGAGATCGCTCTCATTGTATTCCTTCAGCACGTAGAAATTCGGCGTGACAATGAAAGCGGGACCTGAGCGCCCGGCGGGCATGAGCAGATAGCCCTCGGCGCGGGCCTCGTGATCGGGAAACGGCTTGCCCGAGACCCGTTCGATGCCCATGGCTGCCCAATCGGCAATTTTTTTGCCTTGGTCCGGACCCTCCAGGGCGCAGGAGACAGAAGCCGGAACCGTCACCTCAAATCCCCAGTCGCGACCGGAAATCCATCCGAAATTTTTGAGATAATTACCGATCGAGGCCAGCGTATCGGCGCTGGAGTTCCAGATGTCGGCGCGTCCGTCACCGTCCCCGTCGGCGGCGTGCTTCAAATAGGATGTCGGCAGAAATTGCGGCTGGCCAAGCGCGCCGGCCCAGGACGATTTCATGGCGCGTGTCGATGCGTAACCCTTTTCAACCATCACCAGCGCGCCCAGCAATTCGCGATAGAACAGTTCCTTGCGGGTCGACATGAACGCCTTGGTGCCCAGCACGCGAAAGGCGTTGTGCGGTATCTTGACCCGGCCGAAGCCGGATTCACGGCCCCAAATGGCGATGATCACATGGCTGGGCACGCCGTATTTGCGCTCAATGGCGGCTAGCGTTCGGGCGTGCTTCTTGGCGAGGCCGCGGCCACTGGCAGCGATCGATGCAAGGGTCTTCTGCGAGAAATAATTGCCCGGCGATCCAAATTCGGCCTGGCGCTGTTTTTTCGGTGTTTTCGCTTTCGTCCCGGGTGGCACAAGGTCCGGCAGTTTCCAGTTTAGGGTCACGCCGGCAAACGCGGCCTCGAAAGTGTCGCGCGACACGCCATTTCGTTTCGCGTCCGGCCATAGCTCGGCGGAGAGCCATTGGCGGAACTGTTTTTCGACATTGGCACGCGAAGCGCTGCTTGCGGCACCTGGCCAGGCGGCGAGCATCACAAACGTCAGGACACAGATCCAGGTTCTGCGAAACCGTTGGGTAAAAATCACCAAACCTCCCTTTGTTGCGGGATGAATGCCAGCCAATTCAGGCGGAAATCGGCCACGGTCAAAACGCCGTACGCGACTTCAAGGCTGCGGCAAGCGTCCCCTCATCCAGGTAATCAAGCTCGCCGCCAACCGGCACACCATGGGCCAGCCGCGTGACCTTCACATCCAGATCCGACAGCTGATCGGTGATGTAATGCGCGGTGGTCTGGCCTTCGACCGTGGCGTTGACCGCAAGGATCACTTCCTTGATCTCGCCCTCGGCTACACGGGCAACGAGCGGAACGATTGCCAATTGGTCCGGGCCGATACCGTCGAGCGGAGACAGCGTGCCGCCAAGCACATGATAACGTGCGTTCATGGCGCCGGCGCGTTCCAGCGCCCACAGATCGCCGACCTCTTCGACGACGATAAGCAGCGCGGGATCCCGACGCACGTCGGTACAAATGGTGCACGGATCAGCCGTATCCGCATTGCCGCAGACCGAGCAAATACGCACTTTTTCCGCGGTTTCCGCAAAAGCGGCGGCGAGCGGAATGAGAAGCTGATCCTTCCTCTTGATCAGGTGCAACGCCGCCCGGCGCGCCGAACGCGGACCCAGTCCCGGCACCTTGGCCAGCAACTGGATCAAACGCTCGATTTCAGGTCCGGTGATTCGCTTTGACATGGCGGTGATTTAGCGCGAGCGGATGTGAATTGGTAGACGCTGGCGCACGTTGCCCTGGCCAAGCCGCACGTGCCCCGCACTCCGCTTAATGCCGTGTAAACCATTCATAAACCATAATCGGTCCCATGATCCGCCAGGGGAATGATCACCATGACCACGGCCGAAATTCGCATCGCAACCGTTGAAGACCGCGAGAAGCTCGAGGCCCTGATCGATGCCTGCTACTCGCTGGTCTATCCGGGATGGTATGAGGAAGAGCTGCTGACCGAAGCGCTGCCGGCGATGCTGCGCATAGATCCCAAACTGCTGGAATCCGGCCGATATTTCAGTGCCTGGGTCGATGGTGCGCTGGCCGGTTGCGGCGGTTGGAGCGTATCGCCGCCGATAGGCGACCGGGCGTCGGGAACCGGTCATATCCGCCATTTCGCCACGCATCCCGATTTCATGCGCATGGGTGTCGGATCAGCCATCCTGGGACGCTGCCTTGAGGAAGCCAAGGCTGAGAACATCGAAAAACTGCAGTGTTTTTCGAGTCTTCCCGGCGAACCGTTTTATGCGCGCTACGGATTTGAGCCTGTCGAACAGGTCACGATCATGATGGGTGACGGCGCGGCGTTTCCGGCGATTTTGATGGAACGCAAGTTCGGCTAGAGCGTATCCGGTTTAAATGGAATCGTTTGAACGCAGGGATTTTGTGTTTCGGCAAGGAGCGCGGGGCGACGCGGTGTGAACACCGCTAGACCCGCGCGACGCAGACCGGGGCGCAAAGGACCAAGTTGAAACGATTGCGGTTTATCCTTATCCTTCAAGTGCTTGACGTATCGCCTGCTTGGCAGCCTTTTCCCCATCAGCACCGTCGAAATCCTCGCACGATGGTAACATCGCGCTGCGGTGTTCTCCTCGCTGATGTGCAAAATGCTTGCCATCAAACCGCTCCCATTTAAGCCGGACACGCTCTAGACCGAAGACTGCAGCTCAAAACGGCAGCTTCATGCCCGGCGGCAGCGGCAGGCCGGCAGTCAGTTCCTTGGTTTTTTCCTGCATTGCCGCTTCGGTCTTGGCCTTGGCTTCGTTGTGCGCAGCAAGAATCAGGTCTTCAAGGATTTCGACATCGTCTTCCTTGAACAGCGACGGATCGATGGAGAGCGACTTCATTTCACCCTTGCCGGACAGAGTGATCGTCACCAACCCGCCGCCGGAGGTGCCGCTCACTTCCAGCTCGGCGATTTCATCCTGCATCGCCTGCATCTTTTCCTGCATTTCCTTGGCCTTGCCCATAAGGCCCATCAGATCTTTCATCGTCATCTCCGAAAAATTTCAGATATCCAGTTCATCATTCTCGTCCGCCGGCTCAACATAGTCTTGGGCCGCGTCATGATCATCTTCGGTCGGTACGCGTACATCGATGATCTTGGCCCCCGGAAAAGCAGCCAGTATGGCGGCCACGGCCGGATCGGATTTTGCGTCGGCCAGGCGATCATTGCGTTGCCGCGCTTCTTCCTCGGCCATCGTCGGACCGCCCTCATCGCGGCTGACCGAAACAAACCATCTGGCGCCGGTCCAATCGCCCAAGCGCTTGGAAAGCTCGCTTGGAAGCGTCTTCGGCGCGCCTTCGACCAGCGAAATGTTCAGCCTGCCCGGTTCGATACCGACCAGTCGGACGAACTGTTTCAAGCGAACCCTGAACAGTGCATCGCGATGCTGATCTGCAAGCGCGACGATGTCGGCCAGCGATGTCACGGGCACGGTCGCGGCATCCGATTGTTCGTGCACATCCGGCCGGGAAGCCTCGAAGGGCTGTGGATCGGCTTCAACCAGGCGCATGGTCTGACCGCCACCGGCCCCGCCGCCGGCGATCGAGGTTGACGAAACAGCGTTGCCGACACCACCGTTTGGCGGCGGATTCGGGGTCGCCGGTGCAGCTCCCGCGCCGGTCGCGCCCTCGCCCGTCGAACCAAGGGTTTTCAGCGCCTCATCCAAGGTCGGCAGGTCGGCAGCATGGGCAATCCTGATCAAAACCATCTCGGCGGCATCCAGCGGTCGCCCGGCGCGGTTGACCTCGTCGATCCCCTTGAGCAGCATCTGCCAGGTCCGCGACAGCACCCGAACGGACAGCTTGTCGGCAAACCCCGAACCCCTGACCCTCTCGTCCTCGGTCAGGGATGCATCCGCTACGGCATCGGGAACGAACCGCAATCTTGTGACAAGATGATTGAATTCCGCCAGATCGGTCAGCACGACCGTCGGGTCGGCGCCGATATCGTACTGGGCGCGAAGTTCCGTCAGCGCCGCAGCCACGTCGCCCGCCATCAGCTTTTCGAACAGATCGATAACTCTGGCTCGGTCGGCAAGTCCGAGCATCGCCCGCACGGCATCGCCGTCGACCTTATTTGCACCATGGGCGATCGCCTGATCGAGGATCGACAGGGAATCGCGCACCGACCCTTCGGCCGCCCGCGCGATCATCGCCAATGCATCGTCGTCGACCTCAACCTTTTCGAGCGACGAAATCTTTTTCAGGTGATCGGTCAACACGCTGGCATCGACCCGCCGCAGATCAAATCTCTGACAACGCGACAGGACCGTAATCGGTACTTTGCGGATTTCAGTCGTGGCGAAGATGAATTTCACATGCGGCGGCGGTTCCTCTAGCGTTTTCAACAGGCCGTTGAATGCCTGCGTGGTCAGCATGTGAACTTCGTCGATGATATAAACCTTGTAGCGCGCCGACACCGGGGCATAGCGAACCTGATCGATGATATCGCGGATGGCGTCGATTCCGGTGTGCGAAGCGGCATCCATCTCCAGCACATCGACATGACGGCCTTCCATGATCGATTCGCAATGCTCGCCGAGCTCTCCCAGTTCGATGGAGGGCTGATCGACTTCACCGGATTTGTAGTTGAGTGCGCGGGCGAGAATGCGGGCGGTGGTCGTTTTGCCGACACCGCGAACCCCGGTCAGCATCCAGGCTTGCGCAATTCGCCCTGCCTCGAACGCGTTGGTCAGCGTCCGGACCATTGGCTCCTGACCGATCAGATCCGAAAAATCGCGCGGACGGTATTTGCGCGCCAGCACCCGGTAAGGACCGGTATCTTGTTTATTGCCGGTTTCGCTCATCGCCTAGAGCCGCATCCCTTTCCAGAAAGTGCAATCCTCGCCTGTGCTGCTTCATGCCGTCAATGGCAAACAGCAAATCGGGGTTGATCTTTTGCTGAAGGCGGGAGGCCGGCACGGTGACCCGCACACAAATCTCGTTAGGGCTGCTTCCTTCCGGACCTGACCCGGTTGGCGAGTGGCACGTCCACCACCAGCCTCCCGCCTCCATATCGTGAATATCGGACCAAAATGCAAGCGCAAGTCATGGCAAGCTTTGCCTGACGCGGATGGCTTGCCGGTGAACGCCGGTCGTCATAGCTTGTCGACAAATTGCGGTTTGCAACGAACAACCGAGGATGAAGCGTTGGAATTTGTACTGCATCGGCGGCTGGCATGGGACAGTGAGCATGTGTTGATGTTCGAATTAGGCGAACTGCGTTTGATGAATGACAGGCGTTGGCCCTGGTTGATGCTTGTTCCGCAACGCGCCGACATCGAGGAGATCCATGATTTGGACCAACTTGATCAGGCGATGCTCGCATTTGAAACAAATCTGGCCGCTTCCACGCTGAAATCCATGACCGGGTGCCGGAAGATCAATGTCGGCGCGCTTGGCAATGTTGTCGAACAGCTTCATATCCACATCGTGGCACGCAACGAGAACGACGAGAACTGGCCGGGGCCGGTTTGGGGTCATGGCCAAAGCGTTCCTTATAAACCCGAGGAACTTGCGCATTTGATCGAAGCGCTGCGTCAAGCATTCGATGAGGCGACGAGCTAGGTCATGGACCCATAAACAGGATCAACAATGGTATGTGCAAATTTGGTTGGATATCAGGAGCGGGCTTGCAGGAAACCGTCCGGTTTTCAAGAGCTTGCGACGCAATAGCCGGGCAAATTTGCCATATCCTTCGGACGCTCGAACCCGCTGCCCAAACCGTCTCAAAGGCCTCAACCGGGACAATGGCCCCGCTTTTCGGCCTTTTCCTTGGTTTGCTATGCGGTTTCGGCGCCATTTTGACCCTGTTTGTGGGGCCATGACCTGGGACAAGGACACTGAATGACTTTTCGCCTTTTCGAGTTACCCGAGATGGAACCGAGCCGATTTGTCGGATTTGCCGGTAATATTGTTGACCGGCAGAGTGAAAGCCGAACAGACGATGCCGTCGCGGTGGCTTTGGAGCATCCTGATGTGCGGATCATGCTGATGCGCAGCGGCCGCCTGTATCTTCGATTTGCCAACGGTAGCGCCGAGGCCGGCCATAGCTTGGTCGATGCAGGATCGATGCGCCCGAAGCTCGAACACGCGGTGCTTCTGGGACATCAGGGTACGCGCCCGATCGTAGCCGCCCCGGCGGGCGTTGATCCCGAACAGTTGCCCGATGACGTCAAGGCCGTCGACTACAGATCGATCATGGTGCAGGGATTGCTGGCTCCTGATGCACTCGGCGCGCTGGCGCAGGGCGCCTCGCTTCTCGCCTGGCACAATTCACATCGGTTTTGCGGTCGATGCGGCGCCAAGACGGTGATCAGGGCGGGCGGCTACAAACGGATTTGCGGCAACTGCGAGGCGGAGCACTTTCCCCGCACCGATCCGGTCGCGATCATGCTTGCGATAGACGGCGACCGCTGTCTCCTGGGCCGCGGTTACAATTTTCCACCGGGCGTCTATTCGTGTCTGGCCGGATTCATCGAACCCGGCGAGACAATCGAAGATGCAGTCAGGCGGGAAACGCTTGAGGAATCCGGCATCCGCATCGGCCGCGTCGCCTACCATGCCAGCCAACCCTGGCCGTTTCCCTACTCGCTGATGATCGGTTGTTACGGCGAGGCCGTCTCGACCGCGTTGAAGGTCGACAGGGATGAACTTGAAGACTGCCGCTGGTTTTCGCGTGCCGATGTTGTGGCAGCGATGAACGGAAGCCATGGCGAGGTGAGCATACCGCCGTCAGAGGCCATTGCGACCCACATTATCCGGGCATGGGCCGAAGCCACCTGATGTCAGGTCATGGACCCACAAACAGGGTCAAAATGGCGCCGAAACCGCATAGTAAACCGAGGAAATGGACGAAGGGCGGGGCCAATCCCCCGGCCAAGGCCATTGACGAAGGTTTGGCAAGCGGGTTCGAGCGTCCGAAGGATATGGCAAATTTGCCCGGCTATTGCGTCGCAAGCTTTTGAAAACCGGACGGTTTCCTGCAAGCTCGCTCCTAATATCCAACCAAATTTGCGCATACCATTGTTGATCCTGTTTATGGGTCCATGACCTAGTCTACATCCTCGGCCTGCGTGGCACGGAATTCATTCGCCGGATAGACACCGAGAATGCGCATATCGCGTGAAAAGAAGCTCAGTTCCTCGAATGCGAGCTGGACATTTTCGTCGTCCGGATGCCCTTCGATATCGGCATAAAACAGCGTGGCGAAAAACTTGCCGCCTGTCTGGTAGCTTTCCAGCTTTGTCATGTTGATGCCGTTGGTGGCAAAGCCCCCCATGGCCTTGTAAAGCGCGGCCGGGATATTCCGCACCCGGAAGATGAACGTTGTCATGATCGCTTCGGCCGCATCGCGCCGTTTGGTGCGCTGTTCGGTTCTGGAAAGAATCACGAATCGGGTCACGTTGTTGTCGGCGTCCTCGACGTCTTCGGCCAGGACGTTCAGATTGTACAGATCGGCCGCAAGCCGCGGCGACAGTGCCGCCATTGTATTGTCATCGGATTCCGAGACGAGCTTGGCAGCCCCGGCGGTGTCGCCTGCAACGATCGGCTGCCAGCCATTGTCGCGGATAATATTGCGGCACTGGCCAAGGGCGTGAATGTGGCTGTGGACAGTCTTGATGTCCTCCATCTTTACACCTGGTCTGGCCATGACCTGAAAATGGATCGGCAGGAAATACTCGCCGACGATGTGAAGACTCGATTCCGGCAGCAGGTAGTGGATATCGGCAACACGTCCGGCGATCGTGTTCTCGATTGGAATCATCGCCAGATCGGCCTTGCCGGTGTCGACGGCGAGAAACGCATCTTCGAACGTCGCACACGGAAACGGCTCCATCTGCGGATACATGTCGCGACAGGCGGTGTCGGAATTGGCACCGGGCTCGCCCTGAAAGGCAATTCTGTTGGTTTTGTATGCCATCGTTCTTTCCGTGCTGCTCAGGCCAGGGTCAGTACCCGGCGCGCCCGCGCAAGGTCGTCAGGTGTATCCACGCCAAGAGGGGCGGCGTCAACTATTGCCGCATCAATACGCATTCCCGCCTCGAGCGCTCGTAATTGCTCAAGCTTTTCACGCAGTTCCAGCGTGGACGGCTTCATGCCGACAAATCGCGCAAGTGCCTCGCGCCGATAGGCGTAGAGCCCGATATGATGATACAGGGGCCCCTCGCCCCAAGGCGCCGTGGCGCGGGTGAAATAATGCGCCCTCAAAAGGTCTTGCCCGATTGGCGAACCGATGATCTTGACGACATTCGGATTTGTCTTCTCGGCCTCGTCTTGAATTTCGACGCCCAAAGTCGCGATATCGGTGTCGGGATTTTCCAGCGGTACCAACGATGCGAGGATGGTTTCAGGCTCGATCGTGGGCAAGTCACCCTGAACGTTGATGATGGTGTCGTATGTGCCGTCGGGATCGACGGTCAGAAGCGCCTCGTATATGCGATCCGATCCCGACTGATGATCGCTGCTGGTCATGACGGCCTCAAAACCACCGGCGCGGGCCGCCTCGGCAACCTCGTGCGAATCGGTCGCGACCACGACGCGACCCGCTTTGCTTTCGGCTGCGCGCCGCGCAACCTGAACAATCATCGGCAATCCGGCAATGTCGATGAGGGGTTTGCCGGGAAGCCGGATCGAGGCCATTCGGGCCGGTATGAGGATAATCGCAGACATGTGGCGGATCGGACCTGATGGCAAATTGCCGATGGCGGCAAAAAGTCTCAACTGAAACCGCTCTTATATGTGTTGCAACGGCAGAGCAAAAGACCTAGTTTCCGCGCAAATTTCAGGGGACGCCAAACCTTGAGACCGCGCAGGCGGTATCCGGCGGGCGTCAGACGCACAGGTTGACTGGGAGCCTCGGGGTTTCATGGATTCATTCGAACTGAACAAGATCATCGGCGCGATACTCGGGGCCGTGTTCATCGTATTTACCGTTTCGATCCTGTCCGATTCGATTTTCGAGCAGCACGCACCCGACAAACCCGGCTTCATAATCGAAGCGGCAGAAGCCAAGGGCGGTGACGGCGGTGACAGCAAGCCCGAAGGCCCCGCCCCGATCGGACCGCTGCTGGCATCTGCCGACGTAGCCAAAGGACAATCGGCGTTCAAGAAATGTGCGGCCTGCCACACGGTGGACAATGGCGGCGCCAACAAGGTCGGACCCAATCTCTGGGACATCATCAGCCGGCCCGTCGCCAGTCATGAAGGATTTTCCTATTCCGGAGCGATGAAAGAATACGCTCAAGGTGGCTCCGTCGTCTGGGATTACGAAAACATGAGCCAGTTTCTGCTGGCGCCGAAGAAGTTCATGAAGGGTACCGCGATGGGCTTTGCCGGGTTGAAAAAGGAAGTCGACCGGGCAAACATCATCGCATATCTTCGTTCGCTCTCGGACAATCCGGCACCCCTGCCGGAGGCCGCGCCTGACGAATCGGCAGCCGCCTCCGAGTAGCGCGGATTGCCTGCTTGACCTGCAAAACCGGGCTTAATGCCCGGTTTTTTGTTGTCGGCCATCAGAATCGCCATGTTTTGGCGCACATTGATGTTATCGCCGCTTCCAACACGCGGCCAAAAAGCTAAAACCAGATACCAAGGAAGAGCGGGAGGAGCCAAGTGATACTGCGATTTCGGACCGGAATTGTGTTTGTCGCCGCAAGCCTGCTGCTGGGGCTCTGCGCCTCGGCCATGGCAGAGGACGGTTGGCGAACCGTGTCGTCGCTGATCGGCAAGTCGAAATACGAAAACGGCTTTAAGCGCTACGACCATGTCAACCCGGATGCGCCGAAGGGCGGAACGCTCAATCTGGTCGCGATCGGCACATTTGACAGTTTCAATCCGTTCATCGTGCGTGGCACGCCGGCAGCCGGCCTGGCCGCTTTCGGCGGCGGCCTGCCGTACGACACCTTGATGGCGCAATCGGTCGAGGAACCGGGCACCAGCTATCCGCTGATCGCAGAGGCGTTCAAATACCCCACCGACTATTCTTCGGCCACCTACCGCATCGATCCGGATGCACGCTTCCACGACGGGCGCGCCGTGACCGCCGAAGACGTTGTCTGGTCGTTCAATGCACTGAGGTCGAACTACCCGCTCTACAATCAGTATTTTCACAATGTGGTCGAAGCGGTGGCGCTGTCCGAGCGCGAGGTCAAGTTCAGTTTCGACCAGAAGAACAATCGCGAGCTGCCGCACATCATGGGCGACATGCCGGTGCTGCCGAAACACTGGTGGGAAGGCACCAATCATAAGGGCAAAAAACGCGATATCTCGTCGCCGACGCTGGAGCCGCCGCTCGGTTCCGGCCCGTACCGGATCAAGAGCTTCAAGCCGGGCGCCGAAGTCGTCTGGGAGCGCGTTGAAGATTACTGGGGCAAAAACCTGCCGGTGAAGATCGGTCGCGAAAACTTCGACCAGCGGCGTTACACCTATTTTCTCGACCAGAATGCAGCCTGGCAAGGTTTCACCAAGGGCGGTCTCGACGACTACCGGGCGGAGAACCGTTCGCAAAAATGGGCCAACGAGTACAATTTCCCTGCCGTCAAGGCCGGCGATGTGCTGCGCAATGCGTTTCCGTCTGCGTCGGGCGAACCGATGCAGGGCTTCATCATCAATACCAGGCTCGACAAATTCAAGGACCGGCGGGTGCGCGAGGCGCTTACCCTCGCGTTTGATTTCGAGAGCATGAACCGGACGCTGTTTTACGGTCTTTATGCGCGCACAGACAGCTATTTCGAGGGCGGAGAACTGGCTTCAAGCGGCGTGCCCGAGGGCCGCGAACTCGAAATCCTTGAGGAGTTCCGCGGCAAAATCCCTGACGAACTCTTTGAAAAGCCTTTTGAACTGCCGGTCTACACCGGTGACAACCGGGGCGACCGAAAGCACCTGTCGCGCGCCTTCAAACTGTTGAAGGAAGCCGGATTCGTACGCAAAGGCTCCAGACTCGTCGGCACGGACGGCAAGGTTTTTTCCATCGAGTTTCTTGGAGATGACCCAACCGATTCCCGTATCACCGCGCCCTACATTGCACAGTTGCGCAAGCTTGGCATCGATGCCTCGATGCGGATCATCGATGCGACCCAGTACATCAACCGGGTGAGGAGTTTCGAGTTTGAAATGATCACGTCAGGTTTCCGGCAATCGTTTTCTCCCGGCAATGAGCAGCGCGAATTCTGGGGTTCGGCCGCAGCCGACAAGCCCGGGTCGCGAAACCTGATCGGCATCAAGGATCCGGTCATCGACGAGTTGGTCGACAGGATCGTTTTCGCCGAGGACCGCGACGAGTTGGTGGCCACGACAAGAGCCCTCGACCGGGTGCTGTTGTGGAACTTCTACGTGGTGCCCCAATGGCATAATCCGGAGATATGGCTTGCCTGGTGGAACAAGTTCGGCATGCCGGAGACACAACCAGCTTATGTTGGTGTCGACATCGACTCGTGGTGGATCGATGCCGACAAGGCCGCCGCGCTTGAAAAGAAGCTGGGTCAGGGTAATTGATCAGCCGAACCGACATCACCCGACGCGACCTGATGGTGGGAGGCGGCGCCTTTGCCACCTGTTTGTTGGCAGGCGGGAAAGGATTTGCCGCCAATCCGGCCGGTACGCGACTGCATGGTCTGTCTGCCTTCGGCGACCTGAAATACACGAAAGACTTTCCGGCATTCGACTACGCCAATCCGAATGCGGCGAATGGCGGCACATTCAACTTTTCGCCGCCGAACTGGCAGTTCAACCAGAATGTCATGACATTCAACACGCTCAACACGTTTGTTGCCAAAGGCGACGCCCCGCCACGCATGGAATTGTGTTTTGACAGTCTGATGGTGCGGGCGCTGGATGAACCGGATGCAGTGTACGGGCTGCTGGCTGATAGCGTGGAAATTGCCGACGACAGAAACGCGTTTACGTTTCATCTGAGACCGAATGCGCGATTTCACGACGGATCGCCGCTGACGGCCGAAGACGTGGCCTTCACCTACAATCTGTTCAAGGAAAAGGGCCATCCCAGCCTGTTGTTGCCTTTGACGGAGTTCGAGCGCGCCGAAGCGATTGACCCGAGCACCGTTCGCCTGACATTCAGCGGCAAGCAGTCGGACCGTTTGATCCTAACCGTCGTGCAGTTCCCCATCGTTTCGAAAACATTCTTTAGCGAACATCCATTCGACAGTTCCGAGATGCGGGCACCGCTCGGTTCCGGTGGCTATAAGGTGGGGCGGGTCAATCCCGGCCTGTCGATCGAATACGACAAGGTTGATGATTATTGGGGGCGCGATCTGCCGGTAAACCGTGGACTTGGGCATTTCGCCAAGATCAGGATCGATTTCTTTCGCGACCGCCAGGCCGGCTTCGAGGCTTTCAAGAAAGGCGATATCAACTACCGCCAGGAGTTCGTCTCCAAGACATGGGCGACGGAATACGACTTTCCGGCGCTGACAGATGGCAAGGTCGTTAAACGGGAATTCGACGGCGAGTTGCGCCCGTCGATGCAAGCCTGGGCGGTCAATACCCGCAGAAAACAGTTTGCCGACCGGCGCGTCCGCGAAGCGATCAATCTGTGCTTCGATTTCGAGTGGACCCGCGAGAACATGTTTTACGGCTCGTATAAGCGTTCACAGTCGCTGTTCGAGCGTTCGCCCTATCGGGCCGAGGGCATGCCGTCGGCAGCAGAACGCGCATTGCTCAACAGCTTGCAGGCGGACGTTCCCGAGCTGGCTTTTGCGGAAGCGGCCATGCTGCCGCAATCCGACGGCTCGGGCCGCGACCGCAAGCTCCTCGGCCGCGCTGTCAAGCTGCTGCGCGAAGCCGGCTGGAGCAGGAAGAACGGCTTCTTTGAGGATGCCGACGGTGCCCGGCTCAGTCTGGAGATCATGGTCAATGCACCGGTTTTCGTGCGCGTCGACACGCCGTTTATGGAAAACATGCGCGCCATCGGCATCGATGCTTCCATCCGTCTGGTCGATGCGGCGCAGTATCAGGCGCGGCTGACGGGATTCGATTTCGACATGGTGGGCATCGCCGCTTCGTTTGCTGCCACACCCACCAAGGATCAGCTGCAACAATATTTCCATTCGCGGGCAGCCGACCTGCCGGGCTCGCGCAATTTGCCGGGCACGGCCGATCCGGCGGTCGACGCGCTGATCGACATGATCGGCGAGGCGAAGGACCGCGACCAACTCACGACAGCAATGCTTGTGCTCGACAGGGTCTTGCGCGCAAGGCTCGATTGGATTCCAAATTGGCATTCGGCGAATCACCGGGCAGCCTATTGGGATATGTTCGGATTTACCGAACCGAAACCGGATTACGGCTTTCCGGTCGAGACACTGTGGTGGTTCGATGAGTCCAGGGCGCGGGCAATTGGCAAGGCATAGGCTGAAACAGGAGAGCGGGTTTCCGGCTCTCGGGGCAGATTTCTGATGGGCGCGTATGTCCTAAGGCGGCTTTTATTGATGATTCCGACCCTGTTCGGGATCATGGCGATTTCGTTTGCCGTTATCCAGTTTGCACCTGGTGGTCCCATCGAGCAGGTTATCGCCGAAATTACCGGGCAAGGCGGCGCCTCGGGCGATCGGCTTTCCGGCGGAGGCAGTGAATTCGGCGGTCAGGACCAGGGCCTCGACGGCGGCGAAGGCTCGTCGAAATATCGCGGTGCGCAGGGGCTCGATCCGGAATTCATCGCCCAGTTGGAAAAGCAGTTTGGTTTTGACAAACCGCCATTGGAACGCTTCTTCAAGATGCTGTGGGACTATGCGCGTTTCGATTTTGGCGAGAGCTATTTCCGCGATATCGGGGTACTCGAACTGATCCTGGAAAAGATGCCGGTGTCGATTTCACTCGGACTGTGGATCACCTTCCTGTCCTATACAATCTCGATCCCGTTGGGTATTCGCAAGGCGGTCAAAGACGGTTCGGCATTCGACATCTGGACCAGCGGCGTGGTGATCGTCGCCTATGCCATCCCGGGATTCCTGTTTGCCATCCTGCTCATGGTCCTGTTTGCCGGCGGATCTTTCTACGACATCTTTCCGCTACGCGGCCTGACATCGGAGAATTTCTCGGATCTGTCGCTCGGCGAGAAGATCGTCGATTATTTCTGGCACCTCACCCTGCCGCTGACGGCCATGGTGCTGTCGGCATTTGCGACGACGACATTGCTGACGAAGAATTCGTTCCTGGACGAAATCCGCAAACAATACGTGATGACCGCCCGGGCCAAAGGGCTGACAGAGCGCCAGGTGCTCTACGGCCATGTGTTCCGCAATGCCATGCTGATTGTCATCGCGGGATTTCCCGGTGCGTTCATCTCTGCATTCTTCACCGGTTCGCTGTTGATCGAGAACATATTCTCGCTCGACGGCCTGGGGCTTTTGGGATTCAAGTCGATCCTCGACCGCGACTACCCGGTGGTGTTCGCAAATCTCTACATCTTCTCGCTGCTCGGCCTTTTCATCACGCTGATCTCCGATCTCACCTACACACTGATCGATCCGCGCATCGATTTCGAGCGGAGGGATGTGTGACATGACGGACATGTCCATGACCGCAGAGGCTCCGGTAAAACGACCGTGGATTTCGCCCCTCAACCGCCGCCGCTGGCAGAATTTCAAGGCCAACAGGCGTGGTTACTGGTCATTGTGGATATTCCTGGTTCTTTTCGTGCTGTCGTTGTTTTCGGAGTTCATTGCCAACGACAAGCCGGTGCTCGCCTCCTATCAGGGGGAATTGCTGTTTCCGGTTCTGGTCGACTATCCGGAGGAGAAATTCGGTGGCTTCCTCGCGGTGACCGACTATCGCGATCCGGTAATTCAGGAGGAAATCGAGGCTGAAGGCTGGATGATCTGGCCGCCCATCCGCTACTCCTACCGAACCGTCAATAACGATATCCCCGAGCCCGCGCCGGCAAAACCGTCATGGCTCTACTCGATCGAAGACCGCTGCAAAAACTATGATGCCGGTGTCGACGATGCCAATTGCACACTTGGCAACTGGAACTGGCTGGGCACCGATGACCAGACGCGCGACGTGCTGGCGCGTGTCATCTACGGGTTCCGGATTTCGGTCCTGTTCGGATTGGTGCTCACCTTGTTCTCGGCTGTCATCGGCGTTTCGGCCGGCGCCATTCAGGGCTATTTCGGCGGCTGGACCGATCTCATCTTCCAACGGTTCATCGAAATCTGGTCGGCGATACCGGTCCTGTATCTTCTGCTGATCATCGCCGCGGTCCTGCCGCCCGGCTTCTGGATCCTGCTCGGCATCATGCTGCTGTTCTCGTGGGTGGCATTTGTCGGCGTGGTGCGGGCAGAATTTCTGCGCGCCCGAAACTTCGAGTATGTCAATGCCGCCCGCTCGCTGGGTGTGCCCAACCGGACGATTATCTATCGACATCTTCTGCCAAACGCGATGGTGGCCACGCTGACCTTCCTGCCGTTTATCCTCAACGGATCGATCACCACGCTGACGTCGCTCGACTTCCTTGGTTTCGGATTGCCGCCGGGATCGGCCTCACTTGGCGAATTGCTGAAGCAGGGTCAGAACAATCTGCGCTCGCCCTGGCTTGGCCTGACCGGTTTTGCCGTCATTTCGCTGATGTTGTCGTTGCTGATTTTCATCGGTGAGGCCACACGTGACGCCTTTGATCCCAGAAAGACGTTCTCGTGACCGGCGCGCCTTTGCTCTCAATCCAAGACCTTTCGGTGCTGTTCCAGCAGGGCAAGACCGAAACGCTGGCCGTCGACCACATTTCGTTCGATATCGCCAGAGGGGAAACCGTGGCGCTGGTGGGCGAATCCGGTTCCGGCAAGTCTGTTTCGGCGCTCTCGGTTCTGAAACTGCTGCCCTACCCGGCCGCCAGTCACCCATCGGGCAAGGTCATGTTCAAGGGCGAAGACCTGCTTGATCACGATGAAGCAGATTTACGCCGTGTGCGTGGCAACGATGTCACCATGATCTTTCAGGAGCCCATGACATCGCTTAATCCGCTGCACACGATCGAGCAACAGATCGGCGAAATTCTGAGGCTGCATCGCGGCATGGGGCCATCTGAGGCTCGCGAAAAGACGCTCGAAAGCCTTCATGAAGTGGGCATTCGCGATCCCGAAAAGCGGCTGGACGCCTATCCGCACCAATTGTCCGGCGGTCAGCGGCAGCGGGTGATGATCGCGATGGCATTGGCCAATGAACCGGAACTGCTGATTGCCGATGAACCGACCACGGCTCTTGATGTCACCGTCCAGGCGCAGATCCTGAAACTGCTCGGAGAGTTGAAGGCAAACAAGAAGATGTCGATGCTGTTCATCACCCATGATCTGGGCATCGTA
Organism: Rhizobiaceae bacterium; assembly: GCA_963669285.2. GTDB lineage: Bacteria > Pseudomonadota > Alphaproteobacteria > Rhizobiales > Rhizobiaceae > JAWKWH01. The sequence goes on along the minus strand of CAXXSI010000030.1, from coordinate 319,272 downwards.
CGCAAGATTTCGGATCGCGTTTGCGTGATGACCCAGGGAAAGATCGTGGAAACCGGACCGACCGCAGAAATTTTCGACAGACCACAGAACGATTACACCAAGAAGCTTCTCGCCGCCGAACCGAAGGGCTCGCCGCCGAAATCGGATGAAACCGCCGCACCGGTGATGCAGGGCGACGACATCAAGGTCTGGTTCCCGATCAAGAAGGGATTTTTCCGCAAGACCGTCGATCATGTGAAGGCTGTCGACGGCATCGATGTGACCGTCAGGACCGGTCAGACACTGGGCATCGTCGGCGAATCCGGTTCGGGAAAAACAACGCTTGGCCTGGCGCTCTGCCGCATGATCTCATCGGAGGGACAAATCAAATTCTCGGAGCGGGATATCGATCAGTATTCGTTTTCCGACATGCGGCCCCTGCGTCGCGAAATGCAGATCGTGTTTCAGGATCCATTCGGTTCGCTCAGCCCGAGAATGTCGATTGCGGAGATCATCGAGGAAGGATTGAAAATCCACGAAGCCTCGCTGACCGCAGCACAGCGCGACGAGCGCGTGGTCTCGGCTTTGGAAGAGGTCGGGCTCAATCCCGACACGCGATTTAGATATCCGCACGAATTCTCCGGCGGTCAGCGTCAGCGCATCGCCATCGCCCGCGCCATGGTGCTCAATCCGAAATTCGTCATGCTGGACGAACCGACTTCAGCGCTTGATATGAGCGTCCAGGCGCAGGTTGTCGATTTGTTGCGCGATCTGCAGGTGCGGCACGATCTCGCTTATCTGTTCATAAGCCACGACCTCAAGGTGGTGCGCGCGCTTGCCAATGAGGTGATCGTGATGCGCAACGGCAAGGTTGTCGAACAAGGATCAGCGGAGCAGATATTCAACAGTCCGAGAACCGATTATACCAAGGCGTTGATATCGGCGGCGTTTGACATTGAGGCGGCTCCGGAAGGCGTCGTCAGCGAATAGAGCCCTTTTAACCCATTCGGAGCCATTCTGACGGAGCTAATTTGTGACAGCATCAAGTAAATACACGAAGAGCGTATCGCGATACGGTCGAGGGAATTTGCGCCGGGACTGGCGCAAATTAGCCCGTCCCCCTCGGGTTTCCGATTGGCGGGCACCCGACGGTAAACCGGCCTCGAACGATGGACAACCATCGCCCATCAGCCGTTTTAACGCCGGATTGCCTCCCCAATCGCGAAACAGAATTGACTACGAATGGATTAAAAGGGCTCTAGGCGGAGATCCTTTTGACAGTTGAGAAGCAAGGCCGCGTGCTGCTGTCGGTGACCGAAATGGATGTCAGCGACTGGTCTCCGATCCTGTCGGAACGACGCAATGTGGTTCGCGAACCCGAAGGCGACGCCGATCCCTCGATCACCTATGCCGTTGTCTGGAAACAACCGCCCGGCGTATTGACCAGGCTTCCAAATCTCAAGGCGATTTTCTCCATTGGCGCCGGTGTCGACCACGTTCTCGCAGATGAAACACTGCCCTTGCATGTGCCGATTGTCCGCGTCGTCAATGCCAATCTCAGTCAACACATGAGCGAGTATGTGGTGTGGCGGGTGCTTGATCATCACCGCCGCGGGCGGGAATACCGCGAGCAGCAGTCCGTGCGGGACTGGCGTCCCCACCCTCAGCCGACCGCGGATGATGTCTCGATCGGAATCATGGGTTTTGGCGAACTTGGCCGCGATGTCGCGAGCAAACTCCTTGCGCTGCGTTTCAAGGTCGGGGGGTGGAGCAGAAGCAGGCGCGAAATGGCCGGCGTCAGCTGCTATGCGGGAGCGGACGAACTTGATGACTTCCTTGCCGCGACCGACATGCTCGTCGTGCTGCTGCCTTTGACGCCGGCGACGACGGGCGTCATCGATTTCGACCTACTGTCGAAACTGCGACCGGACGGAGCGCTGGGCGGGCCGGTGTTGATCAATGCCGGACGCGGCGGACTTCAATGCGAAACCGATATCCTGCGCGCGCTCGATGACGGCACCTTGCATGAGGCAAGTCTGGATGTTTTCGAAAGCGAGCCGCTGCCGACGGCCAGCCCGCTGTGGAACCACCGACGCGTCTTCATCACGCCGCACGCCGCAGCAGAATCGGATCCGAAATTTCTCGTGCCGCCTATGCTCGACCAGATGGATGCACATGACCGCGGTGAACCGCTTGCAAATCTCGTCGATCGCAACGCCGGTTACTAGAGCCGTTCATATTTGGATGGAAGCAGTTTGATGGAATGGGTTTTTCGTTTCAGCGAGGAAAACACCGCAAGCGCGATATGAATATCGTGCGAGGAGTTTGACGACGCTGAGGCGGAAAAAGCATCCAAGCCGGGCAGGAGAAAATGCTGATTTTTCAAAGAAAACTGCAATCGTTTCAACTTGCTCCTTCGCGTTCTGGACGTTGTCGCGCAAGGCTAACGGTGCTCGCACCGCGTCGCATTGCGCTCCTCGCCAGACCACAAATGAGCGGCGTTCAAACGATTCCATCTAAAGACGAACGGCTCTAATCAGGGCCGCCGATACCCGATCGGATCTCCGTAAAGATAGTCTATGCGTCCGATTGCCTCTTTCAGGCTCTCACAGGACGTCAGCATTGTGTGGCCGTTCGCATGCACGATGCTCTCACCGTCGCGCATGATCGCGACGTGGCCATTCCAGAAGACCAGGTCACCGCGCCGAAGTCCGGCGCCCGGATCAATCTCCTGCCCAATGCTTGAGTGCTGCATGTCGGTGTCGCGCAGCACGGTGCGCCCGGTCATCCGCATCGCCAATTGAACCAGACCGGAGCAATCGAGGCCGAAAGACGAAGTGCCGCCCCACAAATAGGGCGTGCCAACGAGCGTTTCGGCTATGGCCACGAAATCGGCCGAATGGTCATCGCTCGGACGGATGTGCCGCGCGATCACGTGACCACCGGTCTCAAGCGTGGCGTATCGAGTGCCCCTCACCTCTTCAAATCCGGTGACCACCAAGCCCGATCCCATCGACAACGTCATCATGTGCGGCGATTTCAACTCGGCATGCGGATAGACAAATGTTCGCGGAACCGAAACGAGATGTGTCGCTTTGATTGGAGCAGTGGCGATGTCCGTCTCGTCCACGTAACCGACATATCCGTCGACTTCCGACTGGATCCACGCCCAGCCATGCTCGCGCTCGAACACGTTGACCGGATCGCCGAACAGAGCTTCCGTGTCCAGCCCGGCAGCATGATCCGGTTTTCTTCGAACGGGGGCAACGGGCACCGAAATGGATGCCGCCACGCCGGTGACAAAACGTTCCGCCTCTATCTTTCCCTGCAACTGCATGTCCGCCAGATCGAGGCGAAATGCATTCAGCCTGGGATCGATTTCGGTCATAGGGGCAATTCCGACGCTTTGCGGATGATGACATCGCCAAGGCGCTCGACGTAAAGCGCGCCTTCGACGGTACGCTTGACAAGCACATTACGCCGGTCGCGCTCATCGCGGTGCCGGGAGACCAGTTTTTTGGACCCCATCGTATCAAGCGCCCTGGTGATTACCGGTTTTGTGACACCCAGTTGCGACGCCAGGCCGCGCACAGTGTGCGGCGGCGGATCGAGGTAGATTGTCAGCAATATCGCCATCTGACGCTCCGAAAGATCCGGCGCGTCGTCGCGGACCTCGGCAAGGCTTACCTGCTGCCACAGACGCAAGGCCTGGCTTGCACGCAATGAAATTCCCATGACCGCAATCCATCAAACGCTTGTTTCGGAACCGTTTCATTCAACAGCGTTTGATCTGATTGTGCAACCTCACAGCCGGCCGGCGTTGGAGTGGTTCAGTCTGCGGCGCAACTCAGCTTTGTTTGCTGGCGCGACGCCGGATAACCCGATCAAGCGTGCGAATACATTGCGCCTCGCCGCCAACCGGGGCATGTGGCTTGGCGACCGGATTCCAGCCGTAGATATCGAAATGGACCCAGCTGGCAGCGTTTTTCACAAAACGCGACAGGAACAGTGCGGCGGTGATGCTGCCGGCAAAACCGTTCGTCGTCACATTGTTGATGTCGGCCACTTTGGAGCTAAGCCCCTTTGCATAGGCGTGCCATAGCGGCAGCCGCCACATCGGATCGGCCAACTCCTGTGAAGCGCCTGACAATTCCGCGGCCAACGCGTCATCATCGGTAAAAAAGGGCGGAACATCAGGGCCCAGCGCGACGCGAGCCGCCCCGGTAAGCGTGGCCATATCGACAATCAGATGCGGATCTTCCTCGTCGGCAAGGGTGAGCGCGTCGGCCAAAACCAGCCTTCCCTCCGCGTCAGTATTTCCGATTTCAACTGTGATCCCCTGACGGCTGGTCAGAACATCACCGGGCCGAAACGCGCTGCCCGAGATCGCATTCTCTACGGCGGGGACAAGCACGCGCAACTGCAGCTCGGATTTACTTGCCATGAGCATGGATGCCAGTCCGAGGACATTTGCAGCTCCGCCCATATCCTTTTTCATCAGCAGCATTCCGCTTGCCGTTTTGATGTCCAGACCACCTGTGTCGAAACAAACGCCCTTGCCGACGAGGGTGACTTTCGGCGCATTTTTCGGACCCCAGCGCATGTCGATCAACCGCGGCGCGCTGTTGGATGCCCTGCCAACGGCATGGATCATCGGCAGGTTCTGCTTGAGCAGAGAGTCGCCCTTCGTCACCGTAATCGATGCCTTGTGGGTTTGAGCGATGGTTCTCGCGGCCTGTTCGAGTTGATCCGGTCCCATGTCGTTGGCCGGTGTGTTGATCAAATCGCGGGCGAGTGTCGATCCGGCTGCAATCCGCTCGGGCTCCGCTCCGGCGGTTCCCTGGGGAACCGCAAACCTGATATCGCGGCCAGACGAGGCGCCATAGCGGTCAAAGCGGTAGCCGCCCAGAAGCAATCCTATCAACGCCAGTTCGGCATGGGCCGGAGGCACGGCGAAGTGCCATTGCCCATCCGGCAAATCACGCGCAAGACTGCCCGACAGCAGCGCCGTATCAGGCCCCTCGATATCTCCAATACCCATAAATGCACCGGCTACATCTCCGTCCGCATCGGCATAGGCGAGAACCCGGCCTGCCTGCCCGTTGAAGCCGTTTTGCTCGGCCCAGCGTCTTGCCGATGCTTCGACCTTGGCACCACGTAGTTTTCCCTTGCGAACCAGCGTGATTGGCCGAGATTGTTTTGATTGCCTGACTGTCAGTTCGATTGGCATAAATTCCCCGTCTTAACTGTCTGAGCCTCAAATTAACGAACCGTTAGGGTTAACAGAATATTTCTCGACGTGAAGAGCCCGATTTGGGGCGGTTTGCGGCCGGGAGAGAAATTCGTCATGGCAGGCGGTCGACGGACGGGAAATTATCGCAATTCGATGATGAGAACGGCACTCGCGCTCATCCTGGCGGCGTCGGTCGTCGGTTGCGCCAACGGCAGGCTGACGACGGGATCGGTCAATCGATCCTCCGGCAAACCGGTCGAGCAAATGACCGTGCGCGAGCTCGCCTATGCCGCCGAAAGTCTCGGCGGTGCATACACGAAAAATCCGAAAGACCGGCAAACGGCGATTCGCTACGCCACGGTACTGACCATGAACGGTCGCAATGACCAATCCCTGGCAGTGATGCGCAAGCTCGCCATCGACTATCCTGAAGACCGCAAGGTCCTCTCCGCATACGGCAAGGCACTGGCCTCAAACGGCCAGTTCGAGCCTGCCCTGGATGCCATTCGCCGGGCACAAACGCCCGAATATCCCGATTGGAAGCTGATGTCTGCAGAAGGGGCGATACTGGACCAGTTGGGACAGCAGAAGCCGGCGCGGGAACTCTATCGCCGAGCGTTGGAGCTGAAACCCAATGAGCCATCGGTCATGTCAAACCTGGGCATGTCATACGTTCTTGCCGGTGATTTGAAGACGGCAGAAACATATATGCGCTCAGCGGTGTCCGCACCCGGCGCCGATAGCCGCGTCCGACAGAATCTCGCTCTTGTCGTCGGCCTGCAAGGCCGGTTCAAGGAGGCTGAGGAAATCGCCCGCGGAGAGCTTTCTCGCGAACAGGCGGAAGCAAACGTCGCCTATCTTCGCGGCATACTCGCTCAACAAAATGCCTGGAGTGAGCTTGAGGCCGACAGCGACAAGAACAATACCAACTGATCCACCGCGCTACCGTTTCACGTATCCTGCACGCTCGTTCTCGCGCAGCCCTTTCAGGGGTGGCCGAAAACCGCCCCTGAATGCGTAGAAGAGATGCTCGACGGTGTTGCGCGCCGCCTTGCGCTATTCTCGTTGTTCAGAAACGAATTTGGATCCCGACGCGGTCAAACGCTCATCCGTCGCGACAGTCTAGGTCATGGACCCACAAACAGGATCAACAATGGTATGCGCAAATTTGGTTGGATATCAGGAGCGAGCTTGCAGGAAACCGCCCGGTTTTCAAAAGCTTGCGACGCAATAGCCGGGCAAATTTGCCATATCCTCCGGACGCTCGAACCCGCTTGCCAAACCTTCGTCAAAGGCCTCAACCGGGGAATAGCCCCGCTTTTCGGCCTTCTCCTTGGTTTGCTGTGCGGTTTCGGCGCCATTTTGACCCTGTTTGTGGGTCCGGGACCTAGAATATGCCGCTGTTGCTGAACTGCATGCCTGCCGGGCCAAGAATCACGATGAAGAGCACCGGCAGGAAGAACAGAATCATCGGAACGGTCAGCTTGGGCGGCAATGCAGCTGCCTTCTTTTCGGCCTCGTTCATGCGCATGTCACGGCTCTCGTCAGCCAGAACCCGCAATGCGTGGGCAATCGGGGTACCATATCTTTCAGCCTGGATAAGCGCTTGAGCGACACTCTTGACTGATTCCAGTCCGGTTCGGTCGGCTAGATTCTCATAGGCCTGCCGGCGCTCCTGGAGAAACGACAGCTCGGCATTCGTGAGGATGAGTTCCTCTGCCAGCTCGACAGACTGAGAGCCAATTTCCTCGGCGACCTTCCGCAACGCGGCTTCGATTGACATTCCCGATTCAACACAGATCAGCATCAAATCGAGCGCATCGGGCCAGGCCTTTTGAATACTGGCCTTGCGTTTGGTGGCACGATTGGAAACATAAAAGACCGGCGCATAAAACCCCGCATATGCCGCTCCGACGCATACGAACAGTTTCACAAACGTCGGCTGATCGGGAATGCTGTCGAGAACAAAAACATAGATCGCTGCAAGGGCGAGCCCGACGAAAGGAAGCACCAGCCGGAAGAACAGGAAGCGGGTCAACGGATTTTCCCCGCGGAAACCCGCCGTACGCAATTTGGCAACGGTGTTTTCGTCGGCAAGCGCGTTTCGGAGATCAAGCCGCTCGACAATGCTCTTCATGCCGACCGACTGTTCCTCGCGCAGCGAACCGCGCCGCTTGTCATTTTCGGCTGCCAGCCGAGCGCGTTGCTTGGCGCGCAATTCATCGCGTTCCAGAGCAACCGACTTCATTCTGGTTTTCAGCTCATTACCGCTGAACGACGGCATGACCGTAAAGATCGTTGCGAAGACCGACACTCCGACCAACAGCGCAATCAGAAACGCCGGGTCGAAAATCGCTTTCATGATTACTTCGGTCATGTTCTAGGCCCTTGGTCCGTCAAACCTCCTACAGAGGCTTCAGACTTCAAAGTTCATCATCTTTTTCATTACGAAGACGCCCATCGACATCCATACGGCACCGATGCCGAGCAGCATGTTGCCAGTGCTCGTCGTGAACAGTGGCATGATGTAGGACGGGCTCGACATATAAACGAGGAAAGCGACCATAAACGGAAGAATGCCGATGATGACCGCAGACGCCTTTGCTTCCATCGACAAGGCCTGCACCTTGGCTTTCATCTTCTTGCGATCGCGCAGCACCCGGGAAAGGTTGCCGAGCGCCTCGGACAAGTTGCCGCCTGCCTGCTGCTGGATCTGGATGACGATGCCGAAGAACCCGGCTTCCGGACATGGCATCGTTTCCTGCATGCGCATGGCAGCGTCCGGAATGGACATGCCGATCTGTTGCGCTTCGATAATACGGCGAAACTCGCTTTTCACCGGTTCCCTGGCTTCGGCTGCAATCAACTTGACACCATCATTGAGGGGAAGACCCGATTTGACAGCGCGAACGATCACGTCCAGCGAGTTCGGAAACTCATTCAAAAACGCCTTTACGCGGCGGGCGCGGCGAAAACTCACGAACCAGCGCGGTAGTCCGACACCTCCGGCCAGAAGCGCACCGGGCAGAATGTACAGCGGTGCCCCGACCAGAAAGGCGGCGATTGTCACCACAATCCCGCAGACAGCCGAAATGATATAGAACTGGTTGATCGGAACCGTCATACCAGCCTGTCTGAGTTGCTGCTTTAATGGCGGTTTTTTGCTGTAATGACCCGCTTTTCGCTGACGCTCCTCCAGGTCTTTCAGAGAATCGTGAACCGACTTGCGGCGCCTGGCAGCATCGTTGGCCTTGTCGCGTTTTGCCTTTTTGGCGACGCGATCCGTCTCGGCGTTTTTAACCGACTCCAGCCGTCGTCCGGCCGATTTCTCATTTTCAATCTTGCCGAAAAGAAAGACGTAGGCGACCGCACCGGCACTTAATCCTGCCAGCGCGATGAACATCAAAACCGTTGTGTCAATTCCAAACATGGCTCTGTTATTACGCCCGCGGGTTAATTGTTACTCAACAGGGTGGCTTTCCATTGCCTCAAGGGCGTTCGCCAAAGCAGCTTCCTCACCGAAATAGCGGGCACGATCCCAGAAATGCGGGCGCCCAATGCCAGTCGAAGAATGCTGTCCGCTCAGGCTTCCGCCAGCATCCTCGCCGGTAATATTGTAGGTAATCAGATCCTGGGTAATGATCACATCGCCCTCCATACCGATCACCTCGGTAATGTGGGTGATGCGACGGGAGCCGTCGCGCAGACGTGCTGCCTGGATAATCACATCGACCGAACCGACAATGATTTCGCGCACCGTGCGTTGTGGGAGACTGAATCCACCCATCGCAATCATCGATTCAATTCTGTTCAGGCATTCGCGCGGCGAGTTCGAGTGGATCGTTCCCATCGACCCATCGTGGCCGGTGTTCATGGCCTGCAGCAGATCGAAGACCTCCGGTCCGCGAACCTCACCGACGATGATCCGTTCCGGACGCATGCGAAGGCAGTTTTTGACCAGATCAGTCATGGTAATCTGGCCTTCACCCTCCAGGTTTGGCGGGCGGGTTTCCAGTCGCACCACATGGGGCTGCTGCAGCTGCAACTCAGCCGAGTCCTCACAGGTGATGACGCGTTCGTCCTTGTCGATGAAGCCGGTGAGGCAATTGAGCAGTGTCGTTTTACCTGAACCGGTACCACCGGAAATGATGACGTTACAACGCACCCGGCCGATGATTTTCAGGACCGTTGCGCCTTCAGGCGAAATCGCGCCGAAGCTCACTAGCTGATCCAGCGTCAGCTTGTCCTTCTTGAACTTACGAATGGTGAGTGCCGTGCCATCGATTGCCAACGGCGGCGCAATGACGTTCACGCGCGAACCATCCGGCAAGCGGGCATCACATATCGGGCTTGATTCATCCACACGCCGGCCGACCTGGCTAACGATCCGCTGACAGATGTTCAACAATTGCTGATTGTCGCGGAAACGGATAGGCGTTTCCTCAACCTTGCCGTTTACTTCGATGAATACCTTCTTGGCGCCGTTGACCATGATATCGGCGATATCATCACGCGCGAGCAGGGGCTCAAGCGGACCATAACCAAGCACATCGTTGCATATGTCTTCGAGCAGTTCTTCCTGCTCCGAAATCGACATGGCGAAGTTTTTGATCGCAATGATATCGTTGACGATGTCGCGTATTTCTTCGCGAGCGGCGTCGGGCTCTAGCTTGGCGAGCTGCGAAAGATCGATCGTATCGATTAGCGCCGAGAATACCTGGCTTTTCGTATCATAATACGATTCGCCGCGTTCACGCGGAGCCTGCGCGGCTGGATCAGGAATCATCGGCGGCGCTTCAACAACCATGCTTGGGGTTGGTGTGGGAGGCGCCTCGGCGACTTTCGCTTCGGCCGGTTGTGGCGCCGATGCCGCAGCTGCGTCCACACCATTTTCCTCTGGGCCTTCCGGCTCTACAGCAACGGGTGCAGGATCCGCCGGAGAGGCCGGCGATCTCATTCCACCGCTGGGATTGCTGCCCTTTTTTCCAAACATGTCAGATCAACCTGTCCTGCTGCCCCAAAATCAACTGCTTTTCTTGAGCTTCAACCGCCCCAGGATATTGTTGAGGCTGCTCTTTTTCGGCGCCTTTAGCTCACTACGGCCAGTGAGCATGTGTGCAACTTCGTTCAGCGATTGCACAATGGCATGCTGACCATCGGTCTCGGCAAGCATCCGACCATTGTTGGAGGCATTGCCGAACAATTGCGGATCAAAGGCGATCTCGGCCATCGGCGTGAGCCCCAGTGGCTCAGCAAATTCAGCTGCCGAAATCTCCGGCCGCTTCGGTATGCCGGCCTGGTTGATAATCAGCTTCGGCTCGGCATCGTTCGGACGCGCTTTGACAAGTGTGTCCAGCAGGTTCTTTGTGTTGCGCAAATTGGCCAATTCCGGCGTCGCCGTGATGATGATCTCGTCAGCGAGCAGAAGAACGGATTTTGTCCATCCATTCCAGACATGCGGAATATCGAGAACGACATAAGGCGCTGAGCGCTGCACGGTATCGATGATTTGATTGAACGAGTCCTTTTCGAAGTCGTAGACCCGATCCAATGTGGATGGCGCGGCCAGCATCGACAGGTTCTCCGCGCACTGAGCCAGCAGGCGATCCAGATAAACCTCATCGATCCGCTCGGGAGAAAAGACCGCTTCGGCTATTCCCTGCGCAGGATCCTGATCGAAATTGATGTTTGCGGTACCGAACGCCAGATCGAGATCGGCAACCACGACCTCGGAGTTAAACAGCGAGGAGATATTCCAAGCGAGATTGTGTGCGATGGTCGATGAACCAACGCCACCCTTGGCGCCGACGAACGCCAGCGTCCGCCCCAGAGGTTCGGCAGTCGGATCGACAAAAATCGTCGAAATAAACCCGATGATGTCGGCCAGGGAAACCGGGGCAACGACATATTCGGAAATGCCCGCCTTGACCAACTCGCGATAGAGCCAAACGTCGTTGTAATGACCGATGATGACCACTTTTGTAGTGGGATCACAAACCTCGGCTAATCGGCCAAGCTCCGACAACAGCGCTTTTGGCTCAAGCCGCGATTCCAGGATGATCAAATTGGGCGTCGGCGCGCTTTGGTAGAACTCAACCGCCGTATCGAGACCACCCATATGGACTTTCAGATGGGCCTTGGTCATTCTGCGGTCTTCACCAGCCCGCTCGATCGGCTTGGCAACGCCATCCGACTCGCAGAACGCCTGGATCGAGATCCTTGGAATCGGACGCAGATCGTTCAGATCATTCGCTTCCGCTCGCTCCGGCAACGCTTCATGGTCGTGATCGCTATCATAGGCGAGATTACTCATGTTATTCGTTCCAGCTTCCTACGGAGTGTTGAAATTTGTGTCGCCACGAACTGCCTGACCGCCTTCACGATACTTCCCAATGGCGATAACGCGGCGTTCCGCATCGATTTCGGATGGCTTGCGCGGTCCGAGCAAATCGGCCGGGTTGGCAACCTGCGCGGCCAGATTGTTCTGATACGAGCAACCGAAGTTTGCGTAATGCTTGTTTTCGGAAGCTTTCAGAATATCGTCCGGCCATCTGCCGCATTGTCCGGCCGATGCCGCGACCTTCGTGTATGAAAGGCGGACGGGCGCGGCAGTCGCTGCAGCCGCCTGGTAGTGCACCACTACGATCTTGTGCCTTGGAACACCGGCCTGATTGATCACATTCAACAGTTCATGCGACCGGTTCGATACATTGCGTTCGTTTGCCGAGCCGGACGGCAACATGACCTGAACTATAGCCCCAGATGCGGGCTCGTAGCCGTCTAGAAAACCGTGCACCATGATTTTCTGATCTTCGGTCAATTTCTCTTCGGTCATACCGAACGGAATATCGGTAACTTGCTCCTGCTCGGAAATAACGATCGGATGATTGGTGCGGTAATCATCCGGAACGGCGCCCACTTCTATGTGGTCGCGTTGGAGATAGGAGCACCCCGATGCAAGCGATCCGGCCATTATTAGAACCGCCAGACGACAAACCGTCGAACGCTTGCCCGCATGGAATATCGACCGAGATTGGCGAGTATTTTTAGCTGACTGATACATCTTGTTCGGTCCCGATTACTTGTAAATGTAGCCAACAACACCATGGTAGCGGCCCTTTGGAAGGTCGGTTTTCATGGTGCCGTACACCCGATTGACACGACCGAGGAAGAATCCGGCACCATCACTTGGCGCGTTGAAATTGTCATCCGGTTTGGAGAGCTTGTTTCGCGCGATCGGACGGGCCAGGTATGGAGTGATGATGATCACCAGCTCCGTCTCGTTGCGCACGAAGTCCTTGCTCCGGAAAAGCGTGCCGAGGACCGGTATTTTGGAAAGTCCAGGCAGGCCTGTTGCAGCTTGACGAATATCATCGCGAACCAACCCGGCGATCATCATCGAACCGCCGGAAGGCAACTCAACCGTCGTATCGGCCAAGCGACGCCGGATCGACAGCAGATTTGCGCCAGCGCGGCGAACGCCGGCAGACAATGCAACTGAATCTTCCGTGGTCGGCTCGGATACCGAGGTGCGCACCTTCAGGCTGATACGGCCAGGCGACAGGACGACAGGAAGGAATTCCAAACCGATTCCATACTCCAGACGTGCAATGTCGTATGTTAGTCCGCCGGTTTCGTCATCGATGCTCTGACCGGTGATCAGATTGAATTCACCGCCGACACGGAATGTCGCCGGTTCGCCCGACACCGCAGTCAAGGTCGGTTCGGCAAGCGTTTTCATAACGCCCGCCTGCTCCATCGCATTAATATAAGCGTTGATCGTCGCCGATCCGATGGCACCACCAATATTCAGCTGTGAAGGCGACAACGGCTTGCCGAGGCCAAAAAAGTTGTCGCTGATGGCGCCGGTTGTGATGCCATTTGACGTGCTGTTGCCGATCAGATTGACACCCAACTGCTTCATGACAGTCCGTGTCACTTCCGCGACGGTGACTTTCAGCGTGACCTGATCCTCGCCGATGATCTTGATCAGATTGACGATCTGGCTGGTCCGGCGCGTGCTGTCGGGATTGTTGATGGCGACGCCACCGCCATCTGCCCCGAAGCCGCGGTTGTCGTGAAGTTACCAGTTGTCGCTTCACCGCCGGTCAGGAAGATTTCCGCCAGCTTGGCTGCGCGAGTGGCATCAAGCGGCGTTTCGACCGTTCCGGTGAGCACGACATTGTCGTTAAGCAGCTCAACATTGATCTCGGAGTTCGGAATGAACCTGGATAGGTGTTCCTGCAAGCCTGAGACATCCCGCTCGATGACGAGATCTATATTGGCAATTTGCTCGCCGTTAGGCCCGAACACGAAAATGTTGGTTTCACCGACCTGCTTGCCGAAAAGATAGATTCTGCGAGCCGTTCTGGTCACCGCATCGGCAACCGTCGGATTGGCGACAAGAATATCATAGGCATCGCGCGGCAAATCGACGACGATCGATTTGTTCAGTCCCAGCTTGACCCTTTGATTCTTGATAGCCTTGCTTACCTTGGCGTTCTGGGCCATGGCAGCCGAAGGGCCAAAACCCGGCGCACCCGCGGTGTCCGCAGATACGATGGCGCCGATTGCCAGCGCGGCTACCGAAAGACGAAGCATGTGCGCACGATGGCGACCGAACACGGCATGTTACCCCTCACGTTGCGAATCATTGTTTGGCTCCCACTTCCGTAACTTCGCCGGATTTGATCAAGCGCACGGTACCCTTGTTGCCTTCACCGGAAACAAGGTATTCAGCACCAGGACCCTGCTCCTCCTCGGCATCCACCGTTGCGCGCAGGGCAAGCGTAAGACGATCGGCCATCTGCTGGGCTACGGTAATGATTTCCGCCTGACGAGGCGTCAGTTCCAGTGTGGCAGTCTCGCCCACCTTGACCTTGCGGCCTTCCTCGTCTTCCTGGATTGTCTGATCGATGGCCAGGACGCGAATGTTCTCAAGAATAGTTTCGGTGACGAATCCCTCGGTAGCGGCATCCGACGAACGCCTCGTCATGATGACGTCCACCTTGTCATTCGGCAGAATGAAGCCACCAGCCGACGTATCGGGAGAGATGTGCGTGGCAATGGCGCGTTTACCGGAAGGCAGGAATCGACGACATGAATGCCTGACCCGCATCGATGAGTTTGGTCCGCCGCAGCGGCTCGCCGGCAAACATCGGCAGGCGTGCAACCGCGCCGATAAACGTATTCATCGCTTCGGGTTCAACATCCCGGGTGATGAACCCCTCTCTGACGCCATCGGCAGGCCAGGCTTGCCATGCGAGCTGATCGGCGATGACACTGCCGACGCCCATGTCCCTTTGGATCACAAGGACATCAGCCAGCTTGACCGCCGGTTCCACCGGTGTGTTATCGACAATAATCTGTGGTGGTGGAGCCGCCGACATCTGCTTGGCAACATAGCCAGCACCAATCGCCGTCGTCACTGCAACACCCAAGATGATAAGTCGGGATGTGTTCATTTGCCCGAACCTCGCACTCCGCAAACCGCTATACTCGAGGGGGACTTTGCAGTGCCAATCGTCAAATTATGGTTAATACAATACTTATATTGCGAATTTCTCACTCACGCACTGATCTGCCGGGCTCCCGGCAGCTAGTACCCAGCCTCCGAACATGCCGGTTCGCATGTGACAGCGGGGTTGCTGCGCGTCCCAAAGGCGCTCCTGCAACAACAAGCTCATCGCGGGATTCCCGTTCGGTCTGTATGCTGAATAACCAGGAGGTCGGCGCAATCCGGAAGTGCCAGCGTAGTGACGCCCAGAGCTAATTGGCCCTAGAACTGGGTGATGGCCCAGAGACTGAGCTGGCTCGAGGGAAATGCCAGCATTCCGCCGATCGCCAAGGCTACACCATAGGGTACACCGACATCTTCATCGGCCAGGTTTTTGAGGAACAGGAAACGCCCGGTGAAAACGGCGAGCGGCGATTTACGGTACAATAGGATCAGTATGGTGAGCACGCCGCCGATCAATGTCGCGTAGACCGCATACTCCAACAGGGTCATCCCCATTCCCATCCAGACTGCGGTCGCCGCAAGCAGTTTGGCGTCACCGCCACCCATTCCGCCGGCAGCGAATAATACGAATGTCACAAGAAGAACCGACAAGCCGGCAAGCAGATGCCAGGCGTAGGTTGTCCAGTCCATGCCGGTCAGCGGCGCCACAACCATGAATGTTGCCACCAGCAGGACCGAAACACGGTTTGCGATCGTCATCGACAACAGATCAGAGATTGCCGCAAAAACCATGCAGAATGGAAACACAACGAGGATGACAGCTGCCAGCATTGTTTAGTTCCTGAATTCGCTTCTTCCCGCAACAATAACCACCGGCATTTAACCAATGGTGAAACAGCCAGACCGACGCGGCAATCTGAGCATGAAAAAGGCCGCCTCCAATCTGGAGGCGGCCTTTCATACCGGCAAAGCCGGAAATCTCGGTAAGGTCAGGCGGACCAGTTTGGCACCGATGCCCTACCTCAATCTATCTTGCTTCGCTGAACTTAGTTAGTGGCGTTCAGCTTGCTTGCGATATCATTGAACTTGTTGTTGAGGCCGTTACCCAGGGCGCCAGCACCAACAACGATGGCGAGAGCGATAAGGGCAGCGATCAGGCCATATTCAATGGCAGTCGCACCGGACTCATCTTTTGCAAAACGTGCAACGATCTTGGACATTAGAGAACTCCTTACTCCGTGTTTACAGCACAACCCGTCAACGGTTTTTGGGTGTTGATCGGATGACCGCAATCTACTGGGCAGCTCTTTCAATCGACTTAAGAAACAGACCTAACCATTCGTTACCGCAAAAGACGCGCGCCTATGGTTACCGCAGCGCTAAGCGAGATTCTCCATTTTGATGCTTCGTTTGCACGGCCCGGGTTCCGGTGCGAAGCCGCTACCAAGTGTAAAGTCCTTATATATGCCGCCCCAATATATAGAGTGTCCGCCGGGTACCGCAGCGCGATTTGCTCCCTGCCCTCCCAAGTCCGCGGCACGGCGATCGCCAAACCGGGAACGGATATCGCCACATTTAACCGATCATTCACCATTCCGCGCCATTTTGCTCTCAGCAATGTCTAACGGGAGAGCCCAAATGTCGGGTGTTTTCAAATCGGTCGTAAAATACTGCCTGGCAGGCGCGTTGGCCGGCCCTCTGCTTGTCGCAGCCCAGGCCCATGCAGCGGGTGATGGCATTGAGGTCATGCTCAACCAGGCCAAGATCGTGAAACTCGCCCGGCCGGCAGATACAATCGTCGTGGGTAATCCCGATATCGCAGATGCGGTCGTACAAAACGCTTCCACAATCGTTTTGACGGGAAAAGGCTTTGGTGTCACCAATCTGGTCATCCTGGACGCCGAAGGCGCTCCGATCATTGACGAACAGGTCTATGTTTCCAGACAGGACGCCAAGTCCGTTCGTGTATACCGGCGCGCGGCGTTGCAGACCTTGTCATGCACACCACGGTGTGAGGGTGCGCATCTCACCGACGCAGAGCAGAATTCGGATGCCAATCTGGCCGGCTCGCAATAGCCGCAATTACCAGAACAAAGCCTGACTTTGCACTGGTTTCCGACCGGTTAACTTCTTCCGTTCAATTGTCTGGATTGGCCAAACCGTATCTAAACCGGCTTTATCTATAGTGACGGTACACAATTCACGATGTCGTCGTGCAGGGTACCGGTATGGAAAAGAACAATTCATCGCAATCCAGGTTTGGCATTTTGTCGCGCTTATCGCGTTCCAATCGCCGCAGATTTGCCAAAAACGAGCAGGGCGCCACGGCTATCGAATTCGTGATGCTGGCTTTGCCGTTCACGCTTTTGATCTTTGCGATCCTGGAAACCTGCATATCTTTCGCGGGTCAGCAAATCCTGTCCAACGCGACTGACAAGATTGCCCGCCAGATCCGGACCGGACAGCTCAAGGCGGCCGTACTCACTGAGACACGGCTTCGCACAGAGATTTGTGACGAAATCAAAATTATCGTGGCAGCCGGTTGCCCCGAACTGGAAGTCGATCTTCGCGAATACGCGACTTTCGCAGACGCGGCAGCCGAGACAATAAAGTACACCGGATCCGCGAAAACAGGGACATCGATACGACCGGATTCGATGTCAAACCCGGAAAATCGCTCTCGAAAAACATGCTTCGGGTTTTCTACCGCTGGCCGATCATGACCGACATCATGCGCAAACAACTGTCGACGCTGAAAGGTGGAACCACGCTGCACTTTGCGTCGGTCACTTGGCAAAACGAGCCGTTTAACGATTGATCTAACGGTCGACACTCGGGCAACAAACAGGGATCAGACCAGATGAGCATGGCAAGATCTATTCATCGAACCAAGAAGGCAGTGCACGAAAAACTTCTGCACCTTGTCGGCAACGAGAAAGGCGTGGCGGCGATCGAATTTGCGTTTATCGCCCCGCTGCTGCTGTCAATCTATTTTGTCACCATGGAAGTCGCCCAGGCGGTCGAATCGAACAAAAAGGTTGCCCGGGCAGCCAGTATGATAGCGGATTTGATCACCAGCAGCAGACGATCAAGAAATCCGAAATCGATGCGATCATGGCGATCGGCACATCGATTTTGCAGCCGTATAATCGTACCCAGCCCACATTCGTGGTCACCGCGATTGAGATCACGGACGAGGACACTCCAAAGGTAAAGGTTGTGTGGTCGCGTAAACTGGTGAACGGCACTGCCAGCCCCGACGCTTCGCCGGGCTCAATTACAACGGTCCCGGACAAGCTGAAGATCAAGGATTCGTTCCTGATCCGGGTGGTAAGCAGTCTCGATTACCGTCCGATGGTCACCTACACGGCCGATCAAAAGCAGACTTTGGGCCTGCTGGCCGCGTTCGACAACATCAACATGTCGGAGAAGTACCACCTACGCCCCAGGCAGAGTAACACGGTACCCTGCTCAGATTGTTGAGCCGGTCGCCGGCAAAGACCGCAATCAACGTCACAAAAAGTCCGCCGATCGGCGGGCTTTTTATTTGCCCTCGAGTCTCGCAACAATGTCGGTAGCAAGCTCGTAGTCTTCTGATCCGACCAATGTGAACCGGGCATCCACCGATCCGGTCAGCAATTCAACGATATCGGGTTTGTTGTCGTGCAATCCGGTCAGGAAGTTCGCCAAGATGTCCCTGGCTTCGGAATCGATGTCTTTGCGGATCGAGTGCGGCCGTGTCTGAGCAGGTCGGACATCCAGCGAATTTCGAGATCGTTTGCATCCGCGCCACGCTCAACAAGCACCGAAAATGTTCCTGAATCCGTGGGCAAGTTTGTATCATCACCAGATAAAGCCCATCCGAACAGGCCGTCGACGGCCCCGCTCATATACAGATCAACCGCATCTGTATCGTCACGAACCATCTTCAACTGACTGCTGGTAACACCGCGCGGGCCGTCTCGACCGGACAATGCCATTGCAGGCAGGATCGAGCCGGCAATGCTATCCCCCTGAGCGACGGCGATCTTGGTGTCTTCCACATCGCCCTGATTGGTTTAGCGCCGATTTGCGCATCACAAGGACGGCGCGGACACCCAGATCGCGACCTGGTCCCTGTCTGGCGGCAATCGGCTCCACGCAAGAGCACAACCGCTGCGCGGTGGCATATGCCGTTGCCGAATAGATGGCATAGTCGATCCGCGATGTGGCGTGGGCGTCGATAAGAGCGGCGTAGTCCTTGGCAACGAAGACCGAGACCGGCATCCCGAGCGCCAATTCATACGCTCTCCTGATATCGGCCAGACCGGCGACATTGCGGTCGGTTCCGGGATCGGCGAGAAGCCCAATCCGGAATGTACCCATGTCCTGCCGCCAACCCGCATCGGCAATTGCCGGCGCCCCGGCAATCAATGCGGTTACCAAGGCAAGCCTACCGAAACCGCGCAGCATATTGATCATTTGTCTCGACCCCCGACCGTCCAATCGGATAGTGATAACGTTCCATGAAGTAGAGGAATGCGGTTTCAATATGGTTTCCATCCACATCGCCTGCTTTGAAAAAAACAACTATCGTGAAGGCCGTCGGCAGAAGTGGATCGGCGCTTCGGTGGTCAAACCCTGACCGAACAAGCTGGACGGTGACCTGCCATGCCTGAATTGCCAGAGGTCGAAACGGTTCGTCGTGGATTGATGCCGTTTGTCGAAGGTGGATTGATCAAACGTGTCGAGCAACGCAGGGCCGATTTGCGGTTCCCTTTTCCGCAAGGATTTGTGGAACGGCTGAGCGGACAATCTGTAGAGGCGATCAGCCGGCGCGCCAAATATCTGCTCTGGCACCTTGAAGGTGGTGAAACTCTGATCTGCCACTTGGGCATGTCCGGTTCGTTTCGCGTCGAAACCACGGAAAACAATCGAGTGCCGGTAAATTTCACCGAGCCACGATCGAATGATGAGAAGCACGATCACGTCGTCTTTCATTTGACCGCGGCATCCGGGCAGTACGTGCAGATCGTATTCAACGACCCGCGCCGGTTCGGATTTATGCTGCTGGGACAAACAAACAGGATCAACGAGCATCCCCTGCTGATGAAACTGGGAATTGAGCCGACCGGAAACGCCTTGAGCGGCGACGCCATTGCGGCGTTATTTGCCGGGAAGAAATCACCACTCAAGGCCGCTCTTCTGGATCAGCGGCTGATTGCCGGGCTCGGGAACATTTATGTATGCGAAGCTTTGTGGCGCTCCGGCCTGAGCCCAAAAAGAGCGGCGGGAACACTTTGCGGAAAAACGAAGGTTGCCGGACAAAAACGGGACAGACTGTCCGCGGCAATTCGACAGGTAATCGAAGAAGCGATCATAGCGGGTGGATCTTCGTTGCGGGATCATCGACAAACAGATGGGTCGCTGGGGTATTTCCAGCACAGTTTCAACGTCTACGACCGCGAAAACCAGGATTGCCGCAAACAAGAATGCAATGGGACTATTGGTCGACTTGTTCAATCCGGGCGGTCGACATTTTATTGTCCGAGGTGCCAAAGATAGATCGATAACCGAGGTATGGCACAACGACCGGTAATCGCCACACGCCGAAAAGCGCCAAACAAGGAATGAAACGCCATGGGATACGAAACGATAATTGTTGAAACGAAAGGCAAGGTCGGTCTCATCACACTCAACCGACCGAAAGCTCTAAACGCCCTGAACACGACCGTGATGGCGGAAGTCGTCGCCGCGCTCGAGGGGTTTGACGGCGACGCCCGCGTTGGCGCGATCGTTTTGACGGGCTCGCAAAAGGCGTTCGCCGCAGGTGCGGATATCAAGGAAATGCAGCCTCTTTCATACGCAGAGGCATTTACCGCCGACTTCTTTGCCGGGTGGGAGAAGCTCGCACGGACGAGAAAGCCCATAATCGCGGCGGTGTCCGGTTATGCGTTGGGCGGCGGATGCGAGTTGGCCATGATGTGCGATTTCATCATTGCTTCGGAGAGCGCGAAATTCGGCCAACCCGAAATCACTCTCGGCGTTATTCCCGGGATGGGCGGTTCGCAGCGTCTTGCCAGGGCGGTCGGCAAGGCCAAGGCCATGGATATGTGCCTGACCGGCAGGATGATGGACGCCAAGGAAGCCGAAAGCAACGGGCTGGTGTCAAGGGTTGTGCCAGACAATGAATTGATGGAAGAGGCGCTTGAAGCAGCAGGCAAGATCGCCGAATTCTCCCTGCCAGCGGTCATGATGGTCAAAGAGACGGTCAACAGGGCCGACGAAGTGACACTGACTGAGGGGCTCCGCTTCGAACGCCGGTTGTTCCATTCCCTGTTCGCTATGGAGGACCAAAAAGAGGGCATGAGCGCGTTCGTCGAGAAGCGGACGGCGAGCTTCAAAAACAGATAGAACTGCGCCGGCGAACGTTCCTGCAGCTGTGAATGAAGCGGCTGAAAAGCGATTGAAACCGGCGTTGACGCCAACGGCAATTCACACTATAAGCGCGGCAGTTTTTGGCGGCCGTTGGCCGCCGATTGTTTTCCGGACCATCGGTGCGCGATCCAACCGCCATAGCGTGAGTTTGCACGTCGCGACCAGCCAGTAGAAGAGAGAGATGCAACATGGCCAATACTACCTCGGCCAAGAAGGCGACACGCAAAATCACAAGGCGTACGGCCATCAACAAGAATCGGGTTTCGCGTATACGCTCATTTGTGCGCAAGGTTGAAGAAGCCATCGCGTCGGGTGACAAGGCCGCAGCCCAGGCTGCGTTCAAGGATGCGCAACCGGAATTGATGCGCGCCGGCAGCAAAGGCGTGATGCATCGCAATACGGCGTCACGCAAAGTATCGCGCTTGGCCAGCCGGGTGAAGGCACTGGGTTAGCCGAAAGTATTCTGACCGAATTTCGGGCCGGTGCGCGTCACCGGCCCTTTTCTATGCGAGTGCAAGCAGAACGGGTTGCACTGCAGCATCAGACTGCCTGAAAAAAGGCACCTGCCGACTCTGAGAAAAGCGTTACAAAACAGACATCTAGCCTGTGGATAACCTCCTTGCCGCAACGCCGCAAGTTGTTAATTATCAATAGGTTATACGCAATTCCTTGACCGTATTTTCGCGAACGGATTTCGCTTTGCAGTGCGAAATCGTGTCAAGCGATTTTTTGCAAAAAATTTTTTTCCGAGAGGCATATTTTCTCACCGCCAAGAAAGGCTTTGAATCAGAAAGATTTTTCAGCGGCGGCTCCTCGCCATTTCCCACGAATCAGGCGGTTTCGCAGGCATATCCGTTAAAATTCCGTAACCGGCGGGCTTGCAAAATCCACAGCGATTTCGTTAGTGTCAGCCCATCGAAACGGACGGGCCGACAACCCAATCGTTCAGCCAAATTAGGTGGGGTAACAGCGCCGGATGTCAATTCGGCGAACGGGTGGATTTTGTCTGTTTCGTGGTGCCGGTTCACCGGCGCCGTGTTCACATAAGTAACGTGTATTTGCTGCGGTGTACTGTGCTTTGCGAAATTATTCGCAATTGTATTAAGTGCAATACGCCGACGGGTCAGAGTTGTGCTTTGATTTTTCAAATCACACACAGAATAGGAGTAAAATAGCCCACTTAATATACAATAGATTTGTTAAGATTGAGGGAAGCGGTACAAATGAATAGCACTACCGCTACGGGGTTTAAAATTCAGGAATGGCGGCAATCCAAAAATGAGCATTCAGGGCAACATCGCAACGGTGCAGGCGGCCGGCGGAACATTGTCGACACGGCGGTCGGGGGATAGAGACATGGCATCAGGCGGTAAGGACAAGACATTTGAACGCGTGAGGGCGCAACTAAAAGCCCGGTTGGGCAAGGAAGTCTACGCCAGCTGGTTCGAGCGAATGAAGCTGGTGGAGTCTTCGGGCAGCGTCGTCCGTCTTTCGGTTCCCACAACTTTTCTGCGGTCGTGGATCACGAGCCACTATCTGGGTTTGATCCTCGAGCTTTGGAAAGCGGACGAACCGGACCTGCTCCGCGTCGAGATCGTCGTACGGAGCGCGGTGAGACACAATCCGCTGTCGGCGGACAACTCGGTAAAAAACCCGTCAAAGGGCGAGACGGGCAATGGCACCGCACCCGGTATGATGAAGCCACCGCCTGGGTTTTCGAAACCCGTTGCACCAGCTGCCAATTCCGGCAAGGCCGATCGCCAACAGGGGCGCAGTTCGGTACTCGGATCACCGCTTGATGGACGCTATACGTTTGCATCCTTTGTCGAAGGTCCGTCCAACCGGGTTGCATTCGCCGCCGCGCGCGCGGTGGCCGAAAAGGCGTCAAGTGCCGTCAGGTTCAACCCGCTTTTCATCCATGCGTCGGTCGGACTTGGAAAAACCCATCTGCTGCAGGCGGTCGCGGCGGAGGCGCTGGCCCGCAATCCCCAATCCCGCGTCGTCTACCTGACCGCGGAATATTTCATGTGGCGGTTCGCAACCGCGATACGCGACAACAACGCGCTGACCTTCAAGGAGCAATTGCGCGATATCGATCTGCTGGTCATCGACGATATGCAGTTCCTTCAGGGCAAATCGATCCAGCATGAGTTCTGCCATCTGATCAACATGCTGCTGGACAGCGCCAGGCAGGTCGTGGTCGCAGCCGACAGGCCGCCATCAGAACTGGAGTCGCTGGAACCGCGTGTGCGTTCCCGGCTGAACGGCGGTGTGGCCCTGGAAATGGCGACACCGGATTATGAAATGCGGCTTTTGATGCTGCGCCAGCGCTTGGCGGAGACCAGGTCGGAAGATCAGTCTATTGATATTCCGGATGCGATACTGGAGCATGTTGCCCGCGTGGTCACCGGAAGCGGGCGCGAGCTGGAAGGTGCGTTCAACCAACTGATCTTCAGGCAATCATTCGAGCCGCAACTTTCCGTGGAGCGTGTTGACGATCTGCTTGGGCATATCTATCGCGCAGGCGAGCCGAAGCGCATCAGGATCGAGGACATCCAGCGCGCGGTCTCGCGGCACTACAACGTCTCTCGCACCGAGCTGCTTTCGAACCGCCGGACGCGCACGATCGTGCGTCCACGGCAGATCGCCATGTATCTGGCAAAAACGCTGACGCCGCGTTCGCTGCCGGAGATAGGACGGCGCTTTGGCGGTCGCGATCACACCACGGTGTTGCACGCTGTGCGCAAGATCGAGGGCTTGTCGGAAACCGACAAGATGCTCGCCCGCGAGATCGAGTTGCTGAAGCGACTCATACATGAGCAGACCTGATGGAAATCGGACGGAAACTGCGATAATCAGGGGCTGATACGAAGGGTTTACCGGCGGGGCGGCGGGCCTGACATCCATGGGGGTGGATGTTATCCCCAACAAGCTCGCGGGGCGGTGTTTCTACCGCACCGCGGGCTTGCGTTTTGGGGCTATTTCCTGTCATTTTGCAACGATTCTATAGATTTCCGGGGCGGAAACCCGCCCCATAGCAAATCCAACGATTTATCAGGCAAGATCGGTTTGTCATGCGCGTTACTCTGGAACGGTCCAATCTTCTCAAGGCACTAAATCACGTCCACCGCGTCGTGGAACGGCGCAACACGATCCCGATACTGTCGAATGTATTGTTGAAGGCAGACGGAGCCAGTCTGGAACTGAAGGCAACCGATCTGGACCTCGAAGTCACGGAAGCCACCGCCGCCCAGATCGAACAAGCCGGCGCGACCACGGTTCCAGCGCATCTGCTCTACGATATTGTGCGCAAACTGCCGGACGGCGCCGAGGTGATGCTGAAATCGGATGAAGACGGCAATGCGATGTCGGTCATTTCCGGGCGCGCAAGCTTCCGCCTGCAATGTCTGCCGCAGTCGGATTTCCCCGAATTGTCGGCGGGAAGTTTCAGCCATATTTTCCGGCTGGATTCGACCGAAATCAAATATCTGATCGACAAAACCCAGTTTGCGATTTCGACCGAGGAAACCCGCTATTATCTGAACGGGATATATCTTCATGCGATCGAATCCGACGGCTCGATGAAGCTTCGAGCAGTCGCCACGGACGGACACCGGCTTGCGCGCACCGAGATGGACGCACCCGCAGGCTCAGAGGACATGCCGGGCATCATCGTACCCCGCAAGACCGTGAGCGAACTTCAGAAACTGGTGGATGATCCGGATATCAAGGTCACGGTCGAACTATCCGATGCGAAAATCCGGTTTACCATCGGCAGTGTGATCCTCACCTCAAAGCTGATTGACGGCACGTTTCCCGATTACCAACGCGTCATCCCGACAGGCAACGACAAGGCTCTGGTCATCGACCGGCAGAGTTTCTCGCAGGCTGTCGACCGCGTTTCGACCATTTCGTCGGAAAGGGGCCGCGCGGTGAAGCTGGCAATCGCCGACGGACAGGTAACATTGACCGTCAACAATCCGGATTCCGGAAGCGCGACCGAGGAACTGCCTGCCGACTATTCTTCCGATCCGATCGAGATCGGTTTCAACGCCCGCTACCTGCTTGACGTTGCCGGCCAGCTCACCGGGGACGAGGCGCATTTCATGCTGGCCGATTCCGGGTCGCCGACGGTGATCCGTGACGCCGCTGACAATGATGCGCTTTATGTGCTGATGCCGATGCGGGTGTGATCAGCCGGATGGCCGTCCATTCAAGTCATGGACTCATAAACAGGGTCAAAAATGGCGCCGAACCATGATCCGGCCACTTCAAGTGCACCACCACGCGTTTCGCTGACGCACCTCCAGCTTACCGATTTCCGAAATTACGACCATCTCTCGCTGGAATTGGAGGCCGGGCCGGTTGTCCTGACCGGTGAGAACGGCGCCGGCAAGACCAACCTGCTCGAGGCGATCTCGTTTCTGACGCCGGGACGGGGAATGAGACGCGCGGTACTGGCCGATGTCGCCCGCAAAGGGGCAATCGGCGGATTCGCGGTTCACGCCAAGCTGGAAGGGCCGCTGGGATCCGCCGAAATCGGCACCGGCACAACCGCGGAGAACGGTGCCGAGGGCGGGCGACGGGTCCGCATCAATGGTGCCAACGCCAAATCCGCGGATGCGCTACTGGAGTGGCTGCGCGTCATATGGATAACCCCGGCAATGGACGGGCTGTTTACCGGCCCGGCAAGCGACCGCCGCCGATTTCTGGACCGGCTTGTGCTGGCGATCGACCCGGGGCATGCCCGCCGGGCGGTGGACTATGAAAAAGCCATGCGAAACCGAAACCGGCTCTTGTCGGACGGCGCGGGAGACGACGCCTTATTTGATTCCATCGAGGCGGTCATGGCGGAAACCGCTACGGCGATCGCGGCTGCCCGGCTTGAACTCATTCGGCTGCTGGCAAGCAAGGTTGGAGCCATTCGCCAAGACAGCCCGTTTCCCGCAGCGTCGATCGCGATTGCCGGCAATCTCGAAGCAATGATCGGCGAGCGGCCGGCAAGCGATATCGAAGAGGGTTTCCGCCGCTCGCTGCGTGACGGCCGCCCCCGTGACCGGATTACCGGGCGCACATTGGAGGGGCCGCATCGAAGCGACCTGCTGATCCGCCATGCCGCCAAGGACATGCCGGCAGGACAGTGCTCAACCGGCGAGCAAAAAGCGCTTCTGGTTGGGATGATCCTTTCGCATGCCCGGCTGACCGGCGAACTGTCGGGCATGGCGCCCATCCTCCTGCTCGACGAAATCGCGGCGCATCTGGATATTCATCGCCGAACCGCGCTGTTCGAGCTCATCGAGGATCTCAATGCGCAATCGTTCATGACCGGCACGGACAAATCGCTGTTTGCGCCGATATCGGATAAGGGACAATTTTTCAGTCTGGCCAATGCCAGAGCGTATCCGGACTAAATGGAATCGTTTGAGCGCCGGGATTTTGTGTCCCGGCCAGGACCGTGGGGCGACACGGTGCGTGAAAATGCCGACTGACACCTTCTCCATGCCGCGATAAGATCGGTCGCATGAACCATCACGAACAACCACCGCTGTCGGGCGAAGAACTGGAACGTTACGCACGCCATATCGTGTTGCCCGAGATTGGAGGGGCCGGGCAGCAAAAGCTGAAACGCGCCCGCGTGCTGACGGTCGGCGCGGGCGGCCTCGGCGCACCAGTCCTGCAATACCTTGCTGCAGCTGGCGTCGGCACCCTCGGCATCGTCGACGACGACGTGGTTTCACTTTCCAATCTGCAGCGACAAGTCATTCACTCGAGTGACGCAGTCGGCGAGCCAAAAGTCGACAGTGCCGTACAGGCGATCAACGCTGTCAATCCGCATGTCGCCGTTACAACACACCAATGTCGGCTCGATGCGTCAAACGCCGAAAAATTGATCTCGCAATACGATATCGTCGCCGACGGATCGGATAATTTTGATACGCGCTATTTGGTCGCCGATACTGCCGCGCAGCTCAGGAAGCCACTGGTAACGGCCGCCGTTGGCCGTTTCGACGGTTCGTTGACGGTACTCAAGCCCTGGGAAACCAGCAATGACGGCGCTCCTAACCCCACATACCGCGACATCTTCCCCGCCCCTCCACCGGCGGGAACGGTCCCCTCCTGCGCGGAAGCAGGCATTATCGGCGCGCTCACCGGTGTGATGGGAACCCTGCAGGCAATGGAAGTCATCAAGCTGATTACGGGCGCCGGAGAACCATTGGTTGGCCGCCTGTTGCTGTTCGACGCTCTGGCCGGCCGTTTTGATACGGTTCGCTACCGGTCCACCTCGGGGCGGTAACACCAATGGCGGTTGATCTTTCCGATGAAGAACGGATCATCGCCGCGGGAGACGATGGTGCCGCCATGGCATTGCGGCTTGTCAGGGACGCGGCCGGGCTGCTTGGCGCGACACGTCTGATTCCGATCAAGTCGGCGCATATCGATGGTGCGGTCTATCACGGCGATTCCGGAACAATCTTCGCTGAAAAACTCGTAGCCGGTGGTGCGAGGGTGGCGGTGCCGTCCACGCTCAATGTCGGCGCGCTGGATTTGACCGGTTGTTCCAGGCAGTTGTTACCAGAGCACGACCGCGCCATGGCGAAGCGGATGATGCGCGCTTATCTCGACCTTGGTTGCAGCCCGACATGGACTTGCGCCCCCTATCAGGCCGGGCACAGGCCGGAAAAAGGAACCGATGTTGCCTGGGGCGAATCCAACGCGGTGGTCTTTTGCAACTCGGTGTTGGGTGCGCGAACGAACCGATATGGCGACCTGCTGGACATCGCCTCCGCGATTGCCGGCAAGGCGCCGGATTTCGGCTTGCACAGACCGGAAAACAGGGTCGCCACGTTCGTCTTCGACGTCGGGCAACTCTCGAGCGAATTTCTGGCGTCCGAAACCGCGTGGCCGATATTGGGCAACCTTTTTGGCCGAGTTGCCGGCCATGATATCGGCGTTATTGACGGCATTTCCGCAAAACCGGATGAGGATCAGTTGAAGGCTTTCGGGGCAGCGGCGGCATCATCGGGAGCGGTCGGCCTGTTTCACATCGCCGGCATTACACCCGAAGCCGCAACGGTGGAAACCGCCGGCGGCGGGCAAAGGCCCGAACACGTCATCCAGGTGACACAACAGATGGTCAGTGAAGCACGTCGAACGCTTTCCACGACGGAAAACCCGGACCGGATTGATGCAGTCGCGGTCGGCAGCCCGCATCTTTCAGCCGAGGAATTTCAACGCCTTGAGCAGATTTTGAACGGGCGCCAGCTCAACGTGCCGCTTTATGCCTGCACGGGCAGACATGTTCTTTCGAAACTGGAAGCCAATGGTGTCCGCGCCCGGCTTGAAACGCTCGGCGTGACCATTGTCGCCGATACCTGCATAGTCGTCACGCCCATCCTGCCGGAGAATCCGGGCAGCGTTTTGATGACCAATTCCGGGAAGTTCGCGCATTATGCGCCGGGCAACACCGGATATGCGGTGCTCTACGGTTCGCTTGCGGAATGCGTGGAAAGCGCGATTGCCGGCAGGCCGGTTCTCACCGAGGGCCGCGTGTGAAACAGGAAACGGCAGATATCGTGATCGAAAGCGGTCCGGCAGAAGGTGAAGCGCTGGTTCTCACGGCGCCGATCAGCTTCTGGGGAGGTGTCGATCCCAAGACCGGTGCGATCATCGATGTCCGACATCCCCAATGCGGCAAGAATATTGCCGGCAAGGTGTTGTTTGTTCCTGCGACAATCGGTTCATCGACCGCATCGACCATTCTGCTGGAGCTTGTCTATGCGGGCAAGGCGCCGGCGGCCATCGTTCTCGATCAGCCGGACGCAATCCTGCTTCTGGGTCTGCTTGCAGCACGGGAGCTTGACCTTGCCATCCCGCCCGCGCTGCGCCTTGGCAAGGAGACATATGCCGAATTTTCCGACGAATATGTGCGGATCGGTGCCGGCGGTGAACTGACAGCCGGTCGTTAAATCAGCGAGGGCAAAACCCTGTCGGGCGGCCTGTGCCCGTCGTAGAACGTGCGGATGTTGACGATCACCGTTTCGCCCATGTCAATCCGGCCCTCGATCGTCGCCGAACCCATATGCGGCAGAATGACCATCTTGCCCTGATTGGCGAGTTTCACCAGTTTCGGATTGACGGCCGGTTCGTGCTCGAAAACGTCCAGGCCCGCTCCGGCAATTCTTCCCTGTTCTATCAGTGAAATGAGAGCATCTTCATCGATGATCTCGCCACGCGCCGTGTTGACGATAAATGCGGTGGGTTGCATCAGTTCAAGCCGCCGCGCCGACAACAGGTGAAAGGTTGCGGGCGTATACGGGCAGTTGACGGAAATGATGTCCATGCGCGCCAACATCTGGTCGAGGCTTTCCCAATAGGTCGCCTCGAGTTCTTCCTCGGTGGCTTCCGACACACGATTGCGATTGTGATAGTGGATCGACAGGCCAAACGCCTTTGCCCGATGGGCAACAGCGGTACCAATCCGCCCCATGCCGACGATACCCAGCCGCTTGCCCCATATCCGATGACCAAGCATCCAGGTCGGCGACCAGCCGGACCATTTGCCGTCCGCCATCAGCAGGTTCGCGCCTTCGGTCAATCGCCGCGGAACAGCCAACATCAGCGCAAGGGTCATGTCGGCGGTGTCCTCGTTGAGGACATTCGGCGTGTTGGTGACGGTAATTCCCTTTTTGGCAGCGGCACTGACGTCTATGTTGTCGACCCCATTGCCGAAATTGGCGATCATCTTCAGATTTGGACCCGCCTGGTCGATCAGCGCCTTGTCAATGCGGTCGGTGACCGTCGGCACGACGACATCGGCTTCCTTGAACGCCGCGACCAGTTGCGGTTGCGTCATCGGTGAATCGTCGATGTTGAGATCCGTGTCGAACAGTTCGCACATACGCGTCTCGACGGGATCGGGCAGTTTGCGGGTAATGATGACTTTGGGCTTCTTTTTGCCGGTCATGGATTCCTCAAATAGCGGCGTTGTTGAGATGTCGTTAACCAAGACAGGCGACACTTGGGCGACGTCCGAGCCTCGTCCCTGTCTAACAAGACGATGGCTCGTTGACAAAGGAAAAGCTCGCGCGGCGAACACGGTTATGTCGGCGCGCATTCTTGGCCAGTTTCGAAATGATAAGGACCTTACTCGTGTCGCGTACGATTTCCGTGAATTTTCCAGCTACGATCTTGGCATTTGCCGTCGCGATCTCGGCATCATCGCTGAACATCGCAGTGCCTTCCACCGCATTGGCTCAGACAACAGGTTCAATTCAGCGCGGACAGAGCGGTCTGCCATTGCCGCGGTTTGTCAGCCTGAAATCAAGCCGCGTCAACATGCGGATCGGTCCGGGGCGCGATTATTCCGTCGAGTGGCTGTATCTGAAATCCGGTTTGCCGCTTGAGATCATACAGGAATATGACAACTGGCGCCGGGTTCGCGATTCCGAGGGTACGGAAGGATGGATCTACCAATCGCTGCTCTCCGGCCGGCGAACCGGCATGGCTGCACCGTGGCACAAGGGCAAAAAAGCGACCGTCGCGCTATTGTCGGAACCCGAAGAAAGCGCCAAGGCAGTCGCCATGGTCGAACCGGGTACGATAGGCCGTATCCATCTGTGTAACGGCGACTGGTGCGAAATAACGTTCAAGGGCCACAAGGGCTGGATGAAGCAGGCTTCCGTCTGGGGAGCCTATCCTGGCGAAACCTACCAGGATTGAATGATCGTGGGCTTTTAGGCTCAGCTGTTTTTTCTGCGAAGCCGAATAACAACATCCACGTTCGCAACTTCCATACCTTCGGGAGGCTCCGGTAGGTTGGAAACCGTAAATGGTCCGCCAACAATGTCATGGACGGTGTTTTCACCTTCAACAAAGAAATGCTGGTGGTCTGAGGTGTTGGTATCGAAATAGGTGCGTGCGCCCTCTATGGCCAGCACCCGCAACATGCCTGCCTCGGTGAATTGATGCAGCGTATTGTAGACGGTCGCCAACGACATCGTGTAGCCGGCGGATTCGGCCTCGGCATGCAACTCCTCGGCAACAAGGTGCCTGTTGCCGCGCGCAAACAATAGTTCGGCCAAGGCTATACGCTGTCGTGTCGGCCGCAGTCCGGCGTTGCGAATACGCTCCTCCGCGGTGGCCAGTGAGTTGTTGAATTCGAAAGACATCTACAGGCTCGATCAGAAACAGACATGACATTGAACCGCTGTCTGAATACTCGGCAGAGGCGCAATTGTATGCGGAATATATTCGTTTGGCAGTTGTCGATCAATAGTGGGCAATGATCGCGAATTTGGTTATCAAAAACCGCAATCTATGGTTTCCGGCACGAAACAAGCTGTGATAGGAAATGGCACCGGTAGATAGCCGTTCAGGAACGCCGCTGCTGGAGATATTGGGGCAAAGGGAGCTTACATGACCGAACGAAAGTCGAGCTATGGCTATGAGGATCTGCTGGCTTGCAGCCGGGGAGATCTGTTTGGTCCCGGTAATGCGCAACTTCCTTCACCGCCGATGCTGATGTTCGACCGCATCACGGATATCAGCGAGGATGGCGGGGAACATGGCAAAGGCTGTGTCCGCGCCGATTTCGTCATCAAACCCGATCACTGGTTCTTTCCTTGCCATTTTCCCGGAAATCCGGTCATGCCGGGTTGTCTCGGCCTGGATGCGCTCTGGCAAATGACGGGCTTTTTTCTCGGCTGGCTTGGCGAGCCTGGCAGGGGAATGGCATTGTCGACCGGAGAGGTGAAGTTCAAGGGCATGGTGACACCGAAAACCAAACTGGTGGAGTACGGCGTCGACTTCAAGCGCGTGATGCGGGGCCGCCTGGTTTTGGGAATTGCTGACGGCTGGCTAAAAGCTGACGGTGACCCCATCTACAAGGCCACCGATTTGCGAGTTGGCCTGGCCAAACAGGATTCCTGATCAATGACCGCGCGTTTGCGGCGGAGGAAATCGACATGAAAAGAGTTGCGGTAACCGGTATGGGAATCGTTTCCTCGATCGGCAACAACACGCAGGAAGTGCTGGCGTCGCTTCGCGAGGCCAAATCGGGCATCGTTTCTGCATCAGATTACGCCGAGCTGGGATTTCGCTGCCAGGTTCACGGCGCTCCCGAAATTGACACCGAAGCTCTGGTCGACCGCCGCGCCATGCGTTTTCACGGCGGCGGCACCGCCTGGAACCACATCGCGATGGATCAGGCGATCCGAGATGCGGGGCTTGAAGAAAACGATGTGTCCAACGAACGCACGGGCATCATCATGGGTTCGGGAGGCCCTTCGACACGAACCATCGTGGAGGCCGCAGCCACCACTCGTGAGCGTGGTCCAAAGCGTGTCGGTCCATTTGCCGTACCAAAATGCATGGGATCAACCGCTTCAGCGACGCTGGCGACATGGTTCAAGATAAAAGGCGTCAACTACTCGATCAGTTCAGCCTGCGCGACGTCGAACCACTGCATTGGCAATGCATATGAGCAAATCCAGCTCGGCAAGCAGGATGTCGTGTTCGCCGGCGGTTGCGAGGACCTCGATTGGACATTGTCGGTATTGTTCGACGCCATGGGCGCAATGTCATCAAAGTACAATGATCGCCCCGCAGTTGCCTCTCGCGCCTATGACGTCAACCGCGACGGATTTGTGATCGCCGGCGGCGCGGGCGTACTGGTTCTTGAGGAACTGGACCGTGCAAAGGCGCGAGGCGCCAAGATCTACGGTGAAGTGGTCGGATATGGCGCCACTTCGGACGGCTACGACATGGTTGCGCCTTCGGGAGAGGGAGCAATGCGGTGCATGCAGCAGGCGCTTGCCACCGTCGATAGGCCCATCGACTACATCAATCCCCATGCGACCGCTACGCCCGTTGGCGACCGGCAGGAGATTATGGCCATTCGTGACGTATTCGGTGACAACATTCCGCCAATCTCGGCAACAAAATCGCTGACCGGGCATTCGCTGGGAGCGACCGGCGCCCAGGAGGCGATCTATTCGCTTTTAATGCTCAACAATGATTTCATTTGCGAGAGCGCCAATATCGATGAACTCGATCCGGAGTTCGCCGACATACCAATTGCGCGATCCCGCACCGACAATGCCGGGCTGAACACGGTTTTATCCAATTCATTTGGCTTTGGGGGCACCAACGCAACGCTGGTATTCCAGCGCTATGACGCCTGAGGGAACCACTGCATGACAAATCTGATGGAGGGCCGGCGAGGCCTGGTGATGGGTGTCGCAAACGACCACTCCATCGCCTGGGGAATCGCCGAAAAGCTCGCTGACCAGGGTGCCAAACTCGCTTTTACCTATCAGGGCGAAGCATTCGGCCGCCGGGTTAAACCGCTTGCGGAAAAGGCCGGCGCATCAATCGTCGTACCCTGTGACGTCGAGGATACGGCTTCGGTGGACGCCTGCTTTGACCGGCTGGGGTCTGAATGGGGTGGTATCGACTTCGTTGTCCATGCCATCGGGTTTTCCGACAAGAATGAACTCAAAGGTCTCTACGCAGACACATCGCGAGAGAATTTTCAGCGTACAATGCTGATTTCCTGCTTCTCATTTACAGAGGTCGCGCGAAGGGCCGCCGCGCTGATGAATGACGGCGGATCGATGATCACCCTTACCTATGCCGGATCGGTGCGCGTGATGCCCAACTACAATGTCATGGGTGTTGCCAAAGCAGCACTGGAGGCAAGCGTTCGATATCTGGCAAACGACTATGGACCGCGCGGCATCCGGGTAAACGGCATTTCGGCGGGGCCGGTTCGCACCCTTGCCGGAGCAGGGATTTCTGATGCCAGGCACATGTTCGCCTATCAGCAGCGCAACTCGCCGCTCAGACGTACGGTCACAATCGAGGAGGTTGGAAACTCGGCGCTTTATCTGCTCTCCGACCTGTCTTCCGGAGTGACCGGCGAAATCCACTATGTCGATTCCGGCTATAATATCGTCTCGATGCCCAATATGGACGAGCTGAAGTCGCTGAGCGACCGCCAAGCCGATTAACAATCGGATAACCAAGACGCAAACCAATAAAATTGCATGGTAATTTGGAGCCGTAATTTAACATTTGCCAACCTATAGTCGCCGATAAGCAGGGGAATAACCATGTCAACCGGCGCTCATCAAGATCCCAGTCGGACTCCGATCTTTCGGCTGATCACGATCGCCAGCGCCGGGTTGGGTAGTTTTCTGATTGTCCTGTGGGGTTTGAAATTCAGCTTTGGCGATGGTCTTGCCGGTCTTCCCGCCGACGCCGTTGGCGCCATGATCGCCGCACTCTGCACGCTTGCAGCCGCCGGTGGCGTGGTCTCTTTTTTTGCCGGTGTCGACGAATCCGCCGAATATGTCTTCAATGAAACGCAAGTTGACCGGTTGACGGGATTTCACTCCCGTACTGCCATGATCGGAAAAATCGCCGAAGCGGCGATACAGTCAGAGCGTTCGGGGAAACCGATATTTCTGATCGACATCGATATCGATCGTTTCAAGCAGATCAACGACGCCATCGGTTACAGCCAGGGCGACGAACTGATCAGCACATTTGCGGCTCGATTGAAGGAACACGTTCCCCATCCAGCGGAGATCGGCCGTATCGGCGCAGGAGAATTCGCCATTCTGCTGGCGGACAAACCGGGCAATCTTCCGATCGACCAGCTACTGGAGACGCTTATCGCACGCACAATGGATCCGATCGTCATCTCGACCCACACGCAGTCGCTGAGCATTTCGGCTGGCGTAACCGCCATGCCAAAGGACGGGATCGATCCGATCGTGTTGCTTCGACGGTCAAACCTGGCGCTTCAGCACGCCAGAGCATCGGGTGCCGGCAACTGGTCGGTCTATCATCCGGAAATGGGTAAGGTTGCGGAATACCGGCAATGGATCGAGTCCGAACTCAGCTCTGCGTTTGAGCACGGCGACTTTGATCTGCACTATCAGCCGCAACACGACCTCGCCTCAAACAAGGTCGTCGGCTATGAAGCGCTGATCCGCTGGCGTCATCCCGAGCGAGGCATGATCCCGCCGAATGAGTTCATTTCGGTCGCCGAGGAAACCGGGATGATCTCGTTGATCGGCGAATGGGTGTTGCGCAGGGCCTGCAATGACGGGCTTACATTGGCAGACGATCACATCGTTGCGGTCAACATCTCACCGGTTCAATTCATGATGCGCGACTTCGTCGCCATGGTACGCGACGTTCTCACCGATACGGGACTTCCCGCGCACAAGCTGGAACTCGAAATCACCGAGACCGCGATGATGCAAGACAAGGATCGCGCGGCGGTCATTCTCGAAGAAATCCGAAAACTCGGAATTTCCGTTGCCGTTGACGATTTCGGCACCGGCTATTCAAACCTCAGCTATCTGATCGACTTCCGCTTCAACAAGCTTAAAATCGACCGGTCATTTGTCAGCAGACTTGGCAAGGGATCCGATGCTGGTGGCGCCGTGGTTTCAACGATTGTCGGGCTCAGCCGCGCCCTGGGTGTTCACACAATTGCCGAAGGCGTTGAAAACGAGGATCAGGCGATCCTTCTGCGCGCTGCCGGCTGCGACGTGGTGCAGGGATTTTATTACGGCAAGCCTGCACCGCTATCCAGCCGCGAGACGGAAAGCCTCGCCGATACTGCGCGGCGTAAGACGGTTCATTGACCAGCATTGTCATGTCATCGGCGACTGAACGCTTCACGGTCACCGTTTCGCACTCAGCACCTTAAAGCCGTCTTCTTCGCACAACATGTGATGGCTGGAAAAACACTCACCGATGATTTCCTCATAGGGCAGTTGGTGATTTGCCACCAATAGCAAGTGCCCGCGCGGGGCCAGAGCTTTGGCCGCGACCGCGATCAACCGCCGACCGATCTCCGGCTCAGCTCGTCGGCCAGCGTGAAACGGCGGGTTCATAACAATCAGGTCGTAGCGTTGATCGACCTGATCGTGGAGCAGGTCAAACCATAAATAGTCGATTTCGCATCCCGCCTTCCCGGCCAGGTTGGCACGGGCAGCCTGCAGCGAAGCAAAATCAGCCTCATAAAGATGCAGGCAGGCAATGTCCGGGCAGCGTTTCAAAAATTGCACCGACAGATACCCCCAACCAGCACAGAAATCGGCAACACGGGCGTTCTGACGACAGGAAATCTGGTCGCTTAACAATCGCGAACCGCGATCAATCTGCCCGGCTGAGAACATGCCGGGTGCGGTCTGGTACCGACCATCGACAAGCGGCAAGGATGCCGGTTCCAACTGATCTGCCAGTGCTAGGCGATCTTCGCCGGCTTCCAACCAGAGCACCTGCCCGTGGTTCTTCGACATATATTGCGGCTCTGCGCCAGCTCTTGAGAGGTGCTTTCTCATGCTTGCCACGCCATCGGTCTTGGCACCTGCGACGAGGACCAAGCCTCCGGTCTTCATGAGCCGCAGCGCCTTCGCGATCCATGCCTCGTTCTGGCCGCGATGGCGGCCAAGACGCACAAGCGCAATGTCAAACAACCGACCGGTCGGCAGCGAATGCATAACAGCCTGGCCGGCGCGCTCGAGGTTTGTAAATCCCGGCCTGAATCCCTGGACGTAGAGGATTTCGCCATCGACCTTCCAACCATCGGGCAATGACTCAGCAAAACCGATGCACAAAATGTCCGCCGTACCAGAAGGCCATTCAAGCATACCGGTGTCGAACGGATGCAACAGCGTTGCAATTTGCGGATCTTCCGTCATGGTTTTCGAATAGCGCATCGGAGCACCAAGTGCAGCCAACAAAAAAGCGCGGGTATTAAACCCGCGCTTGATATCAGTACTCAAAAGGCCTGTTTAGCCTTCCTGTTTCTCCGGGCGCGGCTCGCGCGGGATTTCCTGGCCGGTCTCCTGATCGACGACCTTCATCGACAGGCGCACCTTGCCACGCTCGTCAAATCCCATCAGCTTGACCCAGACCTTGTCGCCTTCCTTGACCACGTCAGTGGTCTTGCCGACACGTTCCTGCGCCAGTTGGGAAATGTGAACCAGACCATCCTTGGGCCCGAAGAAATTGACGAATGCCCCGAAATCTGCGGTCTTGACCACAGTTCCCTCGTAGATCACACCGACTTCCGGCTCAGCGGTCAGCGAGTGAATCCACTTCTTCGCAGCTTCGATTTCCTTGGCGTTTGATGAAGCGATCTTGACCGTACCATCGTCTTCGATGTTGATCTTGGCGCCGGTTTTTTCGACGATCTCACGGATCACCTTACCGCCGGTGCCGATGACGTCGCGAATCTTGTCGGTCGGAATGTTCATGACCTCGATCCGAGGCGCGAACTCACCAAGTTCCTCACGGCTTTCTGACAGCGCATTGGCCATTTCACCAAGGATGTGAATGCGGCCGTCCTTGGCCTGAGACAGAGCCTCTTTCATGATCTCTTCGGTGATACCGTCGATCTTGATGTCCATCTGCAGAGACGTGATGCCGCCTTCAGTACCGGCGACCTTGAAATCCATGTCGCCGAGATGATCTTCGTCGCCGAGGATGTCTGACAACACGGCAAAGCGGTCGTCTTCCTTGATCAGGCCCATGGCGATACCCGCAACCGGGTTTGCCAACGGGACACCGGCATCCATCAGCGCCAGCGATGTGCCGCAGACGGTCGCCATCGACGATGAACCGTTGGATTCGGTGATCTCGGATACCGCGCGGATCGTGTATGGGAACTGTTCGGCAGACGGAAGCATCGGTCGGATGGCGCGCCATGCCAGCTTGCCATGCCCGATCTCACGACGGCCGGGCGACAACATGCGGCCTGTCTCTCCCACCGAATAGGGCGGGAAATTGTAGTGCAGCATGAACTTTTCCTTGTACATGCCGGTCAGGCTGTCGACATATTGCTCGTCCTCACCGGTGCCAAGCGTGGCAACAACGATTGCCTGGGTCTCGCCGCGGGTAAACAGGGCCGAACCGTGTGTACGGGGCAGGATACCGACTTCCGATACGATCGGGCGAACCGTCGCCAGATCACGACCGTCGATGCGGTTGCCGGTATCGAGAATATTCCAGCGCACGATCTTGGCCTGCACCGATTTGAACACCGTGCCGATCTGTTCTGAAGGACCATTTCGGCTCTTCGTCCTCGGCCGGGGCATAGTGTTCCTTGACCTTGGCCTTGGCTGCATCGATCGCATCGTAGCGTTCCTGCTTGTCCGTGATCTTGTATGCATCACGCAGATCAGCCTCGACCACCGACAACATTTCGGTCTCGAGTTCCGACAGATCCTCAGGCTGATAATCGCGCGGTTCCTTGGCGGCTACTTCAGCCAGCTTGATGATCGCATCGATGACCGGCTGAATGCTCTGGTGACCGAACATGACCGCGCCAAGCATGGTTTCCTCGTCCAGTTCCTGGGCTTCGGATTCGACCATCAGCACGGCTTCCTGTGTGCCGGCAACCATGAGGTCGAGCTTGGATTCGGGCATTTCATCAACATGCGGATTAAGTACGTATTCGCCTTCGATGAAGCCGACACGGGCACCACCGATCGGTCCCATGAAGGGAACGCCCGACAGCGTCAGCGCGGCCGATGCCGCGACCATGGACAGCACATCGGGATTGTTTTCCAGATCATGCTGCACGACCGTCAGAATAACCTGGGTCTCGTTCTTGTAACCGTCGGCGAACAGCGGACGGATCGGTCGGTCGATCAGACGCGAGACCAGTGTCTCGTTTTCAGAGGGACGCCCCTCGCGCTTGAAATAGCCGCCGGGAATCTTGCCGGCAGCATAGGTTTTTTCCTGGTAGTTCACGGTCAGCGGGAAAAAATCCTGTCCTGCCCGTGCTTCTTTTGCCGAAACGATGGTCGCAAGTACGACGGTTTCGCCGTAGGTAGCCAGAACCGCGCCGTCTGCCTGACGGGCGATTTTGCCTGTTTCAAGCGTCAGTGGGCGGCCGCCCCATTCGATTTCGACTTTATGGTGATTGAACATGTCTTGTCCTTGTCATGGACGGAAACCCCGCCACGGCCTATCCGTAGCGGCTTAATCTCCGTCGGCTTCTTGTCGGACGAGCCACGGGCAAGACAGAAGGATGCTCTGTGAAATCCGCGCGAATTTTCGCGGATAAGCAGCCGTCAATCCTGCCCCATGACCTGTCCATGGGTGATTTCCCACTTCATCGAACTTCAATGAGGGAAATCGGTTGCGGGAACCGGTTTAAGGCTCCCGAATATGCTTGCGGCGGGTGATGTCACACCCGCCGGCAAACGGTTAGCGGCGCAAGCCTAGCTTTCCGATCAAAGTCTGGTAGCGGCCTGCATCCTTGGAATTCAGATAATCCAAGAGGCGGCGGCGCTGCGAGACGAGTTTCAACAGACCACGGCGGGAATGGTTATCCTTTTTGTGGTCCTTGAAGTGTTCGGTCAGGTTCTTGATGCGTTCGGAAAGCACGGCAACCTGGACTTCCGGCGAGCCGGTATCGCCCTTGGCGGTCGCGTATTCCTTCATCAGTTCCTGCTTGCGGTCAGCAGTAATCGACATCGCGCTTTTCCTTTCTCTCATAAACTTTAAGGAAACGGGTCGCCCACAGCCGGGATGTCGTCCAGCAGGGGCCGGTGAACAATGGCCAAAGCCGATTGCTGCGGTGCATATAGGGTAATTCGATGACGAATGCCAGCGTTTTGTTGGGGTCTGGTTTCAACTCCACCGATCTATGCGCATCCAGACTTCAACCCCTGAAGACCCGGCGTGGCTTGAACTGGCCGGCTTCAATCGCACCGATGGCGACAAGCTTTCCTCTGGCCGTGACATAGGCATCGTCGGCCTCTATCGGGGCATCGCGGCCACGAATGATTATCGGGTTGCCAAGGCGTACGCGTTGGGCGGCGTCATCGCCGAGCGCCACATGCGGCAGCTCACCCAGCGCTGCGCCGGTATCGACAACCAAAGCATCGATCACGGTATATGGTTTCTCGGCCTCTGGACCATCGGGCGCGTTTCGCGGGCTTGCCGCGTCCAAATCCTCAAGCAAAACAAGATCCTCGGCCGTGAACGGAGACACCTCGGTGCGGCGCAATTCGCTGATATGGCCGAAACAGCCCAAATCGCGCCCCATGTCGCGGGCGAGCGAGCGAACGTAGGTGCCCTTGCCGCACTCGATCTCAAAGACGGTTTTGTTCCCGTCCGCCATGTCGATGATCTCCAGCCGGCCGATCTCGACCTCACGGGCCGGTATCTCGACCGTCTCACCATCGCGGGCGATGTCATAGGCGCGTTCGCCACCGATCTTGATGGCGGAAAACTGAGGCGGAACCTGCATGATCACGCCGGTGTATTCGGGCAACAGCGCCTCAACCGTGGCGCGGTCAGGCCGCCGGTCCGAAGTGTTGGTGACATTTCCCTCGAGGTCGTCGGTCGAGCGTTCCTCGCCCCAGGTAACGGTGAACCGATAGATTTTGGCGCCGTCCATCACATAGGGCACCGTCTTGGTTGCCTCGCCCAGCGCTATCGGCAGCATTCCCGACGCCAGCGGATCCAGTGTGCCCGCATGGCCAGCCTTCTGCGCCTCGAACAACCATTTGATCTTGGAGACAGCTTCGGTGGAGCCCATGCCGACCGGCTTGTCGAGCACGACCCAGCCGGAGATCGGCCGGCCTTTTTTCTTGCGCTGTCTGGCCATCAGTCGTGTTTGCCGTCTTCTTCGTTACCCAGATCGCGCGCCACTTCAGGCGTGCGCAGCAAACGGTCGATACGATCAAAGTTGTCGAAGCTGGTATCGACGCGAAACCGGAACTCGGGCATGTATTTCATCTGCCGCAAAGCCGGCGTCAGCCGACCGCGGATGAATTTTGCGTTTTTCGCCAATGCCTTGACAATGGCCTCGCCGTCGCCTGCTCCGAGAGGAGAGACATAGGCGGTCGCGATTTTCAGGTCCGGAGACATGGCTACTTCCGATATCGAAACAACCGTACGCTCGAGAACCTCATCGCGGATTTCGCCGCGACCGATCATCTGGGCCAAAGCATGGCGCACCTGTTCGCCGACACGAAGTTGACGTTGGGATGGGCCTGCAGAAGAGAATTTCGACATTGTTTTTCACTCATGTCGCACGGCGGAATCGGACCACTCATCGACGATAGAAAGATACGCCGGCCGTCCCGGCCGGCGTAAATGACAACAGGGTTTACAGAGTCCGGGCCACTTCCTCGACGCGGAACGCTTCAATCACGTCACCGGCGCGAATGTCGTCATAATTGGCAAACGCCATGCCGCATTCCTGACCGGCCGGCACTTCGGCGACCTCGTCCTTGAAGCGCTTCAGCGTCTTCAGCGTCCCTTCGTGAATCACCACGTCGTCGCGCACCAGACGCACGCCAGCACCACGTTCGACCTTGCCTTCCGTGACCCGGCAACCGGCGACCTTGCCGACCTTGGTGATGTTGAACACCTCCAGTATTTCGGCATTGCCGAGGAAGGTCTCGCGGCGTTCCGGCGACAGCATGCCGGACATGGCCTGTTTCACGTCGTCAACCAGGTCGTAGATGATGTTGTAGTAGCGGATTTCGGTGCCTGATTGCGCCGCAAGGTCGCGCGCCTGCTTGTTGGCGCGGACATTGAAGCCCATGATCGCAGCCTCGGATGCCTCGGCCAGCGAGATATCGCTTTCGGTAATACCGCCTGCGCCCGAGTGGACGATGCGGGCCTGCACCTCATCGGTGCCAAGCTTTTCGAGCGCACCGGAAATGGCCTCGATCGAGCCCTGAACGTCACCCTTGATCAAAAGCGGGAATTCCTTGACACCAGTGGTCTGAAGCTGGGTCATCATCTGTTCAAGCGAACCGCGCTGACCGGCCTGTTTGGCGACCGCCATTTCGCGCGACTTGCGTTGCCGGTATTCGGAAATCTCGCGGGCCTGAGCCTCGTTTTCGACAATCGCAAACCTGTCACCGGCCTGCGGCGTTCCCTGAAGACCGAGCACCTCGATCGGCATGGCCGGTCCGGCCTCCTTCAACTGAGTGCCACGGTCGTCGATAAGCGCGCGGACTCGACCCCATTCGTCACCGGCAACAACGATGTCACCGGTATGCAGGGTGCCCGCCTGAACCAGCACGGTCGCGACCGAGCCGCGGCCGCGATCGAGTTTGGCCTCGATGACAACGCCTTCGGCAGTGCGGTCCGGATTGGCTTTCAGTTCCAGCAATTCGGCCTGCAGCAGAATGGTCTCGAGCAGCTTGTCCAGATTGGTGCCTTTCATTGCCGAAACTTCGACGTCGAGCACTTCACCGCCCATCGATTCGACGAAAACCTCATGCTGCAGCAATTCAGTGCGAACCTTCTGGGCGTCGGCTTCGGGCTTGTCGATCTTGTTGATCGCAACGATCATCGGAACTTCTGCGGCCTTGGCGTGATTGATCGATTCGATCGTCTGCGGCATCACGCTGTCATCAGCAGCAACCACCAAGATGGCAATGTCGGTCGCCTGCGCGCCGCGCGCGCGCATCGCGGTGAACGCGGCATGGCCCGGCGTGTCGATAAAGGTGATTTTCTGGCCGTCCTTCTCCACCTGGTAGGCACCGATGTGCTGGGTAATGCCGCCGGCTTCGCCCGACACAACGTTGGCGTTGCGGATGGCATCGAGAAGAGAGGTTTTGCCGTGATCGACATGACCCATAATCGTCACGACCGGCGGCCGCGGCTTCATATCTGACGGCTTGTCCTCGATATTGAACAAGCCCTCCTCGATGTCGGAATCGGAAACCCGCTTGACGGTATGGCCGAACTCCGAGGCGATCAGCTCGGCCGTATCGGCATCGATCACATCTCCGGGTTTCAGCATCTGACCCTGCTGCATCATGAACTTGACGACATCGACGGCGCGTTCCGTCATACGGCCGGCAAGCTCCTGCACAGTAATCGTCTCGGGCAATTTTACTTCGCGCGAAATCTTCTCGCGCGGTTCCTGGCTTTGAGCGCGTTTGAACTTTTCCTGCCGCCGGCGCATCGACGACAGAGAGCGGCCACGCGATTCCTCGCCTGAAAGTGCGCGATTGAGTGTCAGCTTGCCTCGTCGGCGGTCATCGGCGCGCGGACGCGCAGCCGGACGCCCGGCATCCTGTTTCGACGGTTGCCCGCGCTTGCTGTAGTTTTGGCGGCTCTTGGCGCTGTCTTCAGCAGCAGCCGGTTCCGGCTCGGGTGTGCGTTTGCGCGCTTCCTCTTCGGCGCGCCGCTTGGCTTCGGCTTCCTCGGCCAGCCGGGCTTCCTCTTCCGCCTGGCGGCGGGCAGATTCCTCGCGCTCGCGTGCGCGTTGATCTTCTTCCTCCGCCCTGCGTTTTGCATCAACCGCAGCCTTCTCGCGTTCCTCGACCTCTCGAACCTTTGCACCTTCCAAGGCGCGGCGCCGGGCTTCCATCTCGTCGGTAGAAAGTTCGTTGAGAACCACTCCAGCCGTGTCGACGGCTTTCGGCTTGGCAGGTGCTTTGGGCGCCGCAGCCGGTTCCGGAGCGGCCGATCGCGTTTTCAGCACAACCTGGGGCGCACCCTCGGATTCGCCGGGCTTGGTGAATTTGCGTTTTTTCGTCTCAACGACAACCGACTTGCTTCTCCCGTGGGAGAAGTTCTGGCGCACGGTCCCCTGCTCG
Source organism: Rhizobiaceae bacterium (assembly GCA_963669285.2). GTDB lineage: Bacteria > Pseudomonadota > Alphaproteobacteria > Rhizobiales > Rhizobiaceae > JAWKWH01. The sequence continues at coordinate 275,579 of CAXXSI010000030.1, read as the reverse complement.
ACACCGGCCCGCTTCAGGGTCAGGGTCTTCTTAGAACCGACGCTCAATGTCTTGTCGTCACCAGATTTCGTATCGCTCATTCCAAGTCCTTTTACGATGCCAGCCCGTCCCGAGAGGCGGTGACATCCTGGTCATTTCCTCCGGGATATTCCCGGTATTGCTTGAGCGCAACCAAGCGCCGAAGTGCAGCTTTGCCTGCCGAACCTTCCAGCAGGGCAGCATGTATCACATTTGTACCACCCAATGCCAAACTCAAATCCTCTTCGGACAAGAGATTATATGCATCGATGACGGGCCCGCCGGCCAGCGCTACCGCCCGCCGAGCCTGGGTAATCTTGCGAACGCCGTCCTCCGACGCCTGCGTTGCGTGAAGAACGGCAACTGCCGCTCCCTTGCGAACGGCCGCTTCCACCTTGGCAGCGCCGAGAACAAGCTCGCCTGCCTTGCGCGCAAGTCCGATCGATCCGAGCGCGGACTTCATCATCAATGAATCCACCAACGAACCGAGGTCGCGATCCGGCTTGATGCCCGACCGTAATGCGCGCGCAAAAAGGTTCTTGCGTACGGCGGTGTCCACATTTCCGCGGGTTCCCGTAACCCAGCAGCCGCGTCCGGGCAAGCTTTGCTTCAGATCGGGAACAACATTGCCATCCGGACCGGCGACAAATCTGATCAACCGGTCGCGATCACCGTTGTTTCGGGTTACGATGCAGGTTCGATCGTTCATGCCGGACAGACACCACCTCCGACCCTAAACGGCTTCAGCCGAAGCGGCGGTTTCTTCGACCGCTTCGATTTCGTCTTCGCCGACCAGATCCTCTTCCGTAATCCAGCCTACCCGCATACGTGCGGCCACAACCATCTGCTCCGCATCGGCGCGGGAAACGCCATGTTTTGTCAACACGCCGTCGAAGAACGTTGTCTCGCCGTCCTTGCGCTCCTTCCAACCGACCAGGTCATCGACCGCGTAGCCGGCGAAGTCCTCGATCGTCTTGACCTCATCTTCGCCAAGCGTGACCATGATTGCGGTCGTAATGCCGGGTATCTCGCGCAAGTCGTCTTCAACGCCAAGTTCGGTGCGCTTGGCATCGAATTCGGCTTCAATACGCTCCAAATACTCACGGGCGCGCATCTGAATTTCTTCAGCAGTCTCATCATCGAAACCGTCGATGGATGAGATTTCATCCGATTCGACATATGCGACTTCCTCGACGCTGGTGAACCCTTCGGAAGCCAGAACCTGTCCAACCATCTCGTCGACATTGAGCGCTTCCATGAACAGCGCCGAGCGTTCGACGAACTCCTTCTGCCGACGGGCCGATTCCTCTTCCTCGGTGAGAATGTCGATGTCCCAGCCGGTCAACTGAGATGCAAGACGGACGTTCTGGCCGCGACGGCCGATGGCCAGTGACAGCTGTTCATCCGGCACGACGACCTCGATGCGCTCCGCGTCCTCGTCGAGAACAACCTTGGCCACTTCGGCGGGCTGCAATGCGTTGACGATGAACGAGGCAGCGTTGTCGTTCCACGGAATGATGTCGATTTTCTCACCCTGAAGCTCGCCAACCACCGCCTGTACACGGCTGCCCCTCATACCGACACATGCTCCAACCGGATCTATCGAGGAATCGCGCGATATTACCGCGATCTTGGCCCGAGAGCCCGGGTCGCGCGCAACGGAGCGAATTTCGATAATGCCGTCGTAGATTTCCGGTACTTCCATGGTAAAAAGCTTGGTCATGAACTGCGGATGGGTTCGCGACAGGAAAATCTGCGGGCCGCGCTGTTCGCGCCGGACATCATAGACATAGGCACGCACGCGGTCGCCATATTTGAAGTTCTCGCGCGGGATCATCTCGTCGCGCCGAATGATCGCCTCGCCGCGGCCCAGGTCGATAATGACATTGCCGTATTCGACACGCTTGACCGTGCCGTTGACGATCTCGCCGATACGATCCTTGTATTCCTCGAATTGCCTGTCGCGTTCGGCTTCGCGAACTTTCTGGACGATGACCTGTTTGGCCGATTGCGCGGCGATGCGACCGAAGTCCATCGGCGGCAGTTGCTCGGCGATGGAGTCGCCAACCTGCGCATCGGGGTTGCGGTGGCGTGCATCTTCCAGCGAAATCTGTATCGCAGGCTCGTCGACGTTCTCAACCACCTCCATCAGGCGCTGAAGCTTCATTTCGCCGGTGGTCGGGTTGATATCGGTGCGAATATTGGTCTCCTGACCATAGCGCGAGCGGGCAGCCTTCTGGATAGCATCGGCCATCGCCTCGATGACGATATCCTTGTCGATCGATTTTTCCCGGGCCACTGCATCCGCAATCTGGATGAGTTCAAGCCTGTTTGCACTAACTGCCATCGTTGTCTCCCTGGCATCTATTACGGCGCGACCACCTGGCCGCGATACGGTCAAATTCAGTTTCCGGTTTCGGAGGCAGCTTCCGACCGGCCACCCTTGCGCCGGTCCTTCTTGCGTTGTTGCCTCTGCTTCCTGTCTTCTTTCAGTGCCTCCCTGACCAGATCGTCGGTCAGGATCAGCTTCGCCTCGCCAATTGTGTCGTATGGAATACGTACGCTTGGCTCGTCTCCGTAGCTTGCCGAGTCGCGCTCAATCACAATCCCGCTGTCGTCAGCCTCGGCGATACGACCGCGGAATCGCTTGCGATCCGCGACCAGTATTGTCGTCTCAACCTTTGCCAGATGACCCAGCCAATCGGAGAAATCCGACTTGCGCACCAGCGGCCGGTCAATACCGGGTGAGGAAATCTCGAGATGGTAAGCCTGCTGGACAGGGTCTTCGACATCAAGGACGGGTGAAATCGCCCTGCTCAGCTCCTCGCAATCCTCAACCGTCATCGAGCCGTCCGGACGCTCGGCCATGATTTGCAAGGTCAATCCGTTCTGGCCCGATAACCTCACCCTGACCAGACGAAATCCCATCGGCTTCAACACCGGCCCAATGATGGATGCTATACGCGCATCGACGCCAGTCTCGCGAACAAGACGGTCATCGGTTTCAAATTGCGCAACATCCATATTGGTCAGCGCTTCGCTCAAACTGTTTCTCCAATCGGTCGATTCCATTATTGGTAACAAAAAAGAGCGGGACCGGGTGGACCCACTCTTCGTCTGATCGACCAAGAATTTACGCGTGATATAGGCCTAAACGCATGCCGATGCAAGCACCGCCGGCCGGCCTTGTTGAATAATATGCAATCGGCGTCAGCGCCGACGGAAACGCAGATAGGCGGGCTGTCTTCCCTCACGCAGCGCCTTGGCCTCGTATCGCGTCCCCGGCCAGTCGGAAAACGGTTCATTCCAATCGGCCGACGTCTGTGCAAGCCATTGAAACGAGCCGTGCGCACGGCAATGCAGCAACGTCCAGTTGACATAGGTATCGATATCCGATGCGAAGCGGAAAACCGCTCCGGATTTCATGACACGTGCGAATCGATCCAGATTTGTCCGGCTGACGAACCGGCGTTTCCAGTGCTTCTTTTTAGGCCATGGATCCGGATAAAGAAGGTCTATCCCGTCGATCGAGTTTTCCGGCAACCAGTCCAGCAGACGCGTTGCGTCATCATCGTAAAGACGCAGGTTGCCCGGGATGTTTCCGTCGATTGCGGCGGCCAGCTTGGCCATTCCGTTGACGAATGGCTCGACACCTATGAAACCGGATCGCGTGTACATACTCAACCGGTGAAGCAAATGCTCGCCGCCGCCGAACCCGATCTCAAGATGCGTCGTCTCGACATTGGCTGCAAAGAGCTTGCGCATGTCTTCGGGGCCCGGTGACTGCAGGTCGATTGCAAGCTTGTCCAAACAGCGACCGAGAGATGCGGCCTGGTTTGCTCTTAAAGCCTTGCCGCGCCGTCGGCCAAAAAAGGCTTCCGTCGATCGCTCAGGCCTGTCAGATGTCATATCGCATGACGGCGGTTTATTCGGAAACCGCCTGCTTCAGCTTCTTGACCAGATCAGTTTTCTCCCAAGAGAACGAACCATCACGCCCTGTTTTTCGACCGAAGTGGCCATAGGCCGAGGTTTTGGCGTAGATCGGCTTGTTGAGATCGAGATGTTTGCGGATACCGCTGGGTGACAAATCCATCACTTTGCGCAGCGCGTCCTCAAGCTTTTCTTCTTCCACCTTGCCGGTGCCGTGCAGATTGACATAGACCGACAATGGTTGGGCCACGCCGATGGCGTAGGACAGCTGAATTGTGCACCTGTCCGCCAGTTTTGCCGCCACAACGTTCTTGGCGAGGTAACGGGCAGCGTAGGCCGCCGACCGATCGACCTTGGTGGTATCCTTGCCCGAAAACGCGCCGCCGCCGTGGGGAGCCGCACCGCCGTATGTGTCGACGATAATCTTGCGGCCGGTCAGTCCGGCATCGCCGTCCGGTCCGCCAACAACAAACTTGCCTGTGGGGTTTACGAACCAGTTGCAGTCTTCGGCGATCTCCAACCCGTTCAGTGCGGAACGCACGTACGGTTCGACAACGCGACGCACATCGTCCGACTCCCAGCTTTCATCCAGATGCTGGGTCGACAACACGATTTCAGTGACCGCATCCGGCTTGCCGTCCCGGTAGCGCACAGTGACCTGGCTCTTGGAATCCGGCCCAAGCCCTGCGGCATCGCCTTCGCCGGCGTGGCGGGCAGCGGCAAGTTCCTCAAGGATCTTGTGGCTGTAATAGATCGGCGCGGGCATGAGTTCAGGGGTTTCGCGACATGCATAGCCAAACATAATTCCCTGGTCACCGGCGCCCTCTTCTCCCTGGCGATCGGCAGCGCTGTCGACGCCTTGGCCGATATCCGGGGACTGCACATGCAAAAGCACATCGATCTTTGCCGTTTTCCAGTGGAAACCCGACTGTTCGTATCCGATTGCCGCGTATGGCGCGGCGGGCTGCGGAGCGGAATCTGGAAGGATTGATGACCGGATTGCCGGCGGCATCTTTCACCAGTTCGCCGTCTTTTCTCTTAAACAGCGTTTCGGGAACCCTGACCTCACCGGCAATGACAACACGATTTGTCGTGGTCAGGGTTTCGCAAGCCACACGGACCTTCCAGGGATCCATTCCGGTCTTTCGCGCTTCGCGATAGATCAGATCTACAATCTCATCCGAAATACGGTCACAAACCTTGTCGGGATGACCTTCAGAAACCGATTCGCTGGTAAAGAAATAGTCGCCACGCGCCACGGGATACCCCTCTTGAAATAGAATCTGTTCCGGAACAAGCGGCCGGACACCGCTGCCACCGATTGACTACCGGCGGACAAAAGCAAGAGCGCAGACCTTACGGCGAGTAGAAAAGTTCATGCGCCATAGCTTCGGGCGCATCTGTTAGACAAGTCAGAGCCGTTCCGTCAAGCAAAGCTTGCCGGTTTGGCTGATTTGATCGCATCTTGTATGCAACAACGATCCAGCCGATCCCCAACATTGGGGATCGGATTGCAATCGTCCAATATTTAGCTGTCAATCAGATTCGGCTGACAACGCCTTCACAAGATCGATAATTTTCTTCCGGACCTTGCTATCAGTAATTTTCACAAATGAGCGGTTGAGCTGCAAACCCTCCGCGCTGTTGAGAAAATCAACCACATAGCTTGTCGAATTATCTTCAGCCATTCCCTGAGCGCCGGTCGGATCATGACCAGGTGCATCCTCAAAGAAAAACGACACCGGTACTCCAAGAACAGTGGAAATCGCCTGAAGACGGCTCGCCCCAACCCTGTTCGTACCTTTTTCGTATTTCTGAATTTGCTGAAATGTAATGCCTAAACCTTCGCCGAGTTTTTCCTGGCTCATGCTCAGCATATTCCGGCGTAACCGGATTCGACTACCCACGTGTATATCGATCGGATTTGGCTTTTTCTTGTTCGCGATCATAGCTTCCTAACCGTTTGTACGGCTTCCGTTTTGTTTTCCCCACCCGTTCATGTTTTGCGGCGGAAGGACGAGGAGCGCCGTTTCTTACGAAACGGAACCGAAGCAGTATGTGACGCGAACGAAGAGCCGTCAATTCGCGTTATTCCTAACTAACAGCTGTCTAATACTCGCAATAGTAGAAAAAATCAATATAATCGCTAAAAACGTGTAGTTTCGGTGGCTACCGACGGGAATGCGCCCGACGATCAATTCTGCGTCAAGACTGCCGACTGCATTGAGGCCAAAGGCGTCAACAACCCTGCCATGGGCATCGACAACAGCTGATATCCCGTTGTTTGCCGCCCTTATGAGCGGCAATCCAGCCTCCACGGCGCGCACCTGGGCTTGACGGAAGTGCTGATAGGGGCCGGGTGTATTGCCGTACCACGCGTCATTGGTGACGTTCAGTATGACCTGTGCGTGCTCGGCGCCGGCCAGTTCGCCGGGAAAAATGATCTCGTAGCAGATCATCGGCAACAGCCTAATCTTGTCCCACAGTTCAAGAAGGCGCCGGTTGGATCCGGCAGTAAAAAGTCCCGGAGCGGTGACCAACTCGCGCAAACCCAAAGATCGCAAAAAGTCGCCGAATGGCAGGTACTCTCCAAATGGCACGAGGTGAACCTTGTCTGCCGCGGCGACAATCTCACCACTTCCATCAATCGCGACGATGGAATTGTAGTAACGCGGCGCATCGCCCGCACCGGCTTCGACACGCACGGCACCGGCCAGGAGGATCTGCTCCTCGTCAAGCAGATCACCAATAGCGACCAGGGCATCCGGTCGATCAGTGAATAAAAACGGGACTGATGTCTCGGGCCAGACAATCAAATCCGGCGGCCGATTATCCCCTTCGGGTTCTCGTGCCGACAATTCGATCTGCGACGAGAATATGGAATCGCGCAATGACCGGTCCCACTTTCCCGTTTGGTCAATTGACGGCTGAACAATCCGCACTGCGATGCTCTGGCTTGTGTCAGCCGGTTGAAGACCCATCCGCCATGCGCCATAGCCGGCAGCGACCGCAACGATCGTGATGACAGCGACCAAGCCCTTCAATCGGTCGCGACGGGATCCCAACAATGCCGGCATCGTAAAAACGAAGACAGCGACAGCGTTCACGCCGTACAGTCCGATCTCGGCCACGGGTTGCATAAAAAGCGGCACAGGCATTGCCGCATACCCGATTGCGTTCCACGGAAATCCGGTGAACAGAACCGAGCGCAGCCATTCGGCCAATCCAAATCCGGCCGCGATTGCCGCAATTCGGCCAATGTCGTTGGCCCAGATAATCCGCGCCATGGCGGCAGCCAGGCCGTAAAACAGGGCGAGGCAAGCCGGCAGAAGAATAATTGCCAGCGGCAGCGCCCAGGCAAACTCGTCGGCTTCCACCAGAAGCGCATTACCGATCCACCACAAACCGGCAAGAAAATAGCCGAATCCGAACCACCAGCCGGTGACAAAAGCCGGCATCAGCCTGCTGAATATGCCCTTCCCGCCCTCCGAGGCAGCACCATCCAGCAACCAGACCAAAATGGGGAACGAGACAAAGCAAACGGCAAAGAAGTCAAAAGGAGCCTGCGCGAATACCGCAATGGCTCCGGCAATGAATGCCGTTGCCGCCCGCCGCCAACCCCAAAGCAGCACGATCCTGCCCGCGATGTTTTCCATGCCAACTCTTCCCGGCGAATCACCAAGAAAGACATATCACACGGCGGTTGGTCAGCGGGAGCGAAACACCGGCGATATCATTCGCCTTGGGCGCGATGAACCCTTCGGCGGCGATCAGCGGTTCTTCCCTGAACGATGCGAACGCGCTTGATACGCCTCGGATCGGCTTCGAGAACGTGAAACTCAAAGCCGGGTATTGCCTGAACGACCTCGCCGCGAGCCGGTATGCGGCCAAGTGCGTTGAAGATCATGCCGCCGATCGTGTCGACATCGTCCAGATGCTCACCGGCATTAAAGGATGCACCGATCATTTCGGCTACCTCCTCGATCTCGGCCTTGGCATCGACGACAAAAATGCCTTCGCCGGCCTTGGCGATAAGCGCTTCATCATCATCGTGCTCATCCTCGATATCGCCCACGACCATCTCGACAATGTCTTCCAGGGATATCAAACCGTCGGTGCCGCCATATTCGTCAATGACCAAGGCCATCTGAATTCTCGCGGCTTGCATCCGGCTCATCAAATCAGCGGCAAGCATGGATGGCGGTACAAACAGCACCGGGCGCGTGAGGTTCAATTCGCCGATCGACTTGGCAAGGTCGACATTTGCCAGATTGATCTTGCCCGTTGCCGAATGCGGTTTGGCGCTGCCGTTTCGGACTGGTTCCTTGGTAGAGCTGCGGCGGTTGCGTTTTTTCTGACGCGATGCCCGGGTCAGAAATGCAACGACATCGCGTATGTGCACCATTCCGCGGGGATCATCCAATGTATCGCGATAGACCGGCATTCGCGAGTGACCGGATTTCTCGAACACATCCAGCAATTCACCAAGCGGTGTTGACTGCTCGATGGCCTCGATTTCCGCGCGCGGGATCATCACGTCATCAACGCGTGCCTCGCGCAAGCGCAGGATGTTGTGCAGCATTGCTTTCTCTGCTGCCGAAAAAGATGAGGAATCGGCGGTTTTCTCCGACAACGCATCGGCGATGTCGTCGCGCAGGCTCGAACCGTTCCTGGGTTTGAAGAAATGCGCAATTCGCGAAAACAGGGTCTGTTTTGCGACCGGATCGGTCGCGGGGGTACTTTGCCCGTCCGCGGACTGGTCGGAAGAATCGCCGCTGTTTTCCGGTTCGCCCTGCGAACCGTCTTCACCTAATGTCGTTTTGTCACTCATCTCTCTTCAATCTTGCCGTATGGATCGGGAATAGCAAGCGTTGCCAGTATTGCCGTTTCCAATGCCTCCATTTCGGCCGCCTCATCGTCACTTTGATGATCATACCCAAAAATATGTAGCAAACCGTGAACGATCAGATGGCTTAAATGGTTATCAAACGGCTTGTTTTCCAGCGCCGCCTCTGACGAAACCGTTTCAAGCGCCAGCACGATATCTCCAAGGACCGGTGGCAATTGCAGGTGGTCCACTTTCTCAATTGCCGGAAACGAAAGCACATTTGTCGGCTTGGCGATCCCGCGCCAGCGCTCGTTGATTTCGCAGACAGCGTCGTTGTCGGCGAACAAAAAGCTCAGTTCACTCGGTGTGGAGAGCGTTATGCCAAGTTTGCGCATGACCGCATCGACGGCACCGGATGCCAGTTGTCTCAATTCATCTTCGGCCGGCCAGCCGTCCACTGCGACGGCGATCTGAAGATCCAATGTCGGTTTCTGATTCATTGCCGCAAACGTCGTCAGCCCGATTGCTTGGTGTGCCGGTCGTAGGCGGCGACGATCTCGGCCACCAGCGGATGACGCACCACATCCTTCTCGGTGAATTCGATCCTCGCGATATTCGACACATTCTTGAGCACGTGAAGCGCCTCGATTAACCCGGACCGGGTACCGGGCGGCAGGTCGATCTGGCTCGGATCACCGGTCACGATCATGCGCGCATCCTCGCCAAGCCGGGTGAGGAACATCTTCATCTGCATCGGCGTCGTGTTTTGGGCCTCATCCAGAATGACCGCTGAATGCGCCAAGGTCCGACCGCGCATGAATGCAAGCGGCGCGATTTCGATGACGCCGGCGATGATCGCGCGTTCGACCTTGTCGCCGGGCATCATATCGTAAAGCGCATCATAGAGCGGCCGCAGATAGGGATCGACCTTCTCCTTCATGTCGCCTGGCAGGAAACCAAGCCGTTCGCCGGCTTCCACCGCCGGGCGCGACAGGATGATGCGCTCGACGATCCCGCGTTCCAGCAGCATGGCGGCATGGGCAACGGCGAGATAGGTCTTTCCGGTTCCCGCCGGTCCGATCCCGAACACCATTTCGCGGTCGTCCAGCGCCCGCATATAGCGGTCCTGATTGGGTGAACGGGCGTGGATGGTTCGCTTGCGGGTGGAGATTTGGGCTGCAGACATTTTGGCCTTGCCGCTGTCGATCGTCGGCAAGACCAACTGGTCATCGGCGGCGATGGCCATGCGGATGGCGCCATCGACGTCCGATGCAGCGATGTCCACGCCACGCTGCAGCATGCTGTAGAGATATTCCAGCGCTCTGCGCGCCTGCTCGGCCTCGTCCGGATTGCCGGTTATCGTGAGCTGGTTGCCTTTCGAATGAACGCTCACGCCGAGCTTCTGCTCCAACAATGCCAGGTGTTGGTCAAACTGGCCGTAGAGCGCTCCTGCGAGCTTGTTGTTGTCGAAAGTCAGGACGATATGGGCCGGGGCCGAATTATCCGCTTTGGCACTGACGGTATCGGTTTCGGCTGTCAATCATATCTCCTTGGTTTCAATTGGCGAAACTATCTCACCAAACAGGCTGTTTGCACCGGCTTCGACGACTCGAACGTCGACAATATCGCCGATTTCGCCGGATCTTTCATCAACAATCACCGGCTGAAGCCACGGCGAACGGCCCACAAGCTGGTTTGGCTTGCGGCCCGGCTTCTCCAGCAAAACACTGATCTGCCGGTCCACCAGCCTGTTCATAAATGAGGCCTGCTGCTCATTTAGCAAGGCCTGCAGCCGTTGCAGGCGCTCGTTCTTGACTTCGTCTGCCACCTGGTCGTCGAGCTCGGCGCCCGGTGTGCCCGGCCGCGGGCTGTATTTGAATGAATAAGCCTGTGCGTAGCCGACATCGCGGACGATTTTCAGCGTTGCTTCAAAATCGGCATCGGTCTCGCCGGGAAATCCGACAATGAAATCACCGGACATCGCGATATCAGACCGCACTGCCCGAATTCGGTCGATCAGGCGAAGATACTCATCTGCCGTGTGACGGCGGTTCATCGCTTTAAGAATGCGGTTCGATCCAGCCTGGACCGGCAAATGCAGATAGGGCATCAACTCCGGCAGATCGCGATGCGCCGCAATCAGGCCGTCGTCCATATCGCGGGGATGACTGGTGGTGTAGCGCAGACGATCGAGCCCTTCGACCGCCGCAAGACGGAACAACAGCTCGCCCAAACCCCATTCGCGGCCGTCCTCGCCAAGGCCATGCCATGCATTGACGTTTTGCCCCAGAAGCGTGATTTCGCGCACGCCGGCAACCGCCAGCTTCTCCGCTTCAGCGACAATGCGATCGACCGGGCGCGAGACCTCCGCCCCGCGGGTGTAGGGAACAACGCAGAACGTGCAGAACTTGTCGCAACCCTCCTGGACGGTGAGAAACGACGTGAATCCGCGTTTTCTCACTGCATCGCGTTGCGGGTCGGGCAGATGAGTGAACTTGTCCTCAACCGCGTAGTCGGTATCGACAACACGTTCTCCCGACCTGGCGCGTCGCACGATTTCCGGCAGGCGATGGTAGGTTTGCGGTCCGACCACCAGATCGACCACAGGGGCGCGTTCGATAATCTCAGCGCCTTCCGCCTGGGCCACGCAGCCGGTGACACCGACAATCGTGTTCTTGCCGGCATCACGCCGCAACGATTTGAGCCGGCGTATCCGGCCCAACTCGGAATAAACCTTCTCGGCCGCCTTCTCGCGGATATGGCAGGTGTTCAGGAGCACCAGATCAGCATCTTCAGGCTGGTCGGTGGTTTGGTAACCTTCGGCAGCCAGTGCATCGCTCATGCGCTGACTGTCATAGACATTCATCTGGCAACCGTAGGTCTTGACATAGACCTTCTTGACCGCGCTTGCTGATTGGTCTGCTGCGGCCTGGCCAAAATCCGGTTTTTCTATCTCTTTGACGCTCATTTTGCGGCTCTTAGCGCCTTTGTGGCGCGCAATACAAGCGCGATCGCGAACTCGGTCATATCGTTTTCCGCGGATTCCTCAACGCAGTGGCCATCATACCACGCACCTGTTCGCGTACAGCCCGGGCCAAAGCCTTGCGATCGCTGCCAGGTTTGAAAGGCACAGGCTCGCCGAAATGAACCTCGACATCGACCCCGCCTTCGGCCAGCAATTGCAATATGTGCTTAACCAGGGCGCGATCGCCGATCCAGGCGGCGTGAGGGCGCATGTCGCGTCCCATCGGCATACCGTGCAGCCTGGTATAGGCGATGGCGACAGGCTGGACATGAACCTGCTCGGTGCCGCTCTCCTTCAATGCGATCTGTGCTGCGCCAAACAGCGTGCTTTTGAACGGCTGCATGATGTTGCCGTCGGAAGTGGAACCTTCGGCAAAAAACAGCATCGCGTCGCCTTCCGACAGGCGCTGCCCGATTTCGCTGACCTGCTGTCCGGATTTCCTGCGCCGGTCGCGATCGACATAGATCGTTCTTTGAAGCCGTGACAGTTTTCCGATGATCGGCCAGCCGCCCATCTCGGATTTGGCAACGAAGTGAACGTCGGCGACCGCGCCAATGACCATGATGTCGGTCCAGGAGATATGGTTGGCAGCAATCAAAAGCGGCCGGCCATCGGCCGGTACGCCATCGACATGCAGCCTGAAATCCAGAATCCTGAGAACGAGCCGGTGCCACAAGCGGGGCAGTGTGGCTTCGTGCGCCACACCGGTTTTCATGACGACCAGTTGTGCCGCGGCAAGGGGAAATGTGGTCACCGCAGCGACCGTGAGACCCAGTGCTATTCTTATTCGTCCGATCATCAGCGGCTATCCAAGGTCGAGACGCATGACAAGCGCGGTACCATCGCCGGCAGAACCCTGATCATAGTATGCGGTCCTTCGCGCCACCTCCTCGAATCCAAGGCGCCGATAAAGTGCAATGGCCCACTGATTGTCTTGATCAACCTCAAGCGTCAGCGATTCAGCGCGCTCTGCGTGAAGATGGCGCAAAACAGCGTCCATCAGGGCACGCCCGAGCCCCCTGCCCCGTTTTGCCCTTGCCACCGCAATCGTCAGAATTTCCGCCTCGCCGGCCGCAAGGCGTGCCAGCACGAAGCCATCCGGCGCAACCGCAGGCTTGCCCTCCCGCCGCGCGGCAAATCCGAATACGGTATCCTTTGCCAACAACGCGGCAAACTCACCGTCGCTCCACGGCCTGCCAAATCCTTCATTGTGCAACAGCGCAACAGATTCAGCGTCGTCCAGTCCCAGCGCTTCAATTACGTTTTGACCCGAACGGGAGAATATGCGTCCAAGATCCATCAGCCGACCGTCCTGGCAACCGCATAGTCGGTTTGCGGCTTGGCGTCCGGTGCGCGCAGGTATAGCGGTTTCGGCGGCAGGTCCGGCTCATCCGCCATCGCCCCGAGGCGGGCATAGGTTTCGATGTCGGCGGTCGCCACCGCGGAACCAAAGTCAAATTCAAGGTCACCACCGACAGCCTCCGCGACGATCGGTGCGCCGCTGCCCGCCAGCACCGGCTTTGCCGATTTCGCACGCGTCGCGACCTCGGAAATCGACAGTACCGCCGGAGCCGATGTGCAGTGGCCGTCCGAAGCGTATTCGGCCGTATAGACTTCCTCGCGCCGGGCGTCGAGCACGACCAATATCGGCTGCCCGGGATGGGTTTGCCGAGCCTCCGCGGCAATCGCCTCAAGCGTTGATATGCCGACTGCCGGAATGCCGAGCGCAAGGGAAAATCCGCGTGCTGCGGCAATTCCGACCCGAACGCCGGTAAACGAGCCCGGTCCGGTGCTGACCACAATTCGATCAAGATCCCGATAGCTCGATTCTGCCTGGTCAAGAACCTGCTGAACCTGCGGGATCAGGTGTTCAACATGGCCCCTGCCAATATCCAGTGAGGATTGCGCCCGAACCGCTGCAGGTTCGGCGTCAAAAACACATGCCGCACAAAGGTTTGCTGCGGTATCGAGCGCCAAGAGTTTCATTGCCGTTGATGTACATTCCCAGGCCGTCAATCGCAATGAGAATGCAGAATTCTATTTGGCCGCCTTAAGCCGCAGGCGATATTCGTGCAACAGCGGTTCGGTATAGCCGCTGGGCTGCCTGCCACCCCGAAACACAAGCTCACAGGCCGCCTGGAACGCCAGCGATGCCTCGAAATCCGGCGCCATGGGATGGTAGGCGGGATCATCGGCATTCTGACCATCGACCACGGCCGCCATGCGCTTCATGGTTTCCATGACCTGGTAGGTCGTGCACACGCCGTGGTGCAGCCAATTGGTGATGTGCTGCGCCGAGATGCGCAGTGTGGCGCGATCCTCCATCAGGCCGACATTGTTGATGTCCGGCACTTTGGAACAGCCAATGCCCTGCCCGACCCATCGCACCACATAGCCGAGGATACCCTGAGCATTGTTGTCGAGTTCCATCTGGATATCTTCAGGCGACCAGTTGGGACGTGTAGCGATCGGGATCGACAGGATATCGTCGAGACTGGCGCGACCGCGTGATTTCAGTTCCGCCTGTACGTCTGCGACGTTGACCTGATGATAATGGGTGGCGTGCAGGGTTGCCGCAGTCGGAGACGGCACCCAGGCGGTGTTGGCGCCGGATTGTGGATGGCCGATCTTCTGTTCCAGCATCGCCGCCATCAGGTCGGGCATTGCCCACATGCCCTTGCCGATCTGCGCATGACCCGACAGCCCGCATTCAAGACCGATATCCACGTTCCAGTCCTCGTAGGCCTTGATCCAGGAAGCCTGTTTCATGTCGGCCTTGCGGATCATCGGTCCAGCTTCCATCGAGGTGTGTATCTCATCGCCGGTACGGTCGAGGAAGCCCGTGTTGATGAACACAACCCGCTCGCGCGCGGCGCGGATGCACTCCTTCAGATTGACCGTGGTGCGGCGCTCCTCATCCATGATGCCCATTTTGATGGTATTGGTTTTCAGGCCCAGCAACGCTTCGACGCGCCCGAATATCTCCGAGGCGAAAGCGACTTCTTCGGGACCGTGCATTTTTGGTTTGACGATGTAGATCGAACCGGCGCGGCTGTTCTTGCGCCGACCGTTCTGCCCCACATCATGCAGTGCGATCATCGAGGTGATCACTGCGTCCATGATGCCTTCGGGAATTTCGTTGGCGCCCTCATAGCGGATTGCCGGATTGGTCATCAGGTGACCGACATTGCGCACCAGCAACAATGCTCGTCCGGGCAGGGTAAAGGGCTGCGCATCGGGGCCAACATAGGTGCGGTCAGAATTCAATGAGCGAACAAATGTCTTGCCGCCCTTGGTGACTTTCTCCTGGAGGTCGCCGCGCATCAGGCCAAGCCAGTTGCGGTAGGCCACAACCTTGTCTTCGGCATCCACCGTGGCCACCGAGTCTTCGCAGTCCTGGATCGTGGTCAGCGCCGACTCCAAAATGACATCTGCAACGCCGGCCTTGTCGGTCTTGCCGATCGGGTGATTGCGATCGATCACGATCTCGGTGTGCATGCCGTTGGTTTGCAGCAAGACGGAGGACGGCGAAGCAGGTTCTCCTGTGTACCCGACGAATTGGCCGCTTTCCGCCAGAGCGACGGTCGAACCGCCGACATTTGTCTGAAGCGATCCGCCCGAAACAGTGATTGTGTCCACATCCGACCAGCTTGCGCTATCAAGCGCCGCCGAGCGGTCGAGGAAATCACGGGCCCAGGCGATGACGCGCTCGCCGCGTACCGGATTATAGCTTGCGCCACGATCGGCACCGTCATCTTCGGAAATCGCATCGGTGCCGTAAAGCGCGTCATAAAGGGAGCCCCACCGCGCGTTTGCGGCATTGAGTGCGTAACGGGCATTGGTGATGGGGACAACGAGCTGTGGGCCGGCGGTCTTGGCAATTTCGGGATCAACGTACCAGGTGTTTACCGAAAACGGTGCGCCCTCAGGGATAATGTAGCCGATCTTCTCCAGAAACGACTTGTAGGCCACCGGATCAACTGGCGAAAAATGCTCCTTGTGCCACTCATCGATGCGCGCCTGCAGCACATTTCGGCGCGCCAAAAGCGACCGGTTCTTCGGCGCCAGATCATGCACGATTGCTGCAAAACCCTGCCAAAAGTTCTGCGGATCGATCCCGGTTCCGTCGATCGCTTCATCGACGACGAAATCATGCAACTCCTTGTCGATCGACAGTCCGTTGATCTCAACGCGGCTCACCATAGACGTCCCCCGAATTGCGGCTTGATGCTGCAGCGCAGCAATTGACGGAAACGTAAGAACACCAACAATGCACTCAGGTCAATTGATCAAAGGGCCAATTTTGGGGATTTTCGGTACCGAAGGTGTCATTATCTCGCTGTTTGTGCAGGATTTAAGCCGTCTGTCGCGCTATTCCCGGCCTACCGCTTGCGGTCGCTACCAAATGTGCTTCGACAAACATGCGTTGCCCTTCAATCGTGGCGACCCTGATCTCGCGCTCGATGGCAATTTCCGTTGATTCCGCCCCTGCCTCGATCGCTTTTTGCCCCGCCAGTTCGCGCAACTTGGTGTCGGCATGGGCCATGGCTTCAGATTCTGACATGAAATCAATAACTTCCTCAACAATGGTAACCCTGAAAACACCTTCACGAGGCTGGCCGATGATGGCGGGTACGGAAATCCGAACCTGCCCGGCAACCGCGCCCACGGCATTGGCAACGTCGGTATCCGACGGGACGACACAATCGCCGCCGGTAAGGGCGCCCAACCGCGCATAATGAAGCGGCGCCGAAGCGCCAAGCCCGATAACCGGACGATCAAGCGCTAGTGCGCTGCGCACGATACCATTGACACCATCGAGTGCCCGCTGCACCGGTTCACTGGCCAGCACGGTGGCCCCGTCGAGACCATCCTCTTCGAACGCCGTTTGAAAAATCAATTCAGCCGATTGCCTGGTCAAAGCCCGCAATACGCGTTCGCTGATTTCGGTCGCGTTTGCCGCGACGGGCATTCCTCTTCCATTCCGGCGACGGGCAAGCAATTGCGCACCGCACTCGGCAGCAGCAGCGTCCCAGTTGGCCTGTTTGCCAAGAACATGGGCCGCATCAGAAGGGGTAAATCCGATCACATGTACCAGGCCGCGCGCAACCAGCCTGGATAATGTCGCCAATTGGGCGGTTGAGGCAAGGACACGATCGAGGGGTTGCGGAACATCGGAAACGGCGCCGAACAGTTTTGTTTCGGCGGCTGCCAGCCCTGACAGATGATCTCCCGGTGAACCGGTTTTGATCACCAACCGTCCATCAAGCCGCCCGGGATTGGCAGCCCGCAACTGACGTTGGAGCACATCCAACACGATGCCCGGGTGCTGGGCCGACGCTAAGGACAGCGGAACCAGCCGCCGCGGACCGAGCAATATCGAGGGATCAAGCGCACCTTCTTCCAGCCGGACTTCCGAATCCCCTCCAAGGCCGAATGTCCGCATGCCGACCGCTTCGACCATGGTTCGATGCCCGCCGACAACGGCACCGTCCGGATCAAGCCTCGGCCTGCCACCTTCGAGAACGGCGATGTCGGTGGTGGTACCGCCGATATCCGACACGATTGCCTTGTCCGCCCCGGTCAAATGGTGCGCGCCGACGGTGCTTGCCGCCGGACCGGAGAGGATCGTCTCGATCGGACGCTGTGCAGCCAGATCACTGGAGATCAAAGCGCCATCTCCTCTGACAACCATCAAGGGAGCGGAGATGGAATGACGGTCCATGAAACGTCTCGTTGACGCTATCAGGCCGTCAATCATCGGAACCAGTCGGGCATTGAGCAATGTTGTCAGCGCGCGACGCGGACCGCCGAGTTTGGATGAAAGTTCATGGCTGCAGGTCACCGGGAGGTCGGTCGCTTCGCGTATCAAATCGCGGGCGGCGATCTCGTGGGCAGGATTGCGGACGGCAAAATACGCAGCGACCGCAAATCCGGCGACCTCATTGCCGAGTTGACCTATCGCGTCGCGCAACGGTTCCAGATCCAGCGCACGCGCGTTGCCGTGCACGTCATGACCGCCCGGACAGGTTATGAGCGGATCGCCTGCCAGCGCTTTTTGCAACCCGTCGCGACCGACATCCCGGTCGTCAAAGCCGATCATCACCAGCGCAACCCTGCCGCCCTGGCCTTCGACCAGCGCGTTGGTGGCGAGCGTGGTGGACATCGAAACAAGTCCGATTTGTCCGGGGTCGATTTTTGTATCGGCGATAACCGTCTCCGCGGCTCCGGCGATGCCGACCGACAGGTCATGGCGTGTCGTCAGCGCCTTTGCCTTGGCGACAACACCCTGTTCCTCACTGAAAAGCACGGCATCGGTGTAGGTGCCGCCGGTGTCTATTCCAAGCAGCAGCGTATCTGAGCGGGATTGGCTGCCATTTGCAGCTTTCTGGCTCTCATTGCGCTTCAACATTAGAGTCGCTCTACCCGCAAAGTGGGGAAACGAAAAGAACCAATCGCGGCGTCAATTGCAGGTTCGGCGTCACAGAAACGGCGGAATCGGGTAATCCGTCATTGGTTTTGCCACTTTTTTACCGGCAAACCAGAGGGAATCCAGCCTTTGCCGTGGACACCGCCAAGCATGCCCTCGGATACATCGACAATGTTTTCAAAGCCGCGCCGAACGAGGATTTCGTTCATATAGGCGGTTCGCCCGCCGACCGCACAGATCAACGCGATCGTCTTGTCGGGATTGTCCGATTGAAGGCGGTTGATCCCTTTCAGAAACCCGGGCTCGTGCATGGACAGCGGAATCGCAACCGACGCGATGCCGGTCTGGCGCCATTCGTCGCGCGACCGGATGTCGACCAGTATGACTTCGTTGTCTTTGACACCTTGCAGGGCATCGGCGGCAGTCATTGTTTCCGCTGCGGCGCCGGCAATAGCGATGACTAGCATTACTAAGGCAGCAAGCGCTGCTATGGCGGATCTTGCAACCTGCCGGATCATTTGAATGTTACCTTGTAGACCGGCGTTTCGGATGGGATTTCGCAGATCCGGCAGCAATCATCGCAATCGGTCTTTCCTTCGTATCCGGCACCCCAAAACCGATCGAAATCACCTTCGACCCAAGCGCCAAAACAGATCTTCTCGCCCAGCTCACAGGACACCGACAGTTTTTTGGGCGCCCGGTCAGCCAGCATGAATTGCCGGCCGTCATCGGGCCAGCTTTTCAAGCGGTCGCGGGAATAGAGCTTCACCAAAACCGGCGAAGCCGCGTGGTTGGTAAACCGAAACGTCATTTCGTTAGCGATTGCCGGCGTTGCAGCCAATTGGAGCGCTAATAGGCTGAATAAAACTGCACTTGCTTTCATGATGGGCGGTATTCAGTTGAGATTGGTTGATCCATATCGCGAACTTTCATCACTTGGTAGTCAAAGGAGATTGAACGGTCGTTTCGTTTGACCGTTTGATCGATTTTTGTGCATTCACACCCGTCTTTGCCTGCTGCCGCCGATCCGAGCACGCCGATGCTCACAAGACCGCGAGCGCAGGTTACGTCGCAATCCCTTCCTGTTGTTTTGAACGTGAATGGGCAGCGACCCATCTCATGGCCAGCGGAACAAATTTCGCGAAATCGATGCTTTTTCGACATGGTTCGAGGGGCATGAACGACGAAATCACTGAAGGTTTCACGACCGGAAAGGATCAAGACCATGAAAACGATCATTGCAGCATTATTCGCACTCTCAGCGACCACCGGGCTCGCTCTGGCCGAGAACGGCGAAGGCCAGGCCCCGCAACTCATCGGTGACCTCTCGGCCAATGTTGATGCACGCTACAATGCCGATTCACGTATCAACAAAGGCGACGGTGTGTTTGCGATCACCACACGTTCTTCCCGGGATCGCGGTGAGCGCGTCGGCCTGGAACGCGATTTCCCCGAGCGTTACACCGGACGTTGATCCGAGATTTTCGACCTCGCCGGGCGGTTTCCTCCCGTCGCTCGGCCATTTTCCTCCCCGCGCCTCACCCCGGCGCGGGGATTTTCGTTGTCGGATTTCCTTGCTCCCGACCGTCTTGATATAAAGCGAACATAAAAAAGGGAGTTATGACGATGAGCGCCCAACAGACCGTATCTCACGAAACATGGCTGGCCGCGCGGAAGGAATTACTGGACCGGGAGAAGGCGTTCACGCGCGAACGCGACGCCCTGTCGGCGGCACGACGGGCCCTGCCACGTGTTAAGGTCGAGAAGAATTACGTTTTCGAGACGGAAGACGGCGAGCAGACGCTCGAAGAGCTGTTCGACGGGTGCGGGCAATTGATCGTCTATCACTTCATGTACGGTCCTGAATGGGAGGCCGGCTGCAAAAGCTGCTCGTTTTGGGCCGACAATTACGATGGTGTTGGCGAGCATTTACGCCAGCGCGACACAAGGCTTGTCGCGGTTTCGCGGGCGCCGCTTTCCACCCTGCTGGCCTTTCGCAAACGCATGGGATGGCGGTTTCCGTGGGTTTCTTCTGCCGGATCCGACTTCAATTATGATTTCGACGTGTCGTTCAGGCAGGAGGATCTTGATACCGGCGAGACCAACTACAATTTCGGGACGTCGCGGTTTCCGTCGGACGAAGCGCCGGGTGTCAGCTGCTTTACCCGGGAAGATGACGGTTCCGTCTACCACACCTACTCGGCCTACAGTCGCGGCCTGGATATCTTCAACACGGCGTACAACCTGCTCGACCTGACCGCCAAGGGCCGCGATGAGGAGAGCCTTTCCTATCCGATGGAGTGGGTAAAACTGCGCGATCAGTACTGATCAGCTACGCATACGTGACAGTCGGTGCCGCTTCCCGCCTGTCGCCTGTTCTCCCCATTTCGCATAGTGCCCGGTGCTGGTAATCACCACCAGTGACGGGCATTGTTGCCTTGGGGAGATATTTTCGATGGACGGCCGCACATTCCCTAAACTGTTTTCGCCCGCAACATTGCGGGGACACACGCTCAGAAATCGCATCGTTTTCGGGGCGCATACCGCCAACATGTCGGTCGAGGGCCTGCCGACCGAAAGGCACGCAGCCTATTATGCCGAACGCGCCATTGGCGGGGCGGGGATGATCGTCGTCGAGCCGGTGCCGGTGCACGCTGCGGCGGTGTTGACCAGAGGGAATTTCCGCCATTCGGACGACGGCATCATCCCGCATTTCCGCAAGATCACCGACGCGATCAAGGATAATGGTGCGATTGCCATTCAACAGCTCTACCACGTTGGTCAGCACTCCGACGCCGATCTGTCGTTTCATCCCGGCTGGTCGCCCTCCGGTATGCCGAGCTATCACGATTCCGATGGCAGCCATGCCATGACCGACGCCGAGATCGAGGAGACGATTGACGGTTTTGTGCAGGCGGCACGGCGCTGCCACGAGGCCGGTTTCGACGGTGTCGAAGTCTGGGCGGCATATCACAGCCTGCTCGACCAGTTCTGGACCCCGTGGTCCAACAAGCGCACCGACCAATGGGGCGGAAGCCTCGAAAACAGAACCCGCATGTCGCGGGAGATTATCAGCCGTATCCGAAAATTGTGCGGAGACGATTTCATCATCGGCCTGTCGGTCAATGACGAACCCGATTTCGAGGTTACGCTGTCACGCGAATCCACAGCCGAGATCGTCGCGCTGCACGATCGCAGCGGAATGGTCGACTATGTCACCTGCGGGACCGGAGGGTACCTGGATTTCTACAAGCTGATGCCGACCTTCATTTATCCGGAAAAGCTGGGTGCCGATCTTGCGGGCGTCATCAAGGGTGCGGTCAGTCACGCTCTGGTGACGGTGGAAAGCCACATCCGAACACCGGAAAACGCAGAAACGGTTCTCGGCGAGGGCGTGTGCGATCTGGTTTCGATCGTCCGCGGCCAGATCGCCGACCCGCATCTGGCCAACAAAGCCGCGGAGGGCCGCGCTGACGACATCCGTGGTTGCCTTTCCTGCAACCAAATGTGCTGGGGGCGCAGATCGCGCGATTACTGGATTTCCTGCGTCGTCAATCCTTCCGTCGGCCGCGAATGGGAATGGGGCGGCGACCGGTTTACCGCTGCCGAGGAACCGAAATCCGTGTTGGTGATTGGCGGCGGGGTGGCCGGCCTGGAAGCCGCGCGCGTCGCCGCCGAACGCGGCCATCGCGTGACGCTTTGCGAGGCCGGGCCGCGCCTGGGCGGCAACTTCAGACTGGCCGGCGAACAACCGCGCCGAGCCCAGATCATCGATCTGATCGACTGGTATGAGCGCCAGCTGATGAAACTGCAGGTCGACATCCGCCTGAACAGCTACATCGACGCCGGCGATATCGCGGAATTCGAGGCCGACGAGATTATCCTGGCGACGGGATCCCTGCCCGCGGGAACCGGCTTCCAAAAAGCGTTGCCGCATCTCGATCCGCTGCCGGGCATCGAAAAAGGCAATGTCTATTCCGCCGAAGAGGTGATGGCGCGCGAGGCGAGGCCCGGCAAGCAGGTGATCGTGCTTGACGAGGGCGGAAACTGGAAGGGGTGCGGAACGGCATGGAAGCTTGCAGAAGCCGGCCATCAGGTCACGGTCGTCACGCCCGATGCACTCGTCGGCAAGGAGCTTCAACGCAGTGCGGCCGATTTTCCGCTTCGTCGAAACCTGAAAACCCTCGGCGTACAATTCATGACCGACAGCGGTATCGTCGAATGGACGGGCACGTCAGTACGCGTGGTATCCTTTCTCGACAACAGCGAAACGGTGGTGAATGCCGATACGCTGGTATATGCAACTGCGAACATGGCCAATGACGATTTGGCGACGGAACTCCGCGCCAGCGGAATTGAATTCAAATGCGTTGGTGACTGTCTCGCCGCACGGCAGGCACCATATGCCATTCATGATGGGCGGCGTGTTGCACTGGAGCTTTGATCCATGTCCGTGATGACCGCAGCCGAACTTGAACAAATCTGTTTCGAAGCCATTCATCGTGCCGGCGGAAACGACAAACTCGCCACCTCGCTTGCGCGGAACACCGTGATGACCGAGTGTTTTGGCCAATCCAATCACGGCGTGTTGCATCTGTTCGACTACCTGAATGCAATCCGCGAGGGGCGCATTGACGGCAAGGCGGTTGCCGAGATCACGCATGCGGCGCCGGCAATGTACTTGTCCGATGCCGGTGGCGGCATTGCGCAGTTGGGCTTCGACATTGCCTTTGTCGATCTGATCGATACCGCAAGTGAGCTTGGGCTGGCGATGTTTGTCCAGAAGAATTCGTTTACCTGCGGCGCGCTGGGTGTCTTCGCCTGGCGGCTGGCACGAGAAGGCCTGATTGCCTTTTGCGGCACCAACGGCCCACCGCTACTCGCGGGTTCGGGATCCAAAAAGCCGGTTTTCTGTACAAATCCTATGGCTTTTGCCGCACCACAATCGGATGGCGCGCCCCTGTTGATTGATCAGTCATCCAGCGCGACAGCCTTTGCCGAAATTCGGATTGCGGCACGCGAAGGGCGATCCATTCCCGATGATTGGGCCATCGACAGCGATGGTAATCCGACAACCGATCCGCACGCCGCCATGAAAGGCGCCATGTTGGCATTCGGCGGCAGCCGCGGGGCAAACATCGCCCTGATGATCGAGGTGTTGTCAGCCGGTCTTTCCGGCGCCAATTGGGGACTTGATGCGCCGTCATTTCTGCACGGCGACCAAAGCCCCGGCACGGGAATGTATGTGGTTGTGATCGATCCCAAACCGATCGACCCGGATTTCGAATCGAGAATGTCCGCCCAGCTGAAACGGCTTTCAAGCGAGTATGGCGTCTACGTTCCGGGCATTTCCAAGGGTGACGTCTATGAGCGCAGCGTCAAGGATGGGGTCGACATTCCAGACGAACTCCTCGACCGGTTGCGTGCGGAGTAAATCCGTAAATCCTTGAACGGAAGCGGCATGCTGGTGTCGCTTTTCTTTCGGACAGTTTGCGAAATCGGTGGGACATTTCTCCATGTCGTTTTGGTGAGGAGAAACGATATGCCAACGCCGAATGCCGCCGACTATATCGACCTCGTAAAATTCCCGATCTCGGATGCAACTGCACCGGAATATGGCGAACTGGTCGAGCGCACGCGCGCAGATCTCGACGCCGATGGATGCGCTGTGCTGTCGGGATTTATCCGGTCCGACTGCGTCGATGCGTTTGTGGCTGAAGCCGACCGGGTGTCGCCCAACGGTCATCGTTCATTCAACCGCACAAACGCCTATTTTACCGGGACACGCGCCGATCTACCCGAAGATCATCCGCTCTGCCGCTTTTACGAACGGTCCAACGCCTTTGTTCCTGCAGACAATTTCGGTGAGGACAGCGTGTTACGGGCGATATATGAGTGGCCGCCATTTGCACCGTTCATCAAGGACGCCCTCGCCGAGGACCGTTTTTACAGATACGCAGACCCGCTGGCCGATGTGATCATCAACGTTGTTGAAGAGGGTGAAGGTTTTCCCTGGCACTTCGACACCAACAATTACACGGTGACGCTGGCGATCCAGAATGGGGAAGAAGGCGGCGAGTTTGAATATTGTCCCGGCTTGCGTACCTCCACCGACGAAAACTACGACGGCGTTGGTGCCGTGCTCGATGGTGAAGCTTCCCAGGTCAGGACGCTGCGGCTGCAACCAGGCGATCTGCAGATCTTCAAGGGCCGCTATTCGCTGCATCGCGTCAAGCCGGTAAACGGCAGCCGCAAGCGCTACGTCGGCATATTCTCCTTTGTCGAGCAGGAAGGCATGGTCGGCAGCCCGGAACGGACCCGACAACTCTACGGCCGCGTTTTGCCAATCCATCTGGAGCGCGCCGGACAGCGCGCCGACGCGCTGGTAGACTAGATCCGCCTCTCTTGGATAGAGCCAGAATACTATTTCAGCGGCCAGGCGCAGGTCTGCTCGCCGACATCCTTGCATGGTTCGTAAACGGCGATGGCGCTGGCGCTACCATCTTCCCATACTGCCTGGACGGCAATCGTTTTTGCGGTGCCAGGGGGAAGGCGAATGGCGATGTCATCGATACCGGCATCGGGTGGCAGGGCAAGCGGATTTTGCGGATTGCACTCGGCCAGACCGAATGTTTCGTCGAGCGCCTCCGAATTGATCGAGTAACGGATTTCACTCAGGCGACAATGAAGCGTCTGCAACGCTGTGAAGTAGACCCACTGTTCGCCGTTGTAGTTGCGAAACTGTGCCCAGCCGGTGTCCTTGTTCGCCGCCAGCATCGCCTGATAGACCGGCATGGGAGGAATCCGGGATTTGTCCTGCGCGGAGGCGGTTTGGAACGCTATCGAGCCCAGGACCGCGGAAAGAATGGCCAGGCCTATTGCAGATTTCCCGTTCATGCGGAGCTCCTTTTCACGGTTTGGAGGCAACAATATGCCGTTTGCGATCGTTTGACTTCATTCAATTCCCCGATTGCGGCATGTCGGCCACGTCGAAGTCGAAATAGGTTCTGCGATAGGGTTCGCCGATCAGGGTAAAATGCCACCATTCACCAGCGTAGTTGCGAAAACCGTGCTGACGCATGATCTTGACCAGCTTTTGCCGGTTCTTGCGGGCCTTGCCGGAAACTGCCGCGGAATCGGTCCTGCTGCGCCGGTCAAAACAGTCAAACCCGGTTCCCATGTCCAGTTCGGCACCGCCTTCATGCGGTCCGCAACCGTCCCTCAACGGCTCCTGCGTGGATACGGTCTTTGAAAGATCGACCAATGTCAGGTCGACCGTACCGCCGCGTGAATGGCCGGACCGGCGCGCAATGTAGCCAGGAAACAGATCCCAGCGCGCATAGTTCGGATAATAGCGGGCTTTCAGATCGCCATTCTCGCCCTTGGCCACGGCCCAGCGGACAAAGGCGGCGACCGCTTTTGCCGGCCGGTAGCAGTCGAACAGCTTCAATCCCAGACCCTGCGATTTCAATTGTTTTTGGATGCCGCTCAGTGCCTTGGCCGCCTGCCTGACGATCACGCATTCGGCAGCACGATAGCCCGGAACAGGTTTTCCGGTGAAGTTTTGAGCGCCGGCATAGCGGATAGATTGATGAATGGTCGGGTCGATCGATCGAAGGTGCACAAAGCCGGCGGGCAGAAGCTGTTTTGATTCTGCGCGCGCTGCCACCGTCACCAGCAGGGCGGCAACCAAAGCGCTGCAAAAAAGCGCACGTATCGCCGGTCCTACCTGAATACCCGCAACTCGCTGATCGCCGTGTCGGCATATTTCGACCCGGGATAGACGGACACGATTTGGAGTTGAAGCCATTGCATCTCGCCGAGACCGGACAGGTCGATGCGCTGAAACGACCCGGTATCGCGCAGGGTTAACGAACGGCGTTCTCCGGCAGACGTGACAATCTGGACCTCCCGTACGCGGCTGTTCTTGCCGTAGATGTCATCGTTCTTGGTATAGCCGTTGCGTAATTCGATTGAACCCGGTCTGGTTGGTTCGCCGAAGTCAATCAGGATCCATTCTCCAATCCCGTCGCCCTTTTTTCCTTCGACCCAGGCTGTACTGCGCTTGTCATCGAGGAGATTGCGGGCGCGGTAAGAGTTCTTGCCCTGCGAGGCCAGTACCGAACTTGCACAAAGCAACATGCCGTCGGCCATTTTCACACAGTCTTCACCCGGTGCGCGCGGCGGCTCATCGTGAATAGCAAGCGTTCCGGACGACCCATCTTCGCGTGACGCGACTGTCTTTTCCGCCAACTCGTTGCGCCGTGCCTTGGCAAAGGTGGCGTAGACACTGTCGGGGAACTGGCTGATAAAACTGTCCAACATGGCGGGGCTGTCGGTATCTTTTATCGCCAGCCATGCCTGCAGATCCGCTCCGCCGGACAAGGCCGGATTATTATCGGATCCATCTTGTCCCTCATTCAGATAGACCGCGTCGGTGAGCGATGAATTGCTCCACGGCACCTGCTGGCCACCGGTTGCGCCCATCACGTCGCTGCGCACCCTGCGCATCATCAGTGCCACGTCGAGGTTCTGCGTATTGATGTGGCGAAGCAGCGCCGTCGTGAACGGGCTGTTGCTGCCATCGCCATCCAGGGCGACGTTGCCCGGTTGCGTGGCAAACGAGATCAGGGTGCCGACCCCGGTCTCCAAAGGCGCCAGGCCCCGCCCGATGCTGGCCGATCTCGTGCCCATCGACCGCGCCAGGTTCTTGGCAAGCGGATTGTTGCGGCAGGCATCGAGAATGATCAGGTTGGTGCGCCGTTCCCGCTCCATATTGCGGATGACCGCGTCCATGGACACCGTCTGGAAATCCAGGTCGGTCTCGTCGACCAATTCCGCATCGACCGGAATAAGATAGTTTTTCCCGCCGACCTGAAGGCCGTGTCCGGCGTAGTAGAACAACGCCAGCTCGGCTCCGCGAGATGCGCGGGCAAAATCCCTGACAACCGCCTCCAGCGCATTGCGATCGAGGTCCGTGCCCGTGATAACCTTAAAGCCAAGAGTATCGAGCGACGAGGCAATCGCATCGGCATCGTTTTTCGGATTGGCCAGCTCGGCGACGTGCTGGTAGGCCGAGTTGCCGATGACCAGTGCGACCCTCTTGGCAACCGCATCTGACGGGCCGGCAAAGAGCCCGGTAACTATCGCGACCAATCCCGCAAACAATAAAAACAATTGCCGCTGCAAAATGCTGGCTCCTCCGTGATGCCGTCAGATTGGCACAACGCGCCAGAATGGCCAAGCCGTCAATAGGTGGCGCGACGCCTGGTTTGGCGAGGCTGCTTCCATGTGTTGTCAGGGTGGTTGTGCAGTCGTCGGGCCTAGGTTCGCAACAACTAGCGTCATCGGTCGAAAAATCGCTGTCGTCGCAATCCGGACTGGTGCATTGTGCCGACAAAACAAAGGGCATCGACGCTATGAACCAACGGCACCTATCAACGCTGCAGGATGGCAGGCTGGAACTCGGTGAAGGACCGACATATGACCCCACTACGGACACCGGATGGTGGTTCGATATCGTCGGTCGTACACTCTACGAGCACAGTTTCGAAACCGGACTGACAATGCGCTATGAACTGCCGCGAATGGCGTCGGTTCTGGCGCGAATAGACGACGCCCGCCAACTGATTGCCATGGAGGACGGCCTTTATGTCCGCGACCGCAATTCGGGAGATTTGTCCCTGCATCTGCCGCTGGAAGCGGACAATTCGATAACCCGGTCCAACGATGGGCGAACACATCGAAGCGGCGCGCTCTGGATCGGTACGATGGGCAAGAATGCGGAACCCCGCGCCGGCGCAATTTACTGGTGCCGCGGCAGGGAAGTCCTTACGCTGTACGACAACGTTACCGTCCCTAATGCCATTTGCTTTTCACCTGATGGAACGACGGGATATTTCGCCGATTCGGCAACAAGTGAGATCATGCGTGTTTCGGTGGATCCGGCAACAGGGCTGCCCGACGGCGAACCGACCGTGTTCCATGATAAAGGATTGGACAAGGGGGCACCCGACGGCGCTGTCATAGACCGCAACGGCGTATTGTGGAACGCACGTTGGGGTGCCGGGTGCGTGAACGCCTATGCCGAAGATGGCCGCAAACTGGAGACGATCTCGATACCGGCCCGGCAAGCGAGCTGTCCTGCCTTTTGCGGCACAAACGGCGAGAAAATGATCGTTACCACTGCCTGGCAGGGTATGGACGAGACGCAGCGCAGCGCAGACCCTGAAGCCGGAAACACCTTTATTATGGAAAGCGGTTTTGCCGGGTTGTTCGATCCATCGTTCCAGTTGAACGACTAATCGGCTGGATCGGCCAACAGACTGCCAGCACGGGCCGAAACTATATTTGAATATTAGCTTCTGGTGATGTTTATCCGGGCTGAATACTTTAGCTTTGCTTTATATATTTGCTTTGGAGTGCGTTTTTGGAACAGGAATGTTCCAAAAACGACCTGCGATGACCGCTTGCTGGTAGATCACCTCATACTAACGTCGCATAATGTTGCGGCGCGGCGGCAGCAATGGGGGGCTGTCGTCGCGCATTTCCAGAGGAGGATCCAATGACAGTTGAACCAGCCGCCGCGGACAGCGGCGAGACGGAGTATAATCACACGATTGGCGAGCATAATATCACGCCATTCGGGCTTGATCTTCATAATCCCGTTTTCCTGATCTCCGGATTGTCGATTGTTGCCTTCGTCATCATCACTTTGATGTTTCAGGAAGGCGCCACATCGTTTTTTGGATGGCTCAGACCCTTCCTTACTTCCACATTCGACTGGTTTTTCCTGTCTGCTGCCAACATTTTCGTCCTGTTCTGCCTTTACCTGATGCTCGGGCCGTTGGGAAAAGTTCGCATCGGCGGTCAGGATGCGTCGCCGGACTATGGCTACCTCGGTTGGTTTGCCATGCTGTTTGCTGCCGGGATGGGAATCGGGCTGATGTTCTTTGGCGTTTCGGAACCGATGTCGCATTTTGCCTCCTCGATGGGCGGAACGGCCGTGGAAGGCGCGGCCAGAACAGACTGGGCGCCGCTGGGAGCAGCCGCAGGCGACGAGATCGCCGCGCGCAATCTCGGCATGGCAGCGACGATCTTTCACTGGGCGCTCCATCCCTGGGCCATCTATGCCGTGGTGGCGCTGGCGCTGGCGTTCTTCACCTACAACCGCGGTATGCCGCTGACATTGCGCTCGGCATTTCACCCGCTGTTCGGTGATGCGGTATGGGGCTGGACCGGCCATATCATCGACACGCTCGCAGTATTTGCCACTATGTTCGGCCTTGCCACCTCGCTTGGATTCGGCACCGAACAGGCTCTTGCGGGCCTCAACTATCTGTTCGGCATTCCGACATCCAACCTCATGAAAGTGTTGCTGATCGCGGTGATCACCGCCGCCGCCCTGATATCCGTTCTTCGCGGCCTCGACGGCGGTGTGAAGCGGCTGTCGGAGATCAACATCGTTCTTGCATTCCTGCTGATGATATTCGTCATTCTGGTTGGCCCGACCCTGACGATCTTCGAAACGATCTTTGCCGGTGGCGTGGCCTATGTGAAAGAGCTGATCCCGCTGTCGATGCCGGTCGGGCGCGATGACGCGAATTTCAGTCAGGGCTGGACCGCCTTCTACTGGGCCTGGTGGATATCCTGGTCGCCGTTTGTAGGCATGTTCATCGCCCGCGTTTCACGGGGCCGTACGGTGCGCGAGTTCGTGTTCTGCGTCATCATCGTCCCGACACTCGTTTGCGTCTTGTGGATGGGAACGTTCGGCGGCACCGCCATCAGCCAAGTAATGGCCGATTCCGCTGCGCCGGTAAAGGATGCAGCCCTCGAACTGAAACTGTTCGAAATGCTGAAACCACTGCCGCTGGCTTCGATCACATCATTCCTCGGCATTGTGCTGGTGATCGTGTTTTTCGTCACGTCATCCGATTCCGGTTCGCTGGTCGTCGACACGATTACCGCCGGCGGCAAGACCGACGCGCCGGTTTCGCAGCGGGTGTTCTGGTGCACATTTGAAGGCCTCGTGGCTGCTACGCTGCTGCTGGTTGGCGGTGCGCAGAGCCTGACCGCGCTTCAGGCGATGGCGGTATCGACCGGCTTCCCGTTTGCCATCGTGCTGCTGTTGATGTGTGTCAGCCTCTATATCGGGCTCAGCAAAGCCCGCAAAGAAATGGGCTAGAGCCCCTGACGACCGCCCTCGTGGCGGCCGTTTTTTCTGAGGCCCGAACGGTTGATGTAGTGGAGATCCCTGATGCCGAATGAATCCGAAGCACCCTTGATGATCGAACGGGCGGGCGGACGAAAACTTGCCTTCGCGCAATATGGCGATCCGGGCGGCATACCGGTGTTTCATTTCAATGGTTCGGGAGGTTCCAGGCTGGAATGGCCGGGCGATCAGGCAATGCTCGAGGACATCGGCGTACGGTTTGTTGCCATTGACCGGCCCGGACACGGGCTTTCCGATCCGCAGCCGGGGCGAACGCTGCTCGACTGGCCGCAGGAGGTGACCGCGGTGGCCGACAGTCTGGGAATTGACAAAATCCGTGTCGAAGGCTGGTCCGCCGGCGGCGCCTATGCGCTTTGCTGCGCCCATGAATTGCCAAACCGTGTTGTAGCCGGGGCCATCTTGAGCGGCATTGCTCCCTATGACCGGCCGGAGCCGCTGCAAGGCCTGGCGCCGGAAATCGCGCAATGGATGAAGAACGCCCGCGAGGCGCCCGAAGCTGTTTTGCCTTTTCGCCAGGCGATGGCGGCTTTCATGGAATCCAAATCCGGCAGCGAGGTCGGATCAATGCTTGCCGGTGGTAACGGAGAAGATGACCGGGCGGTGGCGACACGCCCCGACCTGCAGGCTTTGATGGGCGCCAATATCAAGGAAGGATACAGGCAGGGCGCCGAGGGCCCGGCGCTGGACGACATTGTCATCAACAGCCCCTGGGGATTCAAACTCGATGATATTCCGGTTCACATCGACGTCTGGCAGGGCGAAATCGATCAGAATGTTCCTCTGGGCCAGGGCGAATATCAACATTCCCGGCTGCCAAACAGCACGTTCCATCTGTTGAAGAACACGGCTCATCTGTTTCCGCTGGTGAGATGGCGGGAAATCCTGCTCGAACTGATCCGGCAGCGGTGATCTCGGGCCTGTTTCAATTGCCTGCCTTCGATGGCAAAACCTGCTCTAGCAAGGTGGAAGGTGATCTGTCTCTTGATGCCGGACATGCGCTGTGGTCATCTTCGGGCGTTGATGATGCCGGTTTTCACGATGTAGATGGGCGGATCCGGCAGATAGTTCTCGGCATCGCCGATCAGCTTGAACGAGTTGTCGGAGATGGAAATCCCGGCACTTTCGTTGATATTGTCCAAGCCAACTACGCCGGAGACAATGCCATCCGTTTCGATGGCCAGTAGCGATGAATACGCTTCGGAAATTGCGTATAGGCGTCCATCGTGGAATGTCAGGCCGGCAATGGTGAACTCCGACCATTTGCGTCCGGGGCGTTCGGCAAGTCCGTGCGCCAGCTTCATCGGCCTGACCGAAACCGTGCGCGTTGCGAGGTCGATGGCATATAGCAGTTTGGCGCCCTTTTTCTGCGCCGTGTACAAGGTATCCGTCAACGGATTGTAGGCGGCCGAACCAAGCTGGGTACCAGCCTCAAATCCGCCTATGGCAAACCTGCCGGTTTCACGCCAACCATCGCCATTGCGTTGCATCGCGATCACGACACCGTTTTCGCCGGTCACCACGGCGCGGCCGCCGCCCAGATAGGCGACACCTTCGGTATCACCGGCTCCCAAGGGATTGTGCGCCAAGGTCACCTGAGAGATCACCGAGCCGAAATCGGCAGCCAATTCAGCAAATACACGGTCGTCGGTGGTCACCAGCCAAGTACCGGTTTCGCCGATGAAAGCGAGACCGGCCGGGTTGCGGATGGCCGTGGTAAGCGGCTGCCGGTCGGTTGCCGACGCGACGGCAAGTTCTGCAACCGGGCCGTTTTTCGGAGAAGGATCAACTTCAGGCAGATACTGCAAAATGTAATATGCGCCGCCAAGGATCAGTGGAATGACCGACAAAGCGATCAGTATTCTGCGCATAGCTTATCCTTCATCAATTATGGTTGATAGTTGACATATCTTTCAATTCGATTATTTTGTCAACTATGGGTGATAAAAACTCAGTTGGGGCTGGTCAAAACAACATCAGGGGCTTGATCCAGGATCTTTCGGAGCGGTTAGACGCCATGTCGAACCAGCTACGCCGAAACACGCCTTTTGCCGGTACGCGGCCAGCCGACGCCAAGACGTTTATGCTTATCTCTCGCCACCCGCGCGGTTTGACGGAACTCGCGCAAGCGCTGGGAATTTCACGACAGGCAGCGCACAAATCGGTGCAAAGGCTGGTGGCAGAGGGCTTCGTTGAGTTCGATTACGCCGAGGGTTCTCGTCGCGACATGATCGCCCGGATCACTAAAAAGGGCCTGGATGGCAGAAAAGTCGGCCTTTCCATCGCAGCGGAAATCGAAACTCACATTGCGGAAATTGTGGGTAAAGATGACTTGGAAACGCTTCGTCGCATCCTGTTGCGCCTGGCGGCGGACAGGCAGGCATCGCCGAATTATGGCGATTGACGCGGATAACCTGCCCGGTAACGAGGTATGGCAATTCGCGTGCAGGCTATGACGATCTAGCGGGAATCAGGATTTCAAACACGGAACCTCCGCCTTCGCGATCCGTGTACGTCACGTCGCCACCGTGGCCTTTGCAGATCGCCTTGACGACAGCCAGACCAAGTCCCGACCCTCCATAGCGGCGTGAGCGCGATGAATCCGCCCGCCAGAACCGGTCAAAAATGCGAACGGCAGCGACTGTATTAAGACCGGGACCGCGATCCATGATCCTGACGTATACGAAGCCATCGCGCTTGCCGGTTTCTATGGTGAGTTCGCCGCCCTCGGCGGCATAGAGTTTAGCGTTTTCAATGAGCGCGCTAATCGCCTGCCCCATGCGGATGGGATCCGCATTGGCTGGCGCCGGTTTCAAAATGGCTGTCACGGATAAACCGGCATTTTCGACCAAAGGCTTGACCGCCAACAGAAGGGATTGCACCTCCTCCGACAGGTCAATGGCGATCGGCGACAATTCCAGCTTACCTGACTGCGAAAGGGTTATTGAACGCAGATCTTCGATGATACGGTTCAGCGTATCCGTTTGCGCGATCAGCCCCTTTAGCGCATCCCGGTTCAGCTTGAAAACACCGTCGGACATTCCCTGAAGCCGCCCGCGCAAAACGGTGACCGGTGTTCTAAGCTCATGAGCAATTGCCGACGTGCTTTCGACCTGCTCACGATGCGCCCGGTCAAGCTCTTCGGCCATAAAATTGAAATCTTCTGTCAGCTTTTCGATTTCCTTTGCAAATTCACCCCTTGGGTGCGCACGTACCGTTAAATCACCATCTGCCAATGCACGGGCGCTCGAGGCCAGGGTTTCGATCGGCTGGGCAATGCGATGTGCGTAACGAAAGCCAATCAGGCCGCCGATCGCTGATCCGGCGAGGCTTATTCCAAGCGTTGCGAAGATGTCAGGCCACATTGGCCAGTCTCCGATGATGCCACCATCGACAACAACTATGCCATCAACCGCTTCCGCTTCCAGGCCAACTCCATCGACCAGCTCCCCTTCCAGACCAACTCCCTCGACTGGTTCGCTTTGCAGAACAACTCCATCAACTGGTTCGCCTTGCGAAAAAATGTCATTGCCTGGTTCCCCTTCCGCATACTCCGCCTCGACGATCATCTGCTGGTCACCGATTTCGATCACTACCGAAACGATATCGTAAATCATGAGGCCGGCGAAGATGAACACGGCGACCGCCATGCTTGTCGCTGCCATTGCCACGGTCAGTTGCGGGCGAAGACTTTGGAGGATCATTGCTTGGGCTCCAGGCGGTATCCGACACCGCGGATAGCCTCGAGATATCCGTGGAGACCGGCCGCCACCAACTTCTTACGAATATGACTTACATGGCTATCTATCGTTCTATCCATCGCCTCACTGTTGGGGAAACAGGCGTCGAGAAGTTCACCGCGGGAGTAAACCCGGCTGGGTGCCGGTAGCATATGCAATAAGAGGTTGTACTCACTTAATGTGGTTTCGATGGCAACACGCTGTGATCCGATGATTGCGGAGACGGAATGCTCCGACCGATCCATCTCCAGGCCTCTGCAGCGCAGCAAGGTTGACGAATCCGTTTCCCCAAGCGTTCGCCGCAATACGGCTTTGACGCGCTCGACGATTTCCTGCGGATTGAACGGTTTGACAACATAGTCATCAGCCCCGATGCGCAGCGCCAGCAGCTTGTCAATATCCTCCGAGCGCGCAGTTGCCATGATCACGGGGGTGTTGTCGTTCTTGCGAATCTCAGCCAGCAGTTCCAAGCCGTCGCGCTTTGGCAAACCGATATCGAGAATGACCAGATCTGGTTTC
The DNA here is from genome assembly GCA_963669285.2 of Rhizobiaceae bacterium. Lineage (GTDB taxonomy): Bacteria > Pseudomonadota > Alphaproteobacteria > Rhizobiales > Rhizobiaceae > JAWKWH01. Next base: position 240,860 of record CAXXSI010000030.1, on the reverse strand, counting down.
AGATACCGGTAGTGGTGAAGTGCCGTATCGCCATCGGCCGCGCTGATGGTTCGGAATCCGTCCCTGCTCAGATAGGCCTCCATTATCTGCGCGATTTCAGGCTCATCTTCCGCAATCAGTATTAATGCGTTGTGCAACTGACATCTCCTGGAAAACAAGATATGCGGCGTTGCATGTTCTTTATCCATGGATCGAGAATTGGTGGTACCATCCCGAAATAAGGACCATTTGTCTTTATTTGGTTACACCACAACACAAGCAACACATCACAATGGTCGCGCTGAAGTGCAGCCGTCCAAATAGCCCTCACCCCCATCCGGGATGGCACCAAATCGCGACCCAGGCCTGTCGAATTCTCGGAATTTGAGAAAATCCGCCAATACCAACCCAACCCGAGGTCGCGAAAAAGTAACTAGTTACGCGAAGCAGCATCTTCACCGAAGGATACGGCGCTGCCACTATTCGACAATGATCGCTTCGCCATCGACAACTCCTTCATCATCAAAGATCGCTTCGCCATCGGTGATTGCTCCTCCTTCAAGAATCGCCCCATCGTCAATGATTGCGCCTTCGTCAAGAATTACTCCGCCGTCAATGATCGTGTCGCCGTCCAGAATTGCTCCGCCGTCCAGATCATCCCACTCTTCCACCCAGCCGGGGGGCGGGCCGTCGTCAATCCAGGCATAGTCATCCCAGTCGTCAAGATCGCGATAGAAATCGTAGTCGTAATAATAACGGTCCCAATACGCTGCGATCTCGAACACTATGATCGGGAGATCCAGCACCCTGGCATACTGCGGGACGTAGACGGTTCTGTTTCTCCGAACAGTGGTCAAATAGGCGGCTGATGCCCAACCCCGGTACCGGCCCCAACTGACGTCGCACCATGTGTATTTTCTGATGCAGCCGTGGATCGTCACCGCGGCGCATTTTCTCAGCACAGTGACCGGGGGGAACCGGGTGCTCGGTCCGGCGCGCAAATTCAGGTCATGCGTCGGATAGGCACGTGTTGCGGCTATGGCCGCCGATGAACCGGCAGCAATGAAGAATACGGCCAGCAATGCCAGAACTCTTGTGGGTTTCATCTTGATATCCTTTGGTTTCCGATATCCGCCAATAGCCTTTCAAGCCTGTTGAGCCGTGAAGCGGTTCGTCCCCTGCAATACTGATATCAAACTGTCTGGGAGCTATGATGATTGGTGTGTGGAGGTTTGATGGAGGTGGCATCAGCCCGATTTGTTCGAATTTGCGGTATCTGTTTGTGTCCTGCATGGGCTCAAGCCGCCAACCCGCCCGCGCCTTCTTCAACGGCTCACCGATCCGCCAGCTTCTTGCACCTCAAAGCCATTCGGCATCTCTTGAAGTTGATGCGAACCATCACGACAAATCACGATGCGGTGACAGCAAGGCTCAATTTGATCTAGATCAATTCACCCGGTGAAACCGCTCATATCCTCGCGTCACGAACCGCCGTTGGGACCGGAATGTCACGCAACAAAGCCACGCACCCCCGGCCCGCCGGCAAGATGATTTGACGATGCAAGCTGTGAGGAAGATGTTCATGAAAATCAAAAACGACCTGCGCGACCTTCCCCGCGCACGTCTTGAAGAAATGGACGCTGCCGGATCGCAAATCCTGGAAAGCTACCGGCTGTTGCAAAAGACCAATGCCAACCTGGTCGGCCAATGCCTGGCGCATCAGGGCACGTTCTACGAACTTAATCACTATCCAAGCGGCGATGTCTACGACGCCGAAACCAGCAGCCAGTACTACTACCATTCGCACCGCCCGGAGCTTGGCGAGCACGGCCACTTCCATACATTTCTGCGCGCCGATGCAATTCCGACGAATTGCTCTCCGGCCCCGTATCAGGGAGAAGCGGAACGGCCGAGCGGCAAGGATGCAATCACCGCCCTGGTGGCCATCTCGATGAATTCGCCGGGATTTCCAATCGCCTTGTTCACCACCAACCGCTGGGTGACCAATGAGACATTTTACCCGGCCGATCAGGTCGTTGGCATCCTTGACCGGTTCCGCATCGATCACACATATCCGTGCCACGCTGTGAATGTCTGGATTACGGCTATGTTTCGCCTGTTCCGTCCGCATATCGAAGCGCTGCTTTACGAACGCGACCGGGTGATCGAAGAATGGGCCGAAAACCATCCCGGCAAAGACGTCTACGAAGACCGTGAGCTGGTTGTCACCTCGTTCACAACGATCGACGTGCCCAAACAGATCGCTCGCGTGAAAAGAGCGCTCAAACACGAAAAGATAGCAGCATGACACTCCCGTCTGATCGAACTTGCGAGGCGGGGAATTGGCAGGACGACACGTCGTCGTCGCGCATCAAGCCAAAGCCGATATCGCATTATCCGTGGTTCATCCGGATGTTCTTCTGGAAGCAGAGGCGAACCTACGGCATGGTCCTCATACCCGGCATGATTTGGGCGCGCACGCCCTGGGTTTTCTCAACCCTTGCACTACTCTACGGGGCGCTCAACAGGAGAACATCGCCACTTGAACCACGGCTTCGCTCGCTGGTGACGGTTCGGGTGTCCCAGATCAACCATTGCGCATTTTGCGTCGACGTCAATTCATCGACCCTGTTGAAACGCGGCGTCGCCATGGAGAAGGTCGGGGCACTGCACCGCTGGAGAGACTCCAACCTCTTCGATGATCGTGAGCGTGCCGCGCTCGAATACACCGAAGCGATAACATTCACCGACGGGCAGGTGGATGACGCCCTGTTTCAGCAACTCAAACAGCTTTTCGACGACGATGCACTGACCGAACTGACCGGGCTGATTGCGTTTCAGAACATGTCGAGCAAATTCAACAGTGCGCTTGACGTGCCGCCGCAGGGATTTTGCCAAATACCGAAATCCATGTAAGCGGTGCAGCCGATTGCAAGCGGATGAGCGCCCTCAATTCCACAGAATCCATGTTCGAAGGCTCAATTCCTTCGACATCCGCCGCTCTCACTTGCACTGATTTGGAAGAAGGCAGCGGTCATTGACTGCACCTTAACGAAATTGACCCATGACTGGCATTGCGGAAATATCTCTTCTCGTCGGCGGAACGGAATACGACGCTGCCGTCACTTGATCGGGCCTAAGCTGGAAACCGAATTGGCCATCAACTGGCGTGTTGAAATCGGGATTGGTAATGATCGATGACCTCGCAAAATTGGATCGCGGCCCTGATCAAATAAGTATTCCCGGCAACGTGAAGAACCCAGAGAAAATGGCCGAATGGCCGGCGATCGACGATGTTTATCTCTCTTCGGCAACCCAAAAGCAATTTGAGAAGCTAGCGCCTCTGCTTGATCCGGTTTGTTTGACTTTGGACATGGTCAAAACGGACAATTTCGAAGCCCTGTCGAATATGAAGCGGCTTGATAAACTGGTCATAGATTCCAATGCGCGCATAACGACGCTCGATTTTCTGGTTCCGTTAACGGGACTGCGACGACTTGAACTCAGGGCGCTCAAAAACACACTGGATCTCCAGCCGCTTGGCCAGTTAACTGGTCTTCAATCGCTGATACTGGACGGCGGCTTCTCGCGTACGATGAAAGCCAAGAGCGTAGCGCCTCTTGCAGACCTCAAAAACGTCGTCGATATGGAACTGGTCGCCATTAGATTTGACGACCAGTCGCTCGCCGCCGTAGCTGAGATGAGCGCGCTGGAAACGCTGCGTATCACGAACTATTTTCCAACCGAGTCTTATGCCGAGCTCTGTGCACTTCGCCCCGATATCCAGTGCGACCGTCTTGCCCCTTATGTGCGGAACAAGGCGGTACATCACGTGATGGATGAAAATGGCAAGATGATCCGTCTGCGGGACGGCGGGTATTTTGTCACCGGAAGACGCAAGCCGTTTGTCAAACTCGAAGATGCCCATTTGTTGCAACGCTATGTCGATGAGTGGGACGGACTTGTCGCCAAGTTTCGCCGAAAGTGATCCTCGCGGATGAGCTTGTGCGTTGGTTTTGGCAACTCACGTTAGCAATATTCAGAGACGACCGGTTGACCGGGGGTTGTCCGACATTGTGCTCGAAAAGGATGGAATAAGCGAGAGAGAACGCGAGGTGATCGAACCCCTGCGGTCGCGACATTCGTCTTTGATTTCGACCCGACCGGGATTGGCCTGCTTACGTAAATTCCATTTAGACGCGGGCCACAGGTAGCAGCCGGTTTTCGCGCGCGGGCGGGCAATCTCGTCATGGCACACTTGACTAGTCAACTGATCAGGTTAATCTGAAAATATGCACAAGCTGGCTGCCAATCCGCGCTACCAGATTCTGGCCGAGGAACTCCGCCAAAGCATCAGCCGCGGCGAGTACAAACCGGGCGACAGGCTTCCGAGCGAATCGGAATTGTGCACCAGGCATGGCGTCAGCCGCGGGACTGTCGTGCGGGCCATAGAACAACTGGTTTTCGATGGTGTCGTCCACCGCAGGCAGGGTGCGGGAAGGTTTGTCGCCCGGCCATCACTGCACCGGCGCGCGGGAAAACTGCTCAGCTTTTCAGAATCGGCGGCGGGCGAAGGATTGCGCTCGACCCAGTCGCTTCTGTCCATCGATCAGGCAACCAACGAGCAGGTTGCCGAGTATCAGTGCACTGGTCCGGCGCTCTATCTGTGCCGTTTGCGGTCGGTAGATGGTCTTCCTTGCGCGGTGCATCGATCCGTGATTCCGATCCATATTGCCCGCGATGTCGAGGCGTTGAACGGCACCTATCCGGACGAGCTGCAAAGAGCGGATTTCTCATTATACGAGGCTCTGGACAAAGCCGGGCATACGGTTCGCGACGCACGGGAACGGGTTACTACCCGGCTTGCCGGTGAAGAAGAATGCGCTCTTTTGAACATCGTTCAACCGGCGCCGGTAATGGTGGTGTTTCGGCGCAGCTTCAACGCATCAGGCCGCTTGGTCGAGGCGGTAGAGGCGGTCTACCACGGTGAATACTACACCTACGACATGCGCCTCGTTGCCGCGCCGAATATGGCGTCCGAGCAGGCAGAAACAAACGTTCTCAGCCTCGGCGGACGAATGGTTCATCCGAAAAACAATAACAGGGAGTAAGCAACATGTTCAGATATGCAGCACTGGCAGCAGGCGTTGCCTTGGCGGCTATGTCAGGTCCGGCGACGGCCGCGGATGTCGCCCCGGCAGCCTTGATCATCGCGCAGGGTGGCCTCGGTGACGGTTCGTGGAACGACACCGCCAACGCAGGTTTCAAGGCCGGTATCGAGAAAACGGGAATCGAAGGTCGGCCAATCGAATCAAAGGATGTTGCCGCCCAGGGCGAGGAAATCATGCGAAGGGCAGCTGACGGCGGGTTCGGGCTGGTCATCAGTCTCGAATGGATTCACGGCGAACCGATGGAAAAGCTGGCCGTCGATTATCCCGACGCCAACTGGGTAATCATGAACCAGACCCGCAAGGGCGACAATGTCGCTTCGGTCGTGTTTGGTGAACATGAGGGATCCTATCTGGCCGGAGCGCTGGCCGCCCAGGTGACAACGGATACATCGATCAAGGGTATCAACGAGCAACCGGTTATCGGTGTCATCGGAGGCGTCAAGGCGCCGGGCATAGACAAGTTTATCGTTGGCTACATACAGGGCGCCAATGCGATCAATCCGGATATCGACGTCAAGGTCGCCTATTCTGAGTCGTTTGGCGATCCGGCCAAGGGTCAACAGATGGCAAAGGCCATGTTCGACGAGGGTGCGGACATTGTCTATCAGGTAGCTGGCGGCACCGGGATCGGCATCATCGAGGCTGCCAAGGCCGAAGGACACTATGCAATCGGCGTCGATACCGACCAGGACGGCATGGCTCCCGGCAACGTGTTGACCAGCATGATCAAGCGGGTTGATGTCGCAGTCGAGGACATCATCGTCAACTACGCCGCCGGCAAATTCCCGGGCGGAGAGGTGATGGATTTCGGCCTTGCACAAAATGGCGTTGCGCTGTCCGACATGAAGCATACCAAGGACATGGTACCGGCAGCCTATCTGGAGAAGGTCGACGCCCTGAAAGCGGATATCATCGCCGGAAAGATCGATGTCTGGGACGTATCGACCGAAGGCTATCCGGATTTCTTCAAGTAATTCTGATTTCGCCCGGCGGTGGTTTCCGCCGGGCGATGTCCGATTGCAAATCCATGAAGGTCGCAGATGCGATACTAGACAGCGCGCGAGAATCGGATGTCGAGGTACGGATCGGCGCCGACGGGTTGAGCAAACGCTACGGTAATGTCCAGGCCAACCGGGATGTTTCGTTGTCGGTGGCACCTGGAGAGATTCACGCGATTGTCGGAGAAAACGGTGCCGGGAAATCGACCCTGATGCGCATGCTGCAGGGGATCGAGACGCCCGACGATGGCCGGATCATCGTTGATGATCGACCGGTCGGCCTGAGCGGGCCGCAGCAGGCATTTGCATACGGGATCGGCATGGTTCACCAGGAGTTCATGCTTGCGCCCGACCTGACGCTGCTGGAAAATCTGGTGCTCGGCGAGGAACCGCTGCGGTTTGCCGCCGGGCCGGTTTCGCGGATCGATTGGTCCGACGCCCGGCAATCCGGTGAAGCGCTCGCGCAAAGAGCGACAATCGAGATCGACTGGAGCCGGCGGGCCGGCAACACTCCGGTTCATGTGCGGCAGTTCGTCGAGATTATCCGGTTGCTCCGGCGTGGCGCCCGCATATTAATCCTTGATGAGCCGACTGCGGTGCTGGCGCCAAAACAGGTTGATGACCTGTTTTCGCTGCTCAGGTCGCTGCGGGATCAGGGTACGACAATCCTTTTCATCAGCCACAAACTGAAGGAGGTCATGGCACTGGCCGATCGTGTCACCGTCATGCGCCGGGGAGAGGTTTGTTTTTCCAGTATTGTCGAAGAGACGAGTGCCGAAGAAATTGCCAAACACATGATCGGGCAGGAACAGTCCTTGCCGAAGCGCGGCAACGGCCGTGCAACAAAGAGCGATAAACCTGAAGGGACCGTATTGGAGGTGCGCGGTCTGTCGATTGCCGCGATCGAAAAATCCCATCCGCTCCATCACATCGATATCATGGTATCGCGTGGCGAAATCGTCGGCATTGCCGGCGTTTCGGGAAACGGGCAGCACGAGCTGATCGAATGCCTAGTCGGCCTGCGCTCGCCCGGCGATGGTTCGGTCCTGCTATCGGGAGAGGATGTGTCCCAAGCCGACAACGGCCACCGGCGCGGGCTCGGCATGGGTTATGTCAGCGCAGACAGGCGGCACGAGGGCCTGGCGCTCGACGCGTCGATCGAAGCCAACGTCGTTGCCGGCAGCCAGCGCATGCCGCCGATATGCCGGGGATTGTTTCTTGACCGGAACGCCATGCGGCAAACAGCGGCAAACCGCCTTCAATCACTCGATGTTCGCCACGGCGCGCTTGGTAATCCTGTTTCCAGCCTGTCGGGCGGCAACCAGCAGAAATTGGTGTTCGCGCGTGAAATTGCCATCAATCCGGACCTGCTGATTGTGTCCCAACCGACCCGTGGTGTCGATCTGGTGGGGATTGCAGCGATACACGACATATTGCGCAAGTTCCGCGACGCGGGCGGGGCGGTGCTGCTGGTATCGGAGGAACTGGATGAACTCATTGATTTGTCCGATCGGATTTATGTCATGGCGGGAGGAAGGATAGTCGGCGAGCGAAGCGCCGGCGAAACCAACATTACGGACATCGGCACGATGATGTTGATGCGGGATGGCGGTCGTGCTTGAGGCAAAGCAAAACCGTGAACCGATCGCGCTGGCCTTTGTCGAACGCGGCGTCGGACTTGCTTTTCCGTTCATCGTCGCACTTGTAGTTGCGTCCGCAATACTGTTGGTCATCGGCGAGAATCCGGTTGATGTGTTTTCGCTGATGGTGGCTGAATCATTCGGCTCGCAAAGGCGGATTGCCGCAACGCTGTCGGCCGCGACGCCGCTGTTGTTTACCGGCGTCGCCACCGCCATCTGTTTCCGTTCCGGTGCTTTCAATGTGGGTGTCGAGGGTGCATTTGTGATCGGTGGCCTGTGCGGCGCATTCATCGGCTTCACCCTGCCCGCGAGCTTCGGAATGACCTTGATCCCGCTGGCGTTTGTGTTTGCAGCTGCGGTATCGGCGGCCTGGTTGTTTGTACCCGGCTACCTCCTCGCCCACTACGAGGTGGATGAGGTTGTCTCAACCCTGATGCTGAATTTTGTCGCCTTCGGCATTACCGGCTATTTGGTCAATGGTCCGCTATTGTCGGAGATCTCCGGCAACAATGTCACACCGCTCGTGCACGAAGCCGCACAACTGCCGCGCCTGCTGCCGCCCTCGACATTGCATGCCGGTTTTCTCGTCGGGCTCGCGGTTGTGGTCGCCTACGGAATCTGGGCAAGGCGCACGCCATCGGGTTTCGAGGGTGCGTTGGTCGGTTTTAATCAACGGTTTTCGAAGGCAGTCGGCATCTCAATTCCGTCGACCATCATCCTGGTTATGGTCATATCCGGTGTCGTGTCGGGCTTGGGCGGTGCCTCGCACGCACTCGGCCAACTGCACCGCTTTGCCGACGGTTTTTCGCCCGGATACGGATTTACCGGCATGGCGGTAGCCTTGCTGGGGCGAAACAACGAGGTCGGCATTCTGCTTGGCGCGATATTGTTTGGCGCGCTCGCCTCGGCCGGAACAACGGTCCAGCTGTTCTCCGATATCCCGCTCGACATCGTCAATATCATCGAGGGAACGGTGATGATCTTTGCCGTCGTCGAACTTGGCAGGCTCGGCATCCTGCGACGGAGGCGTGCATGATTATCGAGCAAATCATCGCTGCATCGGTTACCCTGACCACCCCCATATTGCTGGCGGCGATGGGTGGTCTGGTCAACCGGCAGGGCGGAATCGTCAACATCGCGCTCGATGCGAAAATGCTCGCCGGCGCATTCATTGCGGTTGTGATTTCTGCAACGACCGGCAGTTGGCTTGTGGCGGTCGCAAGCGCCGCAATCGGCGGCGCGGTCGTCGGTTACCTGTTTTCTCTGGTGATCACCCGGGCCGGCGCCAACATGATTGTCGCCGGTCTTGGCCTCAACGTCTTCGTCGCCGGCATTCTCGGGTTCATCCTGAACTGGTTTTACGATTCCAGCGGAACGCTTCGCCTTGCCGATGTGGTGCTTCTGCCACGTTTCCTGCCCGAATGGACCGCCGAAATCCCGATCGTCGGCCTTGCCCTGGCAGAGCTCGAGCCGCTGACGGTTTTTGCGTGGGCATCGGTATTCGCTCTGCCGTTTGTCCTGGCCAACACGAGGGCCGGGCTAAGATTGCGTGCCACCGGAAACGCTCCCCAGGTTGCCCGCGCCATGGGGATAGCGCACAAATCGGTTCAAGACGGATCGACGGCGATCGCCGGATTCTTTTCCGGTCTTGGAGGCGCCCATCTGGCGCTTGCCTCGATCGGGTTGTTCAACGAAGGCCTGACGGCCGGGCGCGGCTTTATCGCTCTGGCAGCGTTTTATTTCGGACGCGACCGGCCACTGGCAACCGCGTTGGTGTGCCTGTTTTTCGGCTTTTTGGATGCAACGCAGATCAGGATGCAGACCGCAGGATTGCCACCGAAACTCATCGGCACAATCCCTTATCTGATGGTCTTGATTGCGCTGTGTTTCGCCGGCTGGCGGCGCATCAAGGCAAAGGAGGCGGCATCGTGAAAACCGCACTGATCGTCATCGACATGCAAAACTCCTTCCTGCATCCGGATGGAGAAAACCACTATCCGAATGCGGGCGAAGTGGTCGACAATTGCCTGAAACTGATCGATCGGGCACGCGAAAACGGGGCAATTGTCGTGCACGTCGCCGACCGGCACCGCGATGGCTTCGATGATTTCGAGGACAAGCGGCTGCCGCGCCACTGCGTCAGCGGCGGCTTCCACGCAGAATACTTTACCGGTTTCGGACCGGGCGGCAGATCCAGCGAGATCGAGATCGTCAAGCGCCGGTTCAGCGCTTTCTTTTCGACTGAACTTGCCTTGTTCCTGCGTGAACAGAACGTTGAGCGCCTAATCATCTGTGGCGTCAAAACGAATGTTTGCGTTCGCGCAACCGCGCAGGATGCCTTCGCCAACGGATTCGAAGTCGTTGTGGTCAAGGACGCGACCAATTCCAATCGTGAGCATCTGGCAGCCGCCTCGCTGGAGGATATCGAGCGTTATCTCGGCAAACTGATGACGACAGAAGAAGCGGGAGCGCTGCTTTGATGACGTCTCTTGCGGTAACCGGATATGCAAGCGTCGACTACGCCGTCAGTCTGTCGGGTCAGATCGAGGGCGACCACACGACGCTCATCAGGTCACGCGATGAAGGCCGTTGGCCGAGAATTGGAGGGTGCTCGGCCTATGTGGCGATCGCCGTTTCCAGGCAGGGGCAAGCGGCATCTCCAATCAGTTGGGTCGGCAATGATGATCACGCACGGATCTATCTGGAAAGCCTGGCGGTTCAGCGTGTGGGAACAGACGGCGTGGCGCAGCTTGAACGCAAATCACCGATGGCGATCCTCGCATACCAGGCCGATGGTTCATGTGCGTGCCTGTTCGATCCGGCCTTTTCCGGCGAGGAGGAACTGACGCCGCAACAGGCAAACATCATTCGCTCGGCGAGCCATTTGTGCATCACCGTCGGTCCTCCCCAACTGATGGAGACGATACTGGCCACGCGATCGCAAAATGCCCGGCTTTACTGGATTTGCAAGAACGATGCGCATTGTTTCACACCGGCAGTTCGACAGACGCTTTCCGCTTCTGCCGACGTAATCTTTTGCAGCCGCTCGGAGCGCGAATTGATCGGGGTGACTGCAAATTCGGCAATAATCGTCGAAACTCGCGGTTCTGAGGGAGTCCGGGTGGTTCAAGGTGGAAACTCAAAAACGCTCGATGTCAGCCCGATTGCCGTCAGCGACACGACGGGCGCCGGCGACACCTTCGCCGGCGGATACATCGCCGCGGAAATGAGTGGCGCCACCAATCCGCTCGAGGCGGCAAAAGCAGGAATTGCGAGCGTGCAGACGATGCTGGAGCAACGCTCGGCGAAGGAGGAACAATGAAGAAAGCCTGGTACCTCGGTCTTGGAGAAGACGATGTCGGCGACCGGGCTATCCTGATCGGCGATCCCGATCGGGTCGACCGGATTGCACATTTGTTGGAAAAACCGGTGTTCCATCCCGTATCGCGAGGGCTGAAATCGGCGACCGGAACTTACGCAGGCCAGCTGATAACGCTGGCGGCATTCGGAATGGGTGCGCCCATTGCCACGATTGTGCTTCACGAGCTAGCAGATCTGGGGATTGCCAGGTTTCTGCGGATCGGTACGGCGATGTATTTCCCGCCCGCAGCAGGCGGAGACTACCTGATCAGCGAATCTGCGATTGGTTTCGAAGGCACATCGCCGTCCTATGACGGGAGTGGAGGTCCTTTTGGGGCGGATGCCAACCTGGTGTCTGCAATTCAGAATGCCGCGACCCAAACCGGATGTCAGGCACGTATCGGGCGCTATGCGACGTTTGATGCGTTCTATCGCGACATGTTCGGCATCGATGAACAGGGCCGCAGGCGCGCCGAGGCGAACCGAAAAATGTTGGCTGAGCGGAACGTGCTGGCGGTTGATATGGAGACATCGGCGCTGTTGGCCGCTGCGGCTGCGCTGGACGTCGCATGTGCGACGCTGTGCCTTGGAACCGTCGATGCGCTCAGCCAGGCAAAACTACCGTCGGATGAACTGGCCAAAGGTGAGGCGCGGCTGTTTGAGATCGCGCTTGCCGGTCTTGCGTCGCTGAATTGAGATGCGCAGTCATCGCCGCGCGTCAACCCAGGGAGATACGATGAGCAACATCAGCACTGCCTATTTCGACACTGTTATCGAGCGCCTGAAAGCGGTGTCGGAGACCCAATCCGAAGCCATTCGCGCGGCTGCCGAAATCTGTGCGACTGCAATTGCCAGCGATAAACTCGTCTTCACATTCGGCACCGGCCACGGTTCGTTTGCGGCCATGGAAATGTTCCCGCGAACGGGAACCGTGACCGGTTTCAGGCCGATTGTCGAGAGCACCATGATTTCGTTTCACCGCGTGCTGGGCGATGGCGGTGCGCGCCAGTACCGGTTCATCCACGGACAGGAGGGCTATGGTGACGCCATCCTGTCGGCGCATCAACTCGATCCGGGTGATGCGATGCTCATTTTCTCGCATTCGGGCCTCAATGCCGTCACCCTCGACATCGCTGTGGGCGCAAAGGCCCGCGGGATGAAGCTGATTGGCGTCACCTCGGTTCCGCATTCTTCGTCAACTCCCTCGCGCCACTCCTGCGGCAAGCGACTGTTCGAACTTGCCGACGTGGTCGTCAATACAGGTGTGCCCAAAGGTGACGCGGGCATCCAAATCGAGGGGCTCAAATACCGGGTCGGCGCAACTTCCACGTCGATCGCCATCGCCGTCGGTCAGGCGATCAACGCTGCAACCGCGGAAATCCTAATCGAACGCGGCCACGAGCCTTTTGTGATGGTCAGCCCTAACACCGCCGAAAAAGAGGAGGCGAACCGGCAGAACGACCGCAACTACGCCGAACTCTGGCGCCGTTTGAAAATGCGCTGAGGAGCGAAAAAGCACATGGATCGCGGGATATTCATCGACGGGCGCTGGCAAAAACCGAAAGGTCTAGAACGCTTTGACATTCGTGATCCGGCGACGGGCGAAACGGTGGGTTCAACACTGCTGGCCGATGGCGCGACGGTGGACCTTGCGGTTTCGGCCGCCGAAAAGGCGGTCCCCGCACTCGCCAGACTGTCCGGCGACGAGCGCGCAGCATTACTCAACCGCGCGGCAGATGCCGTCGAGGCACGGGTTGAGGAGATGGCGTTGCTGCTGACACGCGAACAGGGCAAGCCCGTGGCCGACAACCGCAAGGAGATCCTGTTTGGCGCAAAAGTGTTGCGCTACTACGCCGGTGAGGCCACCAGGATTGGTGGCACATTGCGCCCGTCCGCAAGCGCTCACATCAAGAATGTCGTTTCTTACCACCCCGTCGGGGTCGCCGCGGCCATCGTACCTTGGAACTACCCTGTCGATCTGTATTGCTGGAAAGTCGGCCCGGCGCTCGCCGCCGGTTGCCCGCTGATCGTCAAGTCACCGCCCGAAACGCCGCTCGCCATTGCATTGCTTGTCGACTGTCTTCACGAAGCGGGATTGCCGGATGGCGCGCTTGCCGACCTGCCGGGCCATGGTCCGATTGCTGGTGCGGCGCTCGCCTCGCATTCGAGAGTACGCGTGATCTCGGCAACCGCATCCATACCGGCCGGACAGGACATCATGCGCAACGCATCGGGCAACCTGAAGAAGATCTGCCTGGAACTTGGCGGCAACGCTCCACTGATCGTCATGGCCGATGCCGATCTCGAAGAAGCCGCCAGAGCAGCGCACCGGAGAGCCTTTTCCAACATGGGTCAGATCTGCATAACGGTGAACCGAATTCTGGTCGACCGATCGATCCACCGGGAGTTTTCAGAGCGGTTGGCGGCGTTGGCGGAAGAAACGACACTCGGCAACGGCCTTGAACCCGGTGTCGAATACGGCCCCGTTCTCAACGACAGTGTCATTGCACGGGTTGAGGCGCACAAGCAGGATGCACTCGCCAAGGGTGGCCGGTTGATCGCGGGGGGGACGCGGCCGAAGGGTGATGAATTTGATCGAGGTCACTTTTATCGGCCGACCGTTATTGACAACGCCTCGCCCGACAGTCTGCCAATGACGAGCGAAACCTACGGACCGCTTGCGGCGGTCGCGCCGTTCGACGGTGTCGAACAAATGATCTCGATGGCCAACAGCCTGGAATACGGCCTGGCCGCCTATCTCTACGGCTCCGACCTGGAGCGCATGTGGGCGATCGCCGACAAGTTGGAATTCGGCGGTATCGGTCTCAACGTCAACGATGTCAGTGAATTGCAGGCCCCATTCGGCGGTTGGAAGATGAGCGGCATCGGTCGCGAACTCGGTCGCGAGGGACTGGAGACCTACCTGGAGCCGAGATTTTTGAAGATGCGCGTTTCCGGCCTCGACTGACAAGCTGTGCCGCTCCGTCTTTGCGCCCCGCATTCCCGGGATTAGTTGTGCCCCTTGCAGGCACCTGCTTGTCATATGTCTGGATCTATAACCTTGGGCGCTACCGATAACGCGATATCGAATTCGCACAACGCCTAAGTCATTGAAAAGGTTGGCTGGGGAACCTGGATTCGAACCAGGACTAACGGAGTCAGAGTCCGTGGGTCTACCGTTAACCTATTCCCCAACGCGCGCCCTGCGCTCTTGCTGCCGGGCCTGTGCGGCGGTTCTTAACCGACCACACCGAAAATAGTCAAGTCGGACGAAAATGCAAACGGCACCGGAACCCATATCATCAAGCGACACAAAAAAGCGCTCTTGGGAAATCTCTTAACCGCTGATACACTGGTTACAACGGAAGTATGAGGATAAGCGCCAGCAGCGCCCAAACCACCGGGCAGCGCGGCGCAGAGGAAACGGCCTTGAAAGACCCCGATGCCGGCGGGCATACTCCGCCACCGGGGGTGCCAGCAGTGGGTTCGGCCGCCAATTTGCCGAATTCGCCGCGCGGCGGACACGAAGGTGCCGCCGCAGCCGATCGGAACGATGGCGGGTCCGGTCAGGAGGGCATTCCCGGCAAGAAGAAGCACAAGAAGCGACGCAAGCGCCGGCGCGGCCGCAAGGTATTTGCGCGCGAGGGACAGTTCCCGACGTCCAAACCCGTCACCGAAGCAAACGGCAATGCCGCACCCACGGCAGGATCATCGAACCCGGCGGCGGCGCAGAAGCGAACCCACACAAGAACGCCGCGCACCTATGCCGCGCTGGATCTCGGCACCAATAATTGCCGCTTGCTGGTGGCGCTGCCGACGCGGCCCGGCCAGTTCAGGGTGATTGATGCATTTTCGCGCATCGTCAGGCTAGGCGAAGGTTTGACCAGCAATGGCCGGCTCAGCCAACCGGCGATGGACCGGTCGATTGAGGCGCTGAAAATCTGTGCGGCAAAGCTGGCATCCAAGCCTGGCGGCCGCAGCCGGCTGATCGCCACGGAGGCCTGCCGCGCGGCGGAGAACGGGGAAGCCTTCCTTGCCCGTGTTCGCGAAGAGACAGGATTGAAACTGGAGATCGTCGACCGCGAGACGGAAGCCAGACTTGCGGTATCGGGCTGTTCATCGCTGGTCGAACGCGGCACCGAGGGCGTTGTCCTGTTCGATATCGGTGGCGGTTCATCGGAGATCGCACTGATCGATATTTCGCGCCGCCGTACGCCCAGGCTTGCTCGCCATATCGTTGCATGGACATCGCTGCCGGTGGGTGTCGTGTCGCTTGCTGAGCGTTTTGGCGGCAGGGAAGTCACGCCCGAAACGTTCGAAGCAATGATCAACGCGGTCAGCGACATGTTGGCGGATTTCAAGCATCGCGATCGCCTCGACCGCATCGCACAGGGACCACGGTTTCATCTGCTCGGCACGTCTGGAACCGTGACGACGCTCGCCGGCATCCATCTGGGACTGGAGCGTTATGACCGGCGCCGCGTCGATGGTCTGTGGATGACGCGGGACGAGACCGACGCCATCATCGGGCAACTGACCGGCTGGAGTTTCGAACAGCGTATGGCAAATGCCTGCATCGGATCCGACCGGGCGGATCTGGTGTTGGCGGGATGTGCGATCCTGGAAGCCATCCGCAGGGCCTGGCCGGCAGAGCGCATGCGGGTCGCCGACCGTGGTCTGCGTGAGGGAATACTGACCGAGTTGATGGCCGCCGATGGTGTCTGGCGCCGCAATCGGCAAGCGGGCCGCTATCCGGGAAGGCGCGAACGTTGAAAAGACAACCGAAATCAGGCTCGGGCGCACGCGCACTGAAGACGCGTGTCAAGAAAAAGAGCGGTTTGAAAGTGTCGTCACGGCGCTGGCTCGAGCGCCATATGAACGATCCCTATGTGCACCGCGCCAAGGCCGAGGGCTATCGCTCCCGCGCTGCCTTCAAGTTGCTCGAAATCGACGAGAAACACAGGTTGCTTTTCCCCGGCGCGAGAGTTGTCGATCTCGGATCGGCGCCCGGCGGCTGGAGCCAGATCAGTGTTGCCCGGACAGCGTCCGACAGTGAAAATGCCACCGTAGTCGCCATTGACTATCTGGAGATGGATCCCGTTCCCGGAGCGATATTCCTCAAAAAGGATTTCCTAGACGAGGATGCACCGCAGGCGCTGATCGACGCCTTGGGAGGCAAGCCGGATATCGTGTTGTCGGACATGGCGGCGCCAACCACCGGCCATCGGCGCACCGATCATTTGAGAACAATGCATCTTTGTGAAGTCGCGGCTGATTTTGCTGTCTCTGTGCTGAAACCGGGCGGGCATTTCCTGACCAAGACCTTTCAGGGCGGGGCTGACAGCGATTTGCTGGTAATGCTGAAAAGGAACTTCCGCTCGATCCACCATGTCAAGCCGCCGGCAAGTCGTGGTGAATCGGTCGAACTCTATCTGTTGGCAAAGGATTTTAGGAAACCGGCGGACGATTGACCGGCGTGCGTCCACCCGGACCTGCGGGCCGCAACTGATGGCCTGAAACCGTCTCACCGGCATTTCTGTCAAGCGGCCAGAACGCAATCGCAGAAAACATGGTCAGAAGCGCTACAACCACAAAGGCGGTTTTGAATGCGTCAAGGCCGAGCGGTTGCCCGCTGAAGTAGGTCACAGCTTCCAACACTGCGCCAGCCACCGCCACACCGACGGCGATCGATACTTGCTGCATGACGGCGCTGATGGCCGTGGCCTGCGCGGCATCGTGTTGCGGGGTGTCAGCGAACACCAATGCGTTGGCCGAGGTGAAAAACAACGAACGCAGGAAGCCTGCGACAAACAAAACGCCGATGATCAGCGCGACTGGTGTTTGTGCGGTGAACCAGCCGTTGATCGCAATCATGATCGAACCGGCGATGGAACTGAAAATCAAAATGGTGCGAAAACCGGCAAGGCGAAGCAGCCGGTTGGCGATGAACTTCAGCCCGATGGCCCCCAGAGCCGATGCGAAGGTAAGCATTCCGGCCTCGAACGGCGTCAAGCCGAATACAAGTTGAAACATCAGCGGCAGGAGGAACGGAACGGCACCTGCGCCGACACGAAACAAAGATGCGCCGGCCACAGCGGCACGAAACGACCGGTTGGAAAACAGGCCGAAATCGAGCAGCGGCGCAGCATGTCTGCGAGCATGGCGTACATACAAGGCAGCACACAAGACGCCAGCAGCCAGCCCCACAATACCTACAACCGGTGGCAGCGCCGGCAGGCTGATCACCGAGAGCCCGAACACGATCCCCGATGCGGCGAGACCTGAAAGCAGAAATCCGGTCAGGTCGATCCTGTCCGTGTGCCGTTGTTCGATGCGGGGCAACAGTTTTATCGCCAGCACAATACCGATGACACCGATCGGCACGTTGATCAGGAATATCCAGTGCCAGGAAAAATAGGTGGTGATGAACCCGCCGATCGGCGGACCGGCGAGCGGACCGATGAGTGCGGGGATGGTCAACCAGGCCATAGCGCCGACAAGATCACGCTTTTCGGTCAGACGCACTAAAACGAGCCTGCCGACCGGCGTCATCATCGCGCCGCCCATGCCTTGCAGAAAACGGGACGAGACGAACTCGCCAAGCGAGCCCGCCGTGGCGCAAGTGATCGATCCGGCGACAAAAACGGCGATTGCCGTGCAGAAAATCTTCTTGGCGCCGAACCGGTCGGCCATCCAGCCGGAGACCGGAATGAATATGGCAACCGAGACCAGGTAGGCGGTCAGAGCCAGCTTCAGTGCAATCGGATTGGTGCCAATATCCGCTGCGATCGCCGGCAGCGATGTGGCGATAACGGTCGAATCCATCTGCTCCATGAACAGCGCGACGGCGAGGATGGCCGGTATTGTCCGGTTCATGAATTGGCAGTGCGAATCTTTTTCAACATGGCGGCAAAATACACAAATCGTTCCCGGCAGCCATAAATTGTCCGACGTATCGAACCATGCTCTGACATCACGCACGAGACCCTTCAGACCTTGCCAGGATTTGTTCCTGCTCCAGATCAGATTTGGAGGGGGAACGGGAAGACCTTTGAAGGGAGTGAAACCATGTCCAATTCCACCAACCGCCGCACTGCGATAAAACTGGGATTCGCCGGCGCGGCAGCCGCACTATCCACACCTGGCATCATGGTGAGGTCGGCAGCGGCCGACAGCCACGGTTCAGATATCGCAATGAGCGACACCGGCATAAACGGTTTTCGCCTTGGCGAATTCGAAGTTGCGTCCGTCAATGACGGGGGACTGGCGTTCCCTGATCCGCAATCCATCTTCGGTACAGATCAATCAAAAGAAGATGTCGAAGCGCTGCTCGACAAGAATTTCCTGCCCAAAGACAAAATGGTCATCAGCTTTGCACCAACCATCGTCAAAACACCGAGCGATACGGTGCTGTTCGACACCGGCAATGGTGCCGGACGCAGGGAGGCGGGCGCCGGCAAACTGTTGGCCCGATTGTCCGACGCGGGTATCAGCGCCGAAGACGTGACCGTTGTCGTAATCACGCATATGCACCCCGATCACATTGGTGGTCTGATGGAGGACGGCAAGCCGGCGTTTGCCAATGCCCGTTATGTGACCGGCCAGGCGGAATACGAATTCTGGACGGACGAGAAACGCATGTCCAGCCCCACTGAAGGACTGGCAAAACTCGTCGCAGCGAATGTCAAACCGCTTGCCGACAAGATGAGCTTCATTGACGATGGCGGCGAGGTCGTTTCGGGCATCTCTGCAATGGCGGCATTCGGCCATACGCCCGGCCATATGATCTACAGGCTGGAATCGGGTGGACGGCAGATGGCGATTACCGCCGATACCGCCAATCACTACATCTTGTCGTTGCAGAATCCCGATTGGGAGGTGCGTTTCGACGCGATCAAGGATATGGCTGCGCAAACTAGGCGAAAAGTCTACGGCATGCTCGCTGCAGAGCGAATCCCGTCGATCGGCTACCATATGCCGTTTCCTTCTGTTGGCTATGTGGAACCGCTGGGGACCGGATTTCGCTGGGTGCCGGAGACATATCAGTTCGATCTTTGAACCGGTTTTGGCTTGAACCCGGATATTTCTGCCTGTCCGGCTGTTGCCCATTCCGCCGGACAGTCTGACGGCGATCAGTCGGCGGTCAATTCCTCAGCATAGCGGCGCGCAGCGCCAATCCTTGCGGCGGTTGCCGGATGGGTCGACAAAAAGTCCATGTCGCCTTGATCTCCGAACTTCTCGATCAAGAGTTCGAAGAATCTAGCGATTGCGGTGGGATCGCGCCCGGCCTCCGCCATAAGCTCGACCGAATAACGGTCGGCTTCCGACTCGTGCGAACGCGAATAGCTGAGTGTCAGAAGCGCCGAACCCTGTATCAGCAGGTCTTCGGCGCCTGCGCCTATGTCACCGCCGATCAACAGGATGAGACCGGTCACGCCGGCCGCCCGGTACAGCCGTCTGAGACTGTGTTCATGGTGCACGTGGCCAATTTCATGGGCGAGCACGCCCATGACCATATCGAGATCGTCCGGCGCCAGTGCGATCAACTCGTCGGTCAGAACAACGGTTCCGTCAGGCAGGGCAAAGGCGTTAGGCCCGATCGCGCCGCCTCCGCGAAAGTGAAGCTTGTAGCCTGAAGCGCCACGAGGGCTAAGCGTCGCCAGGGAGGCAAAGCCCCGCACGATCTCGGACCGCTTGTCTGGTGGCAGTTCCGACTCTTCGAATATCAGTTGGTCGAGCGATTCAAACGCCGCCTTGCTCATCAGTTCCGGCACGACCTCCGGCGTTGCCAGTACGGCGACCTCCACCATGATCGGCAGTGCGTAACGATAGAGCGCGAAACCGAACGCCACGACAAGCGCGATGACGATAATGAGCCGCGGATGGAATCGTTCCAACGAGTGAACGAAACCCGCGCCGGATCTTCGATGCGTTTTGAACAGTTCATCGACGGCATCATTGTCGCCGGTTTCAAACATGCTCCCGTCGGTAAAAGTTACGCGACGCGGGATCGATCCGACCCTGCTGGAAACCTTTGCCTCGCTTATGAGGACACGGGCCAATTGCTTGCCCGCCTCATCGGTGGCCTGGATGAACAGGTCGTCGGCCTTGAACAGACGAGCCACGGTCTTGCGGCTGGACAGCGGCGCCATCCAATGGCCGACAATTGCATTGGTCTGAAGATTAGAAGCCAAAATCGATGCCCTCGACATCCATGAATTCCGATCCGACTGCGGCTCCCTCATCGGTCACCTGGCCGAGATAGGCGTCAAATGAACCGGTTGCATGGACCGCGGTGCAGACGGCCTGGTAATTCGCCATGCGCACTGCTGCCCATGGCCGGGCGAAACCCAACGTAAATACCGTCGCAAAGAAGTTCGAGATGGCGATCCAGGTGTAGCGCCAGCGGTTGAGGTTCGAAGCCAGAAGATGCCGGCTGTCAATTACCGTTTCGTTCATCGCCACGTTTCGCACGCCGGCGCGGTAGAGAAGCCCCGCTACCGAAAAGACCAAAAAGAACGGAATGAACGCGGCATAGATTCCCAGGACAAATAGAAGAATGGGCGGATCGTTTTCAAAATCGAAATAGCCGGCAAGATCGAGCCCGAGGAAACTGAACAGGAAAAAGGCGGCAACCGCCAACATGACCATTGCAATCGTTCCGACGATGAATGTCGCGAACGGCAGCAGCCATTGCCCGTAGAGTTTCTCCAGCCTTGGATCGCAGGCAATTGCCCGGTCACCGTAGCGCAGATTTCCGAGTGTGTAGTTCCACATCCACTGTGATGCGATCGGCGCCAGAATTCCCAGCGTCGACCAGGTCAAAAGGCCACCCAGCACGAACGCCAGAAACGCGCCCCAATATCCGCCGGTAAAGTCAAAGCGGACATTTCTGTAGCTGGTGACCCTTGCGTTGAACCTCAGCCCGCGCATGACAAACCAGGGAATAGCGAACAGGAACGCCACGCCGAGAATTCCGCCAACGATCGGCAGAAACTGGACCGCCAGATTGTAGGCAATCAGAAACGCGAGAACGATGATCCGTCCTATCAGGATACTGACCGGATTGGCGTGATATTCGAACGTTGATCCCGCAAGCCAGGTGTTACCGTAAAAATACCTTTTGCGGCGAACCTTGGCCCAGGCCGAATAGATACCAAGCGTGACAATGGTCAGCAGGATGTTGACAATCCAGATGCCGAAATACTCCCGCGCCGTGCCGGTAAACGAGAAAGCTTCCCTGGTCATCCGGCGGGATGGCTGTTCCGACCCTCCGGTTGGAACCTGGATTGATGAATCCATCAGGACACCCTCGATTGCGCTGAACTGGAATGGTTGTGATACTTGAAACACCGTGTGTTGCAAGTTTCAGTCCGGCAAGCAGTGGCAAACGTCACTGCATGTTGTGAAACTGGTCTCTTTTCATCTTGCCGCCGCCATGTTACCTGCCGGTGCCAATCCTGAAAGGGAAACCTGATTCGACGGGCGCTCGACCGGCTGTCCGAAACAATCAGCATATTCCGTATTCGAAGTTTGCAAGGAGTGGCAATGGCCAGAATCATCGAATCAGCAACCGGTATCGAAGCATTGACGTTTGACGATGTTTTGCTGCAACCGGGCCATTCCCAGGTCATGCCGGGCGAAACGGACATCACCACCAAGATTGCCGGCGATATCGTGCTGAATTTGCCGATCCTGTCATCGGCCAATGGACACGGTGACCGAATCGCGGCTGGCAATCGCCATGGCACAGGCGGGTGGTCTGGGCGTGATCCATCGCAATCTCGATCCCAATGTGCAGGCCGAAGAGGTCCGACAGGTCAAGAAGTTTGAAAGCGGCATGGTCGTCAACCCGGTCACGATCGGACCGGATGCAACGCTAGCCGACGCGCAGGCAATCATGCGCGCGCATGGCATATCCGGTATCCCGGTTGTCGAATCGGGCGGCACGGGTGGTCAAAAGACCGGACGGCTGGTCGGAATTCATCACCAACCGCGACGTGCGGTTTGCGTCCGATCCGGATCAGAAGGTCTATGAACTCATGACGCGGGAGAACTTGATCACGGTTCGCGAGAATGTCGAGGCAGGGAGAAGCCAAGCGGCTGCTGCACCAGCATCGAATCGAAAAACTCCTGGTCATCGATCCAGATGGCCACTGTGTCGGCCTAATCACCGTGAAGGACATGGAGAAATCGCAGCTTAATCCGTTCGCTACCAAGGATGCCCAGGGCCGACTCCGCGTGGCAGCGGCGACAAGCGTCGGGGACGACGGATTCGAGCGCGCGGAACAGTTGATTGACGCAGGCGTCGACCTGCTGGTGATCGATACGGCCCACGGCCATTCGCAACGTGTTCTGGATGCAGTGAAGCGGGCGAAAGAAGCTGTCGAATTCGGTGCGCATCATTGCCGGCAATGTGGCAACCGCGGAGGGTACCGAGGCGCTGATCGATGCCGGAGCGGATGCGGTCAAAGTCGGCATCGGGCCGGGTTCGATCTGCACTACGCGCATTGTTGCCGGTGTCGGCATGCCGCAATTGACGGCGGTGATGGCCGCCGCCGAGCAGGCCGACAAATCCGGCGTTTCGATCGTCGCCGATGGCGGTGTGTCGAAATATTCCGGCGATCTTGCCAAGGCGCTTGCCGCCGGCGCGGGCGCTGCGATGGTCTGGTTCGCTGCTGGCGGGAACCGATGAGAGCCCGGGCGAGGTCTATCTGCACCAGGGCCGCTCGTTCAAGGCCTATCGCGGCATGGGATCTGTCGGTGCGATGGCGCGAGGATCGGCCGACCGCTATTTCCAGGCCGAAGTGCGTGATACGCTCAAATTGGTACCGGAAGGCATCGAAGGTCAGGTGCCTTACAAGGGTCCGGTGTCCGGTGTTCTGCATCAGTTGGCCGGCGGGCTGAAGGCAGCCATGGGCTATGTCGGGCGCTGCCGATCTGGCGACGTTGAAGGAGCGGGCCCAATTCGTCCGCATTTCCGGCGCCGGCCATCGCGAGAGCCACACCCATGACGTTGCGATCACGCGCGAGAGCCCGAACTATCCGGGGGCGGTTTAGGGTCTGTTGAGATTCATTTTGAGTTTATCACTGTGGCGCAAGCGTAGATCATGGACTTACAAACAGGCTCAACATTGGTATGGGCAAATTGGCCCGCGCTAACGGGTTTTCCGATTGGCCGGCCTTTTGCCTCAAAACGCCTTGTGGACCAGACAGTTTTGCGCCCCATGCCTTGAAGTCTGCATTGCCGATGCCGTCATAGAAGGCGGAGGCGGTGACGCTCGTTCCCTTGTCGTCGGCAAGGTTCAATCCGGGCCTCGACGCGGCCGCGCACCCCGGTCTCGCCCAGGCCCGGCTGTTTGGAAAAGGCGGGTGGCGGTGTTGGTCTGGGCGAATGTCCAGATGCCCTCAACCGTCAGATGCGGGGTCAGCAGCATGCCGTTTGCCAGTTCGAAGGGGCGGGTAAATGTCGGACCGAACGCAAGCGTGCCGGTCTCCACCGTGACCGCCGGAATGGCGACGCCGAGCGTATCGACATAGGCCTTTGAGCGTTCGCGGAACCATGACAGCCGCAGTTCCGGCCGGATGGGTAAACGCGTTCCAGGCGGTCTCGCCGATCAGCGCCGCCGAACCGAGCCAGCGTTCGGCGCGGAACGGATTGGTATAGGTGCCGAACGGGCTTATCTTGTTGAACGAGCGGGCCCCAGGCAATGCGTGCATCGGCATAGAAGCCGTCGGCCAGCCGGGCGGTGGCATAGGGGCCGGCCATGAAGCCGTAACCAGCGACCCGGCCGTCGTTTGATGCGGCGTCCATGGTTGGTCCAGTCGGTCCTGCAGGCCGAGGCCGATCAGCAGGTTGGGATTGACCAGATAGTCGGCGCCGGCATGGACGATGGCAAAGCGTCCCTTGCCGCCGCTGGCGCTGTAACCTGCATAGGTGCCCTGGGCCCACACATCGAAGCGCCGCGCCATCGGATCGGTGGCGGGATCGGCATCGGCAATACCGGGGTAGGAAACGTCACGGCTTGTCGGACCCAGCGCCAGCAGGCCGCTTGATGAAGGGCCATGGATGTTATTGGCTGCCGTGTCGTCGGAACGCGGAATACCCAGCGCGCCGGCAATGGCGCCGGGATCGGCCTGCAGATTGGCCTTGCCCGATTGCCCGCGGGCGTTTTGCAGGCTCCAGGCAAATGAGCCCTCATTGCGCCCCAGCCGGGCGCTGAACGGCAGGGCGGGATGGGTCAGCGACAGGCCGAAGCCGGAAATCCCGGTCGCGCCCCCGGTGCGCCCGTTCAGCCGGTCGAGCCGGCGCCCGATCCCGGGCTGGTTGGCAAGGATGAGTTCGGAACGGGGCCTGCATGAAGCTGCCGATTCTGGCCGCTGGTGATCGCCGGATTCGCCGCCGCCGTGCCCTTGACAGTGAATTTGAACGGGTTTTCGTCAGGGTCATTGTTGCGGATAGACAGGTCGAACGAGAAGTCTCCGGCAGCCGTGGGTGTGTAGCTGACCTCAAACGTCGTCTCTTCGCCAGGCGCAAGCTTCGGCTTGACCGGGGCGGTGATCGTGCCGATCGCGACTTTGATGGGGACGCCGGTCACGGTCGCCTGTTCAAGCGTCAGGTCGGCAATACCGGTGTTCGTGACTGTGTAGATCACGGTCCTGGCGGTGCCTGCCGGCTCGTCCCCTTGCAAAATCCGCGCCGTTATCGGCGAGCACACCGCCCTCCGAGGATGTCACCTTGATCTCGGGTTTCTTTACGTATCTTATTATGACAACGCCTGAGCCGCCATTGGTGCCGCGTGAAACGTTGGCTTCTGAGCCGCCGCCGCCGCCGCCGGTATTGGGCGAGCCATCCTGGCCGATTTGCTTGTGAGCTCTGGCGCCATTTCCGCCGCCGCCAGCACCGCCTGTGCCGCCGCCTGTAGCGCGCAAACCTTGAGCTACATTTGCACCACCGCCGCCGCCGCCAGCGTAACGCGTTGCCGTTCCTGTAATCGATGAGAGGAATCCGATGCCGCCATCGCCGCCCCGGCCGATAGTGGAACTTTGATTGGTTGCATTTTTGCCTTTTCCACCGCCGCCGCCGCCACCGCCGCCGCCGCCATACCTACTGCGCGACGAAATTCCGCCATCGTGACCTTGGCCGGCGGTTCCGGGCATGGGATATCTAGGAAAATTGTGACCCGAGCCTCCGCCCGAGCCGCCAAAGTGGCCCCCTGAATTGCCATGGCCACCTTTACCGCCGCCTTTCGCTGTTTTGCCGAATGCTTTGCTGTCCTGGCCATTATTGAGTTGCCTACCACCATTGAGTCGCCTACCACCGCCGCCAACCATAATCGGGTAACTAGTGCCAGGCGTCACCGCTGCGTTCCCCGCAAGGACGCCACCACCGCCGCCGCCGCCGGAACTACCGCCACTACCACCGCCGGCAACGATCAGATATTCGACCTTTTTTACGTTGGGAGGCGCTATCCAGTTGCCATTGCCTTTGAATGTCAGGACCTTGTACGGAACGCCGCCAACGGTAATATCCGTAGCCGTTTGCGCATCGGCGCTTGGCGCCTGCAGCAACAGCGCAGCCAAAAATATGGCCAGCGGCCAGACAAAATTCCGAGTTGCTACACCCGCCCGCCCACGTAAGCAGGCGCGCCGCATCAAACGCGTCATGATCGTTTCCCCATTTCCCTATCGCAGCAACTTTTTGTTGCATCCACGCGCGGATTTCGTGCAACCGTGCGCGGCAAATACAACTTGCGAGATTATGGTTAACAAAGCGTTACCGCGTAAAAAACGGCTGCCGTCCAGCGTTAGAGCAGATTTGAAGTTCCTATTTCCGGGGCTTGCCATTGCCACGTTGATCAGCGCAATTTCGGTCAGCAAAATACGTTCGCAACACTGAATTCCGATTACACTTTGCAGGAGACGTCCCATGAACCAGACCGCCATCTTCTGGCCCATGCTGGCCCATGTAGCGCTGATCTACGGGATTTACTTCCTGATCTCGAAACGGCGTATCGAGGCGGTGAAAGCCGGCAGCGCGAGGTCATCCCAATTCCGCGAAAACCTGGTCGAACCGCCCGAAAGCCAGTTCGTGCGCAACAACCTGTCAAACCAGTTCGAACTGCCGACGCTGTTCTATCCGTTGTGCATCGTGTTCTACGTGACCGAAGGCGTCACATTGTTCACCGCCATTCTGGCGTGGCTGTTCGTCGCCTCGCGCTACATCCACGCATCGATCCACACCACGACCAATCGCATTCGCCATCGCCGCCCGATCTTCATCGTCGGCTGGCTGATCATGGGGGTCATGTGGGTGACATTCGCTCTGCAGACCACCGGGCTGGCCTGAGCGTCAATCGGCCTGTTCGGTTTTCATCCGGTAAGGCTTGCACGGTGCGGTTGTCGACAGAATGGCGGCGGCGTCACCCCGCCGGGCGGCGGCAATTACCTCGGCGCGGCGTTCAGGCGCAAGTTCGTAGCCGCGATGCCTGAACTCCCTGCGCATGAATCCAACCGTCGTCACAATACGTCCCTTAGATGACAGAAAGGCAAAACGCTCGGCCAAATAGAACATGACATCCGGATTAAGCGATATCGGACCGCTCAAGGCCCTGCCGGCGCTCACCAGACGCACCGCAGCGTGCTCGCTGTCATATTCAATGGCAAGTTCGACCAATTGGCGAACCGCTTTTCTTACCGGCTCGGCAATCGGGTTATTGGAGTACCGTCCACAGAAGTAAGGCGTATGGTATCTTCCGCCGCGGGATTGCAGCATTTCGGGAATGATCACGCTCAGGACATCATTGAGAACCAGACAATCCAATTGGTGTACATAGGTGGTCAGCGCGAAGGCATCGACCCAGCGCCGACGCCATTCAGCGTCGTCAGCCAACCGCTCAAAGCGGGGATAAGTCTCCACATAGATCTCAATCAGCGTATCCAAACGCGCCTGGCAACGCAGGTCGCGCAGATTGAGATCATGTTCGTGTCCGACCGCACGCAATCGGCTACGCTGTTGTGCCGGTAAATTGCTTCTGGGAACAGCGGGATAGTCGAGAAAAGACCATTCCTTGTCGCTGTTGCCGTCATTGCCGGCTGAGACAACTTGTTTGCGGTCGGCCGACAAAACCACACCGACATTCGCCATCATCACGACGATCATCGCCGCTATGAGCCATCTCGTTTTGGTTGAATTTCTCCACACCTTCAATATCTAGGTGAAACTACTCCGGGTTGCAACAGGTTCGGAGAGAAAAGTGAAAAGCTAATCAAGGACCGGGATTGTCCATTCTCATATTAGCGATTTGGCGACTGCGATTCACCGATCGATTTTGCGCCCGAATTGCTGACAGAATGTCCGCCGCCGGTGTGATTTCGCTGCGGCGCGATCACCATTTTGGCAGCGCGCCGAATGATCTCGGCCAGTTCGGAACGGTCGGCAAGATTGGCCGCGCGCGACGAGGCAAACAGCGTGACCATCCGCGACGGCGCCGGATCACCGAACGGGGCGATCGCCAGTTTGCGGTGTCCGGCTTCGGCCTCGATAGCAATTTCGGGAACCAGCGTCAGACCCATGCCGTGCTCGACCATCTGCAGCAGGGTGGTCATCGACGTCGCGCCGAAATTGACCAGGCGGCGGCCCGGCTGCAGCCCGCAGACATCGAGCGCCTGGTCGCGCAGGCAATGGCCCTCTTCGAGCAGCAACAAGCGTTCCACAGGAAAGCCGCTTTCAAACGGCGGCGTCAGCACATCGCTCTCATTGGTCGAACTGGCGATGAAAAAACGGTCCTCGAACAATGGTTCGGCTGACAGCCCCGGCTCGTCGATGGGCGCGGCGGCAATAAAGACGTCGATCTCGTTGGCCTGCATGGCGGCAACGAGCTGCGCCGTCGTTGTCTCCTTGATTTCGAGCCGCAGGTCCGGGTGCACTTGCATGATCTCAGGCACCAGCGTGGGCAGCAGATAAGGCGCGATGGTTGGTATGATCCCAAGCCGCAACGCACCCTCGAAGAACCCGGCTTCAGACCGCGCATCGCGCTCGATCTCGCGCAGGTTCTCCAGCACGGAATTGACGCGCGCGAGCAACGCCTGGCCGCGCCGCGTCAGCACGGTCCCACCGGTTCTTCGCTCCACCACCGGATAGCCGAGTTCCCGCTCCATCTCGGCAATCTGAACCGACAGCGCCGGCTGCGACACATGAACCCTTTCGGCGGCGCGGCCAAAATGGCCGGTGTCCGCCAGCGCCTCGAAATAGAGCATCTGTCTCGTCGTCAGCATGATAAGATGAGATTATCATAGATATCAAAATAGACAATTTGAAATTATGAACGCGCCCGGCCATAGTCCTATCCACGATTTCACCGGAGGATGGCCATCGATGCGCGCATTGGCGACAGACACGCCTTCATACTTGGGCCTGAAGCGGCCGGCTTGCGACATTTCGCCGTCGCGGAAATCTGCCCGTTTTGTCCCGCTACGCGCTAGAGTTCCCGGTAAGCGAATTCGAGCCGTTTGGTCGGTCCGCTCCCGGGAAGAGCATCAGCTTTCCATGTGGAACCATTCGAAGATTATTGCAGCACGGCATTGGAGGAAGACATGAACGTTGTCGAGAAAGTGGGCGAATGCCCAGTTATGCACACGACCGTCGGTGGAACATCGAACCGGGATTGGTGGCCGAATCAGCTCAATTTGAGGATTCTCCACCAGAATTCCGCGTTGTCCGACCCCATGGGTCAGTCATTCAGTTACGCCGAGGAGTTCAAAAAGCTCGACCTGGCGGCGATCAAGAAGGACCTGTACGCGCTGATGACCGACAGCCAGGCATGGTGGCCGGCCGATTATGGTCACTATGGAGGGCTTTTCATCCGTATGGCCTGGCATAGCGCCGGCACCTACCGCACCGGCGACGGCCGCGGCGGCGCGGCATCGGGCTCGCAGCGTTTCGCCCCGCTGAACAGCTGGCCGGACAATGGCAACCTCGACAAGGCGCGCCGTCTGCTCTGGCCGATCAAGCAGAAATACGGCAATCAAATCTCGTGGGGGGGATCTCATGATCCTCGCCGGCAATTGCGCGATTGAATCCATGGGCGGAAAGACCTTCGGCTTCGGCGGTGGACGCGAAGATATCTGGGAACCGGAAGAGGACATCTATTGGGGCGCTGAAACCGAGTGGCTGGGCGACCGGCGCTACAAGGGTGAACGCGATTTGGACAATCCTCTCGCCGCCGTCCAGATGGGCCTGATCTATGTGAACCCGGAAGGGCCGAACGGCCAGCCGAGTGTGCTGGCTTCCGGCCGCGACATCCGCGAAACGTTTGCCCGCATGGCGATGAACGACGAGGAAACGGTAGCACTCGTTGCGGGCGGACATACTTTCGGCAAGGCCCACGGCGCCGGCGATCCGTCTCATGTCGGACCGGAACCCGAAGGCGCACCGCTCGAGGCGATGGGTCTCGGCTGGATCAGTACATACGGCAGCGGCAAGGGCGGCGACGCGATCACCAGCGGCATCGAAGGCGCCTGGACCGCCAATCCGACCAAGTGGGACAATGGCTATTTCGACCTGCTGTTCGGCTATGACTGGGATCTGGAAAAGAGCCCGGCCGGCGCCTGGATCTGGGTTCCTGTCAATCCGGATGAAAAGGACCTTGCGCCTGCAGCCGACGATCCGTCGAAAAAGGTGAAAACCATGATGACCACCGCCGACATGGCGATGCGCATGGACCCGATCTACGGACCGATCTCCAAGCGTTTCCATGAAAACCCGGACGAGTTCGCCGACGCCTTCGCCAGGGCGTGGTTCAAGCTCACCCACCGCGACATGGGCCCCGCGCTCGCGCTATCTGGGCGCAGAGGTGCCGGACGAAATCCTGCTGTGGCAGGATCCGATTCCAGAGGTTGACCACGCGCTGGTCGACGATGGTGACATTGCCGACCTCAAGGGCAAGATTCTGGCTTCGGGCCTGTCGGTCGCCGAACTTGTCTCGACGGCCTGGGCCTCGGCATCGACATTCCGCGGTTCCGACAAGCGCGGCGGCGCCAACGGTGGGCGCGTCCGCCTTGCGCCACAGAACGGCTGGGAAGCCAACCAGCCGGAACAGCTGTCCAAGACGATTGAAAAGCTCGAGGGCGTCCAGAAGGCCTTCAACGACGGGGCAAGCGGCGGCAAGAAAGTATCGCTTGCCGACCTGATCGTGCTCGGCGGTGCTGCGGCCATCGAGAAGGCGGCAAAGGATGCCGGCAACGATGTCGAGGTTCCGTTTACGCCGGGCCGCATGGACGCATCGCAAGAGCAGACGGATGTCGAATCCTTCAGCGTGCTCGAGCCTGTTTCCGATGGTTTCCGCAATTTCGAGAAGACGAAATACTCCGCTTCTGCCGAGGAATTGCTGGTCGACAGGGCACAATTGCTGACTTTGTCCGCACCGGAAATGGCCGTCCTCGTTGGTGGCCTGCGGGTGCTGGGCGCCAACCATGGCGGTTCTCAGCACGGCGTCTTCACCGATCGTCCGGAGACACTTTCCAACGACTTCTTCGCAAATCTGGTCGACATGGGCACCGAGTGGAAGCCGGTTGCCGATGACGGGGGGAACCTATGAGGGGAGTGATCGCGCTTCCGGAAAGGTAAAGTGGACGGCCACAAGTGTTGACCTTGTTTTCGGCTCGAACTCGCAGTTGCGTGCGATTTCCGAGGTCTATGCACAGGACGATTCGAAAGAAAAGTTTGTCGGTGATTTCGTAGCTGCGTGGAACAAGGTGATGAACGCGGATCGTTTCGATCTCGGTTGATCCGAACACCTGACAAGTCTCGTTAAACATGCTTCAGGCCGGTGTGGGAAACCACGCCGGCCTTTGTGCATTGTATAAAGGGGCCTGCTTGCGTTTGCCTGCACCGCTCTGTAACCAGCGCGAACAGCGACCGGAGTGAACCATGCGCCTAGGCGGCAGGCTGCAGGCAGCCATAGATGTTCTTCAGGAGATGGACAGCGGACACCGGTCGGCGGCCGATGCGCTGCGCGACTGGGGCCGGACACATCGCTTTGCCGGTTCGGGCGACCGGGCGGCAATCGGCAATCTGATCTATGACGGATTGCGCAAAAGGCGTTCGGCTTCCGCCATTCTTGGCGAAGACACGCCCCGCGCCGCAATTCTGGGTGGTCTGTTCCTATCCGGATCAGAAACCCCTGCCTCTCTCTCCGCCGCACTCGACGGCGATCGATTTGCCCCCGATCCAGTGACAGAGCGCGAATTACAATCGGTAGCAACATTTGATGCCAATTCGCTTGCGCCGGCAATTGCCGCAAATGTGCCGGATTGGATCGTGACTGAATGGCAGTCGGCCTTTGGCACCGATTGGGTTGAAGAGGCCATCGCCATGGCCGAACGCCCTCCACTCGATTTACGCGTCAACACGATCAAGGCTGACAGGCAGGCGGTGGCCAAGGCCCTGGAGCAATCTGAAGCGGCGCCATGCCTGTTGGCGCCTGACGGCCTGCGCATTGCGCCGATTGCCGGCCATGGCCGCCATCCGAACGTCCAGGCCGATCGAGCCTTCGCGGAAGGCTGGTTCGAGGTTCAGGATGAAGGGTTCACAGATCGTCAGCCATCTGGCCGCCGCTGGAGCGCCGCGACAGGTGCTTGATTATTGCGCCGGAGCCGGCGGCAAGACGCTGGCGCTCAGTGCAGCTCTGGCAAACGAGGGCCAGATATTCGCTCACGATGCAGACAGGCAACGCCTGGCACCCATATTCGACCGGCTTAGAACGGGCGGGGTGCCGCAATGTCCAGGTTCTGGCGGACCAGGAAAGGTTGCAGGATATGGAAGGGCGGATGGACCTGGTGCTGGTCGATGCGCCGTGTACGGGCTCGGGCACCTGGCGGCGCAGGTCCGATGCCAAATGGCGCCTTACCGCACAACAACTTGCGCAGCGCATTTCAGAACAGAAATCCATCCTTGCGGACGCGGCTCGCTACGTGCGACCCGGCGGGCGCCTGGTGTACGTAACCTGTTCGATATTTCCATCGGAGAATGATGATCAGGTCGCAGCCTTCCTCAACCAGGCAGCCAGTTTCACCCTCACCGATCCGCAAGAAATGTGGAGCCAGGCCTTCCCCGATCATATCGATGCCGTTCACCTGACCCAGCACGGCTGCCTGCTGACACCGCGACGAACCAATACGGACGGCTTTTTCCTGTCGGCGCTTGTGAAAGACGGTTCGGGTGAGCCGATTTGAGCGGCAAACCGCCAGCGCCCAATCCTGCGTCTCCTATTTCCGGGTCTCTGCCCACACCGTTGTGCCGGGCGACGGAACTGATGCCTTGAATTAGCCGCCGGATCATGCTGCACTGCAACAACGCAGACGCAATATCGCGTCAACCCAACTAGGATCCAACGGCCATGATACTCGAATATGCGAGTGATCCCGAGTTCGAGCAGCGCGTGCGTTCCAGCTTCGAACGGCAGGCCGCCATGCAAACGATCGGCGCCAGCCTGACACGGGTGGCCGCAGGGCTGGTCGAAATCGAGATGCCGTATTCAGACGCTCTGACCCAGCAGCATGGCTTCATCCATGCCGGGGTTCTGTCCATGGGGCTGGATTCGGCTTGCGGATATGCCGCCTATTCGCTCATGCCTGCCGATGCCGCCGTGCTGACGGTGGAATTCAAGATCAATCTGCTCGCACCGGGCAAGGGCGAGCGTTTTCTGTTCCGTGGCGATGTCACCAAACCCGGGCGCACGATCATTGTCGCCGACGGCAAGGCCTACGCGTTCGACAATGGTGATTCCAGGCTGATCGCCTCGATGACGGCAACGATCATGACCGTGCGCGGCCGCGAAGGCCTATCCGGATAAGCGATAATCCTGTGACGGGTTGAGATTTTTTTCCAAACGGGTTAAGAGCCCGCCCCTGCCCGGCAGCAGCCGGAATTGAACCGAGACCGAGGAAGCACTGGAGAGACCGATGTTTGTTCTCCATCCGACACCAAACTTCTGACGATCCCGCGCTCCGCGCACGGGATGTCAGATCGTGCTTGTCTTTAGTTCATAGAAATTACTCACCATGAGACACTGGTCCGCGCGCGAGATTCTCGCGTGCCTGCCGAAAGGCAAAACCCTGTTCGCTTACGAACGGAACCATTATTGCGTCATGCTTGCCCGCTGGCTTATCGAAGCCGGCTGGTCGGCGCGCGACATCAGATCGAGCCGTTTTGCGCGTGTGCTGGAAAAGCCGCGCCTGAAACGCCTGCTACAAGAACGTGGTCGGTTGGAGCTGGCCGCGGACGATTTTGCGTGGCTTGTTCCGGAGCATCCCGATCAGTGGCGATTGACCACGGCGACCTGGGGCAGCGAGGAGGCGTTCCAGTATTTTCAGATATCCCGGCCGGGTCGGAATATCGTGCTGCAGCTCAACTTCCCGCATGCGCACAATGCCGCGCTCTCAAAATTGCTGAACCCGACGGTTACGAAGGCATTTGCCAACACCTATCACCCGCATTCGCGTCAGGAGAACACGCTTGCCTGGGCACGTCTTGATATTGATCTGGAATCCGGATCGGCGCTGATCGAGGAAATTCAATCAGACTGGATTCGCCGGGTGCGACACCGCACTGTCTATCCCCGGCCGCTCCACAACTGGCTGTCCCGGAACAGTGGAAACCGCCGAATTCCCGAAATACGACAGGTTCGCTCGATCGTTGAGGCGCTACCGTTTCGAGGTGATGGAGCCGCTCGCCCGCGACTGGCAGGAGGTCATGCTGGCGGCAACATTGCATTTTCTGATCGATGAACTGGGAATTCGCGACATCTACTTGCACGAGTTCAAAAGCGGTAACCGCCTGAAGTGTATTGATGAGGCGTTCAGGGCGCCACCGCGCTCCATCTACACTGCCCTGCCAAAGAAATTCTGTTTCGAAAACGGCCAATCCATGCCCCGTTTTCTGGCGGAATCGGTCAAAAGCCGTCGAAAAAGCGGCAAATTGAAGATAACCGACACCTCGGAACTTGCCTTTTGGCGACTCAATCCCGACAAGCAATCCCGTGTTGGAAACTCATCGATGAGGTCAGATCAGGCATGAGCCTTGGACAATTGGAAATCCTCTATGTCATGGCCGCCGATCAGGAATACGGTCCGCACCTGCAACAGCGCTTCAAACCGCTGATCACCGGCGTCGGTCCGGTCGAGGGCGCGGTTGCCCTGGCCGGCGAACTGACGCGCCGAGCACACTCGGGAAAACCGCCGCAACTTATTGTGTCATTGGGTTCGGCGGGCAGTCGGACGCTTGAGCAAACTGAAGTGTACCAGGCTTCGTCTGTGTCGTATCGCGACATGGACGCGTCGGTGCTTGGCTTCGAGAAAGGCGCGACCCCCTTTCTCGACCTGCCTTCGGTGCTTCGTATGCCGCATCACATCCCTG
Source organism: Rhizobiaceae bacterium (assembly GCA_963669285.2). Taxonomy (GTDB): domain Bacteria; phylum Pseudomonadota; class Alphaproteobacteria; order Rhizobiales; family Rhizobiaceae; genus JAWKWH01. The sequence continues at coordinate 206,296 of CAXXSI010000030.1, read as the reverse complement.
AAATCCCCAAGGCGCGGCTTTCCACCGGCGCAAACATCGTATCGGGGTAGCGGTTACGACACGTTGCAGGCCGATATGGTCGACATGGAGACCTATGCGCATCTGCGTGCGGCGATGGCCCATGATATCCCGCTGATCGGCCTGCGCGGCATCTCGGATGGCAAGGAAGAGCTGCGCCATGTCGGCGACTGGACGGAGTATCTGCACGTTATCGATGAAAAACTGGCGGCTGCCGTAGACCGGCTGGAAGCGTCATTCGTTGAAGGAACATTGTTGCGTTAGCGAAGCTCGTGCTTACCGCAGTTTGAACAAGACGCCCCCACCGTCACCGTTTAGTGGATCGTTTGCCTTGATGAACTCGGCAAACCGGTCGCGATAGTCATCCGGAATGGCAAGATAGATCGGGCAGTCGCTGCAAAGCGCTTCAATCGCCTGACGGTTGTCGACGAATGTCTGCTCGTCCCTGACCGAGCGAATGACATGACGGTCGCTATAGTAAACGGGAACCATGCTGCGATCCGCATGAACGACAATTGAACCCGGCTCGGTCAGCCGGTTGATCTGGTGGGCAAAAACGATTTCTTCGCTGTCCTGAGGATTGTGACTTTCAAACAGGTGAAGGGCGAAAGGCGCTTTCATGGCCAGTGCAGCCGCCGGCACCAAAAGCACCAGCAAGATCATGCGCCGCGCCGAAAAATCCAAACCGCGAAGACCGGTGCTTTCCGAAAGAACTCCAACCAACACGCCGCCGCATATTGCTGCGACGGGCGCCAGGATGAGAAGTTGATACAGATGGATATCCATGTGCTGGCGCATGAATATCGCCCACAGCACATAGATCGAGGCAATGCCGCAGACGATATAAGCAAGCGAATCGCGTCGTTTCCAGAACGGCAGCTTGTAGATCAACAATATCCCGGCCAGCCCCAACAGGCCCTGCATCAACAGGGCGGAAAACGATACCCTGATGAAATAGCCGGAATTAACATCACCCCTGGGCTCATGGGTCTCCTGAATGAAGTGGGGCGAATTGAATATCGCGGAAACTGTCGGATCATACGCCACCTCAATGCCGGCACGCAGCATGATGCGCTGCATGATCGCGTCTCCGAAATAATCATATTGCATCCAGTAGATGGCAAAGACCGTGCAGACCGTGGCAACGGCGATGATCCCGTAAGCGACCGACAGCGCGAGTGCCTTCCAATCGCGGCTGACAAGTGAGAATACGGCAAGTCCGGGCACGGCGAGCGCCGGTTCCCACGACGACAGAACGGCAAGGCTGTAGACAACGCCACCGGCCGCGGCGAAACCCCAGGCACGGGGTTGGTGTTCGCGAAACCGGCTTGCACTTGTACAAAAAAGCCAAAGGCTGACGACGCAGAAAAACAGCGCCAAATGGAGCTGGGAACCGACGTGGCCGTATTTGGCCAGTATCGGCGCGTTGAAAAAGGCGATCACGGTTACCGAGGCTGCAATCAGCCCGAACCGCCGGAATACCAGGCCGGCCAATGTCGCACCCAAGGCAAGATTGATTGCCGTTGCAAACAGGTGATGGATGACCTCGGACTCGCCGAATACCGCGAAGACGCCCGAGAGAAGAAGCGGATAGAGCGGAGGCCAGTTGAGGTAGGCATCTGGAAAGATGGTAAGCGGTGGATTGTTCTGAATGGGCACTCCGCCAAGTGCGATCACCCCATGCTCCAGGTAGCTCTTGGCGATGGTGGCGAAATGCGCGCTGACCCAGCCGTGCTCGTAGTCGTAACTGTTCAACAACACCGCTGTGACGGGCAAGGCGAGCGCTGAAAGAAGGGCAAATACCGGCAAAATCAACGGTAATAGCGCCATGTTGGGCGAAGCGGCCCTGTTCTCGATGCCCATCGAAGTCACGGGACTAGGTCCTGAACTCATAAACAGGGTCAAAATGGCGCCGAAATCGCAATGCAAGCCAAGGAAATGGACAAAGGGCGGGGCCAATCCCCCGGCCAAGGCCATTGACGAAGGATTGCGCCGCGATTTCGAGCGTCCGGAGGATAGGGCGAATTGGATCGCACAATGCGTCGCAATCCCTTGAAAACCAGACGGTTTCCTGCGGGCTTGCTCCTGTTGTGCAACCAAATTCGCTCATACCATTGTTGATCCTGTTTATGAGTTCATGACCTAGACCTTCGCCTTCCGGCAAATCACTTGCATGGAATCGAAAAGATTGAGCGGTACGACAATCCGGTCGAGGAATTTCGGGATTGGCAATCGCAACCAGCGAGGCAGGTAGGTGAACAGCCGCACCAGCAGGTAGCTGACCGGGAAATACCAGCTCGGCCGCCGCATTTCGATGACTTCCAGACCCGCTTCGGCAAGGCACCTGTTCAGGGTGCGTTGGTCGAAATAGCCGATATGTGCAATTCTGAAATGCCACCATTTCATGCCCATGAGACGGGCAGCGATTGATTTGACGTCGGGTGTAACGACCAGACAGATGCCATCATCGGACATGGTGTCGGCAACATTGCGCATCAATCCGACCGGATCGTCGACATGCTCAATGACGTCCACCACGGTAACGACATCATAGGAACCCGGGGTTGCCTTGTGCGGCAGAACACCGCCATGGACCGGCAAACCCATCGAAACGGCCCTTGCCTGCAATGCCGATGATGGTTCGACGCCTTCGGGCTTAAAGCCGGCCTTTTGTGCTTCCTCCACGAGAATGCCGCTGCCGGCGCCGACATCGAGCAAGCGTCCGGATTTTTTATGCCGCGTGATGGTCCGGATCAGCCGACGCGACTGAAGTGCGCGCTCGGCGCGCGTGTTTTCATATCCGTCATCATCCATACCTTCATAAAACGACAGGACATCGTCCATGTACGGACATTGCAGAAACCCGCAATCGTCGCATTTGTGGATTTCGCCGGTCGATCCATAGGCGGAATCGGTGATCTGGAACGCTTCGGCGCTCAGATTTTCAGGCAGATCCGCTGCTTTGTGCAAATGCAGCGAAGCGGATTCGCAGACCCAGCATCTGGGGCCGCTCTCAGAATCGGGCGCAACGGTTTCCTGTTCCTGCAATTCAATGCGTTCTGCCAGGGCTGCCAAAGCCAGTTCCTTCCATGTCGTTTGCCGCCGAGGCGGACACGGCGAATGTAAAGTCGCGGTTGACGAAAAAATTCGCCACGAAAATCAATCCGATCACCACGATTTGCGTGGGGATGTAATGAAACCCGAAAACATTGACCCCGAGTAAAAACAGGACGGAATTTCAATCCGAGACCGGCCAGGGTGACGGTCAGATATCGCGCAAAAAAGCGCCCGTGCCGGCCTTGCCTGGAAAACACGAAACGATGCTGCAGCAGATAGTTGACCGGTATCGCGCAAAGGAAACCAAGCGTGGAAGCGACGGTTTTGTTGACGTCCAGCAGTTCCACAAGCGCGGTCAGAATGAGCAGATGGGTGAGCGCACTGGTTCCGCCTGCAAAGCCGTAGCGTCCAAACTGCAGGACCGTTCGGAAAGGCGAAATGGACCCGGCCGCCATTTGTCTACTGCCCGTAGAGGACGTGATAGTCGACAAGGCTATTGAGCCAAGGCATGTCCGCCATGAACAATACTGTGACAAACAAGCCGAGAGCGGTGACATAGAGCGCGAATGTGCGTTCCTTGTAGAGATGCTCGGGCTTCTGGGTGACCGAATCCGCCCGCATACCGATTTTCAGGTACCAGGTGAAGAGCATGGCCAGGAACGGCATCGCCAGCAGGAACTCGATCCGGTATTTGACCAGGAACACGGCCCAGGAAAAAGGCCGATGTCAGCGCATAGAAAAACGCCGAAACGAGCAGGCGCTCCTCTGTGTAGTAACGGAAACGACTGGCGATAGAGCCCGGCGCGCTCCGGATCACCAATGAACCGGTATTCGGCATAGCGCTTGATCGCCATCAGGTATGCGCCACCCATCCAATAGGCGAGCAGGATGGACGATGGCGGCAGAACATCGCCGACAATCGCCGCCCAGCCGAGCATGAAACGCAGCGGATTGTTGATCGATTCCGAGATCACGTCGAGATAGGGGCGGTCCTTGGTGCGGAACGGTTTGACATTATAGGCCAGCCCCATGACCAGCAGGGCCAGAGCGCAAAGGAAAAACTGCAGGCTCAAAAACCATGCGATCGCCAATCCGGCAACCGACAGAAATGCCCATTGCGTATAGGCAAACCGTGCGGTGATCAGTCCTGCGGCCGAAGGTCGGTGGCGTTTGACCGGGTGATGCCGGTCGAATTCGGCATCGAGATATTCATTGATTGTGTAATTGGCCGAAGCAATCAGGCAGGTCGAAACGATGCCGACGGCCAGATATAACAGCTCGGTTCCGAACCCGACCTGATTGGCAAGCACCATTGCCAACGCCGCACCGGGCAACATGAAAATGTTCTTGAACCAATGATCGGGCCGCGCAAGCGCCATGCGCAGTGCGAATGAGCCCTTGGCGAATTCCTTGTTCGAACTGGTATCGATACTCATGGGCACGCGGATCCGATTAACAAACACTCGTATCGCCAAATTAGGCGTTGAGCGTAAATAAAGGATCAACCGATGTGCATTGCGGAATTCGCCGAAAAATCAGCCAAATTAGCTGTTTCAGGCTAATTGCGGCTCTAAAAACACCAAAAGGCCGCGATTGATCGCGACCCATTGGCTAGAGACTGAGCGGATTGATGGCTATGCGGCCCGTTGCATCGGGATTTGCGGAGCGCTTGGCTCCGCCGCCGCAATGTGACCACCGATCAGCCGGTTGACGATCGCCGAATGCGTAAAAGGCGCCATGTGACCGGCATCGGAAATCATCGCCAATTGCATGTCCGGAATGGTTTCCGCAACCATTTCGGTCGTCCGTTGGGCGACGAGCCTGCTCTCAAGGCCCATGATGGCCATTGTCGGGCAGGAAATTTCGCGACAGGCTTCGAGCTGCCATTTCTGCTCCATACCGGTGGCGAAGTTCGCCGCCACCTGGCCAATCTGGGCAGCCAGAGCACCTTGCATAGCAGAATCCAGGCTGCGATATGCGCCCCTGCCATTCAGAAATCGACAAATCTCTCCATGCCGGCTCCGGGCGAACCCTCGGCAATCGCCGAAGATACCATTCCCGCTACCGCAGTGATCTGCCGGTAGAGCTTTCGATCGCCGGCACTACCCTGATCGAGCAGGTGGAACATCGCCGGCTCGATGATTGTCAGGCTGGCGAGCGCTGATGGCGCGCGCATGGCCAACTTAAGTGCAACAGCTGCACCGTATGAATGGCCCACCAGGTGGACAGGTTGTCCGATTTCGCTGATTTGCTGCTGGATGATAGCCGCTTCGGCATCCATCATCGCCGCCACCGGAACCATAGCGGCGCGGGCGCCGCCATAGCCCGGCAGATCGGGGCAGATCACCTCGCGACGGTCTGTCATCGCATCAACGAGGTGACGCCACTGTTTGCCGCTGCCAGCGCTGCCGTGCAGCGCGACGATGGGGGCCGGCACCTCGTTGGCGCCGGCAGACGTATTGGTATTGAACTCAACCATCTTCATGGAACCGTCTCCTCTCGCTCTTCGGGCCGTACACGACCGAAATGATCTCCGAGCGGGTGATGCCCATGTCTTTCAAGACACGATCATCCAACGCGGCCAGGGAGTTGGCGTCGCGCTTGCGGTCGATCTCCACCTGCCAGGCGCGGAACCGTACGGCGATACGGGTGAAGATGCCGCCGACACGCTGCAACTGCGCTTTGACGGGGCTGGGGGGCGGTTCGAAAAATGTAATAGTAGTCATCGGTCAGTCTCCAAGTTCGAATGATTTCGATGGAGGCTGTTTTATGGACGCGCTGTTTCAGCAGAATGTCGCGAAGGGCCAAAACGTGTATCGAATGTTTCATTTTTGTACGCCGGCGCGGCGGTTTTCGCTGAAACAATTGAAACATTCGAGCCGATTTCAGAATACGTACTGAAACATTGCTCGAATACAATCGGAGATTGGCCACAAAGAGCCGATACAACAATACAGCTTCAAGCTGTTGAAAAAATTGTAATTTGCCGCTAGCCGGCCTGCGTTATTCCAGGGGTAGATGCAGGAATGAACAACAGCTCAAGTGATCCCTCAGTACTGACGGGATTTGCGGTTTTCGATCAGCAGAACCGCTTGATGGAAGCCAATGCAACAATTCTTGGCGTACCGGATGCCCAATCGCTGCCAGCCGCCGGAACCGACCGGACAGATTTCTTTCAAACAGCGTTCGCCAATATCACCAAATTTGATGGAGAACAGGTCAAGGCCAGCAAGTCCTTCGTCGGAAAATCGATAGAACGCTGGGAGAACGCAGAAGCCGGGCCGATCGAGGCCCAAACTGTGGATGGCCGCTGGAAACTCCTGACAACCCATCCCCGCCCCGGAGGCGGAACCGCCTTCATCAGCACCGACATCACACGCCTCAAGGAAGTCGAACTCGCCCACCGCGAAAAATCGGAAATCTTCAAAACCGTTACCGACAGTCACCCGCTGCCTGTGTTTGTGATCGATTACGACACCGGTGAGATCCTTTACGAAAGCCTTGATGCCTCGAAACTCGTCGGCCGGGAATGGGATCCCGAAACGCCGCAATTCATCTCGGATCACTACGTCGATCAAAGCGAAATGAACGCTTTGCGCCAGCGCCTCACTGTAGACGAGATCATTCGCGACCACGAAGTGCAGTTTCAGAGGGCCGACGGGAGCAGGCTTTGGATCTCCGTGAACTGCCGTCTTGGTAATTACGGCGGACGGCCGGCGATAACGCTGGGGATTTTGGACATTACGGAACGCAAGGAGCAGGAAGACCCTGTTCGCGGTTCTGGTGCGCCACCATCCAATGCCGGTGTGGATGAACGATGCGACCAACGGCAAGGTCATATACGCCAGTGAAGCGGCGCAAAAACTGTTCGGCTGGACAGATATCGGCGGCGACGAGACCCCACGCATGCGCGAGCATTTTGTCGACGACGGAGAGTTCCTGCACATCAGCAAGGCGCTCGAGACCGAACCGATCGTCGAGAACTACGAGGCGATGCTCAAACGCGTCGATGGCAGCGAGTTTTGGGCGGTTGGAAATCTGCGCAAAGGCGAGTTTCAGGGCCGGCGAGTCATATTGTCCGGTATTGCCGACCTGACCAGGCAGCGGGAGCGAGCGGTCGAGGTCACCAAGGCGCGCGAATTGCTGGCGGACGCCATCGAGTCACTATCCGAGGGTTTCGCGCTGTTTGACGAGGCCGGCAAGCTGATCATGTGCAATTCGGTCTACCGGCGGATGAACAATCTTGTCGAGGACCTGATCGAACCGGGCATGGAATGGTCTGAACTCATGCGCATTTCGGCCATGCGAGGCGCCTATGCCGATGCGATTGGCCGTGAGGAGGAATGGGTCGAAGAGCGCCTGAAAAACGGTATTGAATTCATCAATGGCTACGAACTGCACTGCGGTGACGGCAGTGTTCATTCGGTTTCGATTCATCCGACCGATCTCGGCGGTTTTGTGGTCACCAGAGTAGACATTACGGAGCGCAAGCGCATCGAGGCAGCCGAACGCGAGGCCGATGCCGTCATCAGACAGGTGCTCGATTCCTGCCCGGTCCCCATCCAGCTGTCGAGCATAGCGGACGGCAATATCCTTTATCGCAACCCGGCGCATTACGAACTGATGGGCGAGAAGGGCACGGCATATGATTACTTCGCTGATCCCGCCCGCAGGCCCGCCTATATCGAGGCCCTGCTGCGCAACAACCGCCTGGAGCGGCACGAAGAGCAACTCGTCAATGCCCGCGGCGAAGCTTTTCCGGCTTCGGTTTCTGCACGTTTGTTCGAGTTTCAGGGCGAACAGGTCATCGTCTCGGTTATTTTTGACGAGACGGAACGAATTGGCGCGCAAACACAACTCGAGCAAGCCAATACACGCCTGATCGACGCCATCGAATCCCTATCCGAAGGCTTCGCGCTTTACGGCAGCGACGACTGTCTTGTTCTGGCCAATGAACGCTACCGGACGATGCACGCCATGAGCGCCGACAAGCTGATGAAGGGTGTGAACTGGTTCGACTTCCTGCGTGTTGCAGCCGAGCGCAAGCAGTTTCCCGTCGAACTCGAAAACATCGACGAATGGCTGGCGGAACGGGCCAAGGACCGCAGTGAATACCGACAGGCCGAATTCCAGCACACCGACGGCAGCTGGTTCCTCGTGACCAACAGCCCGACCCGAGAAGGCGGATTTGTTGTCACTCGCGCCGACATCACGGAGCGCAAGAATGCCGAAGCCGCTCAACGCGAGGCCGACGAGCTTGTCAGCCGCGTGCTGGAGGCCTGTCCGGTCAACATCCAGATGACGCGCGCCCATGACGGAAAACTGCTCTATCGCAGTCCGGCAACGAAGGAACAATTCGGCGATGTCCAATCTGCGGTCGACTACTATGTCGATCCGGATGCACGCAGCAACTACATTGAGCGCCTGCTCGAAACCGGCCGGATCGACGATTTCGAAACGCAGTTGCGCCGTGCCGATGGCGAACAATGCTGGTGCTCGATCTCGGCGCGATTGATCGATTTCCACGGCGAAAAGGTCGTTGTTTCGCACACCTATGACCTGACGGATCGCATCGAAATGCAGGATGAACTGCAGCGCCAGCGCGAAACGCTCTATCAAAACGAGAAACTCTCGGCACTCGGCGAACTGCTCGCCGGCGTTGCCCATGAATTGAACAATCCGCTGTCGGTCGTTGTCGGACAATCCTTGTTGCTTCAGGAAACGGCAACCGATCCCAAAGTTAAAAAGCGGGCCGACAAGATCGGCGCCGCTGCCGACCGGTGCTCTCGGATCGTCAAGATATTCCTGGCGATGGCGCGACAACAACCGGCAAAACAGACCAACGTGAATATCAACGATGTGATCGAAGCCTCGCTGGAAGTGGCAGGGTATTCGATCAAATCATCGGGAATTGACCTCGACATGCAGCTCACGGACGGCCTGCCGCCGGTGTGGGGCGATCCGGATCAACTCAGCCAGGTGTTTATCAATCTCCTGGTCAACGCGGAACAGGCGTTGAGTGACTGGGATGGCCGCCGGAAAATCAAGGTCGCGAGCCGCCTCAACAAGAGAACCGGCATGGTTGTGGTGAAGTTTTCCGACAGCGGGCCGGGAATTCCGAAAGACATCGTCTCGCGGATATTCGAGCCGTTTTTCACCACCAAAGAGGTTGGTTCGGGGACAGGCATCGGGCTGTCTTTTTGCCACCGCATCGTCACCACCCACAACGGAAACATTCGTGTGACCACACCGGCAAACGGCGGTACGGCGTTCTTCATTTCGTTTCCCGCCTCGAGCCACAAATCGGTTCCAGCAGCCAGTGACGGATCGGAAAGCCGATCCCAGGACGGAACGGCGGTCCTGGTCGTCGACGATGAACCGGAAGTCGGCGAGCTCATTGCCGAGATATTGAGCCGGGACGGTTATGTGACGACCATGGCCAATTCCGGACCAGAAGCACTGAAGCGGCTCGCTGAACGGAACTATGCGGTCATCCTTTCCGATTTGAAGATGCCCGACATGGGTGGCCCGAAACTCTTCGAACACATCGAAGCCGATCATCCCGATCAGTCCGGGCGGGTCGGTTTCATTACCGGAGATACGATGAGCCCCACGGCCCGTGCATTTCTGGACAATTCCGGCAGACCATTCCTGGAAAAGCCCATCAAACCGGACGAACTGCGTAAACTCGTTTCCAAAATTCTGGAACAAGCCGCATAGTTGAGACACTCTCCCGGGGTTTTCGCAACTCATTGCCAAACCGGCTATCTGCACGATATGCTTGACCTTTCTTCGCACGGAGCAGGAAAGTTGGCATCAAACGGCCATATCATTGTCTGCGATGACGAACCGGACATTCGCGATACCGTCGGCGAATATCTGGAGCGTCAGGGCTTTTCGGTGACTCAGGCCGATGGTGGTGAATCCCTGCGCCAGCTTGCAGAAAGCACGAGTTTCGATGCCGTGGTTCTCGATATATCGATGCCGGGAGAGGACGGTCTGTCGCTGGCAAGATTTCTGCGCGAACGCGGCGGAACCGGCATCATCATGTTGACGGCTTCGGGAGAAACCGTCGACCGGATTGTCGGGTTGGAAATGGGTGCCGACGATTATCTGGCAAAGCCGGTCGACCTGCGCGAACTGCTGGCGCGCCTGAAAGCTGTGCTTCGGCGTATCAGTGTTCAAAACAGCCCACAATCATCTGCTGGCGGCAAGGCCGGTGGCCTGGTGGCGTTCGGTGATTGTCAGCTTGACCTTGACGCCTACAAGCTGACCGGCGGCGACGGCGTGGAAATCGCCATTACGGCGATGGAATTCAACCTGCTGAAAGTGTTTGCCGAGCATCCGGGACGCGTACTCAACCGCGACCAGATCCTGGAAATGGCCCATGATCGCGGCTGGGATCCGTTCGATCGCAGCATCGACATCAGGATTTCGCGATTGAGAAAGAAGATCGAAGCCGATCCGGCGAAACCGCAAATCATCAAAACCGTGCGTGGTGTCGGTTATGTGTTCTCACCCGACGGGTAGCGCATGATCACCGATTGGGATGACGCCTACGCCAACGGCAAGCACGTCGCCGACTCCGACATGCTCATCGAACGCTGGGCGGAAGAGGCGGCGGCATTTCGCGCCGAGATGGATGCGGCCGGTCGGTTCGAGGCCGACATCGCCTACGGCGGTAGTCCCCGCGAAATGCTAGACCTTTTCATTCCGGAAATGCCGCCATCGGGCCTAATGGTCTTCGTGCACGGCGGCTATTGGATGAAACTGGCCAAGGACAGTTTTTCCCATATGGCGCGAGGTGCGGTGAAACGCGGCTGGGCGGCGGCAATTCCCAGCTATGACCTGGCGCCGAATGTCGCGATTTCGTCGATCACCCGGCAAATCGGCCAGGCGATCGATATGGCCGCCACCCGCGTTGACGGACCGATTCACATCGCCGGTCACTCCGCCGGCGGGCACCTTGTCAGCCGTATGGCATGCGTGGATAGCCCACTCGATCAATCCGTACGCAATCGCCTCAAGCGTGTTGTGTCGATCAGCGGTCTGCATGATTTGCGGCCGCTGCTGAAAACGGCGATGAATGACGTATTGCGTCTTGATACCGAGGAAGCCTTTCGCGAAAGCGCCGCGCTGAACGAGCCGTTTGACAGGCCGCAGATCGTCTGTTGGGTGGGATCGGGCGAACGGCCGGAATTCATACGCCAGAACGATCTGCTGGTGAATGTTTGGACCGGGCTTGGCGCCGATATCCGCGCCTATCACGATACCGGCAGACATCATTTCGACGTCATCGACGGATTGGCCGATCCGGATAGCGCGCTGTCGCAAACCGCTGCTGGGGTAAGCTCTATCCAGCCAGTGGCAACAAATAGCGTGCACTTCGACTTGACGCGTCATCCTACGCCAACTGCGCCGTTGCCTCGATCTCCAGCAGCGCCTCGTCTTCGACCAATTCGCTGACCACCACCATGGTCATGGCCGGAAAATGACGGCCCAATACATCTCGGTAGGCGCGCCCGACCTCGGCCTGTCTGGCCAGATACTCACGCTTGTCGATCACGTACCAGGTCAGCCGTACAATATCCTCGGTCTTGCCGCCGGCTTCGGCCAGCACCGCGACAATGTTCTGCAATGCCTGTTTCATCTGACCGATAAAGTCATGGGTCTCGAATTTCTGCTGCGCGTTCCAACCGATCTGGCCGCCGACATAAAGCGTTCCATCTCTGGTCAGAACACCGTTGGCATAGCCCTTGGCAGGCAACCATGATTGCGGATGAACAATCTCATTCGCCATTTCGAACATACTCCAGTGTTGCCGCTATCCGGATCGGCCTTCACGCAGGCGAAAACGCTGAATCTTGCCGGTCTGCGTTTTGGGCAATTCATCGATGAATTTCACCGAGCGCGGGTATTTGTAAGGTGCGATCTCGGCCTTGACATGATCCTGCAACAGTTTCGTTGTCAGTTTCGATGCCTCCACGCCTTCATTGAGCACCACGTGGGCCTCGACGATTTCGCCGCGCTCTTCATCCGGCGCACCAACAACGGCGCATTCGGCGACGTCGGGATGCGACAGCAGTGCCGCCTCCACTTCCGGCCCGGCGATGTTGTAACCGGCGGAGATGATCATGTCGTCGCTGCGGGCAGCAAAATGGAAATAGCCGTCTTCGTCCATCGAAAACGCATCACCGGTCACGTTCCAGCCGTCGATGACGTATTCGGATTGCCGCTCATCCGCCAAATAGCGGCAGCCGGTTGGTCCGCGCACCGCAAGCCTGCCAACGGAGCCCGGCGGCAGATCCTCACCATCTTCGCCAATGATCTTGGCCTCATAGCCGGTGACCGGTTTACCGGTGCAAGCCGGGCGGTGGTCGTCAAACCGGTTGGAGATGAAGATGTGCAGCAATTCGGTGGCGCCGATGCCGTCGAGCATCGGCTTGCCGGTCTTTTTGATCCAGTCCTGATAGACCGGCGCGGGCAAGGTTTCGCCGGCGGAAACCGCTGCGCGCAAACTCGACAAATCCGCCCCTTCCTCCATCGCCGCCAACATGGCGCGATAGGCGGTGGGGGCGGTAAAACACACCGTCGCCTTATATTTCTCGATGATCTCGATCATGTTGGGCGGGGTGGCGCTTTCCAGAAGCGTCGCGGTGGCGCCGAAGCGCAGACGGAAAGATCGCAAGCCCGCCAAGGCCGAAGGTAAACGCCAGAGGCGGCGAACCGACAAAGACGTCGTCGGGGGTTACGCCAAGGACTTCCCCGGCATAGCCGTCGGCGACAATCAGCAGGTCGCGGTGAAAATGCATGGTCGCCTTGGGTGACCCGGTTGTTCCGGAGGTAAAACCCAGCAGTGCGACATCATCGCGGCCGGTGGCGATCGCATCAAAGGTCACCGGTTTTTCCAGCGCCAGCCGGTCGAGTTCGGCATCGTGATTTGCGGTGCCGTCGAAGCCGACAATTGTCTTCAGATATTTGCTGCTCTTGCCGCAGGCGACGATGTCTTCCATCAGCCGGGTATCGCACAGCGCATGCGAGATTTCGGCCTTGTCGACGATCTTTGTGAGTTCACCGGTGCGCAGCAACGGCATGGTGTTGACAACGACCGCACCCGCCTTGGTGGCTGCCAGCCAGCAGGCGACCATGGCCGGATTGTTTGCCGAGCGTACAAGGACGCGGTTACCCGGTTTGACACCGAGATCGCTGACGAGCGTATGGGCAAGGCGGTTGGTCCAGTCGGCAAGTTCCTTGTAGGTGCGCCGTCTGCCGTTTCCGATCAGTGCGGTGTGGTCGCCAAAGCCCTGCTCGACCATGCGGTCGGTGAATTCGACACCGGCGTTTATGTGCTCGGGATAGCCGAATTGGTCGAGCAGAAAGTCAGGTCGCTGGTCCGGCGGGGGCAGATTGTCCCGCGCGAATGTGTCGACATGTGCGGTGGGGCCGAGACCGGTCATTGCTTGTCTCCCAGCGTGGCGAGTGTCTGGCGTGCGATGATTACCTTTTGAACGTCTGACGCGCCTTCGTAGATACGCAGCGCGCGAATATCACGGTACAGCCGTTCGACGATGTGGCCGCTTTTGACCCCGTCCCCGCCGTGAAGCTGAACGGCCTTGTCGATGACCTGCTGCGCGTGGTCGGTCGAGAACAGTTTGGCCATTGCGGCCTCCCGGGAAACGCGCGGTGCGCCCATGTCCTTCACCCATGCTGCGCGGTAGACAAGCAGAGCAGAAGCATCGATATCCACCGCCATATCGGCAATGTGGCCCTGTACCATCTGCAGATCGATCAATGGCGCGCCCATGACCTGCCTGGATGTGACCCGTGAAGCCGCTTCGTCGAGCGCCCGGCGGGAAAAGCCGAGCGCGGCAGCGGCAACCGTGGTGCGGAACGTATCAAGTACCGACATGGCAATGCGAAATCCGGCGCCGCGCTCGCCGATGAGCGCAGAGCCGGGCAAACGGCAGTTTTCAAACTTGAGCCGCGCCAAGGGATGCGGCGCGATCGTCTCCAGCCGTTCGGCAATCTCAAGGCCCGGCGTGTCAGCGGGCACCAGAAAGGCCGACAGTCCCTTGGCGCCCGGCGCTTCGCCGGTTCGTGCAAATACCGTGTAAATACCGGCAATTCCACCGTTGGATATCCATGTCTTTTCGCCGTTAAGGACGAAGCCGTTGCCATCGGGCTCGGCAGTCATGGTGGAATTGGCCACGTCGGATCCCGATTGCGGTTCGGTCAATGCGAATGCCGAAATAGCGGTTCCGGCGCGTGTTTTGGTCAGCCATTCGCTTTTTTGTTCGGATGTGCCGAACAGCGAAATCGCGCCCGTTCCCAGCCCCTGCATGGCGAACGCGAAATCAGCAAGACCATCATGGCGGGCCAGCGTCTCGCGTATCAGGCAGAGCGACCTGACATCCAGTTTCGAACCCTCGTTTCCCGGATCGATTGCCGAATGGACCAGGAACCCGTCATCGCCAAGTTTGGCCACGAGGGCACGGCAGGCAGCATCGGTGTCATCGTGATCAATGTGCGCCAGGTTGGACGCGGCCCAATCTTCGAGCCGGTCGGCCAGTTCGCGATGCCGGTCCTCGAAAAACGGCCATTGTAGAAAGCTGCGATCGGCCATCAGTCACCCTCGAACACTGGTTTTTGCTTGGCAACGAACGCCTCATAGGCACGAGTGAAGTCGCCGGTCTGCATGCAGATCGCCTGGGCCTGGGCTTCCGCCTCAATGGCCTGCTCGATCGACATCGACCATTCCTGGGCCAGCATGGTCTTGGTCATCATGTGGGCGAAGTTCGGCCCGGCGGCAATGCGTCTGGCCATCGTAACGGCTTGCTCTTCGAGCTTGTCCGCATCCACCAGCGCATTGAAGAATCCCCAGCGCTCGCCTTCTTCGGCGCTCATCGAGCGACCGGTGTAGAGCAGTTCGGCCGCCCTGCCCTGCCCGATGATCCTCGGCAGGATGGCGCATGCTCCCATGTCGCAGCCGGCCAGACCGACGCGTGTGAACAGAAAGGCGGTCTTGGCCTCAGCCGTGCCGATGCGCAGGTCCGATGCCATGGCAATAATCGCTCCGGCACCCACACAGATGCCGTCAATGGCGGCAATGACGGGTTTTCCGCAATTGACCATCGCCTTGACCAGGTCGCCGGTCATGCGGGTAAATCGCAGCAATTCCTTCATCGACATCTTCGTCAACGGGCCGATGATATCGTGCACATCGCCACCGGATGAGAAGTTGCCGCCGTTGGAATTGAACACTACCGCCTTGACGTCATCGTCGTAATGCAGATCACGGAACCAGTCGCGCAATTCGGCATAGCTATCGAATGTCAGCGGATTTTTTCGCTCCGGCCGGTCAAGCGCGATGATGGCGATGCCATCCTCGATGCGAAGCTGAAAATGCTGCGGTGATGTTGAGACCGCGTTCATCGGACACCCTCTTTCTTCTTGATCGGCTTGTCGGCAATTGCATGTAATGCAGTCGCCAGATCTTCCGCCTGATCCTTGCCGAACATCGCGAACAGGTCCGAAACCCAGCCTTCGTGAACAGTGGCCAGTTCCTGAAAATACGCGGTTCCCTTGTCTGTCAGGCGAACACGCATGGCGCGGCGGTCGCTATCGACCGGAACGCGAACCACGGTACCATCATCGACAAGGCGGTCGACAATACCGGTCACATTGCCGTTGGACACCATCAGCTCGTCGGACAATTCGCTCATCCGCAGGCCATTCTGGGAACGATAGAGCGCGGACAGCACATCGAAACGCGGCAACGTGGAGCCGAATTCCGTGCGCAGCCTTTCGCGCAGTTCGGCTTCGACTCTTCGTTGCGCCTTCAGCAAGCGCAACCAAAGCCGTAGCCGGGCTTTCGACGATTGGCTGTCGGCGGTCTTCATATTGGCCAGGTTCATACCTCACCCCCCGATATGGGTAAGGCCGCACCATTCACCGATCCGGCCTTGTCGCCGCACAGCCAGAGTATGGCATCTGCGACTTCGTCGGGTTGAACGAACCGGTTTTGGGGATTGTTGCGTTTGAGCGTTTTTGTGGCCTGGTCACGCGTCAGACCGGTACTGCGCACGATATTGTCCAACGCGGATCCGAGAAGTTCGGTCTCAGTGTAGCCGGGGCATATGGCATTGACCGTCACGCCGGTCTCCGCCAGTTCGAGCGCCAGCGAACGGGTAAGGCCGACCACGCCATGTTTGGCCGCGCAGTAGGACGAGACGTAGGAATAGCCTTTGAGACCGGCAGTCGAGGCAACACAGATCAATCGGCCCCAGCCGGCATCGCGCATGGCCGGCAAAGCTGCCTGCCAGATGTGGAAGACACCGACAAGATTGACGTCAAGCATTGATCGAAGATCGTCGGTTGACTGCTTTGAAAACGGCTTCGCCAAGGCAGCTCCGGCATTGGCGACGGCAATATCGATCGGGCCATTTGCCTCCGCCGCCCGGTCGAAACAGTTGGAAACAGAAGCTGCATCAGTGACATCGCAGCCCACCGGCTGCATCCGTTCATGTTTCGCTGCAAGCACTTCCAGCGGTTCGCTGCGACGACCGGCAATGGTGACCCGGGCTCCGGCTTCATGCAGCGCGATGGCAATTGCAGCACCGACGCCAGTACCGCCACCTGTTACGAGTGCATGCCGACCATGTAGGTTCAATCGATCCTCCCGCCGGCGCCGCGGCTGATGCAGCGCAATCCGGCCAAAGGGATCATAGTCCCGATAGTGAATTTATTTCAAGCTTAAAATATTTAGGTTCCGAATAATGTTCATCCGACGGTCAGGCACTTGTTGCCCGACCCTTGATGACACGGCCTCACGAGGGCGCCAGGGCGGTTTCGGCGAGTTTCACCCAATAGCTGATTCCATGCGGGATGACCTCGTCGTTGAAATCGTATTCCGGGTGATGAAGGCCGGCACTTTCGCCGTTTCCGATAAAGATGAAAGCACCGGGACGAGCTTCCAGCATGTAGGAGAAATCTTCCCCTCCCAGCACCGGAGGCACATTGCGCTCGACTTTTCCCAGACCGGCGATCTCGCTTGCGATATCGGCTGCAAAGCCGGTTTCTTCCTCATGATTGACCGTTACCGGATAGTTCCAGTCGATTTTTACATCTGCCTTGGCGCCATGTGCCACGGCAATGCTGTTGGCGATCTCCGTCAGCCGCTCGACTGCCATTTCGCCGACCTCCTTGTTGAGATAACGGCAAGTCCCGGCGATGACCGCGTCTTCGGGAATGACGTTGTAGGCCGTTCCGGCATTGAACTTGGTCACGGAAACAACGAGTGAATCAACGGGATTGGTGGACCGCGAAACGATCGACTGCATGGCCGACACGATCTGCGAACTGATGACGATCGGATCGATCGTCTTGTTCGGCTGGGCGGCATGGCCGCCGCGTCCCGTGACGGTGATCGTGAATTCGACCGTCGCCGCCATAAGCGGACCGACCCTGGTGGCAAACTCGCCTACCGGCAAACCCGGCATGTTGTGCATGCCGAACACCTTGTCGATCGCGAAGCGCTCCATCATGCCCTCCTGGACCATGACGTTGCCACCGCCGCCGCCCTCCTCGGCAGGTTGGAAGATTACCGCGATCGAACCGGCAAAATTGCGCGTTTCGGCCAAATATTTCGCAGCACCCAGCAGCATGGCGGTATGTCCGTCGTGCCCACAGGCATGCATCACATCAGGGGTTTTGGAAGCCCAGTCCTTGCCGGTAATCTCGCTGATCGGCAGCGCGTCCATGTCGGCGCGCAGGCCAATTGTCGGTCCGTCGCCCAGATTGCCCTTGATCACACCGACAACACCGGTCTTGGCAATCCCGGGCACGACTTCGTCGAGGCCAAATGATTTGAGCTTTTCCTCGACCAGTTTCGACGTTTTGAACAGATCGAACAGCAATTCCGGATTCTCGTGGATCCGCCTGCGCCAACCGGCGACCTCGTCCTGCAATTCGGCGGCGCGATTCATAACTGGCATTTTGTGGTCTCCCCTGTATTCATTTTTCGATTGGCGACTTTCCGGACCCGGTCGCAACACTGTGTTTTGCCATAATGGCGGCGCATGCGTTAGATAGGTTTTGGCCCGACGTCGCAATTGCTCTAAGCTATGCAAGTAGGGGCGCATCTGTCTATTGCAAATCGCTACGAAATTTTTTGAGCAGATTTGCAGATGAACAAACGGGCTTGGGAAATGAAACTGCGCTTAATCCGCCTATTGATCGCCTACGCGTTGGCAGCATCAGCCGTTGCGCTCTATTCACAATCCCCGGCGACTGCCGCACCGGGCGCGACGATTGTTGTCGACGCCAAATCGGGTCGGGTGCTCTCCCATCGCAATGCCTTCCAGCGATGGTACCCGGCTTCGCTTACCAAGATCATGACCGCCTATGTTGCCTTTCGGGCAGTCAAGGCGGGACAGCTGACACTGAAGTCGCCGATCCGCATGTCGAAAAACGCGGCCAAGGAACCGCCCAGCAAAATGGGCTACAAGCCGGGATCGGAAATGACGCTGGACAACGCGTTGAAAATGCTGATCGTCAAATCGGCCAACGATGTCGCAGTCGCGATCGCCGAGGGTATTGCCGGCTCGGAGCGTGAATTCGCCCGACGCATGAACCGCGAAGCCAAGCGGCTCGGAATGACCGGCAGCAACTTCATCAATCCCAACGGGCTGCATGACAAGCGCCAATATTCCAATGCACGCGATCTTGCGATCCTCTCGGCCGCGGTCAGGCGCGAATTTCCGCAGTATGACCAATATTTCAAGCTTGAGGCGATCAAGGCCGGAAAGAAGGTGCTGCGATCCTACAACATTCTGCTGGGCCGCTTTGCCGGCGCGGACGGCATGAAGACCGGATTTATCTGCGCGTCCGGCTTTAATCTGGTGGGATCGTCCACACGTGGTGGAAGAACGCTCGTCACCGTCGTGCTCGGCGCAACATCTCAGCAGGAACGCGGCGAAACCGCAGCCGACCTGTTGGCCGCAGGATTTAAGAAGCGACGTTCTGCCGGCACCCGCATTTCGGATTTGGCGGCCTATGGCGCGTCTCGCAACAAGGCGCCAAACATGCGCCCGGCAATTTGCACCAAGAAGGCGCAGGCGCAGCGCTGGGACAGCCGCGATAGCAAGGGCAGGATGATTATTCGCTCACGCAACCTGAAACCTCTGGACCGCGAACCGCGCATTGAGACGGTCGGCCTCGGCGGTGCTGTTGGGCCGGCGCCGGAGATCTACGCGAACGTACCGGTCCCGACGCCGCGACCAGAATATGCGCCGCAGGAACTGGCATTGAAGCCGCCGATCGATCCGGAAATGGAGCTCCATGGCGGCATTCCGATTCCGACCCCGCGGCCGACGATACTGCAGTAGGTTTTCCGCATGTTTCCGATCGATGTCATTGTGGTGACCGGGTTTCTCGGATCGGGGAAAACAACGCTGATCAACCGGATCCTGGCTGATCCGGCGCTGCGCGATACGGCGGTTATCGTCAATGAATTCGGAGAAATCGCAATCGACCATCTGCTGGTTGAGAAAACCAGCGAAGAGATTATCGAAATTCCCGGTGGGTGTCTGTGCTGCACAGTACGCGGAGAGCTGGCTGAAACGCTTGCCGATCTGGTTGACAGGCTTCAAACCGGCAAGATCAGCAAGCTGTCGCGGATCGTTATCGAGACCACCGGCATGGCCGATCCGGTGCCGGTCCTGCATGCAATCCAAAGTCATCCGGCATTATGTCAAGCATTGCGCATCGACCGGGTTATCACGACATTCGATGCCATTGTGGGATCAGACGCGCTGCGTGATCATGAAGAAGCAAGGCGGCAACTAGCAGCGGCAGACATCGTTGTGCTCACCAAGACCGGATTGGCCGAGGCAGATACTCCCGGAAATCTCATAACCAGGATCGAAACGGCAACATCGGGCCGTGTGGTGCGGGATAGTGATGTCGAATTGCATCCGACACGTCTACTCAAGCTCGAAATTCACGGTCTCGCGCCTGGCGAATTCAAGCACGATCACGATCATCATCACCATGGGGCGTCCGCGACCGCGCATGTAATCACCCACGACCGGCCGCTGGAGTGGCACCGTGTGGAGGGTTTTCTCGACCTGTTGCGCAGCCGGACCGACATCGACCTGTTGCGCATCAAAGGCATCGTTTTCTCGCGTGACAATCCAGAACGTCCGGTGATTGTTCAGGGCGTTCAGCGAATGCTGTATCCACCCCACCTTCTGGAGCGCTGGCCCGACAATGCCGAACGCAAGACGACTATTGTCGTGATCGGTAAAAACACTGATGAGGCGGAGATCGAGCGCCTGTGGCGGGCGTTTATCGGTGTTCCGCAACTGGATACGCCCGACCGGGCGGCGCTCGAAGACAATCCCCTGGCCATTCCCGGCGCGCATTGACCAGAGTAAAGCTCAAGGGTCAGTTGCTGCCGCGCTCGACCAGGAACCGATGTCCGCCTTCAACCGTCTCGGTTTCCACGAGGGTGTGTCCGTTTTCGGTACAAAATGCCGGAACGTCGATCACCGCCAGGGGATCGGTGGTTTCCAGCCACAACCGCGAGCCCGGCGCCATGCCTGCAAGGCGTTTACGCGCCTTGAATACGGGCAGCGGACATTTCAGGCCCTTAAGATCGTAGATTTCGGTGATCATGAACCGCTGTTAGAGCGTATTTGGCTTAAATGGAATCGTTTGAACGCAGGGATTTTGTGTTACGGCAAGGAGCGCGGGGCGACGCGGTGTGAACACCGTTAGACCCGCGCGACGCAGACCGGGGCGCAAAAGACCAAGTTCAAACGGTTGCGGTTTATCCAGGTATTTCAAGCGCTTGACGGTTCGCCTGCTTGGCAGTCTTTTCCCCACCAGCACCGTCGAAATCCTCGCACGATGGTAACATCGCGCTGCGGTATTCTCCTCGCTGAGGCGAAAAATACTTGCCATCAAACCGCTCCCATTTAAGCCGGACACGCTCTAGCCGCTTGCGGCAGCGCGATCAATCACCAAAAAGCTTCAGCTTTTTTCTTTTCGACCACAGCTTTTCAAGCGTGCCTTCGCTCTCCTCGGCCTTCGCGGTCTGATCAGCTGCTTCCGCGGGTTCTTCCTTGACGGCCTCGACCGGTTTTTCCTCCGGTTCGGGTTGAGCGACAACCGGTTTTGGCGTGGGCTTTGGCGCGGCAACCGGCGCTATGGAAGGGTTGGACAACGAAGGTGGCTCACGTGACACCCGCTCACCGCGGGCACGCGCTTTGGACCATTTGGATACAAGTGCCGCTTCCTTGACCCCGGCGATGGACGGGCTGCGCGAGGCATGTTTCTGGCTGTCCAGTGCCGATGTGAATGCTGACATATAGGTGGCTTTGTAGTTTGAATAGGCGAGCGTCAGCGACTCGGGCTGCGTCGTGGGCGGGCAAGCCCGCAGCGGCGAGAACTCGTCACCCTCTTCGGCGATGCGATTGAAAACATATTTTCGGTCACACACATTAACCTTTGGCGGCACCTTGGTGATCTCGAAATGGTCGTGACCTTCCTTCAGCATCTGCCAGAACCTGAAGTTCGGGTCGCCGCGATATCTCGCCATGTTCTGCGCGGTCATCCGGAATGGATAAGCCTGAACCTGAAAAGCCGTTTGTCCGCCCCTGAATGCATCGCGGGCAAAGGCGTAGATTTCGGAGATCTGATCGTCGGTCATGGAATAACAGCCGGCCGACGAGCATGCGCCATGAACCATCAGATGGGACCCTGTGCGTCCAAGCGCGCGGTCGAATGTGTTCGGGAATCCGATATTGAATGCCAGATAGTAGCTCGATTTGGGATTCATCTGGGCCTGGTTGACCGTGTAAAATCCCTCCGGTGCCTGCCGGTCACCCTCGCGGAATTTCGGCCCCAGTTTTCCTGACCATTTGCAGATGTTGTAGCTGGATATCAGGTCGTAGCGGCCGGTATCCTTCTTTTTCCAGACTTCAAGCTCACCCTCTTCCTTGAAAATCCTGACCATGATGGGCGACGAGCGCGTCATGCCCTTGGCCTTCATGGACATGACGATCTTTTCGGGAAGCTGTTTCTCGGCCTTCGGCGCGATATCGTCAAGCGAGCCCTGGCACGCGGTCAAGCCGCCAAAGGCTACAGCAATCAGCAATGTTTTGGATTTCGCCAACATTCGTAACGAACTGTCCCCTGAACGCACTAGCGGCCTGCCGGCAATTTACTCACACAATCGGTTACTCAGCCATCTAGGCCCATTAACCTTGAAGATTCATTACCAGAATCTTTAAACATATTGCCGTCGGTTACCGGCCTGTGCTGCATAGCTGTGCCAATAATAAGGCATTTGACGCCCGATTTCAGTCAAATTTTTGTCAATCGGGCAGAAAAAGTTCCGCTTTCGAAGCCCAAAAGACTAAAGCGACCGTCCGATGGCGAGGAATTTTTCGCGTCGGAGTTCGCGATAGTCCTGGTTGGATCCGGCAAGCTCGGTAAAGGCTTCGGCAATCCGGGTTTCAGTCGCCTTGAAAACAGCTTCCGGATCGCGATGGGCACCGCCAAGCGGTTCGGCAATCACGCCGTCGATAATTTTCAGATCGAGAAGATCCTGCGCGGTGATTTTCATGCTTGTGGCAGCATCCTTGGCCCGTGTGGAATCGTGCCACAGTATGGAAGCCGCCCCTTCCGGCGAAATCACCGAATAGATCGAATGCTCAAGCATGTAGACGCGGTTTGCGGTCGCGACAGCGATCGCTCCGCCGGATCCGCCTTCGCCAATGATCACCGAGATGATCGGTGCTTTCACACCGAGGCAGGCCGCCGTTGAGCGAGCGATCGCTTCAGCCTGCCCGCGTTCTTCAGCACCGATGCCCGGATATGCCCCGGTGGTATCGACCAGCGTTATGACCGGCAATCCGAAACGGTCGGCCAGTTCCATGATCCGCACCGCCTTGCGATAGCCTTCAGGTCTGGCCATACCGAAATTACGTTTCAAACGGCTTGCTGTATCGGATCCCTTTTCCTGACCGATTACCGCCACCGGCGTACCCTGGAAGCGGCAAAATCCGGCAACAACCGCGTGATCCTCGCCAAAACAGCGATCGCCGGCAAGCGGCGTGAACTCAGCGAATAGGTTGTCGATGTAGTCAATGCAATGGGGTCTGTCGGGGTGTCGCGCGACCTGGGCCTTCTGCCACGGCGTCAGCGCCTTGTAGGCGTCGCGTAACGCATCCTGCGACCGCTTCTCAAGACGTTCGATCTCTTCGACGACGTCGACGGCTTCGCCGGCCTCGCTCATTTTCTTCAGTTCGAGAATCTGGCCGTCCAGATCGGCAACCGGTTTTTCGAATTCCAGGTAATGATGCATGTACTACTGAACCAAAACAATCATTCGTTCGCGCTTCGCGCCTGTCAGGGAAAGCGCCAACCGCCGACCCAAAATTCACCTTCACATAAACATCGCAATGCTAATCGGCAAGCGGATGATGTTCGTTGACCAATTCAGCCAGCCGCTCTTCCATCACATGAGTGTAAATCTGGGTGGTGGAAATATCCGAATGGCCAAGCAGTTGCTGCACTGAACGCAAGTCTGCTCCGTTCTGCAACAAGTGGCTGGCAAAGGCATGGCGAATGACGTGCGGCGATATTTTTTCGGCTGCTATGCCGGCCCTTGCGGCCAGTGACTTCAGTTCGCGGGCAAAGACCTGTCTTGGCAGGTGTCCGCTGCTGGAGTGCGAAGGGAACAGGAAGCGGCTTTCGGCCCAGCTTTCAACCGAGTCGCGGCATTCGAGCCACGATGTCATCGCGGTACGGGCCGATGGTGAGAGCGGAACGATCCGTTCCTTGCTGCCTTTGCCCTTGACGACGAAATACCGCTCGTCGCGACGCGCCACGGCTACCGGCAGGGAAACAAGCTCCGAAACCCGCATGCCCGTCGCGTAGAGCACGTCGATCAAGGCATGAAGGCGGATGGCGGTCATCCGTTGTGTCGTCGTCATTTCCGGTGCGCGTGCTTCCTGCAAGGCCAGATCCAGCAATGCCGTCACATCGGCGATGCTCAGAACCTTTGGCAGAGATTGCTGTTTCTTGGGCCGGTCGATCTGCCCGGTCGGATCATCATCGCGAATACCTTCCGCATAAAGGAACCGGAAAAACTGGCGCAGGGCGGACAATTTGCGGGCCTGGGTCGATGCGGCAAAACCACGGGCGGGAATGCCCTCCACATGGCGGCGAAGCAATTGCGCATCCGCTTCCGCCAGATTGCCTCCACAAGAAGCATTCGCGTCATCCAAATCAAGACGGTAGGCTGAAAGCGTGTTTTCGCTGGCGCCGCGTTCAGCGGCCATCATCTCCAAAAAAGCTTCAATTAAAGCCGGACTGCTCGTCATGAGGGCTACTCGCGCGGCGGATTGACCTTCTCGACCGGGATTCGGACGGTCATCTCACCGGGTTTCGGTTCAACCAATGTGACCAGTGCGATCATGCCGCCATAGGCCAAGCCGGCAAGCACTGCCAATATGGTCAGAAATTTGAACAGCGTTGGCATACAGGCGGATTCCCAAATTATTGTGGTAACGTTATGGAACCGGCCATCGGCCAATGCAAGTAATGCTCCATAAGGTGACATCGCCTTGACGGGCTGGGCAAATTCATGTCGAACCGGCATGAATTTGCGAGGATGCAATGAGTTCAGCAGGTCAGCAAAAATCCGGCTACGATCGCCGTCATCAGATCATCGAGCGCCTTGGCGTTCGGTCGATCGTGTTCATCGGATTGATGGGTGCCGGAAAAACCGCAATCGGGCGCGGTACGGCCCAAGAGCTCCGGCTGCCATTTGCAGACAGCGATCATGAGATCGAACATGTCTCGCGGATGACAATTCCAGACCTGTTCGAAGAATACGGTGAACCGGAATTCCGGTCCCTTGAACGCCGGGTCATCTCCCGCCTGCTCAGGGAAGGTCCGGCTGTGGTCTCAACGGGCGGCGGTGCGTTTATGAACGATTCGACCCGCCGGACAATTCGCAAAAAAGGCATATCAATCTGGCTCAAGGCCGATCTGGATACGCTGATGGCCCGCGTCCTGCGTAAGCAGAACAGGCCGCTTTTGCAGAACGACAATCCGCGAGCGATCATGGAAACACTGATGGAGCAGCGATACCCGGTCTATGGCCGGGCCGATCTCACAATCACGACGCGTGACGAGCGCAAGGAAGTGATAACGGAGGAAGTTCTAGCCGCACTTACCAACCACCTCGAAATGGAAACCCTTAAGGAACAGGCGCAATGAGCGAGGTAAACGGCCAGGTTCGCGTAGAAGTCGGCCTCGGATCGCGCGCCTACGACATCCTGATCGGACCCGGCTTGCTGCAAACGGTGGCCGAGAGCTTAAGCGCTGTGCTTCCGGCAGTACGGGCGGCAATTGTCACCGACGAGACCGTTGGTGCGATTTACCTGCGGCCGCTACAGGAATCGCTTTCCAATACCGGTATCGAAACAGTCGCCATCACGCTGCCCGCCGGTGAGAAGACCAAAAGCTTCGAAGCCCTGCAAACCGTCGTGGACGCGATACTGGCGGCCAGACTTGAGCGCGGTGATGCTGTTCTGGCACTGGGAGGCGGTGTCATCGGCGACCTGGCCGGTTTTGCCGCCGGGATCGTGCGGCGCGGCATGAATTTCATTCAGGTGCCAACATCACTTCTGGCCCAGGTCGACAGTTCTGTTGGCGGCAAGACGGGCATCAATACCGCGCATGGAAAAAACCTTGTCGGTGTGTTCCACCAGCCCAAGCTTGTTGTCGCCGATACCGACGTTCTCGACACGCTGTCGCCCCGCGAGTTCCGCGCCGGCTATGCCGAGGTCGCCAAATACGGACTGATCGACAAGCCGGAGTTCTTTTCCTGGCTCGAAACCAACTGGCGCGATGTGTTCGCCGGCGGCAAGGCGCGCACCGAAGCGATTGCCCAATCGTGCCGCGCCAAAGCGGACGTGGTTGCGCGCGATGAGTTGGAATCCGGAGACCGTGCTCTGCTCAATCTGGGACATACGTTCGGCCATGCGCTCGAAGCCGCCACTGGCTACGATTCCAAACGGCTCATTCATGGCGAGGGCGTGGCCATCGGAATGGCCTTGGCACACCGGTTTTCGTCGCGTCTGAACCATGCAAGTCCTGATGATGCCGAACGGGTAGAATCCCATCTGCGTGCAGTTGGTCTTCCCACCTGCCTTAACGATGTTCCCGGATCACTTCCTGACGCAGAGGCGCTTCTTTCCTATATATCGCAGGACAAGAAAGTTTCGCGCGGCAGTCTGACATTCATATTGACGCGCGGTATCGGACAATCATTTATCGCCAAGGATGTCCCCGCATCCGAGGTGCTGGCGTTCCTGAAGGAGAACCATCCGGGATGACAATTTCCATTTGGATTATCTGTGCCATCATTTTGGCGCTCATTGTCCTGTCTGCCATTTTTTCGGGCTCAGAGACCGCGCTGACGGCGGCTTCGCGGGCACGAATGCACACGCTCGCAGCAACCGGCGACAAACGCGCCTTAATCGTCAATCGCTTGATCGAAAGGCGTGATCGGCTGATCGGAGCGCTGCTGATCGGCAACAACCTGGTCAATATTCTCGGCTCTGCACTGGCAACCTCGGTATTCCTGACTCTTTTTGGCGACGCCGGCGTGCTCTACGCCACACTGACCATGACGGTGCTTTTGGTGGTGTTTGCGGAAATTCTGCCGAAATCCTGGGCGATTTCCAATCCCGACCGGTTTTCGCTGGCGATGGCACCACTCATCAGAGCTTTCCTGACCGTTGCAGGCCCAGTTTCGACGGTCGCGAACGGATTGGTGCGCCGGATATTGTCTACCTTCGGCGTCAGTCTCGAAGAAGGCCGCTCCATGCTGAGCGCGCACGAGGAACTGCGCGGCACGGTCGAGGTGCTGCACCGGGAAGGTGCATTCTTCAAAGCTGATCGGGACCGCGTCGGCGGTGTCCTGGACCTGCACGAGCTGGAGGTGTCGGATGTCATGATCCACCGCACCAGCATGCGGATGGTCAATGCCGACGATCCACCGGAAAGCGTTGTTCGCGAAATACTGAAAAGCCCCTACACACGCCTCCCCCTCTGGCGTGATTCGACGGACAACATCGTCGGAGTCGTACATGCGAAAGATCTGCTTCGCGCGCTCAATGACACGGGTAATGATCCATCGAAGATCGATATCCGCAAGGTGGCGACAAAACCCTGGTTTGTGCCCGACACGACGTCTCTGCAGCTTCAGCTCAACGCTTTTCTGCGACAGAAGGCGCACATTGCCATCGTCGTTGACGAATATGGCGAGGTTGAAGGTCTGGTGACGCTGGAAGACATCTTGGAAGAGATCGTGGGCGAGATTGCCGATGAGCATGATGTCGACATGCAGGGCGTCAAACAGGAAGCTGATGGTTCGGTCGTGGTGGACGGCTCGGTTCCGATCCGCGACCTGAACCGGGCGCTCGACTGGGATCTTCCAGATGATGATGTGACAACTGTCGCAGGGCTGGTTATTCACGAGACGCAATCGATTCCCGAGGAAAAACAGGCCTTTACTTTCCACGACATGCGTTTCGTGGTGATGAAGCGGGAAAAGAACCGGATTGTGAAGCTGAGAATCAGGCCGGTCGGCGAGGTCTAACGCGGTTCATCTTTTGCAAGACGGCCACCGACGATATCTGCTATTCCGCTGGATCGATGCGGGCCTTGATGGCGATCGAGGTTCGCGGTCCCAGTCCGTTCAGGCGCAGTATTCCCCACACCGCTATGGAAAGCGGAATGCAGGCCAGAATCGTAAACGCGATGTGGGCATTCATCGTTGTGATCATGACACCGGCGACAACCGGACCGACAATCTTTCCGGCGTTGCGAAGCGAACCGACCACGCCGAACATCGCACCCCTGTGTTCGCCGGCGACGCTTTCGGCAACCAGGGCGATGGCAGCCGGGCCAAACGCTGCCTGGCCAGCGCCGATTATGATCGCGACGGCAAAGATGTAGTTGGAACTAAGTGACAGGGGCAACGCGAACAGGCCCGCCGATATCATCAGCAATCCCGGAATGATGGTTGCCATATACCCAATTCGATCGGCGATACGGCCCATCGCAGGCCGCAGCACCGCATTGGCCAGCTCCTGGACAGACAACAGCAGTCCCATCTCGACGAAATTGCGCCCTGATGCCAACATCATCAAGGGCACATGGGCTTTCAGCGCATATATGCCGATGTAGAAATTCATCTCGACAAGGGCAATGATCCGCAGCGTCTTGTTGCGAGCAATCAGCCTGAGGGCCTCGCGTGCGGCGAAGCGCACCGGCAGTCGTCTTTTCCTTCTTGCGGGCTTGAACAGCGGCGTCTTGGCGCGCAGGTAAAACAGCGGCACAAAGGCAAGTGCGGCGACAACGCCTGTCAATCCGTAGAAAGCGACCGGGGTCATATAGGCGAGCATCAACCCGCCCAAAAACGGCCCGAAAATGCCGGCTCCCGAGCGAGCCAACCCGAACCAGCCGAAGGTTTCCGCCTTCTGGTCACCGCCTATTCCGGCGACAACCGCCAGTGTCACAGGACCATAGATAGCCGTCGCCAGGCCATGGGCAACACGCAAGGCGATGAGATCGCTCGAGGTTTCGACAAATCCGTAAAGCCACGGCATGGTCGAGAACAACGCCGCACCGACAATCATCCAGATCCAGAATCCAGTACGATCGCCAACAAATCCAACCAGCGGTTTTATGAAGAACCCGGTTGCGGTGGAAACCGAAATAATGAGTCCCAGCACCGCAGCGTTCATTCCCAGAGAATCGGCAAATATCGGAAGAACCGGCGATTTTCCGGCAAGATAGGCAGTTCTTACCACAAAATCACATAATATTAACGAAATAAATATTCTGAGAAATTCGTTTGATTTTGTCAATTTAAACAAACCTCCCAAACAAACCTAAATTCGCATTTAGGAATTTATTTCCAAAGTTTAACATATTACTAAACTTATGCGAGAATTCTTCTTGATATTGATATCTATACGGTCATTGTAAAATAAATATTCAATTAATACTAATTATTCTGTGGCTTATACCACATCACTACATGGTGCCGGACGCTATGATTCAAGTGTTGGTCTCATTGAAAAAACAGAGGTTGTTATGGCGAAAGAGTACAAAGGCGAAGCCGGCGGGACAAATGAAGGCTCATCAATCGATTTGAGAGACTTGTCCCCGACGGACCTTCTTGCCTACCCCGATACCCCGGAGCCGGTTTCCTGGAAAAAGACCAAGTACCCGGTATCCATGGAAGAATTCCAGTCGATGTGCCTTGAGGCACAGGCACCGGATGCCATGTCGCTGGCTGCATCGGAAGACACAGCCGGCGACGAGGATGAGGAAGCGGTCGCCATGGAGGCAGAATCTGAAAGCGAAATCGGCGAGGAATCCCTCAATCCCGAAGCATTCACCGCCGACGCGCTTGCGCCTTCCAAGTTCCGGAATTTCCGTTCGATACCCGATACCGGTTGGCGTCCGCCTGACAACACGCTCGGTGTCGGCTCAAATCGTGTCGTCACCGCGGTCAATGTCGACATAGCCGGCTACACCAAGTCAGGAACGCTCAAATTCCGCTGGCCCAACATGACCACGCTGTTCAGAAATGTCCTGCCCCCGGGCGCAGGCTTGTTCGATCCGCGCGTGATCTACGACCACTATGAACGGCGCTGGCTGATCATCGTGGACGCCAAGCGCAATTCGCCGCGAGGATCATGGATCATGGTGGCAGCGTCGAAGTCCAGCGATCCCGGAGCCGGTTATTGGGTCTGGGCGCTGAATGCCCGCCTAAACGGCAGCACGAACACGAACAACTGGGCCGACTATACGACAGTCGGTATCGATACCCAGGGACTTTATCTGTCCAACAACATGTTCGGATTCACAAGCGGATTCCAGTATTCCAAACTGCGCATCTTGAACAAGGCGGAACTGTATGCCGGCGGCAACGGTCCAAGCCACAGCATCGCCTGGTACGACTTCTGGAACATCAAGAATCCGGACAACAGTGTTGCGTTCACCATCCAGCCCTGCATGCATTTCCGCGGCAAGGGCGGCAATCCACCCGCATATCTGATCAATGCGCTGTGGCCTGGCGGCAACAAGCTCACAATGTGGACGCTGACAAATCCGATCGGCCACTGGCGGGGTGGAACGGCGAAACTGAAGGCAAAATCGATATCCTGCCGCAACTATTCGCTGCCGCCGGACGCCATTCAAAAGGGTTCGAACACGCGCATCGAAACCAATGACTCGCGCCTGCTGAATGCCATCTATCAGGTCGTCGGCGGTACAAGACGGCTATGGACCACGCACACATCGAAGCTGACCTGGTCAGGCGATTCCGAAGCCCGCTCGGTTGTGCAATGGTACGAAATCGACGTGGCAAAGCGCAAAGTCAGGCAGCAAAATGCCTATGGCGCCAAGGGCCGTTACTATTTCTACCCGGCGATTCAGACCGATATCCGCCGCAACGGCTTTATCGTCTTCGGCCGATCCGGCAACACCGAATATGGTTCACTTCGCTATACCGGTCGACGGGTTTCGGCTCCCAAACACGACCTGGAGAACAGCCGCCTGATCAAGGGTGGCGAGAGCCCGTATCTCGGCGGACGCTGGGGCGACTACTTCGGTATTTGCCGAGACGGCGACAATTCCAGGCGCGTCTGGATGTATGGCGAATACGCCGCCGTCAGAGGACGCTGGGGAACATGGGTTGCCGAGGCTGGCTACTGATGGCTTTGGCTACATAAGCCCAACACCCGAAAGACAGCCGATATGACCGCACTGATACCAGGACTGGCCGGTGCGGTCATATTGCTGTCAGTTTCGACCGCATATTGTATCGCTCCCGAACACAATTGCGGCAAAGGAGAGAGCATGATGTCGAAGCCTCCGATTAAAGATTCCGGCAAAGCCGATGGGGCCTCGGCCGACACCGATCCATCCGAGAACAAAGAAAACGACAACGCCGAGGAAACATCCGAGGAAAGCGTCGACGGTGATCTGCCGATTGGCATGCCGGTGTCGGCGGAAGAGTACAAGAAGCTCAAAGAAAAGTCGAAGAAGGCCGAAGACTAGGTCGTGTCCGGCTTAATTGGCAGCGGGAGACGGTTCTGCTACCAACGCACCGCTTCACCAGGTGCCGCCGGTTCAATGGCCAGGGCATGCACACCGCCCGCAAGTTCATCGGCCAGAACCTGATTGACCGCCCGATGGCGGTCGACGCGACTCATGCCGGTGAATACACTTGATATGATGCGAACGCGGAAATGCGTTTCGCCCTCACCATCGAATTGCGGTTGATGGCCGGCATGTTGATAGCTCTCATTGATCACCTCGAGCCGGTCGGGAGAAAACTTGCCGGAAAGCTTGGCTTCGATCGCTTCCTTTATGGACATTTCGCGCTCCTTGCGTCATATGCGCCTGTTCAGCGGTGTTCAAACAGCTGAATCAGCGGTTAGGCGTGTAATTTGGCGAATGTCAATTCTTGTTTGACGATTCAATCCAACCATACTTATGGGCAATGAACGACTTTTCGAAATATTTTGACAAGATCCGGGTCCGACCTGACAAGGAAGCGGAAAAGCGTGCGCGCGAGCCTGAATGCCAGTGGGAAGGCTGCAACAAGGCCGGAACTCACAAAGCGCCCGTTGGACGCCACAAGGAGGGCGAGTACTACCGGTTCTGCGTCAATCACGTCCGCGAATACAATAAGGGTTACAATTACTTTTCCGGTCTGGCGGATTCTGATGTCGCCAAGTTTCAAAAAGAGGCGCTCACAGGCCACAGGCCGACCTGGAAAATAGGCGGCAGCGGCGAAACGAAGGTTGCTCCCGACATGGCGACCAAGCGGTCGGGCCGGGCCGGTTACTACCGCCGCATCCGCGATCCCTACAACCTGTTTGGAGGCTCCAAAGGTGCCAAGCCGGGGCCCCGCAAACCCAAGCCGCTTGAGGCCAAGGCGCTTGAAACGTTAGGCCTGGGCCCACAGGCGACTGGTGAGGACATCAAGACGCGCTATAAAGAGCTCGTCAAACAACACCATCCTGACGCCAATGGCGGCAACCGGGGCTCAGAAGAGCGGTTCCGCGAGGTGCTGCAGGCCTACCGGCTGCTGCGACAGGCGGGGTTGTGTTGATCGAGGCAAGTGATAAAGACCGTTTACAAGACAGACGACAGCGGACGCCGGCTCCCAGAGGCGCCCCGGAGGCATCATGAACAAGATTGAACGCGACATCGCCAATCTGCCTGACACCACGGTTTCGGCAAAGGACGCTTTTGGTTTCGAGACCGACATGGTTATTCCGGCCTATTCGGTGCGTGACGATCAGGTTCCTGATATCGATCCCGACTATCTGTTCGACCGCACGACGACGATGGCCATTCTCGCGGGATTTGCGTTCAATCGCCGGGTCATGGTTTCCGGTTACCACGGAACGGGCAAGTCGACCCATATCGAACAGGTGGCGGCGCGCCTGAACTGGCCCTGTGTGCGGGTCAATCTGGACAGCCATGTCAGCCGGATCGATCTTGTCGGCAAGGACGCAATCGTGCTGCAGGACGGCAAGCAGGTGACCGAGTTCCGCGACGGTATTCTTCCGTGGGCCTATCAACACAATGTGGCGCTTTGCTTCGACGAGTATGACGCC
Source organism: Rhizobiaceae bacterium (assembly GCA_963669285.2). GTDB lineage: Bacteria > Pseudomonadota > Alphaproteobacteria > Rhizobiales > Rhizobiaceae > JAWKWH01. The sequence continues at coordinate 173,492 of CAXXSI010000030.1, read as the reverse complement.
GGTCGGCCCGACGTGATGTTCGTCATTCAGCGTGTCCTGGAATCTTCCGGCCGCCTGACACTGCTCGATCAGTCCAGGGTTATCCGACCGCACCCGGCTTTTCGCCTGTTTGCGACCGCCAACACCGTCGGCCTTGGCGATACCACCGGCCTTTATCATGGCACCCAGCAGATCAACCAGGCGCAAATGGACAGATGGTCGATCGTGACCACGCTGAATTACCTGCCTCACGATGACGAAGCCGCAATCGTGCTAGCCAAGGCAAAGCACTACCAGAACGAAGCCGGCCGTGACATCGTTGCCAAAATGGTGCGCGTTGCCGACATGACCCGCAACGCCTTCATGAACGGCGACATTTCCACCGTCATGAGCCCGCGGACGGTCATCACCTGGGCGGAGAACGCGGAAATCTTCGGCGATGTCGGAATGTCATTCCGACTGACCTTTCTGAACAAATGTGATGAGCTGGAACGCGCGGTGGTCGCCGAGTTCTACCAGCGCGCGTTTGGCGAAGAACTTCCGGAGAGCGCCGTCAACGTCGTTCTGGCCTGATTGTCAGCCATGGCCGGTCCGGGAGACAATTCCAGAAGCGGTTCCAAAATCGGCGGAGACACCGATAGTTTCAAACGTGCCGTCTCGAGTTGTGTGCGCGCCATTGCCGGCGATCACGATGTCGAGGTCAGCTACTCGAAGGACAAACCGGCAATGGTGGGCAACATCGTGCGGTTGCCCGAATTGCCACGCAGGCCGACGTCGACAGATATCTCGATCACACGGGGCGTGGGCGACTCCATGGCCCTGCGAAAAGCCTGCCATGATCCGGCTGTTCACAACAAGCTTGCGCCGCCCGGCCGGCAGGCCCGTGCAATCTTCGATGCCGTGGAACAGGCCCGCGTTGAGGCGATCGGCGCGCGCGCCATGCCCGGTGTGGCGGCCAACCTGACCGATATGTTGGAGGACAAGTTTGCGCGCGCAAACCTCGGTGCCGTGACGGACCAGGCGGACGCGCCACTTGAACATGCGGTTGCGATGATGGTGCGCGAAAAACTCACTGGCGCACCACCGCCAAAAAACTGCGAGAATGTCGTATCGCTTTGGCGCGATTGGATTTCGGACAAGGCCGGCGACGATTTGGAAAACCTCGAAACGAGCCTTGATGACCAGGGTTCGTTTGCGCGCCTGATCCGCGACATGCTGGTGTCGATGGAAATGGCCGACGAACTGGGCGATGACGAAACGGAAGACACTGACGACAGCGACGACGATCAGGAACAGGGCGACGATCAGCCGGAAGATGATGGCGAGACGGATGCCAGTTCCGATCAGGCGGACTCCGAGGAATCGGAGGGCGACAATGAGGACGATCAATCCGGTGAAATGGAAGCGTCCGACGCAACCGCCGAGGATATGAGCGAAGACGATACGGATGAGGATGCCGAAACGCCGGGCGAAGCGCGTCGGCCCGAACATCCGTTTGCCGATCTGCCCTCCGATTTCGACTACAAGGTTTTTACGACGCTGTTCGACGAAACCATCGGCGCCGAAGAGCTTTGCGAGGAAGAGGAATTGGATCGGCTGCGTTCGTTTCTCGACAAGCAACTGGCAAACTTGCAGGGCGTCGTCGGACGGCTTGCCAACCGGCTGCAACGGCGGCTCATGGCGCAGCAGAACCGGTCCTGGGATTTCGATCTGGAAGAGGGATATCTCGATCCGGCGCGCCTGCCCCGTCTCGTCATGGACGAAATGAAGGGGACGTTTGCCGCCCTTTCCTACAAGCAGGAGCGCGACACCAAGTTCCGCGACACGGTGGTGACGCTGCTGATCGACAATTCCGGCTCGATGCGCGGGCGGCCAATCACGGTTGCGGCCACCTGCGGCGACATTCTCGCGCGGACGCTTGAGCGCTGCGGTGTGTCTGTGGAGATTCTCGGCTTTACCACACGCGCCTGGAAGGGCGGTCAGGCGCGCGAGAAGTGGTTGAAGGAGAACAAGCCGGTCAATCCCGGCCGGCTCAATGATCTGCGCCACATCGTCTATAAATCGGCCGACGCGCCCTGGAGGCGGGCAAGGCGCAATCTCGGCCTGATGATGCGCGAGGGGCTTCTCAAGGAGAATATTGACGGCGAAGCGCTGTTGTGGGCGCATCGGCGACTGCTGGGCCGGCCGGAACAGCGCAAGATCCTGATGATGATCTCGGATGGTGCGCCGGTCGATGATTCCACCCTGTCGGTCAATCCGGGCAACTACCTGGAACGGCACTTAAGGGCCGTTATCGAACTTATCGAAGCGAAATCGCCTGTTGAACTGCTGGCGATCGGCATCGGGCATGATGTCACGCGGTACTATAGCCGGGCGGTCACGATTGTTGATGCCGAGGAACTGGCCGGCGCGATGACCGAACAGCTTGCCGATCTGTTTTCCGACGAAGGTGGCGGCGGAGCGCCGGTTCGGCACCGAAGGGCCAGTTGATCTTGGGCCTGCGCAAGATCTTCACGGCATGCGCAACGGCGGCGATTTCCGCCACATTCCTGCCGATTGCTGCGGTGGCACAGGACGCGGCTGCCATTGCCGCAGAAATCCGCAGCTACCCAATCCGAAGCTTCAAAATCGGCTCCGATGAGACCAGGTTCGGGCCGTTGGAGTTCGCCGGCGGCTTTGAGATGCGTTCATCTCTCGACCATTTCGGCTCCATATCGGATTTGCGGTTCCTGGAGCCCGGTCGCGAGTTCATCGGTGTGACAGACAGCGGATATTGGATATTCGGCCAGCTTGAACGGAACGCAAATGGCGTTCCTACCGGCGTTGGAGCGTTCTCAATGCAGCCGATGGTCGACAGGAATGGCGCGATCAGCGGCGAAAAATGGCATACGGATGCGGAGGGCCTGGCAGTCAGGGGCGGGCAGGCGACTGTCGGATTTGAGCGCGAGCACCGCATCGCAACGTTCAGCATTAACCCCGGTAAAATGGGGCCTCAAACCGGCCAGTTGGCCTATCTGGTGCCGCCGTACGAACTGCGACGCAACAAGGGATTTGAAACGGTTGCCTACGCGCCGTCCGATTCGGCGCTCGCCGGCGCGCGCATCGTCATCGCGGAGCGAAGTATCGACAAGCAAGGCAATATCTTCGCTGCCGTTTTGGAGGGACCGCGAAAGGGTATCTTCAAGGTCAGACGCCGGGGAACGTTCGACATCACGTCGGGCGCATTTCTCGCCGATGGCGATCTGTTGCTCCTGGAACGTAGTTTCAACATGGCCGAGGGAGTCAAGATGCGGCTGCGGCGCGTTGACCCGAATACGATTGCAAAGGGAATGACGATAGACGGTGAGATTCTGTTCGAGGCCGACCTCAACTACCAGATCGACAACATGGAAGGTCTGGATGCCTGGCTGGATGAACAGGGCCGCCAGAGAATAGCAATGGTTTCCGATGACAATCATTCGATCCTGCAGAGAACGCTCTACCTGGAGTTCATCCTCACGGATTGATGCCGCTCACGAAGTCTCGACCGGCTTCAACCAGGAAATCAGCAATCCGTAGGGTGCCAGCATAGCAAGCGCCACGCACAGTTTGACGCCGAGGTCGCCTATGCCGAGAGAAACCCAAAGGGGCACCTCACGGCCGACAAACGGAACGGCAAAACCTAACGAACCATCATCCATCCCAAAGAACTGATCGACAAATCCGAACAGCGGCGCAAAGGCGAGACCAAAAAACAACACCGTGTCGATGATCGAACCGATGACAGACGATAGCAGCGGCGCTTGCCACCACGCTTCGCGGCGCAACCAGTGGAAAATCGTGGTGTCGAGCAGTTGGGCGACGAGAAATGCCGAACCCGATGCGATGGCGATGCGCGGGGTGGCGAGCCAGACCGACAGGATCACGGCCAGAATGAACCCGACGAAGACAACACGCCGGGCAGCGACCGGACCGAGCCGGCGATTGGCCAGATCGTTGACCAGAAAGGCAACGGGATAGGTAAACGCGCCCCAGGTCAGGAGGTCCTGAAGTCCGAAATGGGCAAACGGAAACTGAACCAGGTAATTGGAAGCAGCGACAACCAACACCATCAGCAGCACAAATGGCAGCAGGTGCAATGCCGAGTATCTGTAGGTTGACATTTTTTTATCCTGGGTGATGGAACCAGCCGAATACAATGACCGGCGGATGACCGCCGACAGCCAGATGTCAGGCCGCTGCTTTTTCGGCCTGTTTCTTGGCAATCTGCTTTTTAAGCAAACGCGCGCGCTGCGACAATTCGTTGACACCGGCCTTGGTCAGAAACGCATCCAAACCACCGCGATGCTCAACGGTACGCAGCGCAGCCGCAGAGATGCGCAAACGGTAGCTTCGACCCATGGCCTCCGACATCAACGTCACATGAACGAGGTTCGGCAGAAAACGGCGGCGGGTCTTGTTGTTGGCATGGCTTACATTATTGCCGGACATGACGGCTTTGCCGGTCAGCTCACAAGCGCGGGACATTTGGAACAACCTTCTTTATTCATCGCATGTTGCCGCAGGCTAACGCTCCTGTCACCGCACCATTTTTGGTGGCGCGTGAATGCATGGGCTGCCTCACGGGAAAAGTCGCGCTTCCTTAGTGGCATTTGGCCCAAGCGTCAAGCGCGGTCACCGCCAATTCGGTTGTTCAGCAACCGTTCATCTGGCTTAAGGCATAGGTTTGCCAGATTTGGGGTAGAATATCGCCTTTGGAGATTGAGAGGGAATTTTCCAGACATGCCGAAATGGATCAATACGCTTGCAGCTTCGATTGCCATTCTGTTGCCCACGAATGCGATGGCGCTGGAGGCGCCAAAAGTGTTCCAGGCGGACTACAAGCTTTCGTTCCTGGGATTCAAAATTGCTAAGTCGACATTTGTTTCCACCTTTTCCGGCGACACGTTCTTGCTCAACGGCAGCCTGAAGGCGGCGGGTCTTGCCCGCATGTTCGACAAGACCGTCGCACAGACCAAAGTATCGGGACGATTGGCCGATGAAAGCGTCGAGCCGCTGGACTATGAACTGAACTATGTTTCCGGCGGCAAAGCCCAGATGACAGCGATTCGTTTCCAAAAGGGCGATGTCGTCAAGACCGAGAATGTGCCACCATTGAAGAAGCGCGGCGCAAACTGGGTGCCGGTTGGAGCAAATGACCTTAGTGCCGTGTTCGACCCGCTGACCGCAACAATGATCCGCGCCAATTCACCGCGCGAAGTCTGCAACCGCACGATCCGTGCTTATGACGGCGAAATGCGGGTGGACCTGAAGCTGCGTTACGCAGGCATGAAACCCTTCTCGACAAAGGGTTTCAAGGGTGATGCCGTGCGCTGCAAGGCCAAGTTCGAGCCTGTCGCCGGTTACCGCCAAGGACGGCGCGCACTTGATTTCATGAAACACAAAAGTCGCATGGAGATCGCCTTTGCACCGGTCGGTTCCAGCAACATCTATGCGCCGATTACAGCATCGATCGGAACACAAGTGGGGACATTGCGACTTTATGCAACGCGGTTTGCAGCTTCGAATTGACGAATAACAGTCAACGGATGCAAATTGCGCGCCGGTGAAACAGTGCGCGAGAGCCGTTCTTCTTTAGATGGAAGCAGATTGAACGCCGCTAATTCGTGTTCTGGCGAGGAGCGCAATGCGACGCGGTGCGAGCACCGTTAGCCTTGTGCGACAATGCCAGAACGCGAAAGTGCAGTTTGAAACTGCTTCCATCTAAAGAAGAACGGCTCTCGCGCATATCATTCGGGCACAACATGGCGCGCGCGACGGTTATCGGATTTTCTGCAGTAGCAATGTGGGCGCTGTTGGCGCTGCTTACCGACGCATCGGGCGATGTGCCGCCATTCCTGCTATCCGCAATGGCCTTTTCGCTGGGATCGGCGGCCGGATTTGCGGCCAGGCTGATCTCGCCACCAAAGCAAACCGGTACTGTACCCGCGGCCGCATGGATTGTCGGGATTGCCGGTCTGTTCGGCTATCACTTCTTCTATTTCACCGCACTGCGTAACGCACCGGCTGCAGAAGCCAGCCTGATCGCCTATTTGTGGCCGTTGCTGATCGTATTGGGATCGGCGCTCATGCCGGGGGAGAAGCTCCAGTGGCACCACATTGCCGGGGCGGTGCTGGGCCTCGCCGGATGCGGATTGATCATAACCGGCGGCCAGGGATTCGAATTTGATGCTCGCTACGGCTACGGTTACGCAATGGCTGCCGTCTGCGCGCTCATATGGTCGAGCTATTCTTTGCTGTCGAGACGCTTCAGCGCGGTGCCGACGCACATCGTGGCATGGTTCTGCCTGGCAAGCGCGGTTTTCTCGCTTTTGTGTCATGTCGCACTGGAAGAAACCGTGTGGCCGGCGAATTGGATTCAGTGGCTTGCCGTGGCGGGACTCGGTCTGATGCCGGTCGGCACTGCGTTCTACGCATGGGATCACGGTGTCAAACACGGCAACATCCAGGTGCTCGGCGCGGCAAGTTATGCTGCACCGTTACTGTCGACCCTCATCCTGGTATTGGCCGGTCGGACCGAACTGACGCTTGCCTTGGCGACCGCATGCCTCTTGATCACCGGTGGAGCCGTACTGGCGGCAAAATCAATGCTCTTTACAGCCAAGTCCGCGGGACCGGGGAGTAATACCTGATGCCGTTTCCAGGTGGAATAGCCGCACTGGCCAACGGAACGCTGCTGTTTTCCATTGTTGCAGCGTTCACATATCTTCTCATTGTCGCAGAGGCGCCATCATGGCGGCGGACAGCGGTGAAAACCCTTTCAACTGCGCTGCTGGCCGTTCTGGTCCATGTGCAGGCGGGACCTTTCGCGCTGTTTGCAGCACTCGTGTTCGGAGCGCTGGGTGATGCCTTCTTGGCGAATGACGGCGAGAAGCCGTTTCTGGGCGGCCTTGCGAGCTTCCTGTTAGCCCACCTGATCTATGTCTGGCTGTTCTGGACAGACGGTTCCGGCCTGCAAACGCTGTTTGCGGAGCACTGGCGATGGATATGCGCTGCCGGTCTGGCGATCTTTGCGGGAGCGATGCTCCTGCGCCTTATGCCGGCAGTCGAGAACAGCTTGAAAGCGCCGGTTTTTGTCTATGTCCTGGCCATTCTGCTGATGGGCCTGACGGCCTTGACCCTGCAGCGTCCGACGGTGATTGCCGGTGCAGCGATGTTCATTGCATCGGATACGATTCTGTCGATGGAGAAGTTCCTGCTTGCCGAAAACTCACCGCACCGGCGCTGGGCGCCTTACGCGGTTTGGAGCCTCTATTATTGCGGGCAGGCAGCGATCGCGCTCGGATTTCTGCTGTAGCGCGCGTCAGGTTACCATCTCGAACGCGGCGAAGTCGAAACCGGGCGCCACAGTGCAGCCGACAAGAGTCCATATGCCCATACTTTTCGCCCTTTGCCACATATTGGCCGGCACCACATGTTGCGGACGTTCGCCGGCTTGAAGATCCTTGCCGAGAACAAGCGTCCGGATTTCCTTCATGTCGCTGGAGACCTGCAGCCTGAGTGATGCGCCGTCGTAGTGATGCCAGACCTCGGCGGCATCCCTGACACGGTGCCAAGCCGATTCCTCGCCTTCCCGCAGCAGGAAATAGATGGCCGAAGAGTGGCCGCGTCGCCCGCCTTCGGGATCGCGAAATGTTTCGGCATACCAGCCGCCCTCCGGGTGCGGCTTGAGATCAAGTGCCCCGATAATCGAATCGGCATGAGGAGCGCTGCTTGCCGTCATGTCAAAAATTGTCCTTGCGCTTGCGGATTTCGGCGAACACGTCTGCATCTGAGGCCTGCTGCATACCGAGATTTGACCGGATTGCAGGATCATCCCAGCGCAGGAACGGGCTTGTCGCCTTCTCCAGAGCCAGCGTGGTTGGCAGCGTCGGCTCGTCGCGGGATCGCAAATCGGCAATCTCGGCGGCGCGTGCCACCAGTGCTTTATTGCCGGGATCGACCGACAGGGCGAAATCCGCATTTGCCTTGGTGTATTCGTGGCCGCAATAGATCGCCGTGTCGTCGGGTAATGACCGCAATATCGAAAGCGCATTGAACATGTCAGCGGCCGGACGTTCGAACAACCGCCCGCAGCCCAGTGCAAACAGCGTATCGCCGGCGAACAACACCCCGCTTTCGGTGAAATGGTAGACGACATGTCCGGCGGTATGGCCGGGCGTTTCGATGATCCTTACATCCTCCCCGCAGACCCGGATCGTGTCTCCGTCGGAAACCGTTTCATCAATGCCGGGAATCTTGTCCGCCTCCGCCGTCGGTCCGATGATTTTCAGACCATAACGCGCTTTCAGAGCGGCATTTGCCTCGACATGATCGAAGTGGTGATGTGTTGTCAGCAGGTGCGTCGGCCGCCAGCCCGTGCGCTCAACGGCTGCAACAATCGGCCCCTCCTCCGGTGCGTCGATTATCGCGGTTTCACCGCTTGCTTCGTCGTGTACGAGTACGCCGAAATTGTCGGATCTGCACATGAACTGGTCGATCTGCACGGGCATTGTTTTCGTCCTTTTCCTTTGCGGGCAAGATAGGTCGGCGGGATTGGAAAGTCACCAAGACCATCGGATGCGTGGCCTGTTTCTTGATGTCACGGTTGCGTATCGCTACCTTCACAACATGTATTGCGACATCGTTGATCTCCGAAGTTTCTATGGATCGGTTCTGGGCCGGCTGGCCGAAAGATCGATTGCCATGGCCTTGTCGACGGTTTGGGTGTCGCTCGCCAACGAGAGGCTGGTCGGAATGGGATACGCGATACCCTGGCTCGACCGTTTCGGAGCCGATGCTGAGCGCGTGTTCGCCTTCATGCCGGCCGGACAGGGCGCCGTCATGTGGCCGCCGCAGGGCCCTTCGGCTACCGCCCTCGTCTTCGAAGAAGAACTGCCGCTCGTCGATTCTTCAGTCGACCGCATGCTGATGGTGCATGCACTTGAGCATTCGGAAAATCCGCGCGAAACGCTGATGGAAGCATGGCGGGTTCTGGCGCCGGGTGGACGATTGGTCATCGTCGTCCCCAACCGGCGCGGTGTCTGGGCCCGGTTCGAACACACGCCGTTCGGCACCGGTCGGCCATTTTCGAAGGCACAGCTGACCCATCTGCTGCGCGACACCAATTTCACGCCGGGTCAGTGGTCCGATGCGCTGCACTTTCCACCGTCAAAACGCAGGTCGCTGCTGCGGTTTTACAATCTGCTGGAACGGATGGGACGCCGTCTGTGGCCGATTTTTGCCGGAGTTATGGTGGTCGAGGCGCAAAAACGCCTCTATCAGGGCCGACCCGTTGCTTCCCGAACATCAAGAAGGGTCTTCGTGCCTGTGCTGTCACCGCAGGGTGCAGCGCGAGGATAATTTTGGGCAGGCATTCTGGTTCCACCGAGGGCTCTTGGCTACCCGAAATCGACATCACGATATTGTCGTTGGACTTGCTCACTACCGGGAAAGACAATTGCCGACACAGTTGTGAGGTCAGATTGTCGGAGGTTCCCGGTGCCTACATTGTTGCGGATTGTGTTTTTCGTTGCCGGTTTTTTGACGATGACGGCCGCCACTGCCGCGCAGGACCGGGTCAACCCGCGACCGGGCTGGTCGGTCATCGCGACGTCGCACGATTACGAAACGCTGGTTGCACGGGTTTTAACGGCTGCAAAATCCCACAAAATCGGCGTTGTCTCGCATGCATCGGCGACACTCGGCGCCAAGCGCGTGCTGGACAAGACGATTGCCGGTAACTCCGTCATCGGTCTCTATCACCCCCGCTTTGCCGTGCGCATGCTGGAAGCCAGCATCGCCGCAGGCATCGAAGCCCCGATCCGAATCTATGTCACCGAGAACGAGGATGGTAAGGCCACACTGTCCTACAAGCTGCCAAGCCACGTATTTGCCCCCTATATGGATGAGGGAGGAGAAGCACTGAAAACGCTTGCGGAGGAGCTGGACAAACTGTTTGCAGCATTGGCCGGCGATGCGGCGGGCGCGAACTAGAGCGGTTTTGATCCATTCGAAGCCATTCTGCCGGAGCGACTTTGGGTCAAGATCGAGCGTTTGTTCGATGGGCAAATCGGCGATACGGTCAAGAACAAACGCGATAGCATTGGCGTAAAGGCGCCCGGCCCGTACGGGTTTGCGATTGGCGGGCGCCCAATGCCGATCCGCTCTCAAACGATGGGATGGCATCGCCTGTCGAGCGGCTCGACACCGGTTCGCCGCCCCAATCGACAAACAAAATTGACTCCGAATGGGTCAAAGCTGCTCTAGACATCATCTGCATATCTGCGATTGACATACTGCCAGGGTGACAAGATCGACGGCTTGAACCTTCGGCTTGCATGATGCACTCTGACTTGACGTCCGCGGGGGACAAGATGACAAGAAATCCGCAACACCGAAGCGACAGCAGACGCGCGACACAGCGCACATCCTGCAATTTCGTCGCCAGAATCAGCTTCGATAGTGTTTACCTGTGCAACGGCATCATCAAGGACATATCCGTCGGCGGTGTCCGATTGTTGATTCCCAGACAGGACTGGGTGCCAAGCGAGTTCGAAATCGAGTCCGAAGTGTTTGAAGGCCCGGTGAAGGTTCGCAAGGCCTGGGCCAACAAGGAACATGTTGGTGCGCGCTTCATGGCATCGTGAGGATTGTTCGGCGCGGGTTGTAGCCGACCAAGCTGCACGCATTCACAAACCGGCAAAGGCAGCGGGCGCCGTTTCACCGACCACCCGCCGCCAATTCCTTGCCGCAAACGTGAGCACTAAGCTCAACTGCCGGAACCCCCATTACCGGTAGCAGCAAGGAACCTCTGGAACATCAACGCCTGAAATCGCGGCTGGGTTTGCCCCAGAAACATCGCGGAAAAAACGGGTAAGTGTGGGTGGCGAAATAGACAAACTTGCCTTTCAGCATGCCGCCGTTGCACTGGTCGAGAGACCCCGCCCCGCCGACATACTGCCAATCCTGGACATAGGTTCCATCGAATTTCCCGCGCGGTCCGTTGGGGCGTGTTCCGCTTTTCAGCCGATAACCCGATTTGGCGCTTTTGCCGATATAGTGAATCTCAAATCCATCGGCAGCGTAACCGATATGCGAACCGTTGGTCTGACCGAGCAGGCCCTTCGGCACGCCATGATAGTGATAGAGGCCCCGTTCATCGACATGGGCGTTGTTCATATCCATGCCGAGCAGGATCTTCGCGCCAATACCTTCCAGGTTCCAGCCAGACGAGCGGTTGCGGCTGTGCCCGCGCGGCGCCCGCGGATCCCAATAGTCGGCCGTGCCGGGCCTGATGGCCACACCGTTGAGACCGACTCCGACCGTGCCGCGATGGTTTCTGGCGCGCGATCCTTTTTTTGGTGTCGCATCGACGCAATACCTGGCCCGCTGCGGTCTAATTGTGTGCGGATTGCCGGCATTGGGGAACTGGCCGGTGGCATGTCCCGGAAGTCCGTTCGATCTGATGCAGATACGGTCTCCCGAGCTGGTGATTTGAGCGTTTCCGGCCGCATAAGCCGCTAGAGCGGCAACGGGAACCGCCACGCAACTCAGCACTATGGTTCTGGTCTTCATCCAAATCTCCCGGGTTCATTTCACCCCCGTATCGATCACGAAAATATGATCCGGTCCCATCGAAGGCCAATTAAGCTTTGGTAATCTGGATTACGATTTTGTCATGGTCGCGCGAATGACTGAGCAGAGTGATTGACAACACCAATCCTTGACAAATCGGTGTTGTCGTGCGCTTTTCCGCGCGAATTTCACGGCTGGCGATTTGCCTGCCTTTTCCTCACAGTAATCTTCTTGCGGATTGTCAAAACCATGCATCGCTATCGCAGCCATACCTGCGTTCAATTGAGAAAGTCGGATGTCGGCGCAACCGTGCGCCTGTCGGGCTGGGTTCACCGGGTCCGGGACCATGGCGGACTGTTGTTCATCGACCTGCGTGATCACTACGGTGTGACCCAGATCGTCGCCGATCCCGATTCGCCGTGTTTCAAAACCGCTGAATCCGTGCGCGGCGAGTGGGTCATCTGCATCGACGGCGAAGTGAAGGCACGGACCGACGAGACAATCAATGCGAACCTGCCGACCGGCGAGGTCGAGGTATTCGCCCGCGACATGGAAGTGTTGTCGGCGGCCAATGAACTGCCCCTGCCGGTATTTGGCGAACCGGATTATCCGGAAGACATCAGGCTGAAATACCGTTTTCTAGATTTGCGCCGCGATACGCTGCACCGAAACATCATCATGCGCACAAAGATCATCGCCGATATGCGCGCGCGCATGAACGAAGTGGGATTTGCCGAGTACTCGACTCCTATTTTGACCGCCTCAAGCCCGGAAGGAGCGCGTGACTTTCTGGTGCCGTCGCGCATTCACCCGGGCGAGTTCTATGCGCTGCCGCAGGCGCCGCAGCAGTACAAGCAGCTTATCATGATGTCCGGCTTCGACCGGTATTTCCAGATCGCGCCCTGCTTTCGCGACGAGGACCCCCGCGCCGACCGTCTTCCCGGCGAGTTCTACCAACTCGATGTCGAGATGAGCTTTGTCGAACAGGATGACGTCTTCGACGCGATGGAACCGGTAATGCGCGGTGTCTTTGAGGCATTTGCCGACGGCAAACCGGTGACGGAAACCTTTCCGCGCATCCCCTACGACGAAGCTATTCGCAAATACGGCACCGACAAACCTGATCTGCGCAATCCCATCGTCATGGAAGACGTATCGGCGCATTTCCGCGATTCGGGCTTCAAGGTGTTCGCCAACATACTGGCCAATGACGACAAGGCGGAAATCTGGGCCATACCGGCGAAAACCGGCGGTTCCAGAGCATTTTGCGACCGGATGAATTCCTGGGCGCAGGGCGAAGGTCAGCCGGGCCTTGGCTATATTTTCTGGCGCGATGAAGATGGCACGATTGCCGGTGCCGGTCCGCTTGCCAAGAATATCGGCTCTGAACGCACCGAAGCGATCCGTCAGCAACTGGGCCTGGAATCGGGAGATGCCTGCTTCTTCGCTGCCGGCGATCCGAAGAAATTTGCAGGCTTTGCCGGCGATGCACGCGCACGCGCTGGCGAAGAGCTGGACCTGATTGACCGGGACCGGTTCGAACTGGCATGGATTGTCGATTTTCCGTTTTACGAATGGGACGAGGAAGCGAAGAAAGTCGAATTCTCCCACAATCCGTTCTCCATGCCTCAGGGCGGTGCGGAAGCACTGGAAAGCCAGGACCCGCTCGCCATCAAGGCGTGGCAGTACGACATCGTCTGCAATGGCTTTGAGATTGGCTCCGGCGGTATTCGCAATCACCTTCCGGAAACAATGGTGAAAGCATTCGAGATCGCGGGTCTTGACCGCAAGGTTGTCGAAGAACGGTTCGGCGGCCTTTACCGGGCATTTCAATACGGCGCGCCGCCTCATGGCGGCATGGCAGCCGGTATTGACCGCATCATCATGCTTATCGTCGGGGCAAAGAACCTGCGCGAGGTGACCATGTTCCCGATGAACCAGCAGGCCGAGGATCTGCAAATGAGTGCGCCCTCGCCTGTTTCGGCGGCGCAGCTTCGCGATCTCGGCCTGAGAATGATGCCGGATCCGAAGAAGGACTGACACCGATGGCGTCCGCGCCGGACTGGTTGATCAGGCAAGGATTTCCCGAAAGTCTCCGTCAACAAGCGGCGACGCTCTATTTCGAGGCATTTGCCGGGAAGCTGGGCAGTCTTCTGGGTAGAGACGGTCGCGGCATTGACCTTTTCAAACGCATTCTTGATCCCGAATTCGCCGTTTGCGCAGTGACCGGCGATCAAACGCAATTGCTCGGCATCGCCGGCTTCAAAACGGCAAAAGGATCTTTGACCGGCGGCAAGTTTTCCGACCTCGTCTCAGTGTATGGATGGTTTGGCACTGCCTGGCGTGCGCCGGCACTGTCGCTCCTTGAGCGAGAGCCGATCGACGACCAGTTGCTGATGGATGGAATTGCAGTCGCCAGCCAGGCAAGGGGGTTGGGAATTGGAACCACCCTGCTGACCGCGATTGCCGACAAGGCTGCCAGCCTTGGAATGGATTCGGTTCGCCTTGACGTGATCGATATCAATCCGCGCGCTCGCGCATTGTACGAGCGCTTCGGATTTGTACCAATGGAAACAGAGAGCAGCGGACCGCTACGACACTTGTTCGGGTTCAGGTCCTCAACCATGATGCAACTTGATGTCGGCCAGTGGCTGAAAGCGAAGAGCCAAACAAAGTGACAAAAGTCCCCCGTCTATTGCTGACCGGTTTCTCGGTGTTTCCCGGCGCTCCGGTCAATCCGACGGAGCTGTTGGTCAATGAACTGCGTGCAGCACCGGAACGCCTGCCTGTACACTGTGAATTCCGCAGCGAAATTCTTGACGTCGACTACGCTTCCATCGGTGTCCAACTGGAGGCGATCGCTGCACGGTTCAATCCGGACATCGCGCTGCATTTCGGTTTGGCAGCCGAGGCGGCAGGATTTCGGCTTGAGCGCTATGGCCGCAATCTTGCCGACACGGCCCGATCCGACAATGCGAGCGGAAAATCGAGTGGCATATTGCTTGAAGGTGGACCGGACCGCTTTGAGAGCACGCTGCCGCGAGAAGAAATCGCTGCAGCGCTAATCAAAGCCGATCTGCTGGTTTCGCTTGACGACCAAGCCGGTGACTACTTGTGCAATGCGGCATTCTATCTGTCACGTGCAGGGGTGTGCGGGAGTTTCAGGCCGCAAATGTCGGGTTTTATCCATGTGCCGCAACTACCGGAAGCCGATGGTGGTGTTTCCGGAGAAGGTGATCGCCTCCCGCTGGACAAATTGCTGCAGGGCGCAAGAATCGCAATCGATGTGTGCGTCAGCGAATGGAAAAACAAACGGGCCGCCGGATAGTCCAGCGGCCCGCCGGGAATTTGCCTGGCCGAACGCTTACTGGTTGGCCTTCACCTTGACGCCAAGCTGGTTGGGCAGTTGCTCAGGTGCGCTCATGCCGCCCGCGATCAGCATGGCAATCGGCAGCGGCGTTCCGGGATTGGCGCTGATTTCTATGCTTTGTGGATCATCCAGGTAGGTCGATACCGCCGCGGTAGTTTCGGCGGTGAAATCCGGATTGTTCAACTGAGCGAGTGCAAATGGAAGGATCGCCTTGGCCTGATTGGCGATGTCCGATGGTTTCATGCCCTGTTGTGCGGCCACAAATTCCAGCACCTTGCCGGTCAGCGAGTTATCGTCGAAGCGGATTTTTGCCGAATTGAACGTGATTTGTTGCATGAGACCGAGCATTGCCAGGCCTGTGTTCTCGTCTTCGCCCTCTTCCATCATCTTCTTCTGCATTGTCTGCAACGATTCCAGGAACTCCAGTGTGTAACCGGCGATATCGAGATTAAAATCGAGTGTGCCCGCATCCTTCACCTGAAGCGCCATCCTGTCGACCGTCATGCGGCCGTCTTCGGGATTCCAGATTCCGTTCGAATCAAGCGAACCTTCAACAACGCTGTATCCCAGGGCAGCAAACACGGCGCGGGCTTCAGGTTCCGGGAAGGAAGACGAGTTGATTGAAAAGTTCTCAACCGTCGACGTATAGGAGGCTTGTCCGCCACCGTCGGGAATGTTCATGACCGCGGTGAGATTGGACATGTTGAAAATCTCGCCGTCCGGTCCGGTCACGTTGACAGAGGCAAGTGCCATCCCCGTGTAAGGCACCAGCGAGCGCAAGGATTTTTCCGCGCTTTCCGGCGGCAACACCAGGTCGGAAAGCGACGCTCCGCTCATCGATACCTTGATGCCGTCTTCTTCGATCGAATAGTTCGGAAGCGAAACCAGATCCACCGTGTAGGAGCCGTCCCCGTTCTCATTGACGCCGTTGAGCACAACTGCGCCCACTTCGACCGTATCGTCCATACCGGCGACGCCAACTCTGACCGCCTCCAGGACAATCGAATCGCCGTTCATGCTTGAAGATGCCCAGGCTACGGAATAACCGGAATTCGACAGTGCACTGGCCAGCCTGCCGGCAACATCTTCCGCCTCAAAAGCTTGTGCAGGTGCAACGAGAAAGGTGGACAGTACGGCAATTGTTGCCATTTGCGACGGATTGCGGAAGCAGACGTTCATGTTTTTTCCTTCGACAAAAAATTAACAAGCTGCATTGCAAGATGCGGCTACTGGCTCCAAAAGATCATCAAAATGTGCAATTGTCATGATGCGCGATTTTTGGTCCTCTTGGCAAATGCTGCGTTTGGGAAACCGGGTGGGTGGTAAAGGAATTGACATCAATTCTGACATTTCGGCGTGCAATTACCGGCATTCTCCTGATTTTTATACTGGCGACTGTACCGGCCAAAGCGTTCGCGCTGAAGTTAACCGAGGGCGTGACGTACTATCGGGGGCTGAAACTGGATATCCATGCGCCGGACAACGCCGGCAAACGGTTTCTGTTCGTCCGCACAGGAAAACTGGCCCCGGTTGTCATCTACGTGCACGGAGGTGGCTGGGTTAAAGGATCGCGAAAGAAAGTCTACCGTCATCCCGAATGGCTGACTTCTCGCGGATACATACTGGTGGCGATCGACTATCGAAAAGTGCCGCGAACCAATATTGACGGGCAGGTCACCGATGTTGCCCGTGCTGTTGCCTGGGCCAAGCGCAATATCAAGCGCTATGGCGGCGACCCCGACCGCATTGTCATTATGGGCCACTCCGCCGGTGCCCATCTGGTGGCGCTTGCAGCTGCGCAGGGAAAGGTCGGCAACATCCGTGGTGTCATTCCGAATGATGTGCAGGCTTATGACCTGGTGGCCTATGCGACCAAACGCGGCTCGATTGGCACCATGTTCGGGCGGGCGTTTTCGGACAATCCGAAAAACTGGGTCCGCTGGTCGCCGATAACCTATGCCAGGCGCGCGGCCGGCCTGCCGCCGCATCTCGTCATGTATTCACGCAGCCAGGGCGAACGCCGCCGCGCAATCTCGATCGGCTATGCCAATGTGTTGAAGAGCCGTGGCGCGCGGGTCTCCGTTTTTCATGGCACCCGTTATTCCCACGGAGCGATCGCCGCCAGACTGGGCCGCGCCGGTGATGCAGCGACAGCGGCCGTGGAAAAGTTTCTCCGCCGGGTCATGCGCTAGGCGGTATCCCGTCCAATCGGGGCATCGCGGTTCCAATGACGATGAAAATGCTCTAAAGCCGGGCGCGCATCTTTGACCGGCCCGCACGGTCGCATGAAAGCCCGAGACCGAACGATGAGCCGACAACCTCTTCCGCAGCCGCGCGCCGGCGTCCTGGACATCTCAGCCTACGTGCCGGGGCGAGAGAGCGTTGCCGGTGTTGCAAAGGTCTGGAAACTGTCTTCCAATGAAACGCCGCTTGGCCCGTCGCCGGCAGCGATTGCCGCACTCGATGCTACGACAGCGCATTTGGAATTGTATCCAGATGGCCAGGCAACCGCCCTGCGCCAGGCGATCGGCGAGGTGCACGGGCTCAATCCGGCCAATATCGTTTGCGGCAATGGTTCGGACGATTTGCTCGCTTTGACGGCGCAAACCTACCTGTCGGCGGGCGATGAGGGCATATTCACCGAGCACGGATTTCTGGTTTACAAGATCCAGATTCTGGCTGCCGGCGCCAAGCCTGTCGTGGTGGCCGAAAAAGACGATACGGCCGATGTGGATGCAATACTCGATGCGGTCACCGAGAAGACGAAAATCGTCTTTCTGGCCAATCCGAACAATCCGACCGGAACCTATCTGCCATTCAAAGAGGTAAAACGGTTGCATGCCGGGCTGCCGGATAATGTGGTTCTGGTGCTCGATGCAGCTTATGCCGAATATGTCCGCCGCAACGATTATGAAGCCGGAATCGAGCTCGTTTCCTCGTCGAACAATGTTGTCATGACCCGCACGTTCTCAAAGATCTACGGTCTGGCCGGATTGCGGATCGGCTGGATGTATGCGCCCGCCGGTATCGCCGATGCGATCAACCGGGTGCGCGGACCGTTCAACGTCAACGCAGCGGCCATCGCCGCGGGTGCGGCCGCTGTTCGCGACCGGGCACATGTGGATACCGCGGTGCAGCACAATGCGCGCTGGCTGGAGATTTTATCGGACAGCCTGACCGCTCTCGGGCTCCGAACAACGCCGAGTGTCGCCAATTTCGTACTGATACACTTCCCCGAAGGTGATTCCGACAGATCGGCGGAAGCGGCGGACAGGTTCCTTTGCGAGCGCGGATATGTGTTGCGGCGGGTTACCGCCTACGGTTTCCCCAATGCGCTGCGCATGTCGGTGGGAAGCGAGGAAGCGAATCTCGGCGTTGTCGCCGCCCTCGAAGAATTCATGAAAGCCTGATCAATGACCAAACCGATGTTTAACAAAATCGCGCTGGTCGGCATCGGCCTGATCGGCTCGTCATTGGCCCACGTCATCAGGCGTGAAAACCTTGCCGGACATATCGCGATTTCCACACGCAGCGGCGAAACGCTGAAGCGGGCCGCCGAACTCGGTCTCGGTGACAGCTACCATGCCGATGCCGCCGAATGTGTCCGCGATGCTGATCTGGTTATTCTGTCTGTGCCGGTCGGTGCGTCCGGCACCGTGGCCGAAATGCTGTCTTCGTCACTGAAACCGGGTGCCATCGTAACCGATGCCGGCTCGACCAAGGGTTCGGTTGTCCGCGACGTGAGCCCGCACATCCCGGAAGGCGTTCATTTCATCCCCGGCCACCCGATCGCAGGTACCGAACAGTCCGGACCGGATGCCGGCTTTGCATCCCTGTTTGAAGGTCGCTGGTGCATACTGACACCGCCCAACGGTACAGATTCCGATGCAGTTGCCAGGCTGACACGATTCTGGGAAGCATGCGGCTCCGACGTCGATACGATGGATGCCGATCATCACGATATGGTGCTCGCCATCGTTTCCCATCTGCCGCATATCATCGCTTACAATATCGTCGGCACGGCGGATGATCTTGAAGCGGTAACAAAGTCGGAAGTGATCAAGTATTCAGCCTCCGGTTTTCGCGACTTTACCCGTTTGGCAGCTTCCGATCCGACCATGTGGCGCGATGTGTGCCTCTCCAACCGCGATGCCATACTGGAGATGCTGGCGCGGTTCTCGGAAGATCTGTCTGCATTGCAACGGGCGATCCGCTGGGGTGACGGTGACAAATTGTTTGAGATGTTCACCCACACCCGCACCATTCGCCGCTCGATCATCGAAGCCGGCCAGGAGGTCGATGCGCCCGACTTCGGGCGGCATGTCGCCGAACATCCGGAGGAGGGATAGGCGGACGGCGCAACTCGCCTCGATGCCTCCCCCGAACCGATGAAATTCAGATCCGTCACCCTGTTGCTGATCGCCGAAGTCGCGGCGATGAGCCTTTGGTTCGTATCAGCGGCAATCTTGCCCGAGATGCTGCGCGAGGCAGAAGTATCTTCGTTCCGACAGGCCGCCCTTTCGAGCGGTGTCCAGGCCGGATTTGTCTTCGGAGCCCTTATCTCGGCGATTTTGGGAATCGCCGACCGTTTCGATCCTCGCAAGGTGTTTGCCCTTTGCGCGCTTTTTGCCGCTGCGATCAACGCCACGCTGGTCGCCAGTGAGCCGGGAGGCAATGCCGCAATCGCCGCGAGGTTTGCCACCGGTGCCCTGCTGGCAGGCGTGTATCCGGTCGGCATGAAGATCACCGTGGGGTGGGGCGACAGGGACCGCGGATTTCTCGTCGGCGCGTTGGTCGGTGCTTTGACGCTGGGCTCGGCATTGCCGCACCTGATCGCACTGGGCGGTGACAGTGATTGGCGATTTACGGTCATATCTGCATCGGTCGCGTCGGCAGCGGCAGGCCTGTTGGTCTTTGCCGTATCGCTCGGTCCGGGCCATCGGGCAGCGCCGAAATTCGACCCAAGCGTCATCGTAACGGCATGGACCAACCGCCGGGTGCGCCTTGCCTATGCCGGATATCTTGGCCACATGTGGGAGCTCTACGCGATGTGGGCGTGGATCGGGGCTGCGACCGCTATCTCGTACGGCTATTCAATGCCTGCCGACCAGGCCGCGTGGTGGTCGAAACTGACCGCATTCGTCGCCATCGGCGCCGGCGGCATGATCTGCGCATTGGCAGGCAAGCTCGCCGATCGCATCGGCAAGGCCGAGATCGCTGCCATGGCCATGGTCGTAAGCGGGTTTTCGGCCATTGCCGCCGCGCTGACTTTCGGCGGACCGGCGTGGCTGACCTTTATCGTGGTGATGGTCTGGGGCTTGTCGGTCATTCCGGATTCGGCACAGTTTTCCGCACTCGTCGCCGACCACTCGCCACCCGAGCAGGCCGGCAGCCTGATGACCTTTCAGACCGCGCTGGGTTTCGCGCTGACATTTCTGACCGTGCAGATCACACCCGTCGCGGCTGCTACATTCGGTTGGCCGGTCGTGTTGGCGGCAATGGCGATCGGGCCGGCGTTTGGAATTGTCGCGATGTTGCGGCTCAGGGCTATGGGTCAATAAAGATCCGGCTAGAGCAGCTTTGACCGGGTTTGTGACGGTAATTCGCAGAACAGCGCCTTGTATTCCTGGGTAAACCGGCTCCAATTCCAAAAACCGTTGGCGGCGGCAATATCGCCGATCGAATCGCTCAAATTCGAGCGATCCAGCAGCGCGCGGCGCGTCCGGTTCAGCTTGATCGTCCGAAGATAGCGCGACGGGCTTGTATTTGCGTATCGGGCGAATGCGGATTGTATGGACCTCTTGCTCCAGCTTGTCCGCGCGCACAGGCGCCCGTAATCGACCTGTTCCATGTCGCCTTCCGCGATCAGCCGCTTGGCACACAAGAACTCGGATCGGCTCATCTCGCCGGTATGGCCGCCTGCTTCATCTGCCAGCGCGGCATGCAACGACAGCTGGGCAGTGATGGAATTGACAAACGGACGTGACAGGCCATCCGAGCTTGGCGCTTCGATGCGGTTGTGCCGAAGCGCTTGCAGGACCGCGAGCGCGTCGGCGCGAAGATGGCGCGCAAGCGCCGGCGCGTGAATGGTCTCCACCGCCTCGCGATTGGGATGCAGCATCGCGGCACCGGCACCATCGCCGATCATTTCGGCCAGCAGATTTTCGTCGATGCAGATCGCCATGATTGCGCCATTTGCGGGGCTGGACAGGTTCATTTCGCCCCCAGGCCGGGTGATCATGACATCACCGGAGCCAAGTTCCTGGCCGTTCACAACAAATCCTGCCGCCTCCTCCAAAACGATGCCGATACTGACGATGCCTTTGGGACAACCGATCCACTGTTCGAGCGATTGGTTCGCCTTTTCGCAGTGAATTGACAGTTCGGGACCGGCGAATGCCGATATGAACCGGCCCGCAAATGTGCCGGACGAGAGTTGTGAGTATTCCTGGTCGTGACCGCTCAATTGCTCCGATTGTGCATCGAAATCGTCGAACCGCTGATCGATAACAGTGGAAAGCGTTGCGTTATTGAAACAATCGGACGAATAACTCGTTGTTTTTATGTTGTTATTTTCACGAGAGTTGTTCATCGACCTTCGTCGTCCGGATAACGCGTGCCAATTGGTGTCCCTACAATAACACCCCAATGGCAGATCACAATCGGGAGGAGATCATGGAACGTCGCGAGTTTTTGAAATACGGACTAGCGGGTTCTGCAGCAGCAGCGGCATCCGCAGTTTCCAATACGGCGGCCGCGCAGAATGCGGGCAAGACCGCATTCGTGCTGGTTCACGGTTCTTGGCATGGCGGCTGGTGCTGGGGTCTTGTAGAACCGCATTTGAATGCTGCAGGGCACAAGACCATCGCCATAGACCTGCCCGGGCACGGCTTGGCCACGTCGCTGCCTGATGCGTTCAAAACCCGGCCGCTCAACGCGGAAGCGTTCGCAAGCGAGCCAAGTGCGATCGGGGCAATCGGCATCGACGCATTTGCCGATGCGGTGATCGCCGGTGCCGACCGCGCACGCGCTGAAGGTGCCGACAATGTAATTGCTGTCGGCCATTCCATGGGCGGTGTCCCGATCACCTTTGCCGCCGCCAAGGCTCCCGAGAAATTCTCCGGCCTGGTCTATTTGGCAGCGCTGGCGCCGGCGCCCGGAAAACCGGCCGGTGCCTATCTCGGCCTGGAAGATCAGCACAACAACTCCAAAATCGGCCCATTGTTTTTGGCGGATCCGGCGAAAGTCGGCGCATTGCGCATCGATCCGCGTTCAGAGGATGCAACCTACCTGGCCGCTGCAAAGGAAGCGTTGGCCGCCGATGTCGAAGACGGGCTATTGGCAACAGTGATGCATTTACTGACACCGGATGCGCCAGCGGCGATGTATGGTGAAATGGCGGAATTCAAGGATGGCTACGGTGCGCTCAAACGCACTTTCATTCGCTGCACCGCAGACAAAACGCTGCTGCCTTCGACCTGTGAGGCCATTGTTGCCGACATGAACGCGTCCTGGCCCGAGGCGCCAACCACCATGATTGATCTGGCATCGTCGCACGAGGCGATGTTTTCAAAACCGGCGGAACTGGCAGAACTGATTGCCGCATCTGCATGAAGGCGGGGTGGCTGCTGCCGGTGTGCGGCGGCCACCAATACTTGTTCAGATCGACGCGCTCTAGGGTAGCGGCGGAATGCTGCCCAGTTCGACAAAACCATAGGTGACTTTCCCCTTGACCACCCGCAATGGCAATTCGGCGTCTTCACCGAGCGCCTGAAGGCTGGCGGTGAAACTGGCGATTTCATTTGCCGATTCAGGAAACGCGGTTACCGCAACCTCGGCAAGTGCATCCGCGCCACGGACCGTAATGGCCAAATCTGCGTCGATAAATCCGGCAGCATCGATTTGGAATGTTCCGGTTGCGGCGATCGCGCTGTCTTTGTTGGGTGACAGAAAGAGTTGGCGCAGCGTGCCTGCCTGGCTGCGCAAGCTGCGATTGCCGGACATTACCCAGCCCACGCCATCGTCAAGCGCCAGATCAATACCGCCTTCAAGTGGCGGCAAGATGCGCCCTTGCAACAATGACTTGTCGACGGCGAAACCGCGGAAGCTGGCGGCCAGGTCCAGGGTTTCGTTGTTGGGTCGCATATGGACCTGCATATCTTCAGCCGCAAACAACCTCATGGCGTTCCGGCTATCGCTCACGGCAGCCGCGCGGAACCGGCGCGCCTCGACGGAAACTCGCGACGGGATCGGTTCTGCCAGCCTCACACTTGAGCGCAGCACATCCCAGTCAAAGGTCAGCGGCAGCAGCCCGGGCACCTCAAGCCGGGCCTTTCCATCCAGTTCGCTGACGAGAAACCGGGGATTGTAGACCTGGGCAGCCGAACGGAACGCCCCCGCCGAAAACGCCAGACCCTCGACGGCGTGTTCAAACGCAACGCTGTCGCAATTCAAACCCAGGCGAAACGGATAGCCTTTGATTTGGCTGTTCTCACAGTTAAGCCGCACCCCGTCCCCGTTTGCGGAGGCAATGGCCTCCGATGCCTCCCCATCGATCAGCCCGGCCACGTAAAACCAGCCGGCCGAATAGAGGGCGATCGCGCCAAAAATTGCCGCGGCAAGCCACACAAAACGGCGACTGTACCCTGCACCTGTTGTGTCTGCGGTCATCTTGTTCTAACGCTTCGCTGCTTTTTTGGGCCGGCGGCTTCGTTGCAAGTATGGATGGCGGTATGGGCGATTTTTGGGTGTTTGGCTATGGCTCGCTGATCTGGAAGCCGGGATTTGCACATACGGAAACGCAACGCGCCCATCTCTACGGCTACCGCAGAGCCCTTTGCATTCGCTCGTGGGTACATCGCGGCACCCAACAGCGACCGGGCCTCGTGCTGGGGCTCGACCGCGGCGGATCGTGCACGGGTCTTGCATTCAAGGTACCCGCAGAACTGCGTGATGAGGTGATTGGCTATTTGCGCGAACGTGAGCTCGTCACCAATGTTTACAAGGAACGCGATCTGTCGGTCCGCCTCGAAAACGGGCAAAGAACGACCGCCATCGGCTATGTTGTCGACAGGTCGCACGAACAGTATGCCGGTGCGCTCGATATCGAAGACGCAATCGAAGGTGTGTGCGGATCGGTCGGCCAGTCGGGACGCAACGAAGACTATGTGACCAGCACCGTCGAACATCTTCAGGCGCTCGGCATTCGCGATCACTGGTTGGAAGCGGTCGCCGCGCGGCTCACGTGAAATCCAGCATTATCTCTAGACTGTTTCGCCCAGCTCCCGCAGCCGTTTCGCCACCAAAGGGGTCAAGGGCGGAGGATTGGGAGAATTCGCCGCTTCGATCAACAGCTCATCGCAAACCGCCTCGGTTTCGGCAATCAACCGGGCGAGAAATTCTTCCTTGCCAAGGCCCGGTGGAATGGCGGAAGCACCCTTGCCTTCAAAGTTCCGGGATAACGCAAGAACTTGCGTCGCGGCCAATACAGCCCGGCGACATGAGCAATCGGCACAACCGGTATTTCAAGCCGGTGGTAGAGTTCCACGATGCCCCATTTATAAGCCGGCTCGGCTCCGGCGGGGCGCCGCGTACCCTCGGGATAGATAATGAGCTGCCGCTCGCGAGAGGCCATCCGTTCCTTTGCCATTTTGACAGCCTGCTTCAACGCCTTGGAGCGGCTGCCGCGATTGACCGGGATCATCTGCATTTTGGCGATGTACCAGCCGAACAACGGTATCCACATGAGCTCGCGCTTGAGAATGTAAAGTGCGTCGGGAATCCAGGGCAGGAATGCGTATGCGTCAAAGAACGACTGGTGCTTTGGCGCGAGGATATAGGAACCCTTCGGCAGATTTTCCAAACCGGAGAACTCAAATTTGGTTCCGACGATCTTCTCCTGCAGCCAGATATTCGAGCGCGCCCAAAATTTGGGCACCCACCAGGCCTTGCGCGGCGGCGCGATGAAGTAAAACGGCGTGAAGATGATCATCTCGACGACGATGCAGATGTAAAACGCGATATTGAAAAGAAAGGAACGTAGGGCGATCATGCGAAAAAAGTAACTTCGGCCTGAGAATCGGACCTTTTGGTTACACGAACTGCTCGCACGATGGAATGGGTACTGCTTCCATCCAAAGATGAACGACTCTAACGCCCGCGTATCAGCGCCATTACGTATTTTCCGTATTCGGTGAAAAGCACCCGCAGCGCATCGGGATTTGCAAGCCAGCCGCCATTGGCGAGATCGGAAAACACCACCGGATAGGGCACGAGTTGCTTTCCTTCAGCACGGCGGCTCAACTCCAGCATGCTGCGTGGAATATGATAGTTGTTGGTGACGACAATCGCCGACGAAAAGCCCTTTTCAGTCAGCCATTTGGAGCTCTCGACGGCGTTTCCGATCGTGTCGAGCGCCGCGTGATCGATATCGATACAGCAGGCGAAAATCTCGCTTTGTACACCGGTTGCCCGCTGGAGTGCCGGCTTGTGGGTGGACGGATGCACACCACTGATCAACAGGCGTTCACCCCGTCCAGATGTCAAAAGCGCCGTCGCTGCACCCAGTCTCGCCTGCCCGCCTGTCAATACGATGATGGCATCGGCTTTCGGCGGATTGGACGGCGTTTTCAGACCGGCCACGTGGCTGGCGAATATCGCAAATCCCGCTAGGTAAATCGCAACCGCAATCAAAACGGCGATGATGGATCCGGCGATCCAGCCAAACAGTTTTCCGCGCGCGCCTGCTTTCAACGGCGCGGTGATGTCCCGCTCCGCGAGTTTGTCAAAATTCGCTTCCTGACCCTTCGCCATGGGACCGTTTTGAATCTGCATCCAATCCCCTTGCAACAATCTAATGCCCAAATTGCGGCAAGCGCCAGTGGCCGGCGAAACTTCCCCCAATATTCGATTTTGCTAAGAGACCACCCGTGAACAGCAATAAGTGCGTCAATTCAACTCGCCATAGCCAGAATCCAAAGCGCCAAGTCTGGTGACAACCGTCATATGCGTTGTGATCGCTGTCAGCCCGGCGATAACGATGACGATCATGCCGACAAACGCATACCCCGTGTAGCCGATCGAGAACCTGCCAAACAGTGCAGCTGCCTGATCAGCCTCCGGTGTTGCCAGATTCAGCGCCGACCACCAGCCGAACGCCGCGAATACCGCGACCGCCGCGATCCCGCCGGCAATGGCACCCTTCATGCCGACAATGAGAAAATGCTGACGGAATTCCTGCGCAATAAAGCGCGCTTCCGCGCCGACGAAATGCAGAACTTCAATGATGTGACCGTTGCCGGCCATGGCTCCGCGGGTTGCGAATACAACTGTCAACACGGTTGCCGACAGCATGAGCGCCAGGACCGCCAGACCAAGTGTCACCGTCGTGCGCGCCATGGTAATGAGCCTGTCGACCCATGTGCGGTGATCATCAAGCGAGGCTTGTGGGATCTCGGCGATCAGCCGGTCGCGCATGGCGGCAAAATCGGGCGGTTTCGTTTTCATCGATGGTGACGATGACCAGCCGCGGCACCGGCAGCTGATCGATGTCAAGGCCGGAACCGAGCCATGGTTCGAGCAAACGAGCAGTCGATTCGCGATCGACAATCCGGGCCGAAACCACTCCGGAAAACTCTTTGTGCAATACGGCTGGCCGCCTCGAGCGCCGCATCAATGTCGAAGTCTTCCTCTGGTCTGATCTGGATGGTTGCTTCGCGCGAGATCTGACTTTGCCACGCTGCCGCCGTATCGCGGACAAGGGTCACCGCGCCAAGCGTGAGACACGACAAGGAATGTCATGATGGCGATGACAAACACCAGCGCCGTGCTCGCCACATTTTGTTGCGGCACGATCGGATTTCGCCCGTGGCGGCAAGGCCCTGTCACGCAGCTTCGACAGCGCCGCAAGCCCGGCGCGCTGCAGATTTGTGCGCGCCGTCTCACTCATAAAGATCGAGCCTCCCGTTTGCGAGGATCATTCTGCGCGCATCGACCTGGTCCATGAGTGCCAGATCATGGGTAGCGATGACCACAGCGGTGCCGGACCTGTTGAGTTCAATGAACAACCGGAGCAGCCGTCGCGCCAGCGGTGGATCGACATTTGCCCGTCGGCTCGTCGGCGAGCAATATCTCCGGCTGTTCGATCAAGGCACGCGCAATGGCAGCGCGTTGCTTTTCGCCGCCGGACAAAACGGGTGGAAGGACATGGGCGCGTTCACCAAGCCCGACCCATTTCAGCAATTCCAGGACATCGTTGCGATAGCTGGCCTCGTCGCGCCCCCTGACCCTTAAAGGCAGGGCGACATTCTCGTAGGTGGTCATGTGATCAAGCAGGCGGAAATCCTGGAATACAACGCCGATGCGCCGTCGCAATGCCGGCAATTCCTTGCGGGTTATCCTGGATCGGTCCTTTCCGAAAACGGTGATCAGTCCGCGTGTCGGTTTCAGCGACAGAAACAGCAAACGCAAAAGCGTCGTCTTGCCGGCTCCCGACGGGCCGGACAGGAACTGGAATGAACGCTCGGGAAGATGAAATGATATGTCCCGCAGGATTTCGGGCCCCATCCCGTAACGCAATCCGACGTTCTCAAACCGAATCAACTGCGGCTCCTTCCGGGTCAAACCGGCCCAATACTACGTTTGGCGGCGGCGTCCTAGGTCGCGAAGCATTAACCATTTCGGTTTACCCCCTTAATCTGATTTGCAAAAGGATGCTCGCGAGAAATGAATCGAGGCTCTGACTCACGCCCGGTTTCAGGCGAGATTTTGACCGCGCCGCCAAATCGCGACGGTCCCGGGTCTGACAGTGAACGCGATTTCGTTGAGGCTGAATACGAAACGGTCATCGGACAGCATCAAAAACTTGACCGCGGCATCGACAAGGCTGAGGAACCCGGCGCCACGCCGATTGGCCTTGATATTCTTTCCCGCGGCAAGGCCAATGCAACGGACGGAAAAGCTGGTCCGGTTTTCTGGCTCGCCGGAGCGGTAATGATCGCCGTCGCCTTCTGGGTTTCCGGTGGCCATACGGTAATGTCGGATCGGACGATCCGGCTCGCATCCGCGCCGAAAATACCACTGATGATCGAAGGCGTGAGTTCAAAGGTCGAGCGGCGCGGTTCCGAACCATATCTTCTCGTCGAAGGCAGAGTCGTAAACGGCGGTGACCGGTCTTTACCGCTGCCAGATCTTATCATTCAGGTCAAAGCCACCAATGGCTCAATCACCCGGTATAGAATTGCCGGCGGCGAAGAGAGAATAGTCGCCCATGGGCTGTATGCATTTTCAAGCCGGCTTGGTACACCCGAGTCTGGAATCGAAAACGTTAAAGTCATCATTCAGGACGGAAGATAATGCCGGTTGTCAGGGGTAAGGAAATTGAAATCCTATTCAGCGCATCCACGATCGCGCGAAGAAATCTCGAACTCGCGAAAGACATCGCCGAAAATCTGAACCGGGACCTGCTGGTTATCTCGGTGCTCAAGGGATCATTCATATTCGCGGCTGACCTGATTCGGGCAATGCACGATGCCGGCGCAGAACCGGAAGTCGAGTTCATCATGATATCGAGCTACGGCGCCGGCACGACAAGCGGCGAAATCAAACTTCTGCGCGACATCGACAACGATGTCAGCGGCCGCGACCTTCTGTTGATCGACGATATTCTCGAATCGGGTAAAACCCTCAAATTTGTCAGCGAGTTGATGCTGTCGCGCGGTGCCGCGAGTGTTTCGGTCGCAGTGCTGCTCGACAAGCGAATGCGCCGCACCAGCGATATTGAACCCGACTATGTGGGCTTCGACTGCCCAGACTACTTTGTTGTCGGATACGGCATGGATGTCGCACATGCCTTTCGCGAATTGCCGTATGTCGGTGTCGTGAAAGGTGACGCCTGAACGATTATGCGGGATGGGAAATAATGGCCAAGATTCTTGTTGTCGAAGATGATGATTCTGTCCGTGACTTCACCGCGCGGGCATTGCGGGCATCGGGACATACCGTCGATACCGCCGATGACGGCGATAACGGGCTGGAGCAGATGGCCGCTGTCAATGGCGACTATGGGCTGGTTTTGTCAGATATTCGCATGCCGGTGATGGACGGCATCGAGATGGCCAAACGGGCCGCCTCAAACCATCCCGGACTGAAAATACTGCTGATGACCGGCTATGCCGAACAGCGCGAACGCGCCACCGATCTGCAAGACGTCATCATCGATGTGATCAGCAAGCCGTTCACGTTGAGCGATCTGCGAAAAACCATTGAAAGCGCATTGCGGCAATAACCATCCCGATCGTCACTTGAGATCGAGCAACCGTTCCAGGTACCGCTTTTCAAGCGTGGGCGACAGGGCGTTGCCGAGCCGGCGGCGGATCGCTTCCAGAATCTCACGAGCGCGCTGCACATCGATCTCGTCAGGAATCTGCACGCTTTCGCCAAAATCGGGGCCGGTGGTTGCCTGCGGCCGTCCGAGCGGATCACGATCGCCGCGATTTTGACCGCCTAGCTGCGAGCCGGCGCTGTCTCCCTGCATCGCCTGGCGCATCTGACTCATCATATCTTCAGCGCCGCGACGCAATGCCTCCATGGCGGCACCCTGATTGCCGAGCGCCTGTTCGCCATCTCCTTCACCCAGCGCTTCGCCCGCCTTGCCCATTTCTCGCCCAGCCTCTCCAAAGCTGTCATCGGGCTGGATTCCAAGTCCGCGCAATCCTTCCATGAACTCGCCGAGGTTG
Source organism: Rhizobiaceae bacterium (assembly GCA_963669285.2). Taxonomy (GTDB): domain Bacteria; phylum Pseudomonadota; class Alphaproteobacteria; order Rhizobiales; family Rhizobiaceae; genus JAWKWH01. The sequence continues at coordinate 143,813 of CAXXSI010000030.1, read as the reverse complement.
CCCCGAAGCTGCCCCTGCCCTTCCTGCAATTGCCGCAACGCTTCGGCCAATTCGCCAGGTGTCATGCCGCCGGTTCCGTTTTCGCCGGGGCGATTTCCTCCGGGGCCAAACTCGCCAGGTTCGCGGCCGCCCTGGCCATCGCCCTGTTGTTGCCCGAATTCGCCATTGCCCTGCCGTTGACCGCGCTGGCCGCGCTGCATCTGATCCATGCGGAACGTATCGTTCATCAGCTCCTGCTGACGGCGCATGATCTCGCCGAGGCGGTTCATCTGTTCGCGCATCTGGTTCTGACCATTCTGCTGTCCGTCCTGACGTCCGGCCTGCAGATTGTTCATCATGTCCTGCAACTGGGACAACAGCTCCTGCGCCTTGTCGCGCGCGCCGGATTTGGCCAATTGTTCAATCTGATAGAGCATCCGCTCCAGATCACTCTGCTGGAGCTCGCGGTTCGGTTGCGTCATCTGGCGGCTGAAATTGGGATCTTGCATGGCGCGTTCGGCAAACTCGCGAAGAAACTCGTTCATCGCTTCACGCAGTTCCGACATCAGTTTTTCGATCTCTTCGTCCGAGGCGCCGTTTTCAAGGGCCTGGCGAAGTGCCTCCTGGGCTTGGCGCAAACGACGTTCGGCCGCCGTCAGATCGCCTTCCTCGATACCGAGGGCGATTTCCCAAAGATAGTCAACGACATCACGCAACTCGTCGTCAGTGCGAGCCATTTTCAATCGGCTTTGCGCGGTCGACAGTGCCAGAAAATGCGCCATGCTTCTGAACGTGTCTTCCGGCCTGAGCGTGATCGCGTCCATCAGATCAAGCACACGGCGTTTCTTGTTGGCGTCGAGTGCCAGAATTCGACGCTGCTCGATGACCGCTTTGGCCAACGGATTGGAAAACGGACGCTCCGGCAGAACGAATTGTCTTTCTTCGCTGAATGCCTCCTGTTCCGCATCGTCTGTTGCCGACAGGCGGGCGATCACATTGGTCCCTGCCCAGGGATGCTCGGTCAGATCGCGACTGGTCTTGTATTCGGTGTTCCTGGCCCCCCGACGCGGGAGGCGCAGCGGAAATTCCGGGGCTTGATAAAGCGGGCGAGCGTCGGCAGCCGGCCTTGCGGCCTGTTCGAACAAGGCTCTGGCGGCGGCAGCTCCGTAATCGTCCTTGATCAGGTATTCGATTTCGAGCGTGCCGTTCAACGCGCGTCTGGGTTCGCGGGTAAAGCTGATGGAAGGCGGCAAATCGGGAATGATCGTGAAAGTCCACCGGTTCAGCACCGTGTCGCCCGTAATCAGTTCGAGCGATCCATCGCGTGCCAACTCTGCTTCGAATTTCTGCGGTGCCGCAGGGCGTTCAGGGTCAATCCTGTCTTTTGCATCGAACCTGGAGCGTGCATCATCGGTGGTCGCGTATTCGAGCGCCAAAACCGAACTGGCCCCCGTTGCCCTCAACGTGACAATGCTGCCCGCCGGTACCGAATACTCCTGCCGGTCGGCATTCGACTTGGCGGTCATGAAGATCGGCGCCTTGCCGGTATACACCGGCGGTGTCACCCAGGCATCGATCCGTGGGGGAATTACAACGCTGGTATCATGGCGTCGGAACGGGTCTGTGACACTGCCACCGCCGCTTCCCGAAGACCAGGCGAATGCAGTGACCAGAAGCAGTGCGACTACGGCCCTGAAACCCCATGGATCGCGCTCGGGAATGCGGGTTCGAGGCAGACCGGCCGACAGGTCACCCAGATTGTCGGCAATCCGTTGCCGATGTTCACGCCACAACGCCTCGGCGAAGGGATCGCGCTTGCCTGCCAAGCGGTCCGATTGTGCCTGGACCGGCGTGTGTTTCAGCCGGTTGACGTCTTCAATCCGACGGTCGATTTCGGCCGCGGCTGGAAGCCGAAACCGTTTGAGAGGCCATAGCGCGCCGGCTCCGGCAAGCCCGAATACACAAGCCAATGCAATGCGGGCCCAATCGGGGATCAGGCGGAACAAACCGAACCAGGAAGCTGAAAAATACAGTGCTGCGACGATGATAAGCGGCAAAATGAGCGGCCACAAACGACCCAGCACCTCGGCAGCGAAGGCAAAGCTGCGCGTTCGCCGCAAGCGGTCGAACAGTCTGTCACGGCGTTTAGTGTCGTTCATCCTCGACGGATCGCCTCGATTCGCTCGGTCATCAAGCTTCGCTTATATCATGACAGAATAGCACCAAACGCGGCGAAGGCGAGGCGATTTCGCGAAATCGTGATGACGGGGTAAACCGGATATTGTCGCCTGTCACAGCCAATCAGGCAGAGAATCGAGTGCAATGAGTTCATCGTAACCGGTGCGCGGACGCACGATATGGTAGTCATTCCCGTTGACAAGCACTTCAGGCACCAGCAGGCGGCTGTTGTATGTGCCTGACTGCACCGCTCCATAGGCGCCGGCCGAGCCTAATGCGATGAGATCACCTGATTCCAACCGTGGAAGGTCGCGATCAAGCGCCAGATAATCGCCGGTTTCGCAGACCGGGCCGACGACATCGGCAATCAGCCGCGGTTCGGTGGCGGCTTTTTGGCGGACCGGCCTGATTTCATGAAAAGCCTCATAGAGGGTCGGGCGGATGAGGTCGTTCATCGCCGCGTCGACAATGAGGAAATTCCTGGCTTCGCCATCCTTGAGATAAATGACGGCGGAAACCAGAATGCCGGCATTTCCGGTGATCATACGCCCGGGTTCGAAAACGACCTTCAGGCCCAGTTCGGTCACATGGCGGCGAACCACCTCCGCATAGTCCTGCGGCAGCGGTGGTGGCGCATTGTCGTCGCGATAAGGTATCCCCAACCCACCGCCGAGATCGACATGCTCGATGGCATGGCCGTCGGTGCGCAAAATGCCGACCAATTCGGCAAGTATGGCAAACGCATCATCGAACGGCTGCAGTTCGGTGATCTGGCTGCCGATATGCATGTCGATGCCGGACACCTTGAGGCCGGGTAGCTCTGCAGCGCGCCGATAGACATCGCGAGCACGGTCGTAGGCGATACCGAATTTATTTTCGGCTCTTCCGGTCGAGATCTTCTTGTGTGTTTTTGCATCAACATCCGGGTTTATTCGCAGCGAGACCGGCGCGAGTTGGCCGGAAGTGGCAGCGCGGGCCGATAGAAGCTCCAATTCCGGCTCGGATTCGACGTTGAAACAGTGAATCCCGGTTGCCAGCGCGAAATCCATCTCGGCTGCGGTTTTGCCCACACCGGAGAACACGATCTTGTCCGGTGCCACTCCGGCTGCCAGCGCCCGGCGCAATTCGCCTTCGGATACCACATCGGCGCCGGCGCCGAGATTGGCCAGCGTCTTGATGACCGCCTGATTGGAATTGGCTTTCATCGCATAACAAATCAGCGCGTCGAGGCTGCTAAAGGCTTCGGCAAAAACGTTGTAGTGCCGGGTGAGCGTTGCGGTGGAATAGCAATAGAACGGGGTGCCGACTGCCTCGGCGATTTGCGGCAGCGGAACATCTTCGGCGTGAAGGACGCCTTCGCGGTAGTCGAAATGGTTCATGGCGGGAAGACTACTCGATCAAACCATCAAGAATGAATGGTTTATCTTCTTCCTCGGGCTCTTTGGCATCGTCGGAGGGTTTTTCGCCGCGCGCCTCGGCAGCGGCCTGAGACGGGGTGTCGAGCGCGCCACGGCGGCCACAGCCGGTCGCCGCCACGGAGAAAGCGGCAAGTATCAGAAGTAAAAATCCAAATCTCGCGCTCATAGTCTTTGGTCCATCGGTTTCGGTCGTCTCTGCCGCCTATCCATAGCCAAAAACACGCAGCAATGCACCCCGCATCTCACAGCTTCTTCAATCGGCTGCGCCATGCGCGAATCTGCTTTCTGACTTCGGCAGGCGCGGTGCCGCCGTAACTGGCTCTGCTTTTGACCGAGTTGGCCACCGTCAGCACCGAGAACACATCCTGTGTGATGCCATTGTTAATTGACTGAAGGTCCTGCAGCGGCAGCTTGTCCAATCCGCACCTTTTCTCCTCGGCCAGCGCCACGGCGCGCCCGGTAACATGGTGTGCTTCGCGAAACGGCAAACCAAGCTCGCGCACCAGCCAGTCGGCAAGATCGGTCGCCGTGGAGTAACCGGATCCGGCCGCCTTTTTCATCGCTTTGGTATCGACGGTCATATCACCGACCATTCCGGTCATGGCGGCAATCATCAAATCCAGCGTTTCAGCGGCGTCGAAAACGGCTTCCTTGTCTTCCTGCATATCCTTTGAATAGGCGAGCGGCAGACCTTTCATGACTGTCAGAAGCGCGCTCAAATGCCCGTTGATGCGGCCGGTCTTGGCCCGAATCAGTTCTGCAGCATCAGGGTTTTTCTTCTGCGGCATGATCGAAGAGCCGGTCGAAAAGGAATCCGACAGTTTGACGAAGCCGAACTGCGGCGTCGACCAGATGACGATCTCCTCCGCCATGCGGGAGAGATGGGTGGCGCAAATTGCGGCGAGGGACAGAAATTCCAGCGCGTAATCGCGATCGGACACGGTATCGATCGAGTTCCGCGTCGGCTCGCGAAATCCCAATGCCGTCGATGTTTTATGCCGATCGATCGGAAATCCTGTTCCGGCAAGTGCTGCGGCACCCAGCGGGCATTCGTCGAGACGCTCGATCGCGGCGTGGACGCGGCCAAGATCGCGGCCAAACATCTCCACATAGGCCATCAAATGGTGACCGAAAGTGACCGGTTGCGCCGTTTGCAGATGGGTAAATCCGGGCATGATCGATGCCGCATGTTCCTCAGCGCGGGTCAGCAAAGTTTCTATCAGCGACTTTAGAGCTGCCGCGGTATTTTGCAGTTCCTGCTTGACCCAAAGCCTGAAATCGAGCGCCACCTGATCGTTGCGCGAGCGGGCCGTGTGCAGCCTGCCGGCCGCCGGGCCGACCAGCTCGGCCAGCCGCGCCTCGATGTTCATGTGGATGTCTTCCAGCTTTGAGGAAAACTCAAACGTCCCCGCCTCGATTTCTGACGCGATTGTGTTGAGCCCGTGAGCAATCTTTTCGTGGTCAGATGTCGAAATTATGCCAGTTTCCGCCAGCATTTCGGCATGGGCGATCGAGCCTGCTATATCCTGGCGCCACAGCTTCCTGTCGAACCCGATAGAGGCATTGATCGCTTCCATGATCGCGGCGGGACCGGACGCAAACCGTCCGCCCCACATCTGGTTGCTGGTCTTTTTGTCGCTCATCTTGTTTACCGGGCCGCAATCGACCATTTGAGGAATGACATGACCGACAACGCCAAACCCAGATCCGCTTCGAAGATCATCGCTCTTGCGGTTTTGGCCGGGCTCGCCGCCGGTGCGGTTGCCGTATACGTGAGCAACCGGCCCTCTGGCAACACGGATACGGATGTCGCCGGCGTCTGCGCAGCCAAGCAGGAGCGTGCCAAGGCACTCGGTGAGGCCGCGACTGGGGATGTGGCGGCGATGTCGGCTTCAGACCCGCAACCGCTGACGCATCTGTCGTTCAAGGGGCCGGACGGAAAGCCGCTGACATTGGCCGATTTCTCGGGCAAAACGCTTCTGGTTAATCTTTGGGCGACGTGGTGCGCACCCTGCCGGGCGGAAATGCCGGCGTTCGATGCGCTGCAATCGGACATGGGAAGCGACAAGTTCGAAGTCGTCGCGATCAATGTCGAAAAAGGTCCCGACGACAAGCCGAAAGGCTTTCTCGACGAAATCGGCATCGAGCACCTGGCCTTTTACCGGGATGATACGCTCGGTGTGTTCAATGATCTGAAGACGCGGGCGCTGGCGCTCGGCCTGCCGGTAACGCTGCTGGTCGATGATGAAGGCTGCCTGCTGGCCAACATGAACGGACCGGCCGAATGGGCCAGCGAGGACGCCAAGCGGCTGATCAGGACGGCTTTGGGAAATTAATTCAGACCATCAGCCAATTTCCGTGACCAACTGAACTTCAACACAGATTCCGGTTATCCACAACCATATGTAGCGCTTCTTTTTGCAATTACAATTTAGTAGTGCATAGTATTCGCAATATGGGTGGGAGATCTATACTGTGTTTTTACAAAGGCGTTTCTGCGCGCGACTGAGCTATATTGCGACGTCTTCGATACTACTGACAAGTTGTGCGCTTCCGATGCGCGTTGGCGATAAGGAAAGCGCTGCTCGGTACAACATGGTTATGGAGACACTAGTCTGCGAAGCAATCGACGCATGGCAGTATGAGCGCAACAAGAAATATCAGGAAAGCGTACAAGAGAAAGGGTATGGAAAGCGATGGAAAGTCGCAATTCGGGTGACTCAAACTAAGACACATGGAGGAGGCTTAAGTTTTGGTTGGGGCGGCAAGGATGTTTCAAAGCGCTGGGTAACTGTGCCCGGCGCAAGTATCGGCCCATCACTCAACAGATCACATGAAGTCGTTTCCAGTGTCATTGTTTTTCTTCCAGATACCATTACGCAAGATCAAATAAACTCAAAAGGAGAAATAGTAAAAAAAGGCAACTATTACAAAATCGCAAATGCAATAAAATTTTGCAAAAAATCTGAATACAACTTAAATATATCTCCGCTTAGAATTCGCGATTTTTTTAAGTCATATATCGACAAATTTAATGAAGATCAATCGATATTGAACTTTAATACGGGACAGCTCCTTACAAACCTTAAATATAGAAATACGGCAGTTTTCGCTGCATCAATTGATCCCAAGTTTACCTTCTCACTTCAACCCTACACCGGTACAATCGGACCATCTCTCAGCTACGAAGATAAGGTTTTTATCGAGATGGATGTAACTCGTAGTGACAAGGATGCTCTGGCCGCTGCATTCAGGAGTGCAGTTAGAAACGAAGCGAAAAAGCAAATAGCTATTGAAGATGAAATTAAGCGACTAAGAAGTGAAACTCCCAAAATACGCGATGTGACACCGCCACCTAAAGATCTTGGTGAAATTTTCATGATCGTTCCCGACCCGGCAGCGGAAGATCGAGACGAGAGGCTACAAAGAGTGATCGAAGAATTCTTGCCAAATCAGTTTGACTGAACAACCTGGTTGGTTGGTCTACTAAATATTCCTCACCTACCGCGTCGGGACCGGTTCCTCACCGCGGTAGTCATAGAAGCCGCGGCCCGATTTGCGGCCAAGCCAGCCGGCCTCGACATATTTCACCAGCAGCGGACAGGGCCGGTATTTCGAATCCGCCAGGCCGTCATGCAGCACCTGCATGATCGACAAGCAGGTGTCCAATCCGATGAAGTCGGCCAGTTGCAGCGGGCCCATCGGGTGGTTGGCGCCGAGTTTCATCGCCGTATCGATGGCATCGACCGAGCCGACGCCCTCGTAAAGCGTATAAATCGCCTCGTTGATCATCGGCAGCAAAATGCGGTTGACGATGAAGGCGGGAAAATCCTCCGCCACCGTCACGGTCTTGCCGAGATTGGCAACGAACTCCTTTGCCGCGTCGAAGGTTTCATCCTCTGTGGCGATGCCGCGTACCAGTTCGACCAGTTTCATCACCGGCACCGGATTCATGAAATGAATGCCGATGAACCGTTCCGGCCGGTCGGTTTGTGCGGCCAGGCGCGTGATCGAGATGGATGAGGTATTCGAGGCGACCACCGCCTCGGGATTGAGCTGCGGGCAAAGCTGGGCGAAGATCTTGCGCTTGACGGTTTCGTCTTCGGTCGCCGCCTCGATGACCAGATCGCAGCCCGCCAGCGCCTCCATGGTCGTCGCCGGTGCAATTCGGGCGACCGCGTCGGTGCGGACCGATTCATCCAGTTTGCCGGATCCCACCTGCCTGGCCATGTTGCCGTTGATCGTGGCGATACCCTTCTGGATGTTGTCCTCGGAGACATCGTGCAACAGCACGTCGTACCCGGCGAGCGCCGCTACGTGGGCAATACCGCTGCCCATCTGTCCGGCACCGATGATGCCCACCGTCTTGAATTTTCCGCTCATTGCCTTCTTCCAGTCGTCGTGCGCCCCTGGGGCAGTTCATTGATCAACTTATGTTGCAGTGCACACTAGATAGGTTTCTTCGGAATGAAAAGGCCCGTTGCAGATGCATTTACGGGCTGAACGACACCACAATGACGTGTCGGGAGCGATCAGGCAACAAAAAGGCCGGGGCAGATTGCTCTGCCCCGGCCATTCATGGATCGAATTGTTTGCTTACAGCGCTTTTTCCAACTCCGGCAGCACGTCGAACAGATCGGCGACCAGCCCGTAGTCAGCGACCTGGAAAATCGGCGCTTCCTCGTCCTTGTTGATGGCGACGATGACCTTGGAATCCTTCATGCCGGCCAAATGCTGAATGGCACCGGAAATTCCGCAGGCTATGTACAGCTCCGGTGCGACAACCTTGCCGGTCTGGCCTACCTGCCAGTCGTTGGGCGCATATCCCGCATCGACCGCAGCGCGCGAGGCGCCAACCGCCGCACCGAGCTTGTCGGCGACGGGAAGGATGACTTCCTGAAACTTCTCGGACGAACCGAGCGCACGGCCACCTGAAATGATGATCTTGGCCGAAGTCAGTTCCGGGCGATCGCTTTCGGACAGCTTGTTCTCGATAAAACTGGAAAGACCGGGATCGGCAGCGGCGGATACGTTTTCGACCGACGCCGAGCCATCCATGCCGACAGCCTGGAAACCGGCGGTACGCACGGTAATGACCTTCTTGGCATCGGTGGCCTGAACGGTCTGGATCGCATTGCCGGCATAGATCGGGCGCTGAAACGTATCCGCACCGTCTACGGCGATGATGTCGGAGACCTGCATGACGTCAAGCAGTGCTGCCACACGCGGCATCACGTTCTTGCCCATTGTGGTTGCCGGTGCGACCATCGCGTCGTAGCCATCGGCGAGCGAAACAATCAGCGCCGCCATCGGTTCGGCCAACCGCTCTTCCAATTCGGTCGCATCGGCCAACAGCACCTTGGAGGCGCCGGCAAGCTTGGATGCCTGGTCGGCAACGCCCTTTGCGCCGCTGCCGGCAACCAGCACATGCACATCGCCGCCGATCTGGCTGGCGGCCGCCATTGCCTTGGCTGTCTGGTCGGAAAGGGTTTCGTTGTCGTGTTCTGCAATCAGCAAAATAGCCATGATAAAAATCCTTCCCCTACAACACGCCGGCTTCGTTTTTCAGCTTGTCGACCAGCTCGGCAACCGATTCGACCTTGACGCCGGCCTTGCGGCCCTCCGGCTCGACGGTCTTGAGAACCTTGAGACGCGGAGCGGTGTCGACGCCGTAATCGGCGGCCGACTTCTCATCGAGCGGTTTCTTTTTCGCCTTCATGATATTGGGCAGCGAAGCGTAGCGCGGCTCGTTGAGGCGAAGATCGGTCGTGACGATGGCGGGCATGGAAATCTCGATCGTCTGCAGACCGCCATCAACCTCGCGGGTCACCTTCGCCTTGTCGCCATTGATCTCGATTTCCGAAGCAAATGTGCCCTGGCTCCAGCCGAGCAGCGCGGCCAGCATCTGGCCTGTCTGGTTGGCGTCGTCATCGATTGCCTGCTTGCCGAGAATGACAAGACCCGGCTGTTCTTCGTCGACGATGCCCTTGAGGATCTTGGCGACCGTCAGCGGTTCCGTCAGATCATCGACCTTGACCAGGATGCCGCGATCCGCTCCCATCGCCAGTGCGGTGCGAATGGTTTCCTGAGCCTGTTGCGGTCCCACCGAAATCGCAACAATCTCGGTCACCGTGCCGGCTTCCTTCATGCGGATTGCTTCTTCGACCGCGATTTCGTCGAACGGATTCATCGACATTTTCACATTGGCCAATTCGACGCCCGATCCATCGCTCTTGACGCGGATCTTGACGTTGTAATCGACGACCCGTTTTACCGGAACGAGGACTTTCATGCGTTCATCCTTTCTGAACGTGACCCTGAATTAGGGCGTGTCATCAATTAGGTTTCGGACACGGCGCGAGACGGATTTTCGCCCTGAACAGGAGAAAGACCTGCCGTGGTGTAATCACCACAAGGGGGTTTCGACGCCTTCAGGGCATAAATCCGCCGCGTCCCTGCAGGATATGGGCGAATTTGCCCATATTGGCGTCGCAAAACCTTGAAAAGGATCTCCCTTCCTGCGGTTTTGTTCCTAAATCCGATCAATTTCGCCTCATACCGTGTTCCAAATCCTAATTGATGACACGCCCTAGGTGCTACCTACCTTCCAAGCCCCGGAGCGAACTTTCCAAATGCCGACATCGGATGCCACAAATCGACCGTTTTTGGATTGTTTGGAACCCTCGCCGGGTAAAATTTGGCAAACCCGTTTCAGGCTCAGGTGGAAGTCGCGCGGAACCTATTTAAGCCGCGTGTTGGCGTCAATATGTAATCGACGGACAAATCGTCCCGCTGGCAATCGGAGTGGAATTACTGCCGACCCCATTTCATTGCTGGGCGATCCGGCGTTTTGATCTCGGGTTTCTCGGCTGCGACCGCAACCGCCTCGGGGGTGACGATTTGACGGTCGAATAGCGGGACACCGCGTCTGCGCAGAAACAGGACCATCACCGCCCCGGCAACAATGCCGCCCAGATGCGCCGGCCATGACACGAGGTCACCATCCGACAACAGAAACATGACGACCTGAAAACCGACCCAGAACAGCAGCGGGAAAAAGGCCGGAAGGCGCAGCGGCAAACGCATCAGGACAAGCACCCACACTTTCACCTTCGGGTGCAGTATCAGGTAAGCCGCAACAATTCCGGCCACCGAACCGGAAGCTCCGATCAGCGGGATGTTCGACCCCGGTTGGACAAAACCGTGAAACCAAGCGCCGGCGACAGCACAGACCAGATAGAAAATCAAAAAGCGAAAATGCCCCAACGCATCCTCGACATTGTCACCGAACACCCAGAGGAACAGCATATTGCCGGCCAGATGCCAGATATCGCCATGCAAAAAAGAGTATGTGACATAAGTCAGCAGCTCCGGCACATACACGAAAGGCGGTGTCGGCTGTCCATCGTACAGAACAACCGGTGTGTAGCCCAAACCGTAAGCACTGGCCTGCAGGTGGGACTGGCCACCCAGTCCGGTTACGACAAATACCGCAACGTTCAACACGATCAGTGCTAGCGTCACATACTGGCGCTTGATGTGCTCAAGATTGTTGGCGTCGTGAAGCGGTATGAACATCGCCGAATTGTCCCCAACCGCCCCCTCCAGCGGATCACACGAGCATGATTCGCTTTAGCGGTTCTGCCCCGGCACCCATAACACGTCATCGCGACCGTTGTCATTGACACACCGGGCAGATACGAACAGGAAATCCGATACCCGGTTGATGTATTTTATTGCCTCGGCGGAGACCTGTTCCTCGTCAACTGTCGCCAGCTCGACGATCAGCCGTTCCGCTCTGCGGGCAACGGTGCGCGCAAGATGCAAAGCGGCGGCGGCGGGCGACCCCCCGGGAAGAACAAAACTGCGCAGCGGCGCAAGCGACTTGTTCAATGAATCGATATCGGCTTCAAGACGCTCCACCTGTGTCGAGGCTATGCGCAATGGCTCGTAGTCGAGCTTTTGACCGGTATCCGGCGTCGCCAGATCAGCACCCAGATCAAAAAGGTCGTTCTGGATACGACCCAGCATCGCGTCCAGATCGGCATGGTCCGTCGCAGTGTGAATGCGGGCCAGCCCGATGCAGGCATTGGTTTCATCGACCGTGCCATAGGCCGAAACACGCAGATCATGTTTGGGCCTGCGCTCGCCGGTTCCAAGGGCGGTGCTGCCGTCATCGCCTGTTTTCGTGTAAATCTTGTTTAGGACGACCATTATCCACCCCTCATGAAATAGACGGTCAGCAACACCAGCACAATGGCGACGAACTGCAATATGACCCGAGCCTGCATGAGCTTGTTGGAGGTGTTGCCCGAGCCGCCGCGCATCATGTTGACCAATCCGCGCAGCAACACGAATACGACGGCGGCCATGACGACGGCGGCAAGTATCATAAAAACATAAGACATCGGCACACCTGTTCCGGTTTGACCCCTATCTATGGTCAATCGCGCATGGCGACAATGCGATAGAGGAGGCCCGCCGGCAGAATTCGCTTCAGCAACGCTCCGGCCCGGGCCGGAACGGTAACCAGATAATGCGGCTTCGGGCTGCTTGACGTCAGTGCGTGGCGCAGAACCCGGTAAACATCCTCCGGCTTGCCCTTCAGGCGCGAATTGCTTCCACCTGAGGTGAGCCGCTTGAGCTGAACCTTATAGGCCTCGGCATGAACCGACCCATCCAGATCCACATATTTCTTGATCCACGGAAGACCATTGCTCGCGATTTTCGATTCCACCGGGCCCGGTTCGATCAACGAGACTGAGATGCCGGAGCCTTCCAGTTCGGCTCGCAGGCAGAGCATCAGCCCTTCGAGCGCAAATTTGGAGGAAGCGTAGGCGCCGCGATAGGCATGTGGAACAAGACCGAGGATCGATGAGCAATGGACAATGCGGCCGTGGCCCTGCTCGCGCATCACCGGCACCAGGCGCCGGGTCAGGTCATGCCAACCGAACAGGTTTGCCTCGAACTGGGCGCGAAGCGCATCAACCGGCAGGTCTTCCACAGCGCCGGCCTGCGCATAGGCGCCGTTATTGTAGAGCGCATCCAGCCTGCCGCCGGTTAGTTTCAGAACCGAGCCGGCCAGTGCCTCGATTGAATCCGGTTCGGTATAGTCGAGATAAAATGCCTCAAGACCATCAGCTTCAAGCGCTGCGATGTCGTGCGGTTTGCGCGCGGTGGCAAATACTCGCCAGCCATCTCGTTTGAGCGCTCGTGCGCACCAGGCGCCGATGCCGGAGGAAGCACCTGTGACGATAATACTGCGTTCGCTGTTCATCGGGCACTATCCTCGATACCTTGCCAATGCGGTGTATTCCTTTCCATATTCGTCCCGCAGAAACAATCGCCGGATCAATCGCGTCGAAAGGCCCACCGCATGCTGCGAACAATCGTTGCCGTCAAACGAGTGGTTTTCGATGCTTTCGGCCATTTCAACGACGATGACGGATGGGCGATGGCCAGTCATCTGGCCATCAGCGCGTTGATGGCACTGTTCCCGTTCCTGATTTTCGTTACCACGCTTGCCGGCTTTCTGGGAGCCGATTCGCTGTCAGGCGCAGCGGTCAATCTGGTTTTCGACACATGGCCGGACCAGATCGCAGCGCCGATCGCCGCCGAGGTCGAAAATGTACTCACCGTGCCAAGGGGCGGTTTTTTGACCCTGAGCGTGATCGCAACGGCGTTTTTCGCCTCGAACGGCGTCGAGGCCCTCAGAGTATCGCTCAATCGTGCCTACCGGGTGTCGGAGAGCCGCAGCCTGGTTTACAGGCGGACGCAGAGCCTGGCATTCGTGCTGATTGCGACCGCGTCATTTCTTGCGGTCAGCTATTTGTTGGTGCTGGCTCCGCTGGTCACCGCGTTTGCCGGCAAGTACATGCCGTGGCTCGAGCCGCATTTGGGTACGACCGCCATCTGGCGTTACACGATCGCAACGACGGTGATTATCGTGGCGCTCATTGCCGTGCATTTCTGGTTGCCGGCGGGAAAGCGGCGATTTCGCCAGGTCATTCCGGGGATTGGCATGACGCTGGCTGCGTGGATTGCCGGTTCTTACCTGTTTGCGTCCTATCTGGAGCGGTTTTCCACCTACGCAACGACCTATGCCGGCCTGGCATCTTTGATGATCGCGATTGTGTTTTTGTACATCGTCTCGGCCATCTTCATCCTCGGTGGTGAGTTCAATGCCGCCATACGCCGTTACCGCGACGCCCGCGCCAGGGCGGTCGGCTGAACCAGCGCCAGCGCCACACCGATGGCGGCGAGCACCATGCCGGCGATTTGAACTGGTGTCAGCTGTTCACCGAACAAAATCCACGCCTGCACCGCTGTCACCGCCGGCACAAGATAGAACAGCGAGGCAACGCGGGAAGCCTGCCCGGCACGAATTAGGTGCATGAGCAGCAATATCGCGCCCAGCGACATGACCAATATGAGCCAGGCGAGAGCGAACAACAATTCGCCGGTGACGACATAGACCTGGTCCTCAAAACTTGCAGCCAATACTGCTGTCACCAGAAACGCTCCGAGATACTGGTAACAGGTGCCTGTCAGCAGATCGTCCTGCCGGACAAATCGCTTTTGCCAGATCGATCCGGCGCTCAAGCCCAGCACCGCGATCGCGGACGCCAAAATGGTCGCCATATCCACGCCGGCAACAAACGACCCCATATCGGGAGAAAGGACCATTGCGACACCGACAAATCCAACGATCAGGCCAAACCAATGGCGCAACGTGACCTGCTCACCCAACACCGGACCGGCCAGAAACGCCGTGATGAGCGGATGCAACCCGACCAGCAGCGCGGCCAGCCCGGCGGGCATGCCGCGATCAATCGACCAGAACACACCTCCCAGATAGATACCGTGCAGGAATATCCCGGCCACGGCAGAATGCAGTATTGCCGGCATCGACCAGCGTTGCCATTTGCCGAGCAGCGGAATCAATAAAGCCAACAGCAGCATCGCCAGCAGGAACCGGACTGCCAGGAAGGAAAAGGGTTCCGCCCAGGGCATCGCATAACGCGCACCGATGAAACCGGATGCCCAGAGAAACACGAATAATGCGGGTGCGATTTTGGACATGGTTAGCAACGGATTAAAAATTGCAGCATTTTGCTCAAATGCGGTCGGTTTTCATAAGGATATTTAAACGGGAATTGGATATCTTCACGTTGAAGGGTGTGTGGTTTGCGACATTAGTTGCTTATACAAGTGGCGGAAAGGGCTGGAAGTGATTTGGAACCTTGATACCAGTTGGTTGATGATGGCTATCGCCATCGTATCCATACTGTCCTTCCTTCTCGGAATGGCGCTCGACGGTGTCATGCGCGAGGACGGATTTGGCGCCGTCGGCAATACGGTTATCATCACAACAGGTTTCTTTATCGGCATTTTCCTCGCCAATTCCTACGGAATCTACCTGAAAGACCTCAAGCTGGCGATCGCTGTCGGGCTGAGTGGTGCTTTCATATCGCTGGCGACATTGGCGCTCAGCAAGTCTGTACTTGCGCGTTTCTAGAAAAAAAGTCAGTCCAATCCGATCAATCGCTTGATGTCGGCCGGTTCCAAACCGGCCGCACGCAATTCGCGTATCGCCGTGTCGCTTCTGCTTTTTGACAGCTTTCGCCCGTCATCGCCCATCACCAGACGATGATGGTGATAATCAGGCACCGGCAGGCCAAGTAGTTCCTGCAGCAACCGGTGCATCGCGGTCGCGTGGAACAGGTCGCAGCCGCGTACGATATTGGTCACACCCTGGACGGCATCATCGACAACGACGGAGAGATGGTAGCTTGCCGGCGCGTCCTGCCGGGCCAGGATCGCATCGCCCCAGTCGCGGGGATCTGAGACCACACGTCCGGTCTGTCCGTCCGGGCCGCGGCCATCCTCCTTCCAGGCAACCGGTTCCGATACCCGAGCCAGGGCGGCATCCATGTCGAGCCGCCACACGAAAGGCGCGCCGGTTTCGATGCGGTGCTGCCGTTCGCGCTCATCCAGCCTCTTGTCCGATCCGGGATAGAGCGGCGCCCCGTCGGGATCGCGCGACCAGGTCCGCCCCCCTGCTTCCGCATCGGCGACATGATTGCGAATATCCGCGCGGCTCATGAAAGCCGGATAGACCAGGCCTTCGTCGCGCAGCGCGTCGAGTGCCGCTTCATAATCCGGCAGATGATCCGACTGCCGCCGGACATCGTCGTCAAATGCGATTCCAAGCCATGCCAGATCCTCGGCGATCGCGTGTTCGAATTCCGGCCGCGCCCTGCCCCGGTCAATGTCGTCAATGCGCAGCAGCAGCCGGCCGCCGGCGTCCTGCGCAAGACGCTGGTTGATCAACGCCGACAAGGCGTGGCCAAGATGGAGAAATCCGTTCGGGCTTGGCGCAAAGCGAAAGACCTGCTCGCTCATGGTCTCCTGACAATCGTGGCTGGAACTGGCGATAGGCGATTGCTACTGTTTTCCGGCGGTTGATGAAAGGGTGGCCATGAGGCGGATCGATTGCGCCGACGACATTGAAGAGGGACTGGAAGCGCTTTGTGGCGCCGACCCGCGGCTCAAAGACGTGCGACGGATCGCCGGAGACGTTCCCCTGCGCCGTTCGCCACCGGGCTATGAAAGCCTCGCCTCGATCATCGTTTCGCAGCAGGTTTCCAAGGCCAGCGCCAGTGCTATTTTCGGGCGGCTGACCGGTCTCGTCGATCCGCTGACACCGCAGGCGATCTTAACGGCGGACGAAACCATGTTCCGCGAGGCGGGCTTGTCGCGGCCAAAACAGCGAACATTGCTGGCGATTGCCCGTGCGGTTGTCGAGGACGGGCTCGACCTCACCGGATTGTGCGCCGCTGATGCCGATGACGCCATGGCGCAACTGACCGCGATCAGCGGCATCGGACCGTGGACGGCGGAGGTCTACCTGCTGTTCGCCGCCGGTCATCCGGACATTTTTCCGGCAAAGGACGTTGCCCTGCAGGCCGCCGTTGCCGACGCGTTCGGGCATGACGCCAGACCGACCGACAAGCAGCTCTACCGGATTGCCGAAGACTGGACCCCGTGGCGCGGCGTCGCCTCGCGGCTGTTCTGGGCCTACTACCGCGAAACGCGCGGACGCGAAGCGGCACTTGGCAGCTAGGTCATGGACCCATAAACAGGATCAACAATGGTATGCGCAAATTTGGTTGGATATTAGGAGCGAGCTTGCAGGAAACCGTCCGGTTTTCAAAAGCTTGCGACGCAATAGCCGGGCAAATCTGCCATATCCTTCGGACGCTCGAACCCGCTTCCCAAACCTTCGTCAAAGGCCTCAACCGGGGGAATGGCCCCGCTCTTCGGCCTTTTCCTTGGTTAGCTATGCGGTTTCGGTGCCATTTTGACCCTGTTTATGGGTCCATGACCTAGAGCGTAGCAATGTGTCACATCATCGGGAAAAGTTCTTTTCGTACTTCACATTACCGTCACGAGCGGCATACAATATCGCAGCAAGACAACATTCGCCGGGAGATTGATTCTTGACGATTGCGGTTTCACCCGATGGCCTGCCGGCCCTTGTGCTGAACGCGGATTACAGGCCACTGAGTTATTATCCCCTGTCGCTGTGGTCGTGGCAGGACGCGATCAAGGCTGTGTTTCTCGATCGGGTCAACATTGTCGCCGAATACGAACACGCGGTGTCCTCGCCGTCGTTTTCGATGAAGCTGCCGAGCGTTGTCAGCCTGAAAAGCTACGTCAAGCAATCGCGGCATCCGGCGTTTACCCGGTTCAACGTGTTTCTGCGCGACCGGTTTCAATGCCAATATTGCGGATCGCTTGATGATCTGACCTTCGACCACGTGATCCCGCGGCGCTGCGGCGGAACCACGAACTGGGAGAACGTCGTCGCCGCCTGCTCGCCCTGCAATCTGCGCAAGGGCGGCCTGCTGCCGGCGCAGGCGAACATGCGACCGCTGCAGAAACCGTTCCGGCCGACCGTGCACGACCTGCACAATAACGGCAGGAAGTTTCCGCCCAACTACCTGCACGAAAGCTGGATGGACTTTCTCTACTGGGACGTCGAGTTGGAGCCGTAGGCGGAACCACCTTCTCAATACGAACGCGGCAGGCCGAGCACATGTTCGCCGATATAGCTGAGCACCAGGTTGGTGGAGACCGGCGCGACCTGGTACAGGCGGCATTCGCGGAACTTGCGCTCGACATCGAATTCTTCGGCAAAGCCGAAGCCGCCATGGGTCTGCACACACGCCTCGCCGGCGGCCCAGGCGGCTTCGGCGCACAGCATCTTGGCCAGATTGGCTTCCTCGCCGGGGTTCTCGCCGGCCTCATAGAGCCTCAGCGCCTCGCGCAACAACAGTTCGGCTGCCCGCATGTCGCCATAGGCTTTGGCGATCGGAAACTGGATGCCCTGGTTCTTGCCGATCGTCCGCCCGAAAACGACTCGCTCATTGGCGTAGCGCGTCGCCTTGTCGATGAACCATTTGGCGTCGCCGATGCACTCGGCGGCGATCAGCATGCGTTCGGCATTCATGCCCGACAGGATGTAGCGAAATCCTTTCCCCTCCTCGCCGATCAGGTTTTCGGCCGGCACCGCCATGTCATCGAAATAGAGTTCCGTAGTGGCATGGTTCATCATTGTGCGGACCGGGCGGATGGTCAGCGACTTACCGCGCACCTCGCGCATGTCGACCAGAAGAACCGACAGGCCGTCGGTGCGCCGGCCGGACACCTGCGCCGGCGATGTGCGGCACAACAGCACCATCAGATCGGAATGTTCGGCGCGCGAGGTCCAGATCTTGCGGCCGTTGACGATGTAATTGTCACCCTCCCGGCGCGCTGTCGTGGTAATGGAGGCAGTGTCGGTTCCGCTGTCAGGCTCGGTGACGCCGAACGCCTGCAGGCGCAAATCGCCGGCGGCGATGGCCGGCAGGAAGCGCTGTTTCTGATCGGCCGATCCATGACGAAGCAAGGTTCCCATCGTGTACATCTGGGCATGACACGCCGCCGCGTTGCCGCCGGAGCGGTGGATCTCCTCCAAAATCGCCGCCGCCGCCGACAGAGGCAGGCCGGAGCCGCCATATTCCTCCGGGATCAGCGCGGCGAGAAAACCGGATCTGGTCAAGGCCTCGACGAACTCGGCCGGGTAGGCGCGGTCACGGTCGCAGGCGCGCCAGTATTCGCCCGGGAAACCGGCGCACAGCCGGGCGACGCTGTCTCGAATTTCAACGTGATCGGGTTCCAGCGGCATGTTGTTTCAACTCACGACGGTCTGAGACTCGGAGCGTATGTGGACGATCCGCCGATGTCATCCCCGTTTTGTGATGGTCTTGGCCGGCTGCGCCGCGCCATCCGGTTCCGCTACGAAAATTCCCGGCGGATCGTATCGCCGTGCTCGTCGATCGCCGGCACTTGCGCTCGGCGCATTCCCTGGCCCGGCACTGGCAGGTCCGCCACCTCGACCTCGGCTGATCCGAACCGGACCGTCAGATTGCGCAGCAGGCTGTGCTCTGAGAGGTCCGCGACGCTGTTGAGGCGGGCATTGGCGATGCGTGCAGGTTCGAGCCTTTGGATGACCTGCGCCGTCGATAGACCGGCAAACACGCCGGAGATCAGTTCCTCGAGCACAGTCCGGTTGGCAAAGCGATCGGCATTGTTGGCAAAGCGATCATCCTCGATCAGCTCGGGCCGGCCGATCACCTCGCGGCAAAACGCGGCCCATTCGCGATTGTTCTGCACCGAAAGCAGAACCTGCCCGCCATCGCCCGCGGCATAGGCGCCATAGGGCGAGATGAAGCCGTGCGTCAGCCCGCTTCTGGCCGGCGCGCCGCCGAGGTGACGGTGGCCGATCAGCGCCATGTTCATCCAGTCGGCCATGACATCGAACATGGAAACGGACAGGTTCGTGCCGAGCCCGGTTTTTGTGCGCTGGATCAGGGCGCGCAAAATGGCCGAATGAGCGGTGAGCCCGGTCGACAGATCGGTGATCGGCAAGCCGACCCGCGCCGGCGCTTCCTCGGTTCCGGTGACCGAGCAGAGGCCGCTTTCACCTTGAACCAGAAAGTCATAGGCCTTCCTGCCGGCGCCCTCCGCGTCGCCGTAACCGGTGATCGAGCAGGTGATCAGGCCGGGATTGTGTTTTCGCAGCGCGGCGCCGGAAAAGCCGCGCCGCTCAAGCGAGCCGGGCGCAAGGTTGCCCAAAAAGACATCGGCCTTGGTCAAAATACGGCGCAACAGGCCGGCGTCGCCGCTGTCATTGAGATCGATGCACAGTGATTCCTTGCCGCGGTTGAGCCAGGCGAAAATGGCGCTCCGGCCACCGGCGCCGCGGTCGTAACCGCGGGCGAAATCGCCTTCCGGCCGTTCGATCTTGATGACGCGGGCGCCGGCATCGCCGAGCATCATCGAGCAATAGGGTGCGGCGACCGCCTGTTCGACGGAAACGACCAGCAGGCCGTCCAGTTCACCCTGCAATCCCATGCCGAATTACCTCCCTGACAATCGGGATGTCGCACGGGCGCATTTGTCTTGCAATGGCAGCCGCGACGTTACTGTTTAGCAAGCGCGGCGCGGAAGGCGATGGCCGCCAGCGCCAGGCTCGACAGCACGTTCCAGCCGGCAAAGGACAGACCGAGAAACCGTCCGGCCGCCTGGTCGCAGGACGGCGGCACGACTTCGTCGAGCAGATCGAGAACGCCTTTGCCGCCGGTATCCATGGCACCATCGACCGCGCCGCAATCGGCCGGCCCGGCCCACCACTGCCACTCGACACCGGAGTGGTAGATGCCGAGATAAAGCCCCCAGACCATGAGCAATCCGCCGGCCGCGAGCAGCAGGCGCAGCAACGGGCCCGGCATGTGCATCCAGGCGGCGGCGAGCGTCACCGCCATCAGCGGAATGCCGATATAATAGGGAATGCGCTGCTCAAGGCAGAGCTTGCAGGGAATGTAGCCGCCGATATGTTCGAACGCCAGCGCGGTGCCGACAGCGAAGATCATGCCGAGGAGCACCAGCCCGGCGCCGATCGAATGATATCGCAATTTCCTGCCCGACATCGCTTGCCTTTCAGAACAGATAGCGCACGGCGACAAACCCGCCGATCAGCAGCGCCACGAATAGGGTGAAAAGAAGGCCGAGATTGCGCTCGATGAAGGTGCGGATCGGCGGACCGAAGCGGCCGAGCAGCCAGGCAACGATGAAAAACCGCAGGCTGCGGCCGACCACGCTCACCGCCGCGAACGCCAGCAGATTAAAGCCGGTGACGCCGGAGAAAATCGTCAGCACCTTGTAGGGAAACGGCGTGATCGCGGCAAACAGGATCGCCCAGGCGCCCCAGCTGGAATTGTACCAGCTTTGCAATTGCGTAAACGCATCTTCCTTGCCGTAAAACGCCAGGATCGGTTTGCCGATGGATTCGTAGAGAAAGGCGCCGATGGCGTATCCCAGAAAGGCCCCGAGAACCGAGGCGACGGTGCAGACAATGGCGTAGCGCAACCACTTGGTCCGCTCCGCCAGCACCATCGGAATCAGCAAAACATCGGGTGGAATCGGGAAAATGGAGCTCTCGATGAACGAAACACCGGCCAATCCGCGCTCGGCATGCCTGGTGGCGGCAAGCGCCATCGTTGTGTCATACAGTTTTCTGAGCATAGGGCCGGATCCGAATCGTGCTGAATTGTGTAGTCAGTAATGGAGTTCGGTTCAATGATGCTTAACAAGCAGACTGCAATCAGAAACGAAAACCTGAAAAACGCGGCTTGACCCATATGCCGCGCGCACTATAGTCCGCCGCGCCCTGCCGAGCAGGCAGGTGTCATGTGCCCCTCTGGCGGAATTGGTAGACGCGCCAGATTCAAAATCTGGTTCCCATTGGGAGTGCCGGTTCGATTCCGGCGGGGGGCACCACCACAATTCAAGCATTTTTCTCCTAATATATTGTTTTTTTACGTAGTTTCTTGCTTCATGTTCTCTTCCTTTGTCTTCATGGTTCAATCTTCTCTTGATTTCGGGTAACATTTCGGGCAACAAACGGCCGATGACGAGCGATCGAGCGGCGGACCGATATCTGCAAAGACGCCCTGACGGCGGCTATCGCTATGTGCGGCGTGTACCGCTCGATGTGTTGAGCGCAATACGCAGTTTTCAACCGAACCACCCGACACACGTACGAAAATCATTGCGCACCCGGTCGCTGGAAGAGGCACGCATCAAGCGCGATGCGATGGAACAGGCCGACAATGACTATTGGTCGGACTGTTTGTCCGATCGGTCACCCATGGCGCAGCAGGCGTATGAGCGCGCCGTCAAGCGAGCCCGGTTCCTAAAGCTGCAATATCGCCCGGTGAACGAACTTGCGGAAGAAGTCGACGTTCAGGAGTTACTTCGCCGCTTGGCACTTGTCGGCAAGGTGAACCCCGATCGATTGAATCTGGATGCAATATTGGGCGGTGTGGCCGAGCCGGTTGCAAGCACCTCCCTGGAAGAGGCCCTGGATCTTGTCATCAGTGTGGTTCGCCGCCAGGAACTGGCCAGCAAGTCGACCAATCAAAGACGCAAGACGCTGAATGTGGTGCGGCGAGGTGTCGCCAACTTCAGACGCGTTGTCGGCGACATACCGATTGAGGCCATCACGCGCGAACACGCTTTGGCATTTCATCGGTTTTGGCTTGATCGGATCGAACCTGAAGATGGTCGTGATACGAGCCATAGCCCCTCGTCCGGCAACAAGGACCTTGGTTGCATGCGTCGGCTGTACCGCGAGTACATGGCGCATATCGGCCGCGATAGCGTCGTTAATCCATTTCACGAACTGCGGTTTAAGGATGATGGCCTCAACTCAAGACCGCCTTTCAGCGAGAATTGGCTTCGCGAACAAATCCTCGCACCCGGTGCACTGGATGGCCTCAATCTGGAAGCTCGATGCGTCGTCCTTGCAATGATCAATACGGGCGCTAGACCATCTGAACTCGTCAACCTTACCAGCGATATGATTGTCCTTGAGGCCGATATCCCCTTCATTGATATCCGCAGAACCAAAGAGCGCGAACTAAAAGTTCCTTCTGCCCAACGACGCTTGCCGCTTGCCGGCGTTTCGCTGGAGGCCATGCGCCAGGTTCGCGGTGGTTTCCCCCGCTACAAAGACCGCGATACCGTCTCCGACACCGTCAACAAGTATCTTAGGGAGCACGGGCTGATGGAGAGCTCGTCTCATTGTCTGTACAGTTTGCGTCACAGTTTCGAAGCGCGCCTCAAGCTTGCCGATGTGGGTGACGAAGTGCGATGCCTGTTGATGGGGCATAAGATCGACAGGCCCAAATACGGCTACAGTGACGACCTGACATGGGCCAGGCGTGCAATCGACAAAATCGCTCTTTAGCTCGCTCTTCCAAGCGCCTCTTTCAACCTGTCTTCAAAATCGATCAGTTTTGTTCTCTCCGAATGAAGCCGATCAAATATCGGCTTGAACTTCATTCCATAGTCACCGTTCTCCACAATGATATGCGCAAGGTATGCCAGCGCCTTATCCAAAATCTCGACGGTAATCGTTTCTCCCGAATACTCGAAAGCAGGAACGTCAGCCATGTCGTGGTGATTTGATCCGGAAAGAACAGTT
The DNA here is from genome assembly GCA_963669285.2 of Rhizobiaceae bacterium. Taxonomy (GTDB): domain Bacteria; phylum Pseudomonadota; class Alphaproteobacteria; order Rhizobiales; family Rhizobiaceae; genus JAWKWH01. The sequence goes on along the minus strand of CAXXSI010000030.1, from coordinate 120,644 downwards.
CATGATGCGGTCTTCAATGCTCCTTTTGTGATTTTCAAATTGCCGATCAAAATCAGCGCACGCGGCAAGCAGGCTGCACGCGCTAGAATCTCAGTTTTTTGGTATTTGCGGACACCGTCTTCGACTGACTGAGCACTCATCTGGAGGCCCGTGCTCATGACCTTCATGAAACCGCTGCCCGCTTGCTGGTTTCGACAGCGTCGGACCGGATTGAACGGACTGCTCCTGCGGCAATCGCACGTGTCGACACCAATGATGGTTCCCGGTCAGGCAACCACTTCATTGTCAGGTCAGCACATCCATTGTCAGGTTTGTCAGGCCAGGATTGATCAAGCCTCACTGGCGATATTTCGGGGTCGCCCCGCCCCGTAGGCCCAAAGGCCTAGGAAGGACCCGCAACACCCAAAATGGTATCAGACAACCCATCGGCGATGCTGACGCATGACGGTCTCGCAGGCCCTGATCCGATCAGCGCCGGGAACCGGTCATTGATGGTGATTGCAACTTCCTCCGCTCGCTTCCAATTACCGCTCGACAATGTTTACTCCGATCATCCGGCAACAAAAAACCCGCCGGGCGATTTGCCGAGCGGGTGATCTCTAGACGTAATTAACTGTGATGAGCCAGAGCCTCCGCTAAAAGGAACGCTCAATAGTCCCATTCCATTTGATGACGGACATTTGCTGGAAGAATATCAATGCCACTTTCGAATTAGTCAGGCCGCCTCTTTAAGCAGAGCCTCAAGGTCGTCGATCGTATCCAGGAGCGCGATGTCGAAATCGGGATTTGACAGATCGAATCCATGTTCCGATTCCAGAAAGACCATCAATTCGGTCGCTGCCATGGAATCGAGCAGACCGCTGGTAAACAGCGCTTCGCTATTCGTGAAGTCGGTCGGCTTGCCGCGCTCCGACAGCAGTGTTTCGACGAACGAACGGACGGACTGGCTCATGATCTAAACTCCAAACAGACCGGCAAAGAACGCGGCGCGTTCCCAAAACGTGCCTTCGCCGGAGATATCATCGAAGATTTTTAGAAAACAGAAAAACGCGATCACATTGATACGCGGCCACACGTGATACGCAAGGAAGCCGTCCTGCGGCTTCACCTTCCTGCCGCGCCACTGGGATATGATCAACCCAGTTGCCAGGACGAGCGAATAAAACACCGCCGACTGGAAGATCCAAAGCTTATCGAGGATCGCACCGTCGGCAAACACATAGGTCTCGCGCATGAAATGGTAGAGAAAATTACCGAGGCCCGCCGCGCATAGAGTGGCGAAGGCCACTCTCAGCCTGGTGTTACCTTTGAAATAGCGCCTGAATGCCGGGTAGAAGAAAAAGTCCACCAACAGTTCCTTGAAATAGTAGTAATAGCGGTTCCAGAACTCGGCCAGCGTTCGCGAAGCCAGCGGATTGACCGTGTTGCGCGGAATGCGGTAGCCGGCCATGCGTATGATGGCGACGATGAAATGTCCCCACACAGATATGATCAGCAGATCGATGAAATAGTTGGCCAGAACGCTTGCCCAGTTGACCGCCGTTGCCTGAGGCTGTCCGTCGGCATGCGCCAGTATTGCAGTTTGAAGATCGGCAATGCCGAACACGTCATAGGCAAGGGTTTCGCTCAGCTTCAGTGCGCCTGTGAGGATCAGCGCCCAGACCGCCAGCTTGAGCGCCTTCAGGCGCGTCGCCGCCAGATCGGCCTCATCCTTGGCGGCAAAGCGGTTCAGAAAGCCGAAGCTCTTGCCGATCGGAGCCGCACTGCCGCCCCAGAACGGACGCAGGAACACCGCACGATGGATTGTCGGCGTCACGTCTTTGCCGCGCGCGTCGACTGCTGAATACGCCAGTATCCAGAGTGACGAGATCGAAACACCGACGACAGACCAGAGCACGGTATTCAAAAAGGATCCCGGTACGGACAGAAGCGCGGTCGCTAACAGACCGAACCAAAGCAACATGAGCGTCAACACGGGCCGTTTGGCTGCGGTCGTGTCCGAATGACGCCGCTGCCAGAACAAAAAAGCGGCAGACAGACACAGCACTATTGCCGCCGCTGTCACCTGCAGGCCCAGTGCACCGCCAAGCGGGAACGCAGCCGCCTTGGTCTTGACCAATTCAGCCCAACCATCGATGCGGAACGGCCGCATCACAAAATAAAACAGCGAGGATCCCATAAGGATCGAGAGCCCGTGAGCGGGCAGCAGCACCATCGCAAACACGGTTGCCGCAACCAATATGAGCGCCGGCAAGGACAATTGCGCGCTCGCGGCCAATACCACGATGAAGGCGGCGCCAAGTACGAGGCTTCCCATGCGGGTCTTGGCCCTATCGACCACCCGGTCATTGGTGTCGATCGTCAACCAGGCATGCCGCCAATTCAGCGGCCGGAACGAACCGGCGTGGCCTATCGTATCGATGCTGCTCATGAGGTGGTTTTTGCTTTTTCGTTTTTCAGTTCAGGCGCCAACGCAGGTGCGTCGACCCGTCGAGCCGCCTCGTCATCCAGCTCTGCCACGAGCGCATTGCGGTCGATCTTGTCGTTGGCGTTGCGCGGCAGGTTCTCGCGGATGATGATGCGCGCGGGGACCATGTATTCGGGTATGGATTGAGCCATCGCCGCGCGGACTTCCCGTTCAGTTACCGCCGTATTAGTGGAAAAACCGACGAGTCCCTGCACGCTACCCTCGATCACCGGCCAGGCGATCGTTGCAGCTAAATCGGTCTGGCAGGCATGGCGCAGATGCATGTCAACCTCTTCCAATTCTACCCGATTGCCTTTCAGTTTGATCTGGTTGTCGACCCGACCCATGTGATGATAGCGCCCGTCGCGATCGCGGTAGCCGAGATCGCCCGTGAAGTACCATCGCCTGCCATCGATGGTGCGGAATTTGTCTGCCGTCTGCTGTGGCCTGTTGAAGTATCCGTCCGACAGCTGATCGCTGGAGATCGCGATCTCGCCGACCGTCTCGTCGGCCAGTTGACTGCCAGCGGCATCGCAAATGGCGATCTCGAAATCATCATAGGCGTCGCCGATGGACAGGATCTGCCGTTCCGGGGTGACAAGCGGCGGTTCGGTAAATCGCTGGCGCATGCAGACGACTGTGCATTCGGTCGGCCCGTAGATGTTCTCGATGACAGAGTTTGGCGCCGCCGTCGCCCAGTCGCGCGCAGTCGTGATCGCCAGCGGTTCGCCACAGAAGACTGATAGACGCAGCGAGGGAAAAATACCCGCCTTCAACACGCCGTTTCGGCGCATATTGTTGACGATGGTCGGCACCGACATCCAGCAGGTGATCTCACGACTGCGGATGAAAGATTGCGGAGCCATCATGTCGAGCGGAGACATAAGGTGCAATGACGATCCCGCCCGCCAGGCCAGGAACATATTGTGCACGCTGAGATCAAAGGTGATGTCGTGCGCCTCGGCAATCCGGTCGTTTTCGGTCAGCAGAGTCCAGCCTTCCGTATTGTCGAGATAGCGCCTCAACGACCCGCAGGAGACGATCACACCCTTGGGTTCTCCTGTGGTGCCGGAGGTGAAGACGATATAGGCGGTGTCCGCTTCCTTGCGGGCAACCGGCATGTCAATGGCGCCCGCATCCCCGGAGATCCGTTCCAGGTCATCGGCGAGGAAGATTGCTTCGGGCGCATGTTCGCGGACCTTGTCGGTGAGCAGCTTTTCGCCGTTGCGGTCGACGACAAGCGCGTCGAGTTCCAATTCGTCCATCAGCCGTACCAGCCGTTTCTGCGGCCATTTCAGGTTCAATGGTACATAGGCTGCGCCGGCCCAGGCCGCTGCGGCAAGACCGATATAGGCGGGTACGCTGCGCGATCCCAAAATGCCGACTCGGTTCGACTTCAAGAGCGGACGCAACCTGGCCGCCAGCCAAGAAACGCGGCCAACGAAGTCGCCATAATTCAGCTCGGTTTTGCCGACCGACAGCGCCGTGTGACGTGGATAGCGTTGAGCAATGGCCGCAAGATCTGCGGCACAATTGGGATTCCCTCGCATGAATCCATCATCTCCCAGTGAGCAGATAGGCCCAAAAAAGTGTCTTTCGGAACCTAAAGTCAAACGGGATCGTGGCTTAACCTTAATCAGTAACCAGTTGATTTGACGGAAATAACAAACCGAATTATCGGATGGATGAGAGCAGCTGTGGGGACGGTTTTAGCGATGATGATTTCATCGCCGAGCGACGTGTCGATGGCACCGCATTCTTCTGTTTTTATTTACAGCTGCTAGGTAATGGCAGATTTGTCCGCCTAGCTGCCGTCTTCAGCCCGTCGATCTGACGTCTGAGACAACGATCCGTTTCAGGTGCGGTGAAGTCAGTTGACCGCAGACGGCCGTGTGTTTTCCTGTGCTCAGCGTCGCGGTAGCCGCATATTGCCTTTTATGAACTCTACCGTGACCTGGAGCCATCACTGTCGTGCTCGCCTGCCAGCCACGTTTCGCGGATTTTGATACCGCGATAGACGACACCTGAGTTGGTTCGCGATTTGTCAATGCGACACTGCTTGCCATCTTCCGATCGATAGGTCCGACGGGTTACATCCGGTAGCCGGCGGTAGAAGGTGCTCTCCTTGACCTTGATGGCACCGGTTTCAATGGCAAACCGTTCATAGGCCGTGAACAGATCAAACGGCTTTTCTGTGTCGTCGGGATCGCCCGTTACCTGACAGGCATCATCGATGAATGTGCCGATCGGATCCTCCTGCCGGCGATAGTCTTCCGTCGCTTCATGGATCTCCCGCGGCGGATTGAGGCCACCAAAGTTGAGGAATGCAAGCGCTCCATCAACGATCCATTTGAAGATGCCAACCCTCTCCCGTTCGAGTTTGGCGGGGAGATCCTTGTCGATTTCACGATTGCTGATCTGCTCGTTCCATGGGACGAGATGAATGCGTCGCCAGATCCCGTCATCATTGCCGATGATCACCGGCTTGTGGTTTGCGGAGATGATCAACGTGAACTGGGGATGGAATTCAAAGAACTCCTGATGCAACCGGCGCACCGCCAGAGCTTCGCCGCCGGTCAGCCGCTTGATCAGCGCTTCCTTCATCCGAACACCGGATTCCGGTTCAGACGCCGAGACCAGGCGCGCACGGTGAGAATGTTTTCGCTCTCCCTCTCCCTCTCCCTTCGGGATTTGTTTTCGCTCACGCCCGCACCGCACGGAATTTTCTCGCTCGCGGCGAGTTCGCTACGCTCACCGCCTGCGCGGGCGCGCCAAACGATTGGCGGGCTGCGACCGAACCCCGCCGGTTTTCCGGCGCGCCCGCGCAGGCGGTGAGCGTAGCGAACTCGCCGTGAGCGAAAATCCGGGCGAAGCGCGGTGCGGGCGTGAGCGAAAAAAACAAAAAAATTATGGCAACCCGCAATTCCGCGCCAGCCCGTGACAATCGCGCAGGACATCATCGACCGGGTGGCGTGGCCGTCGTCGGTATCCGGGAGGATGGCCGGGGCGGATCGGCCCGACCCGCCCGGGGCCCGGTTTTGCCTTGGCACGCCGGAGCATCAACCGGTTCAGCCGCCGCGCCTGGCGCGGCAGGGTTTTGAGTGCTTGTTCCAGCTTTTCGATGCGGCGGCTAAGCGTTTTCGCCTCCAGCCGCTCATCGGATTTGGCCCACTGAATGCGCTCCGTCAGCCCCGGCGCGGAAATCTGCGGCAGCGCGCCGGCCGGTACCGGCATGCGGAACGCCCGGCCGGATTCGCCGAAAGATTTGCGCGGATCGATCAGCGCGAAGGCAGCCCGGTTTTGTCCACGGCCAAATTTTGCGAAATCCGGCAGCGGTCTCTTGTCCGCCGCGCTGTTGTCGGCTGCTTCGGCCTTTTGGCGCAGGCCCGCCGCGACGATGACAATCAGCCGGCGCAAGGCCGATTCCGCCGGCCGCAAGACGCGGCAGACGAAGCGGTGCAAAGGCCGCGGCAGCGTCTCGGCGCCGTCGACCAGGGCGATGAGACCGGCGATGATCAGCGTCAGCGCCTGCTTGTTCCTCTCGATCGCAAAATTCCAGTCCATCGCCTGCCTTTCCGTTTAACCGGATAGGGTAAGGCAGGGTGGCAAAGCGTGGATAGATTTTTGTGGGGAATGTCAGCTAGGCGGACAAAGCATGGGTAATCGGGCTGCCCTGCGCGATGGGTCAAGCTCTCGCTAAGATCACGGCATTTGCCGTGAGAAATGGAGAGCCAAATGAAATACTATGCTGGGTTGGATGTGTCGCTGCGTTCGGTTTCGATCTGTGTGGTTGACCAGGCGGGGAATGTTGTTTTTGAGCGTTCGACAGGCTGTGAGGTCGACGAGATTGCCATGGCACTTCGGATGCTTCCACACAGTATTGATCTGCTTGGCTTTGAAGCCGGCACGATGAGCCAAATGCTGTACTTTGGGCTTCGAGCGGGCGGCTTCAAAGTTGTCTGCATGGAAGCCCGACAGGTGAACTCGGCCCTGTCGGCGATGCGGAACAAAACCGACAAGAACGATGCCCGTGGGATTGCGCAGTTGCTTCGTTCCGGTTGGTACAGCACGGTCCACATGAAAAGCCCGCATGCCCATGCAATCAGAGCTCTTCTGAGTAGCCGAAAGGCGATCCAGAGGAAGTGCATTGATCTTGCCAATGAGATCAGGGGCTTGTTCAAAATCTTTGGGATCCGATTGCCATCGCGCCTGGAACAGGGACCGTTTGATGCGCGCGTGAGACCGATCATTGAAGAGAACCCGGTGCTTTCGCATGCCTTGTTGCCGCTGCTTAATGCCCGCGCTGCACTTTACCAGGCCTATCTGGAATTGGACCGACGGGTCAAACATGCCGCATCCAATGATGAAGTGTGCTTGCGGTTTATGGCTATCCCTGGCGTTGGCCCGATTGCGGCACTGACGTTCAAGGCCGCTGTAGACAGTCCGGATCGGTTTTCCAGTTCGCGCACGGTTGCTGCCCATTTTGGCCTGACCCCGCGACGATACCAGTCCGGTGAAATGGACAATGCAGGCCGGATATCCAAAGCCGGCGATGCCGACGTACGCTCTGCCTTATACAGTGCCGCAAATGCCATGATGATGCGATCCATTGCCGGATCAGAACTTAAAAGTTGGGGCTTGCGTCTGATGCGTCGCAAAGGGCGCCGACGTACCATCGTCGCTATCGCGCGAAAACTAGCGGTCATCATGCATCGCATGTGGGCAGACGGCACGGAATTCCGACGGAAGAAGGTGGAGGTGCCTGTATGACCTGATCACCGAACTTCCAACGGGATCGTCCTCACCGGACGAGGTTTGTGGATGACGCCGAAAACGGCTGCTGCGAATGACAAACGCGAGACAAAGCAAGGCGCTCCACTACCAATCCGACCAATGCCTGCAGCGGTTCGTGCGACGCGAACCATGATGACTGCGAAGAGAAGCTTGACCCGGATGAGCGCCAGATCCCCGTAAAAAAGGAAATGAGAACTTGACCAAAACACCCGATTAGAGAAGCTGCCGTTCTCGATCTGGTAGAATGCCGCGTTTGGAGAATATCAGAGCCGCCAAACATGACAGAAGGTTCGGTGACGCTGGTATGATCAATTACCGGTTGGGGAGTTGACCCAAACATGATGCGCTTGAAGTCGGGATTTGTATTTGTCTTGCAGTATCCCTGATAGTTGCTGAAGGCCCACGGCATATCAAAGCATCCTGTTGTGAGATGACGCATCTGATCTCATTTCGCATGAAATCCAGCATATTCAGCTCTTGGCCAGGGATGATTTGACCGTGCGCGCACATACTGTGCGCGCCGAAGATAACAAACGATATGTTACTCCACGCGCTCCATTGGACCCATCAGCCGCCAACGCTGATGTTCAAATTTCCTGACCTTCGGCCAACGTCCAACGCAGTTGTCGACCTTTGCTTGTGCATTCTCCCTTTTCGTGGTTGGCAAAGCGAGGCAGAGACTAGGCGCTCCCGCCAACCGCATTGCAGAGCACTTGGAATAACCGCTACCGCCACAATTGAGCAATTCTGCCCACTCCCAGCGTTGCGTCAACGCACCGGTGCAGGGCACCGCCACAACTTCCGCGCCAACCTTGGCCTCATCGGCAGACAGGCACGAGCCATCGCGTTTGTCGCGGATTGTGCCATCGCCCACGATCACCCAATGACGGTATGCCCGCTCGCCTTCCTTGCGTGCACCAAATTCGCATTTTTCCGTTTTGATTAGGAAGCGCCCGCGCGTTCCCTGCTGGCTGATCGCAAGACAATACGTATCGGCTCGACCTGCACCCCATCCAATAATTTGGAAATAGGGAGCGTATTTCGGCAGCAGCAGTTCGGGCGCGAAATGGCCTTCAATTTCGACCATCATTGCAACAGCCCTGGCAATTCCTTCGGCCGGATAGACGCATTGAGACAGGATTTCGCGGCAGCGTCCTGCCGCCTCTTTCAGAAGAATGACCGACTCTTCTGTCCGGCGCAGATCCTCCTTGATAAGATCACGGTCCATTTCCACGGGGCGCAAAAGCTGGCGTTCGATCTCTGCAGTAAAACCGGACAGGAGTTGGTGATCGACCGCCAATCGATCCAGCGCTCGACCTGCGTCACCAATGGCAACCGGTTTCACCCCTGTTGGCCAGTTTTCGCTGTCTTCATACTGCCGAAACTGTCCTGCATAGGTAAAGGGATTGTCTTTCACTTCAGCGGCGAAAGCGAGCGCACGATCTACAATTTCGGCTGGGTCGATGGTCTCAGGGCCGGCTCCACCTTCTCGTAGCACCTTTGCCGAGACGGATCGGGAGCCGACGATGCTTTTAAGTTTTTCGGAAAAATCGGCGTCCACACTACCAGAAGCAAAGGCGGACTTGAGTTGTGCAGTCACCTCACGGCTCTCCTCAACGCTCTCCGAAACCACTTCGACCAACCCGTAGAACAGTCCACCTTTGACCAACGAACCAAGATATCGGTCGCCACAGCGTGAGCGGAACTCGGATGGTCCGCCCGATCCTGGTAGCAGATCGAGGAACTCAGGCTTGATCTTGGCATCACGCAGAATTTCACGCGAAGCGGTGATTGAGGCGCGAACGAAAAGATACGAAGTAGTGGCGACGATCTTTTGGGAGCGATAGAAGCCAAAGCGACCCTCCACGCTGACCAATCCGGCGAAATAGGATCCGCCAACGCCGAGGTCAAGCTCGGTTGCGAGCTCGGATTTGGTCTCAACGGATGTGACAGCGAGTTCAGCCCGAGGCTCGGGCTCTTCGATGATTGTAGCGTCTTCCGGCCGCCAGATCATGCAGTCAGCACGATCAACTCCGGCTATAAGATCGAAGCCGCGGCCGAGCTGTTTCTCTGTCGCTCCAACGACGCTATCTCCAATTTCCTGCGCAGCGGCTGGATGCGCCAGCCAAGTGAAAAATACTGCCGCAAGCAGATGCTTCATAGTCATGTCCTTAAGAACTTGGAGGAAACACTATTGAGCGTTTAGCATATCGGCCTACCCAATTCGAACGAATTGAAGCAGACGGACTGGCCGCTGATTAAAGGCATTGATTTAGGTGCTTACGGGAAGGGATGTTGAAGGCCTCGATCTAGAGGCCAGAACCAGACTGGTTGGATAACTGGATGACAGCTCGGCGGACTTTGCGGACATTCGCAAGAATGCGAACAGGAAACAGCGGGGGTTTCTGGTTCAGCTTGTTTTGTCTGATCGGTGATAGAGGAACACACCGTTCTCCCTGCTCAGTTCGGTGAATAGACCGGATCGTTGTATGGCGGTTGGTACACCGGCAGTGGTCGGGAACAACCATACGGCCATCGTGCCTTGCGCTTTGAGCACCCTGTGTATCTCAGGTAAAAGCCGGCCTAACGGCAGTGTCGGAAACGGGACGACGCCAAACAGAAGAACCACGTCAACACTGGCGGTATCCAGTTCCGATTTCAGTGCGTCCCGCCTCACGGCTTCGACGTTTGCAAGGCCAGCGGCGCGTGCTTTTCTTCTGACAGCATCGACAAAACTTTCCACCGGATCCATCGCTATGATTTTTCCCGATTGGCCTATCATTTTGGCTGCCGGAATTGTGAAAAAGCCCGTACCGCATCCGACTTCGAGAACAGTCTGACCTGCCCGAAGATGCGCGCCTTGGAGTATATGCTCCGGATTCTGGAACCAGCGCCGCAATCCGCTGTCCCAGACTGCTGCCGGGAATTTGTAAACCGCGTTCAAAAAGCGCGAGGTTCCCAGTTTTTCCAAATCCATCTTCGCTAGTACCGGGTTCCGGTCCCGGGAACCCTCCTGTTTTGCCCACTCCGTTGCAGATTGAGTGCGACGACGATCCAAGGTCGAGAGAGTTTATCGCAACCAACACAGCGCCGAACGGTTTTTTCCGTCCCAATTCAATCACCATTTTCAAATCGCCGGATGCCGAGTAACGTCACAGCGGTTAAAGCCGATCAATCAGCACGCAAACAGTAATACTAGGCCAACTAGATCCTTACCCAAACCGCGTCTTCGACCTTTTTAACGAGCCCAGGTTTTGGCTGCGGAATCTTGCCCTTTAAAACGCCCTTCATCACTTTTCGTCTTACTTTCTCCAGGTCTTCCATTGAGTTGTGATAAGAGACCATGATGAGCTGACCGGCGGGTCCGCCAAATCTGGTGCTGAGCGAGATCTTCAGCCCATAGTTTTTCCGAAGGGCACGAATCCGCTTTTTCGTGAATTTCAATGTGTCTCCCAAATGGCCTGAATTCGGGGTTATGGTTCTTGTGAAAACAACGGTCATTGAGTTTACTCCCTTCCTGCAGGACGATCCTGCGCTCGCCGAAATCTTTCATAATTGGAGGATTCGGTGAGATGTGAAAACACTACCGACATCCGTCTCGGCGGGTCGTTGATTGAGATCAAGCATTGTCGGGCAATCGCTCAAAGGGTTCAGTGCATCGCGTCGGAAAACTTGCATTGGATAGGCTTAGACGACTGAAAATCTATACAGCTATCCAAAAGGCGACGCGATTTGAACGGCATGGAAGGGCTCGGAGCTGCCATTCGTTCGTCTTGCTGCCGGAACAGTAGAATTGTTTGACCATCGGACCTCACTTCCCCCTTCCCCTCAATCCCGATACACGTTATAGTCGCAAGTGGAGCGGGAATTCTCGCTCTGGGGCGTAGTAACCCCTCCAAGAGCGGCTGACATCAGCCGTGAAATGGTGTCTCCTCGATTCCTAGGGTCGGGGAGGCATTGGCGCATGTTCAGGGCTTCGGCCTAAAGGTCAATGCGACCGTCTCTTGGCGGTTTACTAACTCCCCGGCTGCTTGGGTTTTTTGCCCGAGCGGCCGTTTTCATTTTCTCCGGGGGTGAGCTCCGGTTTCGAGCGCTGCTCGAAAGCCGTCATGCCAGTGGCATGGCGGCAGGAACGCGAACGCCGGGACGCTGCCAACGGCAGCGGGGACCCGGCAATTATGCCGCCGAGGCTTCGTGCACGCGAAGCTCGGCGGGTAAGGAAACCTTGGCTCTCTTGCCCGCGCCGTCCCCCCCCAAAGGCCGGTGCCGGGAAAGAGCGGGAGGGGGGACAGTTGGAATTGGGGGCGCTGTTCCCCTTCCTGTAACGCGCCGCAACCGGGCGAAGGCCGAGGCTGCGACCGCAGCCCGCCAATCGTTTGGCGCGTCCGCGCAGGCGGTGAGCGAAGCGAACTCGCCGTGAGCGCAAACAAACGGAGAACCGATTTGGACGACTACTCCTTCCTGCAAGACCTGCTCGTCACCTGGCGGTCGACGACCGACTGGGTCAAGGCCGTCGTTGTGCTGGCCATTCCGGGCTATGCCGCCCTCTTCACCTGGCTGGTGCTGAGCCACCGCGCCGATATGCGGGCGGTGGAAAAGATCGAAGCCGGGTCGCTGTTGAGCGATGAACGCATCCGTGAATTGACGCGGGCCGAAATGCACCGCATCGCCGCCGAATGGGATCGCGCCCGCAAGATCAGGGCCGGTACCATCGCTGTTTCGAATCAAAAACCGGGTATGGTCAAGTGAAGTCAGTCAATGAGCCGAACATCGCCGGCCGTGGGACCGAGACCTTCCGGAACCGGAACATCGGTCGCATCGTAGTTGGTGTTGAGGACAACGTTGGGCTGCCTGATCAAGGTCAGGCTTTTGGCGACAATCGTTGTATAGGCAGATGCATCGGCGACTTTGCCTGCCGTATCGATTATAAAGTTGCCATTTGGCAGGTATATGGTTCCAAGGAGATTGGATGCCTTGTTGCTGCGCAGCAGGAAGTTCGCTGTTGTCGAACTTCGATCCTGGTGAAACAGCAATCCCGCCATCGCCCCGGTCTTGCCGGCCTCGATATCGACTGTAGACCCGCTCTCCAAACTGAAGGTGGCGTTATCTCCGACAAAGTAGAATCCGACGCCGCGCCCATACATCGATGCGTTTGATCCGAGCGTTAGCGGGCCATCCTTGATGACATAAACACCGGGTTTCAATGTAATGATCGATCCGCTCTTAAATGTCAGCCCGTTACAGTAGACACCCGGCGACAGGGTCGCAGTAACACCTTCTCCTTCAATCGTTAGAGCGGTTTTCGTGCAGGCGGTTGAATATGCCGGTGGTGGACGGTGCTTGAGAGGATCCTCGATGGGCGGACAATCCGTAATCGGGATATTGTCGAAATTCGTACCGGCTCCCAGATAGCCCCCGGCCGAACATGCAAGCGCTGCGTTCAGGGTCGAAAATTTGATTGCCGCAAGACCATCTGTGGCAGTGGAATTTGAATATACTGCACAATTTGGCGCTGTGAGCAGAGACTTATCATTCAAACCGACCGTCGCAGATTGTGTCGTATTCAGACCAATGACACAGACATTGGTCGAGCCCGCTGCCGTAGCGGTGGCGGTGGCGGTGATTTGCGGCGAAGGAAACATGGATGAGTAAAAAAACGGGTAATGGTCCTGTATGATTGAGACCGTGACACTGCGGTTTTTTCTGTCGACGGAGGTTTTGACCGTGAAGTAGCCGTCTGATCCCTGATTTGTTGCGTAATTTGCGCGCGCCACATCTTCGGCAACTGCGGCGGCGACTTTTTCGTCCCAGCCCTTCAGGTTGGCTTCGCTCACCGCAGCAAGCGCTCCCGAGTCAACAGATTCCTGAATGGCTGACTTTTGCGTGCTGAATGTGAACATATCGACGGCGCCGGCCACCAGTCCGAACAGGACCGTTGAAATCAGCGCAAAAGCAACTGCGAAGTTGCCATCCCGCGATGCCAATGCCGAACGAATAGATGTCGCAACCCATTTCATGCTGCCAGGCTATCAAACGATTGCAAATATTGACTAAAATGCGAATTTCGAATTGTCGCAATCGCTTTAACCATTTGGCCAGTACGGTTTTGATCAAAAAGGCTCGGAACAGATCGAAACTGCTCTAGGAAGCCGCCGCCATCGCCTCGGCATCTTCAAGCCGTTTGGTAAACGAAACCTGTGGTTCCGGCTTGCCGAAAAGATAGCCCTGGCCGATATCAACGGCCCGCTCCCGCACCATTTCCAGTTGGCTCTCGGTCTCGATGCCTTCCGCCACGGTTCTAAGCCCGATGCCCTTTGCCAGATCGACGGTCGTTTCGAAGAAATGGCGTGCAATCGGATCGAATTCCATCGATTGGATGATCGACAGGTCGATTTTGAGCTCGGTGAACGGGCAAAGCCGCAGCATGTCGAAATTTGCTCCGCCGGTTCCATAGTCATCGATTGAGAGGTTGAATCCGGCCAGCCGCAGTCGCGTCAGCGATTCGAGCAGACCGCTCATTTCTTTTGGCAGCGCCGTTTCCGTCAGCTCGATCGAAATCGTGCTCGGCGTGATGGCGAACTCATCCGCCAGTTCGCAAATCGCCTCGGCACTTCCGCTTTCTTCAACCACGGAAGCGTCAAGATTGACGGCAAAATCGCAGTCAAAGCCCTGAAACTGCCATTCGCTGATGTCCGAAAACACTTTGCGGACCGTCGAAAAAGCCGCATGCCGGGCCTTTTCGGTGTGGCTGATCCGTTCGAAATAGCCCTGCGGCGACGCGAACTGCCCATCGGAAAGCTTGATGCGCGTTAGAGCCTCGGCACCGGACAGCGAAAAATCGGCGATGTAAAACTGTGGCTGGTAAAACGGCACCAGCATCACCTCGGCAACGTCCTTTGATCTCTCGGCGCCGCCGGCTGCCTTTTCCATCTTGCTGATTTCGCTGCAGCGCTCCAGCGCTCCGGCCAGTTGTGTATCGTCAAGCGGCTTTTTCAACGCGCCGACGATGTTTGCATTCAGCATCTTGCCCAGATTGAGGGCGGATTTGAGAATGCTGCCGTCTTCACCGCTGAGAATGAGCACCTGACCACCAAATCCGACGGCCGGCAGATTGCGCATAAACGCCAGGCCGTCGAGTTTGGGCATGTTCAGATCAAGGATGATCAGCCCGATGGGCGGATCCTTGCGGGCAAGCAATTCGAGCCCTTCTGAACCGTCCTCGGCAACGAGCACGGTCCCGACGCCGAGCGCCTTTAGTGCGTCGGCGGCAACGGCGCGGAATATCGGATCGTCGTCAACGACAAGGACTGGTTCGCTATACACGTAAATTACCCCGTGGAGATGGCAAACTACCAGAGATTCCTTATGATTTCATTTATGGATACTTATAATGTTTTCAAAACGATAAGCAGCAATCTCATGCCGTTGCAACTCAGGTTTGTTTTATTGCCGATTGCGCGCTGTCGGAGGTTGATCGGTGTTCGTTAACCTATTGCGTTTAGCGTTGCCGGTGACCTCTAAAACGCGGACGGCTGATGCGGCGACTCAGATTCTTCAACCTGCTGAGCTTTCGTCTTGCTGTTATTGTGGGCGTCACCGCGCTTGCCGGTATCTACCTGGTTTCGGGGATTTTCCTCTTCCAGGACTTTCAGAAAACCGTTGCCAGTGAAAAAGCGAGGCTGTCGGCGGCTGCATCGGCGTTTTCCGCGGCGGTATCCGGCCCGGTTTCGGCCGGCGACCAGTCATCGACGCTGAAGGTTTTGCGCGGAATCCGCGAACTGCCCGACACGACTTTTGTTGCCGTCGAAACGCCTGACGGCCGGACATTCGCCGAAATCGGCAGCAGCGTCATGTTGCTCGGCCGCGATGGTTCGTCCGCCGGTCGGTCGGCAATCGACATTTTTCGCTCAAGTTCCATTGTCACCAGCGCCAAGGTCATGCATGGCGGCATGCAGGTCGGCACCCTGAAAATCCACAGCGAAATCGAATCCCTGCGGGCAAGATATCTGACCAGCGCGACAAACGTACTTCTGACCGGCCTGATCGTTGTACTGCTGACGCTGCTGGCGGCGACATTGCTCGTCCGGCGGGTCACGGGTCCGTTGCGCGAGCTGACCGACAAGCTGATCGACATGCAGGACAATCCCGACCTGTCGCAGCGTTTCAGCTACGATCGCGGTGACGAGGTCGGTGTGCTGGCAAGCGCATTCAACGACGCGTTTTCCGGCATCGAGAAACGCGACATCGCGCTCAGACAACACCGCGATACGCTTGAACAGACCGTGGAAACGAGAACCCACGAACTACGCGAAGCCGTCGTCGTGGCCGATCGGGCCAATGCCGCCAAATCGGAATTTTTGGCGACGATGAGCCACGAAATCAGGACGCCCATGAACGGCATGATGGTGATGGCCGAACTGCTCGCCGCGTCGCCTCTGTCGACAAAACATCTGCGCTACGCTCAGGTGATCTCGCGTTCCGGGCGATCGCTGCTGAACATCATCAACGACATCCTCGACATGTCGAAAATCGAATCCGGCAGACTGCAGCTTGAGCAAACACCATTTTCGCTGGATGAGCTGATCGAAGACACGGTAAGCCTGTTTTCCGCCCGCGCGCATGAAAAGAAACTGACGTTGTCGTCGTTCATCAGTGTCGACGTTGCCCGGACATTTGTCGGCGATCCGACGCGGCTCGGACAGGTTACTGCCAATCTCGTCAACAACGCGCTGAAGTTCACCGAGACCGGTGGTGTCTCGATCAACGTGACGACTTCGCCGTATTCCGAACAGACGGACCGGCAATCGATCCGTATTGAAGTTGCAGACACCGGCATCGGCATTCCCGACGACAAGCTCGACAGCGTATTCGAACAGTTTACGCAAGCCGACCAGTCGACAACGCGAAAATTCGGCGGAACCGGCCTCGGTTTGCCGATCTCCAAAAAACTCGTCGAGATCATGGGCGGCGAGATCGGCGTCACAAGCGAGCCTGGCGCCGGCAGTGTGTTCCATGTCGACGTTGATTTGGATCTTGTCGCCGACGGCACCGGATTGGACGAGGAGACATTCGCAGACGGACAGACGGTGATGGTCCTGGATGAGAATCCGATTTCGCGCCATGCGACCGTGGCCGCGCTTTGCGAGCGAAGGATGAATGTCATCGACGGTTCCGCCGACGGCTCATTCGACGGCGTTGATCTCGTTTTGGTGCGGGCAGGTTGTTTGTCTTCGCTTGCGCATGCCGGGGAGGAAGCCGGCAAAGGAATGCCACCCATAGTAGTACTGACCGGCTATGGCGAGGATGCGACCTTCGACAACAGCTCCGACAAGTTCGACGGCGAATTACCGTTGCCGATGATGCGGTCGGACCTTGCGATCATTTGCCGGGGGCTTTCTTGCGGTGATTATTCGGAATTGTCGCAAAGCCAGTCAAACCTCACCAGGGTGGACTTTCCGACATTCGGCGAACTGGCTGTCCTCGCTGTCGACGACGATGCGGTCAATCGCGAGGTTCTCAAGGAAGCGCTGACGGCGCTGGGAATTACCGCGAAGTTCGCCCAAAGCGGCGAGGAAGCGATCGAGCAGGTGAAGGAACGCGCGTTCGACCTGATCTTCATGGATTGCTCCATGCCAGGAATGGATGGCTATGAGGCGACCGAGGCAATCCGCGGCCTGGAGCGGGGCATGGCGCGTGAAAGCGCCAGGATTGTCGCCTTGACCGCCCATGTCGCCGGCGAAGAGGCGGAGCGCTGGCGCCAGGCTCAAATGGACGGTTATGTTGCCAAGCCGTTCACGATCGCATCGCTGGCCAAAGAGATCGAGCAGATCAAACCGCAACTGGATCCAGTCGAAGACACCCCGGACCGAGGCGATAACCCGTCCGATGACGAACCGCCGCTATTGTCCGACAAGATGCTGGATATGTTTCAATCGGTCGGCGCCGCCAACCAGTCGGACCTGGGCAACAGGGTGTTCGACCTCTTCCTGAAACACGGCCACCAGGCCCTGTGCGACCTGGAACATGCGTTGGCGGTAAACACCGATATCGAGGATGTCGCCCGGTTGATCCACGCGCTGAAGTCGATATGCAACAGCGCCGGTGCGATGCGTGCGGCAGCATTGTGCGAAACGCTTGAACAGGATGCCAAGGCCGGGATCCCGATGACAACGAGCGCGCTCCATGAACTGGCGACGATTGTCGAAGCCACCATCAAGGCGATGAGCGAGGTCAGTTGGCGTGATCCGGACAACACGCAGGTCATCGCCGAAACCGGCTGAACAGGCGACGTTCGTTGTCCGGCATTTCATCGGCGAATGGCTGGTGGTGATTTCATCTACACGCCGCCCATGCAGACATACTTGATCTCGAGATAGTCTTCGATTCCGTATTTGGAGCCTTCCCGTCCCTGACCGGACTGCTTGACGCCGCCGAACGGCGCGACCTCGGTCGAGATCAGGCCGGTATTGATGCCGACCATCCCGTATTCAAGCGCCTCGGCAACCCGCCATACCCGCGAAAGGTCGCGCGCAAAAAAATAGGATGCGAGACCGAATTCGGTGTCATTGGCCATGGCGATCACCTCTTCGACGGTGTCAAAGCGAAAAAGCGGTGCGACGGGACCGAAGGTTTCTTCGCGCGCAATTTTCATCGACGATGAAACATTGGTCAGCACCGTAGGCTCGAAGAACAATGCGCCTGCGTCGGACCGCGTTCCGCCGGTGATGATTGCCGCGCCCCGACTTGCCGCATCGTCAATGTGATCCTCGACCTTGGCCAGCCCCTGCGCATCGATCAACGGGCCGGTGGTGACATCGCTGTCAAACCCGTCGCCGACCTTCAACGCCGATACCGCTTGTGCGAGCTTTTCCGCAAAGATGTCATAAACGGCATTCTGGACATAAATCCGGTTTGCGCAGACGCATGTCTGGCCGGCATTGCGGAACTTGGAGATCATCGCGCCTTCGACCGCAGCATCGATATCGGCATCGTCAAACACGATGAACGGTGCATTGCCGCCCAGCTCCATCGACGTTCGCAGCACATTGTCGGCACCCTGTCGCATCAGGATACGTCCAACCTCGGTCGAGCCGGTAAAGCTGATCTTGCGCAGCTTGCGATTGGCACACATCTCCTTGCCGATTGCCGCGCCATCAGTCCCGGTGATCAGATTGAAGACGCCGGCCGGAACGCCGGCCCGTTCGGCCAGGACGGCAAGCGCGATAGCCGACAGCGGTGTCTGTTCGGCGGGTTTTGCCACCACCGCACACCCAGCTGCCAGTGCTGGTGCCAGCTTCCTGGCCAGCATGGCGTTGGGAAAATTCCACGGCGTTATCATCCCGACCACGCCCACCGGCTGCCTCAGGACAACGATGCGCTTGTCGGGCTGATGGCCCGGGATAACATCGCCGTAAATGCGTTTGGCTTCTTCGGCGAACCATTCGACATAGGACGCGCCATAGGCAATCTCGCCGCGCGCTTCCGGAAATGGTTTGCCCATTTCCGTGGTGATGATGGCTGCCAAATCATCGGCATTGGCAATCATCAGGTCGCAAAACGCCCGCAGGGTCGTCGACCGCTCCTTCGCCGTCCGCGCTGCCCAGTCTTTCTGTGCATCGTAGGCCGCGTCGATGGCCTGGCGGGTGTCATCCGCTCCCATATCGGGAAGCGTCGCGATCACCGCACCATTGGCCGGATTGTCAACGTCGAATGTCGAACCGGCGGTGTCGATCCAGCCGCCATTGACCACACCACCGGCGCGGATGAGGGACGGATCATTGAGCCGTGACAGCAGTGACGGTGCGATACTCACTTGGATATCCTCGCTGCCCATATCGATGTTTCGAGAATATCGAGCGCTTCGGTGAAGACGTCGTCCTGGATGGTGATCGGCGACAGAAAGCGGATGACATTGCCGTAGACGCCGCAGGTCAGCAAAATGAGACCGTTTGATAGTGCAATATCTTTCACGCGTGCGGCAAAGGATGCGTCCGGTTCGCCGTTCGTCGGATCGGCGAACTCGACCGCGTTCATGAAACCGGGACCGCGAACATCGGATATCTCCGGCACGTCGCCTCGCAGGCCTTCGAGACGCTGCTTGAGCCGGGCGCCGAGCTGGTCGGCGCGTGCGCACAAATCCTCTTCCTCGATCACGTCGAGCACCGCATGGGCAGCGGCAATGCCGATCGGACTGCCGCCATAGGTACCGCCCAGACCGCCGGGACCGGGGCCGTCCATGATCGCCGCCTTGCCGGTCACCGCTGCCAGCGGAAAACCGCCCGCCAGGCTTTTGGCCATCGTCACCAGATCCGGTTCGATCCCGTATTGTTCGATCGCGAACATCGTGCCGGTGCGTGCAAAACCGGTCTGCACCTCATCGACGACCAGTAGAATTCCGTGTTCGTCGCAGATGCCGCGCAGCCGTTTCATGAAATCCTTCGGCGCGACATAAAACCCGCCTTCGCCCTGCACCGGCTCCAGCACGATCGCGGCAACGCGCGACGGGTCGACATCCGATTTGAACAGCTTGCCGAGCGCGGCAATCGCATCGTCTTGCGAAACGCCGTGCAGGGCGACCGGAAACGGCACGTGGAACACATCGGCCGGCATCGCCCCGAAACCCGCCTTGTAGGGAAACACCTTGCCGGTCATCGCCATGCCCATGAATGTGCGACCGTGAAAACCGCCGGAAAACGCGACCACCGCATTCCGACCGGTTGAGGCACGGGCGATCTTGACGGCGTTTTCCAGCGCCTCGGCGCCGGTCGTCACGAAGACGGTTTTCTTCTCCGACGATCCCGGCAACAGCTTGTTCAACCGCTCAGCCAGCGAAATGTAGTTTTCGTACGGCACGACCTGATGACATGTGTGGGTAAAGCGGTCGATCTGGTCATGCACGGCCTTCATCACCTTCGGATGCCGGTGGCCCGTGTTCAAAACCGCGATGCCGGATGCGAAATCGATAAAGCGATTTCCTTCGACATCCCAGATCTCGGAATTTTCGGCCCGGTTTACGTAGACCGAAGTCATCACGCCGACGCCACGGGCGATCGCAGCACCGCGCCGCGATTCAATGGCCTGGTTTTTCATGACAATGTCTCCTGCGCCCGGCTGGCCTTGCGCCGCCGGTTGTGTTCAATGATTGGATAGGGGTGGATATCGGTCGATGATGACCGGCAATTTAGAATCTGAACTGTTGTGATGACGGTTCCTGTTTCGATGCGTCCGGTCGCACTGCATTCACCGTCTCGCTGATAGGACCGCTCTACTCCGTTTTGAAGATTGGCGAACCGAGCATGATCGTCCGGTCCGCCCGTTGATCTATCCCGGCATCACGGTAGATCCGTGGTCGGCAATATCGAACAACCCGGAATCAGCTTCGCCTACCGACCCACCGCCATGCCAGCGGCAGGACGGCAGCGGCGAGAGCGATCTTGAAGGCGGCGCCGGGCATGAACGGGATCAGGCCGAACTCAAGCACCGGCTTGTCCCAGCCGATCACCGCCCCGAGCCACAACAGGCCGGGGATGAAGATGATCGCCGTACCGATGACCATTACGGCAAGCGTCCAGAAAACGTTGCGGTCCCAGCCGCGCCCGGCCAGCCAGCCGACCGCGCCTGCCGCCAGCACGAAGCCGACGAGATAGCCGCCGGTCGGCCCCATCATATAGGCAAGCCCGATGCCCTTTTCCGGCGTACCGGCAAACACCGGCAGGCCCGCCGCGCCCTCGGCCAGATAGAGCAGAACGGTCGCCGCGCCGAGCCGCCAGCCGAAGGCCATGCCGATCACCAGCACCGCAAACGTCTGCATGGTCATCGGCACCGGATAGAACGGCACGTTGATCTTGGCCGATATCCAAAGCGCCACGGTTCCCAAAACTGCCAGAACGATGTTGCGCACAATCCTGTTGTCCGGGCTCCAGATTGCCTCGGCCAGAGTCGAATTCATGGTCGAAGAGGTCATCTCATAAACTCCTGTTCACCACTCAATGAAGAGCCTGTCTTATCCGTTCGAGACCGGCCTGGCGCTCACGCCTGGCGGCCAGCGCCTGTTCCATGTCGATCTTGACGAACCGGGTCGGCGTGTTGGGCTGCAATTGACCGATCAGGTCCATGTCGGCCGAGATCACCGTGCCGATCATGAAGTAGCCGCCACCCGAAACGGCGTCGCGGTGGAGAACGATCGGCTCGGCGCCGCTCGGCACCTGTATCGAGCCGTACGGATAGCACGCATCGGTGATATTCGATGGATCCGCACCGGCTCCGAACGGTTGTTCGCGTTCGACGAACTGGAGCGCCCGCCCGCCCTGGAACCGGTAACCCATCCGATCGGCTTCGTTGGCGACTTTCCAGGTGTCGTCAAAGAAACCCGCCTGTGCCGCCTCGGTGATCCGGTGCCAATAAAGTCCTGGCAGAACCCGAAGTTCGGCCGGATTGCCCGGATGGCGGCGAAGCTTCTCGGCCACCGTGGCGCCCGCCTTTGCCTTGTTACCGCTTTGACCGAGCGGCAGGCTGTCGCCCGGCTGAATTCCGCGACCTTCCACGCCGCCCAGCGCGCCGATGGCATAGGTCGACCGGCTGCCGAGCGCCGGCGGCGTATCGATGCCGCCCGAAATCGCGATACAGGCCCGCGCGCCGCCCTTCAGGAAACCAAACGACAGAACCTGCCCCTTTTTGACGTCGAACGCGGTCCAGGTCTCGCGCGGTTCGTCGTCGACCTTTGGCGGCAGTTCTGCGCCAGTAACCGCCACGACGGCATCTTCGGTGAACTCGAGCGTCGGACCGACAAACACCGCTTCCAGTCCGGCCGCATCCTCGGCATTGCCGACAAGCATGTTGGCCGCCCGCATGGCGAAACGGTCCATCGCGCCGCCCATGGGAATGCCGAGATGGTAATAGCCCGGACGGCCGAGATCCTGGATGGTGGTCGCTATTCCCGCTGTCATGACATTAACCGGCATAAAGCGCCTCCATCAGCTTGGCATTGGTGCCGTCGACATCGGCGTTGTAGGCGTCGAGCGAAAACGTCACCGGCCTGATGCGCGGCTCGAAACGGCCGGCTTCGACGTCGGCGACCGCCGCATCGTATTCTTCCCGCCCAATCGGCTTCCATTTGACGATGTCGCCGGGTTTGAAGAACACCATGAAATCGCGCAAATACGAGACCTTCTGCTCGGGATCGTAGATCGGCATCGGCGTGATGCCGAACATCTGATAGCCGCCGGCGCCACGCACCGAATAGATGCACGAAAAGCAGCCGCCGTAGCCGACCGTCAGTTTCGGAGTATCGGTGCGCGGCCGCAGATATTTCGGCACCTGGATCTGCCGCGGCCGATCGACCATCTGGTAGAGAAACGGCAGGCCCGAAACGAAGCCGACCATTGACACGAACCACGGCGCCCCCGAATGCGCCTCGATGAACGCAGCGACATCGTCATAGCCATTGATCGACGCGGCATACTCGATATCAGTTGCTTCGGGATCCTGGTGGCGCTCACGAAACCGCATCAGCGTCTCGTGCGTCCACGGGTCCTGATAGAAGACGGGGATTTCGACGATCCGGGTGTTCAGCACCGCCTCGGCCTTATCGGCGGTTTCTTCCAACCGCTTCAATTCTGCCATCAGGTCGTCGGGATGGATTTGATCCGGATTGAATTTGATCTGGAACGAGGCGTTGGCCGGGCAGATTTCGGTCACGCCGTCGATCCCGGCGTCCCTAACCGCATTGGTCATCGACAGGCTGACGAAGAACGCCTCCAGCGACATCGCCTCGTCGACCTCGACGAAGATATGTTCGTCGCCGCCAAATGAATATCGGCAACTCATGATCGTGCACCTCCCTGTTCCGTCATGGCGGCCCGGTTTTCGTCGAGCCATGGTTCCAGCCACCGCGTATGGACGGCGCTGGCGTGGACATCGTCCGATCCAAGCAGTGCCGTGAACAACGGTGCGGTTGTCGGCAATCCGTCGATGGTCAACTCGCTCAGGGCCCGCCGCAGCCGGACAAGCGCCTTGTCGCGATCCTCCGCCCAGACGATCAGTTTGCCGAGCAGCGAGTCATAGAACGGCGGTACCGCGTAGCCGGGATAGAGCAGATGGTCGAAACGAACACCCGGTCCGCCCGGGACGATCATCGAGTCGATGGTTCCCGGAAGCGGCATGAAATTGTTGGCCGGGTCTTCGGCGTTAAGGCGCACTTCAATGGCATGCCCATGGCGCTTGATCGCTTTCTGATCGGCGGTCAGCGGATCGCCGGCTGCTATGGCGATCATCCCGGCAACGAGGTCGATCCCGCAGATCATCTCGGTGACCGGATGTTCGACCTGAATGCGCGTATTCATCTCAATGAAATAGAAATCGCCGGAACGGTCGTCATAAAGAAACTCGATGGTACCCGCGCCCTTGTATCCGACCGACTTCGCCAGCGAGACCGCCGAATTGCAAAGCTGTGTCCGCGTTTCCTGATCGAGAACGATGGAAGGTGCCTCCTCCCAGACTTTTTGGCGCCTTCGTTGCAATGAACACTCGCGTTCGAAGAAGTGAACGACATTGTCGCCATCGCCGAGGATCTGCACCTCGATGTGGCGGGCCTGTGAGATCACCTTCTCCACATAGATCCCGCCATCGCCGAATGCGGCCTTGGCTTCCGCGGAAGCCTGCGGCGCCAGACTGCGGAACTCTTCGACGGTCTGCGCAACACGGATGCCGCGGCCGCCACCGCCGGCTGCCGCCTTGATCATCACCGGATAGCCGATCCGCTCGGCGAGCAGCTCCGCTTCCGCCATGTCGGAAATGATACCATCGCTGCCCGGAACCGTTGGAACACCGGCCTTCTGCGCTTCGGCCCTTGCGGCGGCCTTGTCGCCCATCAGCCGGATGGTGTCACCGGAAGGTCCGACGAAGATCAGGCCGGCATCGGCAACCGCGTCGGCGAAGTCCGAATTCTCGGCCAGAAAACCATAGCCCGGGTGAATCGCATCGGCACCGCTGGACTTGGCTGCGTCCAGTATCGCATCAACGTTGAGATAGGATTTTGCCGCTGCGGCCGGTCCTATGTTGATTGCTTCATCAGCCATCTTCACGGCAAGGCTTTCGGTGTCGGCGTCGCTATGCACCTGCACCGTTGGAATGCCGAGATCGTGTGCCGCGCGGATAATCCTCACGGCAATTTCACCGCGATTGGCAACCAGCAGCTTTTTGATGGGCCTGGCCATGATCCGATCAATCCAGTTCGGCGATGGTCTGACCGGGCATAACCGGTTCGGAATCTTCGATTGTAAATGCGCTTATCGTTCCGTCGGCGTCCGACTGGATTTCGTGAAACGTCTTCATGACTTCGACCAGGCCGATCGTTTCGCCTTTCGTCACCGTATCGCCGATTTCCTTGAAGGAGGGCTGATCAGGTGCCGGCTTGCGAAAGAATGTGCCGGGGATCGGTGATTTTATCTCGTGTTTGGCCATTGCTGTCTCCTGTCACTTCTCAGCAGGCTTCAATCTCGCGAAGCGCATCACGAACATTGCGTGCGATGTCGACCGCGTTGGGCGTATCGGAATGGATGCAGATCGTCTCGGCCCGCACCGCAATCGGGTTGCCATTGACGCTTGCGATCCTGCCGTCGCGCACCGCACTGACCGCGCGTGCAGCTGCGATTTGCGGGTCCACTGCCTCGTGTTCGCGCGTGATAATCAGCGATCCGTCATCGTCATAGTCGAGGTCGGCGAAATACTCCGCCTGAAACGGAATTCCGTTCTTAGCGCAAATCGTCTCGTGCAGCGTACCTGCCAGTCCCATCACCGGAACCTGATACACCACCGCCGCATCGGCGACCGCTTCGGCGACATGCTCAAGTCGCGCAGCCATTCCATAAAGCGCGCCATGTGGTTTGAGATGGGAAAGCCTAATTCCCGCCAGATCGAGAAAAGCCTTCAGCGCGCCGATCTGATAGAGGATGATGTTGGCCATTTCCGTGCGATCGATCTTCATCTCGCGTCGGCCGAATCCGGGCAGATCGGGCAGCGAGAAGTGTGCTCCCACGCTGACATCGTTCTGTTTTGCCAGTTCGACAGTTTTGCGCATATGGTTGGGATCTGAGCCGTGAAAACCACATGCTACGTTGGCTTGCGTGATGAACGGCATCATCGCTTCGTCATCGCCCATTTTGTAGAGACCGAAGCTCTCGCCCATGTCGCAGTTGATGCCGACTTCCTTCACCGGTCTTCCCCTCAATCTTTCAGTGTCGCGACATAGCGGAGACGGATTTGATCGGCGATCACCGCGAGGATCAAAAGCGCGCCGAGGACGACCGTCTGCAGATAGGATTCGATGCGGGCGAGGTTCATACCGTTTTGCACCAGGCCGATGAACAAAGCCCCCAGGATGACGCTCTCCAGCCGGCCCACACCGCCGCGAAGGCTGACGCCTGCGATGACGCAGGCCGCGATCGATTCAAGCGGCATCGACGCGCCGATATTGGCTTCGCCCGTGTCCAGCCGAGCCGTCAGCAGCATCCCGGCGATGCCTGCAAAAGCCGCGCACAGGACATAGGTGAAAAACAATGTCGCCCTGGTGCTGATGCCGGACAGCGACGCCGCCTTCAGGTTGCCGCCAACCGCATACAGATAACGCCCGTAACGCGTTCGATAGAGGAAAACGTGAAGCAGCACGATCAGGAGCGCGGCGACGTAGACCGGGGTCGGGATCGTCAATAATGTTCCGAAGCCGAACACGTCACCGAATGCCTGCGGCATGCCGTAAACCGGTACGCCGCCGGTCAGATAAAGCGCGACACCGAAGCCGACCGACGCCATACCGAGCGACATCATAAAAGGCGAGACGTTGAAAAACGCCACGCCGGTGCCGTTGATGACGCCGATCATGGTTCCCGAAGCGATGCCGGCAATACACCCGATCAGGATCGAGAGCATGATCATGTCGGGGTAGGCGGCATGCATGGCCGCCATGGCCATGGCGCCGGTCACCGAACTCAAGGCCACGATCGTGCCGACCGACAGATCGAAACCGCCGGTCAGCAGCGCCAGCATCTGGCCCATCGAAACGATTGTCAGGTAGACCGACTGCCGCAAGACATTCATCAGGTTGCGCGGCGTCAGGAAATTGTCCGACATCAGCGCGAATACGACGATGGCGATCACCAGCAGAAACGGCAGGATCCCCAGTTTCACGAAAAGGCGCTTCAGAACCTCACCGGTTCCCGCAGCGCCTGTCCTGGCGGTTGCTTCATTGGCCATCAGGCAGCCTCCCGTTCGAAGAAGTGCGCCAGAACGTTTTCCTCGCTGAGTGTCTCGCGCGGGATCTC
The DNA here is from genome assembly GCA_963669285.2 of Rhizobiaceae bacterium. Classification (GTDB taxonomy): domain Bacteria; phylum Pseudomonadota; class Alphaproteobacteria; order Rhizobiales; family Rhizobiaceae; genus JAWKWH01. Next base: position 94,067 of record CAXXSI010000030.1, on the reverse strand, counting down.
GGCCTGTATTCTGCCGCGGTAGAACACATAGGCCCGCGATGACAGGTTGAGGATTTCCGGCAGGTCGGATGAGATCAGAACGATGGCGACGCCCTGGCGGGCCAGGCCGACGATGAACTCGTAGATCGCTGCCCTTGTTCCGACATCCACACCAACGGTCGGCTCGTCGAATGCGATCAACCGATATGGACGGGTGAGGCTGCGCGCCAGCATCGCCTTTTGCTGATTGCCGCCGGAAAAATGATCGACAGCCCGCTCAATGCGGCGTGGCGTAAGATTGAGCTGTTCGGCCAGCTTTTCGACTGCGCCACGCTCGCCCGAGCGGTTGAGAAAAATACCGTGCGAAAACGGTTCGGCATCAAGCGAGGCGAGCGCCGCGTTCTCGCGCACCGAGCGCATCATCATCAATCCCTCGCGGCGTCGGTCCGATGGCAGATATATGAATCCGTTGCGTATGTTGTTGCCCGGACGGGCCGATGTGATGTCGGTTCCGCAGAAACTGATCCGGCCGCACTGACGTTCAGAGGCGCCGAAACAGGCTTGCATGATCCGTGATTTGCCGGAACCGACCAATCCGGCCAGGCCGACGATCTCGCCGGCACGCACATTAAGAGAAACATCACGAACCCCGCCATCGGCGGTTGTCAGCCCGTCAACCGCAAGGATGATTTCACCCGGCTCCGGTAGATCGGTGTTCGGAAAAATCCCGCCAACGACCCGTCCCGTCATCAAGCGCACCAGTTCGTCTTCCGACGTTGTCTTGGCATCAACGGTATCGATGAAACGTCCGTCGCGCAGTATGGTGATCCGATCGCCGATACGGCGGATTTCTGCCATGCGATGGGTAATGTAGACGATGCCGACGCCGCGGACGGTCAGTTGCTCGATCAGGTCGAACAGATGATCGGTTTCATGATTGGTGAGCGAGGCCGTCGGTTCGTCGAGAATGAGAACCGAAAGGTCGGAGCGGAATGCCTTGGCTATCTCCACCATCTGCTGTTCGGCGCGGGTCAGCCGCGCCACCCGGCGTGCGGGATCGATGTCAAATGACAGTTCGTCCAGTATTTCCCGTGCCTCGCGGAGCATCTCCCGTCGGTCGAGCAGGTGATTGCGGGTGGGTTCGGCGCCGAGAACCAGGTTTTCGGCGACCGTCATTTGCGGAATTAGTGAGAATTCCTGGAACACCGCAGAAATGCCGAGCGCACGCGCCTCGTGAACCGAGGAAAGCTCGACCGTTTGACCCTTGAACCGAACTGCACCGCTGCTCGGCTGGTTGGCGCCGGCCAGTATGGAAATGAGCGTTGATTTGCCGGCGCCGTTTTCGCCGAAAAGCACGTGAACCTCGCCGGGTTTCAGGTCGAAATCGACCCCATCCAGCGCCCGCACACCCGGATAGTCCTTGGTGATGTTCTGGACTTCCATCAACGCAGGATCCTGGATGGACACTCCGTCGTGTTGTGCGGGCACTGATGCGGGAGGCATGTAACTATTCCCTGCTCAATCAGTCGATTGTGAAAACCGGGCGGAACCCGTCCGGTGCCAATGTCGAGGAAGGGTCGAAGTCCGCATGGTTTTCCTGCGTGACAACGTAGAGTGCAGGTCCAACGTGCTTGACGTGGTCCTTGCCTTCGAGAATGCGAACCGCCTGATCGACGGCAATGCGTCCCTGGATGACTGTCGAATCTGTCGGCGCCGCGAGGATCTGCCCGCGTTTGATGCCCTGATCCACACCGGGCGTGTAGTAGTAGGATACGATTTTGACCTGATCGGTCAGACCGCGCGCACGCAATATCGGCACCGCTGCCTCTGCCGTCACCGCCGTGCCCACGACGTAGTTCAGGTCGGGATGAGCTTCGAGCGTATCTTCGACCAGTTTTGCCTGTGCTTCCTTGCCGGTATCACCATATTTCGTCTCGACAAGATTGACCGAGCTTCCCTCGATGGCGCCGGCAAATCCGGTATTGCCCGCCTCGACCCAGCCGGCGCCAGCAGGACCCGGAAACCATGCGACCTTGACCGGATCGCCACCAGCCGGGTGGCTGTCGGCGAGAAACTGGCCGGCCTTCGCGCCCATTTCGCCAAAGGAGACCAGCGATTTCGCCGATAGTTGGTCGGACGACATGCCGTTGATGACATCGATGACCGGAATATCCTTCGAGCGGATTTCGCCGACAAGGTTGTTCAGCCCGTCAAAGGAAATCGCGCCGATGATGACTGCCTGCGCGCCTGAAGACACGCAATCCTCGATCTGGGAAATCTGGGTGTTGAGTTCCGTATATCCGCCGGCCTCGACCACATTGGCCTTGACGCCGAGACGCTTGGCTTCCTCGGTGATGCCATAGTCGACGCCAAGCCAGTAGGCGTCCTTCATGTGCGGAAACGAGATACAGATGTCCCACTTCTGCGATGCTTTTTCGAGTGGTGAATAGTCCATCGTCTTACGTGGGCTCGCCATGTCGAACGGCGGATCCCAGACCTCGACCGAGTAGGGATACCACTTTCCTTCGCCGGCATTCGCCGATGCCGTCATGGCAAGCATGCTCGATGCGGCCAACAATCCTGCAATTCTCTTCATCTCAAGTCCTCCCTGGACTGCTCAAAACGATCCTTCGGCCGCACAAGCGGCGGCACCCGAGAACGTTACTCGTCGCTAACCGGGATTGTAAAATTTTTTATATTGTTGCCTTAATATAAAATATTTGCATATTAAGTTGACCCAATCGAAACCGAGACAGCGGCATTGATAATGTTGAGATATCAGGCGGTATCATATAGTTTTCAGCCTTATGGACTGAATGAAGCTGGTAATGACCCGACAGGCTGGTGCCCGGGCCCGCAATATCATTTGTCATCTGTTTTTATAGAATCTGATACTGGATATTTAAAAAATTGAACGACCCAACCATCCGGCAAATTCGCTATTTCATGGCCGTCGCCAATACGGGACAGTTTTCACGGGCAGCGCGCGAACTGAACGTGTCGCAATCGGCGCTGACCATTGCCGTCAAGCAGCTGGAAGCGATCATCGGCAGCGCCCTGTTTGAGCGCAACGCCAGCGGCGCCGTGCTGACCCAGGAAGGCGACATCTTTCTCGACCATGCGCAGCGGATTGTGGCAGCGCTTGAGGAAGCCGTGCGCAGTCCGGCGCGACGTCGCGATGATGTGCGCGGGACCCTTCGGCTGGCAATGACCTACACCGTCGCCGGCTACTACATTTCGCCGTTTATCGAGCAGTTTTCCAGAACCTTTCCGGGCGTTGAGTTCAGGCTGACCGAGGCGCCGCGTCCGGAAATCGAAGATGGCCTTGTGTCGGGCGCCTTCGACATCGCCGTCATGCTGACGTCAAACATTGCCGACCAGGAAGGCCTGGCGTTCGAGACGCTGTTCAGCTCGCGCCGCAGGCTTTGGCTTTCGGCACAACACCCGTTGCTCGAGCAGCCGAGCGTCTCATTGGCTGACGTGTCTGAATACCCCTACATCATGTTGACCGTCGATGAGGCAAGCAATACGGCGCAACGTTACTGGAACAAGACCAGCTATCGGCCGAACACCATCTTCCGCACGGCCTCGTTTGAGGCGGTCCGCTCGATGGTGGCAGGCGGAATGGGCGTGACCATCCTGTCCGATATGGTCTACAGGCCCTGGTCGCTGGAAGGGCGGCGCGTCGAAGTCATTCCGGTGACGGACAACATCCCGTCGATGGATGTCGGCCTGGCCTGGGCACGCGACTCGCAGCCCAATGCCGCCCGTTTGGCATTTCAGGAATTCATGCACTCCAGGCAGGTGTCGGTCTAGGCTATCCGGATGGGACACCAACAATCGACGGCATGTTGAGATAGCGGGCAACCTTGCGCTTTGCCGCGATGTCATTCCAGACGGCTTCGACCTGCGCCTCGGTAAGACCGGTGGCCGCGCCGACCTGGGATGCCGGAACGCCGTTTTCGAGTGCATAGAGGCAGGCGTCCATCTTCGCGTAGGGCAACGCGAAATAAAATTCCTCCTGCGTCTGTGGCAGCGAGTAGGTATCGGTGGTCGGCGGGCGCTTGCGAATTTCCTCGGGCACGCCGAGATGAGCGGCGAGTTCGTAGACCTGCGACTTGTAGAGATGGGCGATCGGCTTGATGTCAGCAGCGCCGTCGCCGTTCTTGACGAAGAAGCCCTGATCGTATTCGAGCCGGTTGGGCGTGCCGATGACGGCGAAGTTCAGCCGGTCGGCATGGTAGTATTCAAGCTGCTTGCGCGTACGCTGTTTCATGTTGGTGGCGGCGACGATGCCGAGATAGGCGTCCGCCGGCAGGCGCAGCCTGCGCATTTCGCCGCCGGGCGCGCGCACCACCAGCGACGAGAAATTGTAACCGCCGGCTGTCAGCGCGTTGTCAAAGACGATCTTGCTCGACCAGTCCGCGCCGTATTCCGGCACCACCTGGCGGATGGCGTCGTCGCGGCGGCGATAGCACCCCATCGCATCCAGCGCCGGACCGATATCCTCGACCGCGTGGTCGATGCCGAAAGTCTTCGCCACATCCTCGCCGAGCCGCCGGCTATCCGGATCGGAATCATGTTCCGGCATCAGCAGGCCAAAGACGCGCTCTGGACCGACGGCACGCACGGCGAGCGCTGCGCAGACAGCCGAATCGATGCCGCCGGAAATACCGAGAACGAAGCCGCGCTTGCGCAGATCGCCGCGCAACACATCGCGCATATGCGCGGCGATGCGGTCGGTCTCGCTTTCCGGATTGATGCCAAGGGCTGAAAGGGAGAAGGTCTGAGCCGATGCGTTCACTTCGTTCATGCCGATTTATCTCCGACCAAAGCAAGACGGCGGCTGAGCTTCCCGCTGCCGGTCTTGGGCAGCGCCTGGCAGAACTCGACCTGCCTCGGCACCATGAAATCGTTCAGCATCCCGGCGCAGTGACGCAGAACGTCCTCGACGGTCAGTGTGTCGGCCGACTTGACGATCATTGCCTTGAGTGTCTCGCCCAGCACCGGGTCCGGTATGCCAACGACCAGCGCCTCGACCACGCCCTCCAGTTCGTAAAGCGCGGATTCCACTTCACGCGGCGCCACTTTGAAGCCGCCCGTCTTGATGATATCGTCCTTGCGCGAAACGTAGGTGACATAGCCATTGCTGTCGGAGAAAAACAGGTCACCGGTGTGAAGGCGCAGCTTTCCCGTCAATGGATCGCGGCGCAGGGCCTCCGCCGTCGCTTTCGCGTTGTTCCAATAGCCGCGCATGACGTGAGGACCTGAAACGACGAGCTCGCCGATAGCCCCGGGCGCGGTCTCGAAACTGGCCTCATCGATGACTTGGATCGTGGAACCCGGAATGGCAATGCCGACGGAGGCCGGACGCAGGTCGATGTCGCCCGGTGGCAACCAGGTAGCGCGCAGGCATTCGGTCTGGCCGTACATGGAATAAAGCCGCACGCCGGGAAGCAGGGAGCGCAATTTGCGGATATGGGCGACCGGCAAAGGGGCGGCCGCGCTGGTGATGTAGCGCAGGCTCGCAAACAGCGCCGGGTTCAGATCCTCCATGCGCATTATCAGGGCGACCATGGAGGGCACCAGGGCAAAACCGGTAACGTTTTCTTCGCGCAGGCGCTCAAGGATGGCAGCCGGATAGGCAAAGGATTTCTCCAGCACCAGCGTGGCACCCACGCGCACGCTGGTAAGGAGTTGCGTCAGCCCGTATCCGAAGGACAGCGGCAGCACGTTGAGAATGACATCGCTTTGACGGTTGCCGAGATAGGATAAGATGGATGAGGTCGCGGCATCGATATTGTCGTGCCCCATCACCACGCCCTTGGGTTCGCCCGTCGAGCCTGAGGTGTAGATAATGGACGCAAGATCGCTGTCGGGCAGGTCGGGGTCGGCGGCGAGCGGTCCAGCCTTCAGATAGTGATCGAAATCGCCGGCTTCCGGCAGTGCGGGATGCGGGCGGGTGAGAACCGTCGCCGGTCGCATTGCGCCATTGTCGGCAAGCGCGCTGGCAACCGCTGCGGCACCCCTGGCATCGGCGATGACGGCCGCGGGCGAACAATCGCTCATGATGAAGGACACACGCTTTGCCTTGGTGGATGGATTGACGGGGCAAAGCACGGCACCCACCTTCCACACGGCAAAGAAGGCGACGGCGGTCTGCCAGCTATTACCGGTAAACACCATGACGCGGTCGCCTCTGCGCACACCATTGGCCGCCAGCGATGCGGCAAAGCCGTCTGAGGCTTCCGAGAGTTCCTTGAAGCTTATCCGCCGTCCGCCATCGACGATTGCGGTCTTGTCGGCTCGTCGCAGGCAGCTTTCGCGAAGATGGCTTTCAATACGCATAGCCGTGCCTTCAGGCCCCCTTCTTGCGTTCGATGAAGGCGGCGATTCGGTTGATGGAGTCGAGATTTGCCGGCACGATGTCGGAATCGGCAACCTGCAGCCCGAAGCCTTCCTCAAGAAATCCGACCAGCTCAAGGACGCCGGTGGAATCGACCAGATCGCTCTCCATCAATGAAAGATCGCCCGGCAGGGGCTGGCTGTCATCGCCGAACATGAAGTTCTCGACGATGAAGCCGCGAACCTTTGTTTGAACGTTGTCACACATGTTACCCGATCCTCATTCTGTGTTGGCTTGCCTGCGGCTGCCTGGCAGCGAAGGTTTGGTGCCACAGCTGCGCCGAAAGAACGCCCATGAAGGCTGTATTGTCCTTGAAACTCGTTGCCCTTCCGTTAGATGACTTGTATATTAGCTTCTCAATCATCTTAAGGTTGAAAAGCCCGGTATCGACCAATGCACCGCATGAAAGCGCCGCCTCCACCGGTGCCCGGGCGGCGGAATTGGAGAATGCCTGGCTGTCGGGCGCGCGATAGGGCTGTTTGGGGCGGTTCACCACCGAATCCGGCACCAGGCCGCGTGCCACTTCCTTGAGGATGAGTTTCTCTTGCAGACCGCGCAGCTTCAGGCTCGGGTGAAGCCCGGAAGCGAAGGTGACGACGCGGTGGTCGAGAAACGGATAGCGTCCTTCCACGCCGTGCGCCATCATCATCCGGTCGCCTTGGCTTGAGAGGATGTAGCCGGGAAGCAGGAAGCGGGTTTCGAGATATTGCGCTTGGTTGAGCGGGTGCCAATGGCCGAAATCGGCGGGCAATTGCGCGGCCAGATCGGCCGCCGCATCGTAGCCGCCGAGTTCGTCCTTCAAAGCCGCAGAATAGAAAAGCTTCGCCGACGCCGTCGAGCGGAAGCGCGGGCGATGCGAGAACAGCGGATCGGCGAGGCCGTCCGCATCGGCGGAAAAGAAACGGGCCAGATAGTCGGCACTCTGGCGCTGCAATTGCGGCAGGTATGGATAGAGACGCCGAAACAGCAATGGCCGGTGCGCCGATCGGGGTTGGCGGGCACAAAAACGCCTTACCTTTGCTTCGCGGAAGATGTCGTAGCCGGCGAAAATCTCGTCTGCGCCCTCGCCGGTCAGCGCCACTTTCATGCCGTTGTCGCGAACAAGGCCGGCCAGCCGGTAAAGCGGCGCGGGCGCGGCGCGCAGGACGGGGCATTCGGTATGCCTGACGATGTCCGGGAAATCGCCCGCAATCTCCTCTTCTCCGCACAATATCTGATGGTTGGTCACGCCGAGCTCTTCCGCAACTTCCGCCTGCCAACAGCTTTCATCGTGCTCGGCCGAGCGGAAGCCGACCGAAAAGGTTTCAAGCCGTCCCGGAGCCAGCCGTGCGGCGAGGGCGGCAATGAGCGAAGAATCGAGGCCGCCGGAAAGATAGGCGCCGACCGGCACGTCGGCGCGCAGACGGACGCGCGTGGCATCTTCCAGCAATGCGCCGAGCTGTTGCACCGGATCTGCCGGGCTCGCGAATTCGCCGTTGCGGGGAAAATCCAGATGCCACCATCGGCGTATCTTGTGATCCCCGCCTTGCGTGATCATCATCGTGTGACCCGGCGGCAGTTCGCTAACCCGTTTGAAGGCCGTGCGCGGGGCGACCGGTGCCCACAGCGTGAAGATCTGGTCGAGCGCCAACGGATCAAGTTCCGCGTTGAAGCCCGGCACTTGCATCAGCGCCTTGACCTCGGAGGCGAAATACAGCGTGCCGCCGATCTCGGTGTAATAAAGCGGGCGCACGCCCATGCGGTCGCGGGCCAGCCACAGGCTTCGGCGCCGCGCGTCCCAAAGCGCGAATGCGAAATCGCCATTGAGTTCGTCAAGGCAGGCCGTGCCCATTTCGTCATAGAGATGAAGGATCACCTCTGTGTCGCTGCCGGTGAGAAAGCGTCTTCCGCGCGCCTGCAGGCGTTCGCGCAATTCCACGTAATTGAAAATCTCGCCATTGTAGGAGATGACCAGATCGCCGCCTGCATCGGCCATCGGTTGCTGGCCGTCCGCGAGACCGACGACGGCAAGCCGGGCATGGGCAAGTCCGAGGCCCGGAGCCGAATGTATGTCCATTTCGTCCGGACCGCGATGGCTGAGCGCAAAGGCCATGCGCTTCAGCAAGTCCGGTGCTGAATTGGGCGAAACCGCGGAACCGAGAAAACCTGCTATGCCGCACATCGTCCTATCCGCCCGTCAATTGAAACGATGGCCGATGAGCTGCGTCCAGCTCTCGCCCGACAGGCCGTTGAGGAAGGCGCGGCCCTGCGTCGCGGCATCGACGATCTTCGCCCTGGGAGAATGGAACACGGTGGACGAGGCATGCAGAAAGGCAAATTTGCGATCGAGCATGGCATCGAGCAACGCCGGTTGGGTGCGGCCGCGAATGGCGGCAAGGCCGCGCGCATGGGCATTGGCGAGCATCCGTTCGAGGATCGGCCCTTCCATGCCTGGTGCGGCCATGAGCTGCATCACGCGGCCGATACCGCCCCGGTCGCCGTAATAGATGAACAAGCCGGCAAGCTTGCCGCCGCGGGTACGCAGAATGCGCTGGACGCGTTCGCCGTGCCTGGCCTTGACGCGGGCATGGGCGAGCATGCGCGCAAGCAGCTCGTCGCTCCAGCGTGGGCGTAAGGGGTAATGCTTCACCAGTTCCTGGATGGCGCTGACAAGTTCGTCCTCGTCCGGCTCGGTCTCGGCGAGCGCATCCGCCTTGCCGTGACACGGTCGGTAACCGGCCCATGACAGGCCGCTTCCGCCGACGCCGGCCGCACGGTCGACCAGGCGGGCCAGCGGCGCAAACGCGCCCAGAAGGCCGAAACGGCAGGCGGCCGCCCGCGTGACGAAGGCTGCCGGACGGATGACGCGCAGATACTCCAGGCTGTAGGAAGCCAGCACATGGGCGCCCATCCTGCGCCACATCGCCGTCGAAAGGTCGTTGGAGGTCTCGCTGAAGGAGAGATCCTGCGGACCTGACAAGACAGCTTTCAGCAGGCGCGCGCCGGCAAAGGGATCGGACTGGTGATCGTCGACCATCCAGGTGGTGCAGATGGCAGCGCGCAGGCTCTCGCCGTCAAGCTGAACGGTCTGGGGGAGAACCCCGATAAAGCCGTTCACACGGCCGTTCCCGGCGACATGAACGCGGGAGGTGATGTCCTCGTCGTGGCCGAATGATCCGCAGAAGAGGTTTGCAAGATAGGTTGCGAGCGCCGCGCTTCCATCGGTCGCGGTCTCGCGGTTCAGAATGCGCAGAAACATCGCCGCCACCACCGGGGCGTCATTCTGCTCGAATGGCCTTACCTCAGACACCGTATGTATTCCCCCAATACGTGACGGTCGGTCTGCTGTGCCCAGAACGCAACCGGCAACTGCAATTCTATGTGCTACCCGGTAAAGTTTCGCTTAACCGGTTGGGTCTGCATGGTGTCGCATTGAGACCACGCCCACATCTTGCCAACGGCTGCAGGCGGCACGACCGGCCGGCACATCGCGCAATCCTGCCGAATGCCGCCAAATCAGGCGTCAGTTTTTAAGCTGTCTGTTGGTCCAGCCGGCACCGCTGGTTGGGGCAGTTGCCGTGACAGGTCTTGCAATTGTTTCCCATCAGTGCGCACGATGACGCAGATCGAAATGGGGATTTGCCGGTCCGGCACGGGCCGGCGGTTCCCATTTTTCGTTTCGATGTTAGTGGGAGGAATTGAATAATGCACAAAACCATAAGTATTCTGGCGGTTACCGCATCAGTCATGGTCATGGCTGCGGGCGCTGTTCAGGCTGATGAGCCGAAAAAAGGCGGAACGCTGGTTACCGTCCTGTCGACAAATGTCCGCAACCTGAATTCGGCGGTGCAATCGGGCATCGTTACGGGATTCCCGGGAGCGCAACTGTTCGCTTCACCACTTCGCTATGACGAAGACTGGACGCCGCAACCTTATCTGGCTGAAAGCTGGACAGTGTCGGACGACGGGCTGAACGTCACTTTGAACCTTGTAAAAAACGCCAAGTTCCACGATGGCACGCCCCTTACTTCGGAAGACGTTGCCTTCTCCGTGGAGGTGATCAAGGCCAATCACCCTTTCAAGTCGATGTTCGCTCCGGTCGAAACCGTCGAGACACCGGATGCGCATACCGCAGTGCTAAAGCTCAGCAAACCGCACCCGGCCTTGATGCTGGCCATGTCCGGTCAGCTGATGTCGATCATTCCGAAACATATCTACGGTGACGGGGAGATTACGGCTGTAAAGACGCATCCGCGCAACAATGCAAATGTTGTCGGTTCCGGTCCGTTCAAGCTTGTTGAGTTCAAGAATGGCGAGCACGTGATCCTGGAACGTTTCGATGATTTCTTCATCGAAGGCCGGCCTTATCTCGACAAGATCGTCATGCGCATCATCGCCGATCCGGCTGCCCGCGCCATCGCCTATGAAAACGGCGAACTGCACATGGGCGCATTTGAATCGCTGCCGCGCATCATCAACCGCCTGAAGAAGGTCGACAGCCTCACCGTGACGCCGGAGGGCTATGGCGCGATCGGGCCGCTCGACTGGCTGGCGATGAACACCACAAAGGGCCCGCTGAAGGATGTCCGCGTTCGCAAGGCGATTGCCCATGCGGTGGATAAAAACTTCATCCACAAGGCGCTGATGCAGGGTACGGCCGCTGACAGCAAGACGGGGATACATCCCGACAGTCCGTTCTACAACGAGGCGGTCGACGGATATGATCTCGATTTGGACAAGGCAAATGCACTGCTCGACGAAGCCGGTTTTCCGGTCAAGGATGGCAGCCGTTTCAGCCTGACCATCGATTTTGGCTGGCCGGATGTGAAGCCGCAGGTGGAGTATGTCAAAGCGGCGTTGAAGAAGGTCAGTATCGATGTCGAGGTTCGCGCGTCGGCCGACTTCCCGACCTGGGCCAAACGGATGGGCACCATGGATTTCGACATGTCCTGGGACACCGTATTCAATTGGGGTGATCCGGTGATTGGTGTGCATCGCACATATGACAGCTCGAACATTGCGAAAGGCGTGTGGTCCAACACACAAGGCTATTCCAATGCCCGCGTCGATGAGTTGATGAGCATGGCCGCCGTTGAAAACGACGCTGAAAAGCGGAAGGCTCTTTATGCTGAGTTCCAGCAGATCATTGCTGATGAGCTGCCGGTGTATCACACCAACACATTGCCTTATCATACCGTCTACAACACGGCTAAGGTCGGCAATCCACCCTTGGGCATTTGGGGCACGTCAACACCGATCGACATGACCTATCTCAAGGAATAGGCTCAATGAACTGCGCGGCGGAATGATCCGCCGCGCAGGTTTTCGAATGAAGGAAGCCTCGCTGTGGCATTCGTTCAAAAATTCCTTATTCGGGTTTTGTATGCCGTAATCCTGTTGACAGCGGTCCTGGTGCTCAATTTCTCCATGATGCACCTTGCGCCCGGTGATGTGGCTGACACGATCAGCCAATCAATGGGCGGCGCGGATCAGGAAGTTCTGGATCAAATCCGTGCCGAGTACGGTCTCGATCAGCCGTTTCTCATTCAATTGGGCCGTTATATCGGCAATGTGCTGCAGTTTAATCTCGGCTATTCGTATTTCTTCAACACGCCTGTCACCGACCTGATCCTGCAACGGCTGCCGGCCACGCTGCTGCTGGTGTTTACCGCTCAGATCATGGCCTTGCTGATCGGCGTGGTCCTCGGCGTTATCTCGGCTCGCCGGCCCAATGGTCTGGCCAGCCATTTTGTGACCGCACTTGCACTGTTCGGCTATGCGGCGCCGGTTTTCTGGACGGGCATATTGCTGCTGATCGCATTCTCATTGAAAATCCAGTGGTTCCCGGTTGCGGGTATGCAGGATGTGACGGTTTCGGGTGGCTTTTGGGTACACGCGATCGATATCGCAAAGCACCTCGTCCTGCCGGCAATCACGCTTGGATCAGTGTTCCTGGCGCTTTATTCGCGGCTCTCGCGTGCAACCATGATGGAGGTGCTGGGATCCGATTATGTCAGAACCGCAAAGGCCAAAGGCCTGACAGAACGTGAAGTCGTCTACAAGCATGCACTGAAAAACTCGCTGTCGCCGGTCATCACACTGGCCGGACTACAGTTTTCAGCCGTAATTTCCGGGGCGGTGTTGGTGGAGGCGGTGTTCTCATGGCCCGGACTTGGAACCCTGGCGTTCCAGTCGATCATCGCCCGCGATACGCCGACCATTTTGGGAATCCTGTTTTTCTCGGCGCTGGTCGTCATCGTCGGCAATATCCTTACCGATCTGGCTTTGCGGCTGGTTGACCCCCGGATGGGAGGAAAATGATGAGCGAGACGACCAAGGGTCCCGAAGAAGAAGTCGTCGAGGCACGCTCGCCGTTTTCCGAAGCCTGGGAGATGTTTCGCCGCAACCATGCCGCCATGGCGGGGTTGGTTGTGCTGGTTCTCATCGTTATCGCCGCAATCATCGGCCCGCCGCTTTATGCAGTCGATCCTTTCGAGATGGTCTGGGCGCCATTTTCCCCGCCCGGTGTCGATGGCTTCATTCTCGGAACAGACTATCTGGGCCGCGACCTGGTCGCTGCACTTCTGGGTGGTGCCCGCGTCTCGCTCATCATCGGCCTTGCTGCGGCGTTTGTGTCCATCGTCATCGGCGTGTCCGTTGGTGCGCTCGCCGGCTTCTACAGCGGCTGGGTCGAGGAAGTCCTGATGCGGATCACCGAGTTCTTCCAGGTGCTTCCGACATTGCTGTTTTCAATGGTAATCGTCGCTTTGTTTGGTGCTTCCCTACCGATGATAACATTCGCCATCGGCGTGGTGAGCTGGACCGCTGTGGCTCGTATCACCAGAGCGGAATTCATGCGTATCCGCGAACTGGAATACGTGACCGCGTCGCGGGCGTCGGGCGCCAAGAACTTCAAGCTGATGTTCAGTGTGATCCTGCCAAACGCACTGCCGCCGATCATTGTGCAGTCCGCACTTATGGTCGGCTCGGCTATTCTGTTCGAGGCTGGTCTCAGTTTTCTTGGCCTGACCGACCCCAATGTGGTCAGTTGGGGGCAGGTTATCGGGTCCAACCGTCAGTACATCCTGGATGCGCCTTACACGGTGACCATTCCCGGACTCGCAATCTTTGTGACCGTGCTGGCAATATCGCTGGTCGGTGACGGGCTCAACGATGCACTCAATCCCAAGCTGAGGCAACGATGAGCGAGCCGCTGCTGAAAGTCGAAAACCTGCGCATCGAACTGACGACGCGTGACGGTATCGCGCCGGTGATCGACAATCTGTCGTTCCAACTGGACGCCGGCGAGAACATTTCGTTCGTCGGTGAATCCGGCTGCGGAAAATCCATGACCGCACTGGGAATCATGGGGCTTTTGCCGGATCGGATCGGCCGCATCGCCTCGGGCAGCATCGTGTTCGACGGTGAGGATTTGACGCAAGCCAGCGAGGCGCGGCTGAAGGAAATTCGCGGCAACGACATATCGATGATCTTCCAGGAGCCGATGACGTCGCTCAATCCGGTTTACACGGTCGGTGAGCAGATCGCCGAGGTGTTACGGCGGCATCAGGACCTGGGTACTTCGCAGGCCTGGAACAAGGCCATCGAACTGCTCGATGCGGTGCAGATTCCCAATCCCAAGGCGCGTGTTTCCGACTATCCCTTTCAGATGTCCGGCGGGCAGCGGCAGCGGGTGATGATCGCCATCGCATTGGCGTGTGAACCGAAGATCCTGATCGCCGATGAACCGACCACGGCGCTTGATGTGACCGTGCAGGCGCAGATCTTCGACCTTCTGCGCGACCTGCAGGCCGAAACCGGAACAGCCATCATGCTGATCACCCACGACATGGGGGCGGTGGCTGAGATGTCGGAGCGGATGATCGTCATGTATGCCGGCCGCAAGGCTGAAGAAGGCAGGGTGGATGAGGTGATCGAGCATCCGCGCCATCCCTACACCAAGGGACTTATCTCGTGCGTGCCGCACATCATGAAGACACTGTCGAAGGAGCGCCACAAGCTGACAGAAATCGAGGGCATCGTGCCGAGCCTGCGCGAGTTCGGTCGCGACACCTGTCTGTTTGCCGCTCGCTGCGACATGGTCGAGGAGCGTTGCCGTTCTTCACGCCCTGATGAAGCCGCCTTCGGTTCCACGCAAAAATCGGCGTGCTGGCGCGCCAAGGAGGTGTGATGCAAGCCGACACTCTCCTCAATGTCGAAAACCTGACGGTACGCTTCGCGGTCAAACGCGGTGGCGGCTGGGGGCGGAAATCTTACCTCTACGCGGTCGATGATATCTCGTTTCAGATCAGGCGCGGTGAGACACTTGCGATCGTCGGCGAGAGTGGTTCCGGCAAATCGACGACAGCGTTGGCCGTGGCACGGCTAGTGCCGACGCATTCCGGCAAGGTCGAGCTTGATGATGAGGATTTCCTTGGGCTCGAAGACGAGGCGCTGCGCAAGGCGCGGACGAAAATCCAGTTCATCTTCCAGGATCCCTATTCAAGCCTCAATCCGCGGCTGCGCTCCGAGAAGATCGTCCGCGAACCGCTGGACAGCCTGAAGACGGTCCCCGAGGAAGAGCGCCAGGCGATCGTCGATCGGCTGTTCAAGGCGGTTGGCCTGCGCAAGGAGCAGCAGAGGCTGTTTCCACACCAGTTCTCGGGCGGCCAGCGCCAGCGTATCGGCATTGCCAGGGCGCTGGCAACACAGCCGGACCTGATCATCTGTGACGAGCCGGTGTCGGCTCTCGACGTTGCGGTGCAGGCGCAGATCCTCAACCTGCTGCGCGAACTGCAGGGCGAATTCGGCCTGACCTATCTGTTCATCAGCCATGATCTGGGTGTCGTGCAGCACATGTGCGACTCGATTGCCGTCATGTACATGGGCAAGATTGTCGAACATGCCGACCGGCTGAACCTGTTCAACAATCCGCTGCATCCCTACACAGCGGCCCTGTTGTCGGCAGTGCCCTCGGTCGACAAGGCGCGGCGCGAAGCGACAAAACGCATACTAATTCCCGGTGATCCGCCCGATCCGATCAATCCGCCGAAAGGTTGCCGGTTTGCCAATCGCTGTCCGGTTGCCGAGGCGCGCTGTAATGAGACTGAACCGCCGTTGCGTGACGTGAAAGGCGGGCACCGGGTGGCGTGTCACCTGGTCAGCGATGACGCCAAGTCGCCGTTGTAGCCGCTTACCGCCTGACGATCGTCGGTGACCGCATTACTTCAACGATGTGGCGGCGCATACAGGATTCCGCCGAGGTTCCAGAGCTGGTTCATGCCGCGCGCAATGCCCATTTTGCTGCCGTCGCCAAGATTCCGATTGAAGATCTCGCCGTAATTGCCGACCCGTTCGATCATCCCAACAGTCCAGTCATTGGCAAGGCCGAGATCGGCGCCGAGATTTCCCTCACTGCCGACAAACCGCCTGATGGCAGGTTTGTTCGACGAGGCGGCTTCGCCGATATTATGTGACGTGACACCCATTTCCTCGGCATTCACAAGCGCGAACAGCACCCACCTGACCAGCAAGACCCAGTCGGCATCTTCATTTCGAACCACCGGGCCAAGCGGCTCTTTGGAAATCGTGTCAGGCAGAATGATGTGCTCGTCCGGTTCGGCAAGTTGCAGGCGCCAGGCGTAGAGTTGCGAGACATCGCTTGTGACCACGCCACACCTGGATTCCTGGTAGGCCGTTGTGATTTCGGCAGCGCTGCCGAGCGCCACGGTCGAATAGTCCATGTTGTTGGCGACAAAATAATCGGGAATGTTGGCTTCGCTGGTAGTGCCCTTCAAAGCGCAGACCGACTTGCCGGTCAGTTCGAGCGACGACAGCAGACCGGTCGATCGCGGCACCATAAATCCCTGCCCGTCATAGTAGGACACACCAACAAAAGTCAGGTCGTGCTGCAGTTCCCGGCCAAGAGTCCAAGTCGAATTGCGCGACAGCAAATCGATCTTGCCGGCGGCAAGCGCCTCAAACCGGTCTTCTGCGGATAGCGGGACGTAATCGACTTTCCCGTCATCCTGCAATACCGCAGCGGCCACGGCACGACAGAAGTCGACGTCGAATCCTTCCCACTTGCCGCCATTCATAGCTGCAAAGCCGGGCAGTCCTTCATTGACGCCACATGCCAGCCGTCCTCGTTGTTTGACTTCTTCAAGCGTGCCGGCATTGGCACCCGTAGGGCCGCCATCCACAAACAACAATGACAGCATTCCGGCCATGACCGCTGACAACCGCAAACGACGCTTCTTCATTCCGTTATCCCTCACTTTGGCCTTGCAGGTGATTAAAGTTTCGGCGCCTGTCTGACGATGACACGGGTTCCTACCGGCACTTGCTCATAAAGGCTGATGACATCCGGGTTGATCATCCGAAAACAGCCTGAAGACATGGCGTGCCCGATCGTTTTCGGCTGGTTGGTTCCGTGTATCCGGTAGATCGTGCTGCCGAGGTAGAGTGCCCTCGCTCCCAAAGGGTTTCCCGGACCTCCGGCCATGAAGCGAGGCAGATAGGGCTGACGTTTGATCATTTCCGGCGGCGGACGCCAATCCGGCCATTCCTGCTTTCTGGAAATACTGTGGATGCCCTGCCATTCAAAGCCGACCCGCCCGACACCGACGCCGTAGCGAATGGCGCGGTCATTGCCCTGTACATGATATAAAAACCGCTCCTCGGTATGGATGATGATGGTTCCCGGCGGTTCACTGGTGCGAAAGAACACCGGTTGTGGCCGGTATTCCGCCGACAGTCTCTCCTCCGCTGCCGTCGGCACATAACCGGGTTGTTCTTCGACATCCAGCTCCTTGCGCTGGGCAGCGCCGGTCACACCGGTCAATGCCACGACAAACGCGCACGCTATCGAAGCGATCCATCGAGATTGCATGAAATTCCTCCGAAAATCAGGTTTTAGCGCAAGGCACATAAATCAGGGTTCCGTATACCGTGCGGGCTCTGGGCTCCATCCATCTGAGGACAAGAACATTGTCGTCATAGGAAACAACATAACGGTCCTGCGCGATACCGGGCGGACCTTTGGGACCCAGAAACTGCCGGCCCTTTGAATCCTGCTTCAGGAATATTTCCGACGGTTCGGAGGCGCCTACGGCGTGCATCAGCACACCGCCATTGGCTCCGGCGCCAATCGTGTATGGATTGCTGCAGGCGATTTTCGCTTGCTCCAAGGTGCGCTCATTGTCTTCTTCCTGATGGAAGGAAGCCAGACCGTAATCACCCGGCAGGGCAGCCATATCGATCTGGATCGGTGGAGTGGTGTCTTCGTTTTTCGCATCGGGTGTCAACGTCGTGCACCCCGCAAGCGCTGCGACAATCAATCCTGCCGTACCTGTTCTCAGGCCCAACCAACGACTGCGTCCTGTCAGCCATCGGCTGTCATTTTTCCACACAATCTGCCGGTTTCGACGTTGCATATTCATCGATCAAACCCCGTTTGACAAAACTGCGATCCAGATCCTGACAACATAGTGGACTGGAATTACGCATGTTTCAAATGCTGTTCTGAAGTGCGGCGGCGTATCACCGTCGCCGACATATCCTTGCTGTCACTGGTGAGGCCCATCGTTCGGGGATCACGAAAACCTTCTGATGAGCGCATCCCCTGGCTCGGATTGCGTTGCACCAACATTCAAATCGGAGCAATCAACTCTAGAAGCGAAACATCCTGGGAATAATTGCCGGAACGCGCATTTTGTAGTCGATGTATCGTTTGCCATGACGTTCGATCAGGTCGCGTTCCTCGAAGGCCATTCCGATGAATATGTAAATCGACATGCTTGCGGCAAAAATCAGGTGACCGACGGTCATGTTTGGCGTTGCCCAGAATGCGATTAGTAGGCCAAGTTGCTGCGGATTTCTGACAAATCGATAGACGTAACCATCAACCAGTGGCGGCTGTGGAATTGGTTCGTCCCGGTACCATGCAATCGCCTGGCTGACGCCAAGCAGGTAAAATATCCCAACCGACCAGTATGCGGCTGACGCAATTGCCCAGCCGGTCACAAACAACGCCCAAATCACAATCAAAGCGACGGTGTTGTCTATCTTCCATAATTCAATGGGAATGGGTTGGTAGAAGTGCACGAGGACGAAAAGCGCCAAGACCGAACACCAGACATACACCGACCGTTCCAGTCCGGGCGCGACCATATGTGATGAAAGCGACTTGAATGCATTCCTCGCCATTGATGTATGCTGGCACCCAAAAAGCGCGACAAGGCAAAGATCAATAGCAATCGCATGTCCGGCACTTGTCCCCGATGGCGAGCTAATGGTCCGGTCGAATATCAAGCCGGCAAGCCAAAACACCAGATAGCCGAATACCACATGGACCAGGACAAAACCGGTGACCGAGAAGGCCAATCCAGCTCCGCGAGTCACCTATCCACCACTGTCGGAAACCGCTGTCCGTACTGGGAATGCAAGCTTTGATGAAGTTCCGTCTCTACATATTGCCTACCCACGGGACGGTATGCCGTGCGGCATGAAAGCCAAGGAGTGTTTGAATCCGTCCTAGAACCGGAGTGTGGCATTGGCGCTGAAACTGTAAAGCAAATCGTCTCCGAAACTTGCGGTATACCCAACCGGATTCGGAATTCCGCCAGGAAGCATCATCGTGCTGAGATTGCCACCGGTCATAAGTCCGACACCGCCCCCGAGCTTTAATTCGAAATTGTCATTCGGCGAGACGACAACGGTTGTATTCGCAAACCATGTGTCGGTTTGAGACGTAAATCCTTGTGTTGCACCCTGATCCCAGGTCAGGCTTCCGGCAATCGATACCTTGTCGTTGACTTTGTGGGCTGCACCCACCGTCACCGTCCAGGTATCTTTCCAGAGCAGCGTCAGCGCACTGACCGCGACCGGTAGGCTGCAAGCAGGGGTTCCGACAGCGCAAAGCGGCATGTTGTCGGTGACACTCCAGTCTGTCCACTTTATCGATCCGAACATCAACCAACCGGGCGCAACGCCGGATCGGGCCCTTAACTCGACAGATTGCGGCATGGTCATGTTGCCGAAGATCGGAACAAACAACGCGGCTCCGCTGAGCGTGCCTGTCATCGAATAGTCGATTGACGAGTTGTATATGATGCTGGTTCTAAGCGCGTATTCGGGAATCTCAAAGGCAATACCGGCCCGCCAGCCGATGCCGCTGTCGCTCACATCGGTGCGCACCAAACCAGCGGGACCGGCGAACCGGGTCAGTTCATATCTGATCGTCTGGTAGGAAATCCCGCCGATGAAGTGCAATTGACCTTTAGACAGCGGAATTCTTGCCCCGCAAGTGATACCGTAATCCCTCGACGAGAAATTCTGCTCCACCGCAGACGCGGCGTAAGTCCATGTCAGACCATAGTTGGCATAGCCGCCCCACGGTTCGCGATAGCTTGCCATGCAGGTCGCGATGTCGCCCAGCCTGGCTGTCGCGCTGATGCGGGTGACATAAAACTCGTCCGCCTCATCGGTGGCGACGCTTGGCCCGAACACACCGATAATATTGTTGAGAGTTCGCCGCGGAATAATATAGCGAGCGCCGGCTTCAAACGAGACGGTTTTTTCCTGAAAAAGAAATTCCCAGTTACGTTCGCCGGTGTCATAGCCGCCTGCAAGGGCAGTGCACGGCGCTAAAACCGCCGCCATTGCCAGTCCCAACGCAATGCCGTTCTTTCTGTTAATTTTGGTCAATGCCACCGCCCTTAAACCCGGTACCCGAAATCGGGTATCTATTTAAGTCCAAACTTGAATTCGTTAAATTGTCAATCCATGCTGCATGAATGATTGATTTGCCAGCTAGCCATCACAGTGCACAGGTGTCGCAAACCTGCCCTTGGCCGAACGATTGTCGCGCTGCCTCGGGCGCAGACATAAGCCACTACGCCGCACAATCGACGAACAAACATCGATGAAGAAATTCGGCATCGGCAAAATCGGCGCGATTGTGGTTGGCCAGGTGGCGATTGCCGCCATGATATGCATTGCGATCACAGCCGCTTCCGCTTTTGGAATTTTCAGCGGGCTAAAGTTCAATGGAGATGTGGCCGACCTGCTTAAGGTCGACACCCCTGGCTACCGGGCGCTGCAGCGGGTGGAAACGGAGTTCCATCCATTCTCAACCGATGAGATCGTCGTGGTCGAATCCGCCGGATTCAACGACGCTGATACCTATCGGGCGTTGGAAGATTTCGTTTCCGAGCTCAATCTGGTTACCGGGGTTGAGGCGGTACTCAGCGTCTATTCGCTTCCCGGCAGCGGCGGAATGGCGGAACCCTATTTGAGTTCGGAGCTCGCAGGCCAATTGCCACCGGAACAGCGCCTCGAGCAACTGGCCGAATTGCAGCCCCTGGCGGAAGACCTTCTCTCCAAAGACATGACCACCACGCTGGTCATCCTGATGATCGCGCAGCCAGCTGGAGACGGGCAGACAGTTCTATCGCCGACCGGACGTGCCGAGATAGATGAAATCATCAATGACTACGCCCCCGCACTGACCGTCACCATAGGCGGCATGAGTGAGGTTCACCGATCGATCGAGGAGGCCTTGCGCAAGGACCAGAGAAGTCTCGCCACATACTCGACGCTGCTGTGCGTCCTGCTTTCCCTCGTGGTGTTCCGCTCCTGGCGTGGCGCGCTGATTTGCGCCATACCGCCGGTTACCGGCGCCCTCTGGTTTTTCGGTTTCGCAGCATTTGCCGGGATTACCATCGATCCGATCACGACCATCATTCCGACATTGCTGATTGTCGTCGGATTTGCAGATTCAGTGCATCTCTATTTCAGTTTTCTCCGCTTACGCCGCAACGAGCCGGTGTTGGTCAACGCGGTGAGAACCACGATTGAACAGACCGGACCTGCATGTTTCCTGACCAGCCTGACCACGGCTGTCGCCTGCCTTGGAATTGGACTGGCGGGAAGCGAGGCATTGAACAACTTTGCTGTCGGCGGATTTTTCGGCATGGCGATACAATTCCTGGCAGTCATTTTGCTGTTCCCGTTGCTTGCGCTTTGGCTAAGTCCCAAGACCACTCCGCAAGACACGCCGCCGGTTACCCCGTTCGGTGCCGTAGGAAGGGCTGCAACCGATCTGCTCGACCACAGCTGGCCGGTTATTGTCGTGTCGGTTCTGGTGTTTGGCGGTCTTCTCTACACCCAGTCGCAGCTGCAAATCGGCTTCCGCCTTTCTGAACATCTTCGCGACGACAGTCCGCTCAGAAAACTGGAAATCCGCTTGAGCGAAAAGTCGCTTGGCAGCGGACAGTTGTTTGTCGTTGTCAAAGACGCGGACGGGAAAAAGGGCATCACCGAGGAAGACATCGAAAATTTGAAACGGATTGGCGAGGCTGTTTACTCCGGTGCCGGTTCGGAAACGGCGATGTTTCCCTCAATCGAACAGATCGAGCGCCTAAACCTTGAAGGTCATCCGCTGTTGAAGCGGTATGTTGCGCAAGACGGGCTGAGCTATCTGCTGCCGGTGGCGATCGATCCGTCGCTGCTGTCGGGTCAGATCGTCGACGAAGCGCGATCGATCGGCGACCGATTGCGAACGGCAGGATTTGATGAAACTTTCGAGATCGTCGGATTGCCGCTGCTCTCGGCAACAGAGGTTCCGATCATGATCGCCAACCTCCGGCTTGGATTCTACGTCGCGCTGGCGCTGGTGGTATTCCTGCTTGTCTATGCGACCGGATCATTCCGTTTGGGGCTGATTTCGCTGATACCGAATTTGATCCCGATTCTCGGTGTCGAGGGCGCATTGTTCATCATGTCCCAACAACTCACCATGACCGCTGCCGTGGCGCTGACGATTGCGTTTGGAATAGCGGTTGATAACTCGATCCACCTGCTCAATCGCTACCAGCTGACGCGGGCGGGCAATTCTAAGTCGGCAATCAGTGAGGCGATACGCGATGTTGCTTCGCCGATTGCAGCGACCACGGTCTTGCTCGTTGCCGGCCTTTTGGTCACCCAGATCAGCAGTTTGCCGACGGTCGCCACATTCGGGCAGCTCGTCTCGGCGGCATTAATCCTGGCCCTGTTCTCATCGTTGTTCCTGCTTCCCTCTTTTGTCGAACCCGGCAAACGCCGAAAGGCCAACCCATGAGATGTCTCGCAATTGCGGCCATAGTGCTCGCGTTTTTCTCTTCAGAGCTGTTTGCTGCCAGCCTGTCGGACTTCATCGGCGAATGGAAGGGCAAGGGAACCTTTACGCGTCAATCGAAGACCGAACGGGAAGGCAGACTGACCTGCCGGTTGAGGATCGTTGCGAAAGGCGAGAGCGCCATCATCGTCAATGGGCGGTGCGCGGCGCCGGAAGGTTCCCGCGGGTTCCAAACCCTGATCACCGGTGGAAACGACGGTTTGATTTCAGGCGCCGAACTGTCACGCATTGGTGCACAACAGTCCCGAACATCAGCCGGTACACTGGATAATTCCGGCATCAGCCTGGCGGGCAAGGATGCCAGGGGCCATTTCGAGTTCAGGCTTTCAGCACCCCAATCCGGACGGATGGAGATGCAGTCTGCATCAACTGAAAACGGAAAAAGCGAAACAGCGCGTGTTCAATTACGCAAGTCAAAATAACACATCAAGCTCCGGTTCTGCAGGTCGCAAAACGGGAGATGGCTCCGGTTGAAGCTGCACTCATTGTTCGGTTCAATCCCGCAATTGTCGGCCTGGTATTTGCCAGATCTTTTCGATGCCGTTTTCGGTTGACGGTACGGCCATGCAGACCATGCGACCAATGTCTGGCAATCGCGAAGCGCGTCCTTCCCCGGCGTTGTTAAGTGTATCAACGGCTACGCGGAGAAACGATGAGCTCAGTTGGCCGCGCGTTTGGCCGGCAATCGTCCTGGCGGTGCGCCGATTGCATCAGGCGTTCTTTGAATACCATCCCCAGGTCACGTTGATCATCTCCGCTACCCACAAGGCCCAGAATCCATCATCCCATTGCGGGAAAGGATAGCCATGCACTAATACTCAAACCGGACCAATCAATCCAGACTCTGCAGTTTTCCTTCGATTGGCGCGTATTTTGGAGCCGCATTCGGGTACGTTGAAAACTGCCTGTGATTTTGGTCAGCATTGGTGCCAAAATGCGGTAAGCGATATATCTCAGATCGCTCCAATCCGTTGATAAGGAAATATCTCCATTTCAGTCGCGTCGGCATCACCAGTTACGGGACAGCCCGGCCCGAGGCGCTCGAACAGCGGCTTGGGCATCGCTTACATGTCATTGGGTATGTTTCTGTTCGCGGCAGTCGACGCCCAGGCCAAGCTTCTGACACTCACATTGCATCCGGTACAAATTGTCTGGTTCAGGCAGCTGGGACTGCTTTTTGGCGTTGTGATCCTGCTGTCGCTTCAGGGCGGTTCATTGCTGCGCACCCAGTTTCCGGGCCTGCAGATATTGCGCGGGTTCCTCGCGGTCGGATCGGCAACACTGTTTGTCATCGCGGTCAGTTTTGTACCCCTGGCTGACGCGGTAGCGGTCGCCTTCGTCGCGCCATTCATCGTAACCGTGCTCGGTGCCTTGATACTGCGGGAACCGGTGGGTGCTCGACGCTGGATTGCCGTGACCATCGGGTTTATCGGCGCAATGATCGTGATCCGGCCGGGTCTTGGTGTCATCCATCCGGCGGTCTTGCTGGTGTTGGTCGCTGCGGTTCTTTTCGCCTTGCGCCAAATTCTTTCGCGAGCGCTGAGCAGTTCCGACCGCACCATTACGACGGTGGCCTACACTGCATTGGTCGGCAGCCTTCTGCTGACTTTACCGTTGCCATTCATATGGCAGTGGCCATCGACGAACACCGAGATCATGCTTCTGGCCAGCATCGCCGTGTTGGCGGCGATGGCCGAGTTGCTGGTGATCAAGGCATTGGAAACAGCCCAGGCTGTTGTCGTCGCCCCCGTCCAGTACTCAATGCTGGTCTGGGGCACGATGTATGGATATCTGTTGTTCAGCCAATTGCCGGATTTGTGGACCTGGATCGGCGCGCTGATCATTGTCGGGACCGGGATCTACACGTTCAACAGGGAGCGGATGGCAGTATCCGGTTCGCCGTCGATCTAGATTCGGGCGCGCGGAAAAACCGGAACAGTATTCGGCCAAACGAGATCGTGTGATGGCGGCAAGCGAACTTTAATAGAAAGCGCGGGTTCCCGTCTCCTCTTCGATCCTTAACGTCTGCGATGAGCCTGAA
Source organism: Rhizobiaceae bacterium (assembly GCA_963669285.2). GTDB lineage: Bacteria > Pseudomonadota > Alphaproteobacteria > Rhizobiales > Rhizobiaceae > JAWKWH01. Next base: position 69,485 of record CAXXSI010000030.1, on the reverse strand, counting down.
ATGTCCCAGGGGGGCTGATGTCAAACATGTCGCAGTTTGCGCAGAACCACGTAACATGTCTTATGGAATTTTTACGAGAACTGCGAACGTGGCCCAACTAACAAAAGACTGTCATCAATGACATATTAAATTCTCCAGGTTCGGCTACGGGTCCGCGCGTGCTTCTGCCAGCCTTTCTTTTGTAATTGCGATCCATTTCAAGCGGCTTGGCGCCAGCCGGCCTTCGGCGTGAAGTCTTTCCAGCAATTCGACAGCCTTGCCAAAATATTCTTCTTTTTTGTTGGTAATGTCCGCCAGACGCCAATAAGCCACGTATAGATCCCATTGCCACTCCGCATTGTCGCGGTCGGACGCAGCCAGCCGTTCGGCAATCACAAGCCCGTCTTCATAGGATGACAGTGCCGCTGCAAGATCGCCCTGGACCACCTGAACATCGCCAATCCTGCTCAACGATACCGACAATTCGCGCTGCCAGCCTGTATTGTCCCGATCAGAGGCGGCAAGGGCTGCAGATATGGCCAACCTGTGGTCGAAAGCAGATCTCGCAGCTCCGATATTCCCGATTATCGTGTTGATGTTACCCAACGCTTCGAGTGTCAGAATGTACTGCTGCCGATGGTCAGTTGGAATGTCTTCGTTTTCGACTTCGATATAGAGAGCCGTTGCTTTTTCATAGTCAGCGATTGCAAGCCTGTGACGTAACTCGGCCTGTGCAGCGCCTCCATTGAGATAATGTGTTGCGGCTTCGGAGAGCGTTCGTTCGATGAAATTGGCTTTGAGCGTCTCGCGCGCGGTTGCGTCGATATTGGCAGCTTCCGTCAGTTTTGCCCGAGCGGCCTCGAATGCACCCAGTGACAGTTGCTCTTCTGCTTCCTGCCGAAGTGCGGTGACCCGTTCGTCGCCGGAGCGCAGTGAGCGGAGTTCATCGCGAACTTTAGAGAAAGCACTTGCTGCCTCTCGAAGTTTCTCGCCGCGCTCCTCGCGGTTGAGGCTGGCAATATCGGAGCCGATCAGAGCACCATAAAGCGGCGCCAGTGGCATTTGCGCGTCATTGGCAATGCGTTCGACATCTTCACGCATCTGCGGGCTGACATCGGCCATCGCCAGCAGCAGTCGCTCGCGCTCCGGCAATTCATCAGCGGATTGGCTGGCAAAGAACAGGCTCGGCAGCCCGCTTTCGACATAGGGAAACTGCGCACCCCTGGAGCGGTCATAAACCTCCTGCTGCACCAGGGTCAGCACCGAGCGGATCTCCAGCCCCTCGGTGCCAAGATATTTGGTGAGCGCGGTGGTGAATGGCGAATTGGTACCCTCGCCATCCGAAGCCGTTTCGCCCGGGGCGGCAGAAAAGGCAAACAGCGTGTTTTCCGCTCGCCCCATACGACCAAGACCCGGCTTGACCGTATTTGGCAGTCTGAGCGCGCTCGCCCCCCTGCCTTTCGGATCGGAGAGAGTGCCAAACGGATCGTTGCGGCAGGCATCGAGCACGATCAGACCGATCTTGGCGACCTTCGCCACGGTCTCGCGCAGCTCGTTGAGCGGCAGGCCTGTGTTTTTCAGCGCCTCAAGCGAAGCCGCGTTCGCGTCGGTCGGTAACAGCATGTTCTGACCGGCAATCTCGATCCCGTGGCCGGCAAAAAACACGAAGGCGACATCTGCACCTTTGGCGTCTTCAGAAAAATCCCTTAGCGCACGGCGCATGCGCTTCAGGCTGCGATTGGATTCTGAAAACACCTCAAAATCGAGCGCGATAAGAGCACCCTCAATCGCCCTGGCATCGTTGACGGCATTGTTCAGGGGGCGGATCGTCTCGTAGCGATCCGCACCGAACACCAGCGCCACGCGCCGCTCGGCATGTGCCAAGGATGCGGAAACAACAATTATGATGGCGGCGAGAATGACCCGCAACAAATCCTCCCAAGCCCAGAGAGAATTGAAGTAATTGAGCATTAATGAGGCAGGAGCAAGTCACCCCGATAGAACGAGGGGTTCGGGTCTGAGGCACGATTTGCATATCTAGTTCGATGGCTACGTGATTGCTGCTGCCCTCCAAGCAAACAAATGCGGCGCGAGACTTGAGCGCAATATGGACATATTGTCTTGAAGAGCTTGTCCAAAAAAGGCTCGAAGCGGGTATTCAGCCATCTAAAGCTCGACCTAGCGCCATCAAGCGGTTTCGGCCCACAGCTGCCTTTCAGCCGTAAGCGCGGTGTTGCATCGCAAATTCCGTTCAGATGACATTGAAGCACCCAAAAGAGTGCCATTGAGCCCGCGGATTTCGAATTGTTGCCTTGAGCCGCAACGGACCTTGGAAGCAACTCTCAAACCCCAACTGCCGAGCTAGTATGTTCAGTCGCCTGTGAAGCCGGGCATTAGCGTCCGCTGCGCGGAGATCGGAAAACCGATATCAAAGCGCCCGACACGCCTTCGCAATCGCCTTTTCCGTCAACGCCAGATCGTCATCCGTAATCGCCAGCGAAGGATAGATTTTACCGGCGGATTTGAAGATCCCGTTCTGGCGCAACACCTTGTTGAACACCATGTTGCGATCATCATCCGCACCAAGCACATCACGGTAGTTGCGCACGCCGCGTGCACTGAAAACCACGTCGAACAGCGTCGCATCGCCGACGATTTGATGCTCGACGCCTGCATCGGTCAGATGTTTGCGCAGCATGTCCATGATGGAATTGCCGATCTGGCGCAGCTTCGCATAGGCGCCGGGCCGGCGCAGGATTTCCAACGTCTTCAATCCAGCGACGCACGCGACCGGATTGCCGGACAAGGTGCCGAGTTGCATCAGAAAACCGCCCTGCCCAACCTTCGACTTGTCGAAATGCGCCATGATGTCGACGCGCCCGACAATCGCCGCAAGCGGAAATCCGCCGCCGATGATCTTGCCCAGCGTGCAGATATCGGGGACGACACCGTAGAGTTCCTGCGCGCCGCCGTAGGAAAACCGGAAGCCGGTGACGATCTCGTCAAAGACGAGCACAATGCCGTATTGATCGCACGCCTCCCGCAAGCCACGCAGGAATCCCGGCTGCGGTGGTATGATCCGTTGCAGCGGCTCGACGATAATCGCGGCGATCTCGTCTCCCTGTTCTGCCAGCAGGCTTTCGACCATGTCGAGATCGTTGAACTGGGCAATGACCATGTCCTCGGCGACACTTTGGGGAATTCCGGCCGAATCCGGGACCGCTTGCGGGAAATTGGCCAAAGCAACCGGCGCGAGGCTCATCTGCGCTTCCGCGCACATGCCGTGATAACCGCCCTCGAATTTCATGATCTTATCGCGACCGGTAAACGCCCGCGCCAGGCGCATGGCGTACATGTCCGCTTCGCCGCCGGACGATACGTAGCGCAACTGTTCGGCGCAAGCCACAGCGCTGCAGATTTCTTCGGCCAGTTCGATCGCGGCAGTGTTGTTGGCAAAAAATGTCATGCCCTTCGGCAACTGCTCCCGCACCGCCTCCATGACTTCCTCGTTGCCGTGGCCGAGCAGCATCGGGCCCGAACCGATCAGATAATCGACATATTCATTGCCATCCTCGTCCCAGACACGGGATCCCTGCCCTTCGCGAATGAAGATACCGGGATCGAAGTTGCCGAGACCGCCGGCGGGCAGCACGGATTGCGCGCGCGCTATCCATTCTGCCTGAGAAATCCGCTTGTCCAATTCGATCTCTCCTATTCAAAAACCGCGACCGGTTTGCCCAACGCCTCGGTATCCGGGCTAATCCCCAGACCAGGGCCGTCCGGAACTGTAATAAACCCGGCATCGCGCCGGGGTGCTGCGGGATCCAGTCGCGGATGAACATAGCCGGATAAATCGCACACATTCATCACCGCTGAAGGCGTGGTGGACGCCGCCACATGCAGCGCGGCAGCGGTGGCAATATCGCCACCCCAGGTATCCTCGATGCACAGTTTCGGGCCGAGATGCAAACACAGATCGCGGGCGCGGCGCAGCGCACTAATACCGCCGAATTTCGACAATTTGAGCGCGACGGCATCCATACATCCAAGCGCATGCGCGTGTAAAAGCGAAGCGGAATCGTGGGCCAGCTCGTCGATTTTCATGGGCAGACCGGTGGCCAGTTTGACCGCCGAACAGTCATCAAGCGTCTTGCACGGTTGCTCGAGCATCACGTCGATATCGGCAACCGCGCGGCCGACGCGGATCGCGTCCAGTCGCTCGGCGCCGCAATTCCAGTCGCCGTAGACGAGGGGGCCGCTGCCCACGGCTTCGCGCACCAGGCGCAGCCGGGCGACATCGGCCTGCCAGTCGTCGTCTGCACCAAGCTTGGCCTGGAATTGACGTATGCCTGACCGATGACTCTCCGTTGCAATCCGCGCCATCTCTTCGGGTGCAATGCAGGTAATCGAGTGGTAGAGCGGCAGGCGATCGGCCTGTTTGCCGCCGAGCAGCACAAAAAGCGGCTTGGCACATGCCCTGGCGGTTATGTCCCACAAAGCGATATCGAGTGCCGACTTGGCGTAAACGTGGCCGGGAAGCCAGCGGTCCAGCGCCGCCGACAATGCTTCGGCGCCGACCGGATCCGCACCAAGCAACACGGGAAGCAGGTTTTCCACCGCAGGCACAACACCGCCGGCATAGGCCGGCAGATAATGGGGTATCGGGCAGACTTCGCCCCATCCCGACACGCCTGCATCCGTGTCGATACGGACGACGATGCTTTCCACCGTGTCGCAGGTTTTGCCATCCGCCATGAAATAGGTTTCATGGCTGGTCAGAGCCACACTCCAGCATGTGATGCGGTCGATTTTCACATCGCGCTCCGTCGGTAACGCCAGGGTTCGTATCCATTGCCATATCGGGCAGCAGTCAATTTTGCGATGCTGTCAGACCGTGCCATGATCCCAACCCCGGCCGTTCACGCCGCTTTGTCCGCCGAAACATCGGTTCGCGGCAATGCGCTTTCGGGATCATAGGCCGGTTCCGCAAGCACCCTCGCCGAACGGCGCTTACCCATGATCATCACCTCCAGCTCAGTCCCCGGCCTTGCGGCTTCGGGTTTTACGTAGGCAAACGCAAATATCTTGCCGATCGTGTGCCCATACGCCACCGACGACGTCGAGCCCACTACCCTTCCATCGTGCAGCACGGCCTCGCCTCCGTGGCCATCCTCGATCCCGTCAGGTTCAATCTCAAGATAGGCGCATATCCATGGAAGTTCTGCTGCCAGACTAGTCTTCGTTGCCGAACGGCCCTCGAATTCACCCTTGTCCATTTTGACGAAGCGCATGACGTCGGCCTCAGGCAGGGTCACCTCGTTGGTCAATTCACCCGCGCCCTTGAAACCTTTCTCCATGCGCATGGCATTCATGGCGAAGGAGCCGTAATCGGCGATGCCGTATAACTCTCCGGCGGCCCACAAGGCATCGTAAACGTCGAGCGCCGCCGCTCTTGGCATATGCAGTTCCCAGCCGAGTTCACCGGCATAGGACATGCGAAGCGCCAGTACCCCATGATCCGCGACAACGATCTGACGCGAATGCATCCACCGGAAGTTCGCATTATCAAGTAGTGCATCGGTGCATTGGCCGAGAATGTCGCCCGCCCGCGGTCCGTTGAGTGTCAGTGCCGCCCATGCATCGGAACGGTTGATCACGTCGACCGCTTCAGCCGCCAATCGTTGCGCAAGGTGATCGAGCAGTCGCTGCTCGAAGAATGCGGCACAAACCAGATAGAAACGTTCCTCGTCCATGCGCACGATCGTCAGTTCGATCTCGATACGGCCGCGTCGGTTGAGCAGATGCGTTAGTGCGATCCCACCCTTCTTCCGCGGCAATCGATTGGCGACGAGGCGGTCGAGGAAACGTTCCGCATCAGGTCCGGAAACCTCGACCTTGGAGAACGCCGAAATGTCCATGATCCCGGCACGCTCCCGCACGGCGCATGTTTCGAACGCGACCATATCGTGCCAGGGCGCCCGCCTGAACGAATAGTGGTCACGCTGTTCGCAATCGTCGCGCGCAAACCAGCGTGGCCGCTCATGCCCATAGACCTCCTCGAATATGGCACCTTTTGATTTAAGCCGATCATAGAGCGGAGACGGCTTCAGCGGTCGCCCCGCCAGACGGTTGAAATGCGGAAAGGGAATTTCGTGGCGCAGGCAATAGTCTTCCTCGGCTTTGGTGACCTGCCAGTCCTTGTCCGCATAGGAACCGAAGCGGCGCGGGTCGAATTCGCGCATGGAGATGTCACCAGCGCCGTGAACCATCCACCGGGCCAGTTCACGCGTCAGCCCCGGACCCCAGCCGATGCCGATCTGCGTACCACAGCAACACCAATAGTTACGCAATGCCGGCACCGGGCCGATCAGCGGGTTGCCGTCTGGTGGATGTGAGATCGCACCATGCACTTCACGCTTGATTCCGCGTTCGGCGAGAACCGGCATCCTGTCCATGGCATTCTGCAGCCACGGCATGATCCTGTCATAGTCGGCGTCGAACAATTCATTTTCCGCCTCCCACGGACAAGCATCAACCCACACGGCGTTGGGATTTTCCTTTTCGTATATGCCGATCAACCCGGATTTCTGCTCCATCCTGATATAGCCGGAGACGAACCGATCATCGCGCACGACCGGCAGTTCGTCGTCCAGTTCCATGAACTCGGGCACCAGATCGGTGACCAGGTAATGATGGGTCATGGACGTCATCGGCAATTGCAGACCGGACCATTCCCCCATTTGACGGGCATAGGTTCCGCCGGCATTGACCACATGTTGGCAGATAATGTCTCCGCGTTCGGTCGAAACCCGCCACTCGCCGGATTGCAACTGCTTGATATCGGTCGCCCGGCAGCGCCGTATGATCTTCGCTCCCTGCGCACGCGCACCGGCGGCAAGCGCCTGGGTAATGCCGGAGGGATCGGCGTGACCGTCATCGGGCGTGTGAAGCGCACCAAGCACGCCCTGAAGATTGTAGAACGGATGCAATTCGCGGATCCGGTCCGGACCGACCAGTTCAATGTTGAAGCCAAGCGCATGCGCGACGCTCAGCGTGTGCCGCAGCCAGTCCATCTCGTCTTCGGTATAGGCCAGACGGAGCGAACCGCAGCCGTGCCAGGTGACGGATTGGCCGGTCTCCGCTTCGAGCTTTCCGGCATAAAGACCGATATTGTAGTCGACGCATTTTCCGAGTCCGAACGAAGATGTCGAATGGGTGATTTGTCCTGCGGCATGCCAGGTCGAGCCGGATGTCAGTTCGGCCTTTTCCAGTAAAACGATATCGGTCCAACCCTCGTGTGCGAGGTGATAGGCCAGCCCGCATCCCATGATTCCGCCGCCGACGATGACGACACGAACATGCGAGGGCAGGTTTTCGCTCATGGCCACGTGGTCCTTACTTGTGTTTCGCGGTCGAACAACCGGTTCATCGATTGATCCCGCATCAGGTGTTCGTTTTCTCTCGACAGGCTAATCGTACAAATGTACACTCGTCAATGATGAATGGCACAGATGTAACATTTTCTGCTTTACAGCAGCTGTCCGAGGGTTGGGAGCAACTGACGCCCGAGACTCAAAAAGCGGCCCGTTATGTGCTGGAAAATCCCAACGATGTCGGCGTTTCAACCGTGCGCGAAATCGCTGTAGCCGCCGAGGTCAAGCCAAACACGTTCGTGCGCATGGCCCGCCAGGTTGGTTTCGAAGGCTATGACGATTTTCGCGAAGCCTTCCGCGACGAGATCAGGCGGGGTCCGATTCCGTTCCCCGATCGCGCGCGCTGGCTGCAGGCGGCCCGGCAGCGCGGTGAAATGGGCATCCTGTATGCCGACATGGTGTCGGCGGCGCTTTCCAACATCGAGGCGACGTTCGGTGGCATTTCGGAGCAGGCACTCAATCAGGCAGCCCAGGCGATCTGGACCTCTCGGCGCACCTATACACTGGGCGTCGGCGTCAACTCGGCCAACGCGCACAATTTCACCTATCTTGCCTCGACCGGCATGGTCGAATTCTACGCCATCCCAAAGACCGGCGGCAGCGCCGGTGATGATCTTGCCTGGGCCGACGCAAACGACGTGTTGATCGCGATTACATGCAAACCCTATCGCAATGAGGTGATCGAGGCGGTCGGGATCGCACGGGAACAGGGCATGACCGTCATCGGCATTTCCGACAGCGCCGCTTCGCCGGTCATCACCGCGGCCGATCACGGATTTGTCGTCGCCACGGACACGCCGCAGTTCTTCCCCTCTTCAGTGGCGACCATCGCGATCCTGGAAACATTGTTGAGTTTCGTCATCGCCCGCGCAACGCCGGAGATCATCAGCCGCGTTGAAAAATTTCATCGCCGGCGCCGTCAACTTGGGCTCTATGCGGAGGAACGCTGATGGACGACGGCACTCAACCGCTGCGATCTTTGGAAGCCAACTACTATACTGATCTAGAGGTATTCCGTATCGAAAACGAAGGTCTGTTCCGCCGTACCTGGCAGTTTGCAGGTCATTCCAGCCAGGTCCGGGACACTGGCGACTATTTCACTTTTTCAATCGCAGGCGAGAACCTGTTCTGCATCCGGGACAAGGATGACCGTATCCGCGCCTTCTACAACGTCTGTCAGCACCGCGCACATGAACTCGTGGCCGGCGAAGGCACTGCCAAGCTCATCGTCTGCCCCTACCACGCCTGGACCTACGAATTGTCCGGTCAACTGCGCTCCGGTCCCAACATCAAGTCGGTGCCAGGATTCGACCGCACGCAAATCTGCCTGACGGAGGTAAGAATTGAGGATTTTCACGGATTCCTCTTTGCCAATCTCGATGCCGAAGCAGCTCCGATGGATGCGTGGTTCCCAGGTGTACGCGACGAACTGGCCGCCTACGTGCCGCAAATCGACAGGCTCACGCCATTGGAGTGGGTGGAGGTGCCGGAGCGGTGCAACTGGAAGGTTTCGATAGAAAACTATTCGGAATGCTATCACTGTGCCCTCAATCACCCGACATTCGCAACCGGGGTCATCAAGCCTGAAACCTACGATATTCAGCCACAGGGGCATTGCTTGAGGCACACGACCGAATGTCAGAACCTCGAGAAGATGACCTATCCGGTCGACCTGCGGGCCAATGCACATGCAGGCGATTATTCGTCGTGGTTTCTGTGGCCGGTGTTTTCGTTCCAGGTTTATCCCGGCAACGTTTTGAACACCTACCACTGGCGTGCGGTCGATGTGGATCACGTCGTCGTTTGGCGCGGCTGGTATTCGGTAGGCGGAGTGAGCGACGAGACGATCTTGCAACTTGCGCGGCAAGACCGTTCTACGACGGTCGAAGAGGATATCGTCCTTGTGGAATCGGTTCAGCGCGGCCTGAAATCGTCAGGCTACAATCCCGGACCTCTGGTGCTGGATCCGAAATGCGGCGTCAATTCGGAACATTCGGTCAGAACGTTGCAGCAGTGGATGCGCGAGGCGGTCGAATCGTGAGAAAGACGGCGTCATGACAACAACGGCGATGAGCGGTCACTGTCTGTGTGGCGCGATTTCCTGGACTGCACCCGGACCCGTAATTTGGGCCGGCCATTGTCACTGCGAGAGCTGCCGGCGGGCCTGTTCGGCCCCGTTCACAAGCTTTTTCGGGGTTGCCCGCGACAGTGTTCGCTGGCGGGGCGAGCCGTCAGCCTACCAGTCATCTCCTGGGATCACGCGTGGCCTGTGTGACCGCTGCGGCTCACCACTCTACTACAAGAATGACAAATTATGGCCCGACGAGATCCACCTTTTCGCCGCCACGCTTGATGATCCGTCCAGCTTTGTGCCCGAGGCGCATTATCACTACGCCGAGCGCGTAAGCTGGATCGAAATCGACGATGATCTGCCGCGCTTTGCCGGCTCGGACGCCAACGGTGATCCCCTTTAACGGCCGCAAAGAACCTTTTGGAGGAACGATGGACAACAACCTGTTTGAAAAAGGGCTTGAAAACCGCAAGGCCACGCTTGGCAGTGACTATGTTGAGCGCAATCTTGCCGCCGCCGACGAGTTTAACCGGCCTTTTCAGGAGGCAATGACCGCCTGGTGCTGGGGCTTTGGCTGGGGTGACGAGACCATCGACGCCAAAACCCGTTCGATGATGAACCTGGCCATGATCGGCGCGCTCGGCAAGATGACCGAATGGGAGATCCACTGCCGGGGAGCGATTGCAAACGGTGTCTCCAAGGATGAAATCCGCGCCATCATCCATGTTATAGGAATCTATTGTGGTGTTCCCCAGGCACTCGAGTGTTTTCGCAGCGCCCGCAAGGTCCTGGAAGCGGAGGGTTTGATCTAGGTCATGGACCCATAAACAGGGTCAAAATGGCGCCGAAACCGCATAGCAAACCAAGGAGAAGGCCGAAAAGCGGGGCCACTCCCCCGGTTGAGGCCTTTGACGAAGGTTTGGCAAGCGGGTTCGAGAGTCCGAAGGATATGGCAAATTTGCCCGGCTATTGCGTCGCGAGCTTTTGAAAACCGGACGGTTTCCTGCAAGCTCGCTCCTAATATCCAACCAAATCTGCGCATACCATTGTTGATCCTGTTTATGGGTCCATGACCTAGGCTGTAGTGAAGAATTAAGGATTGGTTTGCCATGATTGTCTCCGGTTTTGGATCGGAGATTAAATGAGATGTCGAATTATCAGGAACTGACGGATGCTCAATGGGAACAGATCAAGGATCTGCTGCCCTATGGGTCGAAAGGCAAGCGCGGGCGCAACGCCAACAACCGCCGATTTTTCAATGCGTTGCTTTGGATGTCCCGCTCGGGTGGGCGCTGGCGTGACCTTCCTGCGCGCTACGGTCACTGGCAGAGCGTGAAGCGGCGCTACTATCTCTGGGTGGAGGCAGGTGCGCTGGAGGCCTTGTTCGAGCGTCTGCGCGCCGAACCGGACACGGAATGGCTGATGCTTGATGCGACGATTGTCAAAGCGCACGCCCAGGCCGCCGGCGCACGCCACAAAAAGGGGGGCCTGATGCCCACGGTCTTGGCCGCTCCAAGGGCGGCCTGACCACCAAACTGCATGTAACCAGCGATGGCCTAGGCCTGCCGTTGCGCATCCTCGCCACGCCCGGCAATCGCAATGATATCACCCAGGCGGCCAATCTGCTCGACGGCCTGACGGCTGGTCACGTCATCGCCGACAAGGGCTATGACGGCCAAAACGCTGTTGACGCGGTGCGCAGGGCCGGCGCCACGCCCGTCATTCCAAGACGCAGCATTACCGCCACGCCGCGCCCGTTCGACCGGCAACTCTACAAAGCTCGCCACCTCATCGAAAATCTCTTCTCAAAGCTCAAACAGTTCAGAAGGGTTGCAACACGCTACGACAAGCACATCCAAAACTACCTCGGATTCGTCAAAATCGCCGCCATCGCAATCTGGATCAGATAGCTAATTCTTCACTACAGCCTAGGGTCTGGTAACGTCTTTGGATCGGTCGGCAGCAAAGCGGCCCTTCCGGCCATCGGGTTGCTGTCGACGCGATGATGCCTGTCGACGTCCGCTTTGGGGAAACTGGCCTATCTTTTCGCGTTTGTAGCGAAAGTCTACTTTCCCCTAAAAAATTTTATCCACGCCTGCCGACCCTGCCTTACCCTGTCCGGTTAAACGGAAAGGCGGGCGATGGACTGGGAATTGGCGATTGAAAGGAACCGGCAGGCGCTGGCCGTCATCATCGCCGCCCGCCAGCGGCAAAAACCCGAAGCAGCCGCAAACGGCGCGGCGGACAAACGGCCGCTGCCGGATTTCTCACGCTTTGCCCGTGGACAAAACCGCGCTGCCTTCGCGCTGATCGATCCGCGCAAATCTTTCGGCGGGTCCGGCCGGGCGTTCCGCATACCGGTACCGGCTGGCGCGCTGCCGCAGATTTCCGTGCCGGGGCTGACGGAGCGCATCGAGTGGACAAAACCCGATGGCCGGCTGCAGGCGGCGAACATCAGCCGCCGCATCGAAAAACTCGAGCGCGCATTGAAGTCGCTCCCGCGCCAGGCGCGGCGGCTGAACCGGCTGATGCTGCGGCGGGCCAAGGCAGAACCCGGCCCCGGACGGGTCGGGCCGATCCGCCCCGGTCATCCTCCCGGATACCGACGACAGCCACGCCACCCGGTCGACGATGTCCTGCGCGATTGTCACGGACTGGCGCGGGATTGCGGTTTCAGGCCGCCATAGGTTTTCGCTCACGGCGAGTTCGCGCTTGCGGGCTATCGCTCGGATTTTCGCTCACGGCGCAATCGCGCAAAACCATCTTCAGGATTGTCGGTCGCAGGTCTTGCAACCGCCCTCAACTCCCGCGACGTTCTGGTTCGCTTTCTCTTCCGCTACAATCGAGGCGATCCTGTTGGGGCCAATACGCAGGTGTATTGCGGGTGTCATTCGAAACGACACGAGAAATGGGGATCGTTATCATGCCAACTCCGGTAACCGGGCGGTCCGAGTCACTGTCCTATATCTGCGCCATGCTCAGCGAGTTGCAGAAACTGGCAAAGAGTGAACGACACGACATGCTCTCATTTCTGATCGAGATGGCTTACGTCGAAGCGGGCGAATTGATGAGCGCCGACGACGACAGCGCAGCGATGAACGCGCCACCCCATCGCCGCCCTTGAGACGGCGAAATGTGCAGTGCTTGCGGGCTTCGCCGGTGTTTTCGCGTTCTGGGCGTTGTCACGCAAGGCCAACGGTGCTCGCGCCGCGTCGCATTGCGCTCCTCGCCAGATCACGAATTAGCGGCGTTCAAACGATTCCAGCCAAAGATGAACGGATCTAGGCCGCGTACAGCGAACCGGTGTGCGTCGACAGAAAGGCGTCGAGCGGGATGTCCTCCTGCTTGAGAAATCCGCTGGCCGGCAATATGCCATCGCGAACCATTTCGATGACCGCGACAACCGAAGCCGATGTCGTCCAGGAGATCGCCGTCCGCTGCCTGCCGCCGATCTCGACCGGCCTGTAGGCGCGGACGAATTCCTTGCGCCGCATCTGCCCGTTGATCGTGCCTTCCGACGCCACGTGCACATAGACCACATCATCGTCGGTGGGCGGTTTTGCATGAACGAGGATTTCGTCGGCCTCGTCGCGCCGTTCGCGCATCAAAAGCTCCTGGAAGAAGAAGTTCATCAGCTTGGCGTGTCCGGGATACCGCATTGTCTTGTAATCGATATTGGCCACTTTCCCGAGATATGTCTCGCACATGGTTCCCAATCCGCCAGAGGTGGTGAAGGCCTCGAGTTTCATCCCGTTTATGTAGAGGGTCTCCAGCCATTCCATCGGCGAAACCCATTTGCGCACGCCGTCCTCGATCACTTCGCAGTCATTGAGATATTCATTCACCACACCCTCGGGCGACCAGTTGAAGGCATAGCCCATCAGTCCGGTCGGATTTTGAGGCAGGGCCCCGACGCGCATCCGGCAGGATCGGCAGTCGTCGAAATCGGCAATCTGCCGGGCACCGACAATGCCGACAAATCCCGGCGCCAGGCCGCATTGCGGCGCCATGAGACCGTTGGCGGAAGTGCTCATCTCGATGATCGCCTTGGTGGTCGGCACATCTTCGGTCAGGTCGAAATAGTGGATCCCCGCAGCGTGCGCCGCGCTGGCGATGCCGATGTTCAATTTGTACGGAAGACAGGACAATACCGCGTCTGCGCCGGTGCAGATTTCCGAGAGCGCGGATTGGTCCGTCAGGTTTGCCGAAGAGACGGTGAACGGCATGTCCTCGCGCGGGACCTGCTGGTCAAATCCGGTCACGGTAAATCCGCAATCGTGCAGCAGCCGCGCAGCGAGCGCACCGACCTTGCCCAGGCCGAGGACGGCAATCTTTTTCATGGTCATTTCCTCAGATGTCGAACCTGATGCCCTGCGCAAGCGGCAGTTCGCGCGAGTAGTTCGTCGTGCAGGTCTGGCGCCGCATATAGCCCTTCCAGGCATCCGAACCGCTTTCGCGGCCGCCGCCGGTATCCTTTTCTCCGCCGAACGCACCGCCGATCTCGGCGCCCGACGGGCCTATGTTGACGTTGGCGATGCCGCAATCGGAACCGGCAGCGGAGAGAAACAGTTCGGTTTCACGCAGGTCGGTCGAGAATATGCAGGAGCTGAGACCCTGGGGCACCGCGTTCTGCATTTCGATGGCGTCTTCCAGTTCACGGTATTTCACCACATAGAGAATGGGCGCGAAGGTCTCATGATGCATGATCGCGCTTTGCGCCGGCATTTCCACGATGGCGGGTTGGACGTAGGCCGCATTTGGATATTGTTGCGTCAGTGCCTGTTTTCCGCCGTGTACTTCGGCGCCTTCCGAGATCGCCTGTTCCAGCGCACGCTCCATCGCACTCTTGGCGGCAGGATCAATCAGGGGACCGACCAGCGTTCCCGCATCGAGCGGATCGCCAATCGGCAAGCCTTCATAGGCCTTGATCAGCCGCGGGATGAGCAGATCGTAGACATCCTCATGGACGATCAGGCGTCGCAGGGTTGTGCAGCGCTGACCGGCAGTACCGACCGCCGAGAAGACGATTGCGCGCAGCGCCATTTCCAGATCCGCGGAGGGTGCGACGATCATCGCGTTGTTTCCGCCCAGTTCCAGAATGGAGCGGCCGAGGCGATCGGCCATCTTGCCCGCCACGGCACGGCCCATCGGTACCGAGCCGGTGGCCGAAATGATCGCGACGTCCCTTGAGGTGGTCAGGGCTTCGCCCAACTCACGTTCGCCGATCAGAATCTGGATCAGGCCGGTCGGCGCGTCGCTGCCGAACCTCGCCATGGCGCGCTCGCAAATCTTCTGCACGGCCATAGCCGTCAGCGGGGTTTTCTCAGACGGTTTCCAAATGACCGGATCACCGCAAACCAAAGCCAACGCGGCGTTCCAGCACCATGGCGCGACCGGAAAGTTAAACGCGGTAATCACGCCGCAAGGTCCCATCGGATGCCATGATTCGCGCATGGCATGGCCGGGACGTTCCGAGGCAATGGTCAGGCCATAAAGCTGACGGCTGAGGCCGACGGCGAAGTCGCAAATGTCGATCATCTCCTGCACTTCGCCCAACCCTTCCTGCAGGATCTTGCCGCATTCCAGGGTGACCAGCTTGCCTAAATTCTCCTTTGCGCCGCGTAGCTCATCGCCCAGCAAACGCACCAGCTCTCCCCGGCGGGGTGCCGGAACCATCCGCCACGCCTTGAACGCGGCGACCGCTGCCGCGATCCGCTGATCGGCATCGTCAATCGAGTGGGTTGCCAGGCTGGCGATCCGGCTGCCGTCAACCGGCGTGCGCACCACCAGGTCTCCGCCGTTGATCTCCTCCGGCTTCAGATCACAGTCGGCAAGAATCTCTGAATAGGCGTTGGCGTTGTCACTTGAAGGCATGGCAGAACTCCCTCCACTGCATTTTGATCAGGCCTGAACCTCCAATGCCACCATGATTTGACGCCAATCAAAATAGCAATTATTCTTGCAATTCGTTAGATTATTAGCAATTTGCCAGATACGTACCACAAGAGGAAGCCATCGGTGGATGAACTCGACAACAGGCTGCTGCACCTTCTGACCAAGGATGCACGCGCATCGGTGACGGAACTGGCAGGCATGCTCGGTGTTTCGCGCGGGACGGTCCAAAACCGGATCGACAAACTGGTTCATACCAAGGTCATCCACCGGTTTACGATCGAGCTTGGTCAGTCTGAGGACGATCATCAAATCAGCGCGTTTACGCTGATCAAGCTCACGGCGGACGAAGGGCGGATAACGCTGGCGCATCTGCGCCGTATCGACGCGATCTCGGATATTCACACGCTCAGCGGCAATTTCGACATCGTCGTCGAAATACGCACCTCATCGCTCAAACGGCTGGATCGCATTCTTGACCAGATCCGCGCCCTGCCCGGCGTGGCGGAAACCGAAAGCCAGATCAGGCTTTCTGCTGCACTGTGACGGCGACCATCGCCGGCATTGTCGAACCCCGTCAAAAGCCAGTGAAGAGGGCCGGCCTGCCGGGACAGCGGCGGCAAGGCTTGAACGGCGGGATCAGAACCCTAGCTGATGACCTCGCAACGGCGCCAGGAAACATAACTGCCATCGGGCAGCCTCATAGTCATCAGTTCGTCGGAATGCTGGGTCATGTTCAGCGTCTCTCCGGCGTGTTTTTCGCCAGGCGGCGAAACGTAGGAAAAGTGATGGCGGTCATACTCTCCGGTCATTGATACACCGCCCGGTGTTTTGATCGCTGGTCCATCAATGCGCAGATTCTCACCTTCGGCGTTGCACCAATCGCCATCTATCTGGTCGGCTAAAGCTGGAACTGTCGCAAGTGCAATGCCAAGCGAAGCGACGACAAATGGAATGGCATGCTTATGAAGAGCCTTTTTCAACATCATATCGACTCCCGTTCACAAATGGCGATCTCGATCAATCATACAAAGATGTGTCCAGTTTGCCATTCAGCAATACCGGTCTGATTGAAAGTTGCCGGGAAGCCAGTCGCTGGGCCGGTACCGCTCGACCTACTTCGGACGCGCACGTCAGGCGCAATCTGTATTTATTTTTGTCCGATGACCGCTTTAAAGCCTTTTCAGTTATTGTTTTGTTGTCGCAAATTGAACGCTACACTCTCGACAATTTCGTCGCTCATGGCCCAAGCAAGACATTCGGGCTCACGCAAGCAGCAATCGCAAGCGTATTGTGGTACCCTGCCAACATCACACTTATCGAAAACCGATCAGTACAAACCGACAATCCGCCATGGGTATTGAAAAAAGGGAGCATATTTCCTTTGCATTCGCCGTGTTGTTGTTGCGGTAAAGTGAGGTACCACTGAATTGATAACATACCTCTAGCCAACAAATACTGATCCAGCAGGGAGGAAATTCATGAAAGCTGCCGTACTCTACGAGCCGAATACTCCGCTGGTTGTTGAAGAAATTTCGACCCGCAATCCTACTTCCCGCGAAGTCCTCGTTAAGACGTCCTTCGCCGGTCTTTGCCACTCGGACTTGCACTTCATCGAAGGCCTGTATCCTCATCCAATGCCACTCGTACCCGGCCACGAAGCAGCCGGCATTGTCGAAGCCGTTGGCCCCGAAGTCACATACGTCAAACCGGGAGATCACGTCATCACCTGCCTTGCGGTGTTTTGTGGAACTTGCGAAATGTGCTTGTCCGGCAGACCTGGAATTTGCTCGAATACAGAGGTGAAGCTTCCGCCCGGCGTGGCACGACGCCTTGAATGGGAGAAAACAAACCAACTCCACAGTTTCATGAATCTGTCTTCGTTTGCCGAACAAATGCTGGTGCATGAGAACGCATTGGCGAAAATCCGAGATGATATGCCGCTTGATCGCGCGGCATTGATTGGTTGTGGTGTTCTCGCCGGATTTGGAGCAGTCGCTACGACGGCGGCTGTCATGCCGGGCGAGACAGTCGCGATCATCGGTTGCGGAGGCGTGGGCATGGCGGCCGTAAACGGCGCGTGGATAGCCGGTGCCGGGCGGGTTATCGCCATTGACACAAATCCTGCCAAACTCCAACTCGCAACCAAACTCGGCGCCACCGATATTGTGAATCCGGCAGATGGCGACCCAGTAGAACGTGTGCTCGATATGACAAGTGGTGGTGTCCATCATGCTGTCGAGTGCCTCGGTCTAAAGGCGACTGCCGAGCAAGCATTTAGAATGACGGCACGAGGTGGAGTAGCGACAATTGTCGGCATGGTCCCTTACGGGTTGAATATCGAAGTTCACGGCTTCGATCTACTTTTCGAGCGCCGCCTACAGGGCTCAATGATGGGTGGCGGAAGCTTCCGAACCGACATGCCACGCTTGATAGAACTCTATCTCCAAGGTCGCCTTCACTTGGATGACTGGATATCGGACCGTATCTCGCTGGGGGAAGTGAACGATGGATTTGCTGCAATGAAATCGGGCAAAGGCATGCGGTCTATCATCGAATTTTGATAATCGGCAATTCAACGTCGCGAAACCACAAATAAGGATTAGGGTCCGCCAGGAGCTCGCAATGCCGCAAATGCGATCGTTGCGGCCGGTTTCAGATCTAAAATCCGATCAACACGTTCGGCGGTGTAGTGACCGGGCTTGTCGAGCAGGTTGATTGTGCCCAAAATTGAACTCGCCAATTTGATGGGCACATTGACGACGGAGCCGCATCCAAGGCTGGCGATCGTCTCGTGATCGGGAAACACCTCTGCAATGTCGCCGATTGTATTGGCGACGAATGTCTCACCGCCGTCGAGAACCTGTTCCGTCCAGGGTCCCGGCCTTATGTCTTTCAGTCCCGACAGCGGATAGTGTTTGGGGTGGTTGGTATAGACCCGTTTGGCGCGGCGCGTGGCAGGATCAAACGTCGAACAGGTGAATATGATCGCGCCGGCTTCAGCTTGCGCCAAGCGGTCGAGTTGTTCGAATATGTCGTCCGACGAACCGTTTTCCGCTACCTCAATGAAGTGCGCGAAGCTGGCCATGTCACTCACCGACGACGCTCAGGGCGCGCGGAAATGACGTGAGTGACCGGCAACCGCCCGCCTCTATCAAGACATCATCTTCGATACGCACGCCGATCTCGCCAGGTCGATAAAGCCCCGGTTCCACGGTGATCAATGCGCCTTCGACGAGTTGTTCATGGTTGCCGCTCATCACCTGCGGCGCCTCGTGCACATCAAGCCCGAGCCCGTGCCCGGTCTTGTGAACGATCAGTTCTGCAAATGGCGAACTGGCCAGAACTCCGGTCACTGCTTCATCAAGATCGTGTGCCGTCAGATCGGGTGCAGCGACCACACGTCCCTTGGTATTTGCCGCCAGTACGGTCTCGTAGATTTGTGCGTGCTCTTCGGCGGCATGGCCGCAGAAGAACGTTCGGGTGATATCGGCATTGTAGCCGTCCAGTTGTGCGCCGAAATCGATCAGCAATGGATCACCGGCGTTGACTGGAACGTCGCCTGGAACGCCATGCGGGTTGGCGGAATTTCCGCCTGCCAGAACGATCGGGTCAAAGGCCGGCCCATCGGCGCCATTTGCCAGCATACGCATTTTCAGGAAGCCGGC
Source organism: Rhizobiaceae bacterium (assembly GCA_963669285.2). Classification (GTDB taxonomy): domain Bacteria; phylum Pseudomonadota; class Alphaproteobacteria; order Rhizobiales; family Rhizobiaceae; genus JAWKWH01. Next base: position 50,442 of record CAXXSI010000030.1, on the reverse strand, counting down.
GATCTCGCGTTCCGTCATTCCGGATGTGATCTGTTCGATCGTTTCGCCAAGCGCAATTTCACTGATCTGGATTGCCCTTTCCGTGACGGCGATTTCTTCCGGGCTTTTGGAGAGCCGCAAACCGGCCAAATGGACGCCGGCGTCGATGACGCCGCCCTGGCCCATTTGCAGGCGTAGCGCGTCAGCTTCAAATGCGCGCATACGACCACCTTCTATGCCGACCCTTATTTCTCCCACGGCGGCAGCAGCTTGTTGGAAAGCTTCCTCATACCCCGTTGCGTCCTGCCAATAGAAGGTCCTGGCATCCGGGAAAACTTGCGACCATTTCAGCCGCTCCAGTTCGGGCATGATTGCCAGAATCTCACCGGACGCCGTGACAAACAGCAGCGTGGGACGCTCCATCAGATGAAAATCCAATCCGGTCAGGTAAACGAAATTGGAACCCGGAACGAAGGCGGCGGCATCTAGATCCCCTGCCTTGAGGATCTCGATCAATCGCTTCCGTCGCTGCGAATGAACGTCATTCATTTGAGCGCCTCCAGATCGATCGGATGACCGGTCAGTTCCATATCGTCGGCGAATTTCGGCTGCAGCGAGCGCACGACGATTGCGAACTCCGCATGGATGATCTCGGTCATGATTTTGTCGCTGAGATCGGCATCGCCCTTCATCACAGCCTCCGCCAGGCTTGAGAGCCTGGCAATTGCCTGCCTGAGCTCGTCCAGTGTCGCTGTCGGGAAGTAATGCAGTATCTTTGAGCGAACGCCACCATCCAAGACCTGATCGAAGTACTTGATCTGGAACATGTTGCCGGTCAGCCCGGCCAGATATCGGCGAAAGCTGTTGTCCCGCTTGCAGTGCGGCGTTGTGGTCACCAGCCTCGATCGCGGTGCTGCAGGCGTTTAGATGCCTGCCCATCACCTCACTGTCGGCTTTAGCGCTTTTGGCTGCGGAGCGCGCGGCGCCGCGCGACAATATCAACAGCATGTCGAGGTAGTCGCCGTGTGTTGTTCAGCAGCATCGGCGCGACGATGGTTGTACGATTTGGAAGAAACTGGACGAATCCTTCTCCGGAAAGCAGCAGCAGCGCTTCGCGCACCGGCGTGCGCGAGACCTTGAAACGGGTTGCCAAGCCGACTTCATCGAGAGCTGATCCGGGCTTAATACGCAGCCAGAGAATGTCCTCACGCAATGCGTCGTAAACCTGGAGCGCGCCACGCCGGGTGCTGGGAATTCGATTTCTCGTTCAAATTCTCTCCCCCAAATCACCTCTTGTATAAAGTTTGCATTATCGTATAATAACTCGCGGCACAAGACAAGCGACAGGGAGGAAACTGATGCTTCGGGCTCTAAAAATACTGGCAATCGGCGCCGGGTTGGCGCTGGCTTTGGCTCCGGCCGTTCACGCACAATCCAAAAAAATCGCCTTCTTTGCGGCGGCGTCTCAAAACGGCTTTCAACCAGGCGACATATGTGGGCGTGGAAGAGAAATGGCCAAGGAACTTGGTTATGAGGCAGCGATATTCGACGGCAAGTTCGATCCGGCCCATCAATACAGTCAGATCGAGGATGTGCTGGCGAGCGGTAACTTCGCCGGCTTCATAGTTGCACCGAACGATACGGTTGGCATCGCGGGCGCGTTTGAACAGGTCATCGCGGCGGGCACACCCATCGCAACGGTTTCTCTTTCCGGTGGGTCCGGATCTGACCACGCTCGAGCCCCAGATCGAGGGCATTACGTCCACGGTCGCCTCACCGCCCGTCGACGGGGGCGACCTTCCAGGCGAACGCGGTGGTCAAAGAATGTGAAGGCCGGAACCCCTGCAACGTCGTCATATTGATCGGCGCGAAAATCTTCCCGTTCGACAATCTGCGGCTTGAGACTTTCCAGAAGGTTCTCGCCGAGCATGGGTAACATCAAGGTTCTGGCCGTTGGCGAGGGCTGGTACGATCCCGACAAATCCCTGACGGCGATGACCGATATCTTGCAGGCCGCTAAGGATGTTCACGTGATTCTGTCAAATGCCGACCAGCATCTTGTCGGCGCCGAAATCGCGCTGGAAGCAGCAGGGATACACGGTTGCCGATCTTTATCTGACCGGAGGTGGCGCCGCCTCGATCGCAATCGATGCGATTCGCGAAGGCCGTTGGGACGCGACCCTTGCGTATTTTCCCAAGACGATGGGCGCAATGGCGGCCGAGCAGATCGTGAACGCCATCGAAGGCAAACCGGTGACCCAAATTATTAACATGGACACCGCCGGCCCGCTGGAGGCAATGATCGATAAGGACGTGCTCGACGCCAACCCCGACTTCAAGGGCGAAATGGGCTCAGTAGACACCAATACCGGGGTCTAGCGACCCCGGTTCATCTCCAATTTCCCAAGGTGGCAGTTGTGGCTAATAACTATCGCGTGTCCGCGGATATCGGCGGTACGTTCACGGATATCGTAATATCAGGACAGCCAGAGTGGTTCGTGCGGCCGCATTCAAGGTGCTCTCGACGCCCGAAAATCCGGCACTGGCCGTTTTGAAAGGGATCGAGGCGGTCATCGACAAGGACGCCAAAATCGACTTTTTCGTCCATGGAACCACGGTCGGCCTGAATGCGCTTCTAACGCGGCGCGGTGCGAAGGTCGCGTTGCTGACGACGCAGAACTTCCGTGACATCTATACGATCCAGGGGCAATGATCGTGGCGAGTATATTCTCAATTCGCTGGAACAAGCCGGTGCCGCTGGCCTCGCTGGAGCACACGTTCACGGCTAGGGAGCGCATCGCCAGTGATGGCGAAATCGTCGAGCCATTGTCCCTGGAAGATCTGGATATTCTGGTCGAGGCGGTAAAGCGCGAGAACTATGAAGCGATCGCAATCTGCTTCCTGTTTTCGTTCAAAAATCCCGAACACGAACTGAAGGCGGCGGCATATCTGTCGGAACGCCTGCCCGATGTCGCCATCGCCCTTTCGCATCAGGTTTCTCCCGAATGGCGTGAGTTCGAACGTACATCGACGACCGTCATGGACAGCTATCTTGCGCCCGTAGTGCGGAAATACCTGGAAACGCTGGTTGGCGAACTGAAGGACCGGCTTCCGGCCGGACAGGGGCTTCATGTAATGGAATCGAACGGCGGCGTCATGAGCGCGGCTTCGGCAAGCCAGTCGCCGCTGCAGACATTGTTTGTCCGGGCCGGTCGGCGGCGCCATCGGCGGCAAGGCGCTCTCGGCGGCTACCGGGCGGCCCAACCTTATATGTGTCGACATGGGCGGCACGTCTTTCGACGCCAGCCTGATTATCGACGGTCTGCCGTCCGGCTCGAACGAAACCAAGCTGGAAGGTCTTCCCGTCCAGATGTCGGTCGTCGGACATACACGTTATCGGGGCCGGCGGGCGGTTCCATCGCCTGGGAAGAAGCCGGCGCCATGCGGGTTGGACCGCAGTCGGCCGGATCGAATCCGGGACCGGTATGCTATGGTCTCGGTGGAACCGAGCCAACCGTTTCCGATGCCAACCTCGTTTTGGGACGACTGGACGGCGCAAATTTCTCCGGCGGCGAGATGACACTCGATCGCGCTGCGGCAGCTGGCGTACTCAGCGAGATGGGCCGCAGTTTTCGACATGTCCGCGGAAGAAATGGCGCAAGGGGTAGTTGATATCGTCAATGCCAAAATGGCGGATGCGATCCGCACGATAACCGTTTCAGCGCGGCATTGATCCGCGCGACTTCTCGCTGGTCGCATTCGGCGGTGCCGGACCGGCGCAGGCGGCGGCATTGGCGGAGGAACTGCAGATCAAGGAAGTCATTGTTCCCGTTCACCCGGGAGCGTTCTCGGCCTGGGGCATGCTGCAGACCGATGTTCGCCACGACTTCAAGGAAAACACTTTACAGTTTCTGGGACCTGATGGACGTGGAGACGCTCGAAACGTCTTTCAATGCGCTGCAGGACAGGGGGCGCGACTATCTGGTTGCGGAGGGAATCTCCGAAGACGCGGTCGGTTTCGAACGGGCAGTCGATTTCCGCTACTACGGGCAGGAATATGTGCTGACCATTCCACTGCCGGAGGGGCCGATCGACATGGATGCGGTGCGCAAAACCTTCGACGAAGCCTATGAGCGCCAGTATGGCCACTCAAGTCCGGAAAACCGGGTCGAGATGGCTAATATCCGAGTGGCGGCATTGGGGCATCTTACCCGTCCGCAAAGCGCTCCGCCGGCTGCCGAAACGGCCAAACCGCCGCGGGAACGCGGACGTGTTCTTTGCCGGATCGACACACAATACGGCGATCCTCGATCGCAACGCCATCAGCGCCGGTGACAGGGTCGAGGGCCCGGCGATCATCGAGGAGGGGACCGCGACGACGCTCGTTCCACCCGGTTGGCAGGCTGCCCTCATGGATGGCGGTCACCTTTCATTGACAAAAAGGGAGGGATGAAGATGAGCAAGACAGCCGATCCCATTACGACCGAGGTCGTCCGCAATTTTTGTCATCTCCTGTGCCGAGGACATGAACGCTTCGCTATGGCGCTCCGCACATTCGGCGATCATCTACGAGGGCAAAGACAGTGCCGTTGCATTGATGGACGAGCACGGCAACATGCTCGGCCAGTCCACCGGGGTGCCATTGTTCATTGGCGCCATCGATGTCTGTGTGCGCTATGTGAAAGACTATTACGGCGACGATATCGGCGAAGGCGATATCTTCATCATGAATGACAGCTACATGCAGGGCACGCACCTGCATGATGTCACCGCCGTCGGGCCGATATTCTTTGAAGTGAGAATTGATAGGCTTTGGTGCGGCCCGCGCCCACTGGAACGACATCGGCGCCATCGATCCGGGTTCGGACCATGGGATCGACGAATATCTATCAGGAAGGTCTCCGGCTCGGTCCGACACGGATCATCAGGGCCGGCAAGCAGATTCGCGAATGGTATGATCACCTCCGGCTGAACACCCGTCTGCCCGATGCCACGATAGGCGATCTGGGCGCTCAGATTGCGGCGATCCGAACGGGAGAACGGCGCTTGTCGCAGTTGCTCGAACGTATCGGGGGCAGACACCTACCGTTCGGCCTGTCAGAACATATTCGAGCAAGCGCGGCGGCTTGATCGCGACGCGATATCGGCGATCAAGGACGGGCACATGGTCGCGCGAAGGATATCTCGACAATGACGGTTTTGGCGATGAACCGGTCAAGGTTGCGCTGAAGCTGACGATCGAAGGCGACGCACTGACGGTCGATCTGACCGGCACGTCCGGTCCGGTTGCCGGCTCGGTCAATTGCGGTGCGAGCCAGACGGAATCGCTGCTGAGACTGGCCTACAAGACAATGATCAGTCCTGACCGGGCGATCACCGGCGGGTCTTTTGAGACGATGACCGTCAAGATGGCCGGACGAATGCATGTTCAACGCAAAGGAGCCGGCCGCCTGCGAATGGTATTTTACCGGCCTTGGTCTGTTGGCTGATTTGTTCATTTCCTGTCTGTCGGAAGCCATGCCTGAGCGCTCCACCGCTGCCCATTACGGCGATTCGATGGTTGCAGGGTTCTTCTCCGTCGACCCCAAGCGCGGCCAGTGGATCTCCATCGAACCCACCGCCGGTGGCTGGGGCGGACGCGCCGACGGCGACGGCGAGAGCGCGCTGATCAATCTGGTCAATGGCGGTTTTCGGAACATTCCGGCAGAGGTGATGGAGGACCAAGTTTCCGGTTCGACTGGAGGAGTTTTCAATCCGTCCCGATTCCGGCGGTCCCGGCCGGTATCGCGGAGGCTGTGGCGTGGTGCGCCGCTACCGGACACTTGAAGTATGCTATAGCGGCATTGTGGTTTGAACGGTCCAGAACGCCGGCCTGGTGGCTTGAATGGCGGCAATGATGGCGCCGGGCCGCAAATTGAAATCACCTTCCCCGACGGTTCAACGGAAAACCTGCTGAAGATGCGGGCGCGCGAATTCGCGGGCCAACACGGTGGTTGAAACCATGACCGGCGGCGGTCGGCGGCAACGGCGAGCCTCTGGCGAGGACCATACGAGGAGGTGCTTCGCGACGTTCAAATGGGCTATGTTTCACGCGATGGTGCCTGGAAGGCATATGGCGTTCGCGTCGGAGATGATATGATCGTGGACGAGGCGGCTTCCAAGCCGAGGGTTTGACGCGGCGGGTCATGATTTCCGGCAACACTGACATCCCATCCATTCGCGCGAAAAGTATCGGCGTTTCCTTTTCCGGCATCTCGGTTCTGCGCGATGTGACGCTCGACATTCTGCCTGGCGAAATCCACGGGCTCGTTGGTGAAAACGGCGCCGGCAAATCGACACTCGGCAAAGTTCTCGGCGGCTACTACACAGCGACCGAGGGGCAGCTGGAAGTGTTTGGCCGGCATGTTTCCGGCTGGGGACTCCCACACGGCGTTGGCCAACGGTATCGCCATCATGCATCAGGAACTGCAACTTGTTCCCGCATTGACGGTTGCACAAAACGTGTTTCTTGGCATCGAGGACCACCATTGGGGTGTCCTAAGGGCGACCGAGGCGCAACGCCTGGAAGACCTGATGGAGGCAAGCGGTTTTGCGCTCGATCCGCATGCAGTCGTCGCTGACCTGTCAATCGCCGATCAACAGAAAATCGAAATCCTGCGGGCATTGGCCCGCGATGCACGGGTCATCGTCATGGACGAGCCGACCTCCTCGCTTTCCAAGAGCGAGGTCGAGCAATTGCATGAATCGATGAAGAAGCTCCGCGGCGAAGGCCGCACGGTGATCTATGTGTCGCACTTCCTCGACGACATTTTGAGCGTTACCGACCGGATTACCGTCCTGCGTGACGGAGACCATGTCAGAACGGTTGAGACTGCCGACGTCACCAAAGCGGACCTGGTTGCCGCGATGTTGGGCGGCGGCAAGACGGAGACACCATTTCCGCAAAAGGAATTCTCGGCTGGAAGACCTGTCCTGCTTGAGGCCAAGGGCATCAAAAACAAACACGGCGTCAAGAACGCCACACTGAAAGTTCACGAGGGCGAAATCGTTGGTCTGATCGGCCTTGTCGGTAGCGGGTCGCAGTGAAATTGCTCGTGCGATCATCGGCGCCGACGCGGCAAGTGAGGGCGAGCTAAGTCTGGACGGTACCCCGTACACCGATCGCAGTCTGTCAAAATCGACCGGGCACGGGCTGGTCATGGTGCCCGAAGACCGGCGCAAACAGGGTCTGGTGATGACCATGCCGGTGCGGGCCAACATGTCTCTGCCGCACCTGAAGCACTTTTCCTCAGCCGGAATCGTGATCAGCAGCCGCGAAAAAAGCCGGGCGCGCGAATTGATCGACTATTTTCAGGTACGCCCTGCGATGCTCGATGGCGATGTTGCAAACTACTCCGGCGGCAACCAGCAAAAAGTTCTGATCGGTAAATGGTTGATGGAGCATCCGCGCATCGTCATTCTCGACGAGCCAAGCCGTGGCGTCGATGTCGGTGCCCGGCCAACGAATTCACGAGGCCATCGCCGAGCTGGCGGTAGCCGGCACGGCAGTTCTACTTATTTCAAGCGAGATCGAAGAAGTGCTGGGCCTCGCCCATCGTGCCTATCTTGTAGACAAGGGATCAGTCGTCGAGGAAATCGACCCTTCCGACAATGATGAAGCTTCGGTTTTGTCCGCCCCTTTTCCACCACCAAAGCGAAAACATGACGGTTGGACAGCATGACTAGATTTGCCATTCTGCGGTTCTTGCAAAACTACGCCGATGCTGATCATGATCGCCGTGCTGATCATCACGCTTGGTGTTATGTCGGACAGCTTTTTCACCTTTCGCAATCTTCTGAATATTCTCAATCAGAATGCCCCCGCTGGCGATCATGGCTTCAGCCATGACACTGGTGATCATCGCCGGTGGTTTCGATCTGTCTGTCGGCTCGATCTTTGCCATGGGAGCTGTGTGTTCGGCCTGGATTGGCGCTGCATGTCGATCCCTATGTCGGTCTGATGCTCGCACCGGTAATCGGCCTGGCGCTCGGCACGGTCAACGGATTGGTGATCACGACACTCAAGGTCCATTCGTTTCTTGCCACGATTGCCACCAGTCTCATATTCAAGGGCATTGCCATCGTCATTTCGGATGGCCGGCTGATACCCGTCAGGATGGCCGAATTCACCTGGCTTGGACGCGACAGAATTGGCGGCGTCTTCATTGCCATATGGGTCATGGTCGCCTTTGCCGCCATCCTGACATTCGCGCTCAACCGCACCGTATTCGGTCGCAAAGTGTTTTCGGTGGGCGGCAATGAGGAAGCGGCAATCCTGTCGGGAATTCGCACCAACCGAATCAAGATTGCCACATTCGCGCTTGCCGGCCTTGCAGCAGGACTGGCCTCGGCCATCGCGGTCTCGCGGGTCTCGATGGGGCAGGCATCAGCCGGAACAGGCATGGAGCTGGCAAGCCATTGCGGCCGTCATCCTCGGAGGTACCAGCATCTATGGCCGGTCGTCGGCGCGGTCTGGCGCAGCATCGCTGGCGTATTGCTGCTCGCGCTGATCAACAACGGCTTCAATATCCTCAATGCCGACCCGTTTTATCGCGACCTGACAACCGGCCTGGTGATCCTGGCGGCGATCGGTATCAGCGCCGGCGGAAAGCAGCGCTAAGACATTGCTGTTGCGGCTCTTCCAGCTGCGCCCGAAGAACCCGGTGACAATCGGCTTATTCGGTCAGTTCCCGTAAATGTAGCTCGGAAGCCAGAGCACGATCTGCGGGAACAGGAAGATCAGGATCAGGCCTATGAGCTGAATGCCCATGAACTGCATCATGCCGAAATAGATATCCTTCAAATCCCACTCAGGCACGACACCCTTGAGGAAGTAGGCTGACAGGGCCACCGGCGGACTGAGCCAGGCGGTCTGCAGATTGACGGCGACAAGAATGCCGAACCAAAGCAGATTGACGTCCAGCTCGGTCAAAAGCGGGATGAGAATGGGCACGATGATCAGCACGATCGGCACCCACTCGAGCGGCCAGCCGAGCAGGAAGATCAGCGCCATGACCACGATCAGCACCATGGTCACCGACATCTCCCAGGACAGCAGCAGTTCGGTTAGCATCAATGGTGTTGCCGAGGCGTGAAAAGACCGCACCGAAGAAATTGGACGCCGCGACGAGGAACATGATCAACACGCTGATTTCGAGCGTCTTGATCAGCGCATCGTAAAAGCCCGGCAAGGTCAGCTTGCGATAGGCCAGCGACAGCACGATCGCCCCCGAATGCTCCGCAGGCTGCGGCTTCGGCCGGCGTTGCCCAGCCGAGCAGAATCGAACCAGCGCGAAAGCAACCAGCACCGTTGGCGGGACGAGGCCCATGAAGAACTCGTACCAGAGATCGGAATAGAAGAAGCCGCCGGGTTTGTTTGCACGTGTCCAGTTGAAGGCAACGTACATCAGGCCGACCCAGATCAGCGCTGCGACAAGCGCATCACCGAAGAACAGGCCAAAGCCGCCAAGAAGCGCCTTGCCGCCGAGATAGCAAAGCATGATGAGCGAACCCATCACCGTGACCACTTCCAGGAAATAGTAAGGCGACGTTGTCGGCTGCTCTTCCGGCGGCAGGATCGGACCGAGTTCCGGATTGATCATGCAGCGGCCGATCGCATAGATCATGTAAAGCGAAGCCAGCATGATGCCTGGAACGATGGCAGCGGCAAACAGATCGGTTACCGGCACTTCCAGGACAGGTCCCATCACCACCAGCATGATCGAAGGTGGAATCAGGATGCCAAGCGTGCCGCCGGCAGTGATCGTGCCGGCCGCAACGCGAACGTCGTAGCCCGATTTGTTCATGGTTTTGGCCGCCATGATACCCAAGATCGTGACCGACGCGCCGACAATGCCGGTCGCCGCGGCGAAGATGGTGGAGACAAACAGAACCGCGATATAAAGCGCGCCGCGTGTGCGCGACAACATCAACTGAACGGACGTGAACAGGCGCTCCATCAGGCCCGCCTGCTCCATCATGATACCCATGAACACAAACAGCGGTACCGCGACGAGCTGTTCGTCGAGCATGACCGAGTTGAACTGCAGCGTCTGCAGGTAAAACGCCAGTCGCCCGCCAAAGCCCCATGCCCCGAACACGAAAGCAAGGAAGATCAGGGTGAACGAAATCGGGAATCCGACAAAGATGGCGAACAACATCACCGCGATCATGATGAGACCGATCGCTTCCGGTGAAATGCTCGATATGCCGGTCGTTCCGACCAGTGCCGCCCACCAGTCGCCCAGCGGAAACAGGTTCGGGTAGAATGCGGTCGTGAAGATCGCGGCCAGCGCGATCAGGTAGACCGGCATGAGGCGCAGGAAGACGCGCTCACGCTTCTTGCCCATGTCGGTGAAGGCTCTGAACAGTTCCGCCACACCCTGCAAAAGAAGGAATAGTGCCCCGAGAGGCATTGCGGTGCGCGCCGGCGCCAGCGGTGCCATGGTGGCAGTGTCCATCGAGCGCTCCCAGGACGCCCATGCATCCCAGGTGTAGTCAAGCGATACCCAGAAGAAGAACAGCATCGCCGGAAAATAGAAAGCCAGATAAAGCAACGCATCGACGGTCGCCTGGGTGTCGCGCTGCCAGCCGCGGTACAGAAAATCAGCCCTGATGTGTACGCCACGCATCAGCGCATAGCCGGCGCCGGCCATGAACATGGCGCCGCCCAACATGCGGCTTGCCTCGAACGACCAATCGGTGGGCGCCAGGAAGATCTTGCGAGCGACAACTTCATGGACCATCACATAGATGATCGGGACGAGCATGAGGCAGGTAATACGACCGGCCCAAAGGTTCATTACATCGATGAACGCGGTTATCGGCCGCATCCACGGCGTCATGTTTTCGGGCGTTTGGCCTGGTTCTTCGGCACGCCGCTCCGCGATCAATTCGTCCGCGACTTCCAGCTTGTCGACATCGACCTCATCAGCCATCGTGCCGCTCCTCCCCCGGAGTTCTTGTTCTTTATGCGTGAAGGCCGGTGCGATCGGCCGGCCGTCACGAATGAAGAGCTTCTGGCAAAACTGCGGCGGGCACAAGCGATACCCGCCGCAAAGGTCAGTTCAGCTTATTTTACGCTGTCGGCAAACGCCTTGCCGAGTGCGGCGTTTGATGCCTGTGCGCCAGCCCAGAATGGTACCGCAAGAGCCGCAAAATCCTTCTGCGACTGCCAAACTTTGGCAAAGAACTCGTTTTCTGCAGCGTTCTTTTCAAGCGAAGCCTTGGCGGCATTCATGTAGGCCGGGAAATAGTCTGCCGGCGTATCATGCAGGATGACGCCATGGTTTTCGGTCAGATCTTTCAAGGCCTTGCCGTTTTCATAGATGCGGTAGCTCATCGCCTTGACCAGCGATGCATTGGCCGCAACCTCAATGGCTTTTTTCTGGTGGTCGGTCATGGAATTGTAGACGTCGCCGTTGATGTAGAGGTCGGCGTTGACAACAACCTGATGGAGACCCTGCAGATAGTAGTGCTTCAGGACCTTCTGGAATCCGAACACGCTGTCCGGCTTCGGGCAGCACCATTCGGCTGCATCGATCGTGCCTTTTTCCAGCGCCGGCAGGATATCGCCGCCGCCCATGGCAACGGATGCAACACCGATATCCTTGTAGGTCTGACCGGGAATGCCCGGAGGTGTACGGAAACGGTACTTGCGGAAATCGTCCATGGAGTTGATCGGCTCCTTGAACCAACCAAGCGCTTCCGGACCGACAGGCTGCAACATGAAGCCCTTCACATTGACGCCCATCTCCGTCCACAACTGGTCGTAAAGCTCTTTTCCGCCACCGAACTGGAACCATGACAAAAAGGCGATATTGTCGATGCCGACACCGGCGCCAGCGACCGGCGAACCGAACAGCATGGCAGCGGGATGTTTGCCCGACCAGTAATGGGTCCAGGCGAAACCGCCTTCGATCAGGCCCTTGTCAACGGCGTCCAAGGTTTCCTTGACACCGACAACAGCACCTGCCGGCAGAACTTCAATCCTGACCGGATCATCAGCGGTCAATGCCAGAACATCATCGGCAAAGTTTTTCAGCATGACCACTTCGTCTGCCTTTGCCGAAATGACCGATTGAACGCGAATGGTCACCTCAGCGGCATTCGCCGGTAGCGACGCCATGGCGACAACGCCAGCTGCGGCAGCCGCTAATCCTGTGGTTAGTTTCGAAAGAATGGACATGGTCTTCCTCCCTGGTTTGAGATTGTTTTCAAAGTTCAGCTCCCCGTTTCGGCCGCAAGAGTTCGGCTATGCGATCCACATGAGGGAACAAGGTCATCAGATGTCTAGGTTGCGGATCCTCCCCCGCTGATTTCATCTGAATTCATTGAGCCGAGGTGCGTCATAGCGCTGACGCCCCCGGCACGTTGAGCATTCGGGCGACCTCCGGCCAACCGTCGTAAAGCATGTCCAAAGACAGGTAGACGAGAAAGATCAAACCCGCGTAGGAGAGCCACGGATAGCGTGTCATGACATGCATGATCATAGTCGCAAAAAAGGCCATGAATGCGATTGCCAAGGCGAGACCGAAAATGAGCATCGCCGTATTGTCACGCGCAATGGCGGCAACGGCGACGACATTGTCGATGGACATCGAAACATCGGCAACGGTGATCGTGATCAGTGCATCGTAGAGCTGTTTTCTGGGCGGACCCTGATAGCCTGGCGCAGACAGGGTTGCCTCGGCTTCCTGTGGCACATGTTCGGCGAGTTCCTGATAAAACCGCCAGCAGACCCAGCACAAAAGCAGACCACCGAAGAACAAGATGCCCGGTATCGCTAACAGGTAGGTCGCCGCAATGGCAAAGATGACACGCAGCAAAGCGGCAAGCGCCATGCCGAGAAAAATCGCCTTCTTGCGCAGTTCCGGAGACAGACCGGCGGCGGCCATGCCGATGATCAGTGCATTGTCGCCGGACAGAATAATGTCAGCAAATATGATCTGGAGGATATCGAGAGCACCCGCCATACTCATGCGATATTCTCCAGAATCATATCAAGCGCCCTCTCCGGCAAACGCTTCCGTGAACCATGCGATTATTCTTCCGACCGAAATTCCCGGGTGTCGGAGATACGGAACGGGCTAGCCAGGCGGTACGACCAGATGCTTGTTGCTGCATAAATGAAACCGTCCGGCGCCGTCGTTTCGTATCAATCTTGAACAAAATATCAAAAAATGAGACTTTTTATCTCATTTATGCAATAAGAGCACAATGGTGGTTTTGACACAAGAGGAATTTGTGTGCCATCGGCACCTCGTGCGCGCATGCCGCCTCGAACGGTCAAAGGTCAGAGCCTTTTCGACCAATTCAGAACCATTTAGACGGAGCGAATATTAAATGGATCAGGCAGTGGCATGACGATCAGATCGCAATATGATCGAGCCGAAATATGCGGTGGCCGGAGTAGACCGGCCCGACCGCGGTGGTTTCCGATTGGCAGGCCCGATGTCTCTCAATCACACATATCTCTGATTTGGCCGAAGGGGCTCTAGATGGAAGACGGCGGACGGATACCGACCAATTTGCGCACTTTGCGTATTCTGGAAGTGCTGGGCAAATCTGACAGTCCCATGACGGCGACCGAGATCAACCGCGAGTTGGGCTTGCCCAAGCAAACTGTGCACAGGCTGTGCAACACCCTGACAACGGAAGGATTTCTGATACCAGATACGGATGGCAAGAGACTAAGGCCGAGCAGGCGGTTGCGCATGCTCGCCTCCGGCGTGCTGTTTGCCTCGCGTTTTCACGTCGCCCGTCATCAAATCCTTGTCGAGGTCGCCAAACAGGTGCGCGAGACCGTCAACTTCGTTGTCCCGGACGACCGCGGCATGACCTACATGGACCGGGTGGAAACCGATTGGCCGTTTCGAATTCAACTGCCCGTGGGATCGCATGTACCGTTCCATTGCACGGCAAGCGGAAAGACATTTTTGGCCAGCTTGAAACCCGCGGCCCGCAAAGCGATGGTGGAAAGCCTGTATCTGGAGAAGCTCACCGCCAACACCCACGACGACGCCGGCAAACTGAGCAAGGAGCTGGCGATGATCGAAAAACAGGGCTACGCGCTCGACCGCGAGGAGTTCATGGAAGGCATGGTGGCCATCGCGGTTCCCGTTCGTGATCCGATGGGTCGCTTTTTTGCGGCTTTGGCCTATCACGGCCCGACGCAACGTCTGTCACTGGAAGAGGCGGTGAACGACGTCGACATGTTGAAAGACGCTGCAACGCGACTATCAAGCGCGATATTTGCCTGACAGCCAATCTGTTTGCGTCGTTTGGCTCAGACGCATTGGCGGTTCAGGTTGCCAGATATGGTCGCGAATATGTCGACAAACATCGCCTCGGTCAGGCGTCCGGTATTGGTGTTGTAACGCGAGCAATGGTAACTGGAATATAGATCGATCTTGCCCGCGTTATGCATCCCGCCGTGCGAGAAGGGGAAATCCTTCACTTTCAATCCAAGCGCTCGAACGGTTGACTGGTGCGCAATTGTGCCAAGCGTCAGGATCGCTTCGAGATTTGCGAAACGCCCGATGGTCTCAACCAGGTAGCCGCGGCAGGTGTTGATTTCAGCGCCGACCGGTTTGTTCTCGGGCGGAACACAGCGAACGGCGTTGGTGATTGCAGTGTCGACAAGCTCCACCCCATCGTCTGGCCGTGCATCGAATTGCCCGGTAGAAAATCCGAACCGCCGAAGCGTCGAATAGAGCAGATCGCCGGCGAAATCTCCCGTAAAGGGACGGCCTGTGCGGTTGGCTCCCCGCAAACCCGGCGCAAGGCCCACGATCAGGAAGCGGACCGCTTCGTTGCCCGAAGGACAAACGAATGTCGGCACCGGCCCGTTGAACCAGTCGGGCTCGCGATCGCGCCAGCCGGCAATGAAATCATGCAGTCGCGGGCAAAGCGCGCAATCGTGTTGCGGATCGGCATTTCCTTCAATCAAGGCGGTTATCCGTCAAAGCCTTCGTCTTCGCTATAGTCGTCGTCATCACTCTCTTCACGGCGCGGCGGGCGTTCAGACGGTTCGCGGCCAACTTCACCTCTGAGCGATGACAGATCTATGAAATGATCGGCTTGACGGCGCAGGTCGTCAGAAATCATCGGCGGTTGAGATTGCATCGTCGATACGACGGAAACTTTACGGCCACGGCGCTGCAAAGCCTCGACAAGCGTGCGGAAATCGCCGTCACCCGAGAAGATGACATAATGGTCTACGACTTCGGACAGTTCCATGGCATCGATTGCCAATTCGATATCCATGTTGCCCTTGATCTTGCGTCTGCCGGCAGCATCGGTGAACTCCTTGGCAGGCTTGGTGACCACCTTGTAGCCATTGTAGTCAAGCCAATCGATCAGCGGGCGAATCGAGGAATACTCCTGATCCTCGACAAGGGCGGTGTAATAGTACGCCCTCAGCAGATACCCTTTATTCTGAAATGATTTCAAAAGCTTGCGGTAATCTATGTCGAAATTGAGTGACTTGGAGGCGGCATAGAGATTTGCCCCGTCTATGAACAAGGCGATCTTTTCTCTTGGATCAAACATGCGGCAACTTCCTCAACCGAAATTCCTGAATCAAAAACTTGCGGCACCCTTAAAATTTCAGCAGCGGTTCAACTGCGGTGTGCGCAAATGAAAAATAGCGGTCCGCAAACCGTTTTCCAACCCTTGTTCATAAGATTTGAAGCGACTTGATCGGGGAAACCTTTTGGAGCAAACCCGATGAGCAGCCAGGGTCATGACTCAATAATTGACATAAAATGGTTGGAGTAATTTTGTGCGGATACTAGGAGCAAGACTGCAGGAAACCGTCTGGTTTTCAATGGCTTGCGATGCGATAGGCCGTGCAGATTTGCCCAATCCGCAGAACGCACCGCTACGACTGCGAACTGCTTCGTCAATGCTCCCGAGCGAGGAAACAACCCCGCTCTTCGAGCTTTTCCTTGCATTTCTTGTCATATCGGGCGCCATTTCGCGTCAATTAGTGGGTCATGACCCTAAGAAGAACCCGACCATCAGCGCGACTATGGTGCTTGTATTCATCGTGCGATCAGGTTATTGACGCGCTCGATTTCCTAAACACGTTGGTATGAAAGGGGCAAACTATGGCCCGCGTAACCGTCGAAGACTGCATCGACAAGGTCGACAACCGGTTTGATCTGGTGCTTCTGGCCGGCCACAGGGCACGCCAGATATCGCAAGGCGCCGAAATCACGGTGGAGCGGGACAATGACAAGAACCCGGTCGTCGCGCTGCGGGAGATCGCTGATGAAACCTTGTCTCCGGGTGACCTGAAAGAAGATCTCATCCATTCACTGCAGCGCCATGTCGAAGTCGATGAGCCCGAGGCTGAGGAACTGATCGAAGCCGCACCGGAAATCGCAACGGAAGAAGTTGCCGACGCTCCTGAGAGCGTTTCGTTCGACCGGATGTCGGAAGAAGAACTTCTTGCCGGCATCGAAGGTCTGGTCCCGCCGGAAAAAAGCGACGACTTTTAGGTGAACCACAATGGCCGCATTTGGGTGTCGGCCCTTGTAACCGCTTAACAACTGCCGAATTCGTGTTATTTGATCGGGCGTGTTGCGATTTCGTGCAGCGCGCCCTTTCTGATTCCGCCTACCGGAGTGCTGCCAATGATGCGTCAATACGAGCTTGTCGAGCGTGTGCAGCGCTACAAGCCCGACGTGAATGAGGCGCTGCTGAACAAGGCATATGTGTACGCCATGCAAAAACATGGCCATCAGAAGCGGGCATCCGGCGATCCCTATTTTTCGCACCCGCTCGAGGTTGCGGCGATTTTAACCGACATGCACCTTGATGAGGCGACAATCGCCATTGCGCTGCTGCACGACACGATTGAAGACACCGATGCCACCCGGGCCGAAATCGATGACATGTTCGGCAGTGAAATCGGCGAACTGGTCGACGGTCTGACAAAACTGAAGAAACTCGACCTTGTTTCGAAGAAGGCCGAGCAGGCTGAAAATCTGCGAAAACTGCTGTTGGCGATTTCACAGGACGTTCGCGTGCTTTTGGTCAAACTTGCAGACCGGTTGCACAACATGCGCACGCTGGATCACGTTCCGCTGGCCAAAAGACGGCGCATTGCCGAAGAGACAATGGAGATCTATGCGCCGCTGGCCGGTCGCATGGGCATGCAGGACATGCGCGAAGAGCTGGAAAAGCTTGCATTCATGCACGTCAATCCCGACGCCTACCATGCGGTGACAGAGCGGCTTGATGAGGTTCTCGTTCAAAACAGGGACGTCATTGCGGAAATCGAGAACGCGCTCATTGCCCTGCTGAAAGACCACGGGATCAAAGCCACGGTGACAAGCCGGCGAAAGAAACCGTTTTCGGTCTTTCGCAAAATGGAAGCCAAGGCGCTGTCCTTCGAACAACTGTCGGACATATTCGGTTTCAGGGCAATCGTGGATACCGTGGAGGATTGCTACCGGGCGCTCTATGCCATCCACACGACCTGGTCGATGGTTCCAGGCCGGTTCAAGGACTACATCTCCACCCCGAAACAGAACGATTACCAGTCGATCCACACAACGATTGTCGGCCCATCACGCCAGCGGATCGAACTGCAAATTCGAACAAGCGAGATGCACGATATTGCCGAATACGGTGTGGCCGCTCACTCTATCTACAAGGACACCAACGGTGCGGCCAACGGCGCTGATCACGCTGTATCGAAAGACACCAATGCCTATGCCTGGTTGCGACAGACAATCGAGGCATTGTCGGTGGGCGATAATCCCGAGGAGTTTCTGGAAAACACCAAGCTGGAACTATTTCAGGACCAGGTGTTCTGCTTTACCCCGAAGGGCAGGCTCATTGCCCTGCCCCGCGGCGCAACGCCAATCGACTTTGCCTATGCCGTCCACACCGATGTCGGTGACAGCTGCGTCGGCGCCAAGGTGAACGGACGCGTCATGCCTTTGATGACCGAGCTGAAAAACGGGGATGAGGTCGAGATCGTGCGTGCTGCCAACCAGGTACCGCCGGCGGCGTGGGAATCCGTTGTGGTTACGGGAAAAGCGCGATCAGCCATTCGCCGGGCTTCAAAAGCAGCGATCAGAAAACAGTATTCCGGTCTGGGCGCCCGCATACTTGAACGTGCCTTCGAGCGCGCCGGCCGTGAATTCAAACCCGATGTCTTGAAACCGGTGCTGCATCGCCTCGCCATAAAGGATGTCGAGGACGTATTGGCAGCAGTCGGGCGCGGCGAATTGACCTCTCCGGACGTTTTGAAGGCCGTGTTTCCCGACCACAAGGATGAGCGAACCACTCAGCCGGTCAAGAGCAAGGAAGACGGCTGGTTCAACCTGCGCAATGCCGCGGGGATGTTGTTTCAAATCCCCGGCCGCCGTTCGCGCCGCAACAAGAAGAGCAAGGATGCGGGCGAAAGCGAAGCGGCTGTACCGATCAGAGGAATCAGCGGCGATCTTCCGGTGAGTTTCGCACCTGAGGGGGCGGTACCAGGCGACCGGATAGTCGGCATTCTTCAGCCAGGGTCTGGAATAACCATCTACCCGATTCAGTCGCCGGCACTGACTGCGTTTGACGACCAACCCGAACGCTGGATCGATGTACGCTGGGACATCGACGTCGAATCCCGGGAGCGATTTCCGGCGCGCATTTCTGTGATCACGATCAACGAGCCCGGTTCGCTGGCCAGGATCGCGCAGGTGATTGCCGCCAACGACGCAAACATCCACATGCTTTCAATGTTGAACACCGCGCCCGATTTCACCGAAATGATGATTGATCTCGAGGTCTGGGATCTGAAACATCTCAATCGATTGATTTCGCAATTGCGCGAGGACAGCGGCATATCCGAGGTCAAGCGGGTGAACGGATGAGAAAACAGGACAATTTTGGGGGTGCCATGACCAAGGACGAGGTATTGCAGATCTTCAAGGACGCCGGAGCGATGCTGGAGGGGCATTTTATCTTGACCTCCGGCCTGCGGAGCCCCGTCTTCCTTCAAAAAGCGCGGGTGTTCATGCATGCCGATAAAACCGAAACGCTTTGCAAGGCATTGGCCGCAAAGATCCGCGAAAACATCGGTGATCAAATTGATTATGTCGTCGGCCCGGCGGTCGGCGGGCTCATCCCGGCATACGAAACATCGCGGCATCTAAAGGTGCCAGCGATCTGGGTTGAACGCGAGAAAGGCGAATTCAAGCTGCGCCGATTCGATATCGAACCGGGCGCAAAGGTGGTCATCGTCGAAGATATCGTCACGACCGGATTGTCAATTCGCGAGACCGTGGATTGTTTGCGGCAGATCGGAGCCGACGTCCTCGCCGCCTGCTGCATCGTCGACCGGTCGGCCGGTGAAGCGGATGTCGGTGTGCCGCTGATCGCGCTGGCCGAACATAAAGTGCCCGCATACGAACCAGACGAACTGCCGCCGGAGCTTGCCGCAATTCCGCCGGTTAAACCCGGTAGCAGAAATCTGTAGGGCGCGCTTTCGGGCTTGCATGCCGTACCCTTAAACGCATAATCAAAGTCTTGGCGGAAAACGCCAATCTTTGCTTAAGAACGTTGGGCTATCGTGTGTGAAACCAAGCCGCGCACGCCGGCTCATTTTTGGATTTTTGCATGCTGTTCAGGCGTAGGAAACCGGCTGATCTTTGGGAAAGGGTTCGAACCGCCCTTTGGCCTCGCCGTTCGTTTGGACGATCCGCACAATATTTTACCAAACGCGTTTTGCGCCTGACCGCGACGCCGCACGCCATTGCCGCCGGCGTTGCTGCCGGCGTGTTCGCTTCTTTCACACCTTTCGTCGGTTTTCATTTTGTTATTGCGGCGATTGTCGCCTGGCTGATTGCCGGCAACGTCATCGCGTCAGCGTTCGGAACCGCGATCGGCAATCCGATCACGTTTCCGTTTATTTGGGGCGCAACCCTTCAGATCGGGCGGTTCATCATTCACGATCCTCACATTCCGGGTGATGAACTTAAGGTGGGAGCGATGTTGCGCCATCTTGAATTCTCGCAGTTGTGGGACCCGATCCTGAAGCCGATGACGGTTGGATCGATTCCGCTCGGAATCGGCATCGCGCTGCTATTTTATGTCGTGACCCGGTCGGCAACGATCGGATTTCGCGAGCAGCGCCGCAAACGCCTTGCCGAGCGAGCCCGCCGCCGAGCCAAGGCGCAAAAACTCGGTAATCCGCCGATCAATGGTGCTACGGCTGGACAATGATTATCGGCCTGGGCAGTGATCTGATCGACATTCGACGGATTGAACGATCGCTGGAACGGTTTGGCGACCGGTTCACCAACCGCGTCTTCACCGAAATCGAGAAAGCCAAATCGGACCGGCGAAAGGAACGCGCCGCTTCATACGCCAAGCGATTCGCCGCCAAGGAAGCCTGTTCGAAGGCGCTGGGAACCGGATTGTCGCGCGGTGTTTTCTGGCGCGATATGGGCGTGGTCAATCTGCCGGGTGGAAAACCGACCATGGAACTGACCGCAGGCGCGCTTGCCCGGTTGGAAGAAATGACGCCAGCGGGCCAACGGGCGTTGATCCATCTGACAATTACCGATGATTTCCCGTTGGCGCAGGCTTTTGTGATCATCGAAACGGTTACTGCCGAATAATCACCTAAATCATCGTCCTAATCGTGATCGCGCCGCGTGCAATTGCGTTGCGGTGGATGCCCGAAGCCGTTATGAGGGCGCGGGTGGGTGACAATGAGGACACTATGAGCGTGGCAGAAAAGAAGGCTAAGAAATCCGGCGGACTTGGCGAAACAGTCAGCGTCATCATTCAGGCCGTGCTGCTGGCTTTGGTGATCCGCACGGTTTTGTTCCAGCCATTTTCTATTCCATCCGGCTCGATGCGCCCGACCTTGCTGGAGGGTGACTACCTGTTTGTGACAAAATGGGCCTACGGTTACTCGCGCTACGCGCTTCCGTTTTCACCGAATTTATTCTCCGGCCGGATTTGGGGAAGTGAGCCCGAACGGGGCGACGTGGCAGTGTTCAAGTTTCCGCCCAATCCGTCGGTTGACTATATCAAACGGGTGATCGGGCTTCCCGGCGACCGCATTCAGGTCAAGAACGGCCTCCTGCACATCAATAATGTTCCGGTCAAACGTGAATTGATCGGGCAGATTACGGATGAGGATATCACCGAGGAAATCGGACCGGTGGATGTCTATCGCGAGACTCTGCCGAACGGTGTATCCTACGACACGCTCGACCTGACCAAAGGCACACTTGGCGACAACACCCGCGAGTTCAATGTCCCCGCTGGCCATTATTTCATGATGGGCGACAACCGGGACAATTCAACCGACAGCCGATTTAATGTCGGTATGGTTCCGGCAGACCACCTCGTGGGCAGAGCCAACATCATCTTCTTCTCGATAGCCGGCGGAGCCAGTCCGCTCGAAATCTGGAAATGGCCGTCATTGGCGCGCCCCTCCCGGCTGTTCAACTGGGTGGATTGAGGACACATGCCACGCAAGGCCGATCCGGCTGAGACCGGTCAAGCTATCGGCAAGCTTGTCGGCCATCGGTTTTCGTCCACCGACACGCTCATGCGGGCATTGACCCATTCAAGCGCCGACAGTTCGGTGACCGGAAACTATGAGCGGCTGGAGTTTCTCGGCGACCGGATACTTGGGCTGGTTATTGCCGACTTATTGTTCGCCGAATTTCCCACCGCCGATGAAGGCGAACTATCCCGGCGTTTGAACCAGCTGGTCAACGCCGAAACCTGTGCCGAAATCGCAAGAGAATTGGGGCTGGGCGAATTCGTCATTACAGGCATCGAAATTAAATCGCTCGAGGGCCGCAAGCGCTTGAACCTGCGGGCCGACGTAGCGGAATCGCTGATAGCGGCTATCTATCTCGATGGCGGGATGGAGCCGGCGCGGAAATTCATCACACAGCAATGGGCCAGCCGAATCCATCTCACGGACGCCGATAGGCGCGATGCCAAGACCGAGCTGCAGGAATGGGCTCACCGGGCCGGAAAGGCAACGCCGCTCTACGAGATTGAAGGGCGAAGTGGCCCCGACCATGATCCCGTATTCACAGTCAAGGCCACGGTAGAGGGCTTCAGCCCGGAGCAGGCAAGCGGCAGTTCCAAACGCGAGGCGGAACGGGCCGCCGCCGAGGCCATTCTTATCCGCGAAGGCGTCTGGAAGGTCGAGGTGGCCGGTAAATGAGCGACAATGGGGCCGACATGACGCGCTCGGGATTCGTTGCATTGGTCGGCGCGCCCAATGCCGGCAAATCAACGCTGGTCAACCGGCTGGTCGGCGCCAAGGTTTCCATCGTCACGCACAAGGTCCAGACGACCCGGGCGCTGGTGCGCGGTATCGCCACGCGGGACAAAACCCAGATCGTGCTTGTCGATACACCAGGCATCTTCAAGCCGCGGCGGCAACTGGATCGGGCGATGGTGCGTTCGGCATGGGGCGGCGCGCAGGACGCCGACCTGGTCTTGTTGCTGATTGACGCCGAGCGCGGTCTCGTCGGCGACACCGATGCCATTTTGACGGGATTGAAAGATGTCGACAAAACGAAAGTTCTTGTGCTCAACAAGGTCGACAGGGTGAAGCCTGAAACGCTGCTGGCGCTGTCAGCCAGCGCCAACGAGACCGTCGCATTCGACCGCACCTTCATGATTTCCGCTCTCAAGGGATCGGGATGCGACGACCTGCTTGATTATATTGCCGAAACGCTGCCGCAGGGCCCGTGGTACTACCCCGAAGACCAGATATCAGACCTGCCGATGCGGCAGCTGGCGGCAGAGATCACGCGCGAGAAACTGACCCTGCGGCTGCATCAGGAACTGCCTTACGCATCCCATGTCGAGACCGAAAAATGGGAAGAAAAGAAGGATGGTTCGGTGCGGGTTGAACAGGTGATCTATGTTGAACGCGACAGCCAGAAAAAGATCGTTCTCGGTCACAAGGGGGAGACGATCAAGGCGATTGGTGCGGCGGCACGGCGCGAACTCGGCGAAATCCTCGATCAAACGGTGCACCTTTTCCTGTTCGTCAAGGTGCGCGAAAACTGGGGCAACGATCCGGAACGGTATCGCGAGATCGGGCTTGAATATCCCAGCTAGCGTTTCCTTGATCGTTTTGCGGCAATTGTTGCGGAGAGAACCAATGACAGGATCGAGCAATGGCCAAGAGCGCATATCGCGCTACGGTCATGACAATCTGCACGGAGACCGGCACAAAACCGCCCGTTTATTCGCATATCTGACTGGCGGATTCGCCGATCGCAACGCAGAATCGGCCGTAAACTGGTCAAAAGGATTCTAGCCATCGGACATTCCAGCGATGCAATGGCAGGATGAAGGCATAATCCTCGGCTCGCGCCGACACGGAGAGACCAGCGTCATCCTCGAAGCCATGACCGCCCACCACGGTCGGCATTTGGGATTGGTGCGGGGCGGCCGATCGCGTCGCATGCAACCGGTATTGCAAGCCGGCAACCGGGTGGATCTGACCTGGCGGGCTCGTCTCGACGAACATCTGGGCACATTTCAGGCCGAGCCGGTTGCACTTAACGCCGCGCGGTTGTTCGATTCTTCGGTGGCGATCTATGGACTGCAACTGCTCGCCGCGCATTTGCGCCTGTTGCCGGAGCGGGATCCGCACGATGGACTCTACGACGCAACGAAACTGATTGTCGAGCAACTCGACGATCCACAGGCCGCTGCAGAGCTGCTGGCGAACTTCGAACTGCTGATCCTCGATGAACTCGGGTTTGGCCTGGAATTGTCGCGCTGCGCTGCTACCGGTTCGCACGAAAATCTCGTCTATGTTTCGCCGAAATCGGGTCAGGCGGTCTCGCTGGAAGCCGGGAAACCCTGGGCCGATAAAATGCTGCCATTGCCGGAATTCATCAAACACGGATCGGGATATCGCGCTGATCGGGACGCGATTGCGCAGGCGTTCAAGCTCACCGGATTCTTCCTGACACGACATGTCTATGAAGCCAGAGGAACAACCATGCCCCAGGAACGGGCCGGATTCATTTCCGCGGTTTGCAAGGCGATCGACACCGATTCCAACTGATTGGGTTGTACAGACGGCGTTTTCGCCAATCACTCGCTCAGGTATTATGAGCGAATCACCCATTTGGAGCGGGCGGCATGATTTTTGGCGGTGTTATCTCTCTCGTCCTCGTCCTGTTGGCTCTGTTCCTATTGTGGAGCCAGAACAGCCGCATCAAGGTTCTCGAGTTCGAACTTCGCGCCCTGCAGAAGGCGTTTATGGCGATGCGCGACCGGCTGGAAAGCGGTGTAGCGCAAACGGATGGCCGCAGCGCGTTACCGATACCGGTCGAGACGCCGGAATCAGTGAAACCGGAGGACAAATCCGGCGTTGATGAACCACCCGCCGCAGAAACCGCGGAAGCAGAGTATCCGGCCGAAGAACCGGAGCGCGACGATGCGCCGGTAGAACCGGTAGCGGCTGCAGCCCGCGTCGCGGAAGATGCCGTTTACGAAGCCATGGGTGACGGCGCGCCGGCCAGTGCACCCAGGCCCGACTTCGAATCCGCTCTGGGCGGCCGTTGGGCGGTCTGGGTCGGCGGGCTGGCGCTGGCGCTAGGCGGCGTGTTTCTGGTCCGTTACTCGATCGAGGCCGGACTATTGGGCCCGAAAGTGCGCCTGATCCTGGCGGCGTTGCTGGGATTTGCCGCGCTTGCCGGTGGCGAATATCTGCGCCGCTCCGGCCTGAAGGTCCCGATCAGCGGCGTCAACGGCGCCTATCTGCCGGGTATTTTGACGGCGGCCGGTGCGTTCATTCTGTTCGGCACCGTGTTTGCCACCCATGGCCTGTACGGATTCATAGGACAGGCAACCGCATTCGTGCTGCTCGGCGCGATCGGCCTGGCAACGCTTGCGCTGTCGCGAATCCACGGCCAGGCATTCGGCGGTCTTGGCCTGCTTGGCTCTCTGGCAACGCCGGCACTGGTCGCATCAGATTCACCGAAACCCTGGGCATTGTTCGGATTTCTGGCGATCGTGCTTGTTGCCACGACCTTCATCGCCCGCATCGGCAGATGGTGGCCGATGATGAGCGCGGCGATCGTCGGTACCGGACTTTGGTGCCTGGCCTACCTGATCAATGTGCCGGAGATATCGGTCCCAGCGACGGTATTCATTGCGCTGGTACCGATCGGCGCTCTGGTAGTTGTTTGGTTGCGCGAAACCTCGGATCAGTATTTCGACTACGATATCCTCATACCCGCGCTGGTAACCGCAATCATGGCCGCGCTGGAGATTCTGGCACTCGCCTTCGAAACCCGCGGGCAGGCTGACTCCAGCATGATCGGCATCGTTGTTGTCGTTGCGCATTGGTGGCGGCAGCGTCCATGAAGCCAAATGCACTGCCATTGCTGATCGCGGCCGGTGTTTCGACCATGCTTTGGCAGCTATGGGCGTATTTCGGCGATTTCGATCTCATGCTTGCGATCGACGGTGTCGTCGTCGAAGGCGCTGCCGAGGCAAGCTCCCGGGCGATCGTTCCCGCCAGCTGGGCTGTCGCCGCGCTGTTCCTGGTTGCAGGGATCTGGCAGGCACGCCGATTGGCAGCCGATTCTGCCCGTCCGGCAGCGGTTTGGGTACTGTTCGCTGCGCTGGTTCCACTGCTGGTGACGACGCTGATGTGGACCGGCTTTGGCAATATCAACCGTGATTTCGGCTATGCCGCAATCTATATCGTGCTGGCCGGCGCGTTGGTCGCCGGGGGAGAATACGCGGCTCGCAACGAGAACCCGGCGCAATCGGGCGGAATGGCGGTCTCGGTGTTCAGCGCCGGTGCGCTGGCGGGACTGTTGTTGGCCATTCACGCGGGTTTCGGCCCCGGAATGACCACCGTTTTGTGCGGTGTTGCAATTGTGGTGCCTGTTGTTGCGCTGCGGCTGCGGCAATGGCCTGCACTGCCTGTCCTGTCGGTGGCGGCATCCTTCGTGGTGCTCGCGCGCATGGCGTACGATCCATCGATCGTCGGCGAGTTCGACCTTGGCACGACGCTGGTCTTCAATTGGCTGTTGCCGGGTTACGCGATACCGGCGCTTGGCGCGGCATACGCGGCGTGGCAACTGAGGAAAGCTGCCGACGGCCGCATGCGGATGGTGCAGGAAGCATTCGCGGCGCTGTTCATGTTGCTCACCTTCGCCATCCTGGTGCGCCACGCCATGAACGGTGGCAAAATATACGGGGACAGCTTCAGCCTTGCCGAGCAGGCGATCTACACGCTGATCGCGATTGGTGGAGGCGCAATCCTCGTTGCGCTGGATTCCAGAAGCCCCAGCCCGGTTTTTCGGATTGGCTCGATGATCATCGGCGGATTGTCGGTTGTGTTTATCGTCATTTCCCATTTCGTCGCGCTCAATCCGCTGGTCACCAACGAATCCACCGGGACGATGACGTTCTTCAATCTGCTGCTGCTCGCCTATCTGCTGCCCGCCGCCGCGATGGCCGGATTGGCGCTTTATGCACGACCGAAGCGACCGAAACCGTATGTTGCCTGCCTGGGCCTGACGGCAGCGGCGCTGGCCTTCGCCTATGTCTCGCTGTCGATCAGACGCTTGTACTGGGGTGAATTTATCGGTTCGTGGAAGGGCATGACCGAGTGGGAAACCTACACCTATTCAGCCGCCTGGCTCGCACTCGGCGTTGCTATCCTGATTGTCGGTATCCTGCTGCGGTCGACTGCACTTCGCCTCGCGTCTGCGGCCTTGATCGTGATCGCGGTGGCGAAGGTATTCCTGTTCGACATGTCACAGCTTGAAGGGGTATTGCGTGCGCTTTCCTTCATCGGTCTCGGCGCAGTGCTGATCGGAATCGGCATTTTCTATCAACGCATGATGACGGTAGGTGGTGCGAAGCCAGCAAGAGATACCGGCGCCGAGGATTCGCAGTCGCGTTAGGTCATGGATCTGTAATTCCGTCTGGTTTGGCGGTTATCCGTCGAGGGTTTCATGGATCTGTTCGCATTTCTTTAAAACCACCGATGCAAGTGCTTGTATTTGAATATGTAAGCGCTTACAAAACCGGTCACAGGCAGTTTTTTACAAATTGAATGCTTTTTGACCACCGTACGAATACCGTCGAAACAGGATTTCAGCATGTCCATCGAGTACTTGAAAAAAGCCCCAAAAACGTCGATCAGCGATTCTGGTGATGTTCGCAACACCGTTCAGTTAATCCTCGACGAAATAGAATCCGGCGGTGATGAGGCAGCGCTGCGATTTGCAGCCAAATTCGACAAATATGACGGCAACATCGTCCTGAGCCGCGATGAGATTGCAGCGGCTGCGGCCAAAGTACCGGAAAAGCTGAAAGACGATATCCGCTTCGCGCACGACAATGTCCGCCGGTTTGCAGAAGCGCAGAAAGCCACAATTACCGACACCCAAATCGAGGTGGTTCCCGGTCTGATCGCCGGCCAAAAGACGATTCCATGCCAGGCGGCCGGTTGCTATGCGCCTGGCGGCCGCTACAGCCATGTCGCTTCGGCATTGATGACGGTGACGACGGCAAAGGTGGCCGGTTGTGGCCATATATCAGCGTGTTCGCCGCCACGGCCGGAAGTCGGCATAAATCCGGCGATTGTGTACACGGCCGATCTTTGCGGGGCGGATACAATTCTGGCGCTTGGCGGCGTGCAGGGTATTGCGGCAATGGCATTCGGTCTTTTCGGGCTGCCAAAATCCGACATACTGGTGGGACCGGGCAACCAGTTTGTCGCAGAGGCCAAGCGCATTCTGTTCGGGCGTGTCGGCATCGATATGTTTGCAGGCCCGACAGACAGTCTCATTCTGGCCGACGAAACGGCCGATCCGCACATCGTTGCCTGGGATCTGGTCGGCCAGGCCGAGCACGGCTACAATTCCCCCGTCTGGCTGGTAACATCGCACAAACCGTTGGCCGAAAAAGTGATGCAACTGGTTCCCGAACTAATTTCCACGCTGCCGCAGATCAACGCCGAAAACGCGACGGCCGCGTGGCGGGATTATGCCGAGGTCGTGCTCTGCGACACCCGCGACGAGATGGCGGAGGTCTCCGACCACACCGCTCCGGAGCATCTGACCGTACAGGCCGCCGACCTCGACTGGTGGCTGGATCGTCTGCAATGCTATGGCTCGCTGTTCCTGGGCGAAGAAACGACGGTCGCCTTCGGGGACAAGGCATCAGGTACCAATCATGTGCTGCCGACTTCGGGAGCGGCGAAATATACCGGCGGCCTGTCGGTCCACAAGTTCATGAAGATGGTGACCTGGCAGCGCGCGACGCGCGATGGCGCCAAACCGATCGCCGAGGCAACGGCGCGCATCTCGCGGCTGGAGGGAATGGAAGGCCACGCCCGGACGGCCGACATCAGGTTGGAAAAATATTTCCCCGAAGAGACTTTCGATTTGTCACCGGCAGATTGAACATGCCGTTCGACCCCTCCATATTCGATGTCTCAAATCGCGTGGCGCTGGTCACAGGAGCCAGTTCCGGATTGGGGCGGACCATTGCAAGCGCGCTTTCTCATGCCGGCTGTCAGGTTGTCGGCGTTGCCCGCCGGTCCGAAATGCTGGAAGAGTGGCAAGGCGAAACCGGCGGGCAAACCGCCATTGTTGCCGCCGAGCTTGGCGACCATGAGTCCATCACCCAAATCGCAAGGCGGGCAGCCGAACCGTTCGGTGCGCCCGACATCCTGATCAACGCCGCAGGAATCAACACCAGACAGCCGGCTGACGACGTCACACCAGAAGGCTGGCAAAAGACCCTGGATCTCAACCTGTCGGCTCCGTTCTATCTGGCACAGAAACTGGTCCCCGCAATGCGGGATAAGGGTTGGGGCCGAATTGTCAATTTCGCTTCATTGCAATCCGAAAGAGCGTTTGCGGGCGGCATCGCCTACGGCGCATCCAAGGGCGGTGTGGCGCAGTTGACCCGCGCAATGGCGGAAGCCTGGTCGCGTTACGGCATTACCGCCAACGCGCTTGCACCGGGCTTCTTTCCGACCGAACTGACCGGCCCGGTGTTCTCGGATCCCGAGCGGGCGGCACGAAACGCCGAGCAGACCTGCATCGGCCGGAATGGAGAAGCGCGTGATATTGTCGGCCCGGCACTGTTTTTTTGTTCGCCGGCTTCCGACTACGTTACCGGGCAGATACTGTTCGTCGACGGAGGGTACACAGCAAAATGAAGGCGCTCGTTTATGCAGGACCGGAACAACTGTCCTACCGTGATTTTGACAATCCTGTCCGCGCTTCCGGTGATGTCCTGATCCGGGTCGAATCGGTCGGTATATGCGGTTCCGATATGCATGCCTATCTCGGGCACGATGAACGCCGGCCCGCTCCGCTCATATTGGGGCATGAGGCCGCCGGCACGATCATCGAGGGTGAGGGCACCGGAACGCGCGTGACCGTCAATCCGCTGGTTTCCTGCGGCGCTTGCAGAGATTGCCTCGCCGGCCGGAATAACCTCTGTGCCGACCGGCAGATCATCTCGATGCCGCCTCGCGAAGGCGCCTTTGCCGAGTTACTAACAATGCCCGCGGACAATCTCATCGAAATTCCGGAGCATGTTTCGGTCGACGCGGCGTCGCTGACCGAACCGCTTGCCTGCGGTTGGCATGCCGTTCGATTGGCCGGCAATGCTTGTAATGTTCCGCTTGCAGAAGCCAACTGCGTAGTCATCGGAGGCGGCGCCATCGGCCTTGGCGCAGCGCTGGTTCTTGTTGCCAAAGGAGCACGCGAAATCCACCTGGCCGAGACCAGCCCGGAACGGCGGCAAACCATCGCGGCCATCGACGGCATCAGTGTCTACGATCCGCTTTCGAGTGGAGGTCCTGATCCCGACAGCGCCGATATCGTCATCGACGGGGTTGGTTTCGAAGCAACACGCGCGGCAGCTTCAACAATCGCACGTCACGGCGGTGTCATTGTCCATATCGGTCTGGGATCGGCCACCGGCGGGCTGGATATTCGCCGCATGACCCTGCAGGAAATCACCTTCATCGGTGCCTACACCTATACGCCAAAGGATTTTCGCCAAACCGCGCAGGCGATTTTTGACGGGCAGCTTGGAGACCTCTCTTGGGCCGAGCAACGGCCTTTGGAAGACGGCGCCGGCGCATTTCGCGACATCCTGACGGGGAAACTCGCCGCGCCCAAGATTATCCTGAAGCCCGGTGGATAATACCTGACGTTCAAACCGCTTCGATACCGCCGTCGACCGCCAAAGTCTGTCCGGTCATGAAAGAATTCGCCGGGTTGGCCGCGAACATGATCGCTTCGACGACCTCGTCGATTTCAGCCAGCCGCTTCATGGGAACGCCGCGCACCAGACTGGCTGTCGCGGCCTCTTCGCCTTCCGGTGCTGCGCGCAGAAAGTCGAGCGCCATATCGGTTCTGGCAAAAGACGGACACACCGCGTTAAGCCGGATACCTTTCGTGGCATATTCCGCGGCTGCGGATCTCGTCAGCCCGACAACTGCATGTTTTGCAGCGGCGTAAACCGATAGATGCGGTGCGCCGCCAAGCCCTGCAATTGACGAGATGTTGACAATGGTGCCGCGCCGGCCGGTTTCACGAAACTGCCTTTCCATCAGGCAGATCTGGTGTTTCATCGCGTAGAACACGCCGAGAAAATCGATATCGATAATGTTTCGGGCTTCGGCGGAAGGCACCTGGTGCAATTTAACGAAACTCTGGGCCACACCAGCGTTGTTGATCGCGATGTCAAGCCCGCCAAATTGCTCAATCGCCAGTTTGGTGAGGTTCTTGAAAAGCCGTTCGCCGGTGACGTTGCCCGGCAGGATTGCCGATGGTGTAGGCAGTTTGGCAGCCAGTTCCTCGAGCGGCCCCTGTTCCAGATCGGTCAACACAAGCTTGGCGCCGCCCTCGGCAAATCGCTGCGCCGTCCTGGCACCAAATCCGCCCGTAGCGCCGGAGATCAGAACGCACAGCCCATCATATTGCCCCATTGCCCTTTTACCCCTTTTCGATCGATGCGGCCGCAAGTTCCGCCATCAGCGGTACCGCTTTTCCATAAGCTCGCGCCCGTTCGGGATTGGATGCGTTGCCATCAAGAGCGCGTTTGTAAACACCCTGAATGATCGCGATAAGTCTGAAAAAAGAAAATGCGATATAAAAGCGCCAGTTGCCGATTTGGCCGATTCCGCGCCGCTGGCAATAGCGCTCGACGTAATCGTCTTCCATCGGGATCCCGACGGCTCGACGGTCAACGCCGCCCAGTCCGCGAAATCCAGACGTATGCGGCAAGCGCCATTGCATGCACTGATAAGCCAGATCTGAATATGGGTGGCCAAGGGTCGACAGCTCCCAGTCCAGAACGCCGATGATCTCCGGCCGGTCGCTGGCAAACACCATATTGTCGAGCCGGTAATCACCGTGGACAAGGGAGACGACACCGTCATCGGGCGGCAGTTCGCGCTCGAGCCAGGCGATCAGATCGTCCATTTCCCTGATCGTCTCGGTTTCGGAGGTCCGGTACTGATCGGTCCAGCGCGACAACTGACGGGCAAAGTAACTACCCGGCTTACCGAAATCCGCCAGACCGGCCGTCGCAATATCGACTTCGTGCAGAGCGGCTAGCGTGGCGTTCATCGCATCATAGATGCCGGCCCGTTCTTCATTTGATGAAATCTCGGGCAACGCCGGATCCCACAGAATGCGGCCATCGAGGTACTCCATCACGTAGAACATGCGACCGATGGGCGAGGCTTCCTGAGAAAGATGATGGACTTTCGGGACCGGAACCTGAGTTGCCGACAAAGCATCAAGAACACGGAATTCACGATCAACCTGATGGGCAGATTTGAGCAGCTTGCCGGGCGGTTTTGCCCGAAGAACGTATTGACCACTTGCCGCGGTGATCAGGTAGGTCGGATTAGATTGACCGTGGCCGAATTTGTCGATCGACTGCAAACCGGAAAAACCGCAGACATTTGCTTCCAGATAGGGCGCCAGTGCCGTGGCGTCGATGGCGTTGGGATCGTCCATATCAACCAAGCCCCATTCCGGCTGCGTCTTCCATGATTGCGATCGTCAGCCAGCGGGCGGTAAAGGCCGGCTTTACCGAGCCTTCGATCTCCAGGGTCACGTCGTAGGCGATCTGTATATAGCCCGACGGCCTGATCTTTACATTCGCAAGCACAAATCTGGCGCGCACCCGAGCCCCGCTCTTTACCGGAGCGGCAAAGCGAACCTGATCGAAACCATAATTGATGCCCATTGCACGGCCCTCGAGCGCAGGTATGGTTTCATAGGCAAGGGTCGACAGCAGCGACAATGACAGAAATCCGTGCGCGATCGTCCCGCCAAACGACGTCTCGGCCTTGGCCCGCGCAGGATCGACGTGGATGAAATTGAGATCATCGGTGACGTCGGCAAATCGGTCGATCATGTCCTGGGTGACGTCGCGCCAAGGCGACACGCCGATTTCGCTGCCTACCGCAGATTTCAGTTCCTCCAGCTTGACTGGCGGCTTTCCGCTTTTGTCGATCGACATTGCGTTTTCTAGTCCTTGAATAGCGACATGCCGTGCTGCACCGATTGGCCTCCGTCCAGAGGCAGGATTGCGCCTGTAACATAAGCACCGCCCGGACCGCAAAGAAACAGAGTGGCTGCGGCGATATCGTTTGGCGTGCCAATGCGGCCCAAAGGCACGCGGCTGCCGACAAAGGCTGCCTGCTCGTCACTGGCCGTGGCAAACGCAGTCATGCGGCTCTGGAACGGACCGGGCGCAAATGCGTTGACGGTAATGCGGCGGCCTGCAAACTCGAACGCCAAAGTGCGCGTCAGGTGATGAACGGCGGCCTTGGATGCCGTATACGAATAGGCGCCATCGGCCATCGGCTGTGTTCCCATCACCGAACCCAGATTGATGATGCGTGCCGGATCGGCATCACTCGCTGCAGCATCCAACAGTGGAAGCAATTCACGCGTCAGGTGGAACAGCCCTGTGACGTTGACGCCTAGCACCTTTGTCCAGGCCTTGTAGGGGAAGGATTCCAGCGGCTCTCCCCAGGTGACGCCGGCATTGTTGATCAGGATATCAAGCTTGTCGGCGCGCGCGTTGACGTCGGCAACCAGCGCGGCGATGCCTTCCTCCGAGCCGACGTCACCGGCAAATCCCTCGGCACTTCCTGCCGCATCCAGCTTGTTCAGTTCCTCGGCGACCCTGGCGCAATCCTCTCCCTTGCGCGACGCGATCAGCACATTGGCACCGGCTTTCACCAGTCCGGTTGCCGCCATGCGCCCGATTCCTGTCGCCGCACCAGTGACCAGGGCTGATTTGCCCGCGACGCTGAAAAGTTCCTCAAGATAAGCCATTTTCCCTCCTGTCACGGAACCCAATTTGCGGGCTCACCGAGTATGCGCGTTGACAACATACCCGGTAGTATGTTCATCTTTTAGCGGAAGGTAAAGGGCGACATCTGATGTGGATCGGTTTGTCTTCCGATTGATCAAATGGGGAGCCCATGGCGGCAAGCGCGCAGGCGGATTTGGCACAAAACCTGGAACCACCGGCAGACGGTGCACGGCGCGAAATTCTGAATGCGGCGGCTAACTGCTTCATGGAACGAGGATATTCGGCGGCCTCAATTGACGAGGTTGCCCGCCGTCTGGGATCGACAAAAGGCCGGATTTATCATCACTACGCATCCAAGGCCGACTTGTTTGCCGACGTTTTCAAAACCGGTATGGACATGAATTACCAGACAGTTTTGCCGGTTTATGAATGTCAAAGCGATCCGGCGGTGAAACTCTGCCGGATGGCGCATGTCCACACGCGCCAGATGATCAAAACAAAACCGTTCCAGCGTGCCGTATGGGAGGGCGTCGAAATGCACCTGCGTGGTTCGACCACGCCCGAGCAACGCGAGACCCTTGGCGAGTTGACGGATTACCGGGACCGATACAGCGATCTGTTCAAGAGTATGCTGGACCTGTGCAAGCAGGATGGCGCGCTTGCATTCGACAATCTCAGCATCGCCAATCAGGTCATGTTCGTCGCACTCAATTCACCGCTGTTCTGGTATTCGCCCAGGCCGGGCGAAGATCAAACCGATATCGACAAAATCGTCGGGCAAGTCGTCACATTCGCGTTGCGAGGCCTCGGCTATCAGGGAGACATATCATCATGAGCAAAAATCCCGAGATGAACCTGGGAATGACCGACCGGCTGAAACCAATTCACGAAGCCGTCGCGACGATGATTCAGGACGAGGTGATGCCGCTTGATGAAGAGTTTCTCTCCGAGGTCGGCAAGGACGGTGACCGCTGGAAACTGACCAAACGCCAAATCGAAATTCTCGAGAGCCTGAAAGCCAAGGCGCGCGAACGCAATCTATGGAATTTCTGGCTAACTGACTCAGCGCGTGGGTTTGGTCTGTCCACCGTCGAATATGCCTATTTAGCCGAGGAAATGGGCAAAGCTCATCTGGGTGCTGAAACGTTCAACTGTTCGGCGCCCGACACCGGAAACATGGAAGTGCTGGAGCGCTATGGCTCCGAAGAACACAAGGCGCGCTGGCTGGCGCCTCTGCTCGATGGAAAAATCCGCTCCGCTTACCTGATGACCGAGCCGGACGTCGCTTCGTCGGATGCAACAAACATCTGCATGAGCTGCGAGCGCGATGGCGACGACTACGTGCTCAATGGCGAAAAATGGTGGTCATCGGGCGCCGGCGACGAGCGCTGCAGCATCTATATCGTCATGGTGAAAACCGGCGGCGAGGATCTTCCGAAACACCGGCGGCAATCGATGATTCTCGTTCCTGCCGATACGCCGGGCGTTACCAAGCTTCGGGCACTGACCGTCTACGGTCACGACGATGCGCCGCACGGTCATTTGCACATTCGCTTCGAGGATGTTCGTGTTCCCGCTTCAAATCTGTTGCTTGGCGAAGGCCGCGGCTTCGAAATCGCGCAAGGCCGGTTGGGACCGGGACGGATCCATCATTGCATGCGCGCGATCGGGCAGGCGGAGAAGGCGCTTGAACTGATGTGTCAGCGTTCCATGCGGCGTGAGGCGTTCGGCAAACCCTTGGCGCAGCTTGGTGCGAATTACGACATCATCGCCGAAGCACGCATGGAAATCGAAATGGCGCGGTTGTTGTGCCTGAAGGCAGCCTGGATGATGGATCAGGGCGATGCCCGCGCCGCCGCGCCGTGGATCAGTCAGATCAAGGTGATTGCGCCGCGGATCGCGCTGAAAGTCGTCGATGAAGCTGTGCAGATGTTCGGCGGCCAGGGCGTGAGCCAGGATACGCCGCTGGCGGCATCGTGGGTGCATCTGCGAACGCTGCGGCTGGCAGATGGTCCCGACGCGGTACATCGGCGGCAAATTGCCCGCACCGAACTGAAGAAATACACCCAGGAGAAAGTCTAGAGCCCTTTTGACCCATTCGGAGCCATTCTGACGGAGCGAATTTGTGACAGGATCAAGCAAATACACGAAGTGCGTATCGCGATACGGTCAAGGGGATTTGCGCCGAGGCTGGCGCAAATTCGCCCGTCCCTTTCGGGTTTCCGATTGGCGGGCAGCCTGCGCCGAACCGGCCTCGAACGATGGTTGGCCATCGCCCGTCAGCCGTTTCAACGCCGGACTGCCTCCCCAATCGCCAAACAGAATTGACTACGCATGGATCAAAAGGGCTCTAGCGCAATGAAGGCGATCGTCGTTCGCGAATTCGCGCCGCTTGACCAACTCGACTATTCGGAGTGGCCCGACCCGGAGGCAAAGGGTTCCAATGTCGTGATCGCAGCGGAAGCCATCGGGGTCAACTATCCCGACGGTCTGCTGGTGCAAGGGCTCTACCAGGTCAAACCGCCCCTGCCCTTCGTTCCTGGCATGGAAGTTGCCGGTAAAGTAATCGCCGTTGGCGAGAAGGTGAAGAACTTCAAGCCGGGCGATCACGTTGCCGCCATGTCCATGGCAGGCACTTATGCGGAAAAAGTTGCAGCGCCCGAGGCGGCAACCATGAAACTGCCGGACGGGATGGATGGCGCCGATGCCTGTGCATTGATGTGCGGCTTTGGAACGTCGCATCACGCGCTGAAACAACGGGCCAATCTGCAAGCGGGCGAAACGCTTTGTGTTCTGGGCGCAGCCGGTGCGACTGGTGTCGCTGCTATCCAGATCGGCAAGACCATGGGCGCCAAAGTCATCGCGGTGGCGTCAAGCGAGGAAAAACGGGATATCGCCAAACAGGCCGGTGCCGACATTGTGCTGGGCTACGAAAACCTCAAGGATTCGTTGAAAGAGGCAACCAACGGCAAAGGCGTGGACGTCGCTTTCGATCCGGTCGGCGGTGACGCCTTCGATGCGCTGACCCGCGCGATGGCCTGGAACGGCCGCCTGCTTGTCATCGGTTTCGCGTCCGGAACAATCCCAACATTTCCGATCAATCTGGCCTTAGTGAAAGGCTATAGTGTGGTCGGCGTGTTTTGGGGAACATTTACCAGGATGGAACCCGACCTATATGCCGACAACATGCGGGAGCTCATGGGTTGGTATCTGCAAGGCAAGATCAATCCAGTGATTGAAGGACGCTACCCGTTGGCCGACGCCGCCAAGGTGCTCGAACGGATCTTGTCGCGCGGCGCGACCGGGAAATTAATACTGGAGCCACAACCGGAGAACCCATGACATTGCCTGCCGAAATGAATGCCCTGCTGTTGAAAAACGACGGTTACGCCACTGAGCCTTCCGGCACCGTTCTGGAAGCAATGGATCCCTATGTCGAGGCTGGCAGGATTGCCGTTCCCGAACCGGAAGACGGGCAGGTGTTGATCAAGGTAGCGGTCGCCTCGATCAACCCGTCGGATGTCATGTTCATCAAAGGCATGTACGGGCAGCCGCGCGCAAAGGGGCAGCCAGCCGGTTTCGAAGGTGTCGGCGAGGTGGTTGCCGCCGGCGGCGACAACGGCAAAGGCCTCGTCGGACAGCGTGTCGCATTTGCCACCGGCGTGTCCAACTGGGGATCATGGGCTGACTATGCGGTCGCCGATGCCAATGCCTGCATTCCGCTCATGCCGGGTGTCTGCGATACCGATGCCGCGGCGATGATCGTCAATCCGCTCACCGCTCTGGCGATGTTCGACATCGTGCGCGAGGAAGGTGAGAAAGCCTTTGTTCTGAGCGCTGCGGCAAGCCAGTTGTGCAAGCTGATGATGGGCGCGGCAAAGGATGCCGGATTTCGGCCGATCGCCGTTGTCAGGCGTGACGACCAGGCCGAAATCCTCGAACAGGCCGGAGCGGCCCATGTCCTCAATGCCGAGGCTGAGGACTTCGATCAGCAGCTTGCCGCTGTCATGCGTCAGGAAAAACCGCGGATTTTCCTCGATGCGGTTGCCGGGCCGCTTTCGGCAAAAATATTCGACAGCATGCCGAAACGCGCCCGATGGATCATCTACGGCAAACTCGATCCGGAAACGATGCCGGTTCTACAACCCGGACAGATGATCTTCATGCACAAGAAAATTGAGGGATTCTGGTTGACGGCATGGATGCGCGAGGTGGATCCGAAACGCAGGCTTGAAGTGGTCATGGAAGCGCAGCAACGGTTTGCTTCGGGCAAATGGAAAACCGATGTGACGGCGATCGTGCCGCTTGGCGAAGCGATGAAACGGGTTGCAGACGAATTGGCCAAGCCCAACGGGAAGGTGTTCATCAGGCCGGAAGATTAAACGTTGCGGTTGCCCGCAGGTTGCGGACCGCTATAGTTGCAAAAAAGGCGGCAAAGAACCGCCGGACAATAACCAAGAGTCGGGAGGAGATTTCTTGGACATTCTACAGTTGCTGGTCAGCGGCCTTGCCAATGGTTGTGTCTACGGCCTGATCGCGCTCGGCTTTGTGATCATCTACAAGGCGACGGAAGCGGTGAACTTCGCCCAGGGCGATTTCATGATGCTTGGCGCGTTCGTCACATTGGGACTGACGAACGATCAGTTCATGAATCTGCCGTTCTGGATGTCGGTTCCGATCGCGATTCTGATCATGGGCATGTTCGGCTACCTGCTGGACATGATCGTGTTGCGGCGAATGTTCGGACAATCACAGATCGCTGTGGTGATCCTGACGATCGCGCTGGGATTCGTGCTGCGCTTCGTTGCCGGTTTCATCTGGGGGCACGAGCCGATATCGCTCCAGTCACCGATTGCCGGCAAGGATGTGGGATTTGGCGGCTTGGTGCTGGGACTCGATGAGGTCTCGGTCATTGTCGTGACGGTCATCCTGACCATTGCCATCTATCTGTTTTTCAATCGCTCTAAACTCGGGGTCGGCATGCAGGCGGCATCGCAAAACCAATTGGCCGCCTACTATATGGGGATCCCGGTCAAACGCATCCATTCGCTGACCTGGGCATTGTCCGGAATGCTGGCCGCGGTGGCTGGAATCCTGTTTGCCTCGAAAGGTTCGATCGAGCCGGCCATCGGGCTTCTCGGCATCAAGGCGTTTGCCGCAGCGGTCATTGGCGGTTTCGGCTCGCTGCCGGGTGCGCTGCTTGGCGGGATCATCATCGGCGTCATCGAGCCGTTCGCGTCGCGTTTCATCGCGGCGGGCTATTCACAGGTGGCTCCATATCTGCTGCTGTTTCTGATCCTCGTATTCCGACCGCACGGCATTCTTGCCCAGGTCCATCGCAAGAAGGTGTGATCCGGCATGCGCACCGTTTTCAAAACCTCGTACGACGCTGACATCAACTATTTCCGTCATGGCTTTCAGGCATTCTGGTACCTGTTGCTGCTTGCAATCATGATCGTCATACCGCTCATCACCGATCTCTTCATTCTGGGCGAGATGACCAACCTGCTGATCTGGGCGCTGGCGGGCATGGGGCTGATGGTGCTTGTCGGGCATACCGGTCAGGCAAGCCTTGGCCACGCAGCGTTCCTAGCGATCGGTTGCTACGCCAATACACTGCTGCAGGAAAGCCTGGGATTGCCGTTCATATTGGCGTTTCCGCTGGCAGGCCTGATTGCCGGTTTTTCCGGTGTTCTGCTGGCCATTCCGACGACCAAACTACACGGAATCTACCTGGCGATTGCCACGCTGGCGATCTCTATCCTGATCGAGGATTTCATCATTATCGCAGAGCCGCTGACGGGTGGCGTAACCGGATTGGCCGCGCCGACGATTAATATCTTCGGGCTTGAAATCGACCGATATCTCACACCCAACCGGTTCTACTGGCTGGTACTCGCGGTCGTCGTGCTGACGGTTTTGGGATACCGCAACCTGCTGCGATCGCCGCTTGGCCGTTCATTTGCCGCGGTGCGAGACTCCGAGGTCTCTGCCCAGGCGATGGGGGTCAACATCGCCCGCACCAAGGCAGCTTCCTTCGGAATCTCGACCGCAATTACCGGCCTGGCCGGTGCGCTGATGGGACAGTTCGCCGGCTTCTTCAACAATGAGACCTTCACGATCTTTATCTCGATCCAGTTGCTGCTGATGATCGTGGTCGGCGGACTCGGAACGATTCATGGCGCTTTCCTGGGGGCGATCGTTGTTTCGCTGCTGCCGCCCAGCCTGGCCATTATCCGCGATCTGGCCGGCGAAGCGTTCGGGTCGGGATCTGTCGCCATTCCCGGATTGGAAACTGCGATCTTCGGGGCGATCCTGATCGGATTCATCCTGTTTGAGCCGATGGGTATCTACGGGCGCTGGTTCAAGATCAGAACCTATTTTACACTGTTTCCGTTCTACCGCCGCGACATGTTCCGCCGCCAGAGAAGTTACCTGAAGACGGAGCGGATGCGATGAGTTTACTCGAGTTCGATCACGTTACGCTCAAATTCGGTGGCGTCATCGCCGTTAACGACGTGTCCTTTGAAGTGGAAGAGGGTGAAGTCTTTGCCCTGGTCGGTCCGAACGGCGCCGGCAAGTCGACGGTGTTCAATCTGATCTCGCGGTTCTACGATCCTTTTGCGGGCAATATTCGTTTCGACGGCGAGGACCTGTTGTCACACCCGCCACACGACATCGCAAAACTGGGCATCGCGAGAACTTTCCAGAACATCGAACTGTTCGAGCAGGCAACGGTTCTGCAAAATCTCCTGGTTGGTCGCCATCGCCATCGCCATTCCAACGTATTGACCGAAATCCTGTTCACGCCGTTTGTGCGCAAGGAGGAAAAGCGGCATCGCGAGGCGGTGGAGAAGGTGATTGATTTCCTCGATCTGCAGGCCCACCGCGACCAGTTCATCTCAGGCCTTCCGTATGGCGTACGCAAAGTGGTCGAAATGGGCAGAGCCTTGGCAATCGAACCGCGCCTGCTGCTGCTCGATGAACCGGCTTCGGGTCTTTCGGTGGAAGAAACCCAGGACGTTGCCTTCTGGATCGAGGACATCAAGACGCAGATGGGCATTACCGTGCTGATGGTCGAACACGACATGCATCTCGTATCGTCGGTTTCAGACCGGGTTCTAGCGCTCGCCGACGGCAAGACGCTGGCGCTTGGCACGCCTTCGGAAGTCCAGACACATCCCGCCGTCATCGAAGCGTATATCGGCAGCAGCGAGGAGGATGCGGCATGAGTGTTGCGGAAGCCCCCACTGCTGCGGCCGGCGTCAACGGTGATGTCGTTCTGGATATC
The DNA here is from genome assembly GCA_963669285.2 of Rhizobiaceae bacterium. Lineage (GTDB taxonomy): Bacteria > Pseudomonadota > Alphaproteobacteria > Rhizobiales > Rhizobiaceae > JAWKWH01. The sequence continues at coordinate 9,791 of CAXXSI010000030.1, read as the reverse complement.
AAGAACCTGGAGAGTTTCTACGGGCCGATCATGGCCATACGCGGCGTCAGCGTCGAAGTGCGCAAAGGCCAGGTCGTCACCGTTCTCGGCGCAAACGGCGCCGGCAAGACCACTCTGCTGAAAACCATCTCGGGCGTGATGAACCCCGAAAAGGGTGAAATCATCTATCAAGGTGAAGATATCGCAGGCTCGGAACCCGATGCCGTTGTCCGGGCCGGCATTGCCCATGTACCTGAGGGGCGGGAAGTGTTTCCGCTGCTGACGGTTGAGGAAAACCTGATGATGGGCGCCTATGTGCGCAGCGATAGCGCAGAGGTCCTGGGCGACCGGGAGATGGTCTATTCCTATTTCCCGATCCTGAAAGAACGCCGCTCACAGGCCGCCGGCACCCTGTCAGGCGGTCAGCAGCAAATGCTGGCGATCGGGCGCGGCCTCATGGCGCGTCCTTCGGTGATGCTGCTCGATGAACCCAGCCTCGGACTGTCGCCGATCTTGGTGAAGGAGATTTTCGGCATCATCAGGCGATTGAACGAAGAGCAAAACGTGACCATGATGCTGGTCGAGCAAAATGCCAAGGTCGCGCTTGAGGTCGCCGACTACGGCTACGTGATGGAGCTCGGGCGCATTGTCATGGCGGACGATGCCGACAAGCTGATGCAGTCGAAGGATATTCAGGAGTTCTATCTGGGTGTGCAAGAAGAGACGCAGCGCGGACAGAAACGCTGGAAACAGAAAAAGACCTGGCGCTGACGTGTAACCTGGCAGGGAGGAACAGCATGACACTGGCCGAGAAGATCCCGCCGCAACAGACGGTCGACGGCTACAGTTTCAACAAGGACCTGACAAAGGGTCCGTATTTCTTCGACGGCTGCGATACACTGGCCAAGCTGTTTCGTCAGCGATGCGAGGAACTCAAGGACCGGGTTGCGCACCGCGAGAAGGATTTCGGCATCTGGCTTTCCTACAGCTGGACCGATTTTTACGAACATGGCCGGCTGATCGGGCTCGGTCTGGTGTCACTTGGTCTGAAGCGCGGCGAAGTGGTCTCCATCCTGTCTGAAGACAACAAGGAGTGGATTTACACCGACCTCGGCGTGCAATCCGTCGGCGGAATTGCCTCCGGCGTCTACACAACCGATTCAGCCAATCAGCTCAAATATCTGATCAATGACAGCGACAGCCGGTTTCTGTTCGTCGAGAATGACGAGCAACTCGACAAGTTTCTGGAGATCAAAGACGAAACGGAGTGCCTCACCAAGGTCATTGTCTATGACAAGGACGGATTGCACGGATTTTCCGATGACAAGGTCATTTTTTTGGACGACCTTTATCATCTCGGTCGCGAGTATCTGAAAGAGCATCCCGGTTTCTTCGAGGAGGAGATTGCCAAATCGAAGCCATCGGATACGGCACTTTTGGTCTATACCTCCGGCACCACCGGCCCCCCCAAAGGCGCGATGATCAGCCACCAGAACGTCATTGTCTCGATTGCAGCCAACGTCATCACCCTGCCGGTGACCCGGAATGACGAGCAGGTTTGCTTTCTGCCGCTGTGCCACATCCTCGAACGATTGGTCAGCGTGTTTCTGCCGATTGGCATGCGCTCGACGGTCAATTTCGCCGAAAGCCCGGAAACGGTTTTCGACAATGTGCGCGAAGTCGGTCCTCACACATTCACGGCCGTTCCCAGGGTCTGGGAGAAGATCTATTCGCGCATCTCGATCATGTCGAGCGAGGCGACGGCGCTCGGTCGTTGGGCCTACAAGCGGGCCGTGGCAACCGGGATGGCGCGCGCCGAGGCGCTGGAGAACGGCGATCCTGTTCCCGCGACGACGGAATGGGCGTTCCGGTTCTGGGATCTCATGCTGCTGAAAAACCTGCGCCGCATGCTCGGCCTGCATCGGTTGCGCCGTGGCACTACCGGCGCTGCGCCGATCTCGCCGGACCTGCTCAAATGGTACAAGGCCATCGGCGTGACCATCCTCGAAGGTTACGGCATGACGGAAAGCTCCGGCGTCATTTCGATCAATCTGCTGGAGCAGTACAAGACCGGCAGCGTCGGGCCCTGCGTCCCGGGCGGTGAAATCCGCATCGCCAAGGACGGTGAGATTCAGTACAAGGGTCCGAACGTGTTCCAGGGTTACTGGAACAAGCCCGACAAGACCGCCGAAACGATCGAGGACGGCTGGCTGCGCACCGGCGACGTCGGGCGGCTCGACAATGAGGGTTTTCTGTACATCACCGGCCGGGTGAAGGACATCATCATCACCGCCGGCGGAAAAAACATCACGCCGGCGGAGATCGAGAACCAGTTGAAGTTTTCGCCCTACATCTCCGATGCCGTGGTGATCGGTGACAAGCGAAAATACCTGTCCTGCCTAGTCATGATCGATCAGGAAAATGTCGAGAAATTCGCGCAGGAACGGCGCGTGCCGTTCAACGATTTCAAGTCGCTTTGCGCCAGCGAAGAAGTGCGCGGATTGATCAAGGAGATCATCGATGACGTTAACCGCAATTTCGCGCGAGTGGAGCAAATCAAGGATTTTCGCTTGATTGATGTGCTGTTAACGGCGGAAGATGAGGAACTGACTGCGACGATGAAGCTGAAACGCAGTTTCGTCGAGCAGAAACACAAAGGCCTGATCGACCAGATGTATGGTTGACCGGGCGTATCATCGGGACAACAAACAGGGAGGATACCCGACATGATCAAAACACTAACCCGCTCGCTGCTTGCCGGCGCGCTTGCCGCCGGAATTGGTACGGCTGCATCCGCGCAGGTGCGCGGCGTCACCGATACCGAAGTGGTCATCGGCTCCAACGGCGACCTGTCAGGCCCATTCGCTTCGTTCAACGTGCAGGCGATCAAGGCTGCACAAATGATGTTCGATGACGTTAACGCGGCAGGTGGAATCCACGGCCGAATGATCAAATTCATCGCTGAAGACCACGGATATCAGGTGCCCAAGGCGATCCAGAATTTCAACAAGTTGATCAACCGCGACAACGTGTTTGCGATGGTGCTGAATTTGGGTACGCCGATGAACATTGCCGGCTTCAAACTTCTTGAACCCAACAAGATCGCCAATATCAGCCCGCTGACATCCGCTCGCCAGATGGTTGAGGGCGATATCACCTACAAATATGCCGGTGCATCGTTTTACTTCGATCAGATGCGTGCCGTGGCTGGTCATCTGAATAGCGCTAACGGACGCACCAAGTTCTGCTCCATGTATTTGCCGAACGACTTCGGCAAGGAAATCAAACTCGGCACTGAAGCGGGCGCCAAGGAAGTCGGTGGAGAATACGTCACCGAGACGACACACAAGCCGGATGAACAGGATTTTACCGGTTCATTGTCCAAGCTGAAGGACGCGGGTTGTGATGCTGTGGGGCTCGCACTCACTGTTCGACAGGTCATCACTGTGGTCGCTACCGCGAAGAAGATGGGTTTGACGGATATGGACTTTGCCGGTTCGTCAGCAGCCTTCAACACCGCGGTTGCGCAAATTCCAGGCGGCGTAACCGAAGGTTTTTACGCTGCAGCCGGTTGGGCTGACTTGGTGGCCCGCATGGATCAGCCCGAGGTCAAAGCATGGGCGGATGCTTTCCGCGCCAAGTTCGACGAAGAACCGGGCACGGCGGCACAACTCGGCTATGGTGCTGCGGAAACACTGGTCAAGGCGCTGGAAGCGGCCGGTAAGGACCTGACTCCAGAGAGCTTCAAGGCCGGAATGGAAAGTCTTTCATTCCGCGACGAGATCGGCGATGTCGATATCAAATACGGCCCGGACGACCATATCGGAGCCGATGCGATTGTCATTTCGCAGATCAAAGACGGCGTTTGGCAGGAAATCGCCCGCAAATAAGCCGTACTTTCGAGCATAATACTCAAAAGCCGCCCGGAGAAATCCGGGCGGCTTTTTCATTTGCATTTCGTGTTTAAGCGGCGAGTTTTTGTTTAGCCGCTTCATATTCAGCCACCAGCCGTTCAACCAGCTCGGTAGCCGAAACGACCTTGTCGACCGCGCCGATGCCTTGTCCGCACCCCCAGATGCTCTTCCAGGCCTTGGTCTTGTCGCCACCGAAGTTCATTTTCGAAGGATCGCTTTCGGGCAGATTGTCGGGGTCCATGCCCGCATTGACAATCGATCCCTTGAGATAGTTGCCATGCACGCCGGTGAAGAGATTGGAATAGATGATGTCCTCGGCACATGATTCTACAATCATGTCCTTGTAGGCGTCTTCTGCGCGCGCTTCCCTTGTAGCGATGAATGGTGAGCCGATATAGGCCATGTCGGCGCCCATGGCTTCGGCTGCCAATACCGCTCCGCCATGGGCGATTGAGCCGGACAAAAGCAGCGGGCCGTCAAACCATTTGCGGATCTCCTGGATCAGCGCGAAGGGCGACAGCGTTCCGGCATGGCCGCCGGCACCGGCGGCGACGGCGATCAGGCCGTCAGCCCCTTTTTCAATCGCCTTGCGAGCGTGAAAATCGTGAATGATGTCGTGCAGCACGATGCCGCCATAGGAATGAATGGCGTCATAGACATCGGTGCGCGCGCCAAGCGAGCAGATGACGATCGGTACCTTGTATTTCACGCACATTTCCAGATCGTGCTCCAGCCGGGTATTGGATTTGTGCACGATCTGATTGACCGCGAAGGGCGCAGCCGGCTTGTCAGGGTTGTTTGCGTCGTAGCTCGCCAGTTCCTCGGTGATCTCGGCCAGCCATTCATCCAGCTGTGCCTCCGGACGCGCGTTCAGCGCCGGAAAGGAGCCGACCACACCCGCCTTGCATTGCGCCAGAACCAGCGGCGGATGCGAGATGATGAACAGCGGCGCACCGACCACCGGAATACGCAGGTTCTTTTTCAGGATATCCGGCAGGGCCATATCGCAATACTCCATTGACGTTTGCGTAAACGTTAGAATTTTCTTCTAGCAGAACACGGTCGGCAGGCAACAGGAAAAGCAGCCTCAAACCGGTTTTCGATGACGTAGGTAATTTGCCTGCTTTGGCAACGAGAAAATCAGATCGGCGACGGGTCGGCGCTGCTTGCGTCCCAATCCGGATCGAAACCGACAACGATCGTGTCGCCCGGCAGCGAAGGATTGAACAATAAATTGTGCCAGAACGTTGCCTGGTAGAGCGGATCGTTTTCGCCCATCTGGTACGGACGACAGGCGATGTCATAGGTCTGGCTGTATTCCTCAAACCGGAGCCAACAGCGACCAGCCTTCATTATGTCTCGGGCGCCAGTGGAATCGGGCTGGAAAGTCGCCGTCAGCGTGTCGGCAAACTCCCGCGGCTTCTGGTAATAGTACTCGCTTAGAAACTTGATCGCCGACTCGCGCCGCACCTTGGGATCGCGGGTTCTGCGGATCATGTGGCGAAACTCCATCGTCTTGGAGTGTTCGTAATTCTTGCTCATCACCGAGATGATGTGGCCGATGGGCTCGCCGTCCTCCGAGAGGCGTATCGCCGGCAGCATGCCATCAGAGGGCTTACCACCACCCTGGCGCATGGCAATCTGCCTGACATGGCATTGCCATTTGAGGAAACTCTCGCGCAGTTTTTGGTTGGTGCTATCGAGCCGAACGACGTTGTCGGCGATTTCGTTCGGCGACATCTATTACTCCGCAGCCTGCGTGTTGGTATTTGCAGCGTCATCCAGCTCGAACGGGCGATCGTGTGTCAGTGCGGGAATGCGCCCGCGTGCAACACCGACGTCATCCAGATCAATCACGGCTTGCACGACGCCGGGTTGATCACCACCATCGGCGATCACCTCTCCCCACGGTCCGATAATCAATGAATGGCCATAGGCCTCGCCGCCACCTTCAATTGGTCCGATCGCACAGGGGGCAACAACGAAAGCGCCGTTTTCGATGGCGCGCGCACGGTTCAGCACATGCCAGTGGGCTTCGCCGGTTTTCCTGGTAAAGGCTGCCGGGACCGCCAGAACCTCCGCACCGGCCTTGGCCAATTTCCGGTACAGATGCGGAAAGCGAAGATCGTAACAGGTGGACATGCCGAGCTTGCCCATCGGGATATCGGCCAGCACCGCCTCACGGCCCGGTTCGACAAGCGCCGATTCGCGATAGACCTCGTCATCGGATAATTGAATGTCGAACAGATGGATCTTGTCGTAGCGCGCAGTGATCGCTCCAGTCGCGTCCAGCATGAATCCACGATTGAGAAACTTCTGCCCGGATGCGGGGACAGCGACTGATCCGACCAGTACGGCAACGCCCCGTTCTGCGGCCAGTTGCCGGAACGCTGTCAATACGGGATGGGCCTGCTCATCCGCCACCGGCGGGCGAAACAGCCCGTCTTCGCTCTTCAAGCCGCCGCAATATTCAGGCAGGAAAAGTATCTGCGCGCCCGCATCGATCGCCGCTTCGGCCAGAGGCAAGGCCTCATCCAACGCCGACTGAAAGTCCGGCATTGGCCGAGTCTGAAGGCATGCGATATTGAGCGGGCGCGACATAGTCTAGAGCGTATCCGATTTAAATGGAATCGTTTGAACGCAGGGATTTTGTGTTCCGGCAAGGAGCGTGGGGCGACGCGGTGCGAGTACCGTTAGACCCGCGCGACCCAGACCGGGGCGCAAAAGGCCAAGTTGAAATGATTGCGGTTTATCCTTATCATTCAAGTGCTTGATGTGTCGCCTGCTTGGCAGCCTTTTCCGCCATCAGCATCGTCGAAATCCTCGCACGACGGTAACATCGCGCTATCGCGTTCTCCTCGCTGATGCGAAAAATACTTGCCATCAAACCGCTAACAGTTAAGCCGGACACGCTCTAGAACTTCATATACGCCTTCCTCAGCATCACCAAGGGGTGGCGGTCGGACATCTGAAACTTGATCAGCAGTTCGCGGGCGATCATGTCGCGGTCCTGCTGGTTATCCGGGAGATCCATATCCTCGGGCACGCGAATCCAGCCGTTGTTGTTGCGATCGAAAACCGCGGCGGCGCCCTCTTCATAGCCCATGTGGACATCCTCCAGCCAGTTCAGATCGTCCCAACCCATCACTTCCATATATTTCGACAGGAAGGGCGTGATGCGATCATAGTCCGGCACCAGATTCACATCGTAGCGATAGCCGATGTGCTGACCGATTTCCTTTTCCCGTTCGGATTCAAGACCATCAGAATCTTTCAAAAACTGATCGACATCCTTGATCTCAGACCCGCGATATTGTGTTCCAGCCATATCTCAAGTCCTCCTTACAGATGGTGGTAATCTTCGACGCCAACCGTGTGGTTGGTGCCGGCCAGAGGCACGCCTGCCATTGCCGAGGCTTCCATGGTCAAGGCAGCGAGATCTTCAGGCTCGAGACTATGGATGTGGGTCTTGCCGCAGGCGCGGGCAAACAGCTGGGCTTCGATCGTCAGCGTGTGCAGGAAGTTGTAGACACGCTCGGCGGCCTCATCGGGATCAAGCCGCTGGCGAAGAACCGGATCCTGGGTGGCCACGCCGACCGGGCAGCGGCCCGTATGGCAATGGTAGCAATAACCAGGTTCCGCCCCGATCTCTTCGGGATAGTTCGCCTCGGGAATGTCCTTGTTGCAGTTGAGCGCCATCATCGCCGAATGGCCGATGGCGATCGCGTCCGCGCCAAGGGCGATTGCCTTGGCCACATCGGCGCCGTTGCGGATGCCGCCGGCGTAGATCAGGCTGATTTCGCCACGCTTGCCGAGATCGTCGATAGCCTTGCGCGCCTGACGGATCGCCGCCATACCGGGCACGCCGGTATCCTCGGTTGCCAGATGCGGACCGGCGCCGGTGGAACCCTCCATGCCGTCGATATAGATCGAGTCGGGATCGCATTTCACCGCCATGCGGACATCGTCATAGACGCGCGATGCGCCAAGCTTGAGCTGGATCGGTATCTGCCAGTCGGTCGCTTCGCGGATCTCGATGATCTTGAGCGCCAGATCATCAGGTCCCAGCCAATCGGGGTGACGGGCGGGTGAACGCTGGTCAATACCGGCCGGCAATGAGCGCATCTCGGCGACCTGATCGGTCACTTTCTGGCCCATCAGGTGTCCGCCCAGACCAACCTTGCAACCCTGACCGATGAAGAATTCGCAGCCATCGGCCAAAATCAGGTGGTTCGGATTGAATCCATAGCGCGACTGAATGCACTGATAGAACCATTTCGACGAGTAGCGGCGTTCATCCGGGATCATGCCACCCTCGCCCGAGCACGTTGCCGTGCCGGCCATCGTCGCACCGCGTGCGAGAGCCGTTTTCGCCTCGTAGGACAAAGCGCCGAAACTCATACCGGTGATGTAGACCGGGATGTCGAGGTCGAGCGGTTTCTTGGCGCGTGGGCCGATGATGGTCCGGGTCTCGCACTTTTCGCGGTAACCCTCGATGACAAAGCGCGTCAGAGTGCCGGGCAGAAAAGTCAGATCATCCCAGTGCGGGATTTTCTTGAACAGCGAAAAGCCACGCATGCGGTAACGGCCGAGTTCGGACTTGACGTGAATGTCATCCATCACGCGCGGCGGGAAGATGAAGCTGTCGCCGATGCGGTTGGTATCGCGATCGAGTGGCGCTTTCTGAGGCTTCAGGTTTGGAGCGGATTCGCTTGCTGACATGTTTGTTTCCTTTCGCCTCAAAGAACGATTTTCTTCTCGTTTGGCTCGAGATTGTCGTAGTTCCAAAGCTGTTTGCCGGCGACAATCTTGGTGAAGTGGTCAACGCCCTTGTCCGGCATCAGCTCATATTGGGTGAGCTTCCGCGTCAGCCAGGCCTTGTCCAGATCGGTCAACTCCGCCGGAACCGCGTCAACGCCGCATGACTTGATTTCGCCACCGACATAGATGGTGCCGTCATACATGGAGTCGCCGAGATTCTTGCCGGCATTGCCGCAGACTACCATGCGGCCGCGCTGCATCATGAAGCCCGACAGTGCACCGGTGTCGCCGCCAACGAGGATGGTACCGCCCTTCTGGTCGATGCCCGTGCGCGATCCGACCGAGCCCCGGCAGACCAGGTCACCACCTCTGATGGCGGCACCGAATGTCGAACCGGCATTTTTTTCTACGACCACCGTGCCGGACATCATGTTCTCGGCGCAGGACCAGCCCACACGGCCGTTGATGCGGACATTCGGTCCGTCGATCAGGCCAACACCGAAATAACCGGTCGATCCCTCGATGATCAGGTTCAGGCGGCTGAGGATACCGACACCCAACGAGTGCTTGCCGCGGGGGTTCTTCAACACAATCGTGCCATAGCCTTCGGCCATCAACTCGCGGATCTTGGTGTTGACCTCGGTCGTCGTCATGTCGTCGGTGTCGATTTCGGTTCGCTTGTTGAAATCGACATCCGGAGCCCACGGATAGGTGAAACGCTCCTCGGCACCGGGATCAAACTCGATGTAGAGCGTCTTTCCTGTCAGCTGTTCGGTGCGCATGCCGAGCGCGGTCACGCGCTCTTCCTGCGTCATCTGTTTCAGATCAGCATCGCTTACGCTTGCCATACCCGGACCTCCTCATCATAGGGATCATACGTGTCGATTTCCTGGGGCAGGATCGCACGGATCGCCACCTCCTCGGACGCCATGGCGATCATGTCGTCGCTCTCGTAGAGAACCAGCGGCTTGGCCGCCATCGTGTCTTTGGCCATGCCCAACTCGTCTTTGGTGGCGACGAGATAGGTAAAGACGCCATCGATCTCCTCGATCGACTTTTTCAGCGTTTCTTCCAGCGTCATGCCGTTGGCAAGATTGTGCGCAGTGTAAACAGCGAGCAACTCGGAATCACAGTTGG
>CAXXSI010000029.1:0-33206 GCA_963669285.2 Rhizobiaceae bacterium | reverse complement strand
TCAGGAACAGGGGCCCATGCAAACATCGTTGCCGCGGGTGGCGGGATCTCCCACCCGGCCCTGTGGAAGGATTCCACCATGACATCGCGGCGCTTGCGATACGTCTCCCGCACATCAGCGATGTCCGATCCGTCTCCATTAAGTGCCGCCGCGGCCGCAACCTGTATCGGCGTGAAAGCGCCGTAATCCAGATAGGATTTCACCCGAGTCAACGCGCTGATCAGCCGCTCGTTTCCGACGGCGAATCCCATGCGCCAGCCAGGCATCGAAAAGGATTTCGACATGGAGGTAAATTCTACCGCGACATCCTTGGCGCCGGGAACTTCGAGCACCGACGGCGGCGGATTGCCATCAAAATAGATTTCCGCATAGGCGAGGTCAGACAGGATGACGATGTCGTGTTTTCTGGCGTAGGCCACAACATCCTTGTAGAAATCGAGCGTTGCCACGTGCGCTGTCGGATTTGAGGGATAATTCAGGATCAAGGCCAAGGGCTTTGGAATTGAATGTTTTGTCGCGCGTTCCAGTGCCGGGATGAACCCGTCATCAGGTTCAACCTGCATGGAGCGGATCACGCCGCCCGACATGATGAAACCGAAAGCATGGATGGGATAGGTCGGATTGGGACACAATACCACGTCACCCGGTGCCGTGATGGCCTGCGCCATGTTGGCAAAACCTTCCTTGGAACCGAGTGTGGCTACAATTTCGGTTTCCGGATCAAGTTTCACACCAAAGCGCCGCTGATAATAGGCGGCCTGGGCGCGGCGAAGGCCGGGAATTCCCCTCGACGCCGAATAGCGGTGGGTTCTTGGGTCCTGCACGACATCACACAGTTTTTGCACGATCGAGTCAGGTGTCGGCAGATCCGGATTGCCCATACCCAGGTCGATGATATCGGCGCCGCTGGCGCGGGCACTGGCCTTGAGGCGGTTGACCTGCTCAAACACGTATGGAGGCAGTCGGCGAACCTTGTGAAACTCTTCCATGGCGATTCCGTATTAATCCCGGATCTGAATGGTGTGGCGCGGGCTATAAACCGGATTGGCCGCAACGTCGAGGGTAGCCCGGTGCGGCAAACAGGGCATTCGCCTGCGTCATACGCATTGCCACGGCCACCAGAGCCCTAGGTCATGGACCCACAAACAGGGTCAAAATGGCGCCGAAACCGCATAGCAAACCAAGGAAAAGGCCGAAAAGCGGGGCCATTGTCCCGGTTGAGGCCTTTGACGAAGGTTTGGCAAGCGGGTTCGAGCGTCCGGAGGATATGGCAAAATTTGCCCGGCTATTGCGTCGCAAGCTTTTGAAAACCGGACGGTTTCCTGCAAGCTCGCTCCTAATATCCAACCAAATTTGCGCATACCATTGTTGATCCTGTTTATGGGTCCATGACCTAGTCCGTGCTGCCCCGCAACTCGTCCTCGCCCTCGATTTCCTTCAGGGTGTTTTCATCATGCGTACGGGCAATCCTGTTCAACTCTGCCTGCGTTTTCGAACGTCCGGAACCGCTTCCGGCGGCGGTTTGACCAGCGCGCGCTGCACGAAGCTCGTCGAGATAGGCCTGTTTTTCCTCCGGTGTCATCTGCGCGAGCGCACCGCGCTGTACGGCGTTTAGATTGGGGTATTCACCAGTATTATCCGGCCCGGTCGAGGCGGAAGCGATTTCGGCTTCCGTCGACGGATCAGTCGAATCAGCCGAAGCCTCTGCATCAGACGATTGTGTGAGCGCCTCCTGCGGAACCGCTTCCTCAATGGTCGCAGTGGCGCAGCCTGTCGCAAATACAGCCGGCGCCAGCAGAAAAACGGCCAGGAGCGCCCTGCCCTTCGCAATTGCTCCGATTTGAAAAACTCCGCCGAATGTCATCAGTTTGTTCATGTTCAGCTGATAGATTAGAGTACGGAATGACATCAACCAATTGCCAAATTGTGTAGTACGGCTGGTGGGACGATAATATGTCCAAAATCGGCCAGGGCCGGATGAGTACCCGGAATGAGTGAAAACGACGACAAAAAAGACCCCAAGGCACGTGCCGAGCAGTATGTGATCAAGGATCCGGAAGGATTTGCTCGCAACCTCGCCAAGATGGCAGAAAAGGCCGGCGAAGCCGCATCGGAATGGTCAAAACCGCTGGAAAAGGGTGAAACCAAGGATTCCTTGGCCGAACCGATGGCGGATCTGGCAAAAACGCTGTCAAAGGTGACGGAATACTGGCTGTCGGATCCCTCGCGGGCGCTGGAAGCTCAAACGCGCCTTTTCTCAGGCTACATGAATATCTGGTCGAATTCGATCCGACAGGCGACGGGCGAACCGACGGAAAAAGCGGTGGAACCCGATGAGCGCGACCGGCGCTTCAAGGATACCGAATGGTCGGACAATCCGTTTTTCGACTTCCTCAAACAGGCTTACCTGATCACCGCACGCTGGGCCGGCGACCTTGTCGAACACGCTGACGGTCTTGATGAAGCAACCCGCATCAAGGCCCGGTTTTACGTCAAGCAGGTCTCAGATGCCCTGTCGCCATCCAATTTCGTGATGACGAATCCCGAATTGTTGCGCGAGACGGTCGCGACCAGCGGTGACAATCTCGTGCGAGGGCTTTCCATGCTTGCCGAGGATATCAAGGCGGGCGGCGGTGACCTGAAGTTGAGGCAGGTCGATGCATCCGGCTTCGAAGTCGGCAAGAACATCGCGACAACACCCGGCAAGGTGGTTGCGCGAAGTGCATTGGCGGAAATCATCCAATATGAACCGAGCACGAAGAAAGTGCTTAAACGACCGCTTGTGATCTGCCCACCCTGGATCAACAAATTCTATATTCTCGATCTTAACCCGGAAAAGTCGTTCATCAGGTGGGCGGTCGGACAGGGGCATACGGTCTTCGTGATCTCATGGGTCAATCCCGACAAGCGCCATGCCGAGGCTGGCTGGGAAAGCTATATCAGCGACGGCGTAGAGCTGGCCCTGGACACCGCCGAGGAAATTACTGGCGAAAAAGCCTTCAATGCGATTGGCTATTGCGTCGGCGGCACATTGTTGTGTGCGGCACTGGCTCTGCTGGCAAGACGCGGCGACAAGCGGATCAAGACTGCGACGCTCTTTACGACACAGGTCGATTTTACCCACGGCGGCGATCTGAAAGTCTTTGTCGATGAACAGCAGATCAAGGCGATCGAACGTTCCATGCGCGGCAAAGGTTATCTTGACGGCACCAAGATGGCCATGGCGTTCAACATGCTGCGCTCAAGCGAACTCATCTGGCCGTACGTGGTCAACAACTACATGCGGGGCAAGGCGCCGATGGCCTTCGACCTGCTTTACTGGAATTCGGATTCGACCCGGATGACGGCGGCAAACCATTCCTACTATCTGCGCAATTGCTACCTGGACAACAACATGACCCAAGGGCGCATGGTGCTTGACGGCAAACCGATTTCGCTCGGCGACATTGATATCCCGATCTACAATCTGGCCACCAGGGAAGATCATATCGCGCCGGCGAAATCAGTGTTTTTGGGATGCCAGTACTTCGGCGGCGATGTCGAGTATGTCATGGCGGGATCCGGTCATATTGCCGGTGTTGTCAATCCGCCGGCTTTGAAGAAATACCAGTTCTGGACCGGCGGTGTTCCCGAGGGGGAATTTGATGCCTGGGTCGATAATGCGCAGGAACATCCCGGGTCCTGGTGGCCGCATTGGCATGACTGGATCAAGGGGCACAACAATAAGCGGGTTGATGCGCGACCGGTTCAGGAAAACAATCTTGGTGACGCGCCTGGCGAGTATGTTAAGATTAGAATATAGGCGCAACCAAAATATCGGGCAAAATGTTGTCGTCAAATAGGGCGAATTGCGGACCCAACCATGATCTTGCCGCAATTCGCTCATAGCGCCGGTATGACTAATTGTTGGCTTGGCTGGATCGAGTAGCGTAGTACCAATCAGGCTTATGGTGTGGGGTTAACAGGGCGGTAAAGGTTTCCGTCCTATTTCGGATGCATCGCGAATTGCGATGGGACGAGTGAAGGGGTTCACGGATTGTCAGCCGGTAGCGCACGCAACCGCGGAGCATTGCCTCGCATCCTGCTGGCTGCGACAGCGAGCGTCTTCCTAGCGTCCTGCACCTCCGGCGGCGTCCCTCCTCTCGAACTTGCAATTGCTTCGGTAGCCGAATCCCCCGGTGAGCAACCTGCCGACAACGAACTGTCGAGCGGCCAGACAATTGTGCCAGATTCGGTTGCGACCGCGCCAGCGGATGATGCGCCCAATTCCGACGAGACAGCCAAAATTGCGCAGGCTGACGACCAGCCGGCGGCGGAGACCGATTCCGGCAACGCCGCCGTAGCCGAGGCAAGTGAACAACCGGCACCTGTCGAAAACAAGACGATCGATAAGGTCGAGACTGCTGAAGACGGCAATGTTCAAGCGCAGACGGTTGCGGCAGCGGATTCCACGGAGAGCAAAAAGCGCGGATTTTTATCTTCGCTCTGGTCACCCAAAAAACCGCGCGCCGAGGTGGCAGGCACAACGAAACCTGCGGCTGGAACGATCGCACTTGCCAGCGCTGCACCTGCCCCGGCCAAGGAGCGCAAAACCAAGATCGTGCGTCCGGCATTGACCGGTGGTGACGCTCTGCCGGGGGTTAGCAGGAATTCTTCAGAACTATTCGAGATCAAACGCAAATCCGGTTTGGATGACGATTCCGATGTCGACATCAATGAAGATACCGGTTCCTACCGGGTAGCATCCGCTGCGGGACTGGCGCGCCTTGCGCCCAACGGTCTGCTGACCCAGCGCGAGGGTGTCGATGTCGCCTGCATCAAGCCCGCCCTGGTTCGCGTACTGAAAAAGGTTGAACGGCATTACGGGCGGCGCGTCGTGGTCACGTCGGGCTATCGCAGCCCGTCCTATAACCGCAAGGCGCGTGGCGCCCGCAATTCGTTGCACATGTACTGCGCAGCCGTCGATATCCAGATCGACGGCGTGACAAAGTGGGAGCTGGCCCGCTATCTGCGATCAATGCCGGGGCGCGGTGGCGTGGGCACCTACTGCCATACCAAGTCGGTGCATGTGGATGTCGGCCCCGAGCGCGATTGGAACTGGCGCTGCCGCCGCCGCAAGAAGCGCCGCAGCTAGGCCGGCAAGCAACCACAATTGCGACATTTGTTGGCCCGTTGATCCGGGCCAAATTTATTTGGATTATGGTGCTTTACATGGGTTGCCGCGCCCGGAGAAGCCCACTATAAGGCGGCTCGTCTGTGCGCCCATCGTCTAGCGGTCTAGGACGCCGCCCTTTCACGGCGGAAACACGGGTTCGAGTCCCGTTGGGCGTGCCAGTCTTTTCAATTACTTAGCTAGATTGCCTTCGAATTCGTTGCCGAATTCGTTGCTTCGCAATTTGATGTCGATCCCTCTTCGACGGCAGAATTGCGACCTTTGATATCCCACATCCGGCTTCGGCCCCAATACCCAAACCACATCTGGAGCGTAGACTTCGTTCACGACAAGCTGAGCAACGGTCGTCCCTACAAGATGCTGACGGTGCTGGATGAGTACACACGACAAGCGCTTTGCGTGACCGTGAACACCAAGATGGGATCGTCAGAAGTACTTGAGGCGATCTACCCACTATTGCTGAAGCATGGGAAGCCTGACTATGTTCGCTCAGACAATGGCCCGGAGTTCATTGCCAAGCCTCTACAGGATTGGTTGCAGAGGGTCGGCATCAAACCAATCCAGAACTATCCCGGGTCACCATGGGAGAATGGTTACAACGAACGGTTCAACGGAACCCTGCGTCACGAGGTGCTCAATACGGAATGGTTCGCCACTAGCAAACAGGCTCAGATCGCCACCAATGTGTGGCTCAGGCAGTATAACCACACACGACCACATCATGCTCTTAATCTGCGCCCGCCATAGTACCATCAATGCAGCGTCGACCTGAATTGATTGAACGCCATGATAAAATCAGCATCGAATCCATGACAAAAAGGACTTTGGAAATGTCGATCGAGAATGTGAAATCACACACCGTAGCAGCAAGAAGCGAAACCAATGTGAGTAAGAAATTGGATTTGATTGCCTGCGCTATTGAAGAGCTTGCCGAAGCTTTTGAATTCGAATTCAGGGACGGTCAAATTTTTTACAAAGCCGAATTCACCCCACCTTCGTCTCAGAAAACTTGAGTTACCTTGCTATCTCGGTTCGATCCAAAATTGGCCCGATGTGGGAAGTCCGAGAAGTGTAATTCTGCGACGATCAAGGTATGGTGAATATCAAGCGCTATATCATTGCCAAGCGGAAAAAACCATGTAGTCCAGTTCTACCCACGCGGCAGCACAGCTAATGCAATGCGTATAGATATAGCCAGCTGCAATGCCAGCGCTGACATTCCCGGACCAGCTAAAACATCCCAGATCCTCGTCTGGTACCGAAAGAACCCGTACCCCCCTCCAAACACCTTGAATGAAAACACCGAACTCAACGACCGCCGGACCGGTATCTGGGTCTGTGTTCTTCGCCAGGAAGCAGAATTCGGCGACAACAGGACCCGCATCTACATCAGCCACCAGATCAAGGCCGCCAATTCTTGTCCAACCACCCGGCTGTATAGTGTGCTTGGCATTGTTGCGTTCTACACGGACCCAGTTGGTGCCCTCTACAATAGGGTAGCCGTTGGGACGAGGTGGATCGATTACGCTGTCCGAATCGCCATATTTTGAACCGTCGTTACCGTACGCCGAGGTTTCCTGCGTATTTCCGGGTCTTGGTGAGAGAGATGCCGTTGCAAGACAAATGCCTAGAAACAATGAGAATGTAATTGAATTCGATCTAATGCCCATGCCATCCACCCAATCCACAATTAGGTGGGTAAGATACCACAACCACTTATCCAATCAAAAAAATCTACAATTCGTCGTGAACTTCGGAGCTTGCGACGAACATTCTGATCGCGCGCTGCTAAGTCCATTTTTATCGATCCTTGTGGCTGAACCTGCTCAGCTGTGCATCGATTGCCCGTTACTGTTTCCACTGAGCTGACCTTCAACGCTAATGCAGTGTCGGCCTTATCTTCTCTACCGCTTCAACCAAATCGCGCCGGAAGGGCTCGGGATCAGCCTTCATGGTAACCGCGAGTTTCATCAGCCGCAGGCATTCGGTTAACTGTTCGATGAGGTCTACCGCCCCAATTCCCATAGGCTTGGTGGCTTCTTCGACAGCCTCGCGAAACGCCTTGCACTCAGCTTCGTCACAAGGATCAATGCGTTTTGCCATATCACTCAGGGACATTTTCTCAGTCTGCTGAGCATCAAAGCGTATTGCAAGAATCAGCTTACAGGATTATTTGCCTATCCCGAGAGGGCTTCTAGCCGGAGCCCAAAAAAGTGACCCGCCATAAACGACGCAAGCATCTGTCCACGGTCAGCAAGATCGTGTTTCGCGATTCAGCCGAGCGGTTTCACGCTGATATGCAGCTGATGTTTCGGGAACTGAAACCGACATGCGATCACTACAAAGTTTTGATGTCGATTACCCGAGCCATCAATGCGGCTTACCCAGCCATGGAAATCAATCCACCCAGCAGGCTTAGGTTAGGCCCACAGCGCACAATGGATGGGCATGTGTCTCGCACTGAAACTGAAAGAGAAGCGTGAAGCCGCCAGCCTGGTTGGGGGCGTATCTTGAACAATGTTCAGGCCTTAAGCGGCGGCTCCACCCGCAATATAATGGCGATATTACTCGGCAGCGCTATTACGCGATTCCACCACACAAGAAGACCCGGGTGGACGCCTTCCTTGGTACCGATACATTTCAGCGCTAGCATGGCCGCTATTCCACAAATCCGTCGCAATCGGATTGCGTTCGGACTGAAACGGGAGGACAGGCAATGCAACACAGGAAATCAGGATTTACGGCAAATCATCTTACGGCAATTATCATAGCCGCGATATTTGCGACTGTACCCGGAACGCTATGGGCCGTCGACGCGTTCACAAACGTCGCGATTCAGGATCCCTTTTCGGGGCATAAGGCCAGGGTGGATAACACCCGATTTTTACGGGTCTACGATTCTGTCAACTCATCCGACAAGACACCATGGGAATTCGTCCGACTAGCCGGAATACCCGTCAACTTGAGTTTAGGATGTCAAGTTTGGGTTACGCCCCCAGCAGGCAAGGCCCTGATTTTGACCTCAGTTGTCGTCAATAGTTACAAAAATCCAACGCCGGGTTTGGGCGAGTTTGTCAGGGTGAATATGGCCAGTAGCGCTGATTGCTCGGCTAATCCAAGTACCGTCTTCACAGTGAATCCAGGTGGCATCGAAACGCAGGACTATCAATTTGATCCTGGTATTGTTGTGCCTGCTGGCCAAAGCCTGAGGGTGTCGGCAGGGGGCAGCGTTCGCGGTGAACTATATGGATCTGGCTATTTGGTTCCCGCTGGATGGGCTACTGGGTCGCATGTACTTAGCGATGAACATGCCTCGTTTGATGAACAGCAGACTCAACAGAAAGGCTTGGGAAACAGAGGACAAGCGTTTGAGTGAGCAACTACTTGACTATTCATCATAAGAGTCCTCCGCAACTCTTTCAGCTGTGTGGTCGCTACAGCGCCCTCGGCTACAAACCACCAGCCCCAGAATCCATCATCCCATTGCGAGAAAGGATAGCCATGCACTAACATTCAAACCGGACCAATCAATCTAGGCCAGTCAACTTGAATACGAAATCAAGCGCCGTCAATCCTCGTTCAAAGCTAGTTTCACTCCGCCTTCGTCCAAAAAAAACTTGAGTTAACTCGTTGTCCTCCTTTGACCGACATCTGGCCTTAATCGGAAGCTGGGCGAAACAACACATCATAAAGCGACCCGCGGTGCTATCGGTTGCCGTCACCGGCGTCGGAAACCGTTATCCAACTGTGCGATAGGATCGCCATAACCGGTTATTCAATCCGGACCAATCAATCCAGGCTGGTCAATCATTCAAAGCAGCTCACAGAAACTGACCCACTTATTCGGCCGGAAGAAACTAGGCCGTACCGAGCAATTGAAACTCTTAATGAACGAGCTCAACTCAGTCCAACGAATTGCTACCCGAGCCAATTGCAGCTGAATCATTTCCAAAACCGCCTGAGCTAACGAGAGGATCATTAGCCGCTGGCGCTTGATCCGGATATTTCTGACCCGTAAATCGTATCCAAACACGACAATAGCTCGGGTCACCCGGCGTGAAGTCACTGTATCGCAAGATATCAAACAGTGCGTGCAACCAAGGCGTTGAATAGTTCGAGGGTTGAACCAATGGGATTCGCATCGTTGTTTCAGTTGAAGCAATCCCGCCATTCCGGCCAACCCAGCTAAACTGAACAGGTTTGTATGTGAATCCAAGTAAGGATTCATTTGTCTGATAATTAATTGAATAGGTCTGATAGTGAATCGATACAGAAGTTCGGTCACCGTTTCCGTGCACATTCGGTGGAGAAAACCTCACCGCTGCGCAATCACCCACACCCCAATCAGGTGCGCAATGAGGGTTTGTTGCGATGATACAGCCAACTCCGCGATATTCTTGGGTTTGTTGTGCGCGCGCATTGGACATTTCGCCAAACAATATTGCGCTGCTCGCAATGATTACAAGTGAACCGTCTCTGAGTAACGGTATAATTGATTTTTGCATAACAGTACCCCGCGTGTTTATAATAAATTAGAGTATCAAGGAATACACAAAAATCAAGAATTCAAAATTTTGCACCAAGAAATTGGAATGCCCCATCTGAACTGGTCCACCGATATGATTAGGAAACGGAGGACAGAGAATGGCGACCAACGGCACAAGCCAGAGGAAATAGTTCAGAAGTTACGACAGGTTGATGTGCTTGTCGGTCAGGGGCAGTATTCGCGCCGAATTATATGGATCTGGCTATTTGGTTTCCGCTGGATGGGCTACTGGGTCGCAGGTACTTAGCGATGAGTATGTTTCGTTTGATGGAAAGCAGACGCGACAGAATGGCTTTGGAAACGGAGGTCAAGCGTTCGAGTGAGCAATAACATGGTGACTATTCACCATTGAACTGGTTCGCGTCGCTTTTACCACTATGCGTTCCGTATTGGTAAATGTTGTCAGTTCAACGCCCAAGGCTGGTCTCAGGTGGATAATCCGGTCCCAAGCCACTGGGAGGCGGATGAAACCTTGGTGGATAGTCTGGTCCCCAACCGCCAGGGCGCGCTTTATCACTTCCAAGAGGCTGACATTCTCGTGGATCCGGGTGTGGACAGGGGGGAACAACAGGACCACGGACCGGTGGAGGCCGATATCGACGTGGCGGCCAGTGTCCATGCGGCCACCGGAAATGTGGCGGTGGGACGATAACCGTTGGCGGGCGATAGTATTCAGTTAGCTCAATGTATCGGCCGTAAGCAAAGCCTTCGCGCCTTGCAAATCGGACACGGCACCATCTTTCGCAATAGAATATCCAAAGCCTCGCGCCCGCCGGAATCGTCAAAATCCGCGGGCAGCGTGTACTTGCACAGGTTCTCATGTTTACCGCTCGAGTGGTCCATCCTTCAGCCGCCACAGCCGTAAAAGCAATCACCAAGCCAGAAAACGCAATCAGGCAAATTAGAGCGAAGCGGACAAACAATATGCCCTCCGTAACTGGTGCGTAAGAAACTGGTACTGTCGATGATGCTGAGATAACTGTCATTGACGGCGATCAAGATCACGGCTGGCGACTCTAATATACAAAATTGAGGACAAACCAAATTCTGACAGACCGTGTTCCTTTACGGGGTATGTCCGTGCAGTCCGGCATTTAGTCTATGGTACAAGTACTGTTCAGCCGAGAAAGGGTTTTGGCTTCTCTAATGCCCACTAGTGAGCATGGGAGCAAAATAAATTTGGATCAGGCAAATTTGCTTTGAATCATGTCGATTGGATATGCGACGCTTAGAACCTGAAGGAGTTGAATTCCATGTTTGATTCGCTGAGGAACGGCATCGCTGATTTTGGAGCTGCAATCCAAAAACGCAATGTGTGGCTTGCGCTGGCAATCGAGGATATCGGTGATCAGCACAAGCGAACCTATCTCGGGCCAATCTGGCTTCTAGTTAATTATCTGGCGTTTGCTGGTACGTTTGTCGTTGTATTTGGAAGCGGATCCACAATTCCCAATTTCCCAATTTATGTCGCAATTGGATTGCTTGTTTGGCTGTATCTCTCGGAGGTTGTCACACTCAGCGTTTCTCTTTTCGTTAGGGAGGAGAGCTTTATAACCGGGACGACTTTGCCAATTTCGGTTTATGTTCTACGCCAAACCATGCAATCAATCATTCGAACAGGGTATGCTGCGTGCGGCTGTATTGCAATTATTCTTATTTCGGGAGCTACAATGCAACCAGCATGGCTGTGGTCCGTTTTGTCAATGCTCCTTATATTCGCGGCCACTCCGGCAGCTGTTTTGATATTTGCTGTTATCGGCGCCTATTTCCCCGATCTTCAATTCATCGTGACCAACATAATGCGTATTGGACTGTTCCTAACGCCCATCTTTTGGATTGACGCCGGTTCGGGCGGACTTCGAAGCGTGATCTATTTATGGAATCCTTTCACGTACTTTATCGAAATAGTACGCGGGCCCATCTACTCTGGAACCGTGCCAATTGGTGCATTTGCTATCTGCGTTCCAATCTGTATCTCACTTTGGGTCGGGGCGCTGGTAATGCTGGGATTAGCCCGCAAAAGGATTGCATTCGTCCTCTGATGGTATCGATTGATGTTAATAACCTCGGACTGAAATACCGGGTTCAGCGCAGGTTTTCGCTGCAACGCGACCACACACGCCACAAAACCGCTGGTGGCATGATTGGCGGGTCTGGCCATCGCCAATTTGTCACAGCTCTCGAAAGCGTCAGTTTTTCTCTTCGCGCGGGGGATCGCTTGGGGCTTGTCGGTCCCAATGGATCTGGCAAGACGACATTGCTCAAAGTTCTGTACGGCATCTACGAACCAACTCACGGAAGCATTTCAATAAACGGCCGTGTGGATGCGCTGTTCAACATTAATCTGGGATTCCGGCGCGAGGCCACGGGGCGGCGCAATATAGTACTTAGGGGCCTGGTGAACGGAAAAAGCAAACGTGAGATGGAAGAATGCATGGAGGAAATTATTGAGTTCAGCGAGCTCGATGACTTTATCGACATGCCCATAAAAACCTATAGCCAGGGCATGGCTGCGCGTCTTGCGTTTTCCGTTGCAACGACGCTTGAACCGCAAATTCTACTCATGGATGAATGGATTGGCGCGGGTGACGCTCGCTTCCAAGAAAAGGCACGGCAACGGATGAACCTTCTGGCGAGTTTGGCAGGTATTGTGGTACTGGCCAGCCACAATGAGCAGCTTATCAGGCGCACGTGTAACAAGATATTGGCGCTGGACACCGGAAAAATCACCTATTTCGGTAACATAGAGGGCCACTACCAAGCTGCCTGAGTTAGGCAATCCAACTGGATGTCATCCGTCCCCTTGCAGCGCTTCCTGTGTCGTCATCGAATCGCCCTACTTCTTGCTGACAAGATTGGATGTCGTATTCAGATGAGGTTCAAGAGGCGATTGCACTAATTGGCCAAATGTTACCATTATCTTTCGGTACGTCTGCTACCGATTACCGCCAAACATATTGTGATTGGGCTTTGCAATGAGACTATTTCAATCCGTTGCCGCCGCCGCCTTGATTGTAGGATCGATGCTGACAGGTGTGGCCAATGCACATTTTCAAGCAGTCGCCGCACCCGGCGTTACAAATTTGCGCGCAGGCCCCGGAACAAGATATACCATCATGGCAAAAGTGCGAGGCCGCACCAATGTCAATGTTATTGGCTGTTTGTCTAATCTTTCGTGGTGTGATGTAAATGTTCGTGGAAGAGACGGTTGGATGGCCGGCTCGCGGATTAGGTTTTACCACCGTGGAAAGTGGCTGAGGATCGTTGACTATTATTATCTCTCCGCAATTCCGATCATCGAACATTTTCGTTGGAAGCGACGCCATAAAGTTCCGCCAGTCGTCAGTCCTGTTGTACCGCCTTGTCCATTCCCCGATCCTCGGGAATGCCAACCGCTTGGCGCCACCGAAACGGTTCCCGAAGTCCGCGGCGGACCTGATTATCCGCCAAACTACAAGGGTGGCGCGACGGAACCAGGCGGCGGCGGACCTGACTACCCGCCAAGCTATCAGAGTGACTAGAGGATCTAGGCTCGGTGTTGATGGCATCGCATTCCTATCCGTGAATCGCAGTTGATCACCATGTTTCTAATCAGGTGTCTTCATCTGAATAGCACTCACATGATCTATCTGGTGCCACTAGTATTGAGTTTAGGGTTTCCACGTGCGAACTACGCACCACCATTGAACAAATAGATTGGTAGTGCAAATCATGATTGAGTGGGACCGTTATATTCGAAGCGTCCGCAACAATTATTGGGACGCACAGATACCAGATTGGGTTGATCTCATACCGTCAATGACAAATCGCCGCGAAAAGGCGATGCTATATCATATGACAAAAGACTACCCGGAGATGTCGCGCGAATAGTGGACGCGGGTTGTTTTGGTGGAGCATCGACGGTGGCATTCTGCAGGGGATTGAAAGATTCAGACCGCGCTCTGACCAACAACATGATAGTCGCGTATGATTTGTTTGAAACTGATCGCCTCAGCCAATCGATCTTCGGGCAATACGGAATCGAAGCATCTTTGGATCAATCTTTTTTGCCAATTTTCATGGACATAATCCGTGGCCATGAGAGTCTGGTTTCAATCGTAAAGGGGAGTATACTCGATTTTGGATGGTCAGGTGGATCAATCGACATTCTATTTCTGGATGTGCTGAAATCCCAGGAACTAAATGATCACTGCATGCTGGCATTTCTTCCCGATTTGAAGGAAGAGGGAATTATTTTTCATCAAGACTACATACACGATCCGCTTCCATGGATTCCGTTGACTATGGCTGCGCTCGATGATCATTTCGAGATGTTTGGTTGGTGTAAAAACACAGCCGTTTTTCGCTGCGTTAAATCAGTTGATCGAAATAAAATTTCGAAAGTCTTAGAAGATCTACGTCACGCCTCGTTTGAGAAAAAAAAGGCACTGTTCGAAAAAATACTAGATCCCTTTCCCGCAGGCGTTCCAAACATAAATCTTTCACTTTCACGCGTTTGGATGATGGCCTATCATGGCGATCTAGCTGCAGCGAAATCTGCTCTGTCAGAGATCCCGGATTCCGAAGAATGGGTCCGAGGCAAGATTTTACGCCTTTCTGCGACTATTGATCGGATGGGGTCTGGATAGCACATTATGAGATCAAGATTCCGTTTTTTGAACTATCCATTCATCTTGCTGTCCGAACCAGGCTCCTGATGCAAAACCGTGAAGCAACGCACCGGGTATATTCTCTCTAAGCTGGGCGGCCATGTAAGATAGAGAAATCACCATGCTGCCATATTCTTCCGCATCAAGATCAAGTTGGTCAGATTGACGCGCAAATCCAAATCCAAGATTTGGGTCAAATTGTCTGTCCCAAAACTCGGCCCTTTTTTTCATCGTTACCTGACCGTTTGACGTTAAAAGTAAATACCCGCCTGGATTCAGCCTCTCATATAGCGCTGCTAACCAGCGTCCGAACGAATGGTCGGGTAAATGTGAAAACAGCGACAGCACAAATACAAAGTCAAATTTGTCGTCAATTCGCAGCCGTTCCGGTTCATGAGATGACACGACGCTCTTGACACCAAACTCATTCTCAACGAACTGACATGCTGTTGGGTGAATATCAGAGGCGGTAAGGTGCGATCCTAAAATCAGATTTGGCAGATGCCTGGTAACACGACCAAAGCCTGACGCGAACTCAAGGATAGCTAAATTGTCTCTCTCAGGAAAAAGCCGATTAATTGCTGATTTTACTTGTTGAGCGCTTTTCCAGCCACCAGATATGTACTGCGCGGATCCAGCTTCTTCGCCATTTGTCGCCACTATATACCTTAGCAGTTCGTCTTCTGTGTGTAACGCAGCACTTGCGTCGTATTTTGCTGCAGTCTCTGAGACGGTGCGTTTGATTGTTTCTGTCAGTTTAAGTGGCGGCCGCAAAATAACACCTTTTGGATAAATCGCGCATATATGCGAGATCGACGATTGCGCCGTCAAGCAATTGTGTCTAAGCGCATATTGTTGCCGGCCAAATGAGGAACTGACCGATGGATCGTTCAAAACTTGCTTCGTCTGATATCAAATCCATTGTATCTACCGGATGGGAGGAGGGACAACGAATCGATTTGTCTGGGATTGGTTATGGCAGAATTCACTGGGGTAACAAGAGAGATATCGACGATGACCCGCATCCTTACTATCATTTTCTGGCGGGCTTGGTACGGGCAAATGAGCTGACGAGGATCTTGGAGATCGGCACCCATTGGGGCGGTGCGACCCGTTCAATGTGGAAAGGCTTCAGCGAACCAACAAAATGTAAGATCGTTACAGTAGATATAACCAATGAGAGCGACCACAGATTGAGGGATTTTCCGGATATCTGCAAAATTGTTGGCGATGCCAATACCGAGAAAACAATGGTTGCCATAGCAGACGAGTTTGATTGGAAACCAATTGACCTAATATACATAGATGCGCTGCATTTAGCGATGTCGACTTTCCTAAATTACGCGATTTACGTCACTGTATTGCGGCCAAAACTGATAGTTTTCGATGACATTACGCTCAACGAATCAATGATGACAATGTGGCAGTGGGTTCAACGTTCCTTGCCGGAGGGTGATTCAATAAACGCCGTTTATGTCGAACCGAAAATTCGGGCGAAACAACCGGGATTTGGCGTCGCAGTCTGCAGAGCTAATCTCTAGCCAATTCCGACAACATGTTACCCAATAGTTCGACTGCGCGGTCGTTTCCAACTGTTTCTTTCAGCAAAGCGAAACACCGTGTTAAAATATCCCCCTCATCCATCTCCATATAGGATATAACATCTGAATGTATGGGGACAAAATTCTCAGAATAATACTTTTTTACGTCATCTATTTTTGTATAATTGTTTAATATACTTAAATTTTCATTTCGATAGTGCTTTTCAATAAGGTTTAAATAATAATTCGACAACATAATTGCATTTGTTTTTTTGTATTTCTTTGGTAATATTTTGGCTAAATTGTTTTCTATTCCGATATCGTGAATGCTCGAGAAATGATTTTTCGAATTTCTCATCATTGTATGTAGAATAGAATAATCTACACTTGAATTAATTTGCTCGTTAATTCTTTCATTGTTATAGTTTTCAAATCCAACAATATTAAAGAAATCCCGCGGAGGATTGCCGCCAGTCAAAAAATTAGGAAAGAATGGTCTGACACTGATTTTGGCGTTTGGAAGTGCGGCATCCCATCCTTGAATTTCGGACAGAAACGCAGGACGACCTTTCGATAGGCAATGCTCAACAAATTTCTCTAGAGATAGTCCAATTTTCATGGACCATTGCTTCCAAGCAGACGGAATCCACTCGATCTGCGGTCTCAAATAAAACACCAGTTCCACATTTACTTCGTTATCGATCCCCGTAAACAATGGCGGCATTGAGCTTTGACTCAGATTTTCTGAGCTAATGATCAGCGTTGAGTCGCGACCGGCGAGTTCAAATCCTTTCAGAACCGTGGGTGAAAGTGAGCCTTCGGAAGTGCGGTTCTTCGCAGCATCCTCCAGAAACCACATTGGCAATCCCGGATGCTTTCCGTCGATTTCAATCTGCATGTTCTTACCGAACATGTAGATACCTTGGGCGCGCAGCTCTTCGATATGCAGTCCAATCGCGTGCTGTATACTGCTGCTTCCCGTTTTCGGAAAGCCTGCATGAATAATAAGACGCCGCATATTCAATATTCCTGTGATCGATCGACTCGGCCTCGCTGCAAACTCGAACAACATCAAGACTCGGGTTAAGTCGGGATTAATGAAGGTATTCCAGCCAAATGACAAGTTCCGAGAATTCGATTTGAGTGTCTAACTGTCCAGTTTCCTTTCTTTCAGACAGCTATGCTCGTGAAAAGCGAGCGAGGTGAAATTGCTAGACGTGATAAGCGTCTAGTTGGTCATGACGGCCGATAGCATGGGCGCCAAGCTAGCGAAATAGGGTTACTTCGACAATCTCGTGACATTTTATAACATTGACAAATATCGTAAAATATAGTATGATTATCAATGGCTTGCAATGATTTGAATTGTACAACAGGGAGGTAAAAATGATACTGAATAAGATTGTTATACATAATTTTGTTTGTTCACTAATCTTCGCTGCGACATTTTCGTTAGGGGGATCTTCAATTGCATTCGGGCAAAAAGGATATTCGTTCGTCGGCGGAGAAGATTCTATACTGAATATGCAGGCAGAGACTGCCGTTATGGCAGCGCCGGTTAAAGCCGATCCCCTGCCTTTTGGAGACACGAGAATGTCTCCTGAAGACAAAGCACGTATTGAATTATGGGATAGCCGACTGCCGTTGGCGGGACCGGCGCTAACTGGTGGCGGAATAGTTGCGCCGCCGCCCGGATCGGAGACCAATCTCGATGGCCCTGGACCACTAGCTGCAAACACGTTCAAGCTTTGGTCAAATACAAACCTATTACCGATTATTCCCGGTGGATTTAGTTCCAGCACTAACGAACCGGCTACTGCAATGTCGGGGCGCAACAGGTTCCAGACAGGCAACTGGTATTCCGCATACTCGAGCAATCAGGGAAATACGTGGACACATCTCAGCCCATTCACCGCGTTTCCGTCGGTCGATGGTGGTTTCTGTTGTGATCAGGATACCCTGTATGATCCGAGCCGGGGCATGTTCATCTGGTTACTTCAATACATAAAAAGCGGAAGTGGCCCGACTGACAAGGGCTCGTTTCGTATAGCGCTTTGGAACAGCCATGTTCAAAACATCTCGAACGTCGGGTGGTACTACTATACATTCGATCCAACAGATATTGGCGGTTCAGGCGGTGAATGGTTCGATTACCCACATCTTGCCCTGAGCAACGACTATCTCTACATCGCAATTAACGTATTCACCACAACAACGGACACCTGGACACGAACAGTAATGATCCGTCTACCGTTGCGGGAAATGCGTTATGCTCAGGGATTTTCGTACTCCTACTGGCAATCAACCCAATATTTCAATTTTACACCGGTCCAGGGTGCCAAAGATGTTATGTATTGGGCTTCACAAGTAAACGGCAACTCAATGGCGCTGTTTCGGTGGCCTGAATCCGGAGGTATATCCTTTTTCGGCAGGGGAATTACCGCGTACAACGCTGGCGGTTTGCACAATTGTCCAGCTAGCGATGGCAATGACTGGTGCGAACGTTCAGATAACCGCATCAACGCTGGCGCAATTGTGCGAAATGCGCTCACCAGACAGCAAGAACTTTGGTTCTTCTGGAACGTCCGCGAAGGTGGGATCTTTACATGGCCCTATGTCGAGGCGGCCAAATTCAGAGAGAGTGATCTTGCCTATTTGGGTCGACCATTGCTTTGGAGCAGCGGCGCTCCTTGGCACTATGTTGGGGCTGCTCCAAACGCCCGCGGCGATGTCGCACTTTCTATTGCCTATGGCCACGCACCGAACTTTTTTCCCGGGAGCGTTGTGTGCCTTGATGATGATTTCAACGGAGATCCGGCTCCATGGGAATGCTATACAACACGTGTCGGTTCACACAGCCCGGCAAGTGATCGTTGGGGCGACTACCTGAGGGTTCGGCCTGCAGATCCGGCCGATTACAACTGGACTGCGACGGCGTTCACGCTGCAAGCGAATACCGGATCTGGTGCCGCCGAGCCTCGCAATCTGATCTTCGGCCGCGAGCGGGATGCTTGGCAGTATTTCCGCAATTGGAACCGTTAACGTAAACACAATATAGACCAGTAGATGGTATCTGATTGTTAATGATCGGATACCTTCTTTCTTGAATTTCCATACTTTTTATTGAAAAAACAATATGTTTAAATTTGAATTATCTGGAAAACCATTTTTCTGTATAATAATCGAAGGCGACATATTCTTTATTATCCGATATAGATTTTGTGGTACATTTGGTTGACGGTTATTACTCTATTTCTAACTGATAGAACGATCGGAAAACTCCGAAGTTTTTCGTGTGGGTTAATTAATGTGTTGATACATTAGATTGACACGATGCGCCATCGTCCATAACGTTTCTGTGTCCACTGGACCTATTCGGTTTCAATGGGGGATTTGCGTTAGGAGGTCATTATGAATTTCGATTCAAGATTGTTGGTTCGATTAGGATATTGGTGCGCATGCGTTTTTGGAGCATTAGGAATATCGACTAGCGTTCAAGCTCAGGGTGGGAACTTTTACGGTGGTGATTCCAAGCCAATTTTGGATATCGAGCCTCTCGTCGGTTCGGTGGTTGCTCCAGAAATGCACGCGCCACTTACCCTTGGTGACACAAAGATGTCGGCAGAGGACAAGGCGCGCATCGAAAAATGGACAGACCGTCTCCCATTGGCAGGACCCAAAATGTCGGGAGGCAGTGCAACTCCACCGCCAGCAGGTTCAGCTACGGAACCATTCGGTCCCCAGCCATTGGCAGCAAACACATTCAAGCTTTGGTCCAATACCAATCTTTTACCGACGATTCCCGGAGGATTTAGTTCGAGTACTAACGAGCCGGCGACGGCAATGGCCGGTCGCAATCGCTTTCAAACTGGTAACTGGTATGCTGTGTATTCAAGCAATCAGGGAAATACATGGACATCTCTCAGCCCCTTTACCGCTTTTCCATCAATTGATGGCGGATTTTGTTGCGATCAGGACACGATATATGATCCGAGTCGCGGCATGTTCATCTGGTTCCTGCAATACATTAAAAGCGGAAGCGGCGCAGGCGACAAGGGATCGATCAGAATCGCCCTTTGGAACAGCAATGTTCAAAACATTTCCAACGTCGGCTGGTATACATACACCTATGATCCAACGGATTTCGGTGGGGCCGGCGGAGAGTGGTTTGACTATCCTCACATTGCTCTCAGCAATGACTATCTCTACATAGCCATAAATGTGTTCACGACGACAACCGATCAATGGACACGAACACTGATGATTCGACTGCCACTGCGTGAAATGCGTTATCAGCAAGCATTTGCCCCGGTTTACTTCCAATCAACAAATTATTTCAATTTCACACCGGTACAGGGCGCCAAAGACGTCATGTATTTTGCATCTCAGGTTAATGGCAATTCAATGGTGCTGTTTCGTTGGCCGGAAACGGCTGGTGTTTCACTGTTCGGCAAAGGAATAACACCCTACCTCGCCGGTGGTACTCATAACTGCCCGGCGGTTGGAGGAAATGACTGGTGCCAACGCTCCGACAACCGGATTGGGGCCGGCGCCATTGTCAAGAACGCGTTGACCAAACAACAGGAGCTTTGGTGGTTCTGGAACGTCCGCCAAGGTGGCATATTCACATACCCATACATTGAAGCGGCCAAGTTCAGAGAAAGTGACTTGACCTACATAGGCCGTCCGCTCCTTTGGAGCGCGAATGGTGCCTATCACTACATCGGAGCTGCACCAAACGCTAGAGGTGATATTGCCCTATCAGTCGCATTTGGCCATCCGCCAAACCGCAATCCGGGAAGCATGGTTTGTCTTGATGACGACTTTAATGGCGATCCCGCGCCTTGGGAATGCTACACAACCATGATTGGTGCGTTCAGTCCGGCCAGCAATCGTTGGGGTGACTATCTCCGGGTCCGACCCGCCGACCCTGCGGACTTCAACTGGACAGCGACAGCGTTTACGCTGCAGGCGAATACCGCATCCGGCGCTGCTGAAGCACGCAACCTGATATTTGGCCGTGAACGCGATGCATGGCAGTATTTCCGCTGGTGGAATCGATAGGCGCTGAACAGCATTTTGAATGCTAAAAAAAGGCTGTACCCATCGCCCAATTGGTGGAGGGTACGGCCATAATTGACCCGACAAATTTCCCTATTTCCGCAAAGCTATTTGGGATTCTGCTAATTGCCTATATCCTTAAGCGATTAGCGGCCTGCAACAGCGCAACAGCATACAACAATGCTGGTTGTGCTGCCTATTTCTCAAACTCTTTCCCCAAATCATCAACGGATGAAACCCCGACTACACCTTCTGTGGCTACCCTGGCATCCTTTCTCCGAAGCGATTTCGACTCATTGCTTTTTGTTTCAAGGCGAAGCTCTTCGCTATCCTGTTCGACAACGTGGCTTGAAAAATTAGTTGATCGTGTGCTTTCTTTGTTATCTGCCCGAGCAGCAGGTCCATGAATTACAATTCTCTTCATACGCGGTCGAATCGCGGTCATGTCATAGGCAACAATGTAGTTCGTTTGAGACAATACACGGCTTAAGATCTCATCAATGGACCCCACATAACGCCCTTCGGTTAGTTCATTTGCAAATAATGTATCAATCCACCGAATATCTACCTTTTTATCTGACAACAATTGTTCAATCACTTCCCTTCGCGTCATCCGCTTGAAGTGAAACGTATATTTTGTTCCGTCGTGAGTTAAAGATATGGATGGGATTTGACCTTCGCTGGTGTCAGCCCCGGTGCTTTCAGCTGACTCTAAAACGGTTTTTATTTGGCCGTTGGTCTCCGTGTCATGTTCTTGCCTGGAACTTGCAACTCCGCCATCTGCCTGGGAAAGTGATGCAGGCGCTGTCAAGAAAAAAATTGTTTGTGCGCCAATCGCGAGCATTATCGCAACGGCCGATTTTCTGGAGGACACAGTCCCTACTCCTCTTTAGAAGGGTTTTATTTTTGCAAGAAATTTGCTGACTGGGCAAATTGCAAATTCGCTTAATCGGGCTCGGTGACGGTCTGCACTTGTCATATATTTCATTTTGGAAACTACAAGCAGAAACTGGCGAAGTAGAGGCGGTCCCCAGTACCTTGATTGCCCCATACATCGGACCAAATAAATTACCGCAATTGTGTTCAGATTCCTAAACACGGCGGACAATTTAGTTGAGTAGATCCAGGTACACCTTTAGATAATAGTCAGTCATTTTGCTTATCGTAAATTTTGATTTGTATCGTTCTAGAGCAATTTTTCCCGCCACAGATCTTTCACGTTGGCCGTCTAAAACTTTTATTGCTTCAACGAATTCGCTGATATTAATGTGGCCTTTTTTCAGGCTTATGATCTTGCCAGCCAATTTGCCATTCTCGTTCGTCAGCAACCAGCGAATTTCTCCCACATCAGTTGCTATCACTGGTCTGCCGCGCGCCATCATTTCCAGAATGACCAGAGGCATGGATTCTCCAACGAATTTGCTCGGAAGCAAGCCGATATCGGCGGCCTCAATGTAATCCTGCAAGTTATCTACGTGACCGAACAGATGTACATGCGGCGGGGATTTCTTTCGGATGTCATCGGCGACAGGCCCCTCCCCGATCAGCATTAGTTCCACATCCAAACCATCCTTGTTGAGGCGCTTTACCGCGTCTACTGCTTCGTACCAACCCTTTTCCCTTATTGCGCGGGTCGCAAGGATAAGCACCAATGCGTCTTTCCGCAGTCCCAACTCGTCTCGTGAAAGATTGGTTCCAAGTTCAACGTCAACCCCGTTGTCGATGGTCATTAGGCGGAGCGGTTCGCCAAATTTCTCGAACACTCTTCTGTTCTTTTTGGCGGTTGGTACCCAGCAATTTACCCTGCCGAGCATGCCTGTGACCGTCTCATCAAATTCCGCGTCAACAGCGGGATTGTCGAGGATTGTCTCGTAGCAACCATGCATACTAACGACCCAAGGCAGATGGGGAAGCTTTTGGACATTCTGATAAACAAACTTGTCCGCCCACCAGATTGACGAATGTACGATATCAATGTCGAAGTGGTTTACCAGCGTTGCTAGGTCTTGAAATGTCGGCTCGATATGGATGAGAACCACATGGCTATCAATTTTGGACACCACTTTCGGATGGTCAGGGAAATGCCGGACGTTCAGCAGTACTGCCCTCCCGCCGCGCTTCACCCACGCGTTTGCAAGTCTAATTCCGAACATCTGGCCGCCACCGGGAGAAAGATCGGAAACGACCAACAACAGACTCGGCAGCGCCTTTCCGGAATCCCCAGACACCGCATCTTTAATGAAGCGGGATCGCAATCGACGATCCCCGATACCAAATCGGTCCAAATCCTCAGTAAGAAATCTCTCAATTTCTCCCAACGTCTCGGTACTCTGAATATAGTTCTTACTGATGTATCGCCGTATCTCGGCAAACTCGTCAAAATAGCTTTCCGAGCCTTCGGTGCGGCTCGTCACCGTCCCGCCATGGCGTCGGTGGTAGTTTACCGTTTCGTGGCGATAGGCGATCTGCCCGCCTCTCATGGCACGTAAATAGAACAGCCAGTCACCGCACATCTTCATGCCCGTAACCAACTTTTCGAATTCCGGTTCCGGTTCGAAAGAACGAAAGATCACGCTGCTTGCATTGGGTATGCAATTGGCAATCCCGAGCCCTGTATTTACCTCTTGGTGATCGGTTGCGACGTAGGAATGCGACCATCTTCCCGTCGCGATCCTGTCCAGATAGATCGCTTCATAGTCACCCTGTATTTCGCCCGCCTCATCGACTGGAGCTGATTTGGAATAGGCAATGAAGTTGTTGCGATCGTCGAAACTGGGCAGCACTGTTTCGAGAAAAGCCGGTTCACAGAAATCGTCAGCCTCAGCAATCCAAATCAGGTCACTGCCCGCTAGACGCATACCGGCGATCCACTGTGCAAAAGGCGAACCGCTGTTCTTTTTGTTGACGATGAGTCTGGTGCCGGGTCGCTGTTTGGTGCAATCTTCAAGGATCTTGACCGAATTGTCGGAAGACTGATCATCGAGAAGGATAACTTCAAAATCCTGGAATGTCTGGTCGGATATGGAATTTAGCCTTTGCTGTAGAAAGTGTTCATAATTGTAGTTTGGAACAATGACGCTTGCATGCGGCTTAAGCCCGGCAACCTGCCTGATGTGGTGTAGCAGCGCCGGGCCGGCAGCTTTAACAGTATGGGTAGACAGGACAACTTGCCGTCCCATAAGCGCGTCGCT
This sequence comes from Rhizobiaceae bacterium, assembly GCA_963669285.2. GTDB lineage: Bacteria > Pseudomonadota > Alphaproteobacteria > Rhizobiales > Rhizobiaceae > JAWKWH01. The sequence goes on along the minus strand of CAXXSI010000029.1, from coordinate 9,045 downwards.
GCAGCGTCCCTCTTCGTCTAACATATAGTCGCTGACCGCATTCGCCATGGCCTCGGTATCGCCAAAAGCAATGGCGCGCCCGCAACCTTTAGAAACGAATTCCGGCATTCCGCCGGCATTTTCGAAGCAGATAACTGGGTTGAGTGCAATTGCCGCATATAAGCAGACGAGCGGGAATGGATCTTCCTCTGACGGCAATAGAAACAGATCCGATGCTTGTAGATACCGCGAAATGTCCGGTTCATAACCAGGTGAAATCGACAAGTTGGTCCAACTCCATTTGGCGCGCTAATTCTTCGCATTTTTTCTGATCGGGACCGCCTCCAATCCAAACGAATTTGAAAGAGCGCGATGTTTTCTTGCGCAAATGGTCGGCAACCTGAACAAATCTCTTTGGGGATTTGCGCCAGTGGGCCACGCCGCATGCGGTTATCAGGAAAGTATCAGGATCAATACCCAGCGCCTGCTTGGCTACACGCTTGTCAGCAAAATCCAATGATGGAGGATCAGTCTGATGCTCAATGAATCCGCAAACGCTTCTCAGACGATCGTTGTCGACAGAAAATTCGTCACGAAGCGCTGAACGGACTGCTCCGGAACCAGCAATAATTACACTGGAACGCTTAGTCATTTCTGACAGGTTTTCGCGATATTGCCGCAACAATTTGGGCATTTCGTGAAAATAAGAAATAATCGCTGTCTCTTCGTGCCAATGCCTGAGGAAGCCTCCGCTGGCTACGGAGTTGACCAAGATTGCTTTCACATCGGGGCCTGTCAAATTCGCGGAGTTTAGCTTCCAATTCGCCTTCGGAATGTGCGCTGACTTCAAAGGTTGGCGCAATGCTGGAAAATTTGTCAATAAACGGACCATCACGCATAACTACAAACCGAACGTCAAATCCGGTCGAGGATAATATCCATTCGGCAAACACTCTTGCCACTTGTTGCGCTCCACCCAACTCGGCATCGTGACTGACAATGATGATGGTTCCTCGGGTTTGATTGGGATTTTCAAACCAATTCCGGCTTTTGTTTCATGGTTAGGTAGAGGCTGGCGCCCTTCTCGGTGTCCATACTTTAAGAAGTGTACAAGTGGAGAGACACCAGCCTCGGCAACGTCTGGATAGCTTGTCAGATAATGCTCGGCATCAAACAACGACCCCGCGGACCGACCCTCCCGCCATCCGAAAAATGCATAGTGTAAAATCGGATCGATACCGGACGAAACGATATCGGGATTTGAAGAAACATACTGTCTCGGATCGAAGTACGCAATTGGGCATCAGTCCAGAAATGCGCCCATATTTCATGTAGTGATCCGCCGGACTAATTTTGTCGATGCCCTTCATGTAAGTTTTTGAGTAGAATTCCTGATCAAATAGACTGTTGCCCGCCAAAATGTGCAACGACGCGATTTGGAGGCGGTCATAGCTGTTATGTACGATGTCAATTACCACCAATTCTCCCAAATAGGGTTTTAGGCGACGCAGGGCGGTCTCAGGATCATGCCTCGCTAGGCCGTAGAGCGCTTTGAAAGATGCAAGTAGCTTATGTTCGAATTCAATTCTCTCGATATCCTGGTCGAAATTGGACAAACCCCGCTTTGCGGTAGAAATAGCAGGGCGCAATCCCTGAGATTGTATCAGCGAACGCAATCTGCCGGCGTGAGAAAATGCTAGGGTCGGATTGAAAAAATATAATCGCAATATCTCGAAACAAATTTTTGTCAATGAATGTTTCATCTGGATGATACCTCGAATTACACCGAGCGGCCCAGTGTACTTCGCATACTCTCCAATCCAGCGCGGAATTCAGTTTTACACTGCCAATTAAGCACACGTTTTGCTTTTTCTGTATTTAGGTAATTAATATCCACATCTGTATTTCTTTTTTTTATGAAATTCTTAAATATATTTATATCAAATACTTCTTCTATTGTTTCAATAACTTCCAACACAGATTTTGGTACACCACTTCCGATATTGATAATATCTGAGCCAATATCATCGTGAATTGCGGCGATCTCAATCGCATCAATCAAATCGTCAATAAAATATAGTCGCGCATGGCTTTTCCATCGCCAAAAATTCGGGCCGGTTGCCCTCGGGCATAGTGTTCCAGTACCGCAGGAATTAAACCTTGACCCTTTCGAAATGATTGTCCTGGACCAAACGGATTGGAGACCCTCAATATCAAGTATTTGAGCCCGTCAACATGACCATGCATTTGAAGATACTTCTCGATGGTCAGTTTGGTCAGACCGTGTGAACTTATCGGATTAGTCGGTGCATTCTCACTTATTGGAGTCAACGCGCCAGGGCCATAAACTGTACCGCCTGACGACAAGAAAACGTATTTCTGAACACCGGCTTCTATAGCGCTTCGAATGAAGGCTACATGGGGAATGACATTGTCCTGAATGTCAACTACGTTTAATTGATTTTCTAAACCGGGGCTTGACGAGCTGATCAGTTGCACAACCGTATCGACACCTTGAAGCGACGAAGCCATTGCTAGTTGGTCGTGTAGGTTCGCTTCAACGAACTCGACAATCCCTCTCAATTCACTGACGGAACTTTTTTCAAATTTCCGAGAGACTGCCCTCAGGGGCAGATTTGCCCCTGCGAGCCTTGAGAGTAGATGCCGGCCGATAAATCCATCAGCACCGTAAATGCCAATCATGAGTTGTTCGCGCTTTCAATGGCCCGGTAGGCGTTAGAAAAGAATGTTGGATTTGCGAAGGTCTGCGGCAAATCAGATATCGGATGTGATCGATTGTACTCGAATTATCTTGGAAACATATCCGAATTTACATAATTCCCGGAAATTCGAAATCAAATCAAAATATGTTGGGATTTTTGCTACTTGGTCCTTTTTGCTGGGCGGAGTGCAGATACAATTACACGCATTGGGTGAGTAATTCTCCACGACGTACTTCTTTGCATTTCATAGACGACTTCTCGAAGGTCGTTTTCAGTATTTCGGATCCGAACCAGCTCGGCGTCTAATTCAGACTTCTGGTATTTGAGGTGCGCTACGCTCATCTCTTTGACGGACAGCTTCTCCTCCAATTGTCGGCGGATAAGTTGGAATTCCCGCTGAGTATCACGAAATACGCGCTTCGCTCGACCGGCTTCCAGCACAACCGCTTTGTGAGCATCCCTGGCTTGTTTCTGTGTTTCAGCAAGTTCCCTTTTTGATCGATCAATTTCGATGGTGCTTCTAGCGAGTTCTGATTCCAATCTCGACGTCAAATCTCGTGCATCGGCAAGATCCTTGCTTAGATCCGACAGCTCATTTTGAATTTTGGATATCCGCGAGTCGCGCAGTGCGATAGACTTCTCCAACTCAAGTCTAACACCGGCTATTTCCATGTATCTGGCGCTGAGCTCGCCGACAAATGCGCTGCCAACTCGTTGTGAGGTCTCGTCAAGCTCAGACCGGATTCGATCAAGCGTCGTCAACGCCTCGTTATCTTCCGGCTTGTCCTCCAATGATGAAAGCGCATGATATGCTTTCTGCGCCCAGTCCGCCAATCCTGGATCAATATCTAATTGGTCCAAGTCGGCTTTGTGGTGTTGGAGGCTTAGCGCCAGAAACGCATCAATGTCTGGTTCCGCCTTGTCAACATTTTTCCAGCCGCAATTTCCAAAGTTTTGCACAATAGGAACAATTGCGGAACTCCAGTCCTCGATCAGCTTTTCGTAAGATACAAAAACACGCTCGGAACCGCGCGTCAGAAACTCTGAAGAAAGGGCGTGGCGCAACCATATAAGTGTTGCAAATCCGTCGGTTGCACCGTCCCTAGCTTCGAGGGAAGCTGCAACAGATGCAGGACTGCGAGTGGAAATGACGATCTTGGTGTCTATGCCAAGCGAGTTGAGAAGATCTGTATAGAAAGTGACAAACCGGGAAATTCGCGGCTCTTTGAGGACGAAAAACTGCGCGTCTCCATACTCTTGTTCCAAGATACCGGCAGCCGCTGTGCGGAATTCCTTCAAACGTTGGCGCGTCAAATTCGCAAGATTTAGTTCTCGCCAATCATCCATCGACTGCCAGCTTCATAGAGCAATTCGTCATGAAGTTGAACAAGATGCATCGGCTCCCAATGCCCCGCCTCATTGCTTGGATTCGCCGCCAATAGATTTTTTGGAAGTTCAGCGCCCAACAAGCTCAACACGCGGGCCAGCGCACTGGTACCCGACCGGTGCATTCCCAAAACCAGAATGCAGGTACGTTTTTTTGTCTTTGCCATCTGAGGCAGCCGTTCGTTTGAAATGCTGTAGCAGAATCAGAAGGTTTTCTGGGATTCGTGTCATACAATATGGTCGCGCTGCCCCCAACTGGAAAATTCTGCAACACTCGATTGCGAATCCACCGTCGCTCTTGGTTCCACTTTTATCTGCCTCACCTCGACCACAACCGATAGCCCCTGGTGGTCCTCTGTCACCTCGCTGTCGGGTCGTGTCGGGTTGCTGACGTGTTAGTCTGTGTGCGCAGTGACTACTTTTGCGTCCTCAGCAATCGGAGACATGGCAAATGAGCATTCAGGAGCGGCGGCGCGGCCACGGATGGACCCAGGAACAACTGGCGGACCATGCCGGCGTCAGTGTTCGTACGATACAACGCATCGAGCACGGGGATCCTGCCACGCTGGAAACGCTCAAATGTCTCGCAGCTGTATTTGAAACCAGCGTCAGCAGCCTGATCGAGGAGCAAACAATGACGACGAAGACCAATGCCAACGGGAATGCCGCCAATTCGCATTTCGAACAGGAAGCCATCGACTATGTGCGCAATCTAAAAGGCTTCCATCTTCACTGGATCACCTTTGTGGTGGTCATGCCTTGCCTACTTGTTTTCAACCTGTGGATCACACCGAACGACATCTGGATTGGATGGGTGGCGGTATCCTGGGGCCTGGCGCTGGCGCTCCACGCAATCCTGATTTTCGGCATGTTCAATCTGTTCGGAGCGAAGTGGGAGCAACGCGAATTCGAGAAAAGAATGAACCAGTCCAAGCGCGGCTACGGGCGGCCCAGCTAGAGCCTGTTTCGGTCGATTGGCTGTCATTTCACTCACACCCGCGGTCCGACCGAATTTGTGTGATAGAATGCATGGTTGTGAACATTGCGATGGAGATTTCCGATGAAACCCGTTTTAGCAATCACCATTCTTGCCGTGACAGGCTCAATCTGGTTCGCAGGCGCTTGGGGCAAATACAGGGCTATCGAAAATGATAGTTCCGTGGTTCTGGCCAGGGCTGTCATTGATCTCGAACCGGCGCAGACCTGCCTTGACGGATCGCTTTCAGCTGACGGCTGCAAGGACACAGCGGTACAGCTCGCCCGCGGTGCAGAATGCCCGGCAGCCAGCGGAGCGTATTGCTCCGACGAGTTCCCCTATTGCTGCGGTACGCCCGGCAACTACTACTGCGCCAAGGACGTGAATTCCTGCTAGGTCCGGCTTAGCCTGTTTACGCAATCTCCGCATTGCACCTTTTGGCGCGCTGACATACATATTGGTCATTCCAACTTTTACCGCCGGGCCTTGAACCCGGAAGCGCAGAAGGACCATTGAACATGAGCGGTATTGCAGAATTCATCGGCAATGAAGTCAAAAGCAACGACGTTGTGCTTTTCATGAAGGGCACGCCCGGATTTCCACAATGCGGATTTTCCGGTCAGGTGGTGCAGATCCTCGACTATCTCGGCGTGGATTACCACGGCGTCAATGTGCTGGCCTCGGATGAGATGCGCCAAGGCATCAAGGAATTTTCCAACTGGCCGACCATTCCCCAGCTTTACGTAAAGGGCGAGTTCGTCGGTGGATGCGATATCATTCGCGAGATGTTTCAGGCTGGCGAATTGCAGACGTTTCTCTCAGAGAAAGGCGTGTCCTCAAAGGGTGCCGCCTGATGAGTTGGTCTGTCTACCTGTCCGGTGAAATCCACACCGATTGGCGTGAAGCGATCGAGGCAGGCGCCAAAGCAGCCGGCCTGCCGGTGCTGTTTGCCGGGCCGGTGACGCATCACGAGGCGTCTGATGATTGCGGCGTTGCCATTCTTGGTGCCGAACCGGATAAATACTGGCATGACCACAAGGGCGCCCAGATGAACGCGATCCGTACGCGCACGCTGATTGGTAAAGCCGATATCGTGGTGGTGCGCTTCGGCGAGAAATACAAGCAGTGGAATGCCGCTTTTGATGCCGGTTACGCTACAGCGCTGGGCAAACCGCTGATCGTCATGCATCAGCCCGAACACCAGCATCCGCTCAAGGAAGTCGACGCAGCCGCGCTGGCGGTGACGCAAACCCCCGAAGAGGTGGTCGAGATCCTGCAATATGTGATCGACGGCACATTGAAGGGATACACCGGACGCGCCGAAGCCGCTGAGTGAGTTTCAACGCAATTCGAGACCGCAAAGCCGGCCTTCGCGCCGGCTTAATTTTTTGAAGTTTGGAATACTGGAATGGACGATACCGCCGGAATCACTGCCGAGCCGCAAGGCACCCGCTTGGCTGATGCGCTACCCCGGGCAGAATTCATCGCCATTATTGCCAGCCTGATGGCGCTGAACGCGGTTGCGATTGACATCATGCTTCCGGCCCTACCGGATATGGGATCATCGCTCGGGGTCCAAAGCGAAAATGCCCGGCAATACGTCCTGACATCCTATTTCCTTGGCTTTGGGATCGCTCAACTGGTTTTCGGCCCGCTTTCCGACCGGTTTGGCCGCAAGGCGCCGTTGCAGATCGGAATGGCGATTTATGTGATTGCCGCACTGGCGGCCATAGTGGTGCCGGATTTCGGCTGGCTGCTTGCTGCCCGCTTCGTACAGGGGGTCGGTGCTGCAGCCACCCGCGTTTTGGCCGTTTCCATCGTGCGCGACATCTACGGCGGCAGAAAGATGGCTGAGATCATGTCGCTGGTGATGATGGTGTTCATGGCCGCGCCGGTGGTGGCGCCGGCGGCCGGTCAGGTCATCATCCTGGTCGCCGATTGGCACATGATCTTTCTGTTCATGGCGATCTCCTGCGCTGCCGTCATGGTGTGGGCCGGCGTGCGACTGCCCGAAACCCTTCCCGCCGACCGGCGATCCGCCTTCACGCCCAACAGCGTGATCGCGGCATTTGCCGTCGTTCTGACCAACCGGGTTTCGCTGTGCTACGCGCTTGCCACCATGGCTGTTTTTGGCGCTCTGTTCGGTTTTATCGGCGTTGCACAGCAGATTTATGTGGGCATCTACGATCTCGGCGTTTGGTTTCCGCTGGTCTTTGCGGTGATCGCAGGCGTAATGGCCATATCGTCATTCGCCAATTCGCGGCTGGTCGGACGATACGGTATGCGGCGGCTTTCCCACAGCGCACTGATCGGCTTCCTGGTTGTTTCGCTGTTATGGTGGTTGCACGGCTTGATTGCCGGTCAGCCGTCGCTAACGGTTTTCTTTGTCCTGATATCGGCAATCATGTTTTTCTTTGGATGGGTTGCGCCAAACTTCAACGCACTGGCCATGGAGCCGCTGGGCGAAGTTGCCGGTACCGGATCGGCAGTACTGGGATTTCTGCAGACCGCGGGCGGCGCCGTTATCGGTATCTGGATCGGACAGTCCTTTGGCGGAACCGATGTGCCGATTGCTTTCGGATTTGTCGCGGTCTCGGTTGTAGCTCTGGCTACGGTCTTGGTCGCCGAAAAATTCAAACTATTCCAGGTGCACAACCAACCGGTTTGACGATCAGCGCGTGATGAGGATCAGATAGTGCCCTCGAACAACGCCTGGCGGATGCGCTGCCAGCTGTCTTCGTCCGGAGCAGCAATAATACCGCCGTCCAGTGTCGAGCAGTTGTAGGCACTGCCGTCGAAGCGTGCCGAATAACCACCGGCTTCGGCATGGATCAGTGCTCCGGGCAAATGATCCCATGGCATCAGCTTGTTGTAGAGCACGAAGTGGCTGCCGCCCGTGGCTGCGAGCCGGTACTCATGCGCAGCGCAACGAAAACCGAAGCCGGTTTTTAACAACGCGACATTGGCGGAAACTGCCGAGCGAAGTGGTTCGGGCAGGAAATGCCAGGAAACCGAGCCGACCATGTCGGCAGTTGCAACCGGGGACGCCACCTGGATGCGGGTATCCGCCCTGCCCGGCGCTCTAATATATGCACCGCCGCCGCGCTGGGCGATAAGCGTATCGTTGCCGACTGGATCGTGAACCAAACCGGCGACCGTTTCACCGTTTTCGACGACAGCCAGCATCGTGCCGAATAACGGGACACCGCGGGCGAAATTGAACGTGCCGTCAACAGGATCGATGACGAAGGCAAGTTGCGCACCGGCCAATCCGTCAAGCAGCGAAGGATCGGCTGCGCAGCTTTCTTCCCCGATAACGAGGGCTTGCGGATAACGCCTGGTCAATTCGGCGCTGATTTCACGCTCTGCAGACACGTCGGCGACGGTCACGAGATCGGTTGCCGACTCCTTCTCGCTGACATCGGAAGCATCCAAATTGCGGAATCTCGGCATGATTTCCGTCGCGGCCACGCGGGTCACGAGGTCGTTCAGCCAATCGATGTCGGCGGATTCAATTGTCGTCATGTTCTCCTGCCCGCTGAAGACCGGCAAAATCGAACAGTTCCCGGTCCAGTAAATGGCTCGGGCGAACCGTCGTCAGCGCCCTGATCATCGTGTCCTTGCGCCCGGGCATACGCTGCTCGATGTCGGTCAGCATCGCTTTCATGGCATCGCGCTGCAATCCGTCCTGGCTGCCGCACAAATCACAAGGAATAATCGGAAACTTCAGTGCCCGGGCAAATTTTGCCAAATCGTCCTCGGCGCAAAATGAGAGCGGGCGCAATACTTTTACGTCTCCCTCGTCGTTGATGAGCTTGGGCGGCATTGCTGCCAGCCGGCCGCCGTGGAACAGGTTCAAAAAGAAGGTTTCCAGAATGTCCTCACGGTGATGTCCCAAGACCAGAGACGAACACCCCTCCTCCCGCGCGATGCGATATAGATGGCCGCGCCGCAACCGCGAACAAAGCGAGCAATAGGTGC
>CAXXSI010000028.1:0-163243 GCA_963669285.2 Rhizobiaceae bacterium | reverse complement strand
ACATCGGCGTCATCGCCGAGGGCGTCGAGACGGAAGAACATGCCGGTATTTTGCGGGAACTGGGCTGCGACATCGTTCAGGGCTACGGATTTGGGCGGCCGATGGCGGCCGATGAGATCGTCAAGTGTTTCCACCGCTCGACCGAGGCGAAACTGACGGCCTAGGCCGCAAGCGCCGTCGCGTGGAATTTTCTCGCTCACGGCGAGTTCGCGCTGCTCACCGCCTGCGCGGGCGCGCCGGAAAACCGGCGGGGTTCGGTCGAACCCTCGGGCTTCGCCCGTTTGGAGTTTTATCCACGGCAGTTTGGTTTTCGCTCACGCCCGCACCGCGCTTCGCGCTGGGCTCCGCGGGGGCCTCGCCCGGACGGCCGGTCGGCCTTGCCGTCTATCGCCGGAAATTGGCGCTAAACCGGGCGAAGCCCGAGGCTGCGACCGCAGCCGGCCAATCGTTTGGCGCGCCCGCGCAGGCGGTGAGCGTAGCGAACTCGCCGTGAGCGAAAATCCGGGCGAAGCCCGCAAGCGCGACTGCGCGTCGGCGACTTTTCGCCGCCCCCGCGGAGCCCAGCGCGAAGCGCGGTGCGGGCGTGAGCGAAAAAAACAAAAAAATTATGGCAACCCGCAATCCCGCGCCAGTCCGTGGCAATCGCGCAAAAGATCATCGACCGGATGGCGCGGGCTGTCGTCGGTATCCGGGAGGATGGCCGGGGCGGATCGGCCCGACCCGTCCGGGGCCGGGTTCTGCCTTCGCCCGCCTGGTCATCAGCCGGTTCAGCCGCCGCGCCTGCCGCGGCAGCGACTTCAATGCGTGGTCGAGTTTTTCGATGCGGCGGCTGAGTGTTTTCGCCTGCAGCCGCTCATCGGACGTTGCCCACTGAATGCGATCCGTCAGCCCCGGCACGGAAATCTGCGGCAGCGCATGCTTTCCGGTATCGACATGCGAAACGCGCGTCCGGACTTCGCCGAAAGATTTGCGCGGGTCGATCAGCGCGAAGGCAGCCCGGTTTTGTCCACGGGCAAAGCTGTGAAAAATCCGGCAATGGACGTTTGTCCGCCGCGCTCTTTTTGGCTGCTTCGGCCTTTTGGCGCATGACCTGCCGCGACGATGACGATCAGCCGCCGCAAGCGCCGATTCTGCCGGCCGCAACACACGGCAGACGAAGCGGTGCAACGGCCGCGGCAGCATCTCGGCGCCGTCGACCAGGGCGATGAGACCGGCGATGATAATGCACCAGCGCCTGCCTGTTCCTCTCAATCGCCAACTGTCCAGTCCATCGACCCGCCTTTCCGTTTAACCGGACAGGGTAAGGGATGGTTCGGAGATGCGTGGATAAGATTCTTATTGGGAGGGAAAGCAGAATTTTGCCGCAAGAGCGAAATGAAAGTGTAGTTTTTCCCGGAGCAGACATCGATGCAGGCTGGTGCATGACTGAAGCCTCCTATTGTGTTGAAACCATCCTCATTCGATCGGCTCGCATCTGAAGGTTCCAATCCGTACAGGATCGTTCAACGTTTCGATAATTTCGGTGCACGCAGCATCGTTGTCGACATACCCGAATACCAACGCCACCGGCGCCGTGACCGACTCATTCTTTATCAGAAGGAATGCTTTGTTCTCGGGCAACGCAAATTCCAATCGGCGAGCTGCATCAACCAGAATATCAAGATTTCGATCCGGATCGGCCGACACGCTTTCAGCTTGGAACCCAACAAAGGCAGCAACCGCTGACAAGACTAGTATCTTTTTCATCGTCGTCGCTCCTATTGTGTACCGTCTTAACGAAATATCTCTTCCACAATTCGATCGACTTCTCTTTTGAATTCAAGATATGCGTTCTCATACTGGGATTGCGGCACGCCGTTTTCGACGTTTCGCCGTTCATACCTGATGTATAATGCAGGCAAGTCCCACACCAGCTTGCCAAGATCCCTCTTCCCTGACCAGTCGATATCTGAGAGGTCCAATTTTCTCAGCTTCGCCACGATGCGCTCATGCAATCTTCGATCGAAATTGAGCTTTCTGGCCTCGTAAAAGAATCCACCTTTTGCAAACTCCGCAAGCAGATCCTTTTTGAATGCTGCAACGGTCAATTTCGCCTCCTATTGTGTATCAAAGTTCGGTGAATCTGAGCAGCAAAACGTTTTGTGTGACATCGATAGAAGACAACCGTTTTCGCTCCCATAATACCAGCCTAGATTCACCCAAAGGCGGATTAGTCGTAGCCTTCATGTCTATGGAAAATCATGAAATCCAGCATATCCAGCTTCCCGATGTATTCATTTGTCACCACAAACTCGATGTCTAGTTTTTCCAATTTGGTAGGGTGCCCTGCGTCAAAATTTGTTGCGATAACTTCGGCGCATTCTTTCTCGCAATCTGTTGGTGCGCGGTCCATGTAGAACAGGAACTTCGCCTTGCTGTCTCGGTGACCAAGCGCGATTGCTCTCATGTTGGTAGTCACTTCGCCTGAAATGGCACGTAGTGCCAAAACGATAATCTCATCCGGGGGCTTAACTCCGCCAGTAATTTGTGATTGCTCACTCGTCACCCAGTGCCTCCTATTGTGTTTGTTCAATTGGTAGCTTCGAGCCCTAAGCAGATAAAAATTAGTCGACGGGATCAGCGAGTTTAAAACGTTTCACCCACTGCTCCGCGCGATCAACTGAGATCCCCAAATTCTTGCTTACCTTCAATACAAACGCCTTCTCATCGGGATAGGCGTGTAATTTTGCGACCTCCGCCAAGTGTCGTAATCGTGCAATTTCAAATTCCTCGCAAAAGTCACCGAGTTCCTTTAGTTCCATCGAAAAGTGTTGTCGAAGCCCCTTGCGGATGAACATCTCGTCGTGCCCTTCCGACTCTAGACGCCTGGCATAGTCCTGCTTTGATTCAGCGGCCAGCGGATGCTCTTCTCTGTATTCTCGCATTGCCCACTCCCTAATTGTCTTTTGGGTTTTGGGTGGGCGGCAGTCGAGTTTTGGCTTGCAAAATCGCCCACTCCACAAGCTCCACCGGAAATTTTTCCCGAAACAGCGATATTTCCATTCGGTGAGTTACATCTGAATAAAACACTTCGAGAACAGCATTGTTGTCCTCCTGGGACGTAACCTCGATGTACATTCCATCACGTTCGACATCACTGCCAAGCAAGCTTGTGAATACACGATCGTGAACCGTAAAAACCATAACAAGCTCCTATTATGTGTCCTGCTAGTTACAAACCGTCGAATTTGAACGACCGTCCCAATCAATGAAACACCCAATCTCCTGAGCAATGGGAGGCGTTGAAACAATCGCGACTATCATCAAAATGAAGCCCGCCAGGCCGATGTAGAATGTTTTTGGTTCACCGCTCACTTCGTTCGACGCCCAATAAAACAACGTCATCGCGCCCAATCCAGCGACAATTGAGACGATGATCATTTCGGTCGCTCCTATATTGGTAACTCTCGTTGTGACGAGGTTCGCTTTTTCCGTTTCTTTCGCACTCCGATGAAGGGTGCAATTTCCTGGATTGGGATTGTCCCGCAAGCGAAGTCATACTCATCTTCCGGAATGCTCGCTTCGTTCGCACACCCATAGTCTTCGCAAAACGCACGAACGCAATAGGTGCCCGTCGTTGCATATATTATTTCCTACTTCGCCTTGTTTTGGGCGTTCTGCAACTGACACAAATGGGACCTTCCCAAACAAAAAGGCCCACTGCATTTCAGCAGCGGGCATCAGGTGTCAAAACAATCGGCTTTGTTCTACTGCGGGGCACCGCCCCTCCAAGCGCGTAGACCCAACCACCAGCCACTATTAATGCGTCTCCGGTCACCCAAATCACACGAATGATCAATCGTGCACTCTCGGCCTGCTGATGATGACTGTTGGAGATACGCCATTTATTTCGCGAAATTGTTATTTCTCCTAATTTCAATACTATATAAAACTCCTGTTTTGTATGAACAGCGCGTGCGTTGTTCAATTTTTATACATTGTTAATTTGTTTTTCTTTCAAAATTCCAATATTTTTGTTAAAACGGGAATTCCTATCCAGCCATTTGAGTAAAACAATGATTGAATCACATGTACATTTGTATACAGACAATGGAATGACCGTTGAACTGCAGATATCTGTAGTCGAAGACAGCGGTGCTGGAATAAAGCGAGTCGCATTGGTCGATCGAGATGGTATCGAATTCTATATCGAAGATCGGCTAGGTCAAAACTGTCCGAGCGAGTTTACGTTTGAGACAAGAGGAATCCCGAACACAAGATTTCCGATATTTGTTCGAGCTCACGATTGCGATGATAATTGGTTCGAAAACGAACCTATCCCCCTGCAACCTAGGGCACCGATAGAAGTTGGTGGACCCGGGATTCAGCGGGGCTGCTCCCCGCTGATTTGTGAAGAGCCTTCCCCAAATTGTATCACGGCACTCACAGATCTCGAAGGGGTTAGAAGACAAATAACGTTGCTGTGCGCGGAAATCGCAGCTCTCATTCGGCGGAGAAATGCCTACTTAATTGCATCAATAACGCTCTTGATTGCATCAGTCGTTTGCTTTGTCCTCGCTGCTGTCGGAGCAGCCATTCCCTTCATCGGTCAGGGCGCTGTCGCGTTGTTACTGGTCGCTGGTGCAGTACTGCTGGCAGCCTCTATTGCGATGGGAGTAGCTGCGGCAGTTGTTCAAGGTCAAATCGCTGACAAGGAGAGAGAACTCGGTCAACTTCAAGGGCAATTTTTGGATCATGTTGCATTGGTTCATCAGAATTGTTGTGTGCCCTGTGTTAGTAACGATCTAAGCCTGCCCACCTGTGGATAACAAGGAAGGGACGTCCGCTGTTGCGATGGTGCAACGCAACAGCCGTTTACTCTCTGAATGGCGGCAAAGGGCCGTAACCTGTATTTCCCACATCCCCCTTCCCCTCAACCGCGATACACGTTATAGTCGCAAGTGGAGTGGGCCTCGCCTGCTCTGGGGCGTAGAAACCCCATACGTGGCGGCTGACATCAGCCGTATAATGGTGTCTCCTCGATTCCTAGGCTGTAGTGAAGAATTAAGGATTGGTTTGCCATGATTGTCTCCGGTTTTGGATCGGAGATTAAATGAGATGTCGAATTATCAGGAACTGACGGATGCTCAATGGGAACAGATCAAGGATCTGCTGCCCTATGGGTCGAAAGGCAAGCGCGGGCGCAACGCCAACAACCGCCGATTTTTCAATGCGTTGCTTTGGATGTCCCGCTCGGGTGGGCGCTGGCGTGACCTTCCTGCGCGCTACGGTCACTGGCAGAGCGTGAAGCGGCGCTACTATCTCTGGGTGGAGGCAGGTGCGCTGGAGGCCTTGTTCGAGCGTCTGCGCGCCGAACCGGACACGGAATGGCTGATGCTTGATGCGACGATTGTCAAAGCGCACGCCCAGGCCGCCGGCGCACGCCACAAAAAGGGGGGCCTGATGCCCACGGTCTTGGCCGCTCCAAGGGCGGCCTGACCACCAAACTGCATGTAACCAGCGATGGCCTAGGCCTGCCGTTGCGCATCCTCGCCACGCCCGGCAATCGCAATGATATCACCCAGGCGGCCAATCTGCTCGACGGCCTGACGGCTGGTCACGTCATCGCCGACAAGGGCTATGACGGCCAAAACGCTGTTGACGCGGTGCGCAGGGCCGGCGCCACGCCCGTCATTCCAAGACGCAGCATTACCGCCACGCCGCGCCCGTTCGACCGGCAACTCTACAAAGCTCGCCACCTCATCGAAAATCTCTTCTCAAAGCTCAAACAGTTCAGAAGGGTTGCAACACGCTACGACAAGCACATCCAAAACTACCTCGGATTCGTCAAAATCGCCGCCATCGCAATCTGGATCAGATAGTTAATTCTTCACTACAGCCTAGGGTCGGGGAGGCATTGGCGCATGTTCAGGGCTTCGGCCTAAAGGTCAATGCGACCGTCCACGTACGGTTTTCTAACTCCCCGGCTGCTTGGGTTTTCCCGAGCGGCCGTTTTCATTTTCCGGGGCTGTTCATGCCGCCGAGGCTTCGTGCACGCGAGGTCCGGCGGGAGAGGAAACCTTGGCTCTTTTTCCTGGCACCGTCCCCCCAAAAGGCCGGTGCCGGGAAAGAGCGGGAGGGGGGACAGTGGAATGGGGGGCGCTGTTCCCCTTCCTGTGAAGCGGCGCGCCTTCGCCCCCCTTGAGGGGGAGAAAGTCTTTTCCTGCATTTGCGAGCGGCGAAGTCCGAGCAAGTGCTTGGAAAAGACCAGAGGGGGGGAAATTCGTGGGGCACCAATCCCCCCTCTTGCGATTTCTAGCACTTAGCCTGCTCGGCTAAGGCGCTGAAATCACGGGGTCGAGCCACGGGTCTCGACCCGTCCTGCGGACCCCACCGCAAGGGGGGGGGGGACGAAGGAGTTGCGCCGTGAGCGCCAAAAAACGGAGAACCAATTTGGACGACTATTCCTTCCTGCAAGACCTGCTCCAAACCTGGCGGTCGACCTCGGACTGGGTCAAGGCCGTCGTGGTGCTGGCCATCCCCGGCTATGCCGGGCTGTTCACCTGGCTGGTGCTTTCGCACCGCGCCGATATGCGTGCGGTGGAAAAAATCGATGCCGGGTCGCTGTTGAGCGATGACCGCATCCGCGAACTGACGCGGGCCGAGATGTGCCGCATCGCCGCCGAATGGGAACGGGCGCGAAGGGCGCGGGCGATGCCGCAGAAACTGACCGGCGAGGGCGGCAAGGCGCGGCTCAGGTGAGGCCCGTCAACATTGCCGCAGCATTCGCCCGATTGTCGATGATACGCAGGATCATCGATTTCGGTTAGACGGCCCGACCGGCGCCCGACAAGCGTCCGGCCCGGCCCGGTAGCACATGGATTTTGGAAATGCCCTTGAAATCATTGGTGGGTGAGCAGGGACTCGAACCCTGGACCCGCTGATTAAGAGTCAGCTGCTCTACCATCTGAGCTACACACCCGCCTTTTCAAGGCTGGGCCGGATATAGTCCCGCCGCCCTGCCCTGTCCAGAGGCAAGTTAGCGCTCCAAAATACCCGGGCAAACGCCGGTCAGGCCAGCAATTGGCCTTCCGCCACCTTGACCGCGCTGCCGCCGATGCGCGCGGCGTCGGCGGCGCCGCCCTTGACGTCGATTTCAAGCCTGATGTGCGAGGGACGCCCCATTTCCATGCCCTGTTCGATCCAGAAGCTCGAGGGACCGTCGACCGGCTCGTCGAAGCGCATGATCTGGCCGGCAAACGCGGCGACCGCCGAACCGGTGGCCGGATCCTCGGCAATCCCGTCCCACGGCGCGAACATGCGGGCATGAAATGCGCTGTCGTGGCGAATGCTCTCGCGGCAGTAGATATAGGGCGCTGCCGGAACCGCCATCGTGCCGGGCAACAGGGCCAGCCATTCATCGGCATTGACCTGAACGCGCTCGGCGGCGCCCAGACCGGCCACCGGAACGGCGACATACGGCACGCCGGCCGACCAGGCGGCGATCTTGTGGTTTTCGAACCCGATTTCCATCGGATCCACGCCGAGCGCGACGGCAACCGCCTCGCGCGTCGCGCCAAATTCCAACGGCTCCGGCAGGCGCGGCAGATCGAACTCGGCAAATGCCGGCTCGCCCCTGGAAACCGTCACCGCGGCGCGCACCGGACCCACCTGCTCCTCCAGAACCTGAATGGCGGTGCCGTCGACACCGTTTTTCTCGGCAATCGCTATTGCCGCACCGACTGTCGGATGGCCGGCAAACGGCAATTCGCGCGCCGGTGTGAAAATGCGCAGCGCGGCACTGGCGCCCGGCTTTTCCGGCGTGCGGATGAACACGGTCTCGGACAGGTTGAACTCACCGGCAATGGTCTGCATCGCGTCGCTGTCGAGGTCATCGGCATCGAACACGACCGCAAGCGGATTGCCGGTCAGCGCCTCGTTTGTGAACACGTCGTAGACAGCGTAATTGCGGGTCACGAATCAAACCTCCGATTGGGCTCCAGCATCGGCGCTAAAGTGCCACCGGACAAGTGGCTTCATATGGGCGGGCGCGCTTTGCGGCACGTCGGCTTCGCCGCGGATGACCACGGCCCGGTCGGCCTCCGGCTCCTCTTCGGCGGCGATATGGGCGCGAATTGAAGCCAGCGATGCCTCAGCATCCTCTTGCAGGTAATAGCGGCGGATGAGGGTCAGGCCCGATGCCGTGCAATAGGCATGGTAGCTGTCCTCCCGGGCGACGGTCTTCAGATCGATGCCGGTTTCCTCCGCCACTTCACGGCAGATATTGTAATCGACGTCGGCGATGCCCTGCCTGAAGTCCTGGCGTTCGAACGAACCGGCGGCAAAATACACCCGGCCGGCATTGGCGGTGTGCGGCGCCATGCGAATGGCAATCAGCGCGCCATCCGTGGTCACCGGCATGGCATTGGCAAAGACGTGAAATCCGTCGCTGGCAGCAAGGTTCTTGCGCCAGTGGAGAAAGGTGGCAAACCGGATCGGATGACACAGACCCTCAATATGGCCGTCACGATAGGTCAGTTGCGACAACAAAATCATTTCACCGTCGAACAGTTTCGGCTGACGGGCGCTCTCCTGCTTCCAGTTGGCCTCGACTGCATCAAGGTTCGCCAACTCGTAGGGATGGCGGTCTTCTCTCAATCGCACCGAGATCTCGTGTACCGGCAATATGCGGTCGCGCGGAACATCAAACATCGCACTCATCCCGTCTGATCAAACCATGTCGAGCGTAATCGCCACCGGACAGTGATCGGAAGCCTTGGGTCTGTCCCAACCGGTGCGCGGGTAGCGCTCGGTCTGCTGACCCGGCGGCATGAGCGTTCGCCAGGGTTGGCCAGCCCGGATGATGTCGGGAACCGCCTTGCCGTTCAACTTTGCCAATGACGGTGAAAGCCACAGATAGTCAAGCTGGCAAAGATGGCGTTCTTCGGGTCCGCGGGTGTGGTAGAGTGTCCACCTTTCCATTTCCGACAGGCGCTCAACCGGATTGACGGCAAAGCCGTCGGCGGAAAACACATCCAGCGACGAGATTTCTTCGCGCGCCGGAGAAAAACTGTAACCGGCATAACCGTCGCCATCGATGACGATGCGTTCCTGATAATCGTTCATGTCACCGCAGATGAGCCAGCGCTTGCCGGCGGTCTTACCCTTGCCGAACCGGTCCTCGATGATGCGGCGAACCGCCCCCGCTTCCGCCATGCGGATCGGCATGGTGAATTCGCGCCCGGAAACGCCGTCGCGCGGCGAACCCATTGATTTGAAGTGCACCACGTAGACCGTCAGCGGCCTGCCGCCGATCTTCAGATCGATCTCGAGACAATCGCGCCTGAAAATCCGCTCATGCGGGTCGTTGCCGGTATCGGCCAGTTCCTTGTTGTGCAGATCAAAATCCTCGTAGGTGACGTGGGCATGGCTGGTCATGCGCACGAACTCGATCTCCTGGCCGTGCCGGGTCTCGTCGCGCAACATCACCGCCACGTCGATGCCGCGCGAATCGTTGCCCGAGGTGTGGTATTTGCGCCGATACCCCCGACCGACCATCTTGAACAGATATCCATATTCGAAAGCGTTTAACGCTTCGAGATTGTCGACTTCCTGAAGGCAGATGATGTCGGCACGGGTTTCGGCAATCGCCAGGGCCGTCAATTGGCGGGCGTCGTCGGTGTGGGCAATGGTGCGCGCGCGCTCCAACTGGCGGAACTCGTTTTCATCCTTGATGTCATAGAGCGAAAGCGTCCGGTCCTGACGCAGTTCATTGCGGTATCCGGAATAGTCGAACCGGTTCATCAGGTTTTCGACATTGAAGGTGGCGATGCGCAGCGACATGGCGGTCACAATGGCGCGGAATGCGCGTTTTGCAAGCTCTGGCGGTCACCAGACTGTGGACGACGGCCTCGTTGCAGCGTGCTTCTGCAGATTACGACTTTGAGCGATTTGTCAACCGGCGGAATGATTGCGGCGATTGTCCCATCGCCGTGTCGAAGGTCCGGGTGAAATAGCTGCGACTTTTATATCCGCACAGTTCAGCGACTCTTTTGACCGGCAGATCGGATCGCGACAGCAGGGAGGCAGCGTGTTGCATGCGAAGATCCCGCAAAAGCGCCATCGCCCCTGCCCCGTATGCGGCTGAAAACCGCCGGGCAAACGTGCTCCGGCTCATACCGGCTTCGGCGGCAAGGGTGCCGACAGTGTGCAAATCGCCGGGTTTTTCCAGCATGCGGTGCAGCGCCGACCACAATCGCTCATCGACCAGGGCCGGCATCCAGCTTGCCGCCGGATCATTTGCTGCATAGCGGGTGCGCAGCAGATGAATCATGCACTGCAACAACAGCGTCCGGATCAGTGCGCGGCTACCTAGCGCCGGGGCAGCGAGTTCGCGCAGCACAGCATGCATGACGCCCTCGATATCACCGCCGGACTTGGCGTGCTCGACGATAGGCTGACGAATCAGGTCCACCACATTGCCGACACCGCGCAGGCGAAGGTGGACATGGCTGCATAGCGCCAGCAACCGGTCAGTGCTGTCCGCCCGACCGGCGATATGGTGGGTCAGATTGAGTTCAGCAGGCTTGCATTCTGGCAGCGGCGTGCCAGGCAGACCGGGTTTTCTGAGCTTGTGCGACTGATGCGCCGGCGCCAGGACCAACGATCCGGGCGCAAGCGCAATCGGCTTTTGCCCCTCGAAAACAATTTCACCGCGTCCTGCCACGACATAATGCAGCGTCGCGATGGCCTGACGCCCCAGGCCAAGGGTGCACTCGCCCTTCAACTCGCAAAGCGCAAACGGATCGGCGCCGATTTCCATCTCGTCAAATATGCGCTCGATCGACATGACCGCCACAATGTCACCGATCGGGTCGTTCGTGAACATTTTTCGACGGTTTGAGAACGCTTTTGAGACAATAAGGCACACCGTCTCCACCACCTTCGACAAACCCGAAATGAAAGGAGCAGAATATGTGCAACCACCATCACCACGAAAACGAGCAGGAGCGCGGCGTGAACCGCCGTCAGGCACTTGGCCGCGGCCTGGCCGCGGCTGTCGCGGCGGCCGGGGCGACTTCGCTTGCAACGGGCACCGCCGAAGCCGCCGAAGATCCCTATGCGAACCCGTCAAATCCAGCATTGCCTCCAAGCGACATGACGCTCGACCTGTCGCGTGCCGCGCTGGTGGTCACCGACCCGCAAATCGATTTTCTGAGCCCGGACGGCGTGACATGGGGTGTTGTCGGCGCCAGCGTCGAACATCACGGCACGGTCGGCAACATCGAGAGGTTGTTCCAGGCGGCGAAGTCGAAGGACCTGACGGTGGCGGTTTCCCCGCACTACTACTATCCGACCGACAAGGGCTGGCGATTTGAGGGCGCGCTGGAGAAGCTGATGCACAAAATCGGCATGTTCGACCGCAAGGGTGCACTGACGACGGAGGGTTTCGAAAACTCCGGCGCTGACTGGATGCCGCAATACAAGAAGTACATCAACGACGGCAAAACCATCGTGACCTCGCCGCACAAGCTGTACGGCAACGAATCCAACGATCTGGTGCTCCAGCTGCGCAAGCAGCGCATCGACCAGGTCGTTCTCGCCGGCATGTCGGCGAATCTGTGTACCGAATCCCATATGCGCGAGCTGTTGGAACAGGGGTTTGAGGTCGCGGTCGTTAAAGACGCGACTGCCGCCGCCATGTTGCCCGAGGGAGACGGTTATCTCGCGGCCCTGACCAATTTCCGCTACATGGCCAATGCGGTGTGGACCACCGACGAGGTCGTCTCGATGATCGCCAGCGCCTGAGGCGCATGTGATTTTGTGGCGCATCCGCGCGGAACAAAAAAAGCCCGCCGGCGTCACATGATTGCCGGCGGGCAGGCACGGGAGGAAGTGTGTTCAACGTCCCGAATATCAACGCAAAAACTGGTCGGCGCGGCGCAACGTCACCCGGCGGTTGCGCCATTCCTCGTAAGGCACCGGCACCAGGAGAAAGTCCTCGCCATAACCCACGGTTTCGAGCGCATAACGCGGAATACCGAAATTGTAGACCAGCGCACGCCTGAGCGAGCGGGCGCGGCGCTGCGACAGGATCTGGTTGGAGTAGCGTGATCCGACGGCATCGGTGTGACCTTCAATCAGGACCAGCGTATCCGGATTGCGGCGCAGCATGCGGTTAAGCGCGATGGCGATCTGCTCAACCTTGCCAAATTGCGAATAGGGAATCTCGGCGGATCCGAAACGGAAATTGATGGCCTGGATATGGATGACCGGTGCGTGCCGGCGCAAATCCGGCCGGTGCTTGAATTGCTCGATCGTCACCCGCTTTTCCGGCTTGATCGTGATCTGTGGTTCCGCCTCGAGCATGCGTTCTATTTTCATGGCGGTGGGCGCTTTCGGCCCGGCATTTGCGGCGCCGGTGGCCAGCACGGCGGTTGCTGCCAGGGCTATAAGGGCGGTGCGGGCGATCATGGTTCCAGTCCTCATTTCGACGTTTGACGTCTAGTCCGGACAGAGAACTAGCAAAACCGACCTGAAGCGCTGATGAACGGGATGTTCAGAGAATTTTTCGCCAAGCTGGCCGGTGCTCGGCGGCAACGCGTTCCTTGTGCTCACGCGCACTGCGGCCATGGCAAAGCCGTTCCATAGTCCGGCGTCATTCAATCGAAGTTGCAGGAGAGAGCAATGAGCGCCAGAATTCTGTTTGTCGTCGCCACGACGCTGATTTCCGCCATAACCCAGGCGGAAGCCAAAGCGACATTTGCGTGCAGGGGCGAAGTGGAAGTCGGTGGCCGTAAATCACCGACCGAGTCCCAAGCCAAATCCTCGGCAAGGTCGCGGTGGATCGACTTGGTTGGAAGCAAGTACGGTGCTTCGTGGGCTCAGATTTCGAGGGCGACAGGCCAGCACTATACATGCCGGGGCAATTGGTACTGTGAGTTCGCGGCCAAACCGTGCGGTCCCGTCACGCCTCACAACCTGTCTGAACGCAGAAATTCGAAACATCACATACCGGCGATCCTGGACTAAGTAGCGCCAGCCGCGCTGATCAGTCATTGGAAACCAGGACCGTTCATTTCTATCGGAAACGGTTTGCAAGAATGTTTTCCGCTGATGTCGGAAATGGTCAGCCAATCGACGTCGACAGCGCTCGCCGAACATCACGGAATCGACATTGGTGGTGCGGGCGGCGGGACTCGAACCCGCACGGCACAAGGCCTCAGGATTTTAAGTCCTGTATGTCTACCAGTTCCATCACGCCCGCATCGGCCGCTGACTAGAGCCGTTCATCTTTAGATGGAATCGTTTAAACGCCGCTCATTCGTGGTCTGGTGAGGAGCGCAATGCGAAGCGGTGCAAGCACCGCTAGCCTTGCGCGACAACATCCAGAACGCGAAAGAGCAAGTTGAAACGATTGTGGTTTCTTTGACAAATCAGTGTTTTCTCCTGTTCGGCTTGGATGTCTTTTCCGCCTCGGCCCTGCGGGCGTTCGGCTGGCGAAACGTCCACCGGACGTTCCGTCGGGCAAGCCCGATAAACCACACCTCACCGTCAAAGTCCTCGCACGATATTCATATCGCGCTTGCGGTGTTTTCCTTGCTGGGACGAAAAACCCATTCCATCAAACCGCTTCCAGCTAAAGATGAAAGGCTCTAACCCGTCGGCAGGCCGCAATCAAGCGCCGATGGTTCTGTCCGGTTTGCGCCATAGCGTCAGAACCAGACAGGTGACGACAACGACTACGAACGAGTTGCCGAGATCGATGATGAGCGCGCTCTTGCCGACCTGGGCAAACATGTAGTGCGGCGCAAGCGCTTGAACGGAAACGCCGAGCCAAAGCAAAATCCCCAGCAAAAGCGCTCCACCCGTGCCCTTGATACCGAGACGAAGGATCAACCACGAGATCACGTAGCAACTCGCCACGCTTGTCACAAAAATCACGATAAACGCCAGCGGATTCGGCTCGCCCATTGTCGCCAAATCGAGCCCGAAGCCGTAAGCCCATGGCTCGAGAAAGGTAAATGGCGAATACCACAGGAAGCCAATTGCGATCTGCGCGACAACCATGATCCAGATTGCGATGTGATTGTGCCGCATGATTCGATGCTCCCGTTGGTTTGCCGGACGATAGGCGCTATCGTAGGTGTGCTCAATCCGAGCCGGCGTACTTGTTTGCGGCTCGGGAGAATCTTATGTGAATAACCAGGGGTCTGTTGCGTATCACCATGCAGGCTGCGCTGATACGCATCAGACCCTAAACCAGGAAGTCGTGCCGATGGCAAAAATCATAACCGCAGCCATGCTCATCATCGGAGACGAGATCCTTTCGGGGCGTACCAAGGACCAGAATATCGGCCACCTGGCAACCATGATGACGGCCAGCGGTATCGACCTGATGGAAGTACGGGTTGTCGCCGATGACGAGGAAGCGATAGCCGAAGCGGTCAACGCGTTAAGGGCCAAATACACCTATGTGTTCACAACCGGCGGTATCGGCCCAACCCACGACGATATTACCGCCCAATCGGTCGCCAGAGCATTTGACGTGCCATGTGACTACGACGACAAGGCCTACAAGCTGCTGGAGCGGTATTTTGCCAAACGCGGCATCGAGTTTACCGAAGCCCGAAAGCGCATGGCGCGCATGCCGCGTGGCGCCGGGCACATAGACAACCCGGTATCGCTGGCACCGGGTTTCCGCATTGAAAACGTTCATGTGATGGCCGGGGTGCCATCGATCTTTCAGGCGATGCTGGACAATGTGATGCCGACGCTGGAAACCGGCACGAAGCTGTTGTCGGAAACGGTGCACTGCCCGACCGGTGAAGGGGCAATCGGCGACCGGCTGTCGACAATTCAGAACGCCCACCCGCAAACCATCATCGGCTCCTATCCGAAATACCGCGACGGCAAGTTCTGGACCGAGCTTGTGGTCCGCGCCCGCGATCAGGACGACCTCGATGCCGCTCGCCTGGACGTCGAAGCGCTGGTTGCCGCAATTGGCGATGTCGGATCCTGAAGACGATGACCAGGATCATCGAGGTCGATTGTGTCGTCGCCGGCGGCGGCCCGGCTGGCATGATGGCCGGATTGCTGTTTGCCCGCGCCGGGATTCGCACGGCGGTGCTGGAAAAGCATGGCGATTTTCTGCGCGATTTCCGCGGTGACACGGTTCATCCCTCAACCCTCGAAATCATGCATGAGCTGGGGATGGGGGAGCGGTTTCTGAAACGCCCTCATCAGCCCATGGGAGTGCTTGCCGGCACATTCGGCAATGAAACGCTGGAAATCGCGGATTTCTCCAGCCTGCCCGTGCGCTCCAGGTTCATTGCGTTCATGCCGCAATGGCACTTCCTCGATTTTCTGGCATCGGAAGCTGCGGTCTTTCCGGGATTTTCGCTTCACATGGAAACCGAAGCGACGCATTTGCTGAAGGAAGGCAATCGCGTGGCCGGCGTCCGCGCCGAAACGCCGGGCGGGCCGGTCGAATTCCGCGCCGGATTGACGATCGCTGCCGATGGTCGCGGCTCGGTGTTGCGGGATCAGTCAGAGCTCAAAGTGTCCGTGCTGGGAGCGCCCATTGACGTCATGTGGTTCAGGGCGGCACGACCGCAAGACGACGCAACGCATTCTCTGCTCAATGCCAACAAGGGCCGCATCGTCGTTACCATCGACCGCGGCGACTATCTGCAGTGCGCCCTGGTGATCGCAAAGGGCGGCGCGGACAAGGTTGTCGAAGCGGATCTGGACGCTTTCCGGGATACCGTTACATCGGCCGTACCGAAACTTCGTGGCCAGCTCGACGATTTGAAATCGATGGACGACGTCAAGCTGCTTACCGTTGCAGTCGATCGCCTGGAACGCTGGGCCCAACCCGGATTGCTGATGATCGGGGATGCGGCCCATGCGATGTCACCCATCGGCGGCGTCGGCATCAATCTGGCCATTCAGGATGCCGTGGCTGCGGCCAATCTGCTGGCGCCAAAACTGCGCGACGGCTCGCTTAAGGACGACGATCTGCAGCTGGTGCGCAAACGCCGATTGAGCGCTGTGCGCGCCACCCAGTTCGTTCAGGTCCAGGCGCAAAACCGTATCATCGACCCGATAATCAAGGGTGACCGCGGAACGCAGAAAGCGCCGCTGCCGCTCAGGATCGTCGCCCGCATTCCGTGGATGAAACGGCTGTTTGCCCGCCTGGTCGGTCTCGGTTTCAGGCCGGAACACGTTAACTCGCCGGATGTCCGATGTTCTTGATCCCCGCCGGCACGAGGGAATGATCGTGGAGACTATCGCCAGTTTCCTCGCCGCTGCCTTTGCGCTTGCAGGCAGCCCCGGCCCAAATACGCTCAGTCTGGCGGCAGTGGGCGCCGCCTATGGCGCACGTCGCGGCATCGGCTATATGCTCGGCCTGACATTGGGAATGGCGTTCGTCATCGCGCTGGTGGGTACAGGGGTGGCCAGCCTGTTGTTCACACTGCCCGGCGCCGCGCCGGTTATCACCGGGATCGCCGCGGCCTATTTCATTTATCTTGCCTGGCGCATTGCCACCGCTCCGCCGCTGGCCGGTGACAATCCGGGTGGAAAACCGCCATCGTGGATGGCCGCCATCGTCGTGTCGCTGGCCAATCCCAAGGCTTATGCGGCGATGGCAGCGATGTATTCCGGCTTCGTGCTGATCAAGACTGCGCCGTTGCCGGACGCCATTGCCAAGGCATTTGTCCTGCTGGGCGTCATCGTCACCGTCAACATTATCTGGCTGTTTGCCGGCTCGGCGCTAACACCGCTGTTCCGCTCGCCGCGCTCCAGCCGGGTCATCAATATTTGTTTCGCAGTGGCGCTATTATTGTCGGTTGCGGCGGCAGCGTTTTTATAGCCGGACGTTCGAACCGATCAGCACAGTGCATCATTTTCGCGAAGCCGGGCGGATAAAAGATCGACAAATGCCCTGACCTTCGATGATGCCTGCCGCCCTTCCAAGTGCAGAATGTGAATCGGCAGCGGCGGCGGTTCAAAGTCGTGCAACAGGCGCTCCAGTTTACCCGCAGCGATATGTTCCGCGACCTGATAGCTCAGCAGTCTGGATATGCCGTGACCGGCGAGCGCCATATCGACCACCGCGTCGTTGGTGTTCAGCCGTGCGCGCGGTTCGACCGGCACATCGAGATCCTTGCCGTTGTGCTGAAACCTCCATCTTGAGGCTTCCGACACCGCGACAGACTGGATGATGGAATGGTCCTTCAGATCCCCGGGGCGTTGCGGCCACCCTCTGCGGTCGAGATAGTCCGGCGCTGCAAAGACAATCTGGCGAACCGTGCCGCACCGGATTGCGGTGAGCGATGAATCCGGCAATTCGCCAATGCGCACCGCCACATCCAGGCCTTCGTCCAGCAGATTGACGTTGCGATCGACGAACAGAGTACGTGCGCCAACGAGTGGATGGCTCGCCAGAAAATCGCCGAGCACCGGTAAAACGAACATACGACCGAACAATACCGGGGCGGTGACACGAAGTTTTCCGCGGACGGTACCATGGGAGCCGATGGCCGCCTCTTCCGCCTCCAGCAATTCAGTCAGAATGCGTCGGCTATCGGCTAAAAACCGTACGCCGCTATCGGTCAGCCGCAGCGATCTTGTCGTGCGGACAAACAGCTGCGTTCCCAGATGGCTCTCAAGTGCCGATACATGGCGGGTGACGGCCGGTGGCGACATGTTGAGATTGCGTGCTGCGGCGGCAAATCCATTGCGCTCGGCCACTTCCACAAAGACCCGCAAGGCCTGAAACTTGTCCATTTATTATTCCAATTTACGGAATTATATATTGTCTAATTAGCTTATTCATCCGGATTTTTGAAGCTGTATGTTTGCCGCAATCGCATTTACCGCTGCAGCCCGTGCTGCAAGTGAAACCGCAACGGAGAGATGATCCATGTCACGAGCGTTTGCAGATATCTCCTTCACACCTTCGGTACTGGCGATGCAGGAGCAGCAGGGTTCGGCGGGCAACTATGCCGATTTTCTCAAACCGGAAGCCGAGCCCGCCAATCTGATCGGCCCGGCAGAGGCTGAGTTCATCGAGCGCATGGACGGTTTCTTTCAGGCGTCAGTGAACGAAAACGGCTGGCCTTATGTCCAGTTTCGTGGCGGGCCGGCAGGATTTCTCCATGTCCTCGATCCGGCCACGATCGCCTACGCCGATTTTCGTGGCAATCGCCAATATCTGAGTGCTGGCAATCTTGCGGCAGACGACCGGGTATCGCTGATCCTGGTCGACTACCCCAATCGCCGCCGCCTGAAAATCTGGGGGCACGCCAGATTGGTAGACAAGAATACGGATGGCGACCTGGTTTCCAGCCTGCAGCCTCAAGGTTACCGGGCGCTGCCGGAAAGGGCCGTTGTCATCGCCGTGGCAGCGCTCGACTGGAACTGCCCGGCGCATATTCCGCAACGGCTGACCAGGCAGGAACTGGCAGCCGTCCTGCAACCGATACAAGACGAACTTGAGCGTCTGAAAGCCGAAAATCTCGAATTAAAACAATTCCTTGGCCAGCAAAGCTGAAGAAAAGATTCCGGCTTGTGCCGTTGAATTTCGCCATCCCACCTATCCAACACAGGAGATCAGTCATGTTCAGGAAACTGCCGACAACCATAGCTGCTGCGGCGCTCGCTCTAATGGCGAGCGCGCTCTTCCAACTGGCAGAGCATGCCGTCGCTGCCCAAAAATCCACCGAGGTTCAGTCTTTTGCGGTGCGGTACAAATCGGAGACGATCAACGGCATTAATATCGCCTATCGTGAGGCCGGTGACCCACACAAGCCGACGATCCTTCTTCTGCATGGTTTTCCGACCTCATCGCACATGTTTCGAAATCTAATCCCCGAATTGGCGCACAAGTATCATGTCATCGCGCCGGACTACCCCGGATTCGGAGCATCGAGCATGCCATCGGCGGCCGAATACGACTATTCCTTTGCCAACGCCGCGTCGGTGGTGACCAAACTGCTGAATCGGATCGGCGTCGAACGTTATGCCGTCTACCTGATGGATTACGGTGCGCCGGTCGGATTTCGGATGTTTGCCGAGCAGCCAGAGCGCGTCACCGGTTTCATCATCCAAAATGGCAATGCTTATGGAGAGGGATTGCGGGAGTTTTGGGATCCCATCAAGGCCTATTGGGCCGACCCGTCGAAGGAAAACGGTGACAAGCTTCGCGGTTTCCTGACTCTTGAGGCGACCAAGTGGCAATTTACGCACGGCACACAGAATCCCGATGCGATCAGTCCGGACAATTTCTGGCATGTTCAGTACCTGCTCGACCGACCCGGTAATCAGGAAGTTCAGCTGGAGATGTTCCTCAACTACGGAACAAACGTCGCCGAATATCCGAGATGGCAGGCATTGTTCCGTGAACACCAGCCGCCGGCACTCTTAATATGGGGCAAGAACGACGTAATTTTCCCACCGGACGGCGCTCATCCCTATAAACGCGATCTGACGGATCTGGAGTTTCACCTACTCGATACCGGCCACTTTGCGCTTGAGGAGTTCGGGACACAGATCGCTCAGCGGATCATCGCCTTTCTAGACCGCAATTCAGGCAGTTAGAGCGTATCCGGTAAGAGCACGCGGGGCGCTACGGCGCCCCGAATGCCGACCGGATAAGGCAGATGGCCATGGTGGCCGGTCCTATTGCGACGTCACCCGACCGTGACAACGATGTTGCCGACGTGTTTCTTGTCGATGAATGCGGACTGCGCATCTTTTAGTTTTTCCAGCGGATAAGCCTCGGCCAGCAGCGGCTTGATTTCGCCGCGTTCGATGTAGCCGATAAGATCCGGGAAGATATTGGGCGGCAGGATGGTTGCGCCGGTAAACGTCAGGTCCTGCAGGTAGAGGGTGCGCAAATCCAGTTCGACCATCGGCCCGGCAATGGCGCCGGAGCAGGTATAGCGCCCTCCCCGCTCCAGCAGGTCGATCAATTGCAGCCATGTCGGCCCACCGACGACGTCGGCGACGACGGCAACCGTATCCTTGCCGGTTGTGGAGCGGAGCGCCGCTTTCAGGTCCTCCGGTGCCCGCGGCAACAGGACATCGGGCGAAACGGCTTTTAGGGTTGCGTGCTTGCTTTCGCTTGCCATGGCGATGGTGGTTGCACCGCGCCGGTTGGCAAGCTGGATCAGAGCGGAACCCACGCCACCGGACGCACCGGGGATCAGAACACTGTCGCCTTTGCCCACCTGGGCCCGCGACAGCATGTTTTCGGCGGTCGAATAGGAGATGGCGAAAGTTGCCAGCTCGGCGCTGGACAGCCTGGTTTCGACCGGTTGGGCGTTGCGATGGTCGACGGTCGTATATTCGGCAAAACCGCCATCGCATTCCGAACCGAAATAGCCGCACTTGTCCATGTTGAGCGGTTCCGACCAATCGCGCAGCACGGTGTCGATCATCACCCTTTTGCCGACCAGCCGCGGATCGGCCTGTTTGCCCGCCGCCACGACCCGACCCACTGCGTCTCCTCCCTGGATGCGCGGAAACGACAACGCGCCGCCCCAACCGCCGTCGTCATCGGTGTTGTCGAGCGCTTCGCCGGTCGTGCTTGCCGTGACCGTTTTGGAGTACCAGCCCGTGCGCGTGTTGACGTCGGTATTGTTGAGGCCGCATGCCTCGACCCTGATCAGCACTTCCGCATCGCCGACATGTGGAACCGGCCAATCGTCGTGATAGACAAGCCTGTCCATGTCTCCATGACCGGTCAGCACGAAGGCGCGCATGGTTTCGGGAATTGTCATTGGGCAGGCTCCGATCGTGTTCCTCGGTTTGCAAATCTATGGAGATGCGTGACGAAACGCGAGATTCCATCGTTTCGAATGGCTTGGTGTCATGCGCATCAAGGCTTGATCCTTGTCAATGTGGCTTTCGCACGCCACCCTAATATCTGCTCGATAAATTGAAATTGAAACAGCAGAACGGAGGCCGGTGATGAAAACCATTCTGGCAGTGCTACGCGGACCCCAAGATGCCAATCGCGTGTTGGAGCGCGCAGTTCCCCTGGCAGAGCAGTTTTCAAGCCATTTGATCGGATTTCACTGCGAGGCCTTGCCCGGCGCCTATTCGACCCCGGTCGGGTTTCCCAGCAGCGATCTTTATGTCGCCGACAAGGTGGCAGCCGACGAACGCGTCTCGCAGATAAAGTCGATTTTCGAGGACGCCACCGCCAAGGCCGGCGTGTCGGCTGAATGGCGGGCAACCGAAACATTCTCAGGCAATGCCGGATTGTCGGCGCTTTCGAGCGCCTATGCCGCCGACATCATCGTGGCCGGCCAGGTCGATCCCGACTTTGCGCGTGCAGAGGTCGCCGACCTGGAAACGCTGTTGTTTGATAGCGGAAGGCCCGTGATTTTCGTACCGTATGCGTCGCTGAAGCCACGGCCGATCTCAAAGATCATCGTGGGCTGGGACGGCAGCCGCGAAGCCGCACGGGCGACGTTCGACGCGCTGCCCTTGATCATCGCAGCCGACGATACCGAGGTGTTCACCGTCGATCCGAGCGACAATGAAAGCCAGGATGGCGCCATGGCCGGCGCCGAAATCGCAGCGGCATTGGCGCGCCACGGCGCCAAGATTACCGTCGAGACCCAGCCCTCAGGAGGTATCAGTCCCGGTGCGGTCATCGAAAACCGCATTGCCGACACGCAGGCGGATCTGTTGGTCATCGGGGCATACAGCCATTCGCGCGTACGCGAGTGGTTGTTTGGCGGGGTGACCAGGACGGTTCTCTCAAGCATGACAACAATGACGCTGATGTCGCGGTAGGGATATCAGCGGCGGTCAACTTGCCTTTGTGACCGGAATCCGGCTATCGCTGGATGCTCATCGATTAGTTGTCGGAGAGCAATCCCATGTCGCTGCCTGAAAAAGCATTCCCGGTCTCCTGGGACCAGTTCCACAGAGATGCGCGGGCGCTTGCCTGGCGGCTTTCGGGGCGTGACGAGGAATGGAAGACGATGGTCTGCATCACCCGGGGCGGGCTTGTGCCGGCGGCGATCGTCTCGCGTGAACTCGGTATCCGCGTGATCGAGACCGTCTGTGTGGCCTCCTATCACGATTACCAGAACCAGGGCGACATCAGCGTGCTCAAGGAGGTTGCTCCGGAACTTCTGAAGAACGATGCCGAAGGCGTGCTTATCGTCGATGATCTCACCGATACCGGCAAGACGGCGGGGCTGGTGCGCGCCATGATGCCGAAAGCACATTTCGCCACGGTCTATGCCAAGCCCAAGGGTGTCCCAATGGTCGACACGTTTGTCACTGAAGTCAGCCAGGACACTTGGATCTACTTTCCATGGGATATGGGCTTTACCTATCAAAAGCCGATTGCCGAGGATCATGTGGGTTGACCGAGCCCTCCGGTGACGGGGCTGCCGGTCGAAAAGCACCGGTTACCTTTGTTCTGATCCTCACCGTCATCAACATGCTCGGCGTCGGCCTGGCATGGCCGATTCTGCCGAAACTCGTCGAGCAGCTTGCCGGAGGCGGCATCTCCAACGCCGCCTTCATCTACGGATTTATCGCCACCGCATATGCGGTGGCGCAGTTCATCTTTTCACCGCTGATGGGCGCCATGTCCGATGCCTGGGGCCGCAAGCCTGTCCTGTTGGCATCGCAAGCCGGTTTGTGCCTCGACTATCTGGTCATGGCTTTCGCACCCAATCTGGGCTGGCTTGTTGCGGCGCGCATCGTCGCCGGCATGCTCGGCGCCACGATGACGACCGCCAATGCCTACATGGCGGATATTTCCTCGCCGGAAGACCGTTCGAAGAATTTCGGCCTCATTGGTGCGGCCTTCGGCATCGGCTTTATTGCCGGACCGCTGATCGGCGGGGTACTCGGTGCCATCGACATCCGCTTGCCGTTTTTGTTTGCCGCCGCACTTATCGCGGCCAATTTCGTATACGGGTTGTTTGTCCTGCCCGAGTCGTTGTCGCTGGCAAACCGCAGACCGCTCGGGACAGCCAGCGTCAACCCGGTAACCGCGATTGCAAGGCTGACCCGCTTTCCGATGCTGTATTCGCTACTGGCAGCCTTGTTCCTGACCAACATCGCCCAGCGCGGACTGGAGGCGATCTGGGTGCTCTACACCGAATTCCGATTTGGGTGGACGGTACGCGATGCCGGTTTTTCACTGGCCTTTGTCGGGGTTATGTTCGTCATCGTGCAGGGCATGCTTGTCGGACCGGTCGTCAAGCGCATCGGTGAGTGGCGAACGGTGATCGCCGGATATCTTGCCTCTGCCATTGCGTTGGCTTCATACGGCATCGCAACGCAGGGCTGGATGGTCTATCCGCTGATTGCCATCCATGTGCTCGGCAACGCGCTGGCGGGCCCTGCTCTCAACGCCATCTGCTCGAAAACCGTTCCCGCCGACGAACAAGGCTTGTTGCAAGGCACGCTTTCCAGTCTCAACTCGATGGCGATCATCATCGGACCGTTGGCCGCATCAATGGTGCTGGCCGCGGTGAGCGCCACCGATCCGGTGATTGATTTGCCCGGCGCCTGGTTCATTTTTGGAGCGGTTTTGTTTGCGGCCGGGTTTGGGCTAGTGGCGACCAAGGGCGGCCATAATTCGGTCAATTCGACGTGAGAGTTGAAACTTTGAGCTTGAATCGCAGACAATAAGCGCGAATTAACTTGTTGTTAACATTATAAGTTCGCAATCCGCCACGAGAGCGGAGCGAGGGAAGTAAACGTTGAAACTGATCAACCACTCCACGACCGATCAATTGATCGAGTGGGTACGCCGCATGCTTGGCGGCACGCCTGCGCATGTTCAATCGGCTGCTCTGCCCTGGCGAATGGGCAGCAAGGGCCCTGAAGTGCTTTTGGTCACCAGCCGCCAAACCGGCCGCTGGATACTGCCGAAAGGCTGGCCTGAACCACACGAGACATTGCCTGCTTCGGCGGCACGCGAGGCCTTCGAAGAGGCCGGAATCCGCGGACACGTTTCCGACACACCGATCGGCACATATTTCTACGGCAAAGCATCGCCAAGCGGATTGGTACGCCGCTGTGAAGTTCACGTGTTTTTGCTCGAAACAGTCGAATCCGAGAAACGCTGGCCGGAGAAGCACCAGCGCAACCGCCGTTGGCTTTCGCCATCGGAAGCCGCCAAGCGTATTGCCGAGCCGGCGTTGGCGGAAATGATCACCGATCTAAACGTTAATCCACGGGAATCTGCCGCCTGAAGGCAAAAAACCCGGAACGCCGGTTGCGCCGTTGGTCAGGCCAAAGTACAGCCGTTCACGTCCATCCGGGATGGTTGCCATGGCCGATTTCAATCCTGAACTCAAAAAAGTCACGCTCGACAAGGACCTCGACAAGATCGTCCACGTCGAAGCGGCGGTAACGACCGTTGCGCGCGGCTTGGCGGGCCCGGGCCTCGGTCTGTTGTTTCTCATACTCGCCGCCATCTTCGCCGCCGTGTACGTGGCGGGCGAACCGCGCGCGTTCATCATCGTGCTGGCCGCCGGCATCGGCGCCTATATGGCGCTCAACATCGGCGCAAAACGATGTCGCCAACAATGTCGGTCCGGCTGTCGGCTCCAAGGCGTTGACGCTTGGCGGTGCGCTGATCATCGCCGCGGTGTTTGAAAGCGCAGGCGCCCTGATCGCCGGTGGCGACGTGGTCTCCACGATATCCAAGGGCATCATCGATCCGTCAAGCGTGGCGTCGCCGAGAGTATTTATCTGGGCGATGATGGCGGCGCTGATCTCTTCGGCACTTTGGGTCAATCTGGCGACCTGGGTCGGCGCACCGGTGTCGACAACCCATTCGGTCGTGGGCGGCGTCATGGGTGCAGGCATAGCGGCTGCCGGAATGTCGGCAGTCAACTGGCCGACAATGGGCGCGATAGCGGCCAGCTGGGTAATTTCTCCGCTGCTTGGGGGCGTGATTGCAGCGGCGTTTCTGGCCTTCATCAAAAATTTCATCATCTATCAGGATGATAAGATCGCCGCAGCCCGGCGCTGGGTACCGGTGCTGATCGCCATCATGGCCGGCGCATTTGCCGCCTATCTGGCGATGAAAGGGCTAAAGAAGGTCATCAAACTCGATGGCCCTACCATCCTTCTGATCGGTGCGGCTGTCGGATTTATCGCCTGGCTGGGTACCAGCCCGTTGATCCGCAAACAGGCCGAAGGTCTGGAAAACCGAAATCAATCGCTGCGGCAACTGTTTCACCTGCCTTTGATCTGCTCGGCTGCACTGCTGTCTTTTGCGCACGGCGCCAACGATGTCGCAAATGCGGTGGGGCCATTGGCGGCAATCGTGCACACCGCGGAAGCCGGCGATATCGCGGCGAAAGTCTCCATACCGCTGTGGGTCATGGTCATCGGCGCGATCGGTATTTCCGTTGGACTGATCCTGTTCGGGCCAAAGCTGATCCGCATGGTCGGCGAGCAGATTACCAAGCTCAACCCGATGCGCGCCTACTGCGTGGCATTGTCGGCGGCAATTACCGTGATCATCGCATCGCGACTGGGTTTGCCGGTCTCATCAACCCATATTGCGGTTGGCGCGGTGTTCGGCGTCGGGTTTTTCCGCGAATGGTACACCGCCAATTCGAAACGCAGGCGCACCTACATTGAACGCAAGCTTGCGCGGGCCCGCGAGGTTTCGCTTGCAGGCGCCCCGGTCTCCGACGGCGGTCATGCGGAAGCGCCAACCGATGCTCAAACGGCTACAACCAACGGCGCTCGCGGAAACGGCATTGACGCCTCACGCCGCAAGCTCGTTCGCCGCGCCCACTTCACAACCATCGTTGCGGCTTGGATCATCACCGTGCCGGCGGCCGCCGTGATGGCCGGCGTCATTTTCCTGATCCTGAACAACCTTGCCGGATAATCTCGACGCGGTTGAGATGTTTGGGGTGTTCTCCGGCCAACCACAGTGAATGCCGGCCATGCGGCCGGCGACCGGATTAACCGATATCAGCCCCGGCGGTTTGCCAGATGATCGGGAACCAATCTTCGCGCAGGCGCTCGCCATCCGCCATGCCATGGCCGGGATATGGCGGCGAAGTGCGGCCGGGACGGGTCACGTAGCGGGCGTCGTCGCCGACAAATCGAAGGGACAGAGCCCGCCGGCGACTGGTCGCAAGATTTCCTCGTGCGCCGTGAACCGTATTGTAGTGAAACGCCACCGCATCGCCAGGCTGCATTTCCCATTCAAGCACTTCGTACTTGCCCGGTTCCGCGTCGGGATCCGGCACCGGCAGATAGTCTTTTTCTCCGGCGTAAAAGTCCTCATCAGACAGCCATCTGACCGGCAGCACCTGTTTTTCCCATTTGTGCGAGCCCGCGATCAACCTCAACGAGGCCTCGCGCACCGGGTCGACGGGGATCCAGAGACTGACCGTCTGGGCACCGTCCACGAAATAATACGGCCCATCCTGATGCCAGGGCGTCGGCTTGGCGGTGCCCGGTTCCTTGACCAACACGTGATCGTGAAAAATCTGCACGGTTTTGGATCGCATCAGCTGAGCCGCGGCCTCCGCGGCAGGGGAATTGCGCACGATATCCTCAAGCGAAGCAATGCGCGGCCAATTGCAGTAATCATCGAAAAACCGGCCGCTCTCGCCGGGTTTCAGGTTTTCGGCAGCATATTCGCCGGGTTCGCGCATATTGTGCTCGATGGCCTCAGCGATGCGGTCGACCCAATCGGCGAACAACCCCGGTAGCAATACGGCGCCGTCGCGCTCATAGGCACTGACCTGACTGTCGGCAATGGTCACTGGTGGCATGACAATATCTCCGGCTCCCGCCGGTTTTGACCCGACAAGAGCGCGTCGTCAACCGAGATGCGGAGGTCCTATCGATCCAGTCTACCGCAGAACATGCACCGCGCATTTTGCATGGCGCACGACGCGCGCGGCCGTGGAACCGAGCAGATAGTCTTCCCAGCCGGGTTTGTGCGAGGCGACGACAATGACGTCAACGTCCTTTTCCTCAGCAATTTCAAGAATTGTGTTGCCCGGATGTCCGGTCTTCACAATGATCTCCGCGTCGATTTCCTGTTCGGAAGCTAGCTTTTTCAGGTGGTCGATGACATTTTTCTGCGCGTCCTCCAGCATTTCGCTCGGGATTTGCGCGGTCACATAGGTGGGAATATCCTCAACCACATTGGTCAGGAGGACCTTCGCGTTTCCGCCGCCAAGCAATTTCGCCGCCTCCAGCATCACCGGCAGACGCTCCTCGTGGGAAATATCGACGGGAACCAGGATTTTGTTGTACATGGCGATCTCCAATTTGCTGGACAGTTACCGTATTTTCCGCCCGAACCATGACGCATACTTTGTCATGGATCAAATCGGGACGAGAAAGCCCGCACCAACGAAATTGGCGCGGGTCAAGACGGTTCAGGCGGCCGCAACCTGTTCGGTCCCGCCGGATCTACTCTTTAGAGAGCGGCAATTGTCGACAATTTGCAACGTGGCACGGGCAGCCTCCCTGCCTTTCAGCACAAAATGATCCCTGAAGAACGCGATGTGATGGGCGGTCTCCTGAAACTGGTGCGGTGTGAGCACGGATGAGATGACCGGCACGCCGGTATCAAGCTGCACCCGCATCAATCCTTCGATCACCGTGGCAGCGACAAAGTCATGCCGATAGATGCCGCCATCGACGACAAATCCGGCGGCAATGATCGCGTCGAAATTCCCGCTTTCAGCCAGTTTCTGCGCCATAAGGGGAATGTCGTAGGCCCCGGGTACGGCAAACAGGCTTATCTCGGCTTGTCCGTCCCCATGCGATTCGATTTCGGCCAGGAAGCCGGTTCGGCAGCGCGCGACGATGTCGGTGTGCCAGCCGGCTTCGACAAAGGCGATCTTGATGAAAGTTTCGGTATTGTTGTCAATTGTCATTTGTCTGATCCATGTCTGGTTTCGTTAGACGTGAATCAGGGCGCGCAACCGGCGAAATTCCGCCCGTCACCGGACTGCAAATCCACCGATTGTTCTCTACCATCCGGACTATCACCGTCGGCTCCGGAGTTACACCGGATCTGCTGACCCTCACCCAACCGGCATTTCCCGGATCGGCGAAGCGCTCGCGGGCTTGAGTTTCCGTTGCCGGATCCAAATACCGCCGGTGGGGACTTTCACCCCGCCCTGAGAACACTTGCAGCCGCGATGATCGAGCCGAATGCCGGATGTGTCAATCCACAACGGCAATAGTGCTGTCGCGGGGAAAGCGGTTATTCCGCGATGCAAACCTGCGGTGGAGTGTGGCGCCGGGGTCGCATAGAATAAGCGGCCCCGGCGCTGCCCCTGGCACCGGATGACAATGGTGAGTGAACTTATGGCAGTAACGTTGATCGTACTGGCGCATCCGGAGAGAAAATCGTTCAATGGCGCCTGGGCGGATGCGACCGAGCGGGCAAGTGTGGCGCTCGGCCACGAAGTCATCTGGTCCGATCTATGCTCCATGCGGTTCGACCCGGTCGAGGCGCGGCAGCACTTTTCGGGGGACGAGCCGAACACGGTCTTTGATCCGCTGAAGGCGCAGGAGCGTGCAGTAGCAGCCGGTACATTGCCCGATGACGTCGCCACCGAGATCGCAAAAATCCAGCGCGCAGACCGGATCATCTGTCATTTTCCGATCTGGTGGTTCGGAGCACCCGCCGTTTTGAAGGGCTGGATGGACCGGGTTTTGGCCCACGGCGCACTGCATTCGGTCGATCAGCGCTTCGACCGCGGTATGTGCCGGGGTAAGAAGGTTCTGTTCTGCGTTACCCTGGGCGCCACGGAGGCGGAAGCATCCTTCAACGGAAAGGAAGGCGATATCCAGATGCTGTTATGGCCGCTGGCCTACACCATGCGGTATCTGGGTATGACGGTGCTGGAGCCGAATCCGGTTTTCAGCGTGCACGGCTATTTCGAGGGCGAAGAGGAAATCGCCCTGCGAGCGCGCCTGGCGGAGGTGCTCGAAGCCCAATCGCATATCATCGCCAATTTCGACACTTTGCCCGAGATGCGATTCAATGCCGATACGGATTTCGATGAAACGGGTCGTTTGAAACCGGATGCGCCCAGCTACACGCCGTTCATCCGGCACAAGCCGTGACATTGGAGATGCTGCATGCGCGCCTATAGCGCTTCAATCACCGGTGCATAGCGGGTTCTGGCGTTACCGATTACCGGTGCACCGTGGACCGGCAGCACATGGGAAAACTCGTGATCCAAGACCGACTTGATCTCACCGATGTCCGGCTTTGCGCCCTTCAGCCACCCTGGGCCGATATTGTGCGGCTTGATAAAGCCCATGAACCGCATCATTAACCGCGCCGGCAGGCTGAAAAAGCGATCAGGCTTGGCCCAGTTCTGCATGCAGTCGCCCGAGACGATAATGCCGCCTTCGCGCTCCAGCAGCAGCAATCCCTCGGCAGGCGATGCCGACTTGAACGCAATAAGGCGCCCACCTTCAAGCGGTAGTGCCGTGGTCAGGTCAATTATCTCGTCGGGCTCGAAATAGGGCTCTGCTCCCGTGCCGAAACCCGTCAGGTAGGGTGCATTCACCGAGAAGACGGTGGCGTCATAGCGGTCCTTGTAGAATGGATCGTCCATGCCGTGGAATCCGGCCAGCCGGATGATGTTTTTCACCTGGCCGAGTCGTTCCAGTTGCGCCAATCCCGACGAATTGAGCCGGATGGTATTGATCAGTGTCAGTTCACCATCCTGGCGCACAATCGTCATGTTGCGGCTGAACCGCATGGGTATCGGTCCCGGCATGGAAACCGACCCCGTGACGAAAAACACGTCCGGAAACAGTTCTTCGATATCACCGTGTTCCAGTGCCTCTGGAAAAGCTCTGTCAGTTGTCATATCGCGCTCCTCGCCATGGTCCCTGACCGTCGCCGGCCCTTGTATGTGATGACACATAGCATGAACCTCCTGACAGCTTCCTGTCAGGAGGAAATTGAACGTTTGGCCGGGCGCCTCGCCCTTCTACGGCTCGCGCATCCGGCGGGCGACGTCGCAAGACAGGGCTTTCGGCAGAGCGGGTATTGTGGTGATCCTTCGAACCGAAGAGCAACAATTCGGTTCGTCAACCGGTGAAAATCCGAACTCGCTTTTCTCCCCGTAATCCACATTTGCAACACACAAGATATTGCGTCATGTAACTTTCATAAAACGAGCCCTTGACGACTCGGTTCGAGTCGCATTTTATGGCTCCACGTTCGCGTGAGTGGCGTGGCCGGTCAGTTTGGTAGCCCGGTCTTTTTTCCAGATTTGTTGCGTAAAATACGAGCGTTTTCCGGCTTTTAGGAGCCAAGGCGCTGGGCATATTTTTGTGCTCAGAACCATATGCGGGGCGCGGACGATTTTTCTGGCGTAAACGGGTTGTTAATACTATATTTAGTGTTTGCGTGAAAAATCGTCACTAGATAATGTGAGTTACCCGATTCGGGTAAATTCACAATCAGGCGTCAAAATCAAAGGGGCCCACCGGGTTTCCGGCACTGACAGACGAGCCAGAAGGTACAAGGCTTTGCGGGTGCAATTGGAGCTACGGTAGGGGAGAGCCGGTCTTCGGTCACGAAGCCGGTAGGCGGACTTGTGTTCGCCGGCGGAAGGCAAGAGGACAACCGTCGGCAGGCACACTATATATAGGGACTGGAAGGGACACTAATGCGCATTGAACGGCACTTCACCAAGGCAGGACAATCGGCCTATGCGGATATCGAATTCCGCAAAACGGTGAGCGAAATCAAGAATCCTGACGGATCGATCGTCTTCCGTCTGGAAGACATCGATGTGCCGAAACAGTTCAGCCAGGTGGCGGCTGACATTCTTGCGCAAAAATACTTCCGCAAGGCCGGCGTGCCGGCGCGACTGAAGAAGGTCGAGGAGAATTCCGTCCCGTCATTCCTGTGGCGTTCGGTGGCCGACGAAGAGGCATTGGCCGAACTGCCCGAAGACGAGCGTTATGGCTCGGAGACCGACGCACGGCAGGTATTTGACCGACTTGCCGGCACCTGGACCTATTGGGGCTGGAAGGGCGGCTACTTCAACTCGGAAGAGGACGCCGCCGCTTACTGCGACGAGCTGGCCTACATGCTCGCCACCCAGCGCGTGGCGCCGAATTCACCGCAATGGTTCAACACCGGCCTGCATTGGGCCTACGGCATCGACGGCCCCGGCCAGGGCCACTACTATGTCGATCACGAAACCGGCAAGCTGACGAAATCGAAATCCTCCTACGAGCATCCGCAGCCGCATGCCTGCTTCATCCAGTCCGTCTCCGACGATCTGGTCAACGAAGGCGGCATCATGGACCTGTGGGTGCGCGAGGCGCGGCTGTTCAAATACGGTTCCGGCACCGGCTCCAACTTCTCCTATCTGCGCGGCGAAGGTGAAAATCTGTCCGGCGGCGGCAAGTCTTCCGGCTTGATGAGCTTCCTGAAGATCGGCGACCGGGCGGCGGGCGCATCAAGTCCGGCGGCACCACTAGGCGGGCGGCCAAGATGGTCGTCGTCGACGTCGACCACCCGGATATCGAGAACTACATCGACTGGAAGGTGAAAGAGGAGCAGAAGGTTGCCTCGCTGGTCACCGGTTCCAAGATCGTCAAGAAGCACCTGACCGCCATCATGCGGGCCTGCGTTAATTGCGACGCCGACAATGACGAGTGTTTCGATCCGTCGCTCAACACGGCGCTGAAGCGCGAAATCCGCGCGGCGAAGAAGAACGCCGTGCCTGAGAACTACATCAAGCGGGTGATCCAGTTCGCCAAGCAGGGCTACAAGGACATCGAGTTCAAGACCTACGACACCGACTGGGATTCGGAAGCTTATCTGACCGTTTCCGGTCAGAACTCCAACAATTCAGTGTCGCTGAAAGACGATTTTTTGCGCTCGGTGGAAAACGGCGGAACCTGGAATCTGATCAACCGGATAGACGGCAAGGTTGCCAAAACGGTTCAGGCTCAGGAGCTGTGGGAAAAGATCGGCCACGCTGCGTGGGCATCTGCCGATCCGGGCCTGCATTTCAACACGACGATGAACGACTGGCACACCTGCCCGGCGGCGGGGTCGATCCGCGCCTCCAATCCGTGCTCGGAATACATGTTCCTCGACGACACGGCCTGCAACCTGGCTTCGCTGAACCTCTTACAGTTTTTGGACCGCGACACCGCGAAGATCGACCTGAAGGCCTATGAACACGCCGTGCGGCTGTGGACCATCGTGCTTGAGGTTTCGGTGCTGATGGCGCAGTTCCCGTCAAAGGAAATCGCCAGACTGTCCTACGATTACCGCACGCTCGGCCTCGGCTACGCCAATATCGGCGGCCTGCTGATGACCACGGGCGTGCCCTACGACAGCGATGAAGGCCGGGCGATCTGCGGCGCGCTGACGGCGATCATGACCGGCGTCTCCTATGCGACCTCGGCGGAGATGGCCGGCGAATTGGGGCCCTTCCCCGATTACAAGCGCAATGCCAAGAACATGCTTCGGGTGATGCGCAACCACCGCCGCGCCGCCTATGGCGAAAAACAGGGCTACGAGGCGCTGGCGGTCGAGCCGGTGGCGCTGATCCATGACGACTGCCCGGACGGCGACCTCATCACCCACGCCAAGGCGGCCTGGGACAAGGCGCTCAAGCTCGGCGAGAAGCACGGCTACCGCAATGCGCAAGCCACCGTCATCGCGCCGACCGGTACGATCGGCCTGGTGATGGACTGCGACACCACCGGGATCGAGCCCGATTTCGCCCTGGTGAAATTCAAGAAGCTGGCCGGCGGCGGCTATTTCAAGATCATCAACCGCGCTGTGCCAGCCGCGCTGCGCACGCTCGGCTATTCGGAAGCGCAGATCGGCGAGATCGAGGCCTATGCGGTCGGCCACGGCAATCTCGACCAGGCGCCGGCGATCAATCCCGGGTCGCTTGCCGCCAAGGGCTTCGACGACGACAAGATCGCCGCGCTCAACGAGGCGCTGAAATCGGCCTTCGACATCAAGTTCGCCTTCAACCAGTGGACGCTTGGCGCAGATTTCTGCCAGCAGGCGCTCGGCATCAGCGAGGAGCAGCTGGCCGATTTCGAGTTCAACATGCTGGCGCATCTCGGTTTCTCGAAAAAG
The DNA here is from genome assembly GCA_963669285.2 of Rhizobiaceae bacterium. GTDB lineage: Bacteria > Pseudomonadota > Alphaproteobacteria > Rhizobiales > Rhizobiaceae > JAWKWH01. The sequence continues at coordinate 130,131 of CAXXSI010000028.1, read as the reverse complement.
GACATCGAGGCCGCCAACATCCACATTTGCGGGGCGATGACGCTGGAAGGCGCGCCGCACCTCAAAGACGAGCATCTGCCGGTATTCGACTGCGCCAATCCGTGCGGCAAGGTGGGAAAACGCTTTCTGTCGGTCGAAAGCCATATCGACATGATGGCCGCTGCCCAGCCGTTCATCTCGGGCGCGATCTCGAAGACCATCAACATGCCGAACGAAGCGACCGTCGAGGACTGCAAGTCGGCCTATCTGCGCTCGTGGAAAAAGGCGCTGAAGGCCAATGCGCTCTACCGCGACGGCTCGAAGCTGAGCCAGCCGCTCAATTCCGCGCTGATCGAGGATGAGGACGAAGACGACGACGTGCTCGACAACCTCATCGAAGCGCCGAAGGCGGCAGCGGCAGTGACGGTCACCGAGAAGGTCGTCGAACGCATCGTCGAAAAGGTGGTGCGCGAGCAGGAAAAACTGCCGACCCGGCGCAAGGGCTACACCCAGAAGGCCAAGGTCGGCGGCCACACAATCTTCCTGCGCACCGGCGAATATGACGACGGTCGGCTCGGCGAGATCTTCATTGACATGCACAAGGAAGGTGCCGCCTTCCGCGCGATGATGAACAATTTCGCCATCTCGATCTCGCTCGGACTGCAATACGGCGTGCCGCTCGATGAATATGTCGAGGCGTTCACGTTCACACGCTTCGAGCCGGCCGGCATGGTGCAGGGCAACGAAGCCATCAAGACGGCGACCTCGATCCTCGACTACGTGTTCCGGGAACTGGGTATCTCCTATCTCGACCGTCACGATCTGGCCCATGTCGACCAGTCCGATTTCGCCTCGACCTCGCTCGGCAAGGGCATGTCGGAAGGCAAGTCAGGCCCGGTCTCCAAGGGGCTGACGCGCGGCCACGCGCTGAAAGTGGTCACAGGCAAGAACGACGATCCCAAGGGATCGGCCGACAACGGATCTGCGGGAGGGGCACCTGCGGACGGCGGTGGCGCATCACGGACGGTGATGTCTTCCTCCCATTCACCCGTCCACGCCATCGCCGGCAAGAACGCAACCGCGGCAGCTGCCAAGCCGACCGTGCTGGAACTGCAGGAGGAGGCGACCGCGTTCAAGCGCGACTACGAAGAAAGCGCACGCGAATTCGCCGCCGAGATCGAAGCCGAGGAAACTGGCCACATCCTGACCACCGAAGAGGAAGCCGCCGAACTGGCGGCAGCAAAGAAGATCGAGGCCGACCGAAGGGCGAAAGCGGTGATGCAGGGCTATACGGGCAATTCCTGCCCGGAATGCCAGAACTTCACCATGGTGCGTAACGGCACCTGCGAGAAATGCGACACCTGCGGGGCGACCAGCGGGTGCAGCTAGAAATCGGGAGAATCGGATGATGGAAGGTACACTTACTGAATTTGGCCAAACCTGCCGCAAGCTTCGAGCTGCAAAGGGTTTCACAATGGCTGACCAATCATTGGCACTCGAATGCGACCCAAGCACGATTTCATCAATTGAAGCTGGGAACCGCCAACCAACAATTGATTACATAAGCAGATTTGCCAGCTGGGTAAAAGCGGACATTTTTGAGCACCAAACCCTCATAAAAAAGGGATCATCGTCACCGAAAATTATTGATCTGAACGACGTCCGAAAGAAAGCCCAAAAGCGCTTTTATCGAAAGTTGAACAAGTTGACACCGAGCCAAATCAGAGCGCTACGCGATGGCGGACGGGAGAAACCGGATGACTAAAGAGTACTTCGTAAAGCCGCTCAGTAATGCGGCAATTGAAGAGAAAGCATATGCTTGGCGCGAAGCACTGGAAGTACCCGCATTTTGCCAAGCACCTGATATTGTGGACATCATTGAAAATGTCATGCCGCAGTTGGATTCTGCGTTTGGATTGATTGTGGAACCATCGACTGAGCTCGATAATATTGAGGCATACACAGAATTTTCGCCTCCGAGAATAGTTGTCCGCCAGAACGTTTACCTAGCTGCCCGAAACTACGATGGCAGGGCCCGGTGGACATTTGCACACGAGCTGGGACATTTAGTCTTGCATGACACCGCGGTTCCGTTGCATCGAGCGCCGGTCAAGTATCGTAAAATGGACGAGTTGCCCGCTTACGCAAGCACTGAAAAACAAGCGGACAAATTTGCAGCATACTTCCTGATGCCAACGTGGATTATTGATGAATTTGGGACGGCCCAAGAATTAAGCGCTGCTTGCAAGGTATCATTTCAGGCTGCGGATATTCGGCTACAAAAGCATGGGAAAAAGCCGAGAAAAGAACTTCCAATCGAAGTACAAGAGTATCTGCGCCGGGGCAACCAGCGGGTGCAGCTAGGGCGCGAGCCCTGATCCCCTCCACGGGGGGAGGGAAAAAATCCCCGACCAATCTGACGGCAGGCCCGGGTTTTCAGCCCGGGCCTTTGGTTTTGGGGGATGCGTCAGGCCAAGCGCCGGCCGAACGCCAGGGCGGCGCCGGCGCCCCCCTCTCCCACTCACCCCACAGGAAAGCGCAAGCCGGATCGAACGTTGACAGGTTCGCTGCCTCAATCGACAACCAGAATTGGCTCCCAATTGACCAAAACTGCTCTACTATCGCACAATCAAACCGCGATGACGGGTGTTTAGCGTTGGGACAACTTCAAAAACTCATCCACGAAAAACTCGATCCCAGCGACCGGACAGACGCCATTGGCCGGATTACCGACCTGTTTTTGATCACTCTTATCGCCATCAATGTCGCCGCTGTTGTTCTCGAAACCGTCGACAGTATCGAGGCGCGCTTTCGCACAACCTTTTGGATAATCGAGATTGTCTCGGTTGCTGTTTTCAGCATCGAATATGCCGCGCGGGTCTGGGTCAGTCCGGAAAATCCGGAATTTAGAAACAGCAAACACCCCCGGCTCGCCTACCTGCTGTCTCCGCTGGCGCTGATTGATCTGGTGGCAATCCTGCCGTTTTATCTCGGCTTCATCGTCGATATGGACCTGCGCTTCCTGCGGGTGCTGCGGTTGCTGCGTATTCTCAAGCTGACCCGCTATTCCTCGGCCATGTCGATGCTGCTGGATGTGTTCCGCGAGGAGGCCAATGCGTTCTTTGCCGGCTTCTTCATCCTCATCGTGCTGCTGGTTCTGGCCGCAAGCGGAGCCTATCTGGCCGAGCATGAAGTCCAGCCCGACAAATTCGGCTCGATTCCCGCGGCAATGTGGTGGGCGATGGCGACCCTGACGACCGTCGGCTACGGCGATGTCACGCCGGTTACGCCCACCGGACAGATCTTCGGGTCGCTGGTCGGCGTCGTCGGCATCGGCATTGCCGCCCTGCCCGCCGGTATCCTGGCCAGCGGTATGGCCGATCTATTGCACCGCAGGCGGGCGGAACTGGCGAAAAAATTCCGCGCTGCCCTGGAGGATGGTGTGATCGATGCGAACGAAGAGCAGGATCTTCAGGACTTCCGGCGGCAACTGGGGCTCAGCAATCGTATCGCCGAGGAAATCCGGGCCGATGTTCAACGGCATGGCGGTGGTCGCTTTGGCGGCCAATGCCCGCATTGCGGCAGGAACCTCAACTGACACAGGGTCTTGCGCCAGTTTTTCAGCGATCATCGGACAAGCCCGGGAGCGGAAGCCGAATGAGGTGGTGCGAAGACCGGTTCTGCAGGCAATGCGGCGCGCAGAACTTCCGCTTCAATGTTTGAATTCGATCGAATTCGAGCTTCCGCCGCACGCGTAAAACCTTGTCGAAAAAACCAACAAAAGCGAACATCGGTACAACATTCCCAATTTGTGATAACTTACATTAGCTTTGTTAAAGAACTTTGCTTGCGCTATGTTCAGATCCGGAGGTGTTTCCGTGAAATCTGCAATCAATCCTGCCAGATTTGTCTTGGCTATTCTCGCCATGCTGCTCTGTCTGGTTGTGTCGAGTCCAGTGTCGGCCGGCGAGCCGTTCTGGATCGAGAAGGTCGACTCGCGACATTCCTACAGATTCGAACCGGCCCGCCGCTACGCGTTTCTCTACAGCGACCGCGAATATGTCTATTCGGAGCTGCCACAATGCATGGAAGGGGCATTTGTACTTATCACCGCCAATTCGGACAAGTTCACTCGCGGCAATCAGTTCCTCCAAATTCGCACCGATGTGCCTTTGCGGGTCTATGTCGGCTATGACATCCGTTACGGCACGCGGCCCGATTGGTTGCTGCAACAATATCGCGAGGTCGACGCGCGGGCGGTTGCCGGCGACGCGAAATCAGGACAGGCTGGCATCGTCTATCAGTTCTACCGGGCGAATTTTCAACCCGGCAGCATAGTACTGGGCGGCAACCTGCACGACCGGGAAAACGGCAACTTCGCAATGTACACTGTGGTCGTTGTGCCTACAGCTGATGACCGCTGCCGCTTCGCGATGCGCTGAACGCACAATCGGAGAAACGAAAACGAGATGACCGAAACAAGCGGCAATACACCGAACAGGTTGCGCACGTTTCTGAACGACCTCAAGGCAATGGGCGGCGTCATAACTGCCCTTGCCGCGGTGATCGGCGTAGCATTCGGCGTCTATACGTGGCTTGAGTCGAAATATGCGCAGGCCGAAAAACAGATCGAAGAATTGAAGGAGGAACTGGAAGAGAACTACGCAAGGGTGTCTACGCTAAAACGTGACAAATGCGAGCTCGAGTTCGAAATCAAGATCACCCAGAACGAGATCGAGAGGCAGGATATCGACGAACTAATTGACAAGCTGCGCTCTGAGAAAGACGAGCTCCTTCGGACATCGAATCCGCCGACGGAGCGGGTAGGATTACTGGAAGCGACAATTGAGAACCTGGTCGGCAGGTCCAAGAACATGGAAAAGCTGGACAAGTGCCTGCTGGAGCAACAGGACTATTGTGAAACCGACAGAGCAGATCACGACGAATGCGACGAATTCCGCTGACAATCGCCGTCGCACTGATTGCGACAGTGCTGACGCCGTTCGGGGCGTTTGCCGGTTGGCGTTATGCCGAATGGGGAGCAACGCCAGAGGAGGTCGTGGAAAATTCCGAAGGTAAAGCCGAGTTGCTGGCCGAGCCAAAAGAGACCGCGAAGGGCTTGATCATTGCAGTGAAATCCCGAACGCTGCTGAGCGATATTCCCTGCGATGTCGTGTTTCAATTTACGCCGGATACTCGGCAGCTTGTGGGCATCTCGCTGATGCTGCGGAAATCGAATCAAGGGGGCGACCTTTACGTGTTCCTCGAAGACCAATACGGCCAGCCAAACCCGGATGATGTCACCGTTAAATTACTCGAGGACGGCGAAAGTCATATCGTACACTGGCGCGATCCGGAGTTAGGCAACCAAGTCACTTACTTTGGAGTGGGAGACCTTTTCGGTGTCGACTTCGCGCCACTGGACGGCACGGTACCGGACCGGTGAGGGCAAATCCGCGCCTGAGAAACAGAACTGGAAGGAAACGCCGTGATTTCCCACGATTGACCGGTCTGACGAAGCCGGGCCGCAGCTCTGATCCATGATACCAAAGTCCGCTAAGGGCCGAGAATACCGTCGGCTTATTTGAGATCGGATGTCTCGCATCGGCTCCAGGCGTCCATATGAGGTAGTGTGAGGGGCCGGTCAGCGGATAACGCTGACTTTCAATGAACGTCGGCTTCAAGACCGAACCAGCATGGTTCGTGAGTTGAGTATTTTTCGGTTCTTATCCCATCACGATACGCTGCCGGTGCCAAAGCAGACACCCGCTAACAGCTTTTCATATCAAGCCGCGCAGTGCGGGTAGTTTTGTAAGCTGCCCTGAATGTGGATGCGCTTTCCAAATGTGATAACGACATTTGAAGTGTCCTCGTCGACAGAGGCGGCAAGATCGTCGTATTGAACTGCAGATCGTGCCAATTTCAGCCGGACGTGTCCTCGTTTGTGTTGTTTTGAAGTGCGAACTTGAGCAAATTGTTGGGGCCTCGAAGGCCTAGCTTCTCGCTAATTCGTCGGCGGTGGGTGTGTACCGTGCGATGACTGATCCCCAGTTCTTCTGCAATTTCCTTGCTGCTCATAGATTTTCCAACCAATTGCAGAACAGTCGCTTCTGTTGGGGTGAGAAGCTGGAGATTATGCTGCTCGCTCTCGCTTGTCTCGAGATTGGGCACGCTCGCAGCACCTCGCCCGACTGATGCGCTAAGGTAGAATACTCCCTTGGGTGTCAGCAGTGCGTTTCGTATTTCGGTGGCAGCGTCTTCTTTGGCGACGAATGCTCTGGCGCCCGCCGACTTGGCTTTCTCCGCGAAGATCCTTGAGGAGTACATCGAAACAACAACGCACACCGTATCGGGCAAGTTCTCCGACATCCATCCGATGGTCTGGTACCCATTCATACCGGGCATAGCGAGGTCGACGATGACGACATCGGGTTCGCACATGATTGCGCTGTTGATGCACGATTCTCCATCTCCCGCTTCGGCCACGACCTGATAACCTTCTGCTTCGACGATTTGCCTCAATCCGGCGCGAAATATCGGGTGATCGTCCGCAATCATCACTTTGTTCACGAGATTTCCTCACGATTTTCGCTGCCAACGGGCACTTCGACCACGATTTTTGTCTGTCCGTTCTGGTCGGTTTTCTGCCATTTTCCTTTCAAAGAGCGGACGCGCTGATCAATAATGAAATAGCCGAGCGAGTGATTCAGACGCTCATTCGATTGAACTATGTCGAATTTCGCATCCTCGAAATACTCGGCAATTAGCATCTGATCAGCAATGTAAAACTTCGCCTTGTGGCTTCTTGATTCTGAATGCTTCGCGGCGTTTGAGACAATTTCCTGGGTAATACGGAACAGGTGCATTTTCTGAAGATCGTCCAGGACCTCGTCAGCAACGCGGATTTCGACTTGCGCGTCGATATCTGAATTTTCGGACAGGTTCTCGTACAAATCCTGTATTGCCGCACCCCAGCCGATGTGATCGAGAATCGCTGGATGGAGATCGTGAGAGATGCGACGGATATCGTTGACGACACCCCGCGAGTAATCGGCCGTTTGTTCGATCATCGACTTCTGCTTTGAGGAGAGCTTGCCGTCCCTCATAAAGTGCGTCAGCTTAGCGGCAATGGCCAGCAATCCCTGTCCGGCTGTGTCATGCAAATCAGCTGCAATACGTCTTCGCTCACCATCGATCGTATTGATAATACGCTGACTGATCGACTGCTGCAGCGCGCGCATTTCATCCGAAACTCTAAGTGCCTCGCTTTCGACAATGCGGATTCGATAGGCAAAGAGCAGAGAGAACAGGAGAGCGTCCAGGAACATGATGACTTCAAAATAGTGGTCGACCGGAAGAACATAGCGAATTGAGAACAAACCGATCGCAAGTTCGTCAGCGGAATTCTTTGGCACAAACAAAGCCAGAAACACCGGCAGACAGATCAAAAATAAGGGCGGCAACAGCAATCTTGGTGGGGCAAAACGGCGAAATGACAAATGCACAATGGTCACTATGAATGACAATATGGCCAGTCCGACCCAGGCAGAGATGATGTTGTGAGCCAGCCACTCGTCCAGCACCCACCAAACCATGCTAACTGGAATGATTGACAGCGACGGGTAGAGTATTCCGATCCGGATGGCCCGTTTTGCACCGCAGCTCTCCAAAAAGACGGCAAACATCGCACCGGCAAAAACGAGGTTACAGACCATGGATGCTTCACGGACGGTATTCGTGGTTTGTGCGTAGGATGGCCATAAATACGCGGCACCCAGCCCGGTATAAGTGGTGTTGGCAAGCATCAGCGAGGCCACGAAGGCCGCATAGTAAACAAATAGGCTTTTTCTCAGCGCCAATCCCAAGCACAGATTGAATAGCGCCATTACGGAGGCTGCTCCAATTGTCCAGGCATGAACGATCAGTGCGTCCTTCTCTCTGCGCTCAAATTCCTGCTGATCCAACAACCTCGGCTGAATGCGCAGTTGGCTTGCGTGCTCAATTTTGGCGTAGATCTCTCTTGTCGGAGAATGTTGTTCTATGGGAAATGCGATATGCACTGCCTGAAGGTCGCGACCATTCGCGGCCAGTTGATCGCCGGCCGCAGACATCCAGACCAATTCGCCATTTCGATCGTCGACCACGAATAACGTGACCTTGTCGACCAGTGTGCCAAAGTCGATGACACCAGCGCGGTCAACCTGGCCAAATGCCAGCCAAATTGCTGGGCAACCATATTCTGTTTTGAACCATGTCTGTTTGTCTTTGAAGAAAAGGCGCGAGCCCTTTGGAGAAACCACATCGGCCAATTGAACCGACTGTGAGACGCATTGAGTTGTTCGAAACACCAAAGGTTCGCTATTTGCCGGTTTGTTGTCATTGATTTGGCTGCGCGAGCACGCCGTTGCCGCAAACAGGCAGAGCAGGCAGACCAAGATGACCGCCGTCCGTAACCTGGGATAATTGGGTGCCACTGCACTTTTCAAGCTGACACAAACCAACAGGACCTCTCTCATTTAAGGAAAACCTTAGCACAGGATCTCTGCCGGGAAGTACGCATCGTTACCTATCCGATTACGCAAGCGTGCGTATTTCACAACGCCCCGTTCTCAGGAATTATCTCAGCAGATGGTTTGGGAGGTAATTTCAAATGATGAAAATCGTAACCGCAACCGTGCAAGCAGGAGTCCTTGCACTTGGCGTTTCATTTCTGGGTGCCAATACCGCTTCTGCACAATCTGCTGTTTACAAGAACTGCAATACGACACCCTGCACAATAGGCGTTGCAGGCCTTGGATACGCACCGGTGGGTTCGCCGAACTACGCGGCGGGTTGGCGGCGCGCGTCGCAGACCTATCGAGACAACGCAAACGCCCTCAGAACACTCTGCCGCTGGCACAACTGGGCGGGTAATTTCTCTCCAGATGTTGCAAACGGAGTCGTCAATTGTGCGGCTCTGTGCGGAGGAAACCCATCCTGTCAGTAATTTGGGAGGGATAACCCCGTGGGCGGATCTGGTCGTATATCATTATTGCTCAGCTTAGCCGTTGGTTCATACTTTTTGCCTCTACAGCACGAAGCATTGGCTGTTTGCATGTACCTCGGCCAACCGGATCATCCAATTTGTACTGACACACCTGAGGTCTGTACCTGCGATGACGGATTGCCGGATTTCAACAATCAAACAGAACAACCGGGCGAAGAGCAGAACAGGGTTATCAATCTAAGTGAGCTTGGGAACGCAATGAACGGCGATCCCAATCACCCAACACAACGACATTTCTACGAGATAGCTTCTGAAAGCTTATCGGGATTCATTAATGAAAACGAGATTTTGAATCGAAGCCAGCATCTGGGCGGAGGTTACTATGTCCCGCCGGTAATAATACCGATGGTAGTGAATAGCTCGTACTCCGCCATCCATGTAAATGACCTGCCGATATTCGGATCGCGCCAGCTGGGAGAAATCGCTAACGGCACGCCCGTTGATCTCATAAGCCTCAAGACCGAAAGCGGCTATACACCGTGGGCAGGCGTTTGCGGATACAACTTTTGTGGTTGGGTCGGCTACGCGTCGCTTACCTACAGGGCATGGAATTAGCCGAAGAGATTGAAAGCGTCGCTCGGAGGACAAGCATGCGAAGTCTGCATCTATCTCAGCTGGTATTGCCTCTATTTCTGGGCATGTCGTCGACGGTGTATGCACAGTCCGATTTGATCCTGTGTCCAAACACCGATGCCGTCTCTTACGAAACCGACAACATCGACGGTATTGTCAGGCATGGGTGGACATTGGGTCCCGGAACATGGGTGTTTTCGGCTTGGGCACAAGGGCCGGGACAGGTTGTTGTCACAATCGCGTCCAAACCTCGGCCGGATGACCCATGGACTGTATTGGGATCAACCGCACCCACGTTGAGCTATTCAACCCCACCCGTAGGCCTGCCCGATATTACGGTTATCGGAATTAAGGTCGAATGTGACTCATTGTGTGGTCCCGCTACAATGCAGGTTAGCTGCCGTTAATCAGCCAACGGAATTGGGCATTGCCTTCCTCTCGGATAAGTCACGCCTGAAATCGGTTTCGTTCGAAAAGCGTAAACGGTAGATTACCCAATGAAAAATCGCGGATATCCGATGGGAGCGAACTCTGCTCCACGGGCGGCGGGGACGATTGGGCGAGGTCTCGGCGAATTGCCTGTGCAGTCAAAGAAGTCGCGGAATATCAAATCTGCATCGAAAGAGCATCAGTTCACTCCTGCAGCACCAACTCCCAGGCGCAAACTACCCAATCCCTTTACGACACTTTTCCACTTGCGCCACAATCCCATTAATCTTCTGACATTTGACCACTACCGAATGCCGTTCATTCGCAATCGAATGTTCGGACTTTCGGCGGTCTTTCTAAATGATCCGCAGCTGGTTCGGCATGTCTTCGTGGATAACAAATCCAAATACGGCATTGATCCGATTCGTAAATTGCTCTTGTCCAACAATTTTGGCGGAAGCATCGCTAGCGTTGACGGCGATGACTGGCACCGGGCGAGAATGACAGCAAAACCGTTCTTTGCTTCACGACATCTTGAAAACTACGCCAGCACGTTCGTGAATGTTGCTGTCGAGCACGCAGGACGTGTCAACCCGTCCAAGACGGTATCGCTGATGGCCTTCATTTCAGAGATTTCGTTCGAGTGTGCGATGCGTTGTCTCTTTTCCGCAGACCGTGACGAGTCATTCAGCTCGACAATCGAAATGACATCCGTGTGTATGGAGTACGGAATGAGCCTGGATTTGATGGATATTTGGCAAATGCCGCCCGGTATTCCAAGAATTCTGAAACGGTCATTGAAGCGTTTGGAGCATAAGTTCAGGCGGCGCGTCGAAGAGCTGTTCGATCAAAATCGCTTGGCCGGCGGATCAGAGATGTCGACTGCAGATAGCCTACTTGACGCCTATCGTCGACAATATGTGCAGGACGATGTGAAAGGCGACGCCCGCGGAGTTGCCCTGGACAATGTGGCAACCATGTTGGGTGCGGCTTTTGAGTCAACAACGCTGGCCATCAGCTGGGCCATTCACTTCTTGTCGCAGTCACCCGGCGCTCTCGATCAGGTTCGGCGGGAGATCGACACCGGAGCGCATCTGTCGGTATCGCCGCAACATTGGCCGGACTGTTTGCCGCTGACGCTGGCAACTTTGCGGGAAACACTGAGGCTTTATCCAACCTTGCCGGCCATATCGCGGTTTGCATTGGAGCCAGATAACATTGGCGGCCACGCCATTCAGAAGGGCGAGTTCATCGTTGCAAACATCTGGGCCATGCATCGCGATCCGCGGTTCTGGCGCCAGGCAGATCAATTTCGACCGGAACGTTTTCTGGCCCATGGTGAAGGTGCCAGCAACGCCAACCGATACATACCTTTCGGCATCGGACCACGCAGTTGCATCGGCAGGCATTTCGCCGAACTAGAGGCAGTTATCATCTTGGCCTGTTTGCTTCACAGGTTTGAATTCCAACCCCTTGGCAGCACACCGCCGAAACCGGTGTGGAGGGGAACGTTGCGTCCGGACATCAAGATGACAATGAAAATGACCGCACGTGGCTGACCGCAGGTCGGGGTGTACATTGGTGGCAAGAGCGAGACACAGCCGCTCAAATCCCGCGAGAGCAGACATTTGCATCCAAGAAATAATGTCTGAATTGGGCCCGAAGCGCCAATTCGCTGCAACGCCCACCGATCAACACTCGAAAATCGAAGCTTCACTGTCGGCTCGGCGGACTTTTTGCCGAAAACTCAACACTTGAATGTTCAACACGCGACATCATGTTTTGGCAGTTCTGCACAAATCTCAGGCACTGGGCGGCGGTCTGCGCTGACGCTTACATCTGACCAATCCCTTACTCGACGATTTTCAACTGCTTCGGCGTTCTCGCTTGACCCATGCAGGCAGGTTAACCACCACCTTCGCTGTAGCCAGCAAAACCAGTCCGCAAAGAGCAGCTTTCGACACGGTTTCCATGGTTCCCTCGATCAGCATGGCATGAACCACGCTTCCAATGACAATCGCCGATACGAGAGATTTATGGCAGATCCGCCACGTTTTCGCGCGAAGCCGTAAGGGCCGCCGAAGAGCAGCTAGAAGTGCGGCGGCGAAGACTGCCCACATAGCGATGACTCCCCAGACGGAAAATGGTGTTGGTGACGCAATCAGCAAGGCGTCGATTACATCCGGCGGACTGGTGATCCATAGAGCCGCAACGTGGATGACGACCGCCGCGACCAAAGCAGCGCCAACCCAGCGATGGATTTGCCGGCTGCGCCGGAGGGAATGGTTTGGTAAGTATCCACCCGCTAGCAGAGGCTGTATGAGCAAAAGTGCCATTGCGACGACCCCAGCGAAACCGGCTGCAATGTAGACCGGCTGTCGCCAGGCGATGAGCGGGCTCGCTGCCGCAGCGGCGATCGGTACTGCAATGGCGATTGCAAGGGTACACCAGATGAGGGTTGATCTGCCCCGGCTCATCGCCTGTTGGCGGCCCGGTCAAGCAGGTTGCAGAACGAAGTGCGCGCTCAGGCTGGAATCCTTAGCACTTGCCATGACGGGACGCAGGAATACGGTCTCGAAATCACCGCTATCATAGGCAAGGTGTCCGTGAGGCTGGCCGAATGCGGGAACGATCTGCGGCATCTCAAGACGAAACTCACCGTTTTCATCGCTAAGCGTGGCCCCATGGCTATGCGGATCGCGCTCGTGTCCTTCGGTCGTGTGTGCCCAAATCTGGATACGTTGGCCTGCCAGCGGAGCGCCATCGCCTGCCCGGCGTACGGTTCCCGTCATCCAGAAGCCGCCCGCGCCGATGCGATCCACGATTGGGGCGTTGGGCAGATAGTTGTTGGATCCGCCCCGCATCGACGGAGTCGGCGCAAGGCCGTTTGCGCGAGCGCCTATCAGGTGACCTGAAACTGCGGTTGTAGCAAGAGCGCCGCCTGCGGCGAGGAGGGTGCGACGGTTTAACGGTACATTACGCATTTTTGCTTCTCCAGTCGGATAGACTTGCGCTTCGCAGAGCTAATCAACTCAGATGCTTCTTCCATGATTCGATGGTGCGGTCCCACGCAATCTTGGCCTGTTCTTTGTTGTAACGTGGCGTCGAATTGTTGTGAAATCCGTGTCGCGTGCCTGGATAGGTATGCATTTCAAAGACTATATTGTTGGCCTTCAAGGCAGCCTCGTAGTCGGCCCGCATCGCGTTTACACGCGGATCATCCTCGGCATAGTGGATCAACAGCGATGCTTTGATCTTCGGAACATCCTCTGTCTTCGCGGCCGCTCCGTAAAAGGGTGCCCCGGCATCTAGATCTGTCCCCATCTCGACAGCCAATGCATTAACCACGCCACCGCCATAGCAAAAGCCCGTTGCCCCCAACTTTCCGGTCGAAAGGCTGTGAGCCTTTACCCACTTTGCGCTGTTCAGCAAGTCAGTGAACAGCTTTGCCCTGTCCAAAGACGCTTGCATCGCCTTACCGTCATCGTCATTGCCGGGGTAGCCACCTATCGGCGACAATCCGTCCGGTGCCAGCGCTAGAAAGCCTTCTGCGGCGGCTCGGCGAGCTACGTCTTTGATATACGGATTGAGTCCGCGGTTCTCGTGGATAATGACCGCTGACGGAAATGGACCCTCTCCCGTGGGCTGCACCAAATAGCCACGCATTTTGCCGGATGTGCCGCCGGGACTGTCATATTCAACATAGGTCGCCTTGATCCGTTCATCGGTGAAAGAGATCATCTGCGCGCTGGCATATGATGGTAGCAGTGCTTGGGCCATGGCGAGGCCCGACCCGCCCACAATTGCTATTGCCGCAGCTTTGTCGAGGAATTCCCTGCGAGTCATTGGACTGTGGCAGTACTCGTCATACAAATCGTAGATGCGGGGATCGATTTGGTCGGTCGACATGGAAACGCTCCCGAAATTGCGATTACTACAGCCCCTTCCCAGCCAGTATCAATCTTAACACTGGCGCTCGCCTCTCATACAATGAAACTTTCGTAATATTCGCTGGGGAGACATTCAGCCCCCAAAAACGCTGCTGTCTATGAAGTATGGGTGTTAGTGATCCAAGATCGCGCAAGCATCCTTTGCCATTGCGCGAACTGACTTGGATGCCGTTGCAGCATGGTTGGAGGCGTAGTTCTCCTTCAGCAAAACCTGTTCTAGCCGCGACATTGTGCGAATGTTGTGGAACGGGCTCGAAGCTGTCAGTTCGCTGCAGTGCAACGTGATTTGTACCCGATTGACGCTGGATGCACGTAATCCCTGACAATACTCCGACGGGCGACCTAAAGCGTGTCTTGTCTAAATGAACGCAGTTTGTTGGATGGGATTTTTCGCCTCAGCAAGGAGAAGTCCGCAGCGCGAAATGTGTATTGGGCGAGGATTTCGACGCCGCCGAGACGGAAAAGACCGCCAAGCCGGAAGAGCGTAAGCCGATGACAGTAAGCAGTTTCCGGCAATCGTTTCAGCTTGATCTTTTGCGCTACGGACGGTGTCGCGCGATGCTAGCGGTGGTCACACTTTCGAGCATTTTCGACGCTGTTGCGTGCGAATTTGGACCAACCTAGTAAAGGCCGCGCCGAAATCCGCCCTATTGGCGTCGCTCGCTCTCGAATATGCCGGGCATGTCCTTCGTCCTCGCTCCTGAATCTGTCGAATTTCGGCCGCGGCGCAGCCCGTGCGATGATACCCAACAGGCCCTAGATAGACTTTGCGAAGATCGGTCTGGCGAGCTTACGACAAGATCACAGCAGCCACTCGATCGGCAGCCATCCCAGGATGGAAATTGCTATACGGTCTACAATGGTTACACCGGGCTCACTGGTGTATGTGACGTCCCCGGTTTCATGGTCTGGCTCTATCCAGATCATTTTTCCATCGGCACCAAGCACGGGCTGGTATGATGCATTCGGAATACCCGCATCGAAACCGGCGCTGATCGTTTGCGCCATCGTCGGGCTTTCTATTATGTAGCCTATCTCGCAGTTCAAAAGTGCTGAACGAGGATCGAAATTGAATGAGCCGATGAAAACCCGTTTATTATCGATTGCGAATGTCTTGGCATGCAAGCTCGTGCCGGATGACCCGGTGACGCTCAACTCACGGCGGCCTTGCGGAAGTCCTATGACTGGTTTGAGTTCGTAAAGATCAATGCCGGCTTCGAGAAGTTCCCGCCGGTATTTCGAATATCCCGCGTGAACCATAACAACATCGGTTGATGTCATCGCATTGGTTAAAACGCGGACTTGCACGCCGCCCTGTGCCAGGTTTGTGAAATACTCAGTACCTTCTACGCTTGGAACAAAATAGGCGGAGATCAGATCAAGGCTTTTGTGAACATTTCCCAGGTGCGAGGCGAGACGACTGATCATCAATTCACTTTGAGAGGCCTTTCCGAGCCCCTTCGCCGGATCATCGCTGATCAGTTTTACACTGACCCATTCAAAGGGCGGTTCGCTCTTAATCAACCTGGACGCACCGGTGGCTAACACATCGGCGAGGAGCTTCGCCTCCGGTTTGGTTGCGACTTCGTCCACTTGATCAAGAAACGATCTTAGATTTCCGACCGATGGATCGATAATCATATTGGAAGGGTACGCCGACCCGCTGTTCCAGTAACGATCGAAATCGCGGGACGTTTCCGGCACGGTATCTCCGACCGCCAGAACATCCAAATCGATGAAATATGTTCGTTCGCCAATGTCAAAGTACTCGTCGCCGATGTTTCGCCCGCCGATGATTGCGACAGCGCCATCAACGATGAACGTTTTGTTGTGCATTCGGCGGTTCATTCGAAAAAAATCGAACGCGTAACCCGCCAGTTTGGGTGAGCGGACTGTCGACGGATTGAACAGACGGATCTCGATGTTTGGCTGAGACTCCAGCGTCGCGATTGTCGGATCGAGGCCCCCGATGCCGTTGTCGTCGAGAAGCAGGCGAACCCGGACACCCCGTGCCGCTGCATCGTAAAGTGCCTTCAATAATAATCGTCCGGTCGTGTCGTCGTGCCAAATGTAGTACTGCGCGTCGATGGAGCGTTCAGCCGCATTGGCAAGCGACAAGCGACTGCCTATCGCGTCACGACCACCTGACAAAGCAAGAACGCCGCTCATTCCCGGGTGTGCCGACGACAACCTTGAGGTTATTCGCCCAAGCGTTGTGTCGTTACTCGAAGGCAGAGCGTTGCTGGCGATACGATCGCTGAGCGATGGCAGCGGAAACACAGCACGCGCTATGACAATCGCTGCAACACAGACCAGCAGGGCCGCGCCAAGTACTTTGAAAATCGATAGCAGCACTTTACTCACCTGTTTCCAATACGGTGGCAAATTGGTTGGCAAACGTATGGTGACTGATCCGGGAATAATAGCTGGGCGTGAATACGGTGTGCAAATGTCGTGTGAAATTCATTCCTCACTGGTTTCGTCTCATGTCGCTGCCGGGATAATCAGGTGAAACGGCAAGTCTGAAAAGGGCTCCAAAGCCGCCATTTTCCGTTTGCCTGAATTCATTGAACCACGACCGCCGAACGCTCTTCCAGCCGACAAATATCCGCGTTTCTGCTGGACACAGCGGGATAACAGTTGATTTTGGTCAATGATTTCGTCGCGATTTACGGAAGTATTCACCCTTGAGAGGTGCATATGAGAGCTGAGGCAACAACGATCCGTCAGTTGCTTGAAGACAAGGGAAGTGATGTTTGGGCTATCGACCCGGACGATTCCGTCTTCAACGCGGTTACGCAAATGTCGATCAATGATGTCGGTGGATTGCTCGTCATGAGGGACGAAACCATCGTCGGAATCATCACCGAGCGGGATTACACGCGCAACGTCATCTTGAAGGGAAAAACATCCTCCGAGACGCCCGTGTGCGAAATCATGAGCGAGAATGTTGTCTGCGCCAAGCCGGAGCAGACGGTGTTCGAATGTCTGGAGATCATGACGGAAAAACGAATCCGTCATCTTCCTGTCGTGGACAATGATCGGCTGGTTGGCATGGTTTCAATCGGAGACCTGGTGAAGCGGATCATCACCGATCAGCAGACCACCATTGAGAAACTGAAGAATACCGGCCAGAGTTAATGCCGGTGTCTCGCGCAGCGGCGGTTGAAGTCGCAGTCGCTGGCCATCATTCCTGCGTTTGGCATTCATCACGCAGCCAAAAAAGGCACCTCAATCGCGACCCTGGTGTCGAGCTAACCTCAACCCCGATACACGTTTAGTCGCAAATGGAGCGGGTAACACCCTTTCTCATGGTCGGGGAGGCGTTTATTCCGGCAGCCCGAGCGCCCGCAATATCTTGACCGCCCGCTGCGGATCGGACTGATCCTTGTTCAGCGCGTGGCGCACGAAATATGCAATCGTGATCCCCGGCAGTGCTTCGCGCGCCGAGACGATTTCCGCACGCGCCTTTTCGTAGCGGCCCTGCGCGTGGAACGCCAGCGCCCGGGCAATGCGGGCCTGGGCCAGGTGTTCGGCGGCGGGGCCGCGCTTGATATATTCCTCAAGCGCCACAAGCGCCTCGTTGTGGCGGCCGGCATCGAGGTAAGTGAAACCCAGCTCTTCCAGAAACCAATCCGGGTAGTAGGGGCTGAGCCGCATCGCCCGCTTGAAGGTGGCAATCGCCTCGTCGAGCTCACCGGAATTGTGCAGGATCATCGCCAGCAGCGCCGTGTTGGTGGCGTGATTGGGGTTGAATTCAACGGCCTTGCGCGCGGCGGCAATCGCCGCGTCGTGCTCGCGGTTCAACAGGTGAATGGCGCCCAGCAACGCGTAAACATCGGGTAATGCGTCGTCGAGCGCCAACGCTTTTTGCGCCAGCGCACTGGCGGATTCGAGTGATTTGGCGGCGTCGTCGCTATAGCCGCGAAACGCGTCGAACCAGTACGTCCAGGCCAGCACCGAATGGGCAAGCGCGTAGGTCGCGTCGATCTCGATGGCCTTTTCGAAGTAGCGCCGTGCCGCCAGATTGTCGGCCTTGTTGCCACGGTAGAAATGCTCCATGCCGCGGCCCACCAGATTCCAGGCGTCGACGCTGTTGGTGTGCCGGCGATGGACCCGCACCTCCTCGCCCTGGGTGAGATTGATGCGAAGAGCTGCGACAATCTCGGTGGTGATGTCGTCTTGCAGTTCGAACAGGCCAGTCAGCTTGCGGTCGTAGCGTTCGGCCCAGATATGGGTGCCGGCCAGTGCGTCGATGAGCTGAGCGGTAATGCGCACCTGGTCGCCGGAGGTCTGGATGCTACCCTCCAACACATAGCGGACACCGAGTTCTTCGGCGACCTGCTGCACTTTGACGGGTTTTCCCCGGTAGACGAAGGTCGAGTTGCGGGCAACGACGAACAGGCTGGAAATCTGTGACAGCGAGGTGATCAGATCCTCGGTCAGACCGTCTCCCAGGTGCCGGTCGGTGCCGTCGGCGCCGAGATGGTCGAACGGCAGGACGGCGACCGACGGCTTGTCGGGAAGCGGCAGCGCCGTGGCCTCGACGGAGGCCGGCGTGTTGCCGGCCGGGAGCGGCTGCGGCTGCCACCGCCACAACCAGGTGCCGACTGCAATAGCGGCGATAATGGCGATCAGGCCCGCCGCCACGGTCAGATGCCGCAAGGCGGGAATCGCGCGATGCGGCACATCGTCAAGGATTGTCGCCTCGGCCGGCGGCGAAACCCGGTAGACGGAGACGGTACCGCCTGCACCGATCGCCTGACCGTCGAGCGGTTCGGCCGTCAGAGAATGGGTCTGCTCAAGGCGGCCGATGTCGGGTGTGGCAAGATAGAGACCGGGCGACGGATAACCGGATCTGAGACTGCCGAGGACGGCAGAGCCATCGAGGTCGAGCTGATCCGAACCGGGTACGCAGACACCGATCCAGCCGCGCCAGCCGCCGGCCGCCGGCTGCGCCGCGCAGGTTTCGAACTCACGCCCTATGGCGATTGCGCAATCAAAGGCTTCGGCTTCGTCACTGAATTCGGCGATCAGTCCGTTTTTCGTGCTCTTGACCAGCCGGCCGTTGTGATCAGCAACGTGGCTGGCGATCAATTCCAAACCGGTATCCAATGCGCGACCGGTCGCAATGTCACCCGGATTTTCCGGATCATCAGCGACAACCAAATCGGCGAAAACTGTTGCCGGGAATTGTTCTCCCATACGCTATTCCGATTGCTTATCAGTCGATGTGCCAGCTTACCTCAATTCGGTGCCTTAGTGGCAATCTCCTTGTGCCATAACACAGCCGTCCGGAAAATGGGATTTGACTGCCTTTGCGCCGTTTTGAACCGGCGGGCCAATCGGCTATCATCGCCGTTCCCCACAAGGAGCCCGATATGCGCGCAGCAAACGCCCTGGAAGCGATCGGAAATACGCCGCTGGTGCGGCTGAAGCCCTTCGAACCGGCCGGCAGCGCGGAGATCTGGCTGAAGCTGGAAATCGGCAATCCGACAGGCTCCTACAAGGATCGCATGGCGGTCTCGGTTCTAGAGCCGTTCATCTTTAGCTGGAATCGTTTGAACGCCGCTAATTCGTGATCTGGCGAGGAGCGCAATGCGACGCGGTGCCAGCACCGTTAGCCTTGCGCGACAACGTCCAGAACGCGAAAGAGCAAGTTGAAACGATTGCAGTTTACTTTGAAAAATCAGCGTTTTCTCCTGTTCGGCTTGGATGTCTTTTCCGCCCGAGCGTCGTCAAAATCCTCGCACGATATCCATATCGTGCTTGCGGTGTTTTCCTTGCTGTGACGAAAAATCCATTCCATCAAACTGCTTCCAGCTAAAGACGAACGGCTCTAAGCCGGGCGCTGGAGCGCGGCACCGTCAAACCGGGCGACACGGTGGTCGAATATACCGGCGGCAGCACCGGTACCGCGCTGGCATTCGTCGCCGCTGTACTGGGATTGAAATTCACAGCGGTGTTTTCCGATGCGTTTTCCGACAGCAAGCGGCGCTCGATGGAGGCGTTCGGTGCCACCGTCGTGGTCGAAAAGAGCGCCGACGGCACGATCACGCCGGAACTGATCCAGGCGATGAAGGCGCGCGCCCATGCGCTGGCCGGCGCGCCGGACCATTATTATGCCGACCAGTTCGGTTCGCCCGATGTGCGCCGCGGCTACGAACCGCTTGGCAGCGAGATCGCCGCCGACCTCGACGGTGAAGTCGACATGCTGGTGGCGGCAGTGGGCACCGGCGCCGGACTGATGGGCGCCGCAGACGGCCTTGCCAACGCCGGCGCGTCAGCGCAGATCGTGGCGCTGGAGCCGGCGCAGTCGCCGCGTCTGACTACCGGACAAGGCGGTGCACACAAGGTCGAGGGCGTCGGCGTCGGCTTCGATCCGCCGTTTCTTGACCACGCATGCCTTACCGACATCCGCGCAATCGATCAAAATGCGGCCTTTGCCATGTGCCGGCGGCTGGCGGCGCAGGCCGGATTACTGTGCGGCGGATCGACCGGGCTCAACGTGGTTGCCGCCATCGACCTGGCGCGCGAGCTCGGCCCGGGCAAGCGGGTGGTCACGCTGGCCTGCGACAATGGATCGAAATATCTGAGCGGTGGCATTTTCCGCTGACCGGACGGATGCCGGCGTGCCGCCTGCAACGCGCTAGCGATATTTGGCGGCGGTAATGAACTCGGAAAACGTCTCGCACCAGACGACAACGGTGTTGTAGGCACCGATATCGGTGCCCGGCGGTATGTCGACGATGAAGCCGTCGAATGTCTTCACGTCGCCGATGCGCGCGGCATCCGCCCTGATGGCCTCGAAGCCGGCCTCGTCCTCGACGAATGCGGTGGTCAGATAGAGCTTGTAGTCAGGACCGGGCGCCAGCTTGCCGTCATGCACGATCTTTGCCGGAGCCACGCTGACAGTACCCTCGCCCCAATGCAGGAAATCGCTGCCCTTCAGATCGCGCGAGAACTCGGCGCGGAATTCAGCCGCATCGGCAGCGGCCATGATCTCGGCACGGTCCGGTCCCTCGGGCGCGATCAGCACCGGCAGCAGGTAGATGCCAAGCGCGAAACCGACAGCCAGCGCAGCCAGATGGGTTCCCGACAATATCAACCAGCGCAACATGATCATCAGCTCCCGTGGATTGCCGTCCCCTAGCATTGCAGCGTCGCGGCAACAATTGCTCGGGCGTTCAACTCTTGCTCAGATTGATGTGACAGCGGCGGGAAACGGGATTGTTCGATGTCTCCGGGTCGCACTTGGCAGTGACCGATTGCGCGCTCGCTAACTGGCAAAATCGTACCCCAAACCCCATATATGGCAGACAATCAATTGTTAGGGAGCCATGTCATGGAACAGCGCATCCTGACCAAACCGTCGCTGACGCTACGCATCGGTATCGGCAAACTTACTGGCTTCGCTATCGGCCTTGCCGGCATGATCACACTGCCGCTGTTTGCGCCCGAAGCGAGTTGGATGCTCAGATGGGGCATCCTGTTGTGGTATACGACGCTTGGCGCGATCATCGGCGTGTTCGGTGTATTTACGTCGCATCCGGTGCTGAAAATCCCATTCCCGTGGTGGGTACGGGCACCGTTGCTTGGCGGGTGGATGAATTTCGTGCTGACACTGTTCGTCTACGACCAGTTTCAGTCGATGATGACCGCCATGCTGGGAACCGGTGGCGCGATCACTTCGCCATTCTGGTTCGTGCTTGAAGGTGCGTTGATCGGTCTGGTGATCGGGTTTGCCGCGACACATCTGGGCGGCGAAGGACCGGAGACCGTTCAGGCCTGATCGTCGAGATTGCAGCGCCGTTGTTGACTCTGCTGGCACACCGTCGGCAGCCGACAGCGCTTGTTCGGTGGGTCGATTTTCCGAATTTCACATTTATTTGCTAATATGGACGAGTCGGCCGCTTGCCGGCAGGGGTTGGCAGGTTGTCCCGGCAAACACGGGAGGGCTTCCATGACCCAAATTGCTAGACGTGGCATCAAACTGTCCATCATCGCATTATTGTCGATCAGCCTGGCAAGCTGCGCGTTTTATCGCCAGTTGCGCAGCTATTGCCTGTTGCAGCCCGATTTCTGCCTGTTCGTCTCGATCGTCGCCGCCGGTGTTCTGATCGCCGTGGCCGCCGGTGGCGGCTCGCTTTATTGGTATTCGATACCATCGGACCGGCGGCTGAAGAAGAATGTCAGGCACGTCAAGACGCTCGACAACGGCCTGAAACTTTACAGTTTCCAGTATCGCGGCGACAGCCGCAACTTCGTCGGCGTGTTGGCGCAAGACGTGCGCAAACTGAAAAAGTACCGCCATGCGGTTACGCGCGGAAGAGACGGCTATCTGCGCGTTAATTACGGCAAGCTGGGATTGAAGCTTTACGAGCCCAAAATCTTAGCCGAGGCCGGCAAACAAGCGGTCGCACGGGCCAGATAGCGATCAGGCTCAATCACGCCTGGCCGAAAGGCCGAGCTTGCGCGCGATGCGGCGGAAGAATGGGATAAAACCGAAACCGTTCGGCCGGGTTCCGGGCGGAACCTGGCCGGCCAAACGGTTGAATTCGTAGACGTCGATCACGCGTTCGGCGCAACCGCAGCCTTCGCCCAGGCCGACCTTGGTGTAGTAGAATTTCTCAAAACTCTCCGGCTTTGGCTTGTGCATGGCGTCCTCCTGCCTGTGACGGCACAGGCTAACATGGGCGTGCGCGGCGCTCAATTTGCCGCGTGAGCCCAAGCCGCCCTACCCGCCCAGCAATTCGGCGATTTTTGTGTAGCCGCGCGATTGCGCCAGTTCCAGCGGCGTTGCGCCCTGGCGGTCGGCAATCGAGGTGTCAGCGCCCGCGGCCAAGAGATGTTGGACGCACATCTGGTGGTCCGGTCCGCCATCACCGAGCACCACGGCCTCGATCAGCGCCGTCCAGCCGAGATTGTTGACATGATCCAGCGGCGCACCGGCCTCGATCAGCACCCGAACGACCTCATGATGGCCGAGATGCGCTGCGGCGATCAACGCCGTTCCGTCGTAGCGGCTGGTGATATTGGCGGCGCTGTTGCCGGCCGCAAGCGCGGCCTGAAGCGTGGCGACATCATTGGCCACCGCGGCGATGGTGACCGCGTCATAGGCGTCGTTTTCCAGCGCGTTCACGTCGGCGCCGGCGTCAGCTAAAAGCGCGATCATCGGCCCGTGCGAGGCAAAGGCGGCAATGTGTATGGCGGTGCGACCATTGCCGTCGGTGGCCTCAAGGTCCGCGCCACCGGCAATCAAACGCCGTGCCTCTTCCAGGTCGCCATCATGCGCCGCCTTGAACAGATCATCGTAGCGATCGATCTGAGTTGCGGAAGGTGGCACTTGGGCGGCGACGGGCATGGCGAACAGGGAAACGGCGATCATGATGGCGATTGTTTTCAGCATGGATAAGCTGTCCTCTCGTCTAACTTCCGTCCCTTTGACAATAGTGTTGCACGAAAACTTGTCTACAACCCCATCCATTCATATTAGGCGGTTTTACAGTTGGTTAACCATCTGGGGGCAGCATGGTCAGATCAGGTGAACGGCGGTTTGTGAAATGAAGCGTGCAACGACTTTGGCGGACATGCAGCGGTTTCTGACGAGATAGGCAACAGGCAACAATTCGAATTGCTCCGTTAGAACATGCGGCGTTCCGCAGATGGAGCAAACATGACCAGTCTATTGAAAATATCCATATTCCTGGCGATGGCAGCGGCGCTGGCATTCGTGCTCATGCCGGCAAAGGCTTCTGCCGGACCGGCGCTGTGCGGCAAGCGCGGCGACCTGATCAAGGTGCTGAAAAAGCGCTACCAGGAAAACCGCGTGGCGGTGGGCCTGTCCCAGAAGAGTACCGAAGCGTTTGAGGTTTTCGCTTCTACGGACGGCACCTGGACCGTGCTGATGACCACGAAAAAGGGGCTGACCTGCATCATGGCCAGCGGCCATTCCTGGAAGGATGTTGCAGCGCTTGCCGGCGAGCAGAGCTGACGGGAAATCACACTGGAAGCGCGACGGTTGAAATGCGGGCCGCGTAGCGATATTGCGGTCTTGTGCGTGAACCGTTTGCAATCAGGCTGACCGACCGATCCCAGCCGCGCTGCCGATGACCGGTCAGGAGGCCAATATCCCTTCCGACCGTGCAGCACCGGTCCATTCGCGCATCGATGCCATCGATTTCGCACGCGGTGCCGCGCTTGTCGCCATGGCGATCTACCACTTTACATGGGATCTGGAGTTTTTCGGCTATGCCGAGCCGGGACTTTCGCAACAGGGCGGATGGAAAATCTTTGCCCGCTCGATTGCCAGCACATTCCTTGTGCTTGTCGGCATTAGCCTCGTGTTGGCAAGCGCCAAAGGCATTCGCTGGGCGGGATTCGGCAAGCGTTTCGTGCAGATCGCGGCAGCGGCGGCACTCATCACGGTGGCGACCTGGTATGCAACGCCGGGCCGGTTCATCTTTTTCGGCATTCTTCACCAGATCGCCCTTGCCAGCCTGATCGGCCTTGCGTTCCTGCGCTTGCCGGCAATCGTCAACCTTGCCGCAGGCTTCGCCGTCATCGCCGCGCCCCATTTTGCGCGCGCCGAATTGTTTGCTCACCCGGCCCTTTGGTGGATTGGCCTGGCGCCCGCCGATCCGGTGTCGAACGATTACGTGCCGGTGTTTCCCTGGACGGGTGCGGTGCTGATCGGCATCGCCGCCGGACAGCTGATGCTGCACCACGGCGTATTTGGCCGGATCTCACCATTTCGAACTCCCAAGCTGGCGGCGCCCGTCAACTTTTGCGGTCGTCACGGACTGGCATTTTACCTGTTGCACCAGCCGGTACTGATCGGCTGCCTGTGGCTGTTCGCGCAAATCTGGCCGGCATCGCCGGCAATACCGGAGATCGGCTTCATACGGGCCTGCGAACAGAACTGCGTTGCCGTGAACAGCGAAATCGACTGCAGCGCCTATTGCGCGTGCGTGCTGGATGGCATTGATCGGGCGGGAAGGCTTGACGATGTGTTGACGGGGCGCTCTGATGACGCCCTTGAAGGCGAACTGACCAAAATCGCCGGCCAATGCCAAGCCACGGCCGGTCAATAGCCGATAATAAAGCCGGAACGCGATGAACGACAGGACCGAACGATCAAATGCAATCCCCTGGCCGCCTATCGTTTACGTGGTTGCGATAGCGATCGCGATCATTCTCGGCGTTGTCTACCCGTTGCCATGGTTGCCCCCGCCGCTGTCGGAAATCGCGTTTGCGGCGGGCGTGGTCGTCATCGCCGGTGCAATCGCCATCGAAGTCACCGCCATGCGCGCGCTGCGGCGCGGCAATACCACCGTGTTACCGACAAAACGCACCGACCACCTGGTTTCCGGCGGTCCCTACTCGTTTACCCGCAATCCCATATATCTCGGCAACACTATGCTGGTGCTCGGCGCAGGCCTCGTCTTCGGGCTTTTATGGTTTCTGCCGGCGGCGTTTGTTGCCGCATATGCAACGAGCAAACTGGCCATTGAGCGCGAGGAAAAGCACCTAGAACACCGGTTCGGGAAGGCTTTTCGAGATTATTCAAAGAAAGTCCGGCGCTGGATCTGACAGCGGCGCTAACGCTCAGGTATTGACGCCGAGTTCGGCCAGCCGGCCGACGCAGGCCTCTTCGGCCTGGTCGAGTTCGCCGAGCGTTTCCTCGATATCGCGGCGTTTTTGCCTGAGCTCGTTGCGCCGTTCCTCGATGCCGGCGATGATCGCCTTCAACTGCCCCGCCTCGTCCGGCGGCGCCTTGTACATGCTGATGATCTCGCGGATTTCGGCAATCGAGAAACCGAGGCGCTTGCCGCGCAGGATCTGACGGACAAGGTGCCGGTCCGAGGGCCGGAATAGCCGAGTGCGGCCGCGGCGAACGGGCTGGATCAGGCCTTCATCCTCGTAGAATCGCAGTGTGCGGGTGGAAATGCCAAACTCACGGGTGAGTTCGGTTATGGTATAGTATTCCCGCATATATGTTGCCCACCGATTCCTGATCAGGCCAAGAGTGTCATGACTTTTACGTAAAAGTCAATTGCCGGTACGAGGCTACGGCGTTCACCGCAGCCCGAACCACCAGGCGGCCAAACCGAGGAAGGCAAAGAATCCAACCACATCGGTTACGGTTGTCACGAATATGGACGAGGCGATAGCCGGGTCCTGCCCTGCCCGATCCAGAATGAGCGGAATGAATATGCCGGCGATGGCGGCTGCCAGCATATTGACGATCATGGCGGCAGCGATCACCCCGCCAAGCGGCACGTTGGAAAACCACAGGGCGGCGACAACACCCATAAGCACGGCAAACACCGCGCCATTGAGAATGCCGACAACCACCTCACGCCGAATGATGCGCCCGGCGTTATAGATATCCAGATCGCGGGTCGCCAAAGCGCGCACCGCCACCGTCATGGTCTGCGTGCCGGCATTGCCGCCCATCGAGGCAACGATCGGCATCAGGATGGCGAGCGCGACCATCTGTTCCAGCGTGGCATCGAAAAGGCCAATGATCCACGATGCGATGATTGCGGTCACCAGATTGATCAGCAGCCAGGGTATGCGCGATCGCGTCGTGGCGAAAACGGCATCGGAAAGCTCTTCGTCGCCGACGCCGCCGAGGCGCATGATGTCCTCTTCGGCCTCCTGCTGGATGACGTCGACCACATCATCAATCGTCAGCACGCCGACGAGACGCTGGTTTTGATCAACGACGGCGGCCGACAACAGATCGTAGCGCTCGAAGATCTGGGCCGCCTCCTCCTGGTCCAGCTCGGCGGGGATGGCGTAGCGGTTCTCATGCATGACATCTTCGATGCGCACCGCACGCTGTGTCCGCAAAATGCGGTCGAGATCAATCGCGCCGATCAGGTGGAAAGTGGCATCGATGACGAAGACCTGGCTGAAGGATTCGGGCAGATCCTTGTCCTCGCGCATGTAGTCAATCGTCTGCCCGACCGACCAAAACGGTGGAACGGCGACGAACTCGGTCTGCATGCGCCGGCCGGCGCTTTCCTCGGGATAGTCGAGCGAGCGGCGGAGCCGGATCCGTTCGGTGAACGGCAGTTTCGAGAGGATGTCTT
The DNA here is from genome assembly GCA_963669285.2 of Rhizobiaceae bacterium. Classification (GTDB taxonomy): domain Bacteria; phylum Pseudomonadota; class Alphaproteobacteria; order Rhizobiales; family Rhizobiaceae; genus JAWKWH01. The sequence goes on along the minus strand of CAXXSI010000028.1, from coordinate 103,054 downwards.
CCTGGTCGTCCTCGTCCAGATCCTCGAGAATGAAAACGGCATCATCGGAATCCAGATCGCTGAACGCGCGGGCGATCTGCTCGTTGGGAAGGCTGGAGACGATATCGAGGCGGATCGCTTCGTCCACCTCGGTCAGGGCGGTGAAATCGAATGCATCTCCGACCATGACGACAACGGATTGCCGCTGGTCTTGCGACAATGCCTCGAGCAGATCGCCGAGTTCGGATTCGTGCAGATGCGAAACCAGTTCCGTCAGCGTCGCAACGTCATTGGTCTCGATCGCGTCGGTTACCTGCGTAACCACGGTGCCGAGCACCGCGCCGTCGTCGTTATAGAATTCCGGAGCGACGGGATCGAGATCCTCACCGGGTATTTCGGGTTGTTCGTTCTCGCTCATATCGAAGTCCCGCGTTGGCCAACGGTTGCCTTCGTCTAGCCTGCCCCTCGCCGGAACTCAAAAGAAAAGCGCTAGCGGGCGATTATTCGCGAATACGCCGCAGGATGGTCAGGCTTTCCTCGCGATCGAGTTCGTCGCGAATATCTGGCGGAACGGCCTTGCGGCCGCCAGCGCCGGCATCCAGCGACACGTCGCGTACGGTGATGTTGAGCGTGTGGCTCAGTTCGTTTGAAAGGTCGGCGCCGAACGACCCGCCCAACGGCGTGAACGATCCGGTGACGATGCCGAATGACGGCCGGGCGCCGGCTCCCGACGTGATGGTGAAGCGTACCTGGTAGGAATAGGCCGCCGGTGTTTCGCGTACGTTGATCAGGGCGACGGTGGTGTTCAGCACCCACTGCCAAAGACCAAGCCCGCCGGCGATCTCCGGCGGCGGGTCCTTCAGCGTGTTACCGCATTCCAATTCGGAAAACGGATAGTAGACGGACACCGACGTGTCGACGATCTTCGAGCCGCGAAGATATCCGGACACGGCAGTGGAAAACGTACCGCCGGTGACCGGGATGACGAAGCTGACCCTGCCGTCGGCGCCGACGACGCGTACAAGCCGCAACCCGACCGTGGCCTTGGCATATTGCTGGCGCGGATCAATGCCGGCAAGAGCCAGCGCTGTGGCGGTTTTCTCATTAGCCTCGATTTCTGCGATGGCCCGGCACAGTTCCTGTTCAACGGCATAGAAGAGGCTTTCCATGCGGACATAATCGCGCGGCTGGAATTTCGGCGCACCGGCACAGGCCGCCAGCACAACGGTGCCAAACAGTGCCATCAGAAAATGTGCGATCCGCCGCATCAGACGTCCCCGGTACGTCATTGTCCCAACGATGAGGATAACGCTTGAAGGCGCACCAATGGAAATCGCGGGCCGATGAAACCTGTGGAAAGCAGTTTAGTCGGTCGTCACGACCGAGACGTCATCGTGCCGACATTGCTCACCGCGAGAAGTGTCATGTCTGCAACCGCATATGTACTTATTACAATATTAGATTGCACTACATAAATTGAAATTACTTTGAGTTGTGATATTGATTCGCCATGGCGAAGCGGGCTGCGACGCAATGGGGGTGAGCATGGCCGCAATCTGCGAACACTACAAAACCAAAACAACCAAATCCCGCAAAAAGGGAGCCGGTCTCTTTGGAAATTCCGCGACCGAGACCATCGAAGTCAGTTGGTGCAGTCACCGCCTGTCCCCTGTCAGCAAGAACCTGGCGTTCAATGTGAACCGGGGCGGGAAAAAGCTCAAATGCGAGGGGGACGTAACCCGCTGTCCCATCGCCGAAGTCAGAGTGCAGAAATGGCCGGGGCCAATCAGATTGTTTGGCCAAAGAAAATGACTGCCTCTTCGATAACGGCAATGCGGACTCAAACGGGGTGCTTCATGGGGGTGTTTTTCATTCTGCTCGTCTGCGCTGCCGTCGGTTCGTGCGCGCTACCCCGGAGCGAAGTCGAAGAAAAAGCCCAAAGCGAAGAAATACATCATCAGCGCTTCGTGCCTTCCAGGCGCGAAGAGGAAGACAACCGCGAAGAGAAGGACGCTGATCGGCCTGTCAAAATCGAATCTGCTTTTGTGCGCCGGCACACCAGATGCAGTGTTCAAGTCCGGAGCGTCGGAATTTCTCACCTACACAAAAAAGGGCAATGTCAAACCAGTCGGCGACCCGCTGGTGGTCGGCGGAATTCCCGTCGGTACCGGGGTGGTAAAGAAAGGCAAGTGCATCGCCGTCGTGAGAATGCAATCCGGCAAGGTTGCCGCGCTCTCCTACCATAAAGCCGGCACGGGAATACCGGCAGACCCGAAATCCTGTGGGCCGCTGTTCAAGAAATGCCTGTCGGGAACCTCGAACAAGAACGAAATCTGCCATCCGGGACTGAAGGGGTCGACCGGGTGAGATGATCGGCGCGCAAGTCGGATCTGTCAGGTTTGGTCGTTGCACCGCAGCGGCGAGCCAGGGGCAGAGCACGTTTTCAACCTGAAGCAGTGGCTGGAGTCGGGATTCGGGACAGCGCCTGGTCGATCTCACTAATTTACTATTTTAGATTGATTTCAAGTATTTGCTATTATCTTTGGTTGCATTATAGCTTTGGCAATTGAGAACCGCGCTGCAACTCGATGGGGGTTCGGATTGCCAGAATGCAACGCTTGAAACAATGGCTTGATATCGCCGCTGCCATCGCCGCGGTCTTGCTGGCGCTTGCCGCATTTGGATCACTCTACGTGATTGTGAACCTGGTGGCGATCGAGGGATCGGAAACCATCGGCCCGTTTTACATAGCCGCGGGTCCCGGGCTGATGTTGGCCGCCTGCTTCTTCTTGTTTTTAGCCATCAGAATCCGCATCAGGGGGGGATGAAATATGGAATTGAACTGCCATGTCATCAGCTTGGCAAGCGCGGTCGAACGCCGGGCGTTCATGACCGAGCAATTTGGCAAAGCCGGTGTCGGGTTTGAGTATTTCGATGCTGTTGATGCCGACACGCTGGATATCGATAAAACCGGGTACGTTCCCAACATGAACCTGATCTGCACGAAGCGCAGATCGGAGCTGGATCCGTCGGAAGTTGCATGCTTCGAATCACATCGCAAGCTGTGGGAGCGCTGCATTCACGATGATAGCGACCATATTGCGATTTTTGAGGACGACATCGTCCTGACAACCGACTTCCGCGACACATTGCGTCTGCTTGCCGAGCGGATTGGCGACCACGATGCGATCAAACTCGACTGGATTCCACTCAAGGTTATGCTCAGCGGGATTGGGGACATTTATCCGGGCCGGCAACTCGGCAGCCTCACCGGTTGGATGCAGAGTTCGGCGGCCTACATCCTCAGCAATGCCGGTGCGCGCAAATTGCTCATCGATTCACAACGATATTGCGACGTCTTGGACGGGTTTGTGTTCTCCCCGAGGCCGGGCTGGGACGTGAAACAACTCGTCGAACCGATCGCCGCCCAGGGCATATTTCTGCCGGAGGCGATACGCGCGCGTTTCCCATCGACAGTCACAAACGGACAAAGGGGACAGTTGGTTCGACAAACCCTGGGGCGCTGCACCGTCCGCGAGCATGAAGCAACGCAAAACCCTGACCTTCAGGATCAAACATGAATGTGGAAAAGCGCTGCATAAATGTGGCTGGGCATGGCATGATATACGCAACCGCGAACGGCGCCACCGGGGGCCGCTTCCGCTTAATTTCGAAGCACTGCAGTATACGCAGAGTTGACGGCTACCACGTTGCCACGAGGTTGTGCTCAATTGCGTGCCGAGATCGGTATCGGAATAACCGCGAATAATCTCCGACAGGCCCTTAGCGCCGCGTAGCCGCCATACAGCCAGAGTTTCACCGTCATTTAGTAAAAGACTTTGGTGCGGTCGAGAAGACTCGAACTTCCACTCCGGTTAAGGAACAGCGACCTCAACGCTGCGCGTCTACCAATTCCGCCACGACCGCACGAGCGACCGGAACCAAGTGGTCCTGATCGGCCCGGCGCATGTAGCAAATCGACCGGTGCGAAACAAGTGCCGCGGTTCAAATAGGCAGCGATCAGATGCACTGCTTGCCGTCGACCGGTCAATTTGCTTCAATTCACCCTCTGCGACTGCGCGACATGGTGGGTGGCTGACCATGCAGGAAGTTGGGCTAACCGGTGAAATCGGCACTTACGGCTTGTCCGGGCGAGCCGACGGGACCGATCGGCAACGCCGTCCGCAATTTGCGCTGCAGAGCATCTGGGATTTCGAATTCGACGCAGCCGATGTCATCGATGTGGCGTTCGATATCGACCGGATTTCGGACTGGTGCGGCAATATCGTCATGAAGATCGAGACGATCGAGGACAGGGATGGCGATGTCGGCCATCATGTCTGGGCACACACAAAGGGATGGCTGCCGCATTCCTTCATTTTCAGCGGAACGGTAACAAGGCTCGAGCCGGAGCGTCTGATGGACATCGCCATCCACGGCGATTTCAACGGAACCGCCGGCATCGCGGTTGAGCAAATCGACTGCGGAACGCGGGTGACGTTTAGCTGGCGTATCGATTGCAAGCACAGGCTGATCGAGCCCGTGTCCCGCATCGTGCCGCCTCTGTTCGTCTGGAACCATCGCTGGGCGATGCGCAGAGCTTTCCGAGCGATGCAGGCCGAACTGGCTCGCCGGCGCGACGGCGAAAACAAACCGCGATCGGACCGACCGTCCTTCCCGCACAACATCACGCTGTTGCGAAACGTTTTCAGTCGCCGTCGGGAAACGATGATCCCCCGGCAGACCAGGACCTGACCAGAGCTGTCGCTGCACGAATACTACCCGCGGGGCTGGCACGAAAAAAGCCGGGACATGCCCGGCTTTTCGTTATCGTAACTGGATGGCGGGATCAGTTGATCGCGTCTTTGAGACCCTTGCCCGCCGAAAACTTTGGAACATTGCGCGCCGGAATGGCGACAGGTGCACCCGTTTGGGGATTGCGACCGGTCGACGCTTCACGCCGGCTCATTGAAAAATTACCGAAACCGACAAGGCGGACATCGCCACCTTTTTTCAATTCGTTGGTGATCGTGTCAAATACTGCCTCGATTGCGGATTGCGCGTCACTCTTGGACAAACCCGCCGCATCCGCCACGGCCGAAACTAGCTCATTTTTGTTCATGATGGAAAACCCCTTCCTGGTTACATAGCCGAATGAGCGACTCAGTTCGGCAAGTGCGGATTTTATGGGGTTGTTGCAACCAGTCCAAGTCTAAAACACCGGAATTCTGCGGGATTCCGGCGTTTAATCAAGAAAAATGCCGGGCGAACCCGGCATTTTTCAATCTATGCTTTCAATTGTCCGATTTTAACCGGTTCAGTGGGCCACGGCGCCGGTTGCTGATTCGGCCTCGCCGGAGGCCGGCGGAGGTGATTCGGCGGGCTCCTGCCATTCAATCGGCTCGGGCATTTGGACCAGCGCGTGGTTCAAAACCTCGCCAACACGGCTGACCGGAATAATCTCAAGCCCGCTTTTCACGTTGTCGGGAATTTCGGCCAGATCCTTGGCGTTCTCCTCTGGAATCAGCACCTTCTTCATGCCGCCGCGCAGCGCCGCCAGAAGCTTCTCCTTCAGCCCGCCGATCGGCAGCACCCTGCCCCGCAAGGTGATCTCGCCGGTCATGGCGACATCGCTGCGCGCAGGAATGCCGGTCAGCACCGAAACAATAGCCGTCACCATGGCGACGCCGGCCGACGGACCGTCCTTGGGCGTTGCGCCCTCGGGCACGTGAACGTGGATGTCCTTCTTTTCGAACATCGGCGGCTCGATGCCGAAATCGATGGCGCGCGAGCGCACATAGGATGCGGCGGCCGAAATCGATTCCTTCATCACTTCGCGAAGATTGCCGGTGACCGTCATCTTGCCCTTACCGGGCATCATGACGCCTTCGATGGTCAGCAGCTCGCCACCGACCTCGGTCCATGCCAGGCCGGTCACAACGCCAACCTGATCCTCGCCCTCGTTCTGCCCGAAACGGAAGCGCGGCACACCGAGGTAATCGTCGAGATTGTCTTCGGTGATGTTGACCGTCTCCACCTTGGTGCGCAGAATTTCGGTCACCGCCTTGCGCGACAGGGTCATCAGTTCGCGCTCGAAATTGCGAACGCCGGCCTCGCGGGTGTAGGTGCGGATAATCTGCCGCATCGCATCGTCGGTCACCGAGAACTCTTCGTCTTTGAGTGCATGGTCGGTCATTGCCTTCGGCAGCAGGTGCCGTTTGGCGATTTCGACTTTTTCATCCTCGGTGTAGCCGGCAATGCGGATGATCTCCATGCGGTCCATCAGCGGCGGCGGAATGTTGAGGGTGTTCGCCGTGGTAATGAACATGACGCTGGACAGGTCGTACTCAACCTCCAGATAGTGATCCATGAAGGTCGAATTCTGCTCCGGGTCGAGCACTTCGAGCAGAGCCGAGGACGGATCGCCGCGGAAGTCCATGCCCATCTTATCGATCTCGTCGAACAGGAACAGCGGATTGGATTTCTTGGCTTTCTTCATCGACTGGATGACCTTGCCGGGCATCGAACCGATATAGGTCCGCCGGTGTCCGCGGATCTCGGCTTCGTCGCGCACACCGCCAAGCGCCATACGGACAAATTCGCGTCCGGTGGCCCGCGCAATCGACTTGCCAAGCGACGTCTTGCCGACGCCGGGCGGACCGACGAGACACAGGATCGGGCCTTTAAGCTTGTTGTGACGGCTTTGTACCGCAAGATATTCGACGATGCGGTCCTTGACCTTGTCGAGACCATAATGGTCGGCGTCGAGCACATTCTGTGCGAAATCCAGGTCTTGCTTGACCTTTGACTTCTTGCGCCACGGAATCGACAGCAGCCAGTCGAGATAGTTGCGCACAACCGTCGCCTCGGCCGACATCGGCGCCATCTGGCGCAGCTTCTTCATCTCCGCCTCGGCCTTTTCGCGGGCCTCCTTGGAGAGTTTGGTCTTCTTGATGCGCTCTTCCAATTCGGCGTTCTCGTCGCGGCCGTCCTCGCCCTCGCCGAGTTCCTTCTGGATCGCCTTCATCTGCTCGTTGAGATAATACTCGCGCTGGGTCTTCTCCATCTGCCGCTTGACGCGGCTGCGGATGCGCTTTTCAACCTGGAGCACCGAAATCTCGGACTCCATGAAGCCCATTGCCTTTTCCAGCCGCTCCTTGACCGAGAGCGTAGCCAACATTTCCTGCTTTTCGGGGATCTTGATGGCCAAATGGGAAGCGACGGTATCTGCCAGCTTGGAGTAATCTTCAATTTGACTAGCCGCGCCAACAACTTCCGGAGATATCTTCTTGTTGAGTTTCACATAGTTTTCGAAGTCGCCGACGACGGAACGCGCCAGCGCCTCAATCTCGACCTCGTCACCGATGTCTTCGTCGAGCACTTCGGCCTGGGCCTGGTGAAAATCGGGGTGTTCGGCAAATTCGACGATCTGCGCGCGTGTGGTGCCCTCGACGAGCACCTTGACTGTGCCATCGGGCAGTTTGAGTAGCTGCAGCACATTGGCGATCGTGCCGACCTCATAGATTGCAGAGGCTTCAGGATCATCGTCGGCGGCGTTCTTTTGCGTTGCCAACAGAATCTGTTTCTCGCCGCTCATGACCTGTTCGAGCGCCTTGATCGATTTCTCGCGGCCGACGAACAACGGAACGATCATGTGCGGGAACACGACAATGTCGCGCAGCGGCAAAACGGCATAAATGCCGCTTACCGGTCTCTGTTCTCCCGATTCGATATTGCCTGTCATCAAAACTGCCTTTCAGTTGCAGCCGCTATTTTAGCCGACCGCGAATCTGTCCTGAACACAAAGTCTCTTCCGCCTATGCCGCAATTGCGGCCATTTATCTAGCGCGGCCGGAAATTATGCCCAAGCTCCTTACGCGGTAAGTGGCGCTTGGAAAACACAAGATCAAGGGGATCGGTGAAAATTCGCGGCGATCCCGACCGACCGGTTGTCAGGGCCAGCTTGGCCAATCCCGGTATAGCAATACCTCGGCAAATACGCGCTTAAACCGACTCGAAACCGTCCAGGTATGCGGCGATGTCAGGCGCTCTCGGCACCCTTTTCCTCGTCGCGCTCCGCATAGATGTAGAGCGGGCGGGCATTGCCATCGACGACTTCATCGGAAATCACCACTTCCTGGACACCTTCCAGCGCTGGCAATTCAAACATGGTGTCGAGCAGGATTGTCTCCATGATCGACCGCAGACCCCGCGCACCCGTCTTGCGCTCGATTGCCTTCTTGGCAATCGCCAGGAGCGCTCCGTCATGGAACGTCAACTGGACGTTTTCCATCTCAAACAGACGCTGATACTGCTTTACCAGCGCGTTCTTCGGTTCGCTCAAAATCTGAATGAGTGCATCCTCGTCCAAATCTTCAAGCGTCGCCAACACAGGCAAGCGGCCGACAAATTCCGGTATAAGACCGAATTTCAGCAGATCCTCGGGCTCGACCTGGCGGAACAGTTCACCGGTCTTGCGGTCTTCGGGCGATGAAACCTGCGCACTGAACCCGATCGAGGTGCTGCGGCCGCGGTCGGAGATGATCTTGTCGAGGCCGGCAAAGGCGCCACCGCTGATGAACAGGATGTTAGCGGTATCGACCTGCAGGAATTCCTGCTGCGGATGCTTGCGTCCGCCCTGCGGCGGCACCGAAGCGACCGTGCCTTCCATGATCTTCAACAGTGCTTGCTGAACGCCCTCGCCCGACACATCGCGGGTGATCGACGGATTGTCGGATTTGCGTGAAATCTTGTCGATCTCGTCGATATAGACGATGCCGCGCTGGGCGCGTTCGACATTGTAGTCGGCCGATTGCAACAGTTTCAGGATGATGTTCTCGACATCCTCGCCGACATAGCCGGCTTCGGTCAGCGTCGTCGCGTCGGCCATCGTGAACGGAACATCGATGATGCGCGCCAGCGTCTGCGCCAGCAGGGTCTTGCCGCAACCGGTCGGGCCGATCAGCAGAATATTCGATTTCGCAAGTTCGACATCATTGTTCTTGGAGGCGTGCGCAAGCCGCTTGTAGTGATTGTGAACGGCGACCGACAGGACGCGTTTGGCATGGCCCTGGCCGATGACATAGTCGTCGAGAACTTCCAGTATCTCCTGCGGGGTTGGAACGCCTTCGCGCGACTTCACCATCGAGGTCTTGTTTTCCTCGCGGATGATGTCCATGCACAATTCGACGCACTCGTCGCAGATGAAGACAGTCGGGCCGGCGATCAGTTTGCGGACTTCGTGCTGGCTCTTGCCGCAGAACGAGCAATAGAGCGTATTCTTGGTGTCGCCGCCACCGCCACTGCTAACCTTGCTCATTTCCCACCAAGTCCTTTCAACTGCGCGCCCCGATCACGAAACATGTATCCCGTCATCAGGAGTTTACAATATGGCGGCATGCATGTCCTGCCAACCACCACACGCAAAACTGATCGACACGCGATCCGTGGCTTTTCTATCCGCAAAACGCCCGTTTGCCAATCAACAGGTAATGCTAAGACACTGAAACTCAATATAGGATTAACACACGCCAATCCCTGCTATCGATCAAGTTCGGTTGTTGCCATATTGCCGCACCCGGACCTAAACCGGTCAATCCGTCCGCGAAAAGCCGCTATTCCTCGTCTGCCTTGCCTTCCAACGCCTCACGCGAGGTAATCACCTTGTCGATGAGGCCGAATTCCAGCGATTCGTCGGCGGTCATGAAGTGATCACGATCAAGCGTGGTCTCAATCGTTTTGTAGTCCTGACCAGTGTGCTTGACGTAGGTCTCGTTCAGCCGTTTTTTCATTTTGAGGATATCCTGGGCATGCCGTTCGATGTCGGATGCCTGACCCTGAAAGCCGCCTGACGGTTGGTGCACCATGACCCGGGCGTTGGGCGTGGCAAAACGCAAATCCTTTTCTCCGGCGCACAGGAGCAGCGAGCCCATCGAGGCTGCCTGTCCGATACACAAGGTCGAGACCGGTGGCTTGATGAACTGCATCGTGTCGTAAATGGCCATGCCGCTGGTCACCACCCCGCCCGGCGAATTGATATAGAGCGCGATTTCCTTTTTCGGGTTATCGGCCTCCAGGAAAAGAAGCTGTGCGCAGACAAGCGTCGACACGCCGTCCTCAATGGGACCGGTGATGAAGATAATTCTCTCTTTGAGCAATCTTGAGAATATGTCGTATGCGCGCTCGCCGCGGTTCGTCTGCTCGACCACCATGGGTACGAGGTTCATGGCGGTCTCGATGGGATCTTTCATCTCTCGTCCTTTGCGTATGGGCGAACCTGCGCTCACCCTTTGAATTCGAACCCGTTAGATAGGGTGCCGGTACCACATGCTGCAAGGCTGTTTAGCCCACACGGTTACTGCCCGCCCGAATCGTTTCATAGCCAGTTGTTGGCAGATGACGTTAAGCGACCGTTAATGCAAACGCCGAGGCCGCCGTTTCCATTGCCACTGCCGGCGAAACTAAAGCGCTTGAAACCCGCCGACCTGTCGAATTTGCCGCACGCATGCTTGCGTGGACTGCCCGGCTCAGCCAATGTCGGATTACTCCAGCATTTACGGAAATCGCCATTCAGATGCAGCCTCTTACCTACCTGAACTACGACGAGACAACCAGGCGATTGTCGCTTGATCCGCACGATCAGCGTTTTGTCCAGAATCCGTATGAGGCCTACGCATTTGCGCACCGGCATGCACGGGCATTCTTCTGGCAGGAATACAATATGTGGTGTTTTGCCGGGTACCACGACGTCAACCGGCTGTTGCGCGACCGCAGGTTGGGACGGGAACGTCCGTCCTTTGCGGCCGGAAGCAAGGCGGACCGGTCGCATCTTGCCGATTTCGACCGGCTGGAGGCGCATTCGCTATTGGAACTGGAACCGCCCGACCACACCCGCCTGAGAGCTCTGGTGAACCGGGCGTTCGTGTCACGCCAGATCGAGAGGCTCGAGCCACGGATCGAAAGGCTGGCAAACGAGCTGATCGACGGATTCCAGGCTGCCGGGCAAATCGACCTGTTGCCAGCATTCGCCACGCCGGTGCCAATCGTCATCATCACCGAAATGCTCGGACTACCGGCCGAAGACGGCGAACAGCTGCTGGAATGGTCGCATGCCATGGTGGCGATGTATTCGCACGGTCATTCACACGGCGATGAAATTGCGGCCAACGAGGCGGCAGCGACATTTGCCGCCTACATGCGCGATCGGATCGCCGAGCGTAGAAAAGCACCGGGCGATGACCTGCTCAGCCTGATGATTGCAGCGCGAGATGAAGCACAGAAACTCTCCGAAGACGAACTGATCTCATCGACGATTCTGTTGTTGAACGCCGGCCATGAAGCCACCGTACACCAGACCGGAAACGCAATCCGCACTGTGCTGCTGCAAGGCGGCGATCCGGGACGGTTCTTCACCGATCACGATGCCGCGGCAAAAACGGTCGAGGAATGCACACGATTTGACGCACCGCTCCACATGTTCACCCGTTTTGCCTATGAAGAAATCGAGGCTGCTGCGGGCGTGGTCATCAAACCCGGCGAGGAAACCGGCCTGCTGCTGGGTGCGGCAAACCGCGATCCGGCGGCGTTCGAAGACGCCGGTCGCTTCATCCCGGATAGAGGCGACCAGAAGAACGTTACATTCGGAGCCGGATTGCATTTTTGCATCGGTGCGCCGCTGGCCAGGCTTGAGATGCGGACCTCGCTGAAAGTGCTATTCGAGCGACTACCGCGGATCAGGCTGGCCGGCGATCCGCAATATCGCGACAGTTTTCATTTCCACGGGCTGGAGACGCTAAAAGCGGAATGGTGAAAGCGGCGAAGTTACTCAACTCCGCCGCACCCCTCTCTGCTCATCCGGTTCGATCCGATCAGCCGGCCTTCTTCAAAGCCTGCTCGATGTCGGCGATGATATCCTCGACATTCTCGATACCGATCGATAGGCGAATGGTATCGGGTCCGGCGCCTGCAGCGGTCTTTTGTTCGTCGGAAAGCTGGCGGTGCGTGGTCGAAGCGGGATGAATCACCAGCGATTTGGTGTCGCCGATATTGGCCAGGTGGGAGAACATCTCCAGGCCCTCGACGAACTTGATGCCCGCATCGTATCCACCTTTCAAACCGAATGTGAAGACGGCGCCGGCACCGCCGGGCGAGTATTTTTTCATCAACGCGTTGTTCGGATCATTCGGCAAGCCAGGATAGGAAACCCAGGCCACTTCCGGCCGTTTAGCCAACCAGTCCGCCACTTTCAGCGCATTGTCGCAATGGCGTTGCATGCGCAACGGCAGCGTCTCGCAACCGGTGGCGATCTGGAATGCATTGAAGGGCGAGATCGCCGGTCCGAAATCGCGCAAGCCCAGAACCCGGCAGGCGATGGCAAAGGCGAAATTGCCGAATGTCTCGTGCAGCACCATGCCGCCATACTCGTCGCGCGGCTCCGAGAGCATCGGATACTTGCCCGATTTCGACCAGTCGAATGTTCCCGCGTCGACGATGACGCCGCCCATTGAATTGCCGTGACCGCCAATGAACTTGGTCAATGAATGCACAATAATATCGGCGCCGTGCTCGATCGGCCGAACCAGGTAGGGACTGGCCATGGTGTTGTCGACGATCAGCGGCAGGCCATGCTTGCGCGCCACGTTACCGATGGCTTCGAGATCGACGAACGTGCCGCCGGGATTGGCAAGGCTTTCGCAGAATATGGCCTTGGTCTTGTCGTCGATCTGCGCCTCGAAGCTTGCAATGTCTTCCGGATCCGCCCAGCGAACCTGCCAGTCGAAACTCTTGAAGGCATGGCCGAACTGGTTGATCGATCCGCCGTAAAGCTTTCTTGCGGCGACGAAATTCTCTCCCGAGCGCATCAATGTGTGAAATACGATGAGCTGGGCGGCGTGGCCAGAGGCAAGCGCCAGGGCGGCGGTGCCACCTTCCAGCGCGGCAAGCCGCTCTTCCAGCACCGCCTGGGTCGGGTTCATGATGCGGGTGTAGATATTGCCAAATGCCTGCAATCCGAACAGCGAAGCCGCATGATCGGCGTCATCGAAAACGAATGACGTGGTCTGGTAGATCGGGGTTGCGCGCGCGCCGGTGGCCGGGTCCGGCTTGGCGCCTGCATGAACGGAAAGTGTATCGAATCCTGGGGTACGCTGGGACATATTCCCTCTCCTTGTGCGGCTAAATTGGCAATCGCCCAACTTATCCCGCAGCTTTCCGGTCAGGTCAAAGGTATATTTTTGCAGAATTTTCCGGTTTCGGGGCAGTTTTTGTCATCGATCTGCAACAATTCGAAGCTATCTGGTATGAAGGACGCGCTGCTGCTGACCGCGGATGTACCGGCAGTGGCGGCGTGATCCGCTCAGGCAGGCCGGCAAGGTTGGTCGAAGCGACGGCTCGGCTTCGCCCTGCCGGCTTTTTTGCCGTACTTCACAGTTCCGCGAATGCGGCTAATGTCACGACCATCAGCATCGCCAGCGCCATTGCCAGATTGACGCGAAACCGAACCCGATCAGACAGATCGAGACGATGGAGACCCACACCGGCTGCCAGCCAGGCGAGATGGATCGGAATCCAGATGGCGTTCATGATCACCAGTTTGGCTGCAATTTCCAGCGTCGGGGTGTGGCCGATGAACGGAAATCCGGTGAACAGCGCCGTGTTGACGACATAGGCTTTCGGATTGACGGCCTGCAGACCAATACCTCCCAGGATGCCCGGTGGTTTTTGCGGATGAATGAACCCGATTTTCGAGCCGGCAAAAGCGATTTTTGCCGCCAGATAGAGCAAAAAACACCCCGATGCGGCGAACAGCGCCATGCGGGCGGGCGGAAACAGCTCCAACACCGCAGCCACGCCCGTAATCACCGCAAGCGCGACCAGATTGGTGCCGGCGAATAGGCCGACGATGTAAATCAGTCCCGGTCTGAAACCGTATGAGGCGCCAACGCCCGCCGCCGACAGGACACCCGGTCCCGGCGTAATGATGAGAAAGAAAACCGCCGCGGCGAAGACCAGCATGGGCGGTCAGGAACGGCGAATGCCGAAGCTCTGAAAGCCGCCGCGCATGCGCGGCTTCCTTGACGAGATGACCGACGAATTGACCCCGTTCCAGCTAATCTCGCCCGCCAGCCTGGCATATTCGATCTTGGGGCACCGGTTCATAACGACCTTGATCCCTGCAGCCTCCAGCCTGGAAGCTGAAGCATCGTCGCGAATGGTCAGCTGCATCCACACAACTTTCGGCAGCGGATCAAGCAGCATGATTTCCTCGGTGATTCCCGGGATTGCCGCCGTCGGCCGGAATATGTCGACCATATCGATTGCCACCGGCACATCGGCCAGCGTGGCAAAGGCCTCGCTTCCGGCAATCGTTTTCCCGGCCTGGCCGGGATTGACCGGGTAAACGCTATAACCCTTGTCGATCAGATATTTGGTGACAAAGAACGACGGACGCACCTGGTTTGCCGACGCGCCGACGATTGCGACCGTTCTGACCGCGTTCAATATTCCGGCAATGTAGGCATCGTCGTAGCTGTCGTGGTTCATGCGGGGCTGTCCTGGAGGATGAATTGCGGCTTCCTAGCGCTATTATGCTAGTTTGGGCAATCGCCTTGTCCAGCCCGCAAGGAAAATCGAAATTCTCGTCGCGACCAACCGGCAGGACAATCGGTGAGGTCGGCATCACCGATCAACCGATTGTTACCGGCAAAGCATTGCCGCGTGACCGCCTATGCTCAATCTCATGCGGATTGAAGCATCCAACGGGTGGAGACAATCATGCGAACCATTTTGCTAACCCTGACCGCGTTGGCCATGTCGGCAACGGCTGCAAATGCTATTTCCAGACACAATTCCACGTCGCTTAGCTGTGACCGGGTACACGCGATTATCGATGCGGAAGGTGCGGCGATCATGCGATATCAGTCACGGCGCAATCCGGGCCTGACGCTTTACGACCGTTTCGTCAGCAATGGCGCGTATTGCGACACCGAAAAATACCCGATCACCGTCACGATACCGGCTGCTGACACCGAACGGTGTGTGGTCTATCGCTGTATCGACAGATCGGGCCGAGGCCGCTGACCGCAACCGTCATCGTTACTCCAAAGAAGTCGGACGGGCCGCGATTACGGCAGCGTCATATGCCCTTCTTCATCCAGCGGTGCGAACGGATTATACGCCAGTTCCCACAGATGGCCGTCGGGATCGGCGAAATAGCCGGAATAACCGCCCCAAAACACTTTTTCCGGTTTCTTGACGGCGCTGGCACCGCAGGACAAGGCAAAATCAAACGCTTCGTCCACCTCTTTCTCGCTGGACAGGTTGTGGGCAAGTGCGGTGCCCGAAAATCCCGGTTCGGAATCCTCCACGCCCGCATCTTCGGCAAGCCCGCTGCGCGAATAGAGACCAAGCACGGTCCCCTTCAACTTGATGAATGTCACACTGTCCTGGCTGGCCGGCGACTTTTGCCAGCCGAGGCGATCGTAAAAGGCGGTCGAAAGCGCCAGATCGGTAACGCCGAGGGTGATGATGGAAATGCGTTTATCGAGTGCCATGCGCGCTTACCCATTTGGAACAAAATGAGAACATACGGGATTAGATTCTGTTCCGCAAGCTTTCCGGTGTTGGTCCTACTCGTCACTCCAGACTGGATCGCGCTTGTCGAAAAACGCTGAAATTCCCTCGTCGGCGTCTTTGGTCAGAAACCCGTCGACCATGACTTTGGAGGAGAATTCGTACGCCTCGGCCAACGGCATATCGAGTTGCCGGTAGAACGCCCGTTTTCCACGCGCGATCGCCGCAGTCGATTTCGATGCAATGGTTTCGGCGTATTTCTTCACAATCTGATTCAGGTATTCGGGCGGTACGACACGATTGATCAGACCAAAGTCGCGCGCCGTCTGCGCATCGATCATCTCGCCGGTGAGCAGCATCTCCATGGCGTGTTTGGGTTTCAGGTTGCGCGACAAGGCGACCATCGGCGTTGAACAAAATCCGCCGAGATTGACCCCCGGCGTACAAAAACGCGCCCGCTCGGAGGCAATGGCGAGATCACAGCTTGCCACAAGCTGACAGCCGGCGGCGGTGGCAATTCCGTCGACCGCAGCAATGATCGGCTTTGGATGGCCGACGATCGCCTGCATCAACTGCGAGCATTCGTCGAACAATTTATCGAGAAACGCCTTGCCGCCATCGTCGTCCTGCCGGTGCGTGCGCATTTCCACCAAATCATGCCCGGAACAGAATATCTTGCCCGATGAGGCAAGAACGATGACCTTCACCAGCCGGTCTTCGGCGGCGCGGTTCAGCTCCGCGCGTAAAAGGCCAATTGTGTCCAGGGACAACGGATGCGCCGGCGGCGCGGAAAACGTTATCGTGAGAACACCGTTTTCCAGATCGGCGCTGAACGCCGCATCGTTTTCGGTTTCAAGCGCAACAATCTCGGCCATGAACAATTCTCTTTCTGACAAATCGGATCGCTTAACTGATCGGAACCATAATACCTGCACTGATCGGCGAAAACCAAGTACCCATAACGGTTGACTTGACGGGCACAATGCTGGGTTACACCCTGCCGGGCGAAAACCTGACGGAGCACCAATGCCTAAAGTCCTATACGAAAAAGACGGCCGCATCGGCCGGGTCATGTTGAACAGGCCCGAGGTGATGAACGCCATCGACGATGACCTGCCGGTGGAGCTGGCGGCAGCGATCGAAGAAGCCAATGTCGACAGCAGCGTCCACGTCATCGTGCTGTCCGGTGCGGGAAGCGCCTTTTGCGCCGGATATGACCTGCAGTATTACGCCGAGGCGAAATCCGGGGCGGGTAATGAGATGACGCAGGACATGCCCTGGGATCCGATGAAGGACTACGCCTTCATGATGCGTAACACCGAACTGTTCATGTCGTTGTGGCGCTCCTACCGGCCGGTGATTGCCAAGGTTCACGGTTATGCGGTCGCCGGAGGCTCCGATATCGCCTTGTGTTCGGACATGATCGTCATGGCCGACGATGCGGAGATCGGCTACATGCCGGTGCGCGTATGGGGTTGCCCGACAACCGCCATGTGGGTCTATCGTCTGGGGCCGGAACGGGCCAAGCGCATGCTGTTTACCGGCGACAAGATCAAGGGGCCTGAAGCGGAAAAGATGGGACTGGTGCTCAAATCGGTGCCCGCCGCCGATCTCGATGCCGAGGTCGAGCGGCTTGCCGAACGGATGGCCACCGTACCAATCAACCAGCTGATGATGCAGAAACTGGTGGTCAATCAGGCCATCGAAGCCATGGGCATGAAACAGACGCAAATGTTCGCGACGATCTTCGACGGCATCACCCGGCATTCGCCGGAGGGATTGAATTTCAAGCACCGTTCGGAGAAGGAGGGTTGGAAGACGGCGGTGCGCGAACGCGACCTGGGAACATATGACTGGACGGAGAACCGGCCGATCAATCCGCGCGGCGGCTGAACCAAAATAGACAAGGATGCCATAGAATGCCCCCTCGCCCGCTCAAACCGGTGATGAATGCCGAGCAAGTCAATGCATTGATGAAGAATGCCTACCCGCAGCTCAATGCAGAGCAAGCGGCCTACTTTGCGACCGATGTCTTTCCGGGCGGTTGCGTGGTGCGGCTCGACGCAGATCACCGGCACCTGCGGCCGGGCGACACGGTTTCGGGCCCGTCGCTGTTCACCCTGGCCGATATCGGCGGCTATGTCTGCGTCTTGACCCATGCGGGTCCGGATGCGCTTTCGGTGACGACCAATCTCAATATCAATTTCATGCGCAAGGCGGAGGCCGGTCCCATCGACGGCCATTGCCGTATCCTCAAACTGGGCAAGAACCTGATGGTGTTCGACATCGATATCCGCGCCGGCGCGGACAATCACACGGTTGCACATGCGACGGGGACCTATTCGATACCGCCGCGATGACGATTGCCGCGGTAAAATAATACCTTATTTTTAACATATTGTTTTTATTGCGATTTACCCGACTGTGTGTTCATTTTTTCAATTGACGCGCACCCGCGCCTGTCATATAAGCCCGGCCAGAACAGCGGTCCCGAACGGGCCGCCGTTTGTTTTTGGCGAACCGGCGTTCGGCTTGCCAATCCAAGCAACAAGAAAAGTCCCGTATTTGGAGCAAATCCTGCGGGGTCAGTTTGAAAGTGATACGTCCATGAAAACCTTCTCGCAGAATCCGGCGGAAGTGACGAAGAAGTGGATCCTGATCGACGCAACCGACCTGGTGGTCGGCCGTCTCGCCACCCTCGTCGCCATGCGCCTGCGCGGTAAGCACAAGCCGACATTCACGCCGCATGTCGATGATGGCGACAACGTCATCATTATCAACGCCGCCAAGGCGGTGTTCACCGGCAAGAAATTCACCGACAAGAAATACTACTGGCACACCGGCCATCCCGGCGGCATCAAGGAACGCACGGCGCGCAACATTTTCGAAGGCCGCTTTCCCGAACGCATCGTCGAAAAAGCCATCGAGCGCATGATCCCGCGCGGACCGCTCGGCCGCCGCCAGATGAAAAACCTCCGCGTCTATCCGGGCGCCGAACATCCGCACGAAGCGCAGAATCCTGAAACATTCGACGTCGGCGCACTCAACAGCAAGAACAAGAGGGTCGCATAATGGCCGAACTCAACTCACTGGAAGAACTCGGCGAAGCCACCGGCGTCGAAACAGCGGCTCCGGAAGCTCCGGTTCACGTTCAAAAACTCGATGACCATGGCCGCGCCTACGCCACGGGAAAACGCAAGGACGCAATCGCGCGCGTCTGGCTGAAGCCCGGCTCGGGCCGCATCGTCATCAACGACAAGGAGTTCGACAAGTATTTTGGACGCCCTGTTTTGCAGATGATCCTGCAGCAGCCGATCGTGGCTGCCGATCGTGCCGGTCAGTACGACATCATGGCCACCGTCAGGGGTGGCGGTCTTTCCGGCCAGGCCGGTGCTGTTCGTCACGGCATTTCCAAGGCGCTGACCTACTATGAACCGACATTGCGCGGTGCACTGAAAAAGGGCGGTTTTCTTACCCGCGACTCCCGCGTGGTCGAGCGCAAGAAGTACGGCAAAGCGAAAGCACGCCGCAGCTTCCAGTTCTCCAAGCGCTGACCGCGGTCATACCGGATCTGCTTGCGAAGAAGCGGGGTTTTGGCCCCGCTTTTTTTGTCGCAATTCAGGTCTGCGGCGCTTTTATGAAAAACGCGCCGAACAGGCAGGTTATCTGCTCGATCCCGCGACTCTCATCTCGCGCGGTTGATAATAGATATTGCACACCCAGCGCAGTTCCCGAATGACCGGAAGCTCAAACAGATGATAGATTAGCCCGGACGCTATGACCGTCGCTGAAAGCGCTACCAGGGTCAGCGCGAGTGGATTGATGTCGCCCAGCATTCCCAGCCCGACGATGGATAGATGGATGACAAATGAATGGACCAGGTATGTGGAATAGGACCAATCGCCGAGCCGCTTCAGCCATCCGGCGTTGAAATTCAACGCAAGAATGCCTCCGATGACGATAAAAATCGCCGGCAGACCCATACTGAAGAACCTATGATGGTCATCGGCGAATTCGGGTTGAGCAAGGATCAGGATGACGCCGCCGATCAGTAACAGGCCTGGCACGACCGGTGATTTGTGTTCCTGCCTGTCGGCAAAGACATAGTGGTACACAAGCACTCCCGCTCCAAATTCCAGAAGGATCGGATCGGTATAGAACTGCCAGAAAACACCGAAATCAAAAACAAAACCCAAGGCGAACAAGCCCGATAATCAGCATGACGGTGAATTGCAGTTTGCGGTCTCCGAACAATCGGGTGGTCAGCGCGATCAGACAGTAGAAGAACATTTCGTAGTTCAGCGTCCAACCAAGGCTGAGTATTGGCGCAAGCGAACCGTCCGCAGATGGAAAGGGAATGAACAGGAATGACGCGAAGAGTTGCGCGAAATTCAGGCGATCGGAAACCAGAAAATCCGGCGCAAGAGCGGCAATGACGAAAAGTACGGAAGTCAGGAGGTAGTAAAGCGGTGCAATTCGAATGATGCGCCGCAGCAGGAATTGCCCGTCGATCTCTCGGCGCTGGCCGACAATCATGGCCATCAGAAATCCGCTCAAAACAAAGAAAATATCCACACCGATTGCACCGGTCTCAAAGACGGCGATATCGCTCCCCTTGCCATTGAGCGTAGCCGAGATGTGAAACAAAACCACCAGATAGGCCGCGACTGCCCGCAGATACTGAATCGAGTACAAAGTCCCTTGATTGCGGGGGCTTATCGATGAACCCTGCTGGTTCGCTTTGCCGAATTTCCGGTTGTTCCCCAAACGAATGCCACCTCACTGCCGCTGGAACCGGATCAAATCGGTACACAAGCAAATTCTAACGGACCGGAACGGCACACATGCAGCGAAACGGTCTGGATTTCCCAATGATTTGCAATAATTGCGCCATTCAGCCTGGCAACAACGGAAGACATCAGGGATTCGGCATGCCATCCGTAGTCCAAGCTTACCTATTGCGGACAGGTTGCCAAATTGCGGGCACCGGGGACCACAATAAAAATGCCGGCGCGATCGCCTTGCTACTTTTCGTAGCTGAAGGTCTTTTCCGCCCCGTCACTCAGCGCCGTCATCTGGCTGGCGACCACTTCGTCAAATATTTCCAGTGATCGGGGCGTAAACGGTCTTGCAGGCGGCGCCACGTGGTTCCAGTTGTTACCGGCATCGCAGCCACGCGCCAGCATGGCATAGTCCTTGTTACCGACCAGTTGGCGCACTTCAGGTGTCACATAGCGGATGACCATGCCGATGCGGCGGTCGTCCGAAACATTGGGGCCGGAAGCATGGAACATGCGGCCGTGATGCAGCGCCATCTGGCCCGGCTGCAGCACCACGTCGGTTGCATCCGCCTCGTCGACTTCAACGGCGATCTCCTGGCCGCGCGACAACAAGTTGTCTTCGGCAAACGTGTCGACATGCTCGACGATACTTTGCTTGTGCGAACCGGCAACATAGCGCATGCAGCCGGAATCCACGGTAGCAGGCGACAGCGCGATCCAGGCCGAAACCAGGTGCTCGGTGTCGCCACTGGTCTCCTCGCCCAGCCCCCAGTAGGTCATGTCCTGATGCCATGAGACGACCTTGTCGGTATGCGGCTCCTTGATAAAGAACTCGCAGCTCCAGATCAGGATGTCCGGTCCGATGATCGCTTCGACAAAGTCGAGAATATCGGGATTGGTGGCCAATTCGGCGGCGATCGGAAGCACGCAATAGGCGTTTGACCGAAAGTACCGCGCCAGCGGCCGCGGCAGTTTGGCGTTGTCGGGATCGGCTTCGAGATCTTCTATCCTGCGGCGATAATCAGCCGCCTGCGCGTTAGAAAACACGTCAATCGGAAACAAAAACCCGTCGCGTTTGTACTGTTCAACTTGCTTTTGGGTCAGCATGGCAGCACCTGTTTTCCGGTCTCATCTGTTCGCCAGCGAGTATGATCGCTTTGCGGCGAACAGTTTGCGCTGATCCGACATCGATTCAAGCTGTTTCGCCACCATCGCGCCATATTGGCGATGGCAGGTGCTATTTGCTGGCCCATCATTATTGGCATTTGGTCCGCGTTCCACTATGCAGCGCGGACGAAACGAGCACTGCGAGCAACCAAAATGCCCTCCAGTTCCATCGACCATGCGTTTACCGCCCGCAGCACAACAGGAAATGCCGGCGACCCAACCTATGCCGGGGCGCTTTCATTCATGCGGCGTAAATTCACCAAGAACCTCAAGGACGCCGATGCGGTTGTGTGGGGCATTCCGTTCGATGCGGCCGTTTCCAATCGGCCAGGTGCGCGCTTCGGGCCACAGGCAATCCGCCGCGCATCGGTCATACTCGACAACGACCCGCAATATCCGTTCAGTCGTGAGCTTTTCGACACCATGTCGGTGATCGACTATGGCGACTGCCTCCTCGACTACGGCAATCATTCGAAAACGCCCGTGAAAATCGAGCGCGAAGCGGCCAAGATCATCAAGTCCGGCGCGTTCCTGCTGTCGCTTGGCGGCGATCACTACGTCACCTGGCCATTGTTGAAGGCGCATGCGGCCAAATTCGGCCCCCTCGCCCTCGTGCAGTTCGACGCCCACCAGGATACCTGGTTCGATGACGGCAAGCGTATCGACCATGGCTCGTTTGTTATCCGCGCGGTCCGCGACGGCATTATCGATCCTGAAAAATCGATCCAGATCGGTATTCGCACCCACGCGCCGGAAGATTGCGGCATCAAGATCATTTACGGGCATGAAGTCGAGGAAATGGCCCCCACAGAGATCGCCGAGGCGATTTTGAAGCGCGTCGGCGGCGCCAAGACCTACATCACCTTTGACATCGATTGTCTCGACCCGGCATTTGCGCCCGGAACCGGCACACCGGTCGCCGGCGGCCCCTCATCCGCCAAGATGCTGTCAGTGCTGAGAAAGCTGGGAACGCTTGACATGGTGGGGGCGGATGTGGTTGAGGTCGCGCCAGCCTACGACCACGCCGACATCACGGCGATAGCAGGATCGACGATTGCGATGAATTACCTTGGACTGATTGCGGAACGACGCGCACGACGATGAGCGCATCCAACTTCGGAAGATGATTCCGGAGAATACCGTAACTCCATGATTTTATTGCAATTAGAGGCGAATTTCGATGACCGCGAAGATATTTGTTGATGGTGAACACGGCACCACCGGGCTGCAGATCAAGCAGCGGCTGGAAGGCCGCGACGACATCGAACTGCTGGCCATTGCGCATGGCGACCGGCATGACAAGGATATCCGCGCCGACCTGCTGAAATCAGCGGACATTGCGATTTTGTGCCTGCCGGATGCCGGTGCACGGGAATCCGTCAAACTGGCCGGCAATGCGCATACAAGGTTCATCGACGCCTCGACGGCACACCGCACGGATCCCGACTGGGTGTTCGGATTTGCCGAGCTGGAACCCGGACATGCGGGTAAAATCGCCGCTGCCGAGAAGGTTTCCAATCCGGGATGCTACTCGACCGGAGCGATCGCCTTGATCAAGCCATTGACGGCCGCCGGCATGCTGCCTGCCGACTATCCTGTCACCATCAACGCGATCTCCGGCTATACCGGCGGCGGCAAGGCGCTGATCGCCCGGTTCGAGGATGAAAGCAATCCCGATCCGGTGACCGCACCGGCCTATGCCTACGCGCTCGCGCTCGGGCACAAGCATGTTCCCGAAATCCAGACCCACGGGCAGTTGGAACGGCGACCGGTGTTCACGCCCAATGTCGGCAGATATCCGCAGGGCATGACCGTTCAAGTCCCGCTGCATCTCGAGCTGCTAGCGGGGTCGCCGGATATTGCCGACGTGCATGGCGCCCTTGCCGCGCATTATGCGGGGCAGGACATCGTCAGCGTCGTGCCGCTCGATATTTCATCAGGGCTTTCGATGATCGAGCCGACCGAACTGGTTGGGACAAACCTGATGAGGCTCTACGCGCTCGGGACGCCTGGCGGCGGACAGGCCAACCTGATCGCCGTGCTCGACAATCTCGGCAAAGGTGCGTCCGGCGCCTGCGTGCAGAGCATGGATTTGATGATCGGCAATTAGAACGCGACGACTATGACCGGACGCGGACCTCCGTTTGCGGCGCATAGGCACCCTTTGCGCCGCGCCAGTGGGCACAGGCAAAACCCAGCACCACGAGGGCCAGTCCCTGGTGCACGAGCGCCCAGGACATCGGCACCTGGTAAATCAGGGTAATCACGCCGGCGGCGACCTGGGCCACGACAAGTCCCAGCAACAACAGCGCCCGGCGCGCATGGGTGGTTTCGCCGCCTTCTTCGCGCATCGCCGAGATTGCGTGCCAGACCGCCAGGACCAACACCGCATAAGCACCCAGACGATGGATGAACTGCACCGTCTTGGGGCTTTCGAAGAAATTGCGCCACAACGGCTCGATAATCATCAAATCGCCGGGCCACCAGGCACCATCCATTTTAGGCCAGGTGTTGTATGCCAATCCGGCATCCAATCCGGCGACAAGTGCCCCGAGGTAGATCTGGATTAAAACCGCGATCACCACAAAACCGGCAAATCGCTGGGTCGCGCGGCTGGACGGGCCGGCACTGTGCGGCGCCAATCCGCGCGCGACGACCATGCAGGCGGCAAAGATGAAGCAGGCGATGATCAGATGCGTGGCCAGTCGGTACTGGCTGACATCGACACGGTCGACAAGCCCGGAGGCGACCATCCACCAACCGATAGCGCCCTGCACGCCGCCAAGCGCAAGAATGCCCAGCAATTTGGGTTTCAATTGACTTTCAAGCCTGCCGGTCAGCCAGAAGAAGGCCAGTGGAATGGCGAAAACGAAGCCGACACCGCGCGCCAGCAATCGATGGCCCCATTCCCACCAGAAGATGACCTTGAATTCATCGAGGCTCATCCCCTTGTTGATCTGCTGATATTCGGGGATTTGCTGGTATTTTTCGAATTCCTCAGTCCAGTCGGCCACCGAAAGCGGCGGAATGACCCCGTGAATCGGCTTCCATTCGGTAATCGAGAGACCGGAATCGGTCAGTCGGGTCGCTCCGCCGACCAGCACCAGGGCAAACAGGACGACAAGCACGACATAAAGCCAAATGCGTACAACCGTGCGGTTTCGCAGTTCTGCTTGCTTGGCTGTAACCGGAGCTAAGGTGGTATCGGCAACTGTCATTGCTCAATCCTGTCTGGAACGGCCCTCCCCGCTTTTCGTGCCGCATTCTCCCGCCGCTTTCAAGATATCCAGGTGCGTGACATGCCGTCGCGGTCGTGCGTGAAATCGGATTGAGGCTGGCTCCGGCACGTTTCCGGCGCTACATGGGCATTGTCATGCCAGTCCGTTTGAAAAAACTCATTGGAACATTTTTGCTGGTTGCGCTGGTGATCATCTATGCGCTTGTCGCGACAACGATCGCGTCTGCGCGGCTCGGCGAATCCGGCCCGTTCGTGCACCTGGCGTATTTCTTCTTTACCGGTCTGCTTTGGATTTTACCGGCAATGTGGATCATTCGCTGGATGGTCAAGGAGAAGCCGACTGTCAAACGGTGACCAGTCTCCGACCCTGGTTCGCCATCGGCGTTGTCAGTCCCGACAGCATGGTGCGAAAGTGGCTTATCCGCTGGTAACGGCCGTTCACCGAGATGCGCGGCAAGGCATGCAAATGATCGCGGTGGCCGATTTGCAGCACGCCATGGCGGGTTGTTACTGCCGTTGCGTATCCGGCTTCACGGGCCATCGCCACTTCTCGCGGGCCCACGGCTTTGGAAAAACCATAGGGAAAAGCCATGTGGCGCGGGGAGATACCTAGCTTTTCGTTCAGAACATCCCGGGCCTCGGATATCTCCCGGTAAGCGGTATCCTCGTCCAATCGCTTGAGATTGTAGTGATGCAGCGTGTGGGCGCCGATCTCCGCCAACGGGTGCGCAGCGATACGGCGCAACTCATCCCATGTCATCAGCATTTCGCTACCGGTCGCCTCGATGTCGATGCCGGCGCTGCCGGCCAAACCCGAAAGCACCTGCATTTGATCCTCTTCGGCGGTTTCCTCGGTCAGGAAATCGGTCAGCACGCAGTTCGCATAAACTTTTTCGGCCACGGTGCGACAGTCGACCTCTACCGATCCGCGCTTGGTAGGCAGACAAACCTGCTGACTTTTCGTCACGATATCCTCGACGATCTCCCACCACAGGACGGTCTCGCCATCGGTCAGGCCCGGTGCGGCGTGAACGATGAACGGCGTTTCGTGCTTTTCGAACACCGGGAGCGCCTCGACAAGGTTGTCGCGATAGGCATCGTCAAGCGTGATGACCGCATAACGTTCGGAAGTTGCATCGCATTTCAGACGATCGGCCAACTCGTCCATGGTAACGAATTTGTATTCCAGACGTTTCATCTCGGCGATCAACCGATCGAGAAACGCCGGGGGCACGGTAAGATGACGGTTGACGCCCAGTGGTTTGACCGGCTGATCGGTGACCCGGTGCAGCATGAGCAATACGCCGGCACCGCCGAGAAACGAGCGCGAAATCAGCGGCAATCCGGAAAATCGTGCAGCGGTCAGAGCCAGTTTCCGCACCGCTTCGCCCCTGTCGATCATTCATTCACCTTTTTGGTCTAGTTTCGACAGAAGCCGACAACCACCCTTGCAGTTTGTCAGATATCTACACGACAAGGATTGAGACATGGTTGACGCCGCGGGCGCGTATTTGAAACAACATCGAACGGTCGACCAGCCGGTGCCCGTCGTGCATGCGGGACCGGATGGCGCGTCAATACATGCGCAAGCCTGCAAGGATTTCTTTCCCGCACCCGCACAGCATCCCGACTGGGTCGCCAACTGGGTCGCCCATTCGGAGACCGACACGATCGTTGCCGCGCTTCATGCGGGTGACAAGGCGGTCTTTTCACTGCCGCTTGAGGTGGTGTCCCTGGGAGCCATAAGGGCGGCGCGCTTCATGTCCGGCCCGCATGCCAACGGCAATTTTCCGGCGATGTCCCCGGATTCTGCACCGCTGGACCGGGAAACGCTGAAGGCGCTGACCGAACAGATCTCCATTAAACGGCCGGATATTGACGTCATCCTGCTCGAGCGCCAGGCACGGCGGATTAGCGGCCAGGACAATCCGCTGCTCCAGCTTCCGCATACCCAAAGTCCCAATCCGGCACTTTCGGTTTCGCTTGACGGCGGTTTCGATGCGGTGCTTGCGCGTGCCAATGGAAAGCGCAAGCGGAAAAAACACCGCTCGCAGACAAGAAAGTTCGAGGTGGCCGGCGGCTGGCAGCGCATCCCCGCCGAAACCGCCGATCAAATCGAGGCGATGTGCGAAACCTTCTTTGCCATGAAGGATGCCAGGTTCCGCGCTCTTGGCATCAAAAACACGTTTGACGACAGCGGTGTCAAACGGTTCTTTGTCCATCTGTTTGCGGATGCCGCACAACAGTCTGAACCGGCATTTGCGCTGCATGGGCTCGAAGTCGGAGGAAAGTTGCGGGCGATCACCGGGACAAGTATCTGCGCTACTCGCCATGTCTGCGAGTTTTCCGCTTTTGCAGACGATGAACTGGCCCACGCTGCTCCCGGAGATTTCCTGTTCTTCGAAAATATCCGTGAGGCCTGCGAGAGCGGCGCGGAAATATACGATTTCAGCGTTGGGGATGAAGGCTACAAGCGCCGCTGGTGCGACCGAGTCGAACAGCAATTCGACTGTTCGATCCCGCTCACCGCCCGGGGCCGGCTGGCGGCTATGGCCTATCGCGGATCCACTGAGGCCAAGCGGATCGTCAAATCAAACGAAGCGCTTTTACGCGCCGCCAAGACGATCCGGCGCAAATTGGCCGGCCGATAGAACTTCGATGAAATCCGCTACGCGCTCACGCTGCGGAACGGTCATCGGCGGGCGGAGGCGGCGGCTGGAAACCAACGGGGCTGACAACCAGCAAATCATCATAGCCGCCGGCGCGAAGCTCCATTGCGGCTGATTGCACCGCATCGTCAGCGGGCTCGATCGCACTGATCAGCACCTCGGAACCCGGCGCAACGAGCCGGCGCACACCCTGCGCATCGGCAGGACCGCACTCGACAACGACGATGTCATAAGCCGTGGTCAGCGAGTTCATGATAATCGGCAGGCGCTCGATTGCACGCATGGCGCGCGCTGGATTGGCCGTGCCGGCCGGAATGACATCGCAATCCGAATAGTGGTCGGAGTGGATGACATCGGTGAACTGGGCCTGCGAGGCCAGCAGATCGGTGATGCCGGGTAAAGTGTCACCGTCGAGCATCGGCCATGAGGCGACACCGTTGGCTGTCAGATCCAGCAACAATACCCGCAGGCCCGAATCGGCGATTTCGCGGGCGATGAGAACGGCGGTGGCAGCCGCTTCATCACCTTCCGGTGAGACCAGAATGGCTCGCGTCGCTCCTTCGGCGATGAGGCGATCGGCAACGACCTGAACAGACATTTCGTCCACGGGCTCGGTGTGGTCGGCAAGCGAGGAATCCTCGTTTGCCGCAACAGGCGGCCGCGCGGCGAGTTCATCGGCAACCGCCGGTGCAAAATCCGGGGCTTTATGCATCGCGACATCGGTGATGGGAATGAAACCGCCCTCACGCTGGCGCATCGCCCGCCCGGAAAACAATTCCCGCATCATCGTGATCAGGATCATGATGAGGATGGAACCGGCAAAGGCAGAAATCGCAATCGGCATGAATTTCGGGAAATAAGGTTCGGCCGGAACGGTCGCTTCCTGAAACACGCGCGCATCGGCCGGCAGATAGTTGCGATCGCGCCGGGAAGCCGCTTCGCGGTATCGGGTGAGGTAGGATTCCAGCAATTCCCTTTGCGCTGCGGCCTCGCGTTCGAGCGCGCGCAGTTCGACCCGCTCGGTGCCGGCCCGTGCCGATTCAGCCTTCAACTGGTTCAGATCGGCAACAAGTTCGCGTTCGCGAATACGCGCGGTTTCAGCTTCGGTCTTCAGGCTTTTGAGCAGCTTGCGCGCTTCAGCCGCGATCTGACGGTCGAAATCGACCAGTTGCGAGCGCAGGGCCTTGATGCGCGGATGGTTGCCGAGAAGCGTCGTCGACAGATCGGCGATGTCGGCCTTAAGCTCGACCTGGCGCTCTCGCAGGCGCTGTATCAGCGGCGATTCGAGCACATCGGGAATAGTGTCGAGCGAGGTGCCGCTGTCCAACGCGCGGCCAACGGCAATCGCCTTGGCCTGGGCGGAAGAACGCGACGCGCGTACGCGGGACAATTCGGTCGACAGTTCGGACAGCTGTTGTGTGGCCAAGGGCGCGTCATCCTGACCAATCAATATGTCGGATTCGGCGCGGAAGGATGCGACCTTGGCCTCCGCCTCGCGAACCCGGGCACGCAGATCCTTGATTTCCAGCTCAAGCCATTCGGTCGCATCGCTGTTGGATTGCAGTTTGGCTTCCTGTTGCAGCTTGATGTAGGCCTCGGCGATCGCGCGCGGCACGGAGGCGGCCAACTGCCTGTCCGTCGAAGAAAACTCGACGACGATGACGCGCGAATCTTCAACGTGATGGACCGTCAATTTCTTGCGAAGCGCCTTCAGCACGCGCTCTTCGGCGGGAATTTCACCGGGATCGCTTTTCAGCCCGAACAGAACGAGCAACCTGCCGGCCGCCGACATGCTTACCGTCTCATCGAATTCGGCGCGGCTTGCCAAATCCAGTTTGGTGGCAACCTGCTTTAGAAGATCTGCTGAAGAGATCAGCTCGGCCTGACTTGCCACGCCTTCCTGATCCAGGGTCGGACGGTCATTGTCGCCTGCCCCGTCCGGTCTGGTGAAGATGGATTCGCGGGTTTCGATCAGAATGCGCGTTTCTGCCTTGTACCTGGCCGGAACAACCCAGGCGATGGCGAGTGCCACAGCTGTGACGACAAGCGCGGTGACAAGGATTTTCAGCCAGTTTCTGGCGATGCTGGCAAACAACGTGCTCAGATCGACATCAACGTCCTGATCGACGGTGTGAACGCCCGACATGAAACGGTACTCCGATACTAACTCGGCTCACACCGTAAATGTTCATGGTAACCGTGCCGTTAAGAGGCGGGTAACGGGTTGTTTGGAAAGATTAAGAGAGCACTAACAAAAATACCGGCCGCATACCGGAATTCACTGCCGATCCCGGGCAAAACGGCATGAGTTTTACCGGACATTAACCCTAACAGGAGGATAACGGTGCCGGTTCGAGTTTGGGCCGGCAGCACAAGCCGGCCGCATGAAGGTGCGTCGTGAACATGAAAAAATCACTGAGCATGATTGCAGCGTTGGTGTTTGCGGCCAGCTGTTCAAGCTACCGGCCGGCGCCGGCGGCGTTCCATGAAGCCATCACCAAGCCCTATGTCCTTGGTGCCGGTGACCGGGTACGTGTCACCGTCTTCGAGCAGGATGGGCTCAGCAACACCTACAGCATCGATCAATCCGGCTATCTGGCTTTCCCTTTGGTCGGTTCCGTCGGCGCGCGCGGGCGGACCGCCCAGCAACTGGAACAGGCGATCGCCGTGAAACTGCAGGATGGTTATGTCAGGGACCCCGATGTCTCGGTCGAGATCGATCGCTACCGCCCGATTTTCGTCATGGGCGAAGTCGGAGCCTCCGGGCAATATTCATATGTTCCAGGCATGACCGTGCAAAAGGCCATTGCCATCGCCGGCGGATTTTCGGCGCGCGCCAATCAGTCAAACGTCGACGTCACCCGCGATATCAACGGTCAGGTTATCACCGGCCGGGTGGTGACTTCCGATCCATTGCTGCCGGGCGACACGGTTTATATCCGTGAACGAATCTTTTAGGTTGGGTTCGGGGGGATGATCCGGGCACGTGACGACGGATTTGCGCATTGTTCACTGTTTCAGGTCGCCGGTGGGCGGCATTTTTCGCCATGTTCGCGATCTGGTGGCAGCGCAAAGAGATGCAGGGCACAAAATAGGCATTGTCTGCGATTCCGCGACGGGCGGCGCGTTCGAGGATCAGCTGTTTGCCGCCCTGGAACCGGATCTTTCGCTGGGGATCACCAGAATACCGATGCAACGCCATGTCGGGCCCGGCGATATTGCCGCGGCATGGCGAACCTATTCAGCCATAAAGAGATTGAAGCCGGATGTGATACACGGGCACGGCGCCAAGGGTGGCGCATACGCCCGGATTTTCGGCTCACTGTTGCGGGTATCAGGGTCACGCGTTGCCCGCTTGTATTCACCGCATGGCGGCAGCCTGCACTATGATGAGGATACACTGACCGGAAAGGCCATATTTTTCGCCGAGCGCGCGCTGGAACGGCGAACGGATCATCTTCTGTTCGTATCTGACTTCGAGCGGCAAACCTACCAGCGCAAGGTCGGCGAGCCGCGCGTTACCAATGCGGTCGTCTATAACGGGCTTCGCGAAGCTGAATTCGAACCCGTCGCTCACACCGAGGATGCCGCCGATTTTCTCTATATCGGCATGATGCGGGATCTCAAGGGTCCCGACATTTTCATCGATGCTTTGTCACTCGCCACCCGCCAATCCGGGAAAAAGCTGAATGCTGTCATGGTCGGCGACGGTGACGATCTTCCCCGATACCGCCAGCAGGTAACCCGGCTTGGCCTGGTTGAAAACATCACTTTCATGCCGCCAATGCCGGCGCGCGAAGCGTTCTCGTTGGCGCGGACGATTGTGGTTCCCTCCCGCGCCGAGGCGATGCCGTACATCGTGCTGGAAGCGCTGGGTGGCGGAATGGCGATGATCGCGACAGACGTCGGCGGAATCCCGGAGATTTTCGGCCGAAAACGAGATTTCCTATGTCAGCCGGAACCCGCCGCAATCGCCGAAGCGATGATCGCGGCGCACACAAATCCCGCGGCGTTCAAGAAACGCATGCCCGATCTGGCTGAGCTGAAATCGCGGTTCTCCGTCGGTGTCATGGCCGCCTCGATCGAGCAGGCCTATCTGAAAACGATGAATGCGGCGATGTAGACGTCTATCGATTGCTCTCCCCGCCCGGTACCAGCACGGGTAGCCGGCCTATGCAGATCTCCAGTTCGACAAAAGAGCCGATGGCGACCCCAAAGGAATGTGGTGGTGCGATATCAAGGCTTTCTTAGTGGGTTGGCGCTAAGTTCGACAGCGAATATCGGACACCATGATGAACAAGTTCGACCCCGAGCAACGCTACTCCGGTGCATCCGTCCGAAACTTCGAGGATGGCTCGCAACCAGCAGAAGGCGAAACGAGCAATGAGAGCCTGAATTCGATCGCCGATCAGGTCGCTGCTCAATATCGCCGTGACACTATGTCTCCGGTGATGTTCGGCGGCTTGTTCCGGCTGCTGGAATTCGGGCTCATCGCTCTTGCGGGCGTGGTGATCTACGGCGCCTATATCGGGTTCAACACCCATCTGGCATGGCACTATCCGGGAGTCATTCTCGGCGGCTCGCTGATCACCGTGATACTGCTGGAGTTCGGCGGTAATTACCGTATGTCGGTGTTGCGCAATCCGTTGCCGCGGATCAACCGCATCGTGATTTCCTGGTGCGGCGTTTTCGCTGTCATGGCGCTTGCCGGATTCTTCATGAAAAACTCGGCGGATTTTTCGCGCGTCTGGTTTGCCAGCTGGTACGGCACCGGGCTGGGCGCCATGGTTTTGCTCAGACTGATCATGGCGCGCATGATCCGCAGATGGGCGCGTAACGGCACGATGGAGCGCCGCGCCGTGATCATCGGCGGAGGTACCGCAGCAGAAACCCTGATCCGCGCAGTCGAACGCCAACCGATCAATGACATCCGCATATGCGGCATCTTCGATGACCGTGACGATGTGCGCTCGCCGCCGATCGTGGCCGGCTATCCCAAGCTCGGCACGATCCCCGAACTGATCAAGTTCGCCCGCATCGCCCGTATCGACATGCTGATCGTGGCATTGCCGATCACCGCTGAAGAGCGTGTTTTGTCGTTGCTGAAGAAAGTCTGGATCCTGCCGGTGGACATCCGCCTGGCCGCACATGCCAACCAGTTGCAGTTCCACAGGCGTTCCTATTCCTTCATCGGCTCGGTGCCGATGCTCGATATTTTCGACCGGCCGATCAGCGATTGGGATTCGGTCGCCAAGCGGATTTTCGACATCTTCTTTTCCGCACTCGGCCTGATTGTCCTGTCACCGGTGATGCTGCTGACCGCCCTGGCGATCAAGCTGGAAAGCAAGGGGCCGGTGATCTTCAAACAGAAGCGTCACGGCTTCAACAACGAGATCGTCGACGTCTACAAGTTCCGTTCCATGTATGTCGATCAGTGCGATCCGACAGCGCGAAACGCTGTTACCAAGGGTGATCCGCGGGTGACCCGGGTCGGCCGGTTCATCCGCAAGACATCGCTCGACGAACTGCCGCAGTTCTACAATTCCCTGAAAGGCGACTTGTCACTGGTGGGACCGCGGCCGCATGCGGTCACTGCGCAGTCACACAACCGCCTCTACCATGAGGTGGTGGACGGTTACTTCGCCCGTCACCGGGTCAAGCCCGGTGTGACCGGCTGGGCCCAGATCAATGGTTGGCGCGGCGAGATCGACAATGACGACAAAATCAGGATGCGCACCGAATTCGACCTCTACTACATCGAAAACTGGTCGCTTTGGTTCGACTTGAAAATCTTGTTGCTAACCCCGATCCGGCTGATGAATACGGAAAACGCATATTGAGCGTTGTTGACACACATAGCCACACCGGGGTGCCACTGCCCCGCTCTGCCGTCAATGCAAAGCTTGCCGCACTGACGCTGACCGCCAGTGTTGCAATCGGTGTCTTCCTTTCCGGTTTTGTCATTCGCGAACCGGCTCCCTATGAAATCTTCATGGCGCTGGTTATCGGCGTCTGGGCACTCGTTTCTATGCGTCTTTCTCGAGCGGTGGTTCCGCTGCTCGCGCTGATAAGCGGGTTCAACCTGGGCGGTGTCATCGCCATGACCCAGCTCGGCGATCTGCACGAAACGCCGCTGTACCTTGCCGTATCCTTCTTTCTCGGCCTGACGTCGGTGTTCTTTGCCGCTGTGATCGAACGGCGCCCCGAATTGCTGACAATCGCTTTCAAGGCCTGGGTCCTGTCGGCGGTCTTGACGTCGATGGCCGGGATCGCCGGTTATTTCGGTGTCGTCCCGGGTGCGGAGATTTTCACCCGCTACGGCCGCGCCGCCGGCGTTTTCGAGGATCCCAATGTGTTCGGGCCTTTCCTTGTGCTGCCGGCGATCTGGCTGGTCCACCGCATTCTTACCGGCGGACCCGCAACGATTGCATTTGCCGCGCCACCACTGATGATCGTGGCGCTGGGCATCTTCCTGTCGTTTTCGCGCGGTGCCTGGGGGCTGTTCGGCGTCTGCGTGGTGCTTCTTGTCGTGGCGTTGGCGGTTCAAAGCCGCAGCAGCCTATTTCGGCTCCGGCTCGTGGTGGCGAGCGTCTCGGCGGTCGCGCTGCTGGCGCTTGGCCTGCTTGCGATCCTGCAAATACCCGATGTGGCCGAATTGTTTTCGTCCAGGGCGCAATTGGTGCAGGAGTACGATGCCGGGCGATATGGACGCTTTGCCCGCTTCGGCATCGGCGTGCAGACGGCCATGGAACACCCGCTGGGGATCGGTGCGCTGGAATTCGGACGCCTGTGGGGCGAAGACACCCACAATATCTGGCTCAAGGCGTTGCTCGATTACTCCTGGCTCGGATTTGCCTGCCTGCTGGTGCTGGTTTTCTGGACATTGGCGGCCGGTTTCAAGATCCTGTTCCGCCCGCGTCCCTGGCAACCGCTGCTGCTTTGTGCCTACATCGTCTTTGCCGGACACATCGCACTCGGCACAGTGATTGATATCGATCACTGGCGTCATTTTTATCTGCTGGTCGGCCTGGTCTGGGGTTGCCTCGCCCTGGAATGGCAGCATCAGCATCTGGCCGCGACAAGGTTGCCGAAGATCGCAAATCCGGTTGACCGGCAAGTCGAATAGCCTATAGTCCGCGCCGGCTCGGAGCGTAGCGCAGCCCGGTAGCGCACTTGACTGGGGGTCAAGGGGTCGTGGGTTCGAATCCCGCCGCTCCGACCATCACTTACCGGAACAAGTTAATGTGATTTCTCTTGCAAGGGTAACCCCTGGTGCAATCGAGTACTCCGATCTCGTATACTCGATCCGGAGCGGTCGTTGACCGGCGGTCCGGTGGGAATGCTGCCTTTCGCCGCAGATGCAGAATTTGCGAACCGAATGCGCAAAAGCGGACCTTCAGTGGAATTCGAAGCTTATTGGCAAACCAACGGCTGATAGGCGGACCTTTGAGACATTCGCGCAATTTCGCTAATTGCGCAGAGCCGCGCAGCCAATCTTATGGAATTTTTCGCTGTTTCGCGCATGTCGTAGCGATCAACTAATGAGGTAATAGGTCAGCGGAACCGGGGCAACAGCCAGGGCAATCGCCGCCAGGAAGCGCGGAAGAGTGAATAAACGCGACAGCCCCGCCGCAAGTGCTATGCCGCCACCGCCGCCGATGAGCGAGTTACCAGGCGTGTTGATCAGGGCCATCAAGGCGATGTATCGGTGCTTCAGTAAAAGTCGGCTAACCGGTCCAGGCGCATTGGCAAACAGCAATTCCATCCGCTTTTCTGGATCACATCGATCCAGTTTGGTCACCAGGTCTCTGGCCTTTGATAGACCGACGGAATTGAAAAACGCAGCCAATATTCGAGCCGGAACGAGAAGACCGACCAGAAACGAAACCGTCAACGCTACCACCATGCTCGCGTAAACGAGTGGAGCGATGCGTCCGCCCAGAACGAAGATCATGCCCAGGCCGATTTCGGCTCCAGGTACGAACGGAATGGCTGAAGCAGCGGCAAATACCGCTGTCGACGCCATGATTATTTTGTGAACTGCCGGTTCGGTAATCGGGCGGATTTCAATGTTGGACAGTTCCATCAGAAAACCGCCGAGATACCAGCCAGCGACCAATACGAATGCATATACCAAAATCACCGTGACTCTGCGTAGTGTCACAGACGAAGGCATCATTCCGTTTCTGCGATCAGTGGATCGGTCTGCGAGATTTCTGAACTATCTGAATTGCCGCCTTTGAGGCCGCCGACAAACTCAAGCTCACGTTCAATCGTCCAATACCATCGGCTTTTAGTCCAATTTACTTGTGCGTCGAGTTTGCCACCAACAACCTTGCCCTCATATACGAATTCGCCGGGCTTTCCGGTAAGTACGCCCTGAAAAACGATGTGATCGTCGATCCTTTGCGCGGTATAGCTGCCGGGTGGCAATCCATAGCTCACACAGAAAGTCGACCAGAATTTTCCATCGCGAAAATGCAACTCATCGGCAATATCCGATTTTCCGGCCTCACCCATCTGGCCAACAAAAACCATGCCATCGAGCGGCATGTCACTTTGCTCACCGGCCTGCGCTAAAGGTGAAAACAGGGCAGCCGATGCCGACAGTGCAAGAAAAAACCTTTTCGTCAAACGACTTGCCTCATCTGGGGAGCATTCAATGCCCACATGTCATATCACAATTTGCG
Organism: Rhizobiaceae bacterium; assembly: GCA_963669285.2. Lineage (GTDB taxonomy): Bacteria > Pseudomonadota > Alphaproteobacteria > Rhizobiales > Rhizobiaceae > JAWKWH01. The sequence continues at coordinate 66,960 of CAXXSI010000028.1, read as the reverse complement.
GAATTCCCTGAACTCAAGCGATGTAGCTGCTGCCTCAAGAAACGGCGGCACACATTCGCGATACAACAGTGACAGAGTGCAGAAAGCCAGGAAAGTTGCCCGCATTGGCTTTTAGATTGCGAGATGATCACAAAACTTGAAACCAAGGCCGAAAGCCGTCGCGGTGCGATGCTTAGGTCGCAATATGAGGAGATCGGTTTCAACGTCTTGGTCAATACGGGTTCAAATCAGACCACAACACTTATAGAGATCCTTAATCCCAAACTCAGCCGACAAATGGCGGCCCCGTGCCTTGGCTGGTCCACATCGAACCGGCAATTTTCCGAGCAAAGAAGGGCAGGTGCAGCTTGCGGGCGGCCTGCGGCTGCGCCAGACTGCTTCAGGATTCAAACAGGTGCATTCATGGACTGGGAAAAATACCTTGACGCGCATCAGCCGCGTTTCATCGACGAATTGTGCGAATTCATCCGCATTCCTTCCGTTTCGGCCAAACCCGAGAATGTCCCAGATGTGCGCGCGGCGGGACAATGGGTGATCGACCGGCTGACCGCGGCGGGAATCGAAAACGCTGCCATGTACGAGACGGCAGGCCATCCGGTCGTCTGTGCCGACTGGCTGCACGCCGGACCCGACAAGCCCACAATCCTGATCTATGGCCATTTCGACGTGCAGCCGGCGGAGCCCTTCGAACTCTGGACCTCGCCGCCGTTTGAGCCGACGATCCGCGACGACCGGATTTACGGACGCGGCGCGACCGACGACAAGGGCGCGATGCTGATCCCGATCCTCGCCGCCGAAGCCCTGCTGGCCAAAACCGGACGGCTGCCGGTCAATGTGCGTTTTTTCTTCGAAGGTCAGGAGGAAATCGGCTCGCCCGACCTGCCTCCTTTCATCGAAGCAAACCTCGACCGGCTGCACGCCGACATGATCTTTTCCGCCGACGGTGGGCAATGGGACCCGGAGACCCCGCAGCTGATCCTCGGTTTGAAGGGACTGACTTCCCTTGAAATCAAGGTGACCGGGGCACGGGCCGATCTGCACTCGGGAATGCATGGCGGCGGTGTGGCCAATCCGGCCCAGGCGCTTGCCCATCTGCTCGCCGGCATGAAAGCACCGGACGGGCGGATCACGATTGCGGGCTTTTACGACGACGTTGTCGATCTGAGTGAAACGGACCGCGACGCCGTTGCGCGGGCACCCTGGGACGAAGCCGGATATCTTGCCCAGACCGGCGCACCAGCCACGCATGGCGAGCCGGGCTATTCCACTCGTGAGAACCTCTGGGCGCGCCCGACACTGGAAATCAATGGGCTGACCAGCGGTTGGCAGGGCGCAGGCACCAAGACCGTTCTGCCCGCCCTCGCCTCGGCCAAGATCACCTGCCGGCTGGTGGCGAACCAGAATCCGGAGCGGATCTTCGACCTGATCGCCGCCCACGTCGCCGCGAATTGCCCGCCGGGCGTTACCGCCAAGGTCACCAAGAATCCCAGCCGGGCCGATCCTTTTCTCGTGCCCGCAGGCCACAACGCCACGGCGATTGCCGGCCAGGTGCTTGAGGAAGTCTACGGGAAGGCGCCCTACCAGACCCGTACCGGCGGCTCCATTCCCGTCATGTCGACGCTCCTGGACGAGCTCGGGCTGCACGCTGTCATCTACGCCTTCGGCCACGATGATGAAAACCAGCACGCTCCGGACGAGTTCTTCCGTCTGCCGACGTTCCGGCGCGGGCAGACGGCCTACGCACGGCTCATGGAGCGGCTGGGGGAATAGGATCCTTCGGCGTAGCGGGTCTGATTTCGCGGTTCGAATGACCGAATTTGGGAGAGCAATCAACGGATCGCCGCCGCGAGGCCGGCCGGGCTTGAAACATCGACCAGCGCATGTTCAACGTCGCGAAGTTCTTCGACCCGTCACGCATCGGCCCAGCCAGGAGGTTTTTTCAAGCGGTCAGTCGGGCGAGGATTGCAACCGCTTCGCGTAAGGCCTCATTCGCGGTTTTCGAGGGAATGAGGAGATCGAATGCGTGAACCGTTCCGGCATAGTTGTGCAACTCAACTTGAACGCCCGCATCCATCAGCCGCTGCGCATAGGCAATCGCTTCGTCGCGCAATGGATCATGTTCGCAGGTCATGACGTAAGTCGCGGGTAACCCGCCGAGATCGGTCGCGCGCGCCGGCGCGGCATAAGCCGAGACGTCCTTGCGGTCGCGACCGAGATAGTGATCCCACATGTCACGGCAATTCTGCGAGTTCCAGATATGGCAATCCTCGCCTTTGATCATTGACCGGGACGCACATCTGTCGTCGAGGCCCGGGTAAAACAACATCTGCAGGGCAATGTTCGGCCCGCCGCGATCACGGGCCATAAGCGCAACCGCGGCAGACAGGCATCCGCCGGCGCTGCCGCCGCCGACGGCAATCCTGTTGCGATCGATGTTCAGGTTAGCAGCGTTCTCGGCGGTCCATTCGAGCGCCCGGTAGCAATCCTCGACGCCCGCCGGGAATGGATGCTCAGGGGCCAGGCGATAGTCGACGCCGATGGACACGGCGCCTGCGTCCCGTGTCATGGCCAGGCACCGAGCATGCTCGTTTTCGAGGTCGCCCATGAAAAATCCGCCGCCATGAAAGTTGACGAACGCGGTACCGGATTCCTTGCCTGCCGGCGGCGTATAGAGCCGCAGCCTTATGTCTGGCGCGCCAGCAGGTCCGGCAATGGTCAGTTCTTCTTCTTTGACATCCGGATCGGACGGCCGCTGAAATCCTTTGGCTGCCTGCTCTTCGGCGTATCTGCGGACGCCGTCGCGCGTCGCTTCGACATCGGATGTGTCGAACACGGGGATTGATGCGGAAACCCGTTCGATCTCAGCGAGGTAGTGTCTTTCGATGCCCAAAACCGTTTCCTCTCCTTGCCAGATTCCCGAATGATCGTATGGCATCGGTTCGGCCCGGGGCAACCGGTTGTCCGTCACCTTCCGGTTGGTTTCATTTGAAAATGCCGTCGAATTGACTCCCACGGACAGATTTGCGTTGCTTCCTGATCCCGGCTGCGAGCAATATCGCAAACCGGCCCTGGTAATTGCTGGCAGTCGGTGCTGAAAACTTTGCAGAAGGAGGCGGGCAATGGCTCTTCATCGATATGGTTCGGGATCAACGGGAGCCGGCGGAAAAGCGTTGCCATTTGCGCGGGCCGTTGAAGCCGACGGTTGGCTGCATGTCTCCGGTCAGGTGGCGATGGAAGACGGCGAGATCATTGACGGCGGCATAATTCCGCAGACGCACAAGGCGATCAGGAACATGATCGCCATATTGGAGGAGGCAGACTACGGCGTTGAACACATCGTGCGTATCGGAGTCTGGCTGGATGATCCGCGCGATTTCTGGACGTTCAACAAGATCTTTGCCGAATATTTCGGCGAGCATCCGCCGGCACGCGCCTGTGTACAGGCATCGATGATGGTCGACTGCAAGGTTGAAATCGACTGTATCGCCTACAAGGCGGATTGATTGGCTGCTATTGGGCGATTGCAGCGACACGGTAGACCGGGGTGGGAATCGCTTCCATGCGTGCCTTGATCTGCAGAGCCACGACAAGAGAGTAATGGCGGGACAAGGCGAGGTTCCCGCCATGAAACCACAGGGCTTCCTGGCTGGTCGGTTTCCACATATTGCGCAATTCGCCCTCCCAGGGACCGGGATCACCCGTTATTCCCGAGCCGTATCCCCAAAACTTCCCGATCCCGTCCGCAACTTCCGGTGAAATCAGGCGGGCAACCATCTCATCCATCGAACCGTAACCGGTCGCATGCACGATCACATCGGCGTCGATCCGGTCGCCGTCGGCCATGACGATCCCGCCTTCGTCGAACCGGTCGATCTCGACACCGCTTTTGACAGCGATCTCTCCCCTGATGATCAGGTCGCTGGCGCCGACATCAATGTAATAGCCGGATGCCGTGCGCAGCGCCTTCATCAACAGGCCGGAATTGTCGACGCCCATGTCCCAAAGGAACCCGCACGCACTGAGCCCCTCATAGAAGTCAGCGTCGGCCTTGACCATGTCAGCGTATAGCGGCGTCTGGAACTGTGGCATGAGCCGAAACGGTACGGATGCAAACATTAAATCGGCTTTCTCAGCCGTGATGCCGCGCTGAACGGCTTCTTCGGAGTACAGTTCGGCAAATCCGTGTTCCATCAGCGTTTCCGACTTCACGACAATCGAAGACGACCGCTGGATCATGGTCACATGGGCATCGTTTTCCCACAGGTCGACACAGATATCGTGCGCGGAACTGCCCGATCCGATCACTGCACAACGTTTTCCGGCATAGGCCGAACCGTTACTGTACTGGCTGGTATGAAACGCTTCGCCCTTGAACCGATTGGCACCTGGAAAGTCGATGATCTTGGCGAAGCCATAGGCACCGGTAGCAAAGACCAGTTGGTTGGGATGCAGCGTAAGCGGCTCCCCTTCCCGCACCAGCGATACCGTCCATTTCTTGGTGCCGGCATCAAAACTGGCGCCGGTGCATTCCGTCGACGACCAGTAATTCAGCTCCATTATTCGGACATAAGATTCCAGCCAGTCACCCATCTTGTCCTTGGGCGTAAAAACGGGCCAGTCGTCGGGGAATGGAAGATAAGGCAGATGGTCATACCAGACGGGGTCATGCAAAACGAGCGACCGGTAGCGGTTGCGCCAGGAATCTCCGGCGCGTTCATTCTTCTCAACAATGATTGCAGGGACGCCCAGTCTGCGCAAGCGCGCCGCCGAGCATGATTCCGCCCTGACCACCGCCGATGATCAGGCAGTATGGCTGTTTCGAACTGCCGAGTTCCCGCTGTTCACGGCTCCGCTCCTCCAGCCAGGTCGTGCGGTCCTTTCTGGCGCGATGCTCGACGCCTTGAATGCGATTGGCACCCCTCCTCTCTTCGTGGCCATTCAACTCGTCAATCGCCGTCAGCAGCGTCCAGCATTTGCCATCCTTCAGCCGCAGAAAACCCCGCCCGCGCGCTACCGCCGTTTCTATTTTAAACAAGGCTGCGGTTACGTCTCCCTCGCGTGCGGCCTCTCCATCCAACGAAAGAACAACCGGACCGACGGACGGCAAGCATTCGCGCAACATCGCTGCAATCTGCCCGGTCCCTTCAAGCGTGATGACATTCCAGGTAAAGGCGAGCAGATCGCGCCAAAAACATTCTGCGCCAAACAGGGCTGTAATCGTTGCCGGATCACCATCGCTCAACGCGTGTGAGAAATCGGCCAGCCATTTGGATGCCTGCTTGGTCGGTGACATGTTTTCTACTTCGACAACAAGATACGCCCGGCAGTTAACTCAGGTGTATTGCCTGCTCTTTTTCGATGCTCTCCTCAGCGGCAAGGACGATGCGAAGGCTGTTGACGGCCGCGTCCATGGACTCTGTCAGATCAAGATCTTCGTTGATCGCCTTGAGGAAAAACTCCTGCTCCCGGTCGCACAGTTGCTGATGATCGGGCTCGTCCTCCATCGACATGATTTCGTCCGGCTTGGTGAATTCCTTGGTCTCGGGGTCGACAGAAGCGTGATGCAGGCGGATGGCATCCGTTTTGGTGTGCTTGTCGATATCGGCGGAATCGGAGAGGTCGTGTTCGTCCTCGCGCGCGCTCTGATCCGGTGCGATGGTCACCGCACCATTCGGCCCGACCACATCCTTCACGAAAAAGGCCTCTTCCGACATCATTGGTCCCCAGCCGGCCTCGTACCAGCCTACCGATCCATCATCGAACGCCACATGCAGATGGCCATAGTTTTGCTTGGCGGCATCGCTCCAAAGTTTCGCACCGATGCCGTGAACGCGCACCGGTTTTGCGCCGGTTAACTGGCACATGACATCGACGTAGTGAACACCGCAGTCGACGATGGGAATAAGTGAATCGATCAGGTTCTTGTGCCAGGCCCATGCGGGGCCGCTGCTCTGCTGATTGAGGTTGAGCCGCATCGCCAGCGGTTTACCGAGAGTTTTTCCCACCTCGATGAACTTCATCCACGACGGGTGCACCCGCAATATGTATCCGAGAACGAGTTTGCGATTTGCCGCGCGTGCGGCTGCCACCACCTTCTCGGCATCCTCATTGTTTGTCGCGATCGGCTTTTCCATGAAGACATGGCAGCCGGCGTCAAACGCCTTCAGTGAGTATTCAGCATGGGTGTTAGGCCAGGTGTTGATCGAAACCGCATCAGGCTTGGTCTCGGACAACGCCTGCTCATAGTCTTCAAAAAGCGGGTATCCGTTCAGATGTTCGGGGATGTCCGTCCGGCTCTTGATTGTCCGGCTCATCAGTCCGACGATCTCAAAGCCGTCCAGTTTGTGATAGGCGTTGGCGTGCGAGACGCCCATGTTGCCAAGTCCAACAACCAGCACCTTTACCTTGCCTGCCATTGTCGCTCTCCGTCCCGTTGAAATCACTCAGCCGCAAGTCGGGCTCAGCCGTTCGTCCGCATCTGCTGACGTTGTGCGCCCGATCGCTCAAATGCACACCCGGGCGCTCCGGCGCCCGGGTGAGAGAATGATACGCTAGCGAACCGCGTTCGCGAAGAACCGATTGTTGATGGCATCGATATCAACGGCAACCATCTCATCAGAAAGGCTGTAGCCATCAGCATCGGCTTTCACCTTGGCCATATCGAAATCGTTGGCCGGGCCGATGAACTCATTGGTGACGGCCTTGCCGACGTCGACCGGCTTGGTGATCTGGCCTATGTCCGAAATCGTTTTGAAGAACAGGTTCCAGCTGTCCATGTCGTGCCAGCCCCAACCTTCGCGTTTGGACATGTCGCCGCGGAACACATTCGCCAGCTGCATCATGGATTCAGTGCCGAGCTCCGGACCTAAATTCTCTTTAACGATCGGGAACTGCTTGAAAACAATCTCGGTCGCCGCGCGGGGATTCTGATGGCCGAATTCCAATCCCATCGCCCAGCCTCGCAGATAGGCTTCGAGGAACTTGTGCCGCTCGGCGTCCTCGATATCGGAACGCCTGACAACGAACACATTGGCAGGGAATTTGGAATGATCGACACCAAGCCAATATTCCAGATCGAGACCCTTGCCTTCCCAGTCGGCGCGAAGGCCTTCCCAGGCAAGTGCGGCATCGCCCTGTCCGGACGCAAGCAGCGTGCCCCATTGCGGCCAACCGCCTTCGACATAGTTGATCGTCTTCGGATCGACACCGGCGGCGGCAAACATCGGATCGGTGATCGCCGACCATGCGGCGCTTCCCAACAGGACGGTCTTGCCTTCGAGTTCCTTGAGATCCTTCACGCCTTCGCCTGGGCGGAATGCAAAATCGAAAACGTCGACGGCACCCATGTTGAACACAGAAACAAGATCCATGTCGTTTTCAAGCGCGAACGAGAAAACGCCTGGTGACGGGAAGCCCATATCGGCCTGGCCGACGGCGACGAATTTCACTGTCGCCGTTCCATCCGACGGGCCCGGCTCCATCTTGGTGTCAAGGTCGCCGAAATATCCCAGTTCCTGGCCGACCCAGTAGGGATAGTCGTCAAGCACTTCGAGCGTACCGCGCGGCGAGATCCAGGTAAACGTTTCAGCTGCGTTCGCAGGTTGTGAAAACAGGCTTGAACTGCCCAATGTCGATACAGCAACAGCTCCAGAACCGGTCACCTGCAGGAATCTTCTGCGATTGACGCGGCCCAATCCGCTCAGATTGGTATTAAGATCCTTGGACATATTACCTCCTTTGCTCCGGCTGCGAATTGGTTGTTGTTGTCAGCCGAATTTGTTGTGCTGGTCGAATGTCAGTTTCTGTTTAGGTTTCTAAGACTCCCAGCTTGCCCACTTCTTCCCGACCAGGAAGAAGAACACGTAAATCAGAATTCCGAGGATGGATAAGACCAAAATGACGGCAAAGAACTGCGGCATCTTCAGTGTCGCGGAGAATGTGGTCAGGCGGTTTCCAAGCCCAAATCCACCGCCGACCATCTCGGCACCAACCGCGGTCAACAGCCCGAAAATGGCGCCGATCATCAATCCGACGATGATCATCGGCAGCGCCATCGGTACGCGGATTTTCAGGAAAATCTGAAAGGTCGAGGCACCAAAGGAACGGGCAAGTGCGATCTTCGCCAGGTCGACCCGCCGGAATCCGGTCGCGGCGTTGATCATGACCATCGGCCCGGACGCTAGCGCGACAGCGATGATACGCGGCTCATAGCCGAAACCGAAACGCAGGATCAAAAGCGGCACCAGAGCCAGCATTGGCGTGGTCACAAGCATCAGGATGTACGGCGCGACGATTTTTTCGGCGAACGGGAATTGCGTGATCACCGCTGCGAGCAGCAGGCCGATCGAGGCGCCGATCGCGTAGCCGGAAAATAGTTCGATCAACGTATGGACCAAATGTGGTCCGATGAAATGGAAATCGGTAAACAGGGCCGTTACAATCGCGCTCGGCGGCGGCATGATATATTGCGGAACTTCGTAAAGCCGAACAGCCAGTTCAACGCCGCCGATTATGATTACAGCAACCGCGATAATCGCCGCGACCTCGCCAAAAGTCTTGATGCCCGGCCCCGAAGCGAACGCCGAAAGATTTGTCAGACCGACGGATTGATCACCTTCCTTGGTCTTTCCAAATTCTGGAATTTTGTCGCCAAGCGCCTTGTCCACCATTCGGCTGTTTCCCTTTACCTTTTGCTAGGTCATGAACTCACAAACGGGGTCAAAATGGCGTCGAAACCGCATAGCAAACCAAGGAAAAGGCCGAAAAGCGGGGCCATTGTCCCGGTTGAGGCCTTTGACGAAGGTTTGGCAAGCGGTTTCGAGAGTCCGAAGGATATGGCAAATTTGCCCGGCTATTGCGTCGCGAGCTTTTGAAAACCGGACGGTTTCCTGCAAGCTTGCTCCTAATATCCAACCAAATTTGCGCATACCATTGTTGATCCTGTTTATAAGTCCATGGCCTAGGCTGTGTCTGCTACCATTTCGTTGGTTGCCTGAGACGGCTCGTGCTCGATCTCCGCCTTGATTTCATTGACCAGGTCGAAGACTTCCTTGGTCGCCAACAGATCGAGTGTCCGCGGTCTGGGAAAGTCGATGTCGAAAATTTTGGCAATGCGTCCGGGCCTCGAAGACATGACAAATATCCGATCCGACAAGAAAACCGCCTCAGTGATGTTGTGAGTGATGAAGACGATTGTTTTGCGGGTTTCCAGCCAGATTTCTTCCACCAGCAGGTTCATCTCGTCGCGGGTGAAAGCGTCAAGAGCACCAAACGGTTCGTCCATCAACAGCAGTGAAGGATTGAACGACAGCGCCCTGACAATCGCGGCGCGCTGCTGCATCCCACCTGACAATTCTCTTGGATATTTGCTGCCGAATCCCTGCAAACCCACCCGATCAATCAGGTGATCGATGTGTTGGCGGTCAGGCTTCTGCCCCTTGATCTCAAATGGGAATTCGATGTTCTTGTCGAGACTGCGCCACGGCAGAAGATTGGCTTCCTGAAAAACCATGCCGATTTGCGGATGCGGACCGGTGACAGGTTCCCCATCGAGGGAGACTTTACCATCGGAGAGCGAATGCAGGCCGGCAATGGACCAAAGAAGCGTCGTTTTCCCGCAGCCCGATGGCCCGACGACACAGGCAAATTCACCATCTTTCACCTGCATTGAAACATTATCGAGTGCGTGCAGCGGTCCGGATTTGGTGTCGTAAAATTTCGTGGCGTTATCGACCACCAATTTCGACGTGCTGCTTTCGCTCATGTCCCCGCCCCCGGCAATAGCCGGCGAACGGCAGGGCGACTTCCGCCTGCAATAATCGATACTCCACCCAGCGGCATTTCGTCGATCAACATCCCACAATATCCCCGGATAATGTATGTAAGTATCTTACAAAATTTCGATATACGCAATTGCAGAATTGCGAAATACCCGTATTCATGCGATCTAATCGCGATTTTTTATATAAGTTTCCAACATTTTCTGCTACCGTGAGGCAGCGGATCAGAGGAGAGGTGCCGTTGGCTTATCGATCCATGTACTGCTATGCGTGGGATATCGCCGAGCTTGGCGCGCGTCCATTTGCGGACGAACTCAAGGCAAGACATCTCAATACAATCACACTTGCCGCCGCCTACCATGCGGGCAAGTTTCTTCGCCCTCACGGTCAAACGGGCAAGGTCTATTTCCCTGAGGATGGCACGGCCTATTTCAAGACCGATTCCAGCCGGTACGGAGAGATAAAGCCTATCGAGAACAGTCTTCTGTCCGAACAAGATGTGCTGGAGGAATGCTGCGATCTGTATGATTTCGACGTCAATGCCTGGATGGTGTTGACGCATAATTCGCTTCTTGGCCAAAAGCACCAACATTGCTGCGTGACCAATGCCTTTGGCGATCGCTACATCTACAATCTTTGCCCGTCCGCGCCATCAACGCGCGAATATGTTACAGCGCTGTGCGCTGACCTGACGGATCGCTACGCGGTTACCGGGATCACGCTTGAGACGCCCGGTTTCCTTCCCTTCGTGCATGGATATCATCACGAATTCGCTCTGCTCAAACAGAATTCCTGGCTGAACAACCTGCTTGGCATTTGTTTCTGCGAGTACTGTCTGCAGGGTGCGGCTGCCGCCGGCGTCGACGCGAAGGGATTGCGCAAACGGGTCGCCGAGGCGGTCGATTCCTATCTGGCGTCGGAAGTCGATTTTCCCGACGATATGGCAGACGCGTTCTGGCTAGCGGATTTGATCTGCGATCCGGATATGTCTGCATTGTTTCGTTGGCGGTGCTCGGTTGTGGAATCGCTGGTCAGTGAGATCAGGGCTGCGGTGCGCAAGGATGCGACCGTTTCGGTCATTCCCTCGGTAGCCCGGCCGACCGGTGGCGCATGGTACGAGGGCAGCGATATCAAGCGGCTGGCCGAAATCGCCGATTTCGTCGAAGTTTGTTTTTACGAACCTGGGCCGGAGCGGATTGGGTGCGACCTTCACGACGTGTCGCGGCGCTGCGGGGGCGTACAAAAGCTGCGTGGCATTTTGCGCCCGGGCTATCCGGACCTTGCCAATCGTGAACAAGTTGTCTCTACGGTTCGTGCGCTGGCGTCCGGCGGGGTCAACCACCTGGCTTTCTACAACTATGGCCATCTGAGGAAACCGAGCCTCGACTGGATCGGCGAGGCCATATCCGCGTCAGAGGCAATGTGATGAGCGGCTTTTCCGGCAAGACTGTTGTTGTCACAGGCGCCGCGGGTGGCATTGGTCAGGTAATGACGCGCACGTTTGCCGCCAAGGGGGCGTCCGTCGCCTTGATCGACAAGGACGACAGCGTGCTCGCATTTGCAGAATCGCTTGGCAATGAAGGCTTCAATGCGGCGGCTTCAATCGCCGATATCGAGTTTGAAGAACAGGTCTCTTCCTCCTTCGACGAACTGCGCAGCGAACTCGGACCGGTCAATATCCTGGTCAACAATGCCGGCTTTTCAAGCGCCAGCAATTTGGAGACGACCACCGGTGATGGCTGGCGCCACGACATTGGCGGCAATCTGAACGGCACCTATCATTGCGCATCACACGCTCTTGAGGACATGAAACCGGCCGGCGATGGCGTGATCATATCAATCGGCTCCGTCAACGGATTGACGTCGCTGGGTGACCCCGCTTACAGCGCCGCGAAAGCTGGAATGATCAGCTATACCAAGGCCTTGGCCATGGAATATGGCCGATTTGGCATCCGAGCGAACATGGTCAGCCCGGGGACGGTACGCACCCCGATTTGGGATCACCGTGTCAAACGCGAGCCTGAAATATTCGAGAAGCTTGTCAAATGGTACCCGTTGCGGCGGGTAGCGGATCCGCAGGATATCGCAAATGCCGCCGCGTTTCTGGCGTCAAGCGAAGCCGCCGCGATCACCGGTGCGGTCCTGCCCGTGGACTGCGGCCTGTCCGCCGGCAACATCGTCATGACGCGCGAGATCACGCAGCTGGAATTCTGAGAGTATTGGATGGCGTGGGCGCCATCGGAAATGGAAACACGGTCAAGTGGCAAACGACAAATACGAAAACCTTTCTGGGGAAGCCGAATTGCAGGCATCGGATGCAATCGCCGTTGCCGATGACGACGATCGCCTGCACGTTGACGATCTGATCACCAGGCTGACGCAACTTCGTCCGGATCTTCGACCCGCCGAAAAGCGGGTTGCCGATGTCGTGCTCAAGGACATCGAATCCGCGATCCGTGCCAGCAATTCGCAACTTGCCCAGGCGGCAGGCGTGAGCGAGCCGACGGTCACCAGGTTCAGCCGTGCAATGGGCTGTGAAGGGGTGCGCGATTTCAAGCTGAGATTGGCGCAAAGTCTGGTCGCCGGAACGAAATCATCCCAGGAGGAGGAAGCCGGTCCGGAAGGCGCGGCAGCGCCATACTGGAACGCCGTTTTCGGACAGGCGAGACAGGCGATCAGACTGGCCGAACGGCAGCTGGACGCTCGCGCCGTGCAAAGCGCAATCGAGCACATTGCCGGCGCCAACCGGGTGTTTGTATTCGGTCTGGGTGGCGGTTCCACTTCATTGGCCCAAGACATGCAGTTCCGACTGTTTCGCTTCGGCGTCAGTGTCGCAGCCTACACCGATGCCTACCTGATGCGCATGGTGGTTGCGACGGCTCAGCCCGATGATGTCGTCATCGCCGTGTCGGCGACCGGCCGAACACGCGAGTTGCTGGATGTTGCCGGAATTGCGCGGCGTTATGGCGCGAAGGTCATTGCCCTGACACGACCCGGCTCCGAACTTGCCGAGGCCGCCGATATCAGCCTGACCGTGGAAGTGCCCGAGATCGTGAACGTTTTGAAGCCGACCGCCTCGCGGTTCGCCTTTCTCGCAGCGCTTGATTTGCTGGCAACCGGCGTTGCTTACCAGCTCGGTTCTGCAGGCCAGGAGACGCTGAGACGCGTCAAGCTCAACCTGATGAGCATGCGGGAGGGTGATGTCCTGGAACCATTGGGTGATTGATGGCCGTCGAAACCCAAAATGCCGACATCATTTTGAAGGGTGGAACGCTGATTGACGGGTCCGGGGCGAAGCGGCGAGTAGCCGATGTATCAATCAAGGACGGCCGTATTCACGCTATCGGAAACCCGGACCTTTCGAATGTCACAGCATCCTCCACGCTGGATGTGGCGGGGCGCATCGTCGCGCCCGGTTTCATCGATGTGCACACCCATGACGACAATGCGGTTTTGTCCAACCCGGCAATGACGGCCAAGATCAGTCAGGGTGTTACCACCGTCATCGGAGGCAATTGCGGCATCAGCCTGGCACCGGTTCAGCCGATCGATCCGCCGCCGCCTCTGAACCTGCTAGGCGACAGACCTGCATACCGCTTCGAAACCATGGCCGATTACGCCGATGCGGTCGACGCGGCGAAACCCGCGGTCAACATTGCCCTGCAGGTCGGTCACAGCACGCTTCGCGTCGGCGTGGTCGCCGACATCACGCGCAAGGCCAATGCAACGGAAATCGACCTGATGCGTAACCGGTTGGCCGAGGGGCTTGCCGCCGGTGCCATCGGTTTCAGTACCGGTCTTTGGTATAAGACCAATGCTCCCGCCGATATCGAAGAGGTCTGTGCTCTGGCCGAACTTCTGTCGGATGTCGGGGGCGTTTACACAACCCACATGCGTGATGAACACGACGGTGTTCTCGATTCATTGCGCGAGTCATTTGAGACCGCCAACCGCGCTCAGGTGCCGATCGTCATATCTCACCACAAGTGCGCGGGACCGAAAAATTGGGGCCGCAGCAAGGAGACGCTGGCACTCATCGAGGAGGCGCGTGCGCATCAGCGGATTTCGCTGGACGCGTATCCCTATGTTGCCGGATCGACGGTGCTCGAACCTGAGATGGTCGATACCGATATCCGCATATCCGTATCGTGGTCTGTCCCCTACCCCGAAATGGCCGGCAGGGATTTGGCCGATATCGCTGCGGAGTGGAAATGCTCTCAAAAAGAGACCGCCCGCCGTCTGAAACCGGCAGGTGCGATCTATTTTCAGATGGATGAGGCCGACATGCGCCGTATCCTGTCCTACCCGCCGACGATGATCGGGTCGGACGGCCTTCCGCACGATACCCATCCGCATCCACGCCTTTGGGGAACATTCCCTCGGGTGTTGGGACATTTCAGCCGGGAGGAAGGCCTGTTCACCCTGGAGCAAGCCGTCCACAAGATGACCGGCCTTTCGTCACGGAATTTCGGCTTGAAGGACCGTGGACAAATTGCCGCGGGCGCGCACGCAGACATCGTCGTTTTCGATGCCGACAGCATCATTGACCGGGCAACATTTGCCGAACCGAAACAGCCTGCAGCAGGGATCGAGTACGTGTTCGTCAACGGCGAAATTGCGTGGACTTCCGAGGGTGCGGGCCCGGCTCGCGCAGGCCGGTTTATACGCAGGAATTAGCGCCCCGGAGGATTAGGGAGGAATACGGATGAACAAGGTGAGGATTGGTGTCATAGGGTTGGGATGGTTCGGCGAAATCCATTGTGATGCGATATCGGCAATACCAACATTTGAACTGGCGGCCCTGTGTACGCGCACGTCGTCCCGTCTGGAGGATCTCGGAAAGAAATACGGGGTGTCGCAGCTCTACACCGACTATCACGAGATGCTTGCCAATCCTGACATCGATGCGGTGAGTGTCGTCACAATGTGGGATCAGCACACCGCGCCTGCGATCGCCTCACTCGAGGCCGGTAAGCACGTGTTCCTCGAAAAGCCGATGGCGCATACCGTCGCCGACTGCCGGCAAATCTGCGACGCTTCCGAAAAGGCACGCGGTCACCTGATGATCGGACACATATGCCGCTTTAATCCGCGTTATGCGACGGCCAAGCGCGAAATCGAGGCGGGAGCGATCGGCAGAATTCTCTCCATGAGTTCAAGGCGCAACATTCCGGCAGCCTGGACCCCGGAGATCCTCAACAAGATCGGCCCGATCGTCGGTGACGCAATCCACGACACCGACCTGATGCTGTGGTTTACCGGATCGAGGGTGGTCAGCGCCTACGCACAAACGGTTGATCTCCGAGGGCTCAAATATCCCGACATCGGGCAAACCATGTACCGGTTTGACAACGGGGCGACGGCCACGCTGGAAACCGTCTGGTGCATGCCGGAGAAAACGCCCTTTGATATCGACGAACGCATGAGCGTTATCGGTTCGGACGGCTTCGTCCATGTCCAGGACACATTCCCCAATATCGGGATTTGCACCAGTGACGGTTTCAGAAGTCCGGACACCACCTACTGGCCGCAATTGCGGGGGATGACGACCGGCTCATTGCGCGAAGAGCTCAGCTACTTTGCCCAGTGCTGCCTGACCGACACGGCGCCTACCGTCATCACGCCGGAAGAATCGATGGCCGCTCTCGAAGCGGCGCTCGCCGCCGAGGAATCCGCAGCCACAGGCAAGGTTGTCTATCTCTAGAGCCCTTTTGACCCATTCGGAGCCATTCTGACGGAGCGAATTTGTGACAGGATCAAGTAAATGCACGAAGAGCGTATCGCGATACGGTCGAGGGGATTTGCGCGGAGGCTGGCGCAAATTCGCCCGTCCCTTTCGGGTTTCCGATTGGCGGGCAGCCTGCGCCGAACCGGCCTCGAACGATGGTTGGCCATCGCCCGTCAGCCGTTTCAACGCCGGACTGCCTCCCCAATCGCCAAACAGAATTGACTACGCATGGATCAAAAGTGCTCTAGAAGGAATGACATGGCACAGACACAAGCACACGCATTCAATCACGTCGGCGTTTCCGTTCCCGACATCGATGACGCCATTGCCTGGTATCAAAAGATCTTCGGGCTGGTCCTGATCGCCGGACCCGCCGAAGTCAGGCCGGACGGCTCCCATTTCGGCAATCTGTCGTCGGACATCTGCGGCGAGCGTTATGGCGGCATGAAGATTGCCCACATGGTGACGGCGGACGGCGTGGGTTTCGAACTGTTCGAATTTCTCGAACCGAAACCCGAACGGCGCGAAGACACGATGGAGTACTGGAAGAACGGCTTTTTCCACGTCGGCTTCACCCATCACGACGTCGGTGCCAAGGTTGACGAAATTGTCGCAAACGGCGGCAAGAAGCGATCCCAGATCTGGGAGCTCGTTCCCGGCGAAAAAGTCAAGATTTGCTATTGCGAGGATCCCTTCGGCAATGTGATCGAGATCATGTCACACCGCTACGAGCAGGTTCTGGCCAACACCGAGTAGTGAACAATCAGGCGCACAGAATGGAAACACCGGCAGTCAAGATCGATCTGGCCAAAGTCGAGGCCAATATTGCTCGCGTGCAGCGAATGTTCGACGAGCTCTGGGGGTTACCTTCCGCCCGCATATCAAGACGCACCGGATACCTGCAATCGCCAAGAAGCAGCTTGCGGCAGGCGCTTGCGGGATCACTTGCCAGAAGATCGGCGAAGCCGAGGTGATGGTCGATGCCGGCATCGATGACATTCTGATCACATACAACATCATCGGCAACGAGAAGCTTGCCAGGCTTGCCACGCTCGCCGACCGATGCACCCTGTCGGTGACGGCCGACAACGCCACGGTGGTCGCCGGGCTGTCGCGCGCATTCGAGGGCGCGGACGAAGCGCTTGAGGTTCTGGTCGAATGCGACACCGGTCAGGGCCGCTGCGGTGTGCAGTCGCCGCAAGCAGCGGCCGAACTGGCGGTGACGATCGACCGGTCGCCGGGGTTGCGCTTCGGCGGTCTTATGACCTACCCGCCAATGGCCGACATGAAGGCCGTCGACCGATGGCTGCGCGACGCCAAGGCCGCGGTCGAAATTGAGGGGCTTGCCTGCGCGCGGATCAGCAACGGCGGGACGCCGAACCTAGCCAGCGTCGCCCAGGTTGAAATCGCCACCGAGCACCGCGCCGGCACTTACATCTATAACGACCGATCACTGGTCAAAGCCGGCGCCTGTCAACTGGAAGATTGCGCTCTGACCGTAGTCTCGACGGTCGTCAGCCGCCCCACGGCCGATCGCGCGATTATCGATGCCGGATCGAAGGCTTTAACGTCGGATCTGATCGGTCTGGAAGGATATGGCCTTATTATCGGTGCGCCCGGCGCGGTGATCGCGGCTCTGAGCGAGGAACACGGCCATGTCGACCTGACCGGGACGGACTGGCGACCTGAGGTCGGCGAGATCGTCGAAATCATACCCAATCACGCTTGTGTCGTTTCCAATCTGGTCGATGAAGTTCATGTCGTGCACGAAACCGGTCAGATCGAGTTGATGAAAGTGGCCGCCCGCGGCTGTAGCCAGTAAAGCTGGCGATCAAGCATCGGCTTCTACTTGGACGTCTTCTCAAGGAACAACCCCATTCATTTCGCTCCACAAGCGAATGGCCGCTTATCCCCGATACGAGCCGATCCCTTCACGCATCGGCAAACGTAATTGCCGGAATGTCCATGGAAAAAAGAGCTACCGTTTTGCGTCGTCGACCGCCGCTCCGAACGCTTCAAACAGAACCCGATTGATCGGATTTGTCTGCGGATCATACTCGGCGTGCCACTGTACGCCAAGCGCAAAAGCTTTCGCACCGGCAATGCTGATCGCTTCGATGGTGCCGTCTTCGGCGACGCCCTCGATGACGATGCGCTCGCCCGGTTTGAGAATGCCCTGACCGTGAAGTGAATTCACCCGGATTTCCTCACGATCATAAAGGCCGGCAAACAGCCCGCCCGCTGCCAATTTGACGTCATGGCGGTCTGCGAACACCACATCGGGATCGGGGTGAATTTCGCCATTGTCCAAACGGGGCATGCGGTGGTTCATGCGCCCGGGCAACTCCCGTATTTCAGGATGAAGAGTGCCGCCAAAGGCGACGTTCATCTCCTGCATGCCGCGGCAAATCCCGAAAATCGGAACTGCACGATCGACACAGGCAGCAATGATATCCAGTGCCACCTGATCACGCTCCTTGTCATATGGTTCGTGCCGCGGATCGGGCGCCATGTCGAAATAGGTCGGGTGCACGTTTGCGCGTGCGCCGGTCAGCAAGATGCCGTCCACCGTGTCAAGCAGCGTGGCGATGTCCGATATGTCGGGAGCGCCGGCAAACATCAGCGGCAGCGCACCGGCCACGCTCGCAATCGCCCGCATGTTCGCCTCACCAACAAGCTGTGTCTGAAAGCGGTTTTCGACCGAATAACTGTTGCCGATAACGCCAACGACGGGTTTGCTCATCTTCAATCCGTTGTCCAATTCCAGCCTGAGCGATCGACAAATTCGCTTCGATCGATCGGCCGTTTCCATACAGGAATGTGCCGTATTCATCCACGAATATACGTCTGACAGGTGCAGTTGCGATAGAGGATTGTCATTTAGGCTGATGCTATTTCGCAATCGCGACCACATCTCGCGGGCATTGCCGCATTGGCCTATCGGCACAAACCACATAATCCGGACGCTTTCGCCGGGGTTAAATCCAGCTTGACCGCTCTCGAATGTGAACGCCTCTATTGGGCTGGGTTGAGAATTGGCGTAACTTCGTCAGCGATTCGCAGCCGCTTGGGGATGAGCATTGTCTGCTATTGCTGACCGGATTGTCGTTCGTTCATCATTTACGGTGCGAGCGCTGATTTACACGGCGACCGTCTGCCTGGTGGCCACGGCGGTCTTTCTCGTTCATCCCGATGTCGATCGCCACCTTACGAACCTGCTTCGCGACGAGACCGGACTGATTCCGGTGGCCTCGAAGCTGGTCGGCGACACCCGGATTGCGCTGCGGTACGCCGCGGTTGTCTTTTATCTGGCGGCGGCGCTGCTCTGGCTCTTCGCGCTCGCAAAGCGCCGCCGAGTATTCGGCCTGTATCCTGCGGAATGGGGCTACATCGTGCTCTGTGTCGTCATCGGTCCGTTGGTGTTTGTCGACCTGCTGCTGAAGGATTTGATCGGTCGCCCCCGCCCCCGCATGGTTGCCGAATTCAGCGAGGGGCTTCTCTATGCCAAGCAGTGGGACTTTGTCGGCGCGTTCCGCGCAGGCGGCGTCTGCCCGACAAACTGCTCTTTCGTGTCAGGCGAGGTATCGGCGGCGGTGATGCTCTTTGCGTCGCTGATGTTCCTCAGTGAGAAATACCGAACCGCCCTGATCGTTCTTATGCTGCTGGCCTGGGCGCTGTCCGGGTATCTCCGCTTCGTGATGATGGCCCATTTCCCATCCGACATCCTATTTGCCGGCCTTTATATGGTGCTGGTCGCCGGAATCCTCCATTGGCTGATGTTTTCGGTTCTGCGCTGGCAAAAGCTCTGCGTGACCGAGCATTGACGCCAGCCGGCAAACCAGAGCGTGTCCAACTTGAATTCACACGCCGTCGACAAGCACCATCGAGCATTTGGCGTTGCTGCGCCTGATGGCGCGCACCGGCTCATATTCGACAGCGTTATAGAATGCTTCGGCACTGGCCATATCGGGAAATTCGATAACGACCATACGGGTTGGTGACCACAAATCGTTCTCAAAAACCGTCATGTCGCCGCCGCGAACCCGGTAGATGCCGCCATATTTCTCGGCAATCGGCTTGGCCAGGGCCTTGTATTCTTCATACGCATCGGGAAATTCGATTTTAGTGTCAACGATTATGAACGCACTCATCGCCACAGAGTTCCCGTTTTTCGACTAGGTATGAAGGCCCGAATTCAGCGGGCCTGGTCCAGCAACCGCTTGCACTCCAGAAGATCGAACAGCGTTTCCTGCAAAAGCGCCTGATTGTCTTTCGACAGGCGCTTGCCGTCATCTTCCTGGCCGTCTTGTTCAGCATCATCCGATTTGTCGAGGCCAAGCAGGCGTCGCACCGGCTTTGCTTTCGCTTTGCCGACCAGCCCCTCTTCGGCCTGCAATGCGTCCGATGCCTGGCGGCTGGCCATGATCGCTTCGGCGGCCTCGAAATTGCCGGTGCCCAAGGCGGTGACATAGGAGTTGCCGTTGTCACGCAACAGCTTCTGTACACCCTTGATCGTATAACCCTGATCATAGAGCAAATAGCGAATACCCTTGATCAGATCGACATCGCCAGGCCGGTAGTACCGACGCCCGCCGCCACGCTTCATCGGCTTTATTTGCGAGAAGCGCGTCTCCCAAAATCGCAGCACATGTTGGGGAATATCCATTTCATCAGCGACTTCACTGATAGTTCTGAACGCGTCGGCATTCTTGGTCATGAGCGAATCCGTTACACAAAAGACACTTCTTTGGTGATTCGCCGCATATTTCAGCGGGTTGCACTGAGATATTCAAGCCCTGCTAAAATAAGATCAGGGGATTATGCCCCGCCATCGGCGGATTGCCGGTGGCCATCCAGGATTCTCGATTTCAGCACGTTGGATGCCTTGAACGTCATCACGCGCCGCGGCAGGATCGGAACTTCCTCGCCGGTTTTCGGATTGCGGCCGATACGCTCTTTCTTTGAACGCACCTGAAAAGTGGCGAATGAAGAGAGCTTGACCGTCTCGCCCCGGACGATCGCATCGCATATCTCATCGATCACCATCTCGACAAGCTGGGCGGATTCGGTGCGTGACAACCCGACATTGCGGTACACCGCCTCGGCCAAATCAGCACGCGTAACTGTTTTTCCCCCCATGGGTAAAACCTTGCAATCATTAATTGAACAGAACGGGCTCGGATCGGAGTTAACTAGAATGTGAACCCGGGGTCAAGAACCAACGGGTCACCAGACGAAATATTCGCTACCAGCGAAGAAGAACCGCTCCCCAGGTGAACCCGCCGCCCATCGCCTCCAGCAAAACCAGATCGCCACTCTTGATGCGACCGTCGCGCACCGCGGTGGTCAGCGCCAGCGGAACCGAGGCAGCCGACGTGTTGCCGTGCCGGTCGACGGTGATCACGACTTTTTCTTCCGGTATGCCCATTTTCCTGGCCGAGGCGTCGATAATGCGCTTGTTGGCCTGGTGGGGCACGAACCAGTCGAGTTCAGAGATCGGCACCCCGGCCTTGGCGAATACATCTTCGACCACATCGGTGATCATGCCAACGGCATGTTTGAATACTTCCCGGCCCTCCATTCGCAAATGGCCGACCGATTGGGTGGAAGACGGTCCCCCGTCCACATACAGCTTTTCCTTATGGGTGCCATCCGACCGCAAGCTCGACGCCAGGATACCCCGATCGGCCACGGTTCCACTGCCGTCGCCGGCCTCCAGAACCACCGCTCCGGCCCCGTCGCCGAAAAGCACGCAGGTCGAACGGTCGGTCCAATCCAGAATGCGCGAAAAGGTCTCGCTGCCGATGACGAGAACACGCCGGGCAACACCGCCTCGTATGTGCAGGTCAGCCGTTGCCATGGCGTAGACGAATCCCGTGCACACCGCCTGCATGTCGAAGGCAAAGCCGTGGGTCATTCCAAGGCGATGCTGGATATCGACCGCGGTCGCCGGAAACGTGTTGTCAGGTGTCGATGTGGCAACGATGATCGTATCGATGTCCGCCGGCGTCAGTCCGGCGTCTTCAAGCGCCTTTCGAGCAGCGGCTTCGCCAAGTGACGCGGTGGTCTCGTCCTCGGAGGCGATGTAGCGGCTTTTGATACCCGTGCGCTGGATGATCCAGGCGTCGGACGTTTCGACGATACCCTCAAGCTCGCTATTGGCGACGGAGCGCCGTGGCAACGAGGAGCCGACGCCCCTAACAATTGATCTGATCACCCGTGCTAACCCCTTCCGCGCCGTCACAATGGGTCCGAATTGGTGTTTTGGGGGTCTAGTTCCCCGGCACCGCAGTATCGGACGAAACCCCCACTGACTCCGGCAACGCGCCAAAAATCTCCAGATCGGCCCTGATCTTCGCGAGAAGCTCGTTGCGGACCATGTCATATCCAAGTTCGATTGCGGCGGCAAAACCCTCATCATCGGTACCACCGTGACTTTTGACGACGATGCCGTTCATCCCCAAAAACACACCGCCATTGGCTTTGCGCACATCCATTCGCTCGCGCAACCGGCGAAAGGCGTTCTGGGCGAAGAAGTAGCCGATCTTCGCCAGCAGCGTTCGGCTCATTGCCGCCCGCAGATACTCGCCAATCTGCTTGGCCGTGCCCTCAGCCGTCTTCAGCGCGATGTTGCCGGAGAATCCCTCGGTCACGACGACATCAACGGTTCCCTTGCCGATATCGTCTCCTTCGACGAATCCCTCATATTGCATGGAAGCCAGATTGGCGGCACGCAACATGGCGCCGGCTTCCTTGACCTCTTCCTGGCCCTTGATCTCCTCGACACCGACGTTGAGAAGTCCGACCGTTGGCCGGTCCACCTCGAACAGCACGCGCGCCATGGCCGCACCCAATATGGCGAAATCAACCAATTGGCGGGCGCCGGCGCCGATCGTCGCGCCGACATCGAGAACCACGCTTTCAGCCCGCAGCGTCGGCCAAATCGCCGCTATGGCAGGTCGTTCTATTCCGTGCATCATACGCAGGCAAAACTTGGACATGGCCATCAATGCGCCGGTGTTGCCCGCGGAAACACAGAAATCAGCCTCACCCTGCTTGACCGCATCAATCGCCTTCCACATGGAGGAAACCTTGCGACCATGGCGAAGCGCCTGGCTTGGCTTGTCATCCATACGCACAGCCACGTCGCAATGAATGAAACTGGATGAATCGCGAACCCTGGGAAACCGCTCCAGAACAGGCTGAACGACGTCCTCCTGCCCGAACAGCAGGAATTGTACGTCATCGCGGCGCTCGAGCACCTTGAGAATGCCGGGCACGATCACCTCCGGGCCGTTGTCACCGCCCATCGCATCTACCGCAATTTTGATCACGATTGGCCTACCAAGTCTTCCCTCGTGGAGTGCCAGAGCAAAGTCGGCGAAAAATAGCGGTTTTCCAGACAGGCACAACCGAATTCGGGCAACTATCCCGACAATTTGTGTGTTTGCGGATTACTCGTGGTTCTTAAGCGACGCCAATTTGGCAAAAGGGGATGGTGTTTCTTCTATTGTTTCCCCGCTGGGTCCGGTTTCGAATTCGACACCTTCGCTGCGCGGATATGGGTCAAGCGCCAAGGCGAAGAACTCCTCTGCGATCGCGCCGACATCCAGATTGCCGCCTGAAAACGTGTCCGGTTCGTCAGGACCGTCCGCATTGACAACGATTTCCGTTGCGCTTTCCGGCCCGAAACTCCGATTGTTCTCCTCAGCGACCATCAGCAATTCGATGGTTTCGGCGACTTTCGTTTCAATCGGCTCCAAGGTGACGACGCATTGTTGCACCACGACAGCTTCGACCGTCCCGGTTAATCTGACGCCATCGCGACGCCAGGCTTTCAACAAAAGATCCGCATCGAAGGAGAGAACACGCTGCAGTCCGTGGGCCTCGGCAAGTGCACGGCGCTGATCCTCATCGGCGGCAAGAACCACCTGTATGCCTGCATTGGGGATCGTGCGGATATCCACCTGATGGGAAATCGGGCATATTTGCTGCTGTCCGATCGCTTCGCCGGTCATTTCGAAACACCTTCGTCGCTGCCCAGTCCCGTTCGGCCCTGCAGTATCGCGCCGGTTTCCTGGTCGGCGAGGCGATCGCGAAGCGCCAGCACTTGGTCGGCCAGGTCGGGCGCTTGTTCCCAGTCGTCCGTTTCGGGCCGGATATTGCGCGCCAGAGCGGCTGCGAGTGCCTCGCGGGCATTCTCGTCCAAGGCTTCACCATAGGATTCTGCACGTCCGTAGAACATTTTGGCCAGTTTCTTCATTCGTTTTGGAACGCTTATGTCGCCGATACCAAGTTCCCGCAGCGAATGGTCTACTTCCGTGAAGAAAATATCGGTCACGTCCTGCGCCAGTTCAGCCGCCGCACCCTGCTCGCCGCGAAGGCGGTGCAGAAACAAGATCATATGCAGTGATATCATCTCAAATCGACCGAGCGGCGTGTCGGGGACCTGCATTTCGGAATAATATTGCGGTTGCCGCGCCGCCGCCACGATTTCACTGTAAGCGGCTTCCCCTATCGCACGATTGGTGCGACCAAAGGAGCTAATCAGTCGCTTGAACATTGAAATTCGCCTTCCATGACGACGGGTATGATCCCCTGTTGTGAGAGAGCGTCCGAAGTTCAGGTTGCATCGGCTCCAAAGCTGGTTTACCGAGTTTGCCGCGGGGCGCAAGTTTCGGCAACGCGGAAATATGTGGAGATGGCATTGGGCGTACGCAAGTCCATATTGAACACCAAAATGGCGATCCCGTTGGCGCTGGTCGCGGCACCGCTGATGTTGTCGGGGTGCAACATCACTGAAACACTCAATCCGCGGACAACGCTGACACAAGGCTATGTCGCCGACCAGGAGGCGCTTGATCTGGTGCCGGTCGGCTCGAGCCGGGAACAGGTGCTGCTGGCGCTTGGAACGCCCTCGACGACCGCGACATTCGACAATGAAGCCTTCTATTACATCTCGCAAAAGCGCGTGAAAAGAGCAGCTTTCATGAAAGCGAAGATCGTCGACCAGCGTATTCTTGCGGTTTATTTCGGCGAGGATGAACGTGTCACCAACATTGCGCAATACGGTCTTCAGGACGGCAAGGTGTTCGACTTCCTCTCGAAGACGACGCCAACCGGCGGCAAGGACAACAATTTCATCGGCCAGCTATTGTCCGGATTGGGCAGCGGGCAAGCACCGACACTCAGCAGGCCGTAAACAGTTTTTTGCACTAGAGCGCGTCTTGGTACGGGCGACAAAAAAACCCACGGGAAATTTCCCCGCGGGTTTTGTTTTAGTTATTTCCGTCTGGCCTAGTGAGCCAGCACCGCAAGCAGCAGAAGCGCCACGATATTGGTGATCTTGATCGCCGGATTGACCGCTGGCCCTGCGGTATCCTTGTAGGGATCGCCGACCGTGTCACCGGTGACGGAAGCCTTGTGGGCCTCGGAGCCCTTTTCATGCTTGATTCCGTCCTTGTCGGTAAAGCCATCCTCGAACGACTTCTTGGCGTTGTCCCAGGCACCA
This sequence comes from Rhizobiaceae bacterium, assembly GCA_963669285.2. Taxonomy (GTDB): domain Bacteria; phylum Pseudomonadota; class Alphaproteobacteria; order Rhizobiales; family Rhizobiaceae; genus JAWKWH01. Next base: position 41,942 of record CAXXSI010000028.1, on the reverse strand, counting down.
CCACCAGATGTCATCGAGATCGCCACGAACAAGCCGTTGACGATGACGCCAAGCAGGGAAGCGCCGAGGGCAGCGAAGGCCGATGCCTTGGAGCCCGAAATCGCCAGCACGCCGAAGTAGACCACCAAAGGTGCCAGAACCGGCAACAGTGAGGGGATAATCATCTCCTTGATCGCGGCACGGGTGAGCATGTCCACTGCGCGGCCATAGTCCGGCTTTTCCTTGCCTTCCATGATGCCCGGCTTTTCGCGGAACTGCCTGCGCACTTCTTCCACAACCGCGCCACCGGCGCGCCCGACGGCGGTCATTGCAATACCGCCGAAGAGATAGGGAATAAGGCCGCCGAAGATCAGTCCTGCGACAACATAGGGATTCGACAGGTCGAACGAAACCGTGCCCATGTCGGCGAAGTAAGGATATGTCTCGCTGTTTTCGGCGAAGTGGATCAGGTCGTTGGAATAGGCCGCGAACAACACCAGCGCACCGAGACCAGCCGAACCGATTGCATAACCCTTGGTCACCGCCTTGGTGGTGTTACCAACGGCATCGAGGGCGTCGGTGGATTTGCGCACCTCGGGATCCAGACCGGCCATCTCGGCGATACCGCCGGCGTTGTCGGTCACAGGTCCGAAGGCGTCGAGGGCGACGATCATGCCGGCAAGGCCAAGCATGGCGGTAACCGCTATCGCTGTGCCGAACAGGCCGGCGAGCTGGAATGTGGCAATGATGCCGCCAACAATGACAATGGCCGGAAGCGCGGTCGACTCAAGCGATACTGCCAATCCCTGGATCACGTTGGTACCGTGACCGGTCACCGACGCCTGGCTGATCGAATTGACCGGGCGCTTGTCGGTACCGGTGTAGTACTCGGTGATGACGACAATCAGACCGGTGACGATCAGGCCGATGACACCGCAGATAAACAGGTTGGTTCCGGTCACATCAATGCCATTGACGGTACCGATCGAATCCCAACCGATAGACAGCGACGTCGCGCCGCCAAGGCCGAAAATCGAAAGAACGCCAGTGACAATCAAACCCTTGTAGAGCGCGCCCATGATCGAGCCGTTTGCACCGAGTTTGACGAAGAATGTGCCGATGATTGAAGTCACGATGCACGCAGCACAAACCAGCAGCGGGTAGAGCATGACCGTACCCAGAATGGCGGTTCCGGAGAAAAAGATCGCGCCGAGAACCATCGTTGCAACCACGGTGACGGCGTAAGTTTCGAAAAGGTCGGCTGCCATGCCGGCGCAGTCGCCGACATTATCGCCAACGTTGTCGGCGATCGTGGCCGGATTGCGGGGATCGTCCTCGGGAATACCGGCTTCGACCTTGCCGACCAGATCGCCGCCGACATCTGCACCCTTGGTGAAGATACCGCCGCCAAGACGGGCAAAGATCGAGATAAGCGAAGCACCGAAGCCCAGAGACACAAGTGCGTCGATGACGTCGCGGCTTGCGGTATCAAGGCCCATCGGACCGATCAGTACGTAGTAGTAGATCGATACGCCGAGCAGTGCGAGACCCGCCACCAGCATTCCGGTGATCGCGCCGGCTTTGAAAGCGATATCAAGGCCGCTTGCCAATGAATTCGAGGCCGCCTGTGCGGTGCGGACATTGGCGCGAACCGAAATGTGCATGCCGATATAGCCGGCTGCGCCCGACAGTACGGCACCGATCAGAAAGCCGATCGCCGCGATGCCTGACAAAAGCCACCACGCGATCAGAAACACGACAACGCCGACGATGGCGATGGTCGTGTACTGTCTATTCAAATAGGCCTGCGCACCCTCGCGGATGTAGCCGGCGATCTCCTGCATACGGGCATTGCCCTGATCGGCTGCGAGTACCGACTGTGTCGCCCAAATGGCATAGAGCACAGACAGCAGACCGCAGGCGATGACGACGAAAAGCATGGTCATTGCCAATTTCCTCGGTTTGATTGATCCGGAAGGTCCCCTCTCCGGATAGATTTGACATTTGCTGGATCACGCCATGTTTCTGGCGGCGTCACAGCCATCGCAGCGGCTTATGCGCATGCGGCCCGCCAACGTCAAGGTTTTGTTGTGAATTGCTACTATTTGCCAATTGGATGCCTGCAGCTCCGAATGGTCCCAAAGCATGCGTAATTGGGCTGACCCTGAACTGAGGTTGAGCTCCCGATAGGATCACAGGACGTCTGTGAACATGGGAGATTTCGAATGGAGTATTATGCTGGCTTAGATGTATCGCTGCGATCCTGCGCAGTTTGCGTGGTCGACAACAAAGGCAAGGTCTTGTGTGAGCGAGAACTGCCTTGCGAGATTGAGGAGATTGCGGGATATCTGACCGCACTTCCCATTCTAATCGAGCGCATTGGCTTTGAATCCGGCACCTTAAGCCAGCATCTTTTCTACGGTTTGACAGCGGAAGGCTTCGATGTTGTCTGCATGGAAGCGCGGCAGGTGAGTGCCGCGCTGTCAGCGATGCGCAATAAGACGGATCGGAATGACGCCCGTGGAATTGCACAGATCTTGCGGACAGGTTGGTTCAGCCCGGTCCATATGAAAAGCCGGGAGGCACATGGCGTCAGAGCTCTTCTGAGCACGCGTAAGGCCTTGCTGAGCAAAACAATTGACCTGGCCAACGAAGTACGCGGTCTGCTGAAGATATTTGGCATACGGCTGCCCAAAACGGTGAAGCATGGCAGCTTTGACGGTGTTGTCCGGCCGATGATCGAGATGGACGAGGTTCTGGCTCATGCCATGCTGCCGCTGCTCGACGCCCGGCTGGTTTTGTATCAGCACTTTTTGGAACTCGATCGTCGGGTCAAACGCGTGGCCAGTCGGGATGAGGTGTGCATGCGCATGATGACCGTCCCCGGTGTTGGGCCAATTGCAGCTTTGACCTTCAAGGCTGCGGTCGATGATCCCGCGCGCTTCAAGCGGTCTCGCACCGTGGCTGCCCACTTTGGCTTGACGCCTCGAAGATACCAGTCTGGTGAGCACGACAACCCTGGCCGGATATCCAAAGCCGGGGATCGAGATGTCAGGGCGACGCTCTACGCTGCCGCCAATGCCTTGCTCATGCGAACAATGGCCGGGTCGCAGATCAAGTCTTGGGGTATGCGCCTTATGCGCAAAAAAGGACGTCGCCGCGCCGTAGTCGCAGTGGCTCGTAAACTGGCCGTCCTGCTTCACCGTATGTGGGCCGACGGCACGGAGTTCCGTTCAGAAAAGGTGGAGGGCATGGCATGATCTGACGACCAACACCAATCTGAATGGGATAGTCCTCACCGGACGAGGTTCGTGGGCAAAGCCGAAAATGTCTGCTGCGCAACGAGAAGCGCGTCTCAAAGCAAGGCTCCCCACTGCCAATCCGACACATGCGTGCAGCGGTGTCCCTCGTGGCATCAACAAGACTGCGAAGAGAAGCGTGACCCGGATGAGCGACAATGATCCCAAACAACCAAGGAAAACGAGCTTGACCCTAACGCCCAATTAGAGAAGCTGACGCTATTTGAAAATGTCAGGCTGATTTGCGGGCGCGCAATGCCAAAATCGCCAGTGCGGCGAGGCAAATCAATGTGACCGGGAAGACAATCCAGTTGAGCATGTCCCAGCCCCAGGCGTTGTAGACCTGGCCCGACATCAAAGAAGCGAATGCCACCAAGCCAAACAGCAGGAAATCATGAAATCCCTGCACTTTGTTCTTTTCCGATGGCCGGTAACACTCGGTAACGATGGCAGTTGAACCGATGAATCCGAAATTCCAGCCCACGCCAAGCAATATCAGCGAGGTCCAGAACTGCCACAGCGCGATGCCCGACAATGCGACGATCGCGCATGCGATCAACAGGAACAGACCCACAGCAACGATCTTCTCCTTGCCAAACCGGGCAATCAGGCGCCCGGTAAAGAAACTCGGCGCAAACATCGCCATCACGTGCCAGGAAATACCCAGTGTCGCCTCGTCCGGCGTGAAGCCGCACCCGACCATCGCCAGCGGCGCGCCGGTCATCACAAACGCCATCAGCGTGTAGGAACCGACAGCACAAATGAGAGCCGCGGTAAAACGCGGTTGGCGGACGATCTGGCCAAGCGTTCGCGCCGGCTCGTCGGTATCCAATGTGGTGGACACCGAATCCTTGGGAAGGCGAAGGAACGACAGGACCAGCGCGCCGACGGCGGCCAGACCAATGACGGCAGCAAACGAACCGGCGAACATGACCGGCGCGAACGCCTCGCGCGTGAAAATAACGGTTTGCGGGCCGATGACAGCGGCAAAAACGCCGCCACCCAGCACCCATGAAATAGCCTTGGCTTTAAACGCAGGCGGCGCGTTGTCGGCGGCTGCAAAGCGATATTGCTGCACAAAGGAATTGCCGCTGCCAATGAACAACAGCCCGAGGGCAAACAGCCAGAAACTATGATTGAACAGGGCGATCGCCGCCACCGCGCCGCCAAGTGCGGTCACCCCGGCACCCGACATGAAGCCATATCGGCGACCTGCCCAGCGCATCAGCGCAGCCGCTGGCAATGCGCCAAGCGCCGTTCCGACGTTGAAGCCGGTTACCGGAGCTGTCGCGAGCGATTTGTCTGCGCCCAGGAGATAGAACCCGGCAAGCCCGCCCATTGATATCGCCACCGGCGCAGCCGAGCCAACGATAGCCTGACTTGCCGACAAGATCAGTGCGGTCCGCCGCGATTCGCGGTAGATGTCGGTTGTCACTTGCTGTCGTCCCGCACACGCTTGGCCACACGGTCGAGAACCGCATTGACCAATTTCGGCTCCTCGTCCTCGTAAAACGCGCGCGCGATATCGACATATTCGTTGACGATCACCGCGACAGGAACGTCGCGACGATGCATGAGTTCATAGGTGCCTGAACGCAGAATCGCCCGCAGTGTCGAATCGAGCCTCGACAACGGCCATCCCTCGATCAGCGACTGTTTGACGATCGGGTCGATCTTCGTCTGGTTTTCCACCACTCCCGACAGGATGGCGCGGAACCACTGAGCATCGGCGGCACGGTACTGCGATCCGTCAATTTCCTTGCCAAGCCGGTGGGCCTCGTATTCGGCGGCAATCTCCAAAAGACCACTGCCGGCAACGTCCATCTGATAGAGCGCCTGAACAGCGGCAAGGCGCGCCGCGCCCCGCTTGTTGGCCTGACGAACCGGATTGTCCGGTTTTTCGACAGCGTCACTCACGACGACAGACTTTCCCGCAGTGAAATCATGGTGAGCGCGGCGCGGGCAGCAAATCCGCCTTTGTCGCCTTCGGACTTGCGGGCACGCGCCCAAGCCTGCTCATCGTTTTCGACGGTCAGTATGCCGTTGCCGATGGCGAGATCCCAACCAATGGTCATGTCGGTGATGGCCCGGCACGATTCATTGGCGACGATTTCAAAATGATAGGTCTCGCCGCGAATCACACATCCAAGCGCGACGTAGCCGTCATAATCCTTGGCGCCATTTTCCGCGAACGCGATCGCTGCCGGAATTTCGAGCGCACCGGGCACGGTGACGACATCGCAGGTCGCACCGGCGTCGCTAATCGCGGATTTGGCACCGTCGAGCAGCGCGTCGGACAGATCGTCGTAAAAGCGCGCTTCGACGATCAACATGTGCGGTTTCTTGTTCTCAGCCATTCAATACCCTGGGCGCGCAATGGGCGCATACACCAACATCATACCTGCGGCTTCGTCTATGCCTCTTTATCGGCTTCCGCAAGGCGTGCGGCATACCGCGCCATGGTATCGATCTCCAGGTTGACCTGATCCCCGACGGCGCGTTCTCCCCAGGTCGTCACTTCCAGCGAATGACGGATCAAAAGCACATCGAACCGGTTGCCATCGACGCAATTGACGGTAAGCGATGCCCCGTCGAGAGCGACAGAACCCTTGGGGGCGATGAAGCGGGCAAATTCAGCCGGTGCTTCCAGGGTGAAGCGCGTGGCGTCACCCTCCTGTTCGATTGCGATGATCTGTGCGGTGCCGTCGACATGTCCTGAGACGATGTGCCCGCCCAGTTCGTCACCGACCTTGAGTGCGCGCTCAAGGTTGATTCTGCTGCCCTTGCCCCAGGAACCGGCGGTGGTGAGCCGCAGCGCCTCCTCCCAGGCTTCGACCTCGAACCAGCGGTCGTTGACACCCTCACCTGGCAGTGCAACGACCGTCAGGCAAACGCCTGCACAAGCTATTGACGCACCGATATCGATGGCGGAGGGATCGTAGTCGGAATCGATGCGAAATCGCACACCGGCGTCCAGGTGAGCAACAGACGCGATCGTACCGATATCAGTGACGATTCCTGTGAACATTCAAAACCGGTCCTTTCTAACCCACTCGAAACACCGGTCATCGCCAAGAATTTCGTCGCTTGCAAGCACGAAGTCTGCCGGAACGCATTGCGGTGTTAACGGCGACGCGATGCCGTCATTACCGATTTCGACCGGCGCGCTGAACAGGATGATGCGGTCGACCAAGTCGTCAGCCAGAAACGAACAGGCGATCTCTGCACCGCCTTCGACGAGAACCGACATGATGCCTTGTGCGGCAAGATCGTCCATGAGTTCTGGGAGCGCGACGCGTCCGCCTTCGATCTCGGTGGCTAAAATACGAATTCCGGCATTGGCGAGTTCTTCGGTTTTTTCGTCGCTTGTGGCCCCAGCACGGGCAAGCCAGACCGGAACGGTGCGAGCGGTCGAGACAAGCCTTGATTCCGGTTCGAGGGCCGTCGCGCTCCCGACGACAATCCTGATTGGGGAGCGATCTTCCAGCCCGGGCAGGCGACAGGTCAATTCGGGATCATCCGCACCGGCGGTTTTGCTGCCAATCAATATCGCATGCGCGCCGGCGCGCAGCAGATGCGCCCGGGCGCGGGCTTCGGTTCCGGTGATCGCCACCTGCCCTGCCCCAATTCGTCCAATCATCCCGTCGGCAGAAACTGCAAGTTTCAGAATCACTTCCGGGCGCTTCTTGACTGATCGAGTCAGGTAGCCGGCCATGACATCAGCCGCCTCGTCGGCGAGCAGTCCTTCGGTGACCGTAATGCCTGCCTTGCGCAGGATATCGTAGCCCTGCCCCGAAACGCGCGGATCCGGATCGGAAGCCGCACCGACAACCCGAGCAACACCGGCCGTCACCAGAGCCTCGGCGCACGGCGGCGTCCTGCCGTGATGCGCGCATGGCTCGAGCGTCACATAAGCCGTCGACCCTCGCGCATGTTCGCCGGCTTCGGCGAGTGCGACCGGTTCGGCGTGCGGCCTTCCGCCTTTTGCCGTCACCCCTCGCCCGACGATTATGCCATTGCCATCGACGATGAGGGTTGCGACGGATGGATTGGTTCCCGTCCGGCCAGCATTGCGGCGGGACAGGCGAATCGCTGCTGCCATGAACCGTCTGTCGCGCTTTTCCTGCGTGGCGGTATCACTTGGCGGCTGGTTCATGCGCTTCAATCACCGTCCGTGTCGGCATCCAGTTCGCCAAGCACATCGCGGAAATCCTGCGGGTCTCTGAAGTTGCGATAGACCGAGGCAAACCGCACATAGGCAACATCATCCAGCGCTTTCAGCGCTTCCATCACCAACAGACCGATTTCATCGGAGGGAATTTCGGTCTCGCCCGAGCTCTCCAGCTGACGGACGATACCCGACACGGCGCGTTCGATGCGGTCAGGATCCACATTGCGCTTTCGCAATGCGATATCGAATGAGCGGATCAGCTTGTTGCGATCGAACGGCACCTTGCGGCCCGACTTCTTGACCACGACCAAATCGCGCAACTGGACACGCTCGAATGTCGTGAACCGCCCGCCGCAGCCAGGACAAACGCGACGGCGACGGATCGCCACACCGTCCTCGGCAGGACGGGAATCCTTTACCTGGGTATCTTCCGACTGACAGTATGGGCAGCGCATGGTTTGGCTTTCAATTTGGGCGGCAAGTAGGCTACTTACCCCATATACCCGTACATCGGGAAGCGCGACGTCATCGCCTTGACCTTGTCGCGCACCGCGGCTTCGACGGCTGCATTGCCCTCGTCGGAATTCGCCGCTTTCAGCCCATCGAGCACCTCGGCGATCAGGTCCCCGATCTCGCGGAACTCGGCCTCTCCAAATCCGCGGCTGGTGCCTGCGGGCGAACCCAGGCGAATGCCGGACGTGACAAACGGTTTTTCCGGATCAAACGGTATGCCGTTCTTGTTGGTGGTGATCTGGGCCCGGCCAAGGGCGGCTTCGGCCCGCTTGCCTGTTGCATTCTTCGGACGCAGGTCAACCAGCATCAGGTGATTGTCGGTTCCGCCGGAAACGATATCGAGACCGGAATCCTTCAGACTTGCCGCCAGCGCCTTTGCGTTGGCGACTACATTTGCGGCATAGGTCTTGAAGCCGGGTTGCAGTGCCTCGCCAAACGCAACCGCCTTGGCCGCGATCACATGCATTAGCGGTCCGCCCTGCAGACCGGGAAACACCGCCGAGTTGATCTTCTTGGCGATCTGCTCATCGTTGGAGAGGATCAGCCCGCCGCGCGGTCCGCGAAGCGACTTGTGCGTTGTCGTTGTTATGGCATGCGCATGCGGCACCGGCGAAGGATGGACGCCGCCTGCGACCAGACCGGCAATATGCGCCATGTCGACCATCAGATAGGCACCGACGGAATCGGCGATCTCGCGAAAAAGCTTCCAGTCCCAGAAGCGCGAATAGGCCGTGCCGCCGGCGATGATGAGCTTGGGCTTGTGCTTTTCAGCCTTGGCGGCCACGTCATCCATATCGAGCAGGTGATCGTCCTTACGCACACCATAGGACACGACATCGAACCATTTGCCCGACATGTTGACCGGCGAGCCGTGGGTCAAGTGGCCGCCGGAATTGAGGTCCAGACCCATGAAGGTGTCGCCCGGCTGCAGCAGCGCCAGAAACACCGCCTGATTCATCTGGCTGCCAGAATTAGGCTGTACGTTGGCGAAGTTGCAGCCAAACAGCTGCTTGGCCCGCTCAATGGCGAGCGTTTCTGCGACATCAACAAACTGGCAGCCGCCATAGTAGCGCTTGCCCGGATATCCTTCTGCGTATTTGTTGGTCATCACCGAGCCCTGCGCTTCCAGCACGGCGCGTGAGACAATGTTTTCGGACGCAATAAGCTCTATTTCGTGCCGCTGACGGCCAAGTTCGTCGCGGATCGAGGCGAATATCTCAGGATCGGCTTGCGAAAGCGGCATGTTGAAAAACGGATCATCAATGTCGGTAACGGCCATTTTGGTCACCTTTACGCATAGGCATTGCGGGAAAATGCGGCCTCTAACACAGTTGACGAAGACCTGCCACCGCTTTGATGCCGCAGCCTGACCGGGCATTGAAAAAGCCACCTCGAAGGGTGGCTCTTCGGGACTTCGATTTGGCGGGAGCTATAAAGCGGTGGAAATCTGCAGTTCATCCACGCCGTCACGGCGATAGATGTCATCGCGCAGATGCACAACCGCATCGCTCGTCGACCACGCCGAGATGTAGGTGAAATAAACCGGAACAGGTTGTGCAAGGGCGACTGGAACGCTTTCACCGGATTTGATGGTCTGTTCAAATCGAGACCGATTCCATCCCTCGGTATCGCGCAGGAGCCAGGTCACCAGGTCGCGCACATTTTGCACCCTGACGCAGCCCGGACGATTCAAACCGCAACAGTTTAGAGAACAAGCTCTGCTGTGGCGTGTCGTGCATATAGACGGCATGCGGATTGGGGAAATTGATCTTGACCGATGCCATTGCATTGATCTTGCCGGGATCCTGCCGGAACCGCAGATTGACCGCCTCGTCGGTCGACCAGTCGACGGTCGCCGGTTCGACCTCATCGCCGTTGGGGGCATAAAGGCGGATATTGTTGCGTGTCAGATAGGTCGGGTCCTTGCGCATCAACGGAATGATGTCGCGCTGGACGATGGATACCGGCGCGTTCCAGTAAGGATTGATGATGACCTCGTTGATCTTGGAATTCAAAATCGGGGTCTGCCGGTCGGTTTTGCCGACAATCGCGGTATGGCGCTGCACCACGCGGCCGGTCTGGACCGCCTCGATCTGTGCGGCCGGTATGTTGACCATGACATAACGATGACCGAGGAACCCGGACATCGAACGCAGTCGGACGAGATTGGTTTCCAATTGCCCGAGTCGGATTGGCGCCGAGACATTCATTGCAGCGTATGAATAGCGGCCCATAACACCGTCAGCCGGTAGGCCGTGGCGCGCCTGAAACCGCTTCACCGCGGCGTCGACATAGGTGTCATAGGACTGCGATATTCCGGCGCGGCGCGAGAGATCGCCGGAGATGATCAGACGCTTGCGCAGAATTTCGACTGCGGGATCATAAACGCCCAGACGAAGCTTCTTCGTTGCCGGAACGACCGGCCATCCGCCGCTGTTGACGATGTTGACGTAGCGTTGAATCGCCTGTTCGATATAGCCGACCGTTTCGGGGCTGAAGATCGGCAAGTTGGATGCCACCTTGCCGCTGCCGGCGCGGGCATCGAATTCGTCATTCCAGTTGCCCCGGTTGGGTGAATTGAGCAGATTTCCGATAAGATCGCGTGCCTCGGCGGATCCGGCGGTCATGGTCGCGGCCAGAGCACCGGCGCCAGAGAGAAATTGTCTACGGTCTGTTTTCATGTGTCACCCGGTATATAACTTCGACAGTTGCAGAGCCGAAGCGCAAACCCCATCGTTCCCTTATGGTTACCGAACCTATAATCCGCATCGTTAAGAAACCGCGAATCATTTCTGGTTGATCGGCAAACATTGTGGCCTGGCGCGCCAGGAACCTCGCTTCCGATAGGCCAATCCCATTCGAATGAGGCAGCATGGTGGCAATTGTCTCACGAATGCTTGATTTGCAGGCAACGAAAAACGGGCCGGCAATGCCGACCCGTCCAGACATTCGATGACAAGCTGGTCTACATCCGGTAGGCGATCGTGTCGTTCCAGAACCGGTCCAGACGCTGCAATGCCTTGTTCATCTGGGCAAATTCGTCGGCATTGATGCCACCGACCTGCTCAATCGAACCAACATGACGCTCGTAGAGTTGGCCCACCGTCTCGGCAACTTCGGCACCTTTTTCCGTCAGGCTCACACGAACCGAACGACGGTCCACACGCGAGCGCTGGTGGTTGATGAAACCAAGATCGACGAGCTTTTTCAGATTGTAGGAAACATTGGATCCCAAATAATATCCGCGCGAGCGAAGTTCGCCAGCCGTCAGCTCCGCGCTACCGATATTAAACAGCAGCAATGCCTGAATTGCATTGATGTCCGACCGGCCATTGCGGTCGAACTCGTCCTTGATCACATCCAAAAGGCGGCGGTGTAGCCGCTCAACGAGTTGCAGCGACTCAAGATAGAGCGCGCGAATCGCCTTTTGGTGTTCTTCCTGCTCGGCCGGTCGTGCCCCGGCAGCCTGTGCATTCATCATTGTTGTGCCTCATGTTCAACGCCCGGTGGTTGTTGTTTTTTGTCCACCATGGCAGGCACAGTATCGAATGCATCTAAAATTCGACTTAAACACCAAGCTTAACAGGTGCTTACGAAAGCCCAGATCAAATAGACAGCTAATTTTCGGTTAACGCTGCACATTGCGTTTCTGCATGAATATCAACAGCCGGAATACGCAATAGATAATGGCAACGAGAGCGTGAGAGATGACCACGGGCCTGCTTGGCGCCATAAAGGTCTGGAAATCCGACATACATGACCGCTTCTGCCGCAGCGCAGCAAAACCATACAACGGGTCCCCATGAGGCTGTCGTCCACAATCCGACGGCGGCAAACGGAAAAAGAACCGCCAGGGACACCGATGCGATCTGCCAATAAAATGGCATCAGATCGAAGCGCCAGAACTCTCCCTCGTAGTAACCGATCAGGCGAATCCAATAGAGGACGCCGAACAGCAGGCAGTAGGCGGCAATGATGCGGTGAAACCATACGAAAGAAACCTCGGTAATACCGGGCTTCAGTGTGGCTTCGCGAATATCGCCATTGATCATGCCGGTGCCGCCTCGCCTTTCGTGGAACCAAAGGCCAGTTCATCCGGGCCGAGCGCCTCGAAATAGGCGTCGATCGCGGTAGTGCTGATTGAATTCAAATCGCTCGGCTGCCACTGCGGCGCACCATCCTTGTCGATGACTGCTGCACGAATTCCCTCATAGAAATCATGGCCTTGAAGCATTCTGTTGACGATCCTGTACTCCATCGCCATGCACTCGCGCATCGACAATTGCGCACCTGCCCTGATCTGACGAAATGCGACATGCAGGCTCGTGGGAGAGCATATTGACAGTTTTTCGAGTGTCCTGGCGGCGACCCCGTCGCCGGATTTGCTGGCAGATTCGAGCTTGTCCAACAGGCCGACCAGATCCGGTGCGCTGAAATGGTTTTGAATAAACGCAAGCGTCTGGTCGTCAATCGCTCTTGCGGGGTGCTGGCAGACCGCATTCAATGCATCGTCGGTGGTGGCACCGGAGGCGCAAAGAGCCAAGAGCTGGTCAAGCACCTCGGATTTCACGCAGTGGGTGGCCAGACCCGACCAGAGCGCGTCGTCCCAGCCCAGCCGGCTGCCGGTCAAGCCCAGCCACAATCCGAAATCTCCGGGCAACCTCGGTAGAAACCGGCTGCCGCCCACATCGGGAAAAAAGCCGATGGTCACTTCCGGCATGGCGAATTTGGCGTTTTCGGTGAAAATGCGATGGCTTCCGTGGATCGACACGCCCACACCGCCGCCCATGACGATGCCGTCGATCAATGCGACATACGGTTTGGGGTAGGCCTCGATACGCGCGTTTAGCCGGTATTCGTCGGCGAAGAAATCGTTAAAGCGGCTCACCGGCCAATCCGGCGCGATAGATGGCCTGAATGTCGCCGCCGGCACAAAACGCCTGCCCTCACCGCGAACGACAACCATCGAAACATCTTCATCCACCTCCCAGGCATCAAGCGCCCTGGACATGGCGAGCACCATCTGGTGGGTCAAAGCGTTCAACGCATCGGGGCGGTTAAGGGTGATCAATCCCACCCGGCCCTGCCGGGAAATACCACCTGTTCGCCGCCGCCGAATTCGTCTGCCAACTATGTTCTCCGGATTGAGCAAATTGGAGGATTACGTAGCGCAGAACCCCGCGTCAATGCAGCCTTTGTATCGCACTGTTCACCGTGCTAGAGCGTGTCCATTCTGGAGATAACTGAAATGAACAAAATAAGCCGCGCTGTTCAAAGCGGTGCCCGCAATGTTGATGAGATCACCAACAGCCGCCGTATGCGCCGTTTGCGCCGGTTCCCCTTGGCTGCGCGACATGATCGCCGAAAACGCGGTCACGCCAAATGACCTGATCTGGCCGGTATTCGTCGTCGGGGGCGAAGGCGAACGCCAGCCGATCGACGGTATGCCCGGTATCCACAGGCTGTCGGTCGATATGATTGTCGATGAAGCCAAACGTGCACGCGCATTGGGAATTCCCGCGATCGCGACATTTCCCTATATTGATCATGCGCTGCGCGATGATTACGGTTCCAACATTCTTGATCCCGACAATCTGATCAACAAGGCGACGAGAGCGGTCAAGGAAGCCGTTCCCGAACTGGGAATCATCACCGATGTCGCCCTTGATCCGTTTACTTCGCACGGCCATGACGGAATCCTGCGCGACGGCATTATCGTCAATGATGAAACGGTCGGCGTGCTTGCCGACGCGGCGGTGCTGCAGGCAGCGGCCGGATCGGACATCATCGCGCCTTCTGACATGATGGACGGGCGTGTCGGCGCCATCCCGCGACGCGCTCGACGCCAACGGATTCCAGCATGTGTCGATCATGTCCTACGCAACGAAATATGCCTCGGCCTTCTACGGCCCGTACCGGGAAGCGGTCGGTACGGGCGGCCTGCTCAAGGGTGACAAGAAAACCTATTATATCGACCCGGCCAATAGCGAACAGGCGATGCAGGAAATCGAGCTCGATATCGGTGAGGGTGCCGATATGGTGATGGTCAAGCCGGGTCTGCCCTATCTGGACATCATCCGGCGCGCCAAGGACACATTTGCCATGCCGACATTCGCCTACCAGGTTTCCGGTGAATACGCGATGATCAAGGCGGCAGCCGCAAATGGCTGGATCGACGGCGAAAAAGCCATGATGGAAGCTATGATGGCGTTCAAACGCGCCGGTTGCGATGGTGTATTGAGCTATTTTGCCCCGGAAATCGCCGAAATCCTCAACAATTAGTCGCTTTTTCTTGAAACGGCGGCTCAACGCTCCCATGTCCATGCTGTCGCGGCAAGCGGCGGTTTTTTTTGCGAAAGGACAATGCGATGAGCGCCGAGGTGCTCGAGGGCGAAATTCTGCAATCCCACCTGGATGACTGGCGAACCTATGAAGGCGTCCGAACGCGACGGGTCCTGGCTTTCTGCCTTGACTATGTGTTCGTCGGCCTGCTTTGCGTGCCGGTGGCAGTGGTCGTGTTCCTGCTCGGGATCATTACCCTGGGGCTCGGATTTGCCCTGTTCGGCATTCTCGTGCCGGCGGTCGCTCTCGTTTACGTCGCTTTCACCCTCGGGGGTCCTGAACAGGCAACACCAGGCATGCGGATGATGGGCGTCAGGCTCGAACGGCTGGACGGTAAGCCGGTCGACGGCATTCTCGCGATTGTCCACACGGCATTGTTCTGGGCCGGCAATGTTCTGCTGACACCGTTCATTTTGCTGGCAACGCTGTTTCTCGACCGCAAGCGCACAGTTCATGACATGCTGCTGGGAACCGTGGTCGTACGGCACCCGCTGATCTAGAGCGTATCCAGATTAAATGGAATTGTTTGAACGCCGGGATTTTGTGTTCCGGCCAGGAGCGTGGGGCGACGCGGTGCAAGCACCGTTAGACCCGCTCGACGAAGACCGGGGCGCAAAAGGCCAAGTTCAAACGATTGCGGTTTATACATGTCAATCATACACTTGAAGTATCCCTGCTTGGGCGTCTTTTCCGCTCCGGCTGCGTTGAAGCCCTTGCACGATATCCATATCGCGCTTCGGACTTCTCCTTGCCGGAACAAAAAATCCATCCCATCAAACCGCTCCCATTTATTCTGGACACGCTCTAGAGAATTTTTTCGGTCACAACGCTCAGCGGAGTGGTTATTTTCCACTCTCTGATCCCGATGGACCAATAGTGGTCTTCTAACCGCAACGTCATCGGCATATCATGCTCTGGATCAATCGCCGGAGCATATATGGACCAATTCCACATCTGGGCCACATATCTGATCATCGCGATCACGGTGCTGGCCTATGCCAGCGAGCGATATCCGCTGGAGTTGGTGGCGCTCAGCAGCCTCGCAGCGCTGCTGGCCTTGTTTTCCCTGTTCCCGTATTCAAACGGATCCGGCGAGATATTGCCCGACGAACTGCTGATGGGCTTTGCCAGCCCGGCTCTGGCGACCGTGCTTGCGCTGCTGATCGTCGGCCAGGGCCTGTTCGCCACGGATGCCATGGAGGGGGTTTCGCGCACCATCTCCAAGATCGGTGGATCATCAGGCTATCTATCGATAGCAATCACCCTGATCGTCGCCGCCGCACTCAGCGCCGTGCTGAACAATACGCCGGTCGTCGTCATTTTCATCCCGGTGATATCGCTGCTCGCAGCCCAGAGAAACCTGGCGGTTGCGAGCGCGCTTCTACCGCTGTCCTACCTGTCGATCCTGGGCGGGATGACAACGCTGATCGGTTCTTCGACCAATCTTCTGGCCGCCGGGGTCGCCAGGGACGCCGGTGTTGATATCGGTTTCTTCGACATCACCGTCCCGGGCCTGATTTTGGCGGCCGTCGGCTCCATCTATGTGTTCCTCGTTCTGCCGGCGATTTTCCGCCGCAGAACCGACAATACCGGCGAATCAGGGCGACGGACCGGGGCGCAGTTCATCGGCGAAATAAACATTGTGCAGGGTCACCCGTTCGAAGGGCTGGAATCGCGTGCCGGATTTTTTGCACAGCTGGAAGACCTCATGCCGCGCCTTGTGCTGCGGCGCGACACGAGCATCTATCCGCCGTTTGAAGACGTGGTTTTATCGGACGGAGACAAGCTGGTCGTTTCAGCGACAAGGCAGGCGCTGACCCGTGCGTTGGCGGGCGGATCGGCAGGCCCTGGCAGCGGAAATGACACGGCAGGCAAAAGCAATCCGCCAATCGCCGGATACCAGGTCGCCGAAGCGGTGGTCGCGCCCGGCTCACGTCATTCGGGTCGCACGATCCGCAATGCCGGTATCGAAACGATTTACGGCGTCGACATGATCGCCGTGCAGCGCAAGAACCGAATGAACCGCATCCCCTTCCCCGAAATCCGGTTGGAGCCGGGAGACACGCTCCTGGTCGGCGGCACGGATGCAGCGCTGCAAAACATGAAGGCCAAACACGATCTGCTATTGCTGGAATGGTCGGCAGAAGCAGTGCCGCAGAAGCGCAAGGCGGGTCTGGCCATATTGATATTTGCGACCATCGTTCTGTGCGCGGCGAGCGGCATCATTCCCATCGCCGCTGCAGCAATCATCGGCGCGTTCGCCATGATCGCGACCGGGTGCCTGACCATTCAACAGGCAGCCCGCGCCTTCGATCGGCAGGTCTTTGTCCTGGTCGGCGCATCCATTGCCGCGGCAATCGCGCTTGAAAAAACCGGTGGCGCCATGCTGGCGGCCGAATCGGTGGTGCGCATGTTCGAGGGATACGGCCCGGCGATATTGCTGTCCGGATTTTTCGCGGCAATCGCGGTCATGACCAATTTCCTGTCCAACAATGCAGCGGCGGTGTTGTTCACACCGATCGGCATTGGCATCGCCAATGCGATCAACGTTCCGCCCGAAGCCTTCGTCGCTGCGGTCATTTTCGCGGCAAATTCCTCCTTTGCCACGCCGATGGGATACCAAACGAACTTGCTGGTGATGGGCCCGGGCAACTATCGCTTCTCGGACTATATGAAGGCCGGTGCTCCGTTAGTTGTGATTATTTGGTTGACCTTTTCCATTGTCGGGCCATGGTATTATGGTTTGTAGCTGTCAGATTGCGCCACAGGGAACGGGCAAACCGCTGAAATGACTCACCATACACCACAGTCACCGCAGTTTTTTCTGACCGCGCCTTCTCCGTGTCCCTATATCGAAGGCCAGTTGGAGCGGAAGGTGTTTACGCATCTTGTTGGCGACAAGGCTCCCGGCATCAACGACCTTTTGACCCAGGGCGGATTTCGCCGGTCACAAAACATCGCCTATCGGCCGGCCTGCGAGAATTGCCGCGCCTGCGTTTCAGTGCGTATTCGCGCGCAGGAATTCAAACCGACCCGGAACATGAAACGGGTGCAGCAGCGCAATCAGGATATCATCGGCGCCGAAGTGACGGCTCAGCCGACAACGGAACAGTACTCGCTGTTTCGATCCTATCTCGATGCGCGCCACCGCCGCGGCGGCATGTCCGACATGACCGTGCTCGACTACGCGATGATGGTCGAGGACACGCATGTCGACACCAAGATCATCGAATACAGAAAGCGCGGCCCCGATTCGTTTATCACCGGGCACGGTGAGGGCGACCTGATCGCTGTGGCACTGTCCGATCAAATGGCTGACGGTTACTCGATGGTCTACTCCTACTTCAGGCCGGATCTGGAGGATCGTTCGCTTGGAACGTATATGATCCTCGACCATATCGAGCGTACCCGGGCGACGGGTTTGGCCTATGTCTATCTTGGATACTGGGTCGCCGGATCGCGCAAGATGGCCTACAAGGCACGTTTCCGGCCACAGGAACATCTCGGACAGAATGGCTGGGAAGTCTATCAGGGCGACGATTGAGCAATCCGTCCAGGATCGCCGTTCCCCTTCTCGGAGGTTTGCTTGTTCGCCCATCTTCCTGATCACGTGAGAGGTTTGCTGCTTGCGGCAACCGGCGGACTTGCCCTGACTGCGGACATCCCGTTTTTGCGTCTTGCTGACGGCGAAACCTGGTCCGTGATGCTGACCCGCAGCCTTATCGTCGTGGCAACCGTGGTGTTGTTCGTCGTGGCCATGCGGCTCGCCGGCCGAAAGCCGCCCAAAATCATACCCGGGGTGGCCGGCTGGGTGGTGACCGCGCTTTACGGTCTCAGCACCATCACCTTCATGATCGCCGTGTTCAACACGACGACCGCCAATCTGGTTTTCATTCTGGCGTTCAACCCGATGTTCGCCGCGCTTCTGTCGTGGATGTTCCTCGGTGAGCGGCCAAGGCCGGTGACGCTAGCCGCCATGGTCCTGATGGCAGGAGGGGTATTGGTGATCGTTCAAGAAGGTCTCGGCGCCGGTCACTTTCTCGGCGACATGATGTCTTTGCTGTCCGGGCTGGGCATCGCCGCGGCCATCGTCGTCACACGGGCCAGCGGCAAGGACATGGGGTTCACCCCGCTTGTCGGCGCCGCAGCTCCGGCACTGCTTGCAGCAGTCGTTGTCGCCCAGCAGGGTTACAGCGTTGAACAGCCGATGTGGCTGCTAATCAATGGCATGATCATCATCCCGATATCGTTTTTCGGCCTTGCGGCAGCGCCGAAGTATATTCCCGGCGCCGAAGTGGCGATGTTCTATCTGTTGGAAACCGTGCTCGCACCCATTTGGGTGTGGATGATCTTCGCCGAGGTGCCGAGCCGGCAGAGTGCCATCGGCGGAGCGATCCTGATCGTGACCCTCATCGCCCATTCGCTGTGGCAGTTGCATGCCGGACGAAAACGACGGAGCGTGCTGACCCTGCGCCACCCGACCTGATCGATTTACCGGCAGATCAAGCTGTTTGCTCCAATGGCCGGTATTCGCCGGCCAGATAACCGTCGCGAAGCGCGAAACGCTGAATCTTGCCCGATCCGGTCAGCGGATAGGAATCGACGCGAAACCAGACGCTCGGCGTCTTCTGCGGTGCCAGGTGCCGGCGGCAGTGGCTTCGAAGCGCCTGCGGATCGACCTCGTTGCCGCTCTCGGGACGCACGAAACAGGCGACGATCTCGCCCCATCTTTCATCCGGCAGTCCAACAACCGCGACTTCTGCCACCGCGGGGTGCTCAAGCAAGATGTTTTCGATCTCGGCGGGAAACAGGTTCTCACCACCGCGAATGATCATTTCCTTGACCCGTCCGGTGATGCGAACATAGCCGCGCGAATCCATGGCGCCGAGATCGCCGGTATGCAGCCAGCCGTCAGCGTCGATGGTGTCGTCGGTGGCTTGGCGGTTGGCATTGTAGCCTATCATATTGCCGTAGCCGCGGGTGCATATCTCGCCGACCGTATCGATCGGTACGACCTTGTTTTCCTCAACGCTGCGGATCGAGATGGCCGTTTGCGGCAGCGGTTGGCCGACCGTATTGCAGATATCGTCGAGGTCATCGTCACGCCAGTGTTGGGTGAGCACTGGCGAGGTCTCGGTTTGGCCATAGACGATTTCGAAGCGGCAACCGAACGTCCTGCAGACCCGGCGCACGAGCTCCGGCGCGACGACCGATCCGCCGGAAATCGCCATTTTGATGGAAGAAACATCGCGCGGCTGCTGCTCGAGCGCTTCCAGCATGGCCACCATCATCGTCGGCACGCCGACAAAAGCGGTCACCCGCTGGCTCTCGATCAGCAGGAGAATGGCGGCCGGGTCAAACACCTTGACGATGAGCATGCGGCAGGCGATCTGCACGCATCCCAGCGCGATCAGGCCACAGCCGCTGGTGTGGAACATTGGCATGTAGTTGGCGTAGACGGTGTCCTGCCCCAGCCCGGCGCGCTCTGCAACCAGACGGGCATTGTTGGTCAGGCCCGCATGGTGCAGGACCGCTCCCTTGGGAAATCCGGTGGTGCCGGAGGTGTACTGGATCTGTGCGGCATCATCAGGCGCGACGTCGGGGAGTTGCGGTCTGCCTTCGCCGATACGGTAGAGGGCGGCATGGTCGTCCAGATCGACGATCTCGCGAATGGCGTCGATACCGGCGCAGGCCTTTGCCCCGATCTCGGCCATTGGATTGCCGCGGTAGCCGGCCACCGAAAACAGCGCCACCGAACCGGATTGCTCGAGCACGTAGCGCAGTTCCTTGGCCTGATAGGCCGGATTGGCGGTAACCAGCACCAGCCCGGCAAGCGCGCAGGCATATTCGACCAGCAGCCATTCCGGCGTATTCGGCGCCCACACCGTGATCCGCTCGCCGGGTCGAAACCGTGTCGAAAGTGCGGTGGCCAGTTTCTCGCTGTCGGCAAGCAGTTGTGCGTATGTCCAGCTGCGCGCCGCGCGACCGTCCTCGGTGACCTCGATCAGTGCGGGTGAATCGGGATAACTGCCGGCGGCTTCCCGCAACACCCCGCCCACGGTCGTCGGCAGGACGATTTCGTCTTCCTGGGCTTCAACCAGAGATTCGGTCAACTGCAACTGATACATCGGCCATCCCCGAGCGGCATGTTCGGACGGCGACTTTAGAGCCGTTCATCTTTAGATGGAATCGTTTAAACGCCGCTAATTCGTGGTCTGGCGAGGAGCGCAATGCGACGCGGTGCAAGCACCGCTAGCCTTGCGCGACAACGTCCAGAACGCGAAAGAGCAAGTTGAAACGATTGTGGTTTCTTTGACAAATCAGTGTTTTCTCCTGTTCGGCTTGGATGTCTTTTCCGCCTCGGCCCTTCGGGCGTTCGGCTGGCGAAACGTCCACCGGACGTTCCGTCGGGCAAGCCCGATAAACCACACCTCACCGTCAAAATCCTCGCACGATATGCATATCGCACTTGCGGTGTTTTCCTCGCTGAGACAGAAAATCCATTCCATCAAACTGCTTCCATCTAAAGATGAACGGCTCTAGGTCGCAACGGCTTATCGCATCAAGAGCCGACCTTACTCGGCAGCGATCTGGACCGGCGCGCGCTTTTCTTCCAGCTTGTGCACGTTTTCAGGCAGCGCCAGATCACCGCTGGTCGGTTCATCGACCGGATTGGGTTTGACCAGCCATCCGAACAGGCGGGCGATCAGGATGCCGAGATCGTCCATCATCGTGTAGATCGACGGCACGAAGACCAGCGACAGAACGGTGGAAACCAGCAGGCCGCCGATCACGGCAATGGCCATTGGCGCACGGAACTCGCCGCCATCGCCCAGCGCCAGCGATGCCGGCACCATGCCGGCCGACATGGCAATTGTCGTCATAACGATGGGGCGCGCCCGCTTGCGGCCTGCGTCGATAATCGCTTCCTTGCGCGATACGCCGCGTTTGACCTCTTCAATGGCAAAATCGATCAGCATGATGGCGTTCTTGGTCACAATACCCATCAGCATCAGGATTCCAATTACCACAGGCATCGAGATCGCCGAGTTTGTCAGCCACAGCCCGGCAACCACACCGCCAATCGAAAGCGGCAGCGACATCAGGATGGTCAGGGTGTGAAACACCGAGCCGAACAGCAGGATCAAGACGACGAATACCAGCATCAAACCAGTGATCATGGCGTCACGAAACGAGGTGAACACCTCACCCATGACCTCGGCGTCGCCGGTCTCCTGAATAAAAAATCCGGCGGGAAGTCCGGTGACTTCCGGCAATCCCTTGATCAGCGCCAGACCTTCGCCGATCTCGGCGCCATTGGCCATGTCGGCGCCGATCACGACGCGGCGCTGGCGGTTGAAGCGCTGGATCGACGACGGACCCTGACTGAAGGTGATGTCGGCGATCGACGACAACGGCACGACGACGCCCGACGGTGCGGGAACCGGCAAAGTGCGGATCACGTCGATGTCGTCGCGGGCGGCCTCGGCCAGTTGTACGCGGATCGGAATCTGCCGGTCGCCGATGGTGTATTTCGCCAGATTGGCATCAATGTCACCAATGGTGGCGATACGCAGCGTCTCCGAGATGGCCGCCGTCGACAGGCCCAATTCGGCCAGACGGTCCATGTGAGGCGTGACGACGACCTCCGGCCGATCGAGCGCCGCATTGGACGTAATCGCGCGGAATTTGCCGGTCGCGGCCATGGCGGACTGGATCTTGCGCGCTTCGCGATCAAGCGCCGCACCATCCGTTCCCATCACACCGATTTCTAGTTCGCGCACGCCGCGGTCATTGACGAAGTAGGCGCGCAAATCCGGAACTGCATCCAGCTTGTCGAGCAGAACCGATTCCAGTTCGAACTGGGAAATCTCACGCTCGGACTTGTGCTGCAGGTCGGCAACCATCGTTGCGCGGCGCACTTCAAGTGTGCCCAATGGGTTCGATCCGCCGATCACATAGACGCTTTCGACCTGAGGCACTTCGAGCATCAAATTTGTGGCCCGGTCTGTGACCTTGCGGGTGTCCTCCAGGCGACTGCCCGGCGGCAATTCAAGCGAGAACACAATACGGCTGGCATCCTGCTTTGGCACAAAACCCGACGGCAAAAATCCGGTCGCGTAGATGGCACCGGAAAAGAACGCGACACCGGCAATCATCGTCAGCCAGCGGAAGCGCAGGGTAACCGCCAGGAACCAGGTGTAGAACCGCATGAGAATGCCGTCCTTGGGTTCCGGATGGCCGTGATTGCGCATGAAATAGGCTGCCATCATCGGCGTTATGAGGCGCGCGACGAGCAGCGAGAAGAACACCGCGACGGCGACCGTCAGGCCGAATTGCTTGAAGTACTGGCCGGCGATGCCGCCCATGAAACTGACCGGCGCAAACACCGCGATGATGGTGAAAGAAATCGCGATCACCGCAAGACCGATCTCGTCGGCCGCCTCGAGGGCGGCGCGATAGGGCGACTTGCCCATCTTGATGTGGCGGACGATGTTCTCGATCTCAACGATCGCATCATCGACGAGAATGCCCGTGACCAGGGTAATGCCGAGCAGGCTTACCAGATTGAGCGAAAAGCCCATCAGGTCGAGCACCCAGAATGCCGGGATGATCGACAGCGGCAAGGCAATTGCGGTGACGATGGTGGCCCGGAAATCGCGCAGGAACAGCAGCACGACGAGGATGGCCAGTCCGGCGCCCTCATAAAGCGTCGTCATCGCTGAATCGTAGTTGCCGACCGTATACTCGACCGAATTGTCGACCAGGTTGATTGCAACGTCCGGCCGGTCGGACCGAAGCTGGCTTATTGCCTCCAGAACTCTGGCGTTGACATCAACATCGCTCTGGCCCTTGCCCCGGAAAATACCAAAAGACACAACGGTCTTGTCATTGACGCGGGCAAAGGAGCGCGGTTCGGCAAAGGTGTCGGTTACCGTCGCAATATCGGCCATAACCACAGTGCGGCTTCCGCCGAGCGGGATTTCGAGAGCGCGTAAATCCTCCACGGTTCCGGCCTGACCCAGGGTGCGGATCGACTGGGCCCGATTGCCGATATCGCTGCCGCCACCGGTCAGATCGACGTTTGCCGCCCGCAGCGCCCGGTTGACATCGCCGGCGGATACGCCGAGCGCGTTCAGCCGGCCGGGATCAAGTTCGACCTGGATTTCGCGGTCGACACCACCGTAGCGGTCGACCCGGGCGACGCCCTTCAATCCCTGCAGTTTGCGGATGACCACGTCATCGACATACCAGGACAGCTGTTCAAGCGTCATTGCAGGCGCCGAGACCGCATAGGTCAGGATCGCCTGGCCCTCGACGTCGATGCGGTTGATCAACGGTTCATTGGCGGTTGCCGGCAGGTCAGAGCGGATGCGCTCGACCGCATCCTTGACGTCGTTGACGGCGATCTGCGTTTCAACTTCAAGCCGGAATTCTATGATTGTCGTCGAGGTGCCTTCGGTCAGGTTTGTCGTGACATTCTTGACACCTGTGACATTGGCGACCGCATCCTCAATGCGTTTGGCGATCTGCGTTTCGAGTTCGGACGGCGCAACGCCGGGATCAGTCACTGTCACGGCAACGATGGGGACATCGATGTTGGGAAAGCGCGTGACCGGCAGCGTCGAAAAACTCATCGCGCCAAGGACGAGCAGCACAATGAACAACAGTATCGGCGCGACCGGATTGCGGATCGACCAGGCAGAAATGTTCCAGTTCATTGACCGAGCGCTCCGGTTTTCTCTTCGCGCACGGCCAGCACCCGGTCGCCGTCGGCAACGAACGTGCCGGCACGGTGAACCACCTCATCGCCCGCCGAAATGCCCTCGATCACCTGGACATAACCCTGGGTGCGCGCGCCAAGCTTGACGGGAACCGTGGAGACGACATCGTTTTCAACCTTTTGCAGGAACGCATCAGGACCGCGATAGACCACCGCACTTGCCGGGACGGCAACGCCATCGGTTCGCGATATCTCGACTTTACCGGATGCGAAATTTCCAACGCGCACATTGTCGTCTTCTGGCAGTTTGATGCGGACGCGACCAAGCCTTGTGCGTTGATCGACTTCCGGAGCGATTAGACGGATTTCTCCCATGAGAGGCATTTGCGCGCCGGCAACAACAACGTCGACGGACAGGCCTTCGGCCAAACGCGGCAAAGATGTCTCGGCGACATCGGCGGCAAGTTCCAGATCATTGTCGATGGTAATCCGGAACAGCGCACCGCTTTGAGCGGAGACGACGCCGCCGAGTGTCGCGTTGCGCGCCAGAATCACCCCGGCGGCCGGCGCCTTGATCTCGGTCTTTGCCAGTTTCACCTCGATATCGCGCATCTGCGCATCGACCACGCCGATCTGCGCTTCGGCCGATTTCAACGCCATATGGGCGGTATTGAGCCGCGCCTTGGCGCTATCATGCGCGTTAACGGCGTTGTCCAACTGGGCCTGTGTTGCATGCCCCTTCTTCTTCAGCGCCTGCACCCGTTCCCAGGTCTCAAACGCCTGCCTGACCGCAATCTCGGCATCGGCAATTTGTGACTGCGCCTGCGCGACACCTGCCTGGGCCTGAGCCCGGTTTGCGGCGATCTGGGCGGCCTGCACTTCCAGCGGCGTACGGTCGAGCGTTGCCAGAACCTGGCCCTTTTCAATGCGGTCGCCGCGGTCAGATTGCAGCGTCATCACGGTCAATCCATTCAGATCGGTACTGACGATGGCTTCCTGACGCGCCAGTACGGTGCCGTTAACGTGGAGATATTCGACGAGTTCCCGGCGCTCGGCGGCAACGACGCGAATAGCCGGCGCGGGCTGTTCGACAATGGCTGCGGTTTTAGAATCGGCAGCAATGGACTGCGCGGCAAATAACAGCAACGCGCCTGCCGCGATCAAAAATAACGGGACGATGGAACGCATTGTCTTGTCACTCCCCAACCGAATTCGGCTGCTTGCCGACCGGACGCAAATTGGCAGCTACCGCTGCTCTCATCAGTTTTTCGATTTCAGAGACCGGGATACCCTTGGCAGGCAGGTCTGCCAGCACCAGGCCCTCGCCGATCGCCATCATCACCGGAAGAAGAATATCCAGCGGTGCGCGCGGATTGATTTCGCCGCGGTCGATCGCCGATTGCAGGTAATTGCGGATTGAATTGCCCACATGCTGCATGGACGCTTCGCAGCACTTGCGGACCGCCTCGTTGCGCATGCCTTCGGCCCGAACTTCGGTGAACAAGGGTGCCGCGCCGCTGTTGTGAACATGTTTGAGATGGGCGATCGCCGCCGATACGAACCCGTCGACAACGTCGGGATTATCGAGCATTCGCTCGAGCATCTCGGCATCCTCTGCCCTGTCGGCCTCGGCAATGGCCTCGATAATGGCTTCCTTGGACGGGAAATAGCGGTACAGCGCCCCGGGGCTCATGTCGGCTTCGCGGCAGATTTCATTCATTGAGGCGCCCTGAAATCCGGAGCGTACAAAGCACTTCTTTGCGGCGTCCATGATGCGCGCGGTCTGGGCCTCGCGCCGTTTGGCCCTCGACACCGGCGGCGATGCCTCATCGGGCGCAGGCGTGTTCAATGTGGCTGTGTCTTCCATATCCGGCCTCAAAAGAGCGAACGTTCATTCGCGTATATGAGAGTGAACGTTCGCTCTGTCAACGATCGAAGCGGTCATTTATTCGTGAATGCTGATGTATTCGCCCGTTTGGCACTGCAGTCGCCTTTGATGGTTAGTGATCGGTTAAGCGAAATTGACCTGACACATCAAAGGATATTGATTGAACCGGATTTGGTTTACGTCCAATGCGCTACACACAGCGCATCAAGGAGAGCATTTCATGGCAGAAACCAGAGTGGCGATTATTGTCGGCGGCGGCAGCGGCATGGGCGCCGATGCGGCCAAGAAACTGAGAGAGGACGGTTTTGAGATCGCCATCCTGTCGTCCTCCGGAAAGGGCGAGGCGCTGGCCGAAGAGATGGGCGGCTTCGGTGTCACCGGCTCGAACCAGGAACCCGATGACCTGACACGCCTGGTCGACGGCACGATGGAACGCTGGGGCCGCATCGACGCGGTTATCAACGGCGCCGGCCACGGGCCGAAGGGCGATGTGCTGTCGATCTCCGACGAAGACTGGCATGCCGGCATGGAAGTCTACCTGCTCAATGTCATTCGCATGACCCGGCTTGTCACTCCGATCATGCAGAAACAGGGCGCCGGATCGATCGTTAACATCTCAACATACGCAACGTTCGAACCGGAGGCGACATTTCCCACTTCCGGCGTATTCAGGGCCGGGCTTGCGGCGTTTACCAAGCTGTTCACCGACAAGTACGCCGCCGACAATATCCGCATGAACAACGTGCTGCCGGGCTTCATCAACAGCCTGCCGGAGGCTGATGAGCGGCGCGAGCGCATTCCCATGGGCCGATATGGCGATGTGCGCGAAGTTTCCGAGCTGATCGCGTTTCTGGCATCCGCCAAATCAAGCTATATCACCGGCCAGAATATCCGCGTGGATGGCGGGATCACGCGTTCAGTCTGAAGCCTCAGTCGGCGCGCGCCAATTCCAGCGCTGCGGCCAGGTCCTCCAGCGTCGCGTGGGTTTTTTCGGCACCGCGCTCGTGCACGAAACGCCAGACTTCGCGGCCCGACCTGCCATAGACCACGACGGTGGGAATGCGGTCGATGTCGCCGAAGGCCATTCGGATGGCTTCCGAACCCTCGATCAGGTTGAAGCGCGGCGCCGTCCGCTCGACGAACCGGGTCATCCGTGCCGGGTTCTTCTTGCCGCCGAAATCCTCAAACAGGTTGATCGCCAGCACCGACACGCCTTCGCCCTCACGCTCGACCAGTTCGTTCAGATGGGAAAACTCGTCGGTGCACGGCGGACACCAGGAGGCAAAGAACGTCACGACAACGGGACCTTTCACCGGAACCGGACTGGCAGTTTGTCCGCCAATTGCCGGCTGATCGGTCAGCAAACCTTGCAAGCTTTGCCAATCGCGGCCGTTGGCCATCGCCGGTTCGGCCGGGCCGAAAACGGCGAGTGCAGCAAGGACTAGGACAATCCGGATCATCATGCGGCCACGCTAGCCGAGCGGCCTGCTCGCGGACAAATCAACTTCGCGTAAGCGTCAGCTGAACTTTCCCGAACGCGGGAAGCCCTTGGGCACGATGCGGCCGGCGGCGGCGCGGGCGCCGATCCATTCGGCAAGCTCGCTTGCATCCTTGGTAAAGGTGCGGTCGGCGGAATCGTGCCACGACAGGCCGTCTGCAAGTGTGAACGTCTTGATGTCCCGGACGCCGCCATCCTTGTATTTCTGCAGGCGCACGCCCTTGCCGCGGGTCATTTCGGGAATGTCGGCCAGCGGGAAGATCAGCATCTTGCGGTTCGACCCGACGATGGCGAGGTGATCGCCGGCCACCGGCACACAATGCTTGGCCTCGTCCGGCGCCTTGATGTTCATCACCTGCTTGCCCTTGCGGGTGTTGGCGACGACATCGCCCTCCGGCACGATGAAGCCGTTGCCGGTATGCGAGGCGAGCAGCAGCCTGCGCCGGGGATCATGCACGAAGCAGGTGACGATATCCTGGTCGTTGTCCATGTCGACGATGATGCGCACCGGCTCGCCATGGCCGCGCCCGCCGGGCAGCCGGTCGGCGCCGATGGTGTAGATCTTGCCGCCGGTGGTGAAGATCAGCACCTTGTCGGTGGTCAGCGCATGGAAGGCGAGCTTCAGCTTGTCGCCCTCCTTGAATGACAGCGCCGAATAATCCGACAGATGGCCCTTCATCGCCCTGAGCCAGCCCTTTTCGGAAACCACGACGGTGACCGGCTCCTTTTCGATCATCGCCTGCTGGATGGCCTCGATATCGTGCTCCGGCGCCTCGCCGAAATCGGTGCGCCGGGCGCCCAGCTCGGTGTCCTTGGAGAATTTCTTCTTCACCTCGCCGATCTGCCAGGCGATCGTCTGCCACTGCATCTCCTCCGATGCCAGCAGCGTCTCGATCTCGGCCTTCTCGGCGGTCAGCCCGTCGAACTCCTTGCGAATCTCGAACTCTTCGAGCTTGCGCAACGCCCGCAGGCGCATGTTGAGGATCGCCTCGGCCTGCACGTCGGTCAGCTCGAAGCGGACCATCATCACCTTTTTCGGCTCGTCCTCCTCGCGGATGATTCTAATCACCTCGTCGATATTGAGATAGGCGGCGAGATAGCCGCCGAGCACTTCGAGGCGGTGTTCGATCTGGCCGAGCCGGTGGCGCGAGCGGCGCAGCAGCACCTGGCGGCGGTGGTCGAGCCATTCGCGCAGCACGTCGCGCAGCGACAGCACATTGGGCACCTTGCCGCGCGACAGCACGTTCATGTTGAGCGGGATGCGGTTTTCCAGGTCGGTGAGCTTGAACAGCGATTCCATCAGCACGCCGGGATCGACCGAGCGGCTCTTCGGCACCAGCACGACGCGGATATCTTCCGCGCTCTCGTCGCGGATGTCCTCGAGCAACGGCAGTTTCTTGGCGATCAGCAGTTCGGCGATCTTCTCGATCAGCCGCGACTTCTGCACCTGGTAGGGAATTTCGGTGACCGCGATCACCCAGGTGCCCCTGCCCTGGTCTTCCTGCTGCCAGCGGGCGCGCACGCGAAAGCCGCCGCGGCCGGTTGTATAGGCCTCGAGGATCGAGGCGCGGTCATCGACAATCGTGCCGCCGGTGGGGAAATCCGGCCCCGGCACCATGCCGACCAGCTTTTCGATGGTGGCGTTGGGGTGCTTGATCAGATGCAGTGCCGCGTCGCACAGTTCGGCGGCATTGTGCGGCGGGATCGATGTCGCCATGCCGACGGCGATGCCCGACGAACCGTTGGCCAACAGGTTGGGAAAGGCACCCGGCAGGACGACCGGCTCCTCGTCCTCCTCATTATAGGTGGGGCGGAAATCGACGGCGTCCTCGGTGATGCCCTCGAGCAGCTCGACCGACACTTCGGTCATCCGCGCTTCGGTGTAGCGGTAGGCGGCGGCATTGTCGCCGTCGATATTGCCGAAATTGCCCTGGCCGTCGATCAGCGGGTAGCGGACGGAAAAATCCTGCGCCAGCCGGACCAGCGCGTCATAGACCGCCTGGTCGCCATGCGGGTGGAACTTGCCGATGACGTCGCCGACGATGCGGGCGCATTTCTTGTAGGCGTCGTTGGGATTGAGCCGCAGGATACGCATGGCGTGCAGGATGCGCCGGTGCACGGGTTTCAGCCCGTCGCGCACATCGGGCAGCGCGCGGTGCATGATCGTGGACAG
Organism: Rhizobiaceae bacterium; assembly: GCA_963669285.2. GTDB lineage: Bacteria > Pseudomonadota > Alphaproteobacteria > Rhizobiales > Rhizobiaceae > JAWKWH01. Next base: position 12,355 of record CAXXSI010000028.1, on the reverse strand, counting down.
CGCATAGGCGAGATAGCGCTCTTCCAGTGCGGCTTTCAGATCGACCGCTTCGATTTCGTTTTCATCGCCGCCGCCCGGCGGAACAAGGCTTTTCCCCATGGCTGGCGGGTTAGCGGTTACGGTGATTCGTGGCAAGTGGGGGAATTATGGCAGCCCGCAATTCCACGCCAGTGCGTGACAATCGCGCAGAAGATCGTCGACCGGATGGCGCGGGTGTTTTTTATGGCCCGGCGGATGGCCGGGGCGGATCGGCCCGACCCGTCCGGGGCCGGGTTTTGCCTTGGCGCGCCGCAGCATCAGCCGGTTCAGCCGCCTTGCCTGGCGCGGCAGGGTTTTGAGCGCGCGCTCGAGTTTTTCGATGCGGCGGCTGAGCGTTTTCGCCTCCAGCCGGTCATCGGGTTTTGTCCACTCAATGCGATCCGTCAGCCCCGGCACGGAAATCTGCGGCAGCGCGCCAGCCGGTACCGGCAGGCGAAACACCCGGCCGGACCCGCCGAAAGATTTGCGCGGGTCGATCAGCGCGAAGGCAGCCCGGTTTTGTCCACGGGAAAAACTTGAAAAATCCGGCAGCGGCCGTTTGTCCGCCGCGCCCTTTTCGGCTGGGTCGGCCTTTCGGCGCAGACCTGCCGCGACGATGACGATCAGCCGGCGCAAGGCCGATTCCGCCGGCCGCAAAACGCGGCAGACGAAGCGGTGCAGCGGCCGCGGCAGCATCTCGGCGCCGTCGACCAGGGCGATCAGACCGGCGATGATCATCGCCAGCGCCTGCCGGTTTTTCCTGATTGCCAATTCCCAGTCCATGGTCGCCTTTCCGTTTAACCGGACAGGGTAAGGCAGGGTTTGGAAGCGTGGATAAGATTTTCCCTTTTCGCCCCCTTGAGGGGGGTGAGGCCCGGTTCGCGGAACGCGAATGGAAAGCAACGCTTTTCAAGGGATGAACGCCCGAAGCGCGCTTGGCGCGAGGGCTTAGGGCTGGGTTATGGCGTTAGCGCAGCTAACCCTTAGAATTTGCCAGAGGGGGGAAACATCAAATGCGCAAAACTGTCCAACCACGCATGCGCCAATTCGCCCGCGCGATGCGCAATGCGCCGACCGACGCCGAGGCCGCATTGTGGGACATTCTGCGTGGCAAGAAACTGGCACCGAAGCCTCGAACGCTGGCCCTTCGATACGCTCAACAATAGGGTGGACCAATGCAATCGGGGAGGCTCAGTGAGATCGCTGTCACCTACTTTGATAGGAATCGTGGAGGCGAAGTCGGGCTACATTATCTAATATTGAGCGATAGTTAAGGTAGGTATCGTCTCGGCCATTAACAGATTTATACCATTCGAGAACTCCACGAAGGTGTTCCTGATTCTTGTATGCCCAATGGATATTCCGCGACGCCTTGAAAAATAGAGACCTATAAACCCGCCGTTGCGGACCAGGAATTCTCGGGTGATCACCATGCGTGAGCAAGCCCAAAGTTATTCGGGGCAATCCATTGGGATGGTACCTTGTTTTTTCGGTATTTGCATCAAATCCGCTTCGCTTCACCACCTCGTAGACAATCTGCGCTAACCTCGAGTGGTTAAAGTTCTTATCCTTATAAAAAAACATGTCATCACTGTAACGTACATATCCTAGCTCCCATTTAGCCGCGAGATTTAAAAGTCGTTTGTCCAGGCTGCGAACAATAAGATTAGAAATAGTGGGGCTTGTCGGCGCACCTTGGGCAATTCGATTGTCCATTGTCGTAAGTCGAGTGAGGACGAACGCAGTTTTGTCGTTAAAATCCAGCGACTTAAACAAACCTAAAACCCTTTTGAAAGTGATCGACGGGAAAAAGTCCTGAATGTCCACCTTGAGTACTGCTTTCGCGGGACATAGTTGTTTCGCCGCTGTCAGTATCGAACGACCGGGCACGTAAGAGTGTGTAGCGTCACCGACCGGAACTTCCGCCAAAACCTTTCGGTGAATTGCTCGTTGAATACCCTTTAATTCCAAACTTGGAATATCAATTTCGCGAACTTCGTCTGGGTTTGAGTTTTTCGGTATCTCAATACGGACGTAGTGTCGACTCGGATCTCCAACCAGATAGAAGATGTGCTGCGGGGCAAAACCCAAGTAATCAGCCGTTGAGACTAGATCCTTACATTGCCCCGCTGCACTCATTCCTACTTCTGCTCTCAATCGATGCCAGATAATCGCGCAAAAGTGCGAAGAGCTCTTTTGTGTCGATTTTCTGGCAGGCTTCTGCGTACTTCGCGTGCCCGCAACGATTACATTGCGTCTCCCCAAAGGGGATTTGCTAGGAATTCGGCCAGACTATGCGCGGACTGCAATATGTCAAGCTGTGGCTAGTGTTTCGGCACGTAATCTGCTTATTGCGGTCGAACTGAAGGGTTCAAACAGCTCTTCTTGGAATCCTGTCATTGATTTATACCGACCAGAACCAACCTTACCGACTTTCTCCAATGAGATTAAACTATGTAGTGCTCCATTCAGCTGCTTCGGTGCAAGGCCTGACAACAAGAGTAAATCTGCATAATTTGGGCGCTCTCCGACGAGCACCGAAATCAAGGTGACCGCCATGTTATACATTGTACGTATTGGAGTTATATAAGACGAATAACCTCCAGCCTGCTTCTGATATCGCAATCTTGTATTGTACAAGTAATCAAAACGTTTGAGATAGTGTGCGTATTTATAAAATGTCAACGGATATCGAACTCTTTCAATCATATCTTTACTTTTATTAGGGTCAAAGTAAATAACACTATTTGGATTAGAATTAGTAAGAAGACTTAATGGTCCTCTGGCAATGTAACTTTCAGTACGATAAAATTGGTTTGAAAGCAGAACAATTAGTCGCTCGCGTATTCCGGGCAGCTGTGTAAATGTACCAAGTTCAGCTATGGAACCGGGAGATTCGAGGATCAATAGTGTGAAGTCAACATCGTGCGCAAATCGAGCTTCAAGCGTTTGTAGGTCGGTACCCTGTTGTTTGTATTGTAATTGCTTTTCAATATCCTCCCCATAAATCGCATCGACATTGGGTACCGAAAGAAGAGCATCACGCGCCAAATCGCGAACCACGATGTTCCCTGAAGAATAACCCGGTCCGCAAACGAAAACTTTGGATCGAATCCGATAAGCATCGGCCTTCAAGAGTGAGGGCTGGACGATCAAGGTACACTCCTAACTCTCTGACATGAATTCGGTAAACCCTTCGATTTATGATAGTCGAATCTGACCTATGCTCCAAATTGAACGCGCGCCCCTCGAATAGGGAATTGGTCCGCAATGCAGTATCGCAGGTTTTCGCCGGAGGTCGGCTGTGAGCCGAAACCACTATTCCCAATTCTCCCACTTCCCCCTTCCCCTCTACCGTCATACACGCTATAGTCGAAGATGGAGTGGGCCTCGCCTGCTCCAAGGGGCGTGATAACCCCACCGTCAGCGGCTGACATCAGCCGTTAAATGGTGTCTCCTCGATTTCCTAGGGGTCGGGGAGGCATTGGCGCATGTTCAGGGCTTTGCCTAAAGGCCAATGCGGCCGTCTGACGGCGGTTTATCAACTCCCCGGCTGCTTGGGTTTTTGCCCGAGCGGCCGTTTTCGTTTTTCCGGGGCTGTTCATGCCGCTGGACCTTCGTGCACGCGAAGCTCGGCGGGAGAGGAAACCGTGGCTCTTTTTTCCGATACCGTTCCCCCCAAAAGGCCGGTGCCGGGAAAGAGCGGGAGGGGGACAGTGGAATGGGGGCGCTGTTCCCCTTCCTGTGACGTGGCGGGCGCGCACCTTCGCCCCCCTTGAGGGGGGTGAGGCGCTGGTTGGGCCGTCAGGCCCAAATCGATGATCCGGCGAATCATCGATAAGCGGACGAACGCCGGGACATTGCCGCAGGCAATGGGGACCCGGCGGAGCGATGATCAAAGCCCTCGCGCCAAGCGCGCTTCGGGCGTTCATCCCTTGGAAAGCGTTGCTTTCCATTCGCGTTCCGCGAACCGGGCCTCACCCCCCTCAAGGGGGGCGAAGGAGTTGCGAAAACAAAACGGAGACAAACCTTGGACGAATACTCATTCCTGCAAGACCTGCTCGTCACCTGGCGGTCGACGTCGGACTGGGTCAAGGCCGTCGTGCTGCTGGCCATTCCCGGCTATGCCGGTCTGTTCACCTGGCTGGTGCTTTCGCACCGCGCCGACATGCGGGCGGTGGAAAAGATCGAAGCCGGGTCACTGTTGAGTGACGAGCGCATCCGCGAACTGACGCGCGCCGAGATGCACCGCATCGCCGCCGAATGGGAGCGGGCGCGAAAGGCGCGGGCGATGCCGCAGAAACTGACCGGCGAGGGCGGCAAAGCGCGGCTGAAGTGACGGGGCAAGCTCACCGGCCCAGGGTCCTGACCTAGCGTATCGCCGTTCCTTCGAAGGCGCCGCGCTTGGACCTCAGGACGCGATAGAGGAAGTCCGTTCCGATGCGCACCCGGGGCGAGCGCAGGACGTCCTGATGGGATAGCAGCCACAATCCGGCCGCCGGCAGCTTGTAGTCATTGGGCACTCTGACAAGTTGTTTTGAGTTGTCTCCCAGATGGGTGGGCAGCAGAACATGGCCCAGGCCGTTTTCTGCCAAGGCGCACAACGCGACGAAGCTGCTCGAGCGCATGACGATGTTTTCCGGACTTATCTGCCGGTCCATCCAGTCACCGGCGACCGAAGCGGTCAATGGGTATTCCAATCCAAGCCAACGGCGCTTTTCAAGCTGCACCAGGGTGGTTTCAGCGGCCAGCTTTTTCGTCGCGAAGATGCCAAACTGGACGTTGCAGGCCTTGCGGCCCACCAGATGGTCAGGCGGATTGATGGACGCGCGAATGGCGATGTCGGCATCGCGCTTGTCGAGATCCAGCCGGTCGTTGGTAATCACGATATCGACAACGATGTTCGGATGGGCGTTGTAGAACTCGTTCATGTTGGCCGCGATGACGGGAAAAACCGAATCCGTGGCCGTTACCGAAAGCGTGCCCGCGACGCTCCGGTCGCCACCGGCAATCTTGCGGTCGAGATCGGAGATGATGGTCTCGATCGATGCCGCTGCATCGAGGAACATCTTGCCCTCCGGTGTGGTCTTGTAACCGGAGCGCAGGCGCTCGAAGATCTTGATGTTCACCTGGTCCTCGAAGGCCTGCACCCGCCGCATGACCGTCGTGTGGTTCACGCCGAGGACACGCGCGGCCGCCGCAACCGAACCACTGCCGGCAACGGCCAGGACATATTCGAAATCGGCCCATCGCATGTTGTGCATTTACGCACACTCTAGCAGCTGAATTGCTCAATTTACAACATTGCGGTCTGGTCCATAATTCCGCTCCCAATCTCATGTCCTCCGGAGGGAACACGAAATGAAAAAAGTGCTGACCGCGGCATTGTCCGCCCTGTTCGCAATCAACCTGACATCGGCGGTCGCAGCCGGCGACTTCGACAAACAGATCAAGGCCCGCCAGGCATCGATGCAGCTCTACTCGTTCAACATCGGCATCCTCGGCGCCATGGCAAAGGGCGAGATGGACTATAATGCCGATGTCGCCAGCGCCGCGGCGGCCAATCTGGATGCGCTGGCCAACATGAACGGCGGCGCGATGTGGCCTCAAGGTTCGGACATGGATGCAAACAAGGAAATGACCTGGGCCAAGGCCGAAATCTGGACGACCTATCCGAAGATTGCCGAAAAAGGCGCGGCACTGAAGGAAGCGACCGCTAAAATGGCGGCGGCGGCGGGCAACGGCCTTGACGCCGTGCGCGCGAACATCGGCGCTGTCGGCGGCGGCTGCAAGGGATGCCACGACGATTTCCGCGCGCCCAAGGAATAGCCGCTCGCTTGCCACGCAACAGGAATACGCTCAAATGGCTGATCCACCGGATCATCCATTTGGGCATGACAGCGCAACCGCCCCGCTAAAGCGCGATCAATTCGAACAGGGCCTGCCGATGGCGACGCATAATTGCTGCTGGCGCTTGGCGGCCTGAATCTGTTTGCAGTTCATCTTCTTGTCGCCGGCCTTGCTCCAGCTGGCGAAGCCCGCGCCATGCTTGCGCTTTGCCGTCGCCGACCAGGCGGCGATCGCCGCCTTGCGCGCCTGGGCCTCGGTCAACTGGACCTTCTTTTGCTTCAGCACCGGTTTGCAGGCCGCCAGAGCAGCCGGCGCCGGCATGAAGACGAGACCGGCCGCCAATGCCGCGATCACAAAAACGGATTTCATGGCTCACCCCTCCCTGGTGCGCGCCGCAAACCGCGCGCTTAAAATTATAATCAGCTAAACTATCACATGTCGGATGCTCTTGCGCCCTGCCCGGGATCGGAGGCGGCGGACAATTCTTAACTCGGCTGTAGGGAGTGAGGCATTTTGCAGTGAAATTTGCGATTCCGGCAAATCCCGTTAAGCTTTGAAATCATGCTCCAAATCGCGCCTTGCGATTGGGCGGAGTTCATCCTTTCGCCGGTGGGGTGGAGCAGTCAAATCAGGGTCCGTCTCGACCGGGCCGGGAGGGCTGCGGCGATGGAACAACTGGCATTCACCTTCGAGATGGGTGTGGTGGTCGCCGCGCTGGCGTTTACGGTGTTCCTGTTCGTTTCCGAAATCATCCGCATCGACCTCGCCGCCATCCTGGTGCTGGTGCTGCTGGGAATCCTGAGCTACCTGCCCGGCCTGTCGAACATCGCCGATGTCAGCCACCTGTTCGACGGATTTGCCTCCAATGCGGTGATCTCGATCATCGCGGTGATGATCGTCGGCGCCGGGCTCGACAAGACCGGCATCATGAACAAGGTGGCGGCGACGATCCTCAAACGCGGCGGCACCACCGAGGTGCGCGTGTTGCCGATCGTCTCGGGCACGGTCGGGGTGATCTCGTCGTTCCTGCAGAATGTCGGTGCGGCGGCCCTGTTCCTGCCGGTCGTCAGCCGCATCTCGGCGCGCACCGGGATTCCGCTGTCGCGGCTTTTGATGCCGATGGGCTTCTGCGCCATCCTCGGCGGCACCATGACCATGGTCGGCTCGTCGCCGCTGATCCTGCTCAACGACCTGATCCAGACCGCCAATACCGGCCTGGCCGAGGGCCAGAAGATGGAGACGTTCTCGCTGTTTTCGGTAACCCCGATCGGCATGGCATTGATCGTCACCGGCATCGTCTATTTCCTGGTGCTGGGACGCTGGGTGCTGCCGGGAAGTTCGTCGAAGGTCGACGTCACCTCGGGTCGCGGCATGTCAGATTACCTGCAGCGGGTCTACGGGCTGCGCGCCTCGGTGTTCGAGATCGACGTGCCTGACAATTCGCCGCTGGTCGGCAAGCAGCTGGCCGACATCAATTTCGAAAACAACATCTACATCATCTCCACCTTCTATCACGGCAAGGTGTCGATGGTGCAGATCCTGACCGCCGAGATCGCCGCACCGTGCCGGCTGGCGATCATCGGAAAGCATGCGGTGGTGCAGAAATTCGCCCACGATAACGGGCTGCACATGCGGCCCAAGCTTGATGCGTTCACCGAGGAATTCGCGCCGACAAACGCCGGCATCGCCGAACTGGTCATTCCTCCTGATTCCAAGCTGATCGGCAAGTCGCCGCGCGACCTTTTGCTGCGCAAGACCTATGGTCTGAGCCTGCTGGCCATCCACCGCGGCGAGGATACGCTCAGCCACGTCGCCACCGACGACCATGAGCCGACGGCGATCGGGCTGGTCAAGTTCCAGGCTGGCGACATGCTGGTGGCGCACACGCGCTGGGACAATCTGACCCGGCTGAAGCGCGACCGCGATTTCGTCGTCGTGACCTCGGATTTCCCGCAGGAGGAACTGCGCCCGCACAAGGTCGGCTGGGCGCTGGTGTTTTTCCTCACGTCGATCTCGATGATCCTGTTTACCGATGTGCGCCTGTCGCTGTGCCTGTTGACCGGCGCGGTCGGCATGCTGCTCGCCCGCGTGCTGAGCATCGACGAGGCTTATCGCGCAGTGGGCTGGAACACGGTGTTTCTGCTCGCCTGTCTGATCCCGCTCGGCCAGGCGGTGCAGAACACCGGCACTGCCGAATGGATCGCCCAGCAGATCCTGATCATTCTCGACGGCTGGCCGATCTGGGCGCTACAGGCCGGCATCGCCATCCTGGCGACGGCGTTCTCGCTGGTAATGTCGAATGTCGGCGCCACGGTGCTGCTGGTACCTTTGGCGGTGTCGATCGCCATTGCCGCCGGCGGCAATCCGGCGGTGTTCGCGCTCACCGTGGCGATCTCGACGTCGAATTCGTTCATCATCCCGACCCATCAGGTCAATGCGCTGATCATGGGACCGGCCGGCTACAAGGTCACCGATTTCGTCAAGAGCGGCGGCATCATGACGGTGCTGTTCCTGGTGGTTTCGCTGGCGATGCTGAACCTGGTGTTCTAAGACAAGGCTCAACAACAACTTCCGTCCTGTATTGCCCGGACACGGATCTCGCTGATCGGTCATGGCACCGTTCACCAGTTGACTTCTCCCGCCAAGGCCTGATCGCTTGGCATTTTCGAGGCTCCGCCATTGTCGATCCGGTCCCCAGCATCCCCCTTTGTGCGCGCCGTGGCGATCATCCTGCTGGCGATCCTGCTGTTCGACCTCATGGGGGCGATCATCAAGTTCCTCGGCGACCGCTATCCGCCGCAACAATTGTCGGTGTTCCGCAACCTGTTCGGCCTGGTGCCGAGCGTGCTGGTGCTGTGGTACTCGAAAAGCTGGCATGAGGCCGGAAGGCCGCTCGGAATCGAACGCTGGAAGCTGGCGGTCTTGCGCGGCCTGTTCGTCACCGGTGCGCAGTTCTGTTTCTACCTGGCGCTGACCCGGATGGAATTCGCCACCGCCACGGCGATTGCCTTTTCCGGTCCGCTGTTCGTCTCCGCCCTGTCGGTGCCGTTGCTTGGCCTCAGTGTCGGATGGGTGCGCTGGGCGGCGGTGGTCGCCGGATTTGGCGGCGTCGTCCTGGTGATGCGGCCTGCCGGCGACGTGTTCAACTGGTATGCGGTGCTGCCGCTGATCGCAGCGTTCGGTTATGCCTGCAACAGCGTCAGTGCCAAACTGTTCGGCGCATCCACGTCGACGGCGCTGATCAACCTTTATTCACTTGTCAGCGCGCTTGCCGGCTCGACGGTCCTGCTGTTGACCACGACCGAATACGTGCCGATCGTCACCGCGCAGGACTGGATATTGATGCTGGCCATGGGGACGGCGGGCGGACTGGCGGTGTTCTGCCTGATTTCCGCCTACCGGCTCACCGAGCCCAGCAATCTGTCGCCGTTCGAATATTTCGGCATTCCGTTTTCCTTCGTAATCGGCTGGATCGTTTTCGCCGAAGCGCCGTTCGACCGGCTGATACCGGGCGTTTTCCTGATCGTCGGCGGCGGGCTGGCGATCGTGTGGCGCGAACGCCAGCGCAAACGCGCCAAAAGCGCGAGCCGGTAGCGGCATAAAGAAAATGAATCATGAGTTCGATATTGCTGCTTGAAAACAAACATCAAATCGGGATCGCGCAGTGCCGCCCCGCGGCGACTACGAGCGATCTCGTGCTATTCCCAGAATGGCCCCATAGCTTCCAGTTTGCTCCATTTCTTGCGTGCCCGTTTCCAGTCTTTCTTGGCTTTTGACAGGCGGGCGCCGATAACCAGCCCGACCGCCCGTTGCGCGTCCTGCCCATCACACCCGGGAACGCCGCCCTCGTCAAAAAGATGGCCGATCATGGCCGCGTCATTGAGATCGCCGAACAGCGTCTGCAGTTTCTTCAGCCGCCGGACAAAGCGCGCACCGTCCCTGCCTTCAAAAAGCGGCAGTGAGAATTCGGCGACATAGCGCAGTTGCTTGAGCTTCTTGCGAAGATGGTGACGCTCATCAACCGTCAGCCGCTCGATCCTTCCGGCGCCGGCGACGACGCTATCCCAATTGTCGGCGAGCGCGGCGGACGCCAGTTCTTTTGTCGTGGGTGATTTGGCCGGCACGCCATCGGAAACCGTCTCGCTGATGCGGGCGAGGTCCAGCAGGAAGGAACCGGTACGGCGGCGGGCAAGCGTTTTGCGGACTTTCTTGCGGTATCGGGCGGCATCACCAACCACGGCGTTCAACAACACGGCGAATCCGCGCTCTTGTGGAAACGCATGTACGAGCGGCGCAATGATGTCGTCCGCGGCCACATCCCGATCACGCAACGGACCAACCTTGCGCCCCAGCCATCTGGCCTGTTTTTCCAGCGTACGGACTTTCTCGGCCTGCATTTCGGAATGGAAGATCGACAGGGCACATCTGAGGCGGCGCAAGCCGATCCTGAGTTGATGAGGTCCTTCCGGATCACTGCCGGATGTAACGACCTCGATATTGCTCGAGATCTGATCCAGGCATTCCCGCAACACGGCACGCCGCGCGGACGAAACCTTCTGATCCGGCGTCAGCGCCACGGTGACGGCACCCTGGGGTACGGATGTCTCCTCGATTCGTCCCTCCGCCGCCAGCAGATAGCCGCGATCGGACTTCGACAGGCGTGAAAATGCAAATCGGTGTCCCGAGATAAGTTCATCGGCCAATCCGTACAGCGAACCGACCTCTCCCTCCCGCAGTTCGATCTCCGCCTCGCTGAACCCGACGCTTCGGGTGCCGGCGATAATCTTGCCGCCATCGATCGCGACCTCCGCCCTGGTTCCGTTACCGTCGGAAACCAGGCCGGCGGTGCGTTTCATCACCGTTTCGCAGACAGGTCTCAGCGATTTGCCGGCGGTCAGATCGGCGATGCGTTTGCGCGCCGCCTTGTCTGACACGGCCTCCAGCTTCAGGCGCTTTCCGGGCACGTCGCATTCATATTCGTCGACCTGCGAAAGGCCGCTTTTCATAGGCATTCGCGTTTTGACGGTCTGTATCCATTTGGAACCATCGCGACGCAGGCGCACCGAAAATCCGGCATTGTGCAGCGCCTGGTTTGGCGTATCGAAATAGACACTGTGGAGCTTTTTCGTAACCGCGCGCCGTTGACCGTCATTATACTCGCGCAAACGGGCGCGAAGCTTCTTGGCTGTCGCCTTGTCTATGACGAATTTCAGCTCGGTTTCGGACATGGCTGGCAACTAATCATATATAAGCTGTCACATTCAACAGCAGGGATTCCGGACGAATTCGGATTGCGGCATGACCCATGTCAAAATATCGCCTTACGAGCCGGGGCATTGTCGGTAGTGTGGACCGCGAGGACCCGGAAGCTGGACGGTGGCAGGCAAACGTTGGTGGAGAATTGCATGATGCGAGTAATCAGGGTTACGGCGACCTGCAGCGCAGCCGTTTTGGCGGGATTTCTGCTGGCGTTGCCGCCGGTCGGAACGGCATTGGCCCAGGACGGGACCGGCCGGGTTGCCGACGGCCGCTCGATCGCTGAAACCTGGTGCATGCGATGCCATGTCATCGGGACCGGCAACCAACCGGAGGCGCTGGTCGGCGCACCATCTTTCGTGGCGCTTGCCGAACGCCAGTTGAGCCGGGACGCGCTGGCCTTCGCGCTGCTCAATCCGCACCCGGTGATGCCCAAGTTCGAGCTGTCGCGGGACGCCATCCGCTCATTGTCCGAATATATCGACACTCTGGACGAATAGCCGGATCGCTTGGTCATTCAATACTGACGCAGGTTGCGAATGTAGGCGATGATGTCGGCGGTCTCGCGCTCGCTGAGCACCAGGTTGGGCATCGTCGGATGCGGTGACTGAAACCAGACAGACAGCGCCAACGCGGTCATGCCGGGGCGTGTTGGCAATGGTCTCGAACGGTGTGGCGTCGAAGTTGGGCGACATCAGGTCACCGTCCTCAATGGCGTGACAGACGGCGCAGACCTTGCTGGCGAGATCATGGCCGCGGCTGATATTGCCGTTTTCCTGGGCGTGTGCCGCATTTGACAACGGCAGCAGTACAGCGGTCAGGACGATCAATCGAAATTTGGACAGTTTCGGCATCTGCGTAGCTATCTCCGGGGTCGGATCATTCATATCATCGCCTGCACAAGGCATCGTTGATTCCGATCAATCCGGCATAGTGAAAGTACTCTGTGCATGGTTGCCTCTGCGGTGTCACTGCCGGTAAAGGCATAAGGACTATGGGCGACCCTGCCCGACGACCAGTAATCGGAGCAACCAGACATGAAGCAATCCAACCTTGTCGACGGATTGACCGGCGACGTTACCCAATGGCGCCATCACCTTCATGAACACCCGGAGCTCGGCTACGAGGAACACCAAACGGCGGCGTTCGTGGCCGAAAAGCTGCGCAGCTTCGGATTCGACGAGGTTCACGAAGGGGTCGGCCAGACCGGTGTCGTCGGTGTCCTGCATGG
>CAXXSI010000027.1:0-58989 GCA_963669285.2 Rhizobiaceae bacterium | reverse complement strand
GCTCATTCTCGATGAGCCGACGCTTGGTCTGTCGCCAAAATTGCGACTGGAACTGGCACAATCCATCAGCCGAATTCGTGAAGCAAAGGTGCCGTTGCTCGTGGTCGACCAAAATGTCGAATTCCTGACGGATCTTGTCGAGCGGCTTTACCTGTTTGATCACGGTACGGTCACCGCGGAAATCGACAGGAACCATATGCCGGACCACGATCAGATCATGGCATTGATGTTCGGGAGCAAATCGTAATGGCTGCTGACACGTTCATGTTTGTCCTGGCATCGGGGATCGTGCTCGGCGGGCTCTATGCACTGATGGCGGTCGGGCTGGCCGTTGTCTGGACCACGCTCGACGTGTTCAATTTCGCGCACGGCGCCTTTGTTGCGCTCGGTGCCTATGTCGCATGGCAGGTCACCCAATTTGCACCCGGTTGGCAGGGTTTCGTCTTTGCCGCCTGCGCATCGATGATCTTCATGTTCGTTGTCGGATTTCTCCTGCATTTCTGCCTGATCAAGCCGTTTGAACGCAGCTCAAACATCGTTCTGCTGGCAGTGATCACGACATTGGCCGCTTCCGCGGTCATGGAAAGTTCGATCCAGCTGATCTGGGGACCACGCGACAAGCAGATCCAGGCAGTGGTGGAGGGCACGATCAGCATTCTCGGCGCTGGAATTTCGGCGAATGACCTGCTTGCGCTCGGTGTCGCGCTGATCGCGCTTGCCGGGCTTGCCTTCTTTCTTCGTGGAACGGGAACAGGCCGTGCCATGCGGGCTGCAGCACAAAACCGCGAAGCCGCCGAGTTGATGGGCTTCAATGTGGCGCTGTTGTTTGCGATAGCGCTCGGAATCGCCGCCGCCACGGCTGCGCTCGCCGGTGTGTTCATCGGTTCGCTGCGTTTCATCAACCCGACCTTCGGTACCGATCCGCTGATGAAGGCCTTGATCGTGGTCATTTTCGGCGGTGTGGCAAAGTTTACCAGCCCGATATATGCGGCATTCATTCTAGGAGTGATCGAGGCGTTCTCGATTTACTTCCTCGGCCTCTACTGGGCGCCAGCGGTGTTGTTCGCCCTGATGATCGCTGTTTTGGTAATCAAGCCTGAGGGATTGTTCGGCCACAGGCAAAAGACGTTGTAACTGCATGAAATACGCACCCCCATTCCATCAGACAAACGGATTTTTCCCCGTCCTTGCGGCTTTGGCGGTGCTGCTGGTATTGCCGCTCATCTTCACCGATACATATGCGCGCCACATACTGATTCTGGTATTCGTCTATGCCATTTTGGCATCGAGCTGGGATCTTAGTCTGGGTTATGGCGGCGTGTTCAATTTTGCCCATATGGCGTTTTTCGCCATCGGACTATACGCCTATGGCATCGGTGCAAAAATACTGGGCATCGACCCGTGGATTACAATCCTGCTGGCGCCGTTGACCTCGATGGTGTTTGCCGCACTACTCGCCATTCCAATTCTGCGCCTGGAAGGTATCTACGTCATCCTGGTGACGATCGCCGCATCGCAGTTGGTGCTGAAAATCGTCGTCAGCCAGTCAGACATCACCGGAGGCACCAGCGGTATGGTGCTGCTGCCCAGATTGACGATCGGCGACTACCGGCTGACCAGTGGCGGCCGCATCGGCTACTATTACGTGGCCTTGCTGCTGCTGGGTCTGTCCACGCTGTTTCTCTACAAACTTGAACGCTCATCGACGGGCCGTGCCATCAAGGCGATGCGCGACAACAAATATTACGCCATCGCACGCGGCGTATCGGAAAGCCGCATCCGCCTGATTACGCTTTGCGCATCGGCATTGCTCCCCGGGATGGCGGGCGCGTTTTATGGCTCATATGTCCGTGTTGCCTCGCCGGACGTGTTCGGATTGGCCTTTCTGACTGTGACGTTGTCGATCCTGCTGGTTGGCGGTGTGTCGAGTATTTGGGGGCCGATCATCGCCGCCTTTGCGATTACGATCATTGCCGAAATTCTCGCCGACTACGGCGCCTGGCGCGAGATTATCATCGCATTGGTCATCATCGCTGTCGTTCTGGTCTATCCGGGAGGACTGTTCGCCGGATTGCAGGAGTTATGGGATGTCTTTGACAGCCGCAAGGCAGCATTGATCGCTGCTTGGCGCCGTCGGTTCGAGGCCGGCAAGCGCAATGCGTTGATGGGCGGGCCGGACCAGATTTTGCAGACCAGTCACGGCGGAATATCGGTGTTTGACAGTGGCGGCGACAAGCCCGCCGTGCTGTTCATCCACGGCAACTCCTCATGCAAAGAAGCCTTTCACAATCAGGTCCGTACCTTTCGTGACCGCTATCGCATTGTTGCCTTCGACCTGCCAGGCCACGGCGTTTCGCGCAATTGCAATCCGCGGATCGATTACAATTACGAGGCTTACGCAAAAATCGCCGCTGAGATCGTCGATGCACTTCAACTTGGAGAACCGCTCGTGTTCGGCTGGTCGCTTGGCGGATATGTGGCGCTCGAGTACGCGGCAAACGATTTTCCCGTGAGAGCGTTGGCGATCAGCGGCACGTCGCCGCTCGGCACCTATCCCGATGACATGCCGGCAGCCTATGTAGCGTCGCCGCATATGGAATTGGCCGGCAAGCGATTTCACTCCTGGAAGGAAAAGCGAAACTACGCCGCAAAGACGGTGACAGAAGGCGCGCCCAATACGGAACTGGTGCGCAATTCGGTATGGCGTACCGACGGCCGCGCACGAGAGCAGGTGGTTGCCGGAATGAAAACCGTCGACTGGCCGCGACAGATAAGGCTGCTGAAAGACGGCAAGATCCCTTTCGCCATGATCAACGGACCGGACGATCCCTTTATCAATCACGACTACTGCGCGTCATTTGGTTATGGTGCGATCTGGCAGGGTGGGCCGGTGAACATTGTCGGTGGCGGCCATGCACCGTTCCTGGCAAGACCTGATGCGTTCAATCGCACTCTAGGCGAGTTTCTCAACGATCACGCAAAGGTAAGCGAGCCGACCGGCTGATCCGGAATCGCCAGCCATCTGTGCGATCCGGATGAATGTCTTGCGTATCTCCGCAAATTAAGCTCATTGCCGACGACGACTGGTGTGATTTGGTTTTGCAGCTATAATTGCGAAAATTTCACATGTGAGAAGAAACTTGCGAGTAGGTTATGGCCGCGAAGAAAACGTTACCGCCGACCAAGTATGAAGATCTGATCAGGAATGTTCACGAGCGCTACGACGCGATGAGCAAAACCAACAAGCTCATTGCCGAATTCCTGACGCAGCACCCAAACGAGATGGCTGTCGGGTCGGTGAACTCACTGGCGAAAAAATGCGGTGTGCACGCCTCCAGCCTGGTACGGTTTGCCCAGTTGATGGGCTTTTCCGGTTTTCGCGACTTGCAGGAGTTGTTTCAGGAACGGCTGGTTACGGCCGCTCCCGGCTTCGAGGCCAGGGCGGCGCGGTTGCGCTCGGAAATCGGCGAGCGCTCATTGTCGGGTACATTGGGGCACCTTCGCGAGGTTGCTGTCCGCGATATTGCCTCGATTGAGGACCTGGTGGAAACCATTCCTGAAGCGGACCTTAACCGTGCTATCAACCTTTTGTCCGATGCCCGCACGATCTATCTGCTCGGTCAGCTCAGGTCCGAACCGATCGTCAATCTGATGCGCTATGTCCTGACCATGATCGGTCAACGCGCCGTCTATCTGGATCCCGCCGGCGGCCTGGCTACCCACATGGCCAAGATGATCCGACCCGACGACGTGCTGTTTACGGTGTCGTTCCGGTTTTACGCGACCGAAGTCGTCAACATCGCTGAACAGGCAGCTGCACGGAATGTGCCGATCGTTGCGATTTCGGACAGTACGCTGTCGCCGTTGGCCAAATCCGCTGATGTGCTGTTTTCGATACCGGAACCCGAATACACATTCTCGCGTTCGCTCGCCGCACCGATGTGCCTGGTACAGGCGCTGACGTTGGGCCTTGCGGCACGGCAAGGCGACGATACCGGACCGCGGATTCCGGTGGCAACTGCCGGGCAGGCCTGAATTCAAAGGGTCATTGGCGCTTCCGGTGTTGGCGGTTCAAACGGATAACCGCCCCACACCGACTGGTCGAAGTTTACGACCGACCCGGTCATCATACCGGCATCGTCGGAGGCGAGAAATGCTACCGCGCGCGCCACTTCGGCCGGATCGAGCAGCCGTCCGAACGGCTGCCCCGCTGCAGCCTTGGCCAGCCAATCATCTGCAGCTCCATGATATTCACGCTGAATCCGGTCTTCGCCATCGGAGGCCATCCAGCCGATGTTCAGCTGATTGACCCGGATGCGGTTGCGCATCAACGCGAATGCGGTGTTGCGGGTCAAGGTCGCCAATGCGCCCTTGGACGTGCAATAGGCAGAGATAAAGGGTTGGCCGGCCAGTGCGCTGGTCGATCCGATATTGACGATTGCGCCCCCGATTTCGTCGCGGATCATGATCTTTGCCGCATCCTGCATCAGAAAAAACGGCCCGCGAACATTGACCGCCATCATGCGATCGAACAGATCCTCGTCGGTGGTCAGAATGTCGCCGCGATCAGTGACACCGGCAGCATTGACCAGGACATCGACCCTTGCGAACACCTCATCGGCCTTGGCGACGACTGCGCGGCAATCTGCGAACACTGCCGAGATCGGCGCTGATGAAACGCGTTGGTACCGTGGTGTCGGCGGTGATCGCGGCGGCCACGGCCTCGCCCTTGTCGACGTTGCGGCCGCATGTGACCAGACCGGCGGCGCCAGCCTCGGCAAATCGCCGGGCGATTGCGGCGCCCAAACCCTGGGTGCCGCCGGTGACAATGGCGACCTTTCCATCAAGCCTGTTCATTGCTCCACCTCATATCCTGCCGCTGCCATCACCCGCACCAGTTCAGCATGGCCCTTTTTTGCCATTTCCATTGGCGGATTTGCCACCGGATCCTGTTCCGCCTCGACGACAAACCAGCCTTCGTAAGCCGTGCGATGCCAGCCGTTTCACGATTTCCTCGAAATCAAGCGAACCGTCGCCTGGAACCGTGAAGGCCCCCTTGACCACGGCATCAAGAAAACTCTCGCGTGTGCGATCGATAGCGCTGATAACGTCAACGCGTACGTCCTTGGTGTGCACATGGCTGATACGGGCATGATACCGGTCGATTACCCGCAGTACATCGCCGCCGGCAAACGCCATGTGGCCAGCGTCAAACAGCAAGGGCAACGCCGAGCCCGAGTGCTGCATCAACATGTCGAGCTCCGGTTCGGTCTCGATCACCGCCGCCATGTGATGATGATAGGAAATCGGCATGCCCTGATCGGCGCACCACTCGGCGAATTCGGTCATTGCGTCGGGCGTAGTTTTTGATCTCCTGCTCATCAAGGCGGGCTTTGGTGGCCAGTGGCTTCGTCCGGTTGCCCTGGATTGATCGGGCTGTTTCGCCGTAAACAATGCAGGGCGCGCCTGCCGCTATGAAAAAAATCCATCTGTTCGCGGATACGATCCTTTTCGCGTTCAATGTCACCATCGAGCAGCAGGCCGGAGAACCAGCCGCCGCACACCGACATGCCGTATCTGTCGAGGATTGGACCCAGCGCCTCCATATCCATGGGAAAACGCCGACCCGTTTCCATGCCAGTGAATCCGGCGACGCTTGCCTGACGCAGACATTCCTCCAGGCTGACATCATCACTCAGTTCGACGAGATCGTCATTCCACCACGCAATCGGGGCGATCCCCAGTTTTGCCTTCATGTCAGACTCCGATGCGCTGCTTGGCCCTGATTTCATCATGGTCGCGGCGCGCGGCCCGCACCTCTTCGCGCTCGCTGACCTCAGGCACGCCGACATCCCAGGCCGCATCACCCGGTACCCAGGCAAATGCATCGGTGGACGATGGATATCACGGTGGTCCGGTCGGTGGTCTTTGCCCATTCGATCGCGCTTTCGAGATCGGCAAGACTTTCGCAATGGCGGCTTAATGCGCCCATCGCTTCGGCATGCTTGCCAAAGTCGACAGCGAATGGCTGTTTGACCCGACTGTCCTTGATCAGATTGTTGAAGGATGCACCACCCTTGAAATTCTGTAGCCGATTGATGACGGCGAAGCCGCCATTGTCACAGACGACGATAATCATTTTGTGGCCGGTCAGGACCGAAGAGTAAACATCGGAGTTTATCATCAAATAGGAGCCATCCCCGGTCATGACGATCGGGGTGCTGCCTTGCGGCGCTGCCATGGCCGCGCCCCAGCCGCCGGCGATCTCATAGCCCATGCAGGAAAACCCGAACTCGCAGTCGAAGGTGCCGGGCGACTTGACGCGCCAGCCTTTGGTTACCTCTCCGGGAATGCCGCCGGCAGCCGAAATCACCGGATCATTGTCGCCTGCGGCACGGTTTACCACTCCAACGACCTGCGCGTAGGTCGGGACCGGAGCGTTTGTCGGCTTTTGGTGGTCATCCAACAGTGCATTCCACGCCTTGAACTCCGCGCCTGCATTGTCTGTCCAGCTTGCTTCAGCCTTCCATTCACCCATTGCCGCGTCGAGCTCGCCGATCGATTCAAGCGCATCGCCGACGACCGCCACAGCGCGGTGCTTGGTTGCATCCCAGCGCGCGGCGTTGATGGAGATAAACCGCGCATTGCGCGAAAATGCGGTCCACGAGCCGGTTGTGAAATCCTGCAATCTGGTACCGATCGCAAGCACAACATCCGCCTGTTCGGCCAGTGCATTGGCTGAACTGGAGCCAATCACGCCGATCGGTCCGACATGTGCGGGGTGATCGTGGCTGACGGCTCCCTTTCCGGCAATGGTTTCAGCCATGGGGATTCCGCGGGAAAGGGCAAATTCGGCAACCTTCTGTTCGGCAAGCGAATATCGTACGCCCCCGCCGGAGATGATCAGCGGGCGCTTGGCTTTGGCTAGCACTGCGGCGGCTTCGGAGACGCGTCGCTTGTCGGGCCGCGGACGGGGAACGGCGTGAATTGTCGGTTCGAAGAACTCGAGCGGATAGTCGAAAGCCAGCTCCTGCGTGTCCTGGCACATTCCGATGAATGCCGGACCACAATCGGCCGGATCCAGCATGACGGCGACTGCCTGGGGCAGCGAGGATATGATCTGTTCGGGATGGGTGATCCTGTCCCAATACCGGCTGACCGGTTTGAAAGCATCGTTTACGGTGGTTGTTGGATTACCGAAATGTTCAACCTGCTGCAGCACCGGGTCCGGACGGCGATTGGCGAACACATCGCCGGACAGGATCAGGACCGGCAGGCGGTTAGCATGGGCGACGCCGGCGGCGGTGACCATGTTGGTGGCGCCCGGTCCGATCGAACTCAGTGAGATCATGATCTGACGGCGGCGTTTTGCCTTGGCGAAAGCAATAGCCGCAATTGCCATCGACTGCTCGTTCTGGCCGCGCCATGTGGGCAATTCATCCTGAGACCGCTCCAGCGCCTCGGCAATGCAGGTGACGTTTCCGTGCCCAAAGATACCGAACAAACCGGCAAACAGCGGCTGCCTTTGCCCGTCCAACTCGGTGAACTGATTGCACAGATACTTCACCAATGCCTGTGCCATCGTCAGGCGCACCGTTCCCTTACTCATGTCGATCCTCCCGAATTGAGCCGAACCAAATATCTCAAAAAGGGTATTGACTAAAAATCAATTTTGCAACAAATTTTGCGAAAAATAAAAACTGACAACAAAACTCGTCAGGGAGGCAAGATGCTGCGTATTGCGGTGCTCGGATGCGGTCGGATCGGACGTATGCATGCGGCGAACATTCTGCGACATCCCGATACCGCACTGGCTTCGGTCTATGATCTGCACAGACCGAGCGCAGATGAGGTCGCCAGCGCAAACGGAGTTGCGGCGGTGGCCGCACCCGAGGAGATTTTCGGCGCTACGGATGTTGATGCGGTGTTGGTCGCAGCGGCGACCGAAACCCATGCCGACTATATTGAGATGGCTGTGGCGGCCGGAAAACCGGTGCTCTGCGAAAAGCCGATCGATCTTGATCTTCAAAGGGTGAACGCATGTGCGGAACGGATCGCCGGCAGCGATGTTCCCGTTCAAATCGGGTTTAACCGTCGCTTCGATCCAGGCCACCGTGCCGCACGCGACGCCTGCGCGGCAGGCGAGATCGGCGAACTGCACCAGGTCGTCATCACGTCACGCGATCCGTCCATGCCGCCGCGTTCATATTACGAGGTTGCCGGTGGGCTGCTGCGCGACATGACCATCCACGACTTCGATCTTGCCCGGTTCATGCTTGGCGACGAGCCGGTCGAAGTTCTGGCGGTGGCCGACCGGCTGATTGATCCTGACCTGATGAATGAACTCGATGACCACGACACCGCAATGATCATCATGCGCACGGCGGACGGAAAGCAGTGCCACATCAACAATTCACGCACCGCGGTCTATGGCTACGATCAGCGGATCGAGTTGATGGGTTCGGCCGGGATGCTGATCAGCGACAATCGGAAACCACATGAAATGCGCAAGCACGGCCAATCGGCCACCGAGGTTGCCGCACCCTATCTGCATTTCTTCATCGAACGATATGAAGAAGCGTTCATGGCTGAAATCGCTTCATTCGCGCAATGCATCAAGGACAATCGTCCACCCGAAGTCGGTTTTGACGATGGTCGGCGCGCATTGGTTCTCGCCGAAGCCGCTTACAGATCGATCACGGAGAAGCGCGCAGTGCTTGTGGAGGAGATCGGATGACTGATCCGTATGGCTCCTTCGGGCTTTTAATCGACGGCGCCTGGCGAGCGGGTACCGGAAACCGTCTGGAGGTCTTCAGCCCGGTCACCGAACTGCCATTGGCAAGTTTTGCCGCCGCATCTGTCGCGGATACCGAGGAAGCCATTGCCGCCGCCGAGCGCGGTTTGCTGGATTGGAGCGGCAGAAGTGCGTTCGAACGGGCAGATGCGATGCATGCAATCGCCGACGAGATGAACCGACGGAGCGACGAAGCTGCCGGAATGATTTCGACCGAGACTGGTAAGCCGCTGGTGCAGTCGGGCCGCGAATGGGGCCTGGCGATCGACCAGTTCCGCTGGTATGCCGAGGAAGCCCGCAGAATATACGGCAGGGTGATCGAAAGCCGTGCACCGGGCGGACGTTTTGAGGTCAGCCATGAGCCGGTTGGGGTTACCGCCGCATTCACTGCCTGGAATTTCCCGGCAGCTTTGATTGCACGCAAGGTTGCCCCGGCCCTTGCCGCCGGCTGTTCGGTGATCAGTCGTCCTTCGAGCCAGACACCGGGAACGGCGATGGTTTTGTTCGATTGCCTGCAGGCGGGAAAACTCCCGCCAGGAACGGCAAATCTGGTTGCCGGCGCGACGACCGAAACCTACGGGCCGATCATGGCGTCGCCGGCGGTGCGCAAAGTATCGCTGACCGGATCGACCAGCGTGGGCCAGCAGATGATCCGCGATGCGGCCGACACGATGAAAACCGTATCAATGGAACTGGGTGGCAATGCACCGCTGATTGTTTTCGACGATGCGGATATTGAAGCTGCGCTGGAATTGTCGGTGCCGACCAAATACGCCAATGCCGGTCAGGTCTGTGTGGCGCCCGATCGTTTCTTCGTTCACGAAAGCATTCACGACGAGTTCGTCGCGAGTTTTTCTGCACGTGCCGGAGCGCTCGTACTCGGTGATGGATTGGACGAAGCGACCCAGATGGGGCCGCTGATCAACCGTCAGCGCATGGATGAGATCGACAGAATTGTCGACGAGGCGGTTTCCGCGGGTGCAAGTGTCGTGGCCGGTGGCGGACGCGCCAAAGGACACAATGCCGGCCATTTCTTCCAGCCGACGGTCCTTGCCGAGGCAAACGACGACATGGCCGCCATGGCCGAGGAAAACTTCGGTCCCGTCGCCGCGATCACCCGATTTCGCGATGATGACGAGGTCTATGCCCGAGCCAACGCGTCACCGCTGGGTCTGTCAGCCTATGTCTTTACACGCAATTTCGGCAGGGCGCGTGAGGCGGTCGGTCAGTTGAAGGCGGGTATGGTGGGGATCAACAGTTTCGCCCTGGCCGCAGCTGAAGCTCCGTTCGGCGGCGTGAAGTACTCCGGTATGGGGCGCGAAGGCGGGCCGGAAGGCATTGCGTCGTTCCTTGACACCAAACTGGCTCAAGTCGCCATATGAGATGCTGCCATGATCAAGAATGAACTGAAACGGAAATGGTCGGCGGGCACGGCGACGATCAACGGCTGGCTTTCGATCGGCAATTCCTTTTCCGCTGAGATCATGGCTGCCCAGGACTATGACAGCGTGACCGTCGACATTCAGCACGGTGCGCTCGATTACAGCGATATGCTGAACATGTTCCAGGCGATGCGAGCCAGCGGTGTGGTGCCGATGGCGCGGGTGCCGTGGTTGGAGCCCGGCATCATTATGAAAGCGCTTGACGGTGGCGCCTACGGCGTCATTTGTCCGATGATCAACAACAGGGCCGATGCCGAACTGCTGGTAGCAAGCATGCGCTATCCGCCGCTAGGCAATCGCAGCTTCGGTCCGACCAGAGCCAACTTTTCCGCCGGTGCCGGCTATGCCGCGGAAGCCAACGGTGAAATCCTGTGTCTTGCCATGATCGAGACCGCGGATGCGATGGCCAATCTCGACGAAATCGTTTCGACGCCGGGTCTGGACGGGATCTATATCGGGCCCGCAGACCTGACGCTTGGCGTCACCGACGGTCGCCTGTCTCCCGGTTTTGACCGGCAGGAAGAGGAAATGGTCGCCGCGATCCAGACCGTTCTCGAAGCCGCAAAGACAAATGGCATACGTGCCGGATTGCATTGCGGTACGCCGGAATATGCAGCCAAAGCGATCGGTTGGGGTTTTGACATGGTAACGCTGTCCAATGATGTCCGGTTGCTCGCCGGCGCTGCTGCCGGATCGATCGGACGCGCGCGCGAATTGATAGGAACTGGCGGTTCCGAAGCGCCGGACCAAGAGGGGGGGTACTGAAATGCCTCGGGTTCTGGTTGCCGGCAAGTTGCACGATAGTGGTTTGGATATCCTGGCGTCCGAGCCGGAATTGCAACTGGATTACATCGAAGAGATCAGCACGGCATCGATGGAGCCTTACCTGGAGACCGCAGAAGCGGTTCTATTGCGTACACAGGAGCTGACGGCCGATTCGGTGGGGCGCAGTCCGAAGCTGAAGGTTGTTTCCCGGCACGGCGTCGGCTACGATTCGGTCGATGTGGCGGCTTTGAACGCCCGCGCTATTCCGCTGACGATCGTCGGTGATGTGAATGCCCAAACGGTTGCTGAACACGCGATGCTGCTGTTGCTGTCGGCCAGCCGGCGGCTGATGTCGTACGATTCCGCCACGCGCGCGAACGGCGACTGGAACTACCGCAACAGCCTGAGCGCGCGCGAAATCTGCGGCAAGACGCTGCTGATTATCGGGTTTGGCCGCATCGGCCGACATCTGGCCCGCATGGCCGCGGCCTTTGACATCAAGGTGACGGCCTATGATCCGTTCCTCAACGCCGGGCCGCCTGCGGGTGTGACAATGGTGGCCGACCTGCACGACGGTCTCAAATCGGCGGACCTGGTTTCACTGCACATTCCCAAGACTGACCGTCCCATTCTGGGCGCCGACGAAATCGCGCTGCTCAATTCAAACGCCGTGTTGGTCAACACAGCGCGCGGCGGTGCCATTGACGAGCAGGCACTCGCCTTGGCACTCTCCGAAGGCCGCTTGCAAGGCGCGGGACTTGATGTATTCGCGGCGGAGCCGCCGGGTGCGGACAATCCGGTCATCCAACGGCCCGAAGTGGTGCTGACCCCGCATTCTGCAAGCATGACAGCGGAATGTGCGGAGCGAATGGCCATGATGGCAGCAAAGAACATCGTCGACTACTTCAATGGCAGGCTTGATCCCGATCTGGTTGTGAACGCCAAGCAGATCGGTTTTGACCAGGCTGCCAACGGTGCTGAAATCCTCGATGGAGGATCGGCATGAACCTGCTCGAATTACGCGGTATCACCAAGAGTTTTGGCGCCATTCATGCGTTGCAGGGGGTGGATCTGGATGTCAATCCCGGCGAGGCCGTGGGCCTGATGGGCGATAACGGTGCCGGAAAATCGACATTGATGAAGATCATTGCCGGCAATTATCCCCCAACCGCCGGGACCATTCACATCGAGGGTCGGGAAACCCAGTTTGCCAAGCCGATTGATGCTAGGAACAGTGGGATCGAGATCGTGTATCAGGACCTGGCGCTTTGCGACAACCTGACGGCGGCGGCCAATGTGTTCCTCGGCCGTGAAGAGAAGCGGCGGCTGGGCCCGGTAAAGTATCTCGACCATCGGACGATGTTTGAAAAGGCCGGAGAACTGTTCAAGGAACTGAAATCGGAGACGCGGCCACGCGACCTGGTGCAGCAGATGTCGGGTGGCCAGCGACAGGCCGTGGCGATTGCGCGGACCCGTCTGTCTGATCCAAAGCTGGTTTTGATGGATGAACCGACCGCGGCGATTTCGGTGCGCCAGGTTGCCGAGGTGCTCAACCTGATACACCGGCTCAAGGAGACCAACCACGCTGTCATCCTGGTATCCCACCGCATGCCTGATGTGTTCGAGGTTTGCGACCGGGTCGCGGTCCTGCGCCGTGGCAGCAAGGTTGCCGACCGCCCGATCAAGCAAACCAGTCCCGAAGAGGTTACCGGACTGATTACGGGGGCGATAGAAGCGGCATGACTGATCAAACACAACAAACTCACGCCGAGATCGACGAAAGCGTCACGCAGCGGCAGGAAATGTCAGCGCTTCAGGCCATCATGCGCACCCAGCCGTTCTGGGTGTTCGTTGCTATCCTCACCATCGGTCTGGTCATGACTTTCGTTTCGGACGCATTCCTGACCGAGCGGAATTTTTTCAATATCACTCGTAACTTTGCCTTCTTCGGCATCATGGCGCTTGGCATGTCCGCGGTCATTTGCACTGCCGGCATCGACCTGTCCGTGGGGTCGCTGATGGCGCTCAGCGGGATCGTGCTCGGTCTGGTGATGCAGGCCGGCTGGGGTATCGAATTCGGCTTCGTTGCCTGCATGCTGACAGCCGCCGGGATCGGTTTCGTCAACGGAGTGCTGATTGCCTATCTGCGACTGGCGCCATTCGTCACGACACTTGGCATGCTCGCCATCGCGCGGTCGCTCGCGATGGTCGTGTCGAACAACAAGATGATCTACGAATTCGGTCCCGATCAGGACCTGTTCGAATGGATCGGCGGCGAGAGCATGTTGGGCGTACCAAACGTTGTCTGGGTGCTGATCGTCATGACCGCGCTGTTCTGGTGGGTCTGGCGGTACTCGACATGGGGGCGCTGGGTGTTGGCTATCGGCGGTAATCCGCAGGCAGCCAAACTCTCGGGCATCCCGGTCGAGAAAGTCGTCGTCTCGGTCTACATGGTTTGCTCGATGTGCACCGGGCTCGCGGCTTTCATGTTCGTCGGTTACACCGGCTCGGTGACCAATGGAATCGGCGTCGCGCAGGAACTCAACGTCATCGCGGCCTCGGTAATCGGCGGCGCCAACCTGATGGGTGGTGTGGTCTACGCGGTGGGTGCCCCGATCGGAGCGGCTCTGATGGAGCTCATCCGTAACTCGCTTCTTCTCGCCGGAATCGACAGTCTTTGGCAGCAATTCTTCGTTGGTCTGTTTCTGATCATTGCAGTTCTTCTGGAGCAGATCCGTAACCGCGGTGGCAGGTAGTCTGTCGCTGCATAACCCGTCCAAACTGGGAGGACACTATGAAAAAACTACTTGCCACTACTGTTGTTGCGGCAGTGATGTTTCCCGCCGCGGCGATGGCCGATTACACATTCGCGCTAGTGCCGAAAGCGATGAACAATCCATTCTTCGACCTTGCCCGCGACGGTTGCTACAAGGCTCAGGAGGAGCTGGCGGATGTCACATGCGAGTACATCGGCCCCGGTGAGCATACCGAACTTGAGCAAATCCAGATCGTGCAGGACCTCATCACCAAAGGTGTCGACGGAATTGCTGTAGCGCCATCCAACGCACCTGCCATGGCCAAGGTTCTGAAGGCCGCGTCTGCTGCCGGTATCCCCGTCATGACCTGGGATTCGGATCTGCTTGAAGAAGACAAGAGTTTGCGCACGACCTATGTCGGTACCAACAATTACGACATCGGTGTAAACTTGGCCAAGCTTGTACAGGCCCGCCACCCCGACGGTGGTACGATATGCTTGCAGACCGGCGGCGCGGCAGCTGCCAACCACAATGAGCGTCTGAAAGGTGCACGCGACACGCTGGCCGGCAAGGATATGGGCACACCGCCCGGAAGCCCGCTGGCAGGCGAGGGCGGTTGGACAGAAATTGCCGGTTGTCCGCTCGTCACCAACGACGATGGCAATGTCGCCGTTCAGGGGATGTCCGATATCCTGGCTGCCAATCCGAGCCTGACGGCGTTTCTGTCGACCGGCGCGTTTACCCAATGGTTCGACAATGCCTATCGCAAGGCGGCTGAACCCTACAAGGCAAAGATGGATGCCGGCGAAATGACGATCGTGGTTGCCGACACGCTGCCGATGCAGCTTGAACAGACCAAGGATGGTCTGGGTAATGGCCTGGTCGGTCAGCGTCCCTACGAGATGGGCTACAAGGCGATGTTCATCCTGAAAGAAATTGCCGAGGGCAAATCGGTCGATGATCCGATCTACACCGGTCTGGATGTCTGCAATAACGACAACGTAGATACTTGCGTAAAGTAAGCGCAAACTGACAACATACCGTGGCGGCGCATGATGGTGCGCCGCCATTTGTTTCCGGCGAGGGACTTGCGAATGGCGAGACTGGGACTGGGCCTGATTGGATCGGGTTTCATGGGCATGACCCATGCATTCGGATTTGCCACAGCGCAGAAGGTGTTTGACCTGCCATACGACATCGACCTTGCGCTGGTTGCCGATGTCACGCCGGAAACGGCCGAGGCGGCGCGGGCGAAGTTCGGATTTGGCCGTGCAACCGATGATTGGCGCGCCCTGGTCGAGGATCCGACCGTCGATGTGGTCGATATTACCGCCCCGAACGCGTTTCACAAAGACATGGCGCTTGCCGCCATTGCCGCCGGAAAACACGTCTATTGCGAAAAACCGCTGGCCCCGCTGGCTGCCGACGCATTGGAGATGACCGAAGCTGCACAAACTGCCGGCGTTTGCACGCAGGTCGGTTTCAACTACCTTTGTAACCCGATGTTGAAGCTTGCGCGCGATATGATCGCTGCCGGTGAGCTTGGCGAAATCCGCAGCTACCGCGGCATTCATGCCGAAGATTACATGGCCGATGCCGGCGCGCCATGGACCTGGCGGCACGACCCGGCCGGTGGTGGGGCAATGGCCGATCTGGGCAGCCATGCCCTTGCAACGGCGGAATTCCTGCTCGGCCCTATCAAACAGGTATTCGGCCATTGTCGCACGATGATCGGTCAACGGCCCGGATCCGACGGCGCCCCCCGCGCAGTCGAGGTCGATGATGTTGGTCACGCCCTGCTGCGGTTCGACAACGGAGCCACCGGCAGCATAGAAGCCAATTGGGTGGCGACCGGTCGAAAAATGCAGCACGATTTTGAAGTCTATGGCAGCAAAGGCGCCCTGTTTCTGACCCAGGAGCGGCTCAATGAGTTGCACTTTTATAATGCATCCGATTCAGGCGGACGCGGCGGCTTTCGCCGGATTCTTGCCGCGCCGGACCATGAGCCCTATGGCCGGTTTTGCGTCGCGCCCGGCCATCAGCTTGGTTTCAATGACTTGAAGGCGATCGAGATCATGGGCTTTCTGGAAGCGATCGCCGGCAAGCATGATGAGCCATTCGGCTTCAAGGCAGGACACCGTATTCAGTCGCTGGTGGAGAGCATTCACCGTTCAAGTGATGAATTGAAGTGGATCGAGGTATGAGCATGGCGCACACGGATTTTATCGACGCGCATCAGCATTTCTGGCATCCGGCACGCGGCGATTATGGCTGGATGCCGCCTGACGATCCGATCCTGACTCGCCCCTACAGTCCGGCCGACTTGGCAGCCGGCATTGCTAACACCGGAATCAGGCAAACGGTCCTCGTGCAGGCGGCTGAGAGCATTGCGGAAACCGAGTATATGCTCGGCGTTGCCGATGCAACGCCGCACGTTGCGGCGGTCGTCGGCTGGATTGATTTTGAACGGCCCGAACAGATAGACACGTTGCGCCGTTTCGCTGCGCATCCGAAATTCGTCGGTGTCCGTCCGATGATCCAGGATATTGCCGACGTGAACTGGATGTTGCGTGATGATGTGCAATGGGCCTATCAGGCAATCATCGAACTGGACCTGACGTTTGATGCCCTGGGATTTCCGCAGCACATGGAGAACTTTCACACCATCCTGCGCCGCTACCCGCAGATGCGCACTGTTCTCGACCACTGCCTGAAGCCACAAATCCGCGATCATACAGATGCCTCTTTCAGGTCCTGGGCGGATGCCATGAGCCGGATTGCCGAAGACACCCAGGCCTGCTGCAAGCTCTCCGGTCTGGTCACCGAGGCTGACAAGGATTGGTCGGTGGATGACCTGCGGCCCTATACAGATCACGTTTTGTCGGCATTTTCCGCCGACAGGGTCATGTGGGGCTCGGACTGGCCTGTGGTCAGGCTTCGCTGCGAATATGAGGACTGGCACCGGGCCGCACAGGCGCTGACCGGCCATTTGAGCGCGGCACAACAGGCGCAACTATTCGGTGGGACTGCGCGGACGTTCTATCGCCTGACCGAAGCGGGAGGCGTCTCACAATGAAACGTCATGCAATCGCGAAAACCGGGCTGGAGGTAACCGAACTTTGTTTCGGTACATCGGCGCTTGGCGACATGCCCGATACTTACGGCTACGAAGTCGACGAGGAAAGGGCGCGCGCCGCGGTTCATGCGATGTTCGACGGCCCCGCCAATTTCATCGATACATCGCGCAACTACGGATTTGGTCGCAGTGAACAGCGCATCGGAGTAGTAATTCGCGAGCGCGGCGGTTTGCCCGAAGGATTTGTGCTGTCAACCAAGCTGGACCGGGACATGGAAACCGGCCGCTTCGACGCGGCGCGTGCGCGCCGGTCATTTGAGGAGAGCCTTCAGGCGCTGTCACTCGACCGGGTGCAAATATTGCATCTTCACGATCCCGAACATGCCGCCGACATGGAGGAGATCACCAGGCCGGGCGGCGCTTTGGACGAACTGTTCAAGATCAAGGAAGAAGGTCTCGCAGATGCCGTCGGTCTAGCCATGGGCCGCATCGACATCATGTTTGCAATGTTGCGCGAATATCCCTTCGACACGCTGATCAGCCATAATCGCTTCACGCTGCTAAACCGGCAGGCCGATGCGATGTTCGACTATGCCCGCGACGCCGGTATCGCGGTATTCAATGCTGCCCCATATGCCGGAGGTGTACTGGCCAAGGGCAGTGCCGAGATGCCGCGCATCACCTATCAGGAAGCGGATAGCGAAGCCCTTGAGCCGGTTCGCCGCGTCGAGGCCGTATGTATCGAACACGGTATTGCCCCAGGTGCTGCGGCGCTGCGATTTTCGCTGGAGGACCCGCGGATCACATCGACCATTGTCGGCGTCTCCAAGCCTGAACGGGTTCAGCAAACGCTGGACTGGGCTTCCGCTCCCATTCCACAAGCCGCACAGCATGATCTGGCGCAATTACCCTATTCGAGCGACGATCCTGAAGCGGATCGGCTCTATCGTCCAGGCTGATCCGGGCAAGCATCGGTAACGCGGTCGCAATCGACGAGAATCCCGGTTTCAGTATCGCGGAGCGGCTGTCGGCACGTGCGGAACCACGTTTTCAAAGACACTGTTGGCACCTATTCGCGGTCAGATATTGGACGACCTGCGCAATTTCGATGGCGGAACCGCCCATACCCCGGTCCGTATGGAGACCGGGGCAGTGGTTACCATTCAGGCGGCCGCGTTGTGCAAGCGGCTGTAGAACATCGATGTGCTGGTCACAGATTTCAGCGCCTTGGCACCGGCAAGTACGCCGAGGTCCGCAAGCGGTTCAAGCAGGATCACCAGCATGTAGGCACCGCCGAACAACGACACCGCGGCGCGGTTGTCCAACCCGAAACCCTGACCGTAAAACGCCCAGAATGCGACCCAGGCGACGACACCGCCCTGATAGGTTGTCGAAAGGGCAAGCGCCTGCCGGTATTTCAGATCAACATAGGCGGTTTTGGGTGCGATGATCCGTTTTGCCAGTTGGCTGAGCGCCCACAGCGGCACCAAAAGCGTGGTGGCGTTTATGGCGTATTGCGGCAGGTCGGTTGGCGCGAACAACGCGCCCTGGAGTAGTAGGCCAGCAGCAAGTCCTATGGCCGCCGCGCCGCCGCCGAACAACAGATACAGTGTCGAGCCGAGAATGAAATGAACCTCGGAGACGCCGACCGGATAGTGCGGTAACACTTCGAAGAAACAGAAGACCAGGGCAGTCACGGCAAGGCCTCTCGTGGCCAGCGCAGCAACGCCGCCGTCCTTGCGGATCGTGTCCCACGCCATTTTGCCGGCGATGCCAAAGGCCGATGCGGCCGTGACATAGCTCAGGGCGATTTTTGCGCCGTCAACGACGCCAGGTTCGACATGCATGTAGTTGCTCCTTTCCGCACCCACCGTGCGGGATTTGACATTTGGCCACTCGGCCGATGGAGATGGCAGGTTTCCTGGCTTGCGGATTGATGCCGTCCTCACCTTCCCGGCCTGTCGACCAGTGGTATATCGAGGTTAGCAACCGCCTACAGTTGCGGGGGCAGCCGCGGAATTGGCTCCTGTGAGCCGTACCGCGTTCCCTTTTTCATCCCGTGTCGCCCTTCAGCTTGCGGGAACCATCAAGAAAACCGTTATTGGGCCTGCAGACAAACATCAAGCCTGCAGACGCCTTGTTCGGTTCAGATCGCGACAGAGTCAGTCCGACTCGCCATGCTTGGAATGATCCATCTTCTTCATCGCAGATCCAATTTCCTTGACCGGAAATTCCATCTCGATCTTGCCGGCCTTTTCGAACTCCAAGGTGACCTTGCGCATCTCGCCGGCCTGCAAACGCTCGCTGAGCTTCATGAACATGATGTGGAGACCACCAGGTTTTAGAACGACTTCCGCACCGGCGGGTATTTCAAGACCGCCGCTGACTTCACGCATTTTCATGATTTCGCCGTCCATTTTCATTTCATGGACTTCGACCTTGGCAGCAAAATCGACCATCCCTCCGACAAGCCGGTCGGCCATGTCGCCGGTGTTCTTGATGGTCAGGTAACCACCGGAAACCGGCGCGTTGGGTGGGGTGGCGCGGGCGAAAGGATTGTGAATTTCCAGTGCTCCGACCTTGTAAACGGTCATAGCCATGTCGTCCTTGGTATCGGAAACAGACAACACATGCCCGGAATACACCGGCACGAGCTTGTCAGGTGAAGGAACATTGAAGACCGCATGGGCCAGAGAAGTGCTGGCGCATATGGTGCCGGCCAGAAGGGCAATCGAAATAGATCTAATGTTCATCTTGTATCTCCAGCGGCCGTGCCGCAATTTGGCAACGACCGAATAGGTGTGTTTTTCTGCAAATGATGTGCCGGTCAGCATGCCGGTCTTTATCAGGCCCCGAATGCCGATTCGGGCTTCGCCTCAAGCCGTCGCGGGCGGGGCCCGTGATCTGGTATTGGTGAGGCAAATCGACGGTGGGCTGTCATTGACCGTCACGTACTCGACGAACTGGCAGGACAATGGCGCAGCGATGCTGACGTCGACAGGCAGTGGCAGGGCGACCATTTTTACAAGCCTGCAAAAGGGGCACTCCCGGCTTGCAGTGGATTTCGATGGATCGCCGCTTTCACCTCCAAGGCAGAGGCTGGGAACCGAGCCGTCAGGAAATGCCGCCAGATCGATGTGCGAACCGGCCGCTATCGCGGGTCGATGAGAAAACGCGGCGAGAACAAGCACAATCGCTGCGACAAGCGAGACGGCAAGCCGAAAACGGTTTGCTGTTCTATCTCTTTCGCACGGGATTGCCATGGCTATCTTCTAATTGACAAAATTACGCTTGGCGATGCGACAAAGCGCATCTGCGACGGTAGTCATGATGCAGCGATTCCTTCGGGTTTCAAGATATCAATTGGGTGGATAAAGTTGCGCCGCCGAGGCCATGATCAATGGCGATCCGGTCAGACATTCGATGCGGCGACGACATTTGCGAGGACAGTTCCAATGAATGATGAAAGCTCAATCCGCACAGCCATCATTGCCGCATGCAACGACATGAACGCCAAGGGCATCAATCAGGGCACGTCCGGCAATATCTCAGCCCGTTTCGACAGCCGGATGCTGATCACGCCTTCGGCCACGCCCTACCATTCGATGACCGCGGACATGATTGCCTCAATCGATCTGGATGGCGAAGCGGACGGCAACTGGGACGGACCGCGCAAACCGTCGACCGAGTGGCGGTTCCACTACTATCTCCTGAAGAACCGTCCTCAGGTTGGCGCCGTAGTTCACGCACATCCAACCTACTGCACGACGCTGTCGATATTGAGGAAACCGATACCTGCCTGTCACTACATGGTTGCCGCCTTCGGCGGAAACGATGTCAGATGCTCCGGATATGCGACATTCGGTTCGAAGGCGCTGGCCGATCTCGCCATCGAGGCGATGGAGGACCGGACGGCATGCCTGCTTGCCAACCACGGCATGATCACCGTCGGCAGGACGATCGACGAAGCGATGTGGAGAGCAGTTGAGCTTGAAACGCTGGCCCGGCAGTATCATCAATCTTTGCTGGTCGGCGATCCGGTCATCCTGGATGACAAAGAAATTGATGAAACGATTGCAATGTTTGCCGGATATGGTCTGCAAGAGGATTGATACGGTGTTTTGGGCCAGGCAAACGGTGCGGTTCGATGGATTGTGTTCAGCCTTTGTCGCCTCAGTCCTTACACGCAGGGATCAAACAGGCTAGAAGGGCACTCAGTGCTATAGGACTCCGCTTGCAGTAGACATCGGTCCCTCACGAGCCTCGACGGGCTCACACCAAACGAATTTGCAACCCGGTCAACTATGGACCGCAACGTGAACAGGGCTAGCTCATGAATGGGTACATTCAAGGGGCGGAGTCAAAGTGACCGTATTGTCCGCTGAGTTTGTCGATGCGCGTGCCCGCATCCGGGCGTCAACCTCAGGACAACAAATCCATTTCCACCCGAATGATATCGCCCCGGTAAGTGACATCGGCCAAATAGACGATATTGGATTCCGCGTCGCATAGTACTCGGCGAACCTCGGCCATTGGGTCTCCAATCGCGAGATCGAGAAGACTGGCTGTCTCCAGATCACATTTGGATATGATCATGGTTTGCCTTGCCATCTCGATCTGCAATTCGGAATCCTCAAAGAGGACAGGCAGAACAAGTTCGTTGCGAAAACGGTTCTCGTGTTTGGCAAATACATGGGACGCTAAATACAATGTGATTACGCAATAGGGAGTATCGTCGCGCAGGTGGATACGGCGGATCATTCGATAACTGTCAAATGGGTTTCCGATGTCCTGATCGGCGGGAAGCGTGACCTCGCGTTCTTCGAGGTTTCTAACAAGAGGTTTGTCCCCGCTGTACATTTCCACCAGCGCGTTCAGTGTGGTCTCAACTTTCAGCGGCCGCTGCAATCCGCTTGGTGCCAGGACGGTTGTGCCCCGTCCGCGTTTAGGTGCGACAAGAGCCTCTTCCTCTAAAATCTTCACGGCCTGGCGAATCGTGACCTTCGCTACTCCGAATTCATCCGCCAGAGCGTCGAAGGTCGGCAAAAGCTCACCTTCCTTCCAACGACCTCGCGCGATGCGTTGGCGCAGTGTCTCGGCAACCTGAACATACAAAGGGGAATGGCTGGATTTGAGTGTGTCGAGCTTCATAGCCCTACCTACAACAACTGTGACAGGATGCCTAGAAAATAATAAAGTACCATTTATAGAACTAATGCTTGCCAACGGTGAAATTAGGCCCTAATGTCTATTTATAGGACTTTTAGGAGCTACCCCGATGCCGGGCGACCCGATAACCAATGGTTATGACTATGTGATAGTCGGTTCGGGCTCGGCCGGCTCATTGGTTGCCAGCCGGTTATCCGAGGATCCTTCTTGCAAGGTGCTGGTGCTGGAAGCAGGTGGTCCAGCGAGAGGCTTTTGGCTGCGCCTGCCCGTCGGTTACTTTAAATCCATCTACAACAAGCAGTTTTCCCATCTTTACCTGAGCGAACCCGGTGCCGGCGTGGCGGAGCGCCAAATCGATTGTCCGCGGGGGCGCGTCGTTGGAGGATCCAGTTCCATCAACGGGCTGATCTTCATTCGAGGGCAGAAAGAAGATTTCGATGATTGGGCCGGAATGGGCGCCAAAGGCTGGGGGTATCAAGATGTTCTTCCCCATTTTCGACGGTTTGAAAACTATGACGGACCGCCCTCGCAGTTGCGTGGACAACATGGCGAGCTTTCCATTTCCGATCTTCGCAACAGCAATGCCGCTTGTGATGACTGGTTGAACGCGGCAAGGGGTGCCGGGCTGCCAGACAATGATGATTTCAATGGTGAGAGCACGTTCGGACTTGGGTCTTATCAACTGACACTCAAAGGGCGGTGGCGGGATAGCGCTGCAACAGCATTTCTGAATCCGGCCTTGTCACGCAGCAATCTGACATTGATCACCAAGGCATTTGTAACTCGGATCGTTACCGAAAAAGGTCGTGCCCTCGGAGTGGAGTACGTCGAAAAGAGCACCAAGCATTTTGTTCGCGCCACCTCGGATGTGGTTTTGTCCGCAGGTTCTGTCCAAACACCGCAAATATTGCAGTTGTCAGGCATTGGTCCGGCAGATCTTCTTTCGCAGCACAACATCGAGGTCGTGCACGATGCACCCGAAGTTGGTGAAAACCTTCAAGACCATCTTCAAATGCGCACCATTGTGGAGCTTTCCGAGAAAAGCGATTCACTGAACAATCACGTCCGTAATCCGTTCAAGCTGGCCAAGATGGGTTGGGACTGGATGGTCGGCGCCCAAGGACCGCTAACGGTTGGTGCCGGACAAGTAGGCGGGGCCACATGCACCACATATGCAACCGGTGGGCGCCCGGATCTGCAGTTGTTTGTCATGCCGCTCTCAGTCGACAAACCGGGCGCGCCGCTACACCCATATTCCGGATTCACGACATCCTTTTGGCAGTGCCACCCGGAAAGCAGAGGGCATATCCGCATCCGGTCGGGTGATCCAATGGCCGACCCGCTGATCCAGCCAAACTACCTTACCAGCCAGCGCGATTGCGATGTGATGGTGGAGGGGCTGAAGATCGTACGCGATATTTATGAGCGCCCCGAGTTTCGGCACCGTTGGCAGCGGGAAGTTGTCCCCGGTGCGCAACACCAGTCAGATGCCGATGCTCTGGCGGCCATTCGCCACAATGCAAGCACGGTCTACCACCTTGTCGGCACCTGCAGAATGGGCTCCGACAACAGCGCTGTCGTGGACCCGAATTTGCGCGTCAACGGGATCGATGGACTGCGCGTGATTGATGCATCGGTGATGCCGAAAATCACGTCGGCCAACACAAATGCAGCAACCTACATGATCGGTGAGAAGGGAGCGGCCATGCTTACACAAAGCACCCGCTGACTTCTGTTTTTTCCACGCAACTACCACCCGAAGAGAAACTGACAGGAGGAATAATGATGATGAAACTGATGAAAGCAGCGGCCTTAGGTGTCGCGCTCGCAACGGGCTCCATTGCCCCCGCGATGGCACAGGAGGGCAATCCGTTTGACTGGCGTTCAATACCCAAAATGGACAGTCAGATAACAATGAAAATCGGTCATTCGGTCAACATGGAATGGTCGTCTCACACCGCAACGCTCAAGCGTTTTGCCGAACTGGTCGCGATCTATTCCAACAATGAAATCCGTCCGGAAATCTTTCCTGGCGCTCAGTTGGGCGGCGAACGCGAGATGATTCAGCAAGCGCGCCAGGGTGCGCTGCACGTGACTTTGCCGGCGACAAACAACCTGGCGGCACTGGCACCGACCTTGAACGTGTTTATCCTGCCATATCTCGCGCAATCCACAGCCGAGGTAAACTACCTGCAGGATGAGTTCACCCCGTTCCTCGTTGATCGCGTTATCAACGAAGCCGGCGTGCGCATTGTTGGCTGGGAGAACTCAGGTTGGCGTGCATTTTTCTACAAATCAGACAAGCCTATTGAGAAGCCGGCTGATCTTGCAAATCTGAAAATGCGAGTGCCGCCAAACCCGATCATGATTGCTTCCTACGAAGCCTGGGGCGGCAATCCCACACCGATCGCATGGTCGGAGCTCTACAGCGCTTTACAGCAGGGCGTGGTTGAAGGCGGCGACAATCCGGTAACAGATGTCATTGGAATGAAGTTCAATGAAGTCATCAATCGTATGACGACGTTCCACTACACGATTCTAACCCACCCGATTGTCGTTTCCGAGGTTTGGTATCGAGGCCTTTCAGCGGAGCACCAAGCGGTGATTGATCGTGCTGGACGGGAAGCAACGGACTACATTCGCTGGTGGCAGCCGCTGGACGAGCAGAGATGGTGGGTTCAGGCCCGCGAAGCCGGCGTTGAGATTACTGCAATCGAAGACGAATCGGAGTGGATCGAAAAAGCCCGCGCCATCTGGCCGGACTACTACGATGCTATCGGTCCTGATGGTGAGATGGTCGCCAACAAGGCGCTCGAAATTCTCAAGGGCTATTCAGCCGAATAAATGAAATTCCTTCCGGCATGATCATGCCGGAAGGGCTCTTGGAGGAGAGGGCCCGTGCGTACAATTCTAAGCAAATTCCTGCTGGGAATAGCCATGTTCGGCTTGGCCCTCATGGTTGCATCCCTGTTTTTGCAAGTTATCTCACGCGAATTCCGCTGGGCGGTGGACTGGACTGAGGAATTGGGCCGGTTCGCATTTATCAGCATGGTTTTTGTCGCCACTGCGTACGGGACAATGAAGCGATCCCACTTAAGTGTCACCGTCTTCTCCGACTTGATGATTCTCAGATTCGGGCCTCGACCGATTCACATTCTGCACACCGCCATTACCCTGGGTTTTGCCGGTTTGATGATCTACTTCTCCGCCCAGAACTTTGTCGATGGCCTGCGCTATCCAAATATCTCTCCGGCCATTGGCTTCAATCAGAACATTCTGTTTCTGCCGATGTGCATCGGCTTCATAATCATTTTTCTGCTACACCTTCGCGATCTGTCGACCCTCATATTGAAGGGTTCGCTCGATGAATGATGTATATCTGATACTTCTGGTCCTGTTCCCGCTGTTGCTCGTTTTGGGCCTGCCCATCTACGTGGCGTTGGGAATAGTTGGTCTATCAATCAGTTATGTGACCGATGCACCCTTGGTGTTTGCCACTCAGAACGTGCTCAACGGCCTCGACAAGTTCGCCCTGCTGGCGATCCCGTCTTTCATACTGGCCGGCAACATTATGGAAAAGGGCGGCATCACAGGCGATATCATCAATATTTTCCGCCACGCGTTTGGACATATCGCCGGCAGCCTCGGATTGGTGACGATTTTCGCCTGCATGTTTTTTGCTGCAATTTCGGGTTCCGGCCCCGGAACGGTGGCCGCCATCGGCGCCATCATGATCCCGGCTATGATAAAATACGGTTATCCGCCGACTTATGCCGCCAGCGTTTCGGCCACCGGCGGCACACTTGGCGTAATGATACCACCGAGCAATCCGCTGATTATTTATGGCATCATCGCCAATGTCTCGATTGCTGATTTGTTTGCCGCCGGCATGGTGCCTGGCATCATGACTGCCCTTCTTCTGGCGATTGTCGCTTATATCTTGGCGCGAAGATCTGGCGCCGTGATGAAGGCAGATACCGAGCGATCCGAACACAGTATCTGGCGTCTCATCTGGAAGGCGAAATTCGCACTATTTCTTCCGGTTTTCATATTGGGCGGAATTTATTCGGGTATCTTCACACCTGTGGAGGCATCCGTTTGCGCCGTCGTTTACGCGTTGATCGTCAGTGTCCTCGTCTATCGGCAACTGACCTGGAAAAGCCTCACCGAGGCCTTTGAAAATGCGGTCAAGCTGGGTGGCGCCTTGATGATTATCGTGGCCTGCTCGACACTCTTTGCCACAACAATCACCCTCCAGCGGATTCCCCAGGACGTCGTTCAGGCGTTTGGCGGAGTAACCGAAAGCGCCATCGTAGTCCTGTTGTTGATCTGCGCGCTGCTGATCGTCATTGGCACATTTATGGAAACCATCAGTGCGGTGATAATATTGGGCCCAATTCTGGTTCCGTTGGTCAAGAGTTACGGCATTGATCCGCTGCACTTCGGGATCATCCTGATTGTCACCATTGAGATCGCGTTTCTCACGCCGCCGCTTGGGGTCAATCTTTTCGTTGCCAGTCAGATAGCAAACATCAAATTCGAAAAAGTGGCGCTGGCCATCCTGCCTTTTGTCTTCACGCTGATCGTCTCGATGTTGATCGTGATTTTCTTCCCATCGATCAGCCTCTGGCTGCCCGAAACCATCAGAAGTATGAGGTAACAAATTGGTAGTTGAAATCGCCAATCCCGCCAATCCATCCGAGATCGTCGCACGATATGACGAAACCCCGCAGGACGAACTGAACGGAATCGTCACATGCGCGCGCTCTGCACAAATTGAATGGGCGAAAACGCCTCAGCCGGAGCGCGGCCGTATCATCAGAAAGTTCCTCGACGCACTGGAAGCGTGCACCGAGGACATTGCGTTCTCCATGACCCGCGAAATGGGTAAAACGCTGGCGGAAAGCAGGGGCGAAATCGCCAAAGCCATCGGCGAAGGACGCATGACCGCCGATCGCGCCGGCGCGATGATCGGGGAAAATGTTCCCTCGCAGGTTCCAGGTGTCACCAGCTACACAACCCGCCGGCCGCGCGGTGTAATTCTCGGCATCAACCCTTGGAACTTCCCCTTCAGCACACCTGTGCGCAAGTCGATTCCCGCACTTCTCTACGGCAATGCCATCATCCTGAAACCGGCATCCGTGGCCCCTGGGGCTATAGTGATGCTGCGCGATATTGCGGCCGGATTTTTTCCCGCAAACCTTGTCCAGGTGGTCGTCGGCTCCGGGGCGCTGGGGCAGGCGCTTTGCGAACATCCAGGCATCGATGCGGTCAGCTTTACAGGTTCGGTTGGTGTGGGTCGCCGCGTCGCAATTGCGGCGGTATCGCATTTCGCCGAAGTCAGTCTGGAGCTTGGTGGCAAGAATCCGGTCATCTTGAATGATACAAGCGATCTCGACAAAACACTTGATCAGATCACCGCCGCCGCCTTTGCCGTCTGTGGCCAGCGCTGCACAGCCATCAGCCGGGTCATCGTGCATGAGGATCTCGTCGCCCGGACGGTTGACGGATTGGCCCGCCGTGCGGCAGCGATCATACCCGCCGACGGCACGTCGCAAGATGCCAAGATGGGGCCGCTTTCCAGTCCTGTACAACTGGCGGATGTCTCCGGGTTTGTCGACCGCGCACGCGCCGAAGGTGCAACAATCGCGGCAGGCGGCGCGCCGCTGGAAACCTCTCAGGGTGGCTATTTCTATTCCCCCACCATCCTTGCCGATGTGACCCGCACCATGGAAGTTGCCCGCGAAGAGGTGTTCGGTCCTGTCCTTGCCGTCATTTCCTACAAGGATATGGACGAGGCACTGAGCATTGCAAACGAGGTGGCATTTGGCCTCAGTTCGTGCCTCTATTCTGAAAGCCTGCCGGTAGTCCAGCGGTTTCTGGCCGAAAGCGAAAGTGGCATGCTGCATGTCAACGCGGGCAGTTTTCCCGAAAATCATCTACCCTTCGTCGGAGTGAAAGACAGTGCGCTCGGTGTCGGCGGGTCAAATGGCCCATCGACAATTCAGTTCTATACCAGCGAACATACAGCTTACATCAAAGGGCAGGCGTGAGCGAGGCACAGAAATTCACGCCGGACAGCGCTTCGCTTTCTTTCGTCATTGAGAAAGTCGATATCCATGTTCGGCACGTACCAATCGATGTACCTGTGCAAACGTCGTTTGGCACCATGGACAACCGACCTGCTGTTTTCTTGAAAGCAACCGACACAAACGGCAATGTCGGATTGGGCGAGGTGTGGTGCAACTTTCCTGACTGTGGCGCAGAACATCGGGCAAGGCTTTTGCAGACGGCAATCCTGCCCGCGTTGATTGGCAAGGAATTCGCCAACCCTACAAACTGCCTTCATGCCCTTGAAAGCCGGTTCGAAAGACTTGCCGTCCAATCGGCGGAGCCGGGTCCGATCGCGCAATGTATCGCAGGGCTGGACGTCGCCATATGGGATCTGTTGGCCCGTCGCGCGGCGGTGCCGCTCTATCGACTGCTTGGCGGCTCCAACCCGAAAGTTTCCGTTTACGCCAGCGGCATCAATCCCAAAGGGGCCATTGATCGCGTGCAGGCATTGAAACAGGCCGGCCACAACGCGTTCAAACTCAAAATTGGTTTTGGTGAAGATACGGACTTGTCAAATATTCGGGGCATTTGTTCGTATCTTGGCCGCGATGACAAGTTCATGGTCGATGCCAACCAGGCATGGAGTTTGGATGAAGCGCGCAGAAAAGCAGCAACGCTTGAACAGTATCCGGTTGACTGGCTTGAAGAGCCGATGCTGGCAACGGTCGCGACAGAACGCTGGCAGGACCTCGCGCGCAATACCGCTATATCTTTGGCGGCAGGCGAGAATATGGTTACCTCGGCAGAATTCGAGGCCGCGATTGAGGGGAAATGGCTGGATGTCATCCAACCCGATATCTGCAAATGGGGTGGGATCAGCGCGGTACTGCCCATTGCCAGAAAGATCATCGCCACCGGTAAACGTTATTGCCCGCATTATCTGGGTGGCGGCATAGGGCTGGCAGCCTCTGCGCATTTGCTGGCGGCGGTCGGTGGCAATGGATTGCTGGAGATCGACAGCAATCCCAATCCGCTGCGCGAACAATTGTTTGTGCCCGATGTTGAAGATGGGAGAGTCCATCTTTCCGACAAGCCGGGCATCGGAATAAGCTCAGGGCGATTGGATGCGCTGTAAGTGACGGCTCTCGAATTCAAACGGCCGCATTTGTTCGGTGAGCTATCCCACTTTTGTTGATGAACGTTTCGTCAGTGAGCGACTTGGATTGATTGATCCGGTGTGAATGTTAGTGCATGGCAATCCTTTCGTGAAAATGGATGATAGAGTTCCCCCGGTTTTGTGGACGGTTTCGCACTAGCAGATTTTGATTGTTCAGGGTGCCCCATCGTAAGCTATTGGGGATCGATATCTGTGCGCCGAATGACGTCGCGCGGGATTGTATCATCCCGCGATGAACTGGAAGATCGCCATGCGCGCCTGGTACCGCATCACCGACACGGCGTGCCAATTGCCGGACGGTAGCTTTTGAAATGCGGCCATTGTTGCTATCCAGCGTGTACCCTACGTGTACACCGAGAGATCAAAAAGGGGTTCGAACATGTACGATATTGTCCAATTTGAGCCATCAACGTTCCATTTTAGTTCTTTGAATTTATGGGAAAAACGCTGAAATATCAAAGATATAGATTTGCTGTTGCGCCGATGATGGATTGGACCGACCGGCACTGCCGGTTCTTCCACCGGCAATTGACAAGACGGGCCCTGCTTTACACCGAGATGATCGTGGCCGATGCGGTGATTCACGGCGACCGCGACAGATTGCTTGGCTTTGACCCTTGCGAACATCCCGTCGCCCTGCAGATCGGCGGCTCGGAGCCCGCCAAGCTGGCCGAGGCGGCCAGGATTGTCGCTGATATTGGGTATGATGAGATTAATTTGAATGTCGGCTGCCCATCCGATCGCGTGCAGTCGGGGACATTCGGCGCCTGCCTGATGCGCGAGCCGCAACTCGTGGCAAACTGTGTTGCGGCGATGAAACAGGCTGTCGATATACCGGTGACGGTCAAATGCCGTATCGGTGTCGATGATCAAAAGCCCGATGAGGCACTTTGGGGAATGGCGCGCGGCACATTCGAAGCCGGATCGGACGGATTGTGGGTTCACGCCCGAAAAGCCTGGCTTCAGGGACTGAGTCCCAAGGAAAACCGCGACATACCACCGTTGGATTACGAGATTGTCTATCGGTTGAAGGCGGAGTTTGCCGATCATTTCATCGGCATGAACGGAGGCATTCAGTCGCTGGGCGAGGCGCGTGCGCATATGGAAAAAACGGACGGCGCGATGCTCGGTCGGTCTGCCTATCACAATCCGGCCATGCTGGCCGATGTGGATTTGCAACTGTTCGGAAAGAGCCGCGCAGTGCCCGACCTGGCACAGATTGTCGAGACCATGGCCGAGTATGCGGCCCGGCATATCGCGGCCGGCGGTCGATTGATTCATGTTTCGCGCCACATGATCGGGCTTTTCCACGGGCAGGCCGGAGCGCGAAGCTGGCGGCGCACGCTTTCGGAAAGGAGCACCGGCAGGGACGCCGGCCCAGAGGTGTTGCTGGAGGCGTTGTCGGCAGTATCGCGTGATCAGATCGAAGCAGCCTGAACGCCGCGGCTACTTAAAAGCTGACAAATCTCTGGACAGGAAGCCGGTGGGGCAATAGGCATCGCCACGTCCGGCAATTACTCCTGATTTGCCGCCGGATTGGCGTGGAGAGGGCGCATGCCGGGATTCGATCTGCCGTTGAACGATCTGTTTGCCTTTGCAGCGGCCGCAATCTCCGTGGGCGCTGTCGCCGGAATACTGGCCGGAATCTTCGGCATTGGCGGTGGTGCGGTCATGGTTCCGGTGTTTTACCAGGGCCTCGGAATTCTCGGCGTGGATGAAGCAGTTCGCATGCACCTGGCTGTCGGCACCTCGCTGGCGATTATCGTACCCACTTCGATCTCGTCGTTTCGGGCGCATTTGAAACGCGGCGCAGTGGACATAGAATTGTTAAAAAGCTTTGCAATACCGGTGCCGGCCGGTGTTGTGCTTGCCTCGCTGACAGCCGCCGCATTATCGAGCGAGGGGTTGCGGATCATCTTTGCCGGCATTGCCGCTATTGTCGGAATTCGGTTGCTGTTCAACCGTGAAAACTGGCGGATTGGTGATGATATTCCCGGCAATCCGTTGAGGGCATTTATCGGCATGGTGCTTGGGTATTTTTCCACGCTGATGGGGATTGGCGGTGGTGTGATGAACAATACCTTCATGACACTCTACGGCCGGCCGATCCATCAGGCGGTTGCGACGTCGGCGGGCATGGGCGTTCTCATCTCGATACCGGGGATGATCGGTTACATCTGGGCTGGTTGGGGGGCGGGAAATCTGCCGATTGGCTCAACCGGGTTTGTGAACTGGATCGCCGTCATTTTGATCATCCCGGTCACCCTGTTCGCCGCACCGATTGGCGCCCGCATTGCCCACGCCCTGGCCAGGCGCACGTTGGAGCTCGCCTTCGGCGGTTTCCTGTTGCTCGTGGCAGCGCGGTTCGTCTACTCGATCGTCGGGTAAGCAGTTTACATCAATCGCGCAGGATCAACCTGTCGCCGCGGACATCGAAGCCTGACAGTGTGCCAAGGAAATTCATGCCCAACAGGCTTTGTCCGAGTCTGCCCGGCTCGGCGACCAATAGCGGTAGTCGTACCCTTGAGATGTCGCCAATGCGGATTTCACCCACACTGGCCCGCGCGGCGCGTGCGGTTCCGTTTGCCGTCGACAC
Source organism: Rhizobiaceae bacterium (assembly GCA_963669285.2). Classification (GTDB taxonomy): domain Bacteria; phylum Pseudomonadota; class Alphaproteobacteria; order Rhizobiales; family Rhizobiaceae; genus JAWKWH01. Next base: position 27,160 of record CAXXSI010000027.1, on the reverse strand, counting down.
CGGGATCGAAAACGAAAGCGCATCGACATCAATGCCGACGTGGCGAGCATCCGATGCCGTCAGTACCGTGGTCGTCGCGCCGGTGTCGATCAGGAATTCGACTTGCTTGCCGTCGACCTCGCCGCGTGCCTCAAAGTGCCCGTTGGCACGTTTCTCAAGCATGACGGCAATTCCATCACCATCCGAGATGGAAAGTGGACTACCGGGGATGAGTCCTGCGGTCAGACGACTGGCGACGTCTTGAAGTTCATAGCGATACTGGTACCCGGTCATCAAAACCAGGGCGATCAATAGCCATACGGCCAGATTTCGCGCGACTTCTCCAAACGGTATTCGCGAACCGAGAAGAGCTGCGCCGAGCACGACACCCCAAACGCCCATGTATAGCGTTTGGGCAAATGCCTCGTTTTCAAGCCCGAGTGTCGTGCCGGAATCGTGGTTGACGACAAGCAGAATCAATCCGGCGCCGAGAATTGCCATCAGGATCCAGAAAAATCGCGACATAGAAGCCTATTCCTGTCCGGTGTTTTCGCGCGCCATGCGTCGCCGCCGGGTTTGCCGGCGCGGTTTGCGTTCAACGGTCTCAAGCCGTGCCGAAAGCCCGGCCATGACCGTCTCCCGCGCCGCCGGCGTCATGGTAATCCAGTTGCCGATCTCCTCGCGCGTGCGGCCGCATCCGAAACAATAGCCGGTTTTCCCGTCAATTGAGCAGACGAGAATGCATGGGCTGTCAATTGGCTCTGCAACGTTGTTCATAGGACCGGTTCCGCGGCTCTGTTCAGGTATTTCATATTGTTGGCACAGCACTGATATGCAAGGTCGCCGTAATTACGCCATCTAGTATCAGAGCGCTTCCACTATCCCACAGTGCGCGCAACAGGGTGAGCTGTTATGCCGCCGTCGACTTGGTTCGTTTGGTTCCGTTCGATCCGGTTGGCACGGCAGGCAGAACTTCCATGACGCGCTGGCGCGGGAAGATGGCAATGGCCTCGGTTCCTTGCCGCAGCTTGGATTTAAGGTCGAAACAGCCGCCATGCATGTTCAGCAGGGCCTGCACAATCGGCAGACCCAATCCCGTGCCCTGTTCGGCGCTCTTGATGGCAATCGAACCCTGGCCGAATGCGGCAAGGACAATGGGTATTTCATCTTCGGCGATACCCGGCCCGTTGTCCTTGACTTTGACATACTGGCCGCCGCCGGCAGTCCAGCCGACGCTGATCTCGATATCGCCGCCTCGTGGCGTGAATTTTATCGCATTCGACAACAGGTTGAGCACAATCTGGCGCACCGCTTTGTCATCGGCCAGCAAGCGGGGCATGTCCGGCTCGAACTTCATCGTGATGTCGATGTCCTTGCCGCGTGCCTTCATTTCCATCATGTGGCAGCACTCCTCGGCAACGTGCTCCAGTTGAACCGGCTCTTCGTTGATCTGGTAGCGTCCGGCCTCGATCCGGCTCAAATCAAGAATTTCATTGATCAGTTCCAGAAGGTGTTTGCCGGATGAGTGAATGTCCTTGATGTATTCGCTGTAGCTCTCGTTTTCGATTGGTCCGAGAACTTCATTCGACATCACCTCGGAGAATCCAAGAATTGCATTGAGTGGAGTTCGAAGCTCATGGCTCATCGATGCCAGGAAGCGCGACTTGGCGAGATTGGCTTCCTCGGCCCGTCTTCGCGCTTCATCAGACATTGATTTGGCGGTTTCAAGTTCGGCAATCAGCCAGTCTTTCTCGGTCCGCAACGACAGCAGCATGACCGTCGACTTGTTCAGGAATCCGGCAACATACATGAAAAACGGAAGCGACATCACCAACACGGCAGCCATAATCGCTTCGACATGCTGTGACAGATCGGCCGAAACCGCGCCAAAGAGGGCAACCGGCAGCGCAAAGGTCGAGACCAGAGCACCACGGATTGCCGATCCCAATATTGCGGTTGCACTGATTGCCATCAGCAAAACGACCGCCTGGATCACCGGAAACTGTGCCATTCCGCATTCGATGCAGCTCAAAATAGCAAAATAGGACCAGCCGATTCCGGTCGCGAAATGACCGATCAGAAACCGGAGCTTCACCTTGTCGGCATCGATCGAAACTGCGTCGGCTCGGTCGATCTTCAAAGCGTAGTAGGCGATGCTTGCATAGGTTGTTGCCGCAACAAGCGCCCAAATGAGAATTTCACTTCCGATGCCAATCAGCAGGCCCGCGGCAGCGACGAGAACGACGAGAAGCGGCATGGCAATGCCAACGTTCATGATCGCGCGAGCATGAAGCTTTAAGAGCTCGCGGTCGAAGACCGGATTTCCATGGGTGTTTGACAGGCGGTCGCGCGTCTTCCGTACGGCGCGATTCACCTCTGTATTTCGGTGTTTCTTGCGCCGATCGACAATGTTCTTGTCAGCGGTTTCAGAGCGCTTGCGCGCCTTGTTCGGTTCCACGTGTCAGAGCCGTTGTTTGTTGCAGACGGCAGATTAGGGTCGAATGATTAAAACTCCCTTCCCGGAAGTGTTCACACGAACTGGCCGATTGGCGGCCGGGAATCGGCGATTTACGGTTGCAGGTGCTGGAAATTTTCCACAATCTGTCATGCAATTCCCTATAGGATTGCCGGTCAGGAGGCGTTTTCAATGAAACTCTACGATGGGGGCCGGGCGCCCAATCCACGCCGGGTTCGGGTTTACCTCGCCGAAAAGGAAATCGAGATCCCGCTGGTGGTGGTCGATATGGGTGCGATGGGGCATAAATCACCGGAAATCGCGGATAGGAATCCGCTCCAGCGCTTACCAATTCTGGAACTCGACGACGGCAGGGTGCTCACCGAATCGATCGCAATTTGCCGCTATTTCGAGGAATTGCGCCCCGATCCGCCGTTGTTCGGCCTGGGCGCCTATGGCAAGGCGGTGGTCGAGATGTGGCAACGGCGCGTCGAACTGCATTTCCTGTTTCCCGTTGCCCAGGCATTCCGGCACATTCATCCCGCCATGACCGAATGGGAGGTGCCGCAAGTTGCCGAATGGGGTGAGGCCAACAAGCCGAAAGCCGTCGACTTCATGAAGCTGCTCGACGCGGAACTGGCGAACCGGCAATTCGTTGCAGGCGACAGCTATTCGGTTGCCGATATCACAGCGATGATCGGCGTCGACTTTCTGAAGCCAGCCCGGATCTCGATCCCCGAAGACCTGCAGCATCTGCGCCGCTGGTATATGGAGGTGGCAGCGCGCCCGAGTGCAAATGCCTGACCGTCAAGCGCTTGATGCCTTGCTGGCAGAGATCCGCGGTTGCCGGATATGCTTGGAAAACGCTGAAGGAAATGCGCTGCCCCATGAACCGCGCCCTGTCGTGGTTGCCTCGCAATCCGCCAAAATCCTGATTGCCGGCCAGGCGCCGGGCACGCGGGTTCATGCCAGCGGCATTCCCTTTGACGATCCGTCCGGAGACCGGCTGCGCGATTGGCTCGGCGTCGATCGCCAGCAGTTTTATGATTCTGCCAATTTTGCCATTGCACCGATGGGGTTTTGCTTTCCCGGACTGGATGCCAAAGGTGGTGATCTGCCGCCCCGCCGCGAATGCGCACCCCGGTGGAGGGCGCGATTGCTGGAAGAAATGCCCCAGATCGAGTTGGTTCTCGTCATCGGCCAATATGCCCAAGCCTGGCATCTGGCCGGGCGGCGTGCTCGCACGCTGACCGAAACGGTAAAAAACTGGCGGAATTACTTTGATGACAAAAGCGGACCTTTTCGAACGCTGGCGTTGCCACACCCGTCCTGGCGCAACAGCGGCTGGTTGAAGCGCAATCCGTGGTTTGGCGAGGAATTGCTGCCGGTATTACAAAGCGAGGTAGCCCGCAAGATTCGATAATTTCGAAAGTCGGATCAAAGAAATTCACCATTTCAGAGAAAAATTTTCTTGCTATTTGTCACGAATAACGATCAAACGCAAAAATATTCTAATTTCTGGAGTTGGTTATGGATCGCCTCGACCGAAAGATATTGCGATTGTTGCAGGAGGACGCGACCCTTGCGGTGGCGGATGTCGCCAAGAAAGTCGGTTTATCGACCACACCGTGCTGGCGGCGTATCCAGAAGCTGGAAGAAGAGGGCGTCATCAAGCGCCGGGTTGCGCTGCTCGACCCCGAAAAGATCAATGCGAGCGTGACCGTTTTTGTGGCGATCAGAACCAATTCGCACAATATCGAGTGGCTGAAACGGTTCTCCGAGGTTGTGCAGGACCTTCCCGAAGTCGTCGAATTCTATCGCATGGCGGGCGATATCGACTATCTGCTGCGCGTCGTCGTGCCCGATATTGCTGCGTTCGACGAATTCTACAAACGACTGATCGCACGAATCGAAATTCGTGATGTGTCATCATCATTCGCCATGGAACAGATCAAATACACGACGGAATTGCCGCTCGACTATATGGTTGCGGGTAAGGCGGTTTAGTTTTTTCTCGTTTTCTTCTCGTGCTTTATACGAATTCGTTCGAGTACTTTCTCAGAAATTAGTTCCTTGACCGCCCCCTTACCGACCCAGCGCTCTGCCTTGTCGCCGGAAGCAGCAAGCTTTTCTGCCAGCCGAAGCGCCGGTCCATGACATTCGAGTGACCTTTTACCGATTTGCCGCAATGCCCAGTTGACCGCTTTCTTGACGAAATTACGCGGATCGTTTGCGTAACGTTCAATCAAGACGAGCCGCGCGACAATGTCCTTGTCGGGCGTCTTTTTCAAGTGAACAGCGCCCCAGGCAATCATCGCGAAGGCTGTGCGGCGCACGAATTCACGCTCGTCGGCAGCAAACTCGGGGATCAGTTCGTCGGACAGACCGGCATCGACAAACAGATCGGCAGCGTGGTCGACGACCTCCCAGGAATTGAACCGGGCTGACCATCGCCGTGCCTGATCGGCTGTCACTTTGCGGGGCTCATCGGAAAACAACGCCAGGAGCTGTGCTTCGCGAACATCGCTTTGCCAAAGCTCCGCGGCGCGGTCGTGATCGCGTTTTATAGCCTTGGCCAAGGGCCGCAGTACCGCGTTGGGAATGCCAAGAGCCTTGTCGGTTTCGATGCCGTAGCGGGCCATACCGGCAATATTGTCGGGCGAGGCGAGGGTACGCAGGTGATCGACAATCTGCGCAGCGGTCCAATCGGGTGTTGGACCATCCATGCCTACTTCTCCAGCCTTGCCAGCAGGCTGGAGGTATCCCAGCGATTGCCGCCCATCAACTGAACCTGTTTGTAAAACTGGTCGACCAGCGCGGTCACAGGCAACTGCGCGCCGTTCTGATCGGCTTCTGAAAGGCAAATGCCCAGATCCTTGCGCATCCAGTCGACGGCAAAACCGAAGTCATATTCGCCCTTGTTCATGGTCTTGTGGCGGTTTTCCATCTGCCAAGACCCTGCCGCGCCCTTCGAGATCACGTCGACGACCTTTTCGATGTCCAGTCCGGCCTTCTTGCCGAAGTGGATTCCCTCGGCGAGGCCCTGGACCAGACCGGCAATGCAAATCTGATTGACCATCTTGGTCAATTGTCCGGCGCCGACAGGCCCCATCAATCCGACCATCTTGGCGTAAGCTTCAATGACCGGTCTGGCACGGGCGAAGGTCTCTTCAGCGCCGCCACACATGACGGTCAGGGCGCCATTTTCAGCACCCGCCTGACCGCCGGAAACAGGAGCGTCGACAAAGCCGAAATCCTTGCCAGCGGCTTTTGCAGCCAGTTCGCGGGCTACTTCTGCGGAAGCGGTGGTGTTGTCGATGAATATGGCGCCCGGTTTCATCGTCTCGAACGCACCCTGCGGACCGGTCGTCACCGAGCGCAGGTCGTCGTCATTACCGACACAGGCGAAGACGAAATCCTTGTCCGCAGCGGCCTCGACCGGTGTTGCGGCGTGCGAGCCTCCATACTCGGCGGCCCATTTGGCGGCTTTGGATGCCGTTCGGTTATAGACCGTTACGTCGTGACCGCCCTTGGTCTTCAAATGACCGGCCATCGGGTAGCCCATGACGCCCAGACCCAAAAATGCCACCGATGCCATGCTTCATGCTCCTGCTTTGCGTTGATGAATGCGGGATATTCAGCGCTTCAGATGGCGAGTCAAGCGGGCTTCAAGCCAGTTCCAGACATTGCGCAGCGCCTCGACGATGATCAGATAAAATATCGCCGCCCAAATATAGGTCTGGAAATCGAATGTACGCGAGAATGCCCGGCGCGTCTCACCCATCAAATCAAAGACCGTTACGATTGCCACGATGGCGCTACCCTTGATCATCAGGATAATTTCGTTGCCGTAGGGACGTAGCGCCACGATCATGGCTTGCGGCATGACGATCTTGCGGAATGTCTGCAACTTGGAGAGCCCAAGCGCGGCAGCACCCTCCCACTGTCCGCGCGGAACGCTCTCGATGGCGCCGCGCAGGATTTCTGCCTGATAGGCCGCGGTATTGAGCGAAAAGGCAAACAGGGCGCAGTACCAGGCTTCCCGGAAAAAGCCCCATAGGCCAATCGCCTGCAATTCCGGCCGGAAAGATCCGAGACCGTAATAAATCAGGAACAGCTGTGCGATCAGCGGAGTGCCGCGGAAGAAGTAGACATAGCCATAGGACAGCGCGCCGATGAATTTGTTCTTCGACATGCGCCCGAAGGCAAGCGGAACCGACAGTATGGCGCCACAGACGATGGAAAAGCCGACCAGGGTGAGTGTGACAATCAGGCCGGAAATATATTTGGGTCCGTATTGCGCGATCTTGTCGCCGCTCCAGCCGGAAATGATGAACCACAATATGGCGATGCCGAAACATATCCACATGGCCACCAAAACATGTCCCGTCGCACGCTCCCGGTTCCAGTCCCGAACGACCGGCGGTGGGGCGTCGTCAACTGCCACGGCGGCTGTGTTATCTGACATTGTCACCCCGCTTGGCATACCGCTCGATTCTGGAGATGGCGATCGAGGAGAGCATCGCGAGAATGAGGTAGATCAGGCAGGCGAGGCCGAAAAACAGGAAGGCCTCCTTTGTGTTGCGCGCGGCAATTCCCGTCTGGCGCATAATGTCGGCAAGACCGATCACCGATATCAGCGCGGTATCCTTGAGCAGGATCATCCAAAGATTGCCGAGACCGGGAAGCGCAATGCGGATCAACTGCGGCAGGATGATGAGGCGCATGGTCTGGCCCTTGGACAGACCGACAGCATACCCGCCTTCATACTGCCCGGCCGGGATGGCGCGGAACGCGGATAAAAACACTTCGGACGCATAAGCCGACAGAACCAGCCCGAGCGCAACAACACCGGACGCAAAAGCATTGATCTCGATTGTCGCTTCGACGCCCAACGCCAGCAATAACTGGCGGATGCCGATCTGCAAGCCGAAAAAGACCATGAAGATGGTCAAAAGCTCAGGAAGGCCGCGGAAAATTGTCGTATAAATGTCGGCGGCAAGGCGCAGGGAATACTCCCGGCTCTGCTTGGCCAACGCAACCATGAAGCCGATGAACATGCCGAGCGGCAAGGTCGCAAGCGCCAGCGTCACCGTGACAATCACGCCTGACGCTATTTCGTCACCCCAGCCTTTGTCGCCAAAACCCAGGAGGATCAGGCTCGTGTCCATCGTTGCCCCCGTTGTTTGCTGCGGAATCGTTCATGTCCCGCATGATGAAACGGCGGGAAAATATCCCCGCCGTTTCGATTGTGCCCAATATGTCGACAGGATCAACTGCCAAATACGTCCACAGCAAAATATTTGTCGTTGATTTCCTTGTATTTGCCGTTTGCACGGATTGCGTCGATGGCTGAGTTCAGCTTTTCGCGCAGATCATCTTCGCCCTTGCGGATAGCAATGCCGGCGCCTTCGCCGTTGATCACCGGATCGGGAACAAGCGTGCCGATGATTTTGCAGCACGCGCCGTCATCGGTCTTCAACCATTCCGAAAGCACGATGACATCGTCGATCACCGCATCGATACGACCGCTGGCGATATCGAGCTTGTACTCATCCGGCGTCGGATAGAGTTTCAACTCGGCTGAACCGAGTTTGGCTTCGGCGTAATTGGAATGAGTCGTGGAAGACTGCGCTCCCAAGGTTTTTCCAGCAAGAGCCTCATCGGTGGCTGCGGTTATGTCGGAATCCTTCGGCACGGCAATCGCCGGCGGTGTGTTGTAATATTTGTTGGAAAAGTCGACCTTTTCCTTGCGCTCCGCTGTGATCGACATCGAGGCGATGATTGCGTCGAATTTGCCGGCCAGAAGTGCCGGAATCATACCGTCCCAATCCTGCACAACGAATTCGCAATCCGCCTTCATTTCTTCGCAAAGCGCCTTGGCGATATCGATGTCAAAACCGACAAGCGTGCCATCGGATTCAAGGTTGTTGAACGGAGGATAAGCCCCCTCGGTGCCAACCTTGATCGACATTGCGTGGCTGTCTGCCAGCGCTCCACTCGCTGAAAACGCGATAGCGGCGGCGGAGACGGCAATTGCGATACTTTTTTTGAAGTTCATTGTTTTATTCTCTCCCATTGAACATCGGGCCAAGGCCGGACTGATCGTGACGCCCGGCACCCTGGCCGCTGTGGTCAATACTCCCATTGTTTTGGCAGAAAATGCAATGACTAATTGCAAAAGGCTTACCTGCCGTCAGACGCGGGATGGACCATGCGGTCCATGATTGCGTCGCGGTCGATGAATGCGTGTTTGAGTGCGCCAAGGACATGCAGCACGACAAGCGGGACGAAAAGCTGGCCTGAGACCTCGTGAACTTCTTCCATCAGTTCGTGCATGGAGCGCGACGCGGAAAGCGGCGAGGGGAACGAAAACAGACCGAATATGTCAATCGGCTGTGCAAGGGACCAGATAACCAACACGCCTGTCACGGTGACCACAACCATATTGACCAAAAAACCCCAAATGACGATTTGGGACGCCAGGTTCAAGACAGGCGATTGAGCGGGTTTGTCGGCCATGCCGCGGACCATCCTCCGCACTACGCGCCAGACCAGGAAGACACCGCCGATGAATCCGACGGAGACGTGGAATGCGTAGGCAAGACTGCCACGCTCGCCTTCGTGGGTCAGAAACAAGGTTACAACCAGTATCGCAGCGATCCAGTGAAAGGCGACGGAAGTGCGGTTGTAACCACTGGTGTTCATGCGAATTCCCCGTTCAGCGAACCTGACTCGGACTATCCGCGGTTTCGTGGCGTGTGCAACTTAAACATCTGTAATGCGCCGGTAACGTTCGGCTAGCGCAATGCAAAAAGGTCAGACCAATCCACGCAGCAGATAGCCCACCGCATAGGCCATTGCCGCCGCGATGCCGCCTATAAACAGCGTTTCGAGACCGGATCTCCACCAAGGAGCTAAAGACCATATGCTTTTTGCGGTCCCGATCAGGAAGAAGACCAGGCCGGTCATTGTGACAGAGATGGCAAATGAAGCTTCAAAGCCAATGAGAAAAGGCAGTAGTGGAACTGCACCACAAATGAGAAACGCAAAAAAGGTTGCTGCACCAGCCTTGAGCGGCGAAGGCGTTGCAAGTGCAAATCCGTACTCTTCGTGGAGCATGAATTCGATCCAGCGCTGCTTATCTTGAGTGATCGCGGCAACCGCATCCTCAAGCGCATGCCCTTGCAGCCCCTTGCGAGCCAGTAGCTGGCGGACTTCCTCGCGCTCACCATCGGGGGTGACACGGATATGGTTGGCTTCGATTTCCCGCGCTTTGTTGTATTCGTCGGTGACCGTCTTGGTGCCGGAATAGTTGCTTGCGGCCATCGAAAAACCATCAGCCAGCAGATTGGCGAGGCCAAGAATCAAAATCACATTGGAGGAAAGCGCTGCACCGACAACACCGGCGACGATGGCGAAGGTGGTGATTGCCCCATCAATGCCACCATAAACGAAATCGCGGACGTAATTGGGCTTGGCCCCACCGTCGAGCCTCTCGGCAATCGCGGCGCGCGCATGACTATGTTCGAGTTCCAACTTGACCTCCCTGAAACGCGATATGTTGCTGGAGCATCGGCGATTCACCGTCGAAGTGCATTGATCTATGTCGAATTGTGGTCGGGCCGTCAGGTCTGCAGCAGCGCCGGGTTTACCGAGATTACCAGCGCGTAATGAGGCGAACCGGCACGATTGCACTTGCTACTGGACAATTCCCATGGCTCCGAATGGAATGAAGGATACTGGTTCGCCCGGACGGATTGAGGTCACATCCTCTGCAACCTCGATCAGGCCAGTCGCATTGCGAAGGCCCGAGATCAGCCCTGATCCGTCGCGTTGGAATTTTTTTGCGACCAGCATCCCATCAGTTCCGGTTTCCAGCCAGCCGCGCATAAATTCTCGGCGGTCAGGCTTCTTCTTAGCGATCGAAAATCCGGCCGGCACTGAAAAACGCGGCGGCTCATGCCAAATCCCGCCGCCAAGGCGCGTGATTGCCGGACGGCAGAACAACAGGAAGCAGACAAACGCGGCCACGGGATTGCCCGGCAATCCCATCACCGCGCAATCACCAATCTGTCCCATCACCATCGGCCGGCCCGGCTTAATGGCGATCTGCCAAAGATGGCGCTTGCCCAGATTCGCGATCGCATCAACCACGTGATCTTCCTCGCCGCGTGAAGCCCCTCCCGATGTCAGGATAAGATCATGATTTATGGCGGCAGAGTGCAGCGCCGCCTCGACCGATTCCGCTCGGTCTTCAAGCACGCCGAGATCGGTGATGGAAACGGGCAGGGAGGTGGCCAGTGCCGTGATCATTGTGCGGTTGGAATCGTATACTTGGCCCTCGCGGATCGGACTGCCGGGCTGAACGAGTTCGTCGCCGCTTGAAACCAATGCCACGCGCACCGGTTTGAAGGCATTCACCTCGGCCAGACCCAGCGAAGACAAGGCGGCGATATCCTGCGGGCGCAGAAAACTGCCCGAACCAAGCACGGAATCGCCGCGATGCAAGTCTTCCCCGGCATGTCGGATATTGGCGCCTTGTTTGACACCGGAAGGTATCGTGACCGTGTTGCCGTCATCGGTGAGCTGGCAGTCTTCCTGCATGACCACGGTATCGGCGCCGTCGGGCAGCACCGCACCGGTGAATATGCGCGCCGCCTCGCCGGAATTGACGCGGGTCGGGTCGACATCTCCAGCGGCAATACGCGAAGCCACCGTGAGCGCACCTCCCTGCGGCGGCAGCGACGACAGGGCAAACGCATAGCCGTCGACCGCGGAGTTGGTGTGAAGGGGTACATTGCGAGGCGCGGCGACCCGTTCGGCCAGGAACCTGCCATGGGCAAGCGTGACCGGAACGGTCTCAGCTCCGACAACGGGCGCGAGCCGTTCCAGGATCAGCGCCAGGCATTCCGAATACTGCAATCGGTTCTTGTCATGCAGAAAGCAGTCATCGAGCAGCTTTTGGCCGCCTGTCATGCTGCCTGCTCCTTCAAGCCGCTTTTAAGCTCGATGAAGTCGGCGATGCGGGTGATGTCGTCGATGTCGAACAGCGGAAGGGATTCGCCAGTGACTTCATAATCGGATGCGATGGCGATGATCGCCGGATCGGAATTGGATAGCGGCTGATCGTCCTTTGTGCCCTTGCGGCGGGCTTCGATCTTGGGGTGATCCTCACGCTTGTAACCCTCGACGATGACAATGTCGCAAGGTTCGAGGCGCTCGAGTATCTCCTCGATGGGAGGTTCGTGCTCGCCGCGGTTTTCATGCATCAACGCCCAGCGTACGCCCGAGACGATTGCCACCTCGCCGGCGCCGGCCTCGCGATGGCGATAGCTGTCGGCCCCCTCGCGATCGATGTCGAAGGCGTGATGGGCGTGCTTGATTGTCGAAACCTTGTAGCCGCGGGCTGACAGTTCGCTGACAAGCCGCACGGTCAGTGTGGTTTTGCCGGAATTTTTCCAGCCTGTGATGCCAAATACGCGATGCGTCAATCGATCGCCTCCAACACAATTCGCTCCGCCGTTTCGATATCATCCGGAGTGTTTGCATTAAAGAAGGGATCGATGGCTCCGCCGCTGAATTTCTGAAGCGGGAAGTCGACCGTGCAGTGGTCGTGACCGTCGACGAATGCGAGAACCTTGTAAGTCTCGGTTTCGGCCATGAATTCGGTCAGGCTGCTGTGCAATGAGAGGGGCCACAATCCGAATACCGGATGGCGGTGACCGTCGGAGGCGGCAAGTACGATGCGCTCCTCGTTTTGTTCGTTGGCGTCGAGGAACCGCTTTACAAGATCAGCCGGGAAAAACGGTGTGTCGGAGGCGACGGTGACAATGTGGCTGGCAGATGCCACCGCCGACGATGCCCAGTTCAGCCCGGCAAGCACGCCCGCCAGCGGTCCGGCGTAGCCCACAACCGGATCGGCGATCACCGGCAATCCGGTGTCTGCGAAACGTGCCGGATCGCCATTTGCGTTGAGGGCAATCATGTCGACCTGAGGCTGCAGTCGGTCGATGACCCGCGTCAGCATCGGCTTGCCGGCGATCCGGCGTAAACTCTTGTCGCCACCGCCCATGCGCCGCGACAAGCCACCGGCCAGGATGACGCCTGCAACCGCCCCGGTCATTGCGCTGCCTCGGTGTTGGCGCCCTTGCGGTTGTGGTTTGCGCTCTCGTCGGCGACGGCATCGAGATCGGTGTCGAACTCGATGCGCTCCTCCCCCGACAGCGCGATGAAGCGTTTGCCGCGTGCGCGTCCGATCAGGGTCAGACGGGCCTTCTTGGCCAGTTCCACCCCCCAGGCGGTGAAGCCGGATCGCGAGACCAGAATTGGGATTCCCATCATCACGGTCTTGATGACCATTTCGGAGGTGAGGCGGCCGGTTGTGTAGAAAATCTTGTCGTCAGGCGTGACCTTGTTGAGGAACATCCAGCCCGCGATCTTGTCGACGGCGTTGTGGCGTCCAACATCCTCCATATACACGATCGGTTGATCCTCACGGCACAATACACAGCCATGAATGGCGCCGGCTTCGAGGTATAGACTCGGTGACGTATTGATCTTCTTGGTCAGCGTATAAAGCCAGGAGGTCTTGAGCTTTGCGCCGGTCGGCAAACTCGCCGCATCAAAGCTGTCGATGACGTCGCCGAAAACCGTTCCCTGGGCGCAGCCGGATGTGCGCACCTTCTTTTGCATTTTGGCTTCATAGTTGGTTTCGCGTTCGGTTCGCACCACCACGATGTCGACTTCATCATCGACGTCTATTCCCAGTATCCTGTCATCGGGCTGAAGCATGTTCTGGTTTATCAGATAACCGACCGCCAACAGATCAGGATAGTCGCCGATCGTCATCATGGTGACGATTTCCTGCCGGTTTAAAAACAGTGTCAGCGGCTTTTCGCTGACGACACGCTGCGTGATCGCTGCACCGGTTTGGTCCATTCCGGCGACAAGCGACGACAGGCGCGGATCTTCTGGATCGGGCCTGACGGCAAATTCCTTTATATCGGTAGTCGGTTGTTTCATTGCCCTTGTGTCATGCTATTGCCGGGTGAGCTTGCGCTCGACCATGATGACATATAACGCGGTGGCAACACCGGCAACAGAAGTTGCAAGCATAACCCAGATCAACGGAAACGGACCGGATTCAACCGAGAGCATCGCTCCGGCGGCAACGGACAGGGCTGAACCTAATCCGATCTGCAATGCCGATCCCAGGCCGGAGGCGGATCCTGCGAGGTGTGGCCGGACGCTGACAACGCCGGCACTGGCGTTGGGCAGCGTGATTCCGTTACCGATACCCGTCATGATCACAGGACCGAACAGCGACAGCGGATGAAAGACGCCGGAAGAGAACAGGATCAGCGAAATCAGCATACCGATAACGGCAATGATGGCCCCCCCCAACATCATGGCGTTTATGCCAAACCGCTCCGAAAACCGCCCCGACATGTAGTTGCCGATGATGTAGCCAACCGAAATGATGCCGAAATAAAGCCCATATTCTGATGGCGACAGGTGGAGGATGTCGGAGGCGACAAAAGGCCCGCCACCCAAAAACGCGAAAAACTGACCCGATGTGAAGCCGGCGGTCGTGGCGTATCCCCAGAATCTCCGCGAAGCCAGCAATTCCGGATAGGCGCGAAACTGGGCGCTGAAGCTCGCCATGCGATTGCGGTTTGTTTCGCCCAGATCGAACAGGACAAAAGCAAAGGCCACCAGGCCGAAGACGAAGGTCAGTACGAATGTCGATTGCCAGCCGAACTGCTGTTCAAGCAATCCCCCGAGCACGGGACCGATCATTGGCGCGAGAGCCATGCCCATCGTGACATAGCCGATCATACTGGCAGCGCGATTGGGTTCCACCAGATCGCGGACGATGGCGCGCGACAACACCATGCCGGCAGCCGAAAACGCCTGCAGCACCCGCATAGCGAGCAGGAATTCGAAACTCCCCGACTGGGTGGCCGCGGCGGTTGCGGCCAGGAAGATAAGGAAGCAGGCGATCAGAACCGGACGTCGTCCGATACGATCGGAAATGGGCCCGACGAACAGCTGCAGGACGGCGGTCGCTGCCAAAAAGAGCGAGACGGTCAGCTGCATCAACCCGTAATCGACCCCGAAATGGCGCGCCATTCCCGGCATCGAGGGCAAAAACACATTCATCGACAGCGCACCCGTCGCCGAACAGAGGACGAGCGTTATGATGTGAGGAGGTGATGTAGGTTTCAAATTTATTGCCGTCAGCGGATTTACCCGGACCCCGCCCAGGCAATTTGCTCTCACATAGGACGAAAACCGTCCCTCGTCATGTGACAATTGTCATAGGCAATAAAAACCGCAAGAAAAGTTCAAATCAGACTTATCTGAGATGCAACGCGACCGGGGCAGGGGACCGTCCCGGTCGCAGGACTTTTTTTTGGGGACGGCGTTAGCCCCAGGTGTTGGTGTCAGCCTTGTCGGCGGCGCCGATCAGACGGCGGAAAAACCTGCGGGTGGCCTTGCTGCGCTCCTGGCGCGCACGCTCCATGTAGTAGTCGAGACCCCTGTATGCTTCGCTTTGGGAGAAATTGCGTTTGTCGGTCATCGTATCTTTCCTGAATTCTTGGGGCGCCGCCAAAGCGTCGCCGGTATTGTCGTTCGACCAAATCAGCCGAACTTGCATGATCTGAGATATGGCAGGGGTGATGCGATTACCAATGCGCAGAGCGCATAGCAGGGTTGTTGTCGATCACATAAATCCGAAAGCGATGTGATCGCGTTGCGGGCCGGGGACCGCCGCTATCCGCCCGTGACACTCATATGCCGCAATACGGCGGGGCGTTTTGTATCGCGATCGATGATGAAGTCGTGCCCTTTTGGTTTGCGCGAAATTGCCTCGTCTATCGCCGCAGAGACCAACTCATTGCCTTCAGAAGACCTCAGCGCCGCGCGCAGGTCAGCAGCGTCGTCCTGGCCGAGGCACATAAACAGCGTGCCGGTGCAGGTCAGGCGCACGCGGTTGCAACTTTCACAGAAATTGTGGCTCAGCGGTGTGATAAAGCCCAATTTGCCGCCGGTTTCGGCCACATCCGCATAACGCGCCGGCCCACCGGTCCTGAACGGGATATCGGTCAGTGTGAATTGCTTTTTCAAGTCTTCGCGCAGTTTTGAAAGCGGAAGATACTGGTCGGTTCGATCTTCCTCTATCTCACCCATCGGCATGGTCTCGATCAGGGTCATATCCATACCGCGGTCGTGCGCCCACCGAATCATGCCGGGTATCTCGGAATCGTTGAAATCCTTTAGCGCCACGGCATTGATCTTGATTTTCAATCCGGCCCTGGTGGCTGCATCGATACCGTCCATCACCTTGGCAAGTTGTCCCCAGCGGGTGATCCGGCTGAATTTGTCACGATCCAGCGTATCCAACGACACATTTATACGTTTGACACCGGCATCGGCGAGCCGATCGGCAAAGCGCGAAAGCTGTGATCCGTTGGTTGTCAGGGTGAGTTCGTCCAGCGCACCCGACTTCAAGTGGCGCGAGAGCTGGTTGATCAGGTGCATGATGTTTTTTCGCACCAGCGGTTCGCCGCCCGTCAGCCGCAGCCTTCTGACACCTTTTTCGACAAACACGGTGCAAAGCCGGTCGAGCTCCTCCAGGGTAAGGAGGTCCTTTTTGGGCAGAAAGGTCATGTTTTCCGCCATGCAATAGGTGCAGCGGAAATCGCATCGATCGGTCACCGATACGCGCAGGTAGGTGACGTCGCGGCCGAACGGGTCGGTCATCGCTGAGAAGTTCGAACCATCGGATGTCATTTCGGCTCCAAGTCTACGCGGCTTGATGAAAAAGCATGTTGAGCAAAATTGGTGCGAATTCAAGGATTGAATGCCAAAAAAACCGTTTCAAACCGGGCAACCGCGCCTTAAGTATAAAAGCTCAGGAGCCAAATGAGATGACTGCAGATACACCGAGTGAGTTGAGGGTTTCCAAGGACCGCAAATGTCTGACGATCAGCTTCGGCGAGACAGAGCGGTATGAGCTGCCTGCCGAGATGCTGCGCGTGCTGTCACCAAGCGCTGAAGTGCAGGGTCATTCGCCGGATCAGCGGATCACTGTTCCGGGAAAGGCCAATGTCGAGATCATGACGATAGCACCGATCGGCAACTACGCGGTCCGCATCACGTTCGACGACATGCACGATACCGGGATTTTCTCGTGGGACTATTTTCGTCAGCTCGGCCGGGAAAAGGCCATTCACTGGCAACAGTATCTGGATGAGTTGGCACAAAAAGGCCTGTCACGGGATTCCGCTTCCGCTTAAGCCGTCACCAAATGCCGATAATTCAATAATCGGTATGGTGGGAGCTGGCATCCCGGGGTGCCGGGACGCGAACCTTCTCAACCATTTCTGGGCCCTGTGACCGCTTCAACAACCCGGTTCATCGCCTTGCCGACGACGTCACATTCCGATTCCGGTGTGTCTGCCATGATCCTTTCGACAAGCTCGAAGTGGATCTTCAATGCCTTTTGCAGCAAAGCGTCGCCCTCGTCGGTCAGAAAGAGGCGCAATACGCGTTTATCGCGTTTGTCGGCGTCGCGGCGGACAAGACCGCGTTTTTCCATTTGCGGCAGCAGCATCGTTATGTTCGATCGACCGACCAGCAATTTGTCCGCCAAAGCCTGCTGGGACATGCCGGGATGACGATGAATGTTCATCATCATGTCCAGATGCGCCGTTTTCAATCCCAAGGGCACGAGTGCCTGGCTGAGCGCGCGTTCTACCGCCTGACAGGCCCGTGCCACGGCGACCCAGTTGCGAAATCGCGGATTGTCCCAAATGGTCTCTTGCATATTGTCCATGTTTGAACTATTTTGTTCATGGTTGAACGTTATTGGATTTTACTATGGCACCTTTTCAGATGAAAATCATCCGCGCTTTGTTCAAGGCTGGCGAGCATGTCATGCCGGGGATTGCCGGCAGAATTGCCTTCAACTTGTTCTGCCGCACTTCGGATCCGAACAAACTGTCGGCGGGAGAAAAGAGAGCCAACCAGCGTGCGGCTGACTTGATGGCGGAGGCGCGTCATCACCGCCTGACAACAAGGAACGGCTGGATTGCAGCCTTCGAATTTCGTCCTGAGATTTACGCGCCGGATGCGCCGACCGTTCTTGTCGTGCATGGATGGCGCTCGCGCACCGAACATATGGTGGGTTTGATACGCGCTGCACGCGACCTGGGTTTCCGGGTCATTTCACTCGATCTGCCCGGCCACGGGCAATCCAGCGGCCGGCAAATCAACATGGCCAATGCTGTTGAGGCTGTCAAAGCGGCCGAAACCTGGTTCGGACCGTTTGAGGCAATGATCGGCCATTCTTTTGGCGGTGCGGTGGTGTGCAACGCCGCATTCGGCTCGGTTCGGCAGTTTTCACCCGTGCCGACGCGGCGTTTGGTCACGATTTCAGCGCCCAATGAAATGCGCAAGATTTTCAGATGGTTTGGCGACACGATTGGCTTGGGAAGTAAATCCCAGCGCACGATGGAGAACAGGGTGCATCAGCTTTCGGGCAGTCCGATCGAAGCCTTCTGCGGCAAGGACCAGCTTGAGTCGCTCAAGATTGCGACCTTCGTGGTTCATGCACCGGATGACAAGCAGGTGGACTATTCAGGGGCAGTCGCTATGGCATCAGCGGGCGAGCACGTTCGGTTGCTAAGTGCTGACGGACTTGGTCACAGCCGAATTATCTCGGATGCAAAGGTCTTGTCCGAGATCGCCGCATTTCTGAATGAGGAGCATGCGCGGCTTGCCGCGTGACCTGCAGTTTTCGGATCAGGCCTTCGGTCCGGAAATCGGCTCGGTAATTGGCAGTTCGGCCTCTTTCCAGGCGGCAAATCCGCCACTGATATGCATGACCGGTTCCAGGCCCATATCCTGCACGGCCTTGGTTGCCAGCGCCGATCGCCATCCCGCGGCACAAAAGAAGACGAATGTCTTGCCGGACGAAAAGACTTCCTTGTGGTAGGGACTTTCCGGATCAACCCAGAATTCCAGCATGCCGCGCGGTGCGTGGACGGCGCCTTCGATGCGGCCCATTCGGTCGAGCTCGCGAACATCGCGGATATCGACAAGCACCACATCATCGGTTTTGGCCAAATCGATCGCCTCAGTTGGCGCAATAGCGCGTATTTCCGCCTCCGCTTCCGCTACCAGCGCCTTGTAACCCTTCTTCATCCGATCCCTCCACAAAACAAACAGCCGGTCTCGGACCGGCTGTAGTCATATCTGTCATATCGGCGATCAAATCAACGGACGATAACCTTTGTGCCGACTCTCGCCTGCTGATAAAGGTGGACGACATCCTCGTTGGCCATACGGATACATCCTGACGACATGGATTTGTCGATGGTCCAGGGCTGGTTGGTTCCGTGGATGCGATAGATCGTCGAGCCGAGATACATCGCACGGGCGCCGAGCGGATTGTCCGGACCACCTGCCATGAATGCCGGTAACTTGCGGCCCTTGCGCGCTTCGCGGGCAATCATCTCTGCCGGCGGACGCCAGTCCGGCCATTCGGCTTTGCGGCTGATCCGGTTCGTGCCAGACCATTCAAATCCAGGCCGCGCAACGCTGATGGCGTATTTGATCGCAAGGCCGTCGCCCAGCACATAGTAGAGCCGGCGTTGCGAGGTCTCCACGATAATCGTCCCCGCGGCAACATTTTGGTCATAGCCGACGACTTCGCGCGGGATCGGAGATTCATCCGAATTCTTCAGGCTGACGCGCTTGACGTGCTTAACCCGCGGTTTGCCGCCTTGCACGATCTTGGCGAAAAAGCCTGCTTCGGCCGGAGCAGTCGTTGCTGGAAGCGATGCTGTGGCAGCCATTGTGGCGGTGCATAGTGCGATCAGAAAGCGTTTCATCTGGGTTCTCCCTCTCAAATCCGGTGTGGGTGTGGTTATCCGGTAATTGAGCGGGAGCCGCTGTGACGCGGCGCACACAATGATGGGGGAAGTCAGCTCACCCCAAATTCAATTCCTTGAAGAAGTCGTTGCCCTTGTTGTCGATGACGATAAAGGCAGGAAAATCAACCACCTCGATGCGCCAGATTGCTTCCATGCCGAGCTCGGCGTACTCAACGACCTCGACCTTTTTGATGCAATCCTGGGCCAGGCGTGCAGCGGGACCGCCGATGGAACCCAGATAAAATCCGCCATGGCGCTTGCACGCCTCGCGCACGGTACGCGACCGATTGCCCTTGGCCAGCATCACCATCGAACCGCCAAACGACTGGAACTGGTCGACAAACGAATCCATGCGTCCGGCCGTCGTGGGCCCGAAAGAACCCGATGCGTATCCCTCAGGCGTCTTGGCCGGTCCGGCGTAGTAGATCGGATGGTTCTTGAAGTAGTCGGGCATCGGCTCGCCGTTTTCCAGCCGTTCGCGGATCTTGGCATGCGCCAGGTCACGCGCAACGATAATCGAGCCAGACAAAGACAGCCGCGTTTTAACCGGATGCCGGGCCAGCGCTGCCAATATGCCCTCCATCGGCTGATTGAGGTCGATTTCGACCACATGGCTGGTCAGCGCCTCTTCGTCGATGTCCGGCATGTATTTCGATGGGTCGGTCTCGAGAGCCTCCAGAAACACGCCGTCGCGGGTGATCTTGCCCAGTGCCTGGCGGTCGGCCGAGCAGGAAACGCCAAGCCCGATCGGTAGCGAGGCGCCGTGGCGCGGCAGGCGGATGACGCGGACATCATGGCAGAAATACTTGCCGCCGAACTGGGCACCGACACCCATTGCCTGCGTCAATTTGTGGACCTCGTTTTCCAGCTCGATATCACGGAACGCATGGCCGCTGTCACTGCCTTTTTTCGGCAGACTGTCGAGATATCGCGTCGATGCCAGCTTCACCGTTTTGAGGTTCATCTCCGCCGACGTGCCGCCGATGACAATGGCCAGGTGATATGGCGGGCAGGCGGCGGTTCCGAGCGTCAGAATCTTCTCCTTTAAGAACTCGATCATCCGGTCGTGAGTCAACAGCGATGGCGTGCCCTGATACAGGAACGTCTTGTTGGCGGAGCCACCGCCCTTGGCGATGAACAGGAACTTGTAGGCGTCTTCACCTTCTTCGTAGATGTCGATCTGCGCGGGCAGATTGTTGCTGGTGTTTTGTTCCTCGAACATGGACAGCGGCGCCAGTTGCGAATAGCGCAGGTTTTTGCGTTCATACGCGTCCCTGACACCTTGCCCGAGAAGATCGGCGTCGCCGCCTTCGGTCCATACCCGGCGACCCTTTTTGCCCATGACGATGGCGGTTCCGGTGTCCTGGCACATCGGCAAGACACCGCCCGCCGCAATATTGGCGTTCTTCAACAGATCGAAGGCGACAAAGCGGTCATTGTCGGTCGCCTCGGGGTCCCCGAGAATCGAAGCCAATTGTTTCAGATGTCCCGGACGCAGCAGGTGATTGATGTCGCCGAATGCGGTTTCAGCAAGCAAGCGCATGGCTTCAGGCTCCACCGTCAGGATTTCCTGCCCCTTGAATGTATCGACCGAAACGAAGTCTGAAGTAAGTCTGCGATAACGGGTGGTATCGTCTGCAAGCGGAAACAGACCGGTTGGCTGTGATGAGGTCATGAAGCAATCCCGATTGGCGGAAAATCCGAATGTCGCACTGAATAGTGAGATAGGCGGAAAAATCCAGTGCTGCTTCTGTCTAAAAATTGAATGACGCCAAGTGTCATTCGCTGTGGATTGCGATCAATCGCCGTGTTACCCGACTTGCTCGAGACGCGGGTTTCAACCGCGCATGTGGGGAGTAAAGGCTGGTCATGAATTCACTTGACGATGTGGTGCTGAATTTCTCGCCGGGCAGCCTGTTGCTGCTGAACGTGATCCTTGGCGTTGTGATGTTCGGCGTTGCGCTCGATTTGAAGGTCGAGGATTTTCAAAGGCTCCTTCGCGCTCCGGTAGCGTTCTTGGCGGGATTCGGGTCGCAATTCATATTCCTGCCCGCAGCGACGTTCCTGCTGGTTCTGGCCATCAAACCGCAAGGTAGCGTTGCGCTCGGCATGATGATGGTCGCGGCCTGTCCCGGCGGCAATATCTCGAATTTCTTCACCCACCGGGCGGGAGGGGCGACCGCACTTTCCGTCTCGATGACGGCCGTAGCAACCATGGCTGCCGTCATCATGACGCCGTTCAATCTTGCCTTCTGGGGGTCGTTCTACGAGCCGGCGGCGGTATTCGTGCGGCAAACCAGCGTGAATCCGCTGCAAATGGCAATGACCGTCGCAGTCCTTCTCGCTGTGCCGCTTGCTCTCGGAATGGCCGTCAATGCCCGTTTCGAGTCTATTGCAAAACGCCTGCGTCGCCCCATGCGCATCATATCGATGCTCATATTCGCGGCTTTCGTTATCGGTGCGCTGTCGGCCAACTGGCAGCATTTCATCGACTATGTCGGCGCTGTATTTCTGATTGTTCTTCTACACAACGCCATTGCGCTTGCCGGCGGTTACGGAATCGCCTTTGCAAGCGGTCTGCAGGAAAGGGAGCGCAGGGCAGTTTCAATCGAAACCGGAATCCAGAATTCGGGCCTTGGTCTGATTTTGATATTCAATTTCTTTGATGGTCTCGGCGGAATGGCAATCGTGGCTGCCTGGTGGGGCGTGTGGCATATCCTGTCCGGATTTGCCGTGGCTGCCTACTTCAAGAGCCGCAGGCTAGATGCGATCGCCTGACATTGTGACGCCTGGAAATGGAAGTTATATTCGGTTTCGTGGACTCATCGCAGCAAAGCCGCTGACCGCGCAAGTTGGCGGCTTTTTTGCAACAGGTGGGCGTGTAACTGATCACGAGTTGGTGACAGTGCCTTAACGGCAGTGATGTCTACGGGTATATTAGCGCCGTATTGTTGCCTATTGATACCGGTACGGGGTATCGCCACAACAAGAATTCCGATCGCGGAACGGGGCAGACAAAGCGATTGATACAGGGTCGGTGTCCTTGAGTTATGGGATCAACTTGATGTGGCGGGAACTGCAATGATGATTTTGAAATCCAAATATTCGCTGCCAATTGTGGCAATTGCGGCGACACTTACGCTGTCACCGGGAAATGCCGATGCGCAAGGCCTTTTCGAGCGGTTGTTCGGCGGCGGTAATCGAATCAACCGCCGCGACCGAACGCCCGAACCGCCACCGAAACCAAAAAAGATCAAGAAAATCAGCGCACCGCGCTACTACAAATACAAAATCGACAAGGTTGCGGCCGTTAAACTGGCGTCGATCGTGGAAGCGGCCAAGTCGCAATCGTTTGCGCCGGCGCTCGGAACCGCAGGATTTGCCGAATCGGTTGCTGCGATTGCCAATGAGAAGCTGGTCGCTGAAACCGAGATCGCCAAGGCCATCGAGGATTATTATTCCGCGCATCCCGGTTTCATCTGGATCAGCGGCTTTTCGCCCAATTCCAGAGCGGCTGAAGCGTTGCGCGTCATGGGAGAAGCATCGAGTTTCGCACTCGATCCGTCGGACTATGTGGTTGATATTCCGCAGGCCGGCTATTCATTGGACAACATGGCCTCTCGTCTTGCCGACCTGGCCCGATTCGAACTCTCGATGTCGGCGCGCGTATTGCGCTATGTCAGCGACGCGATCAATGGCCGGGTCGTGGCCGATCGTTTGTCCGGCTATCATGACCTGCCGCGCAAGAAGATCGATTACCCCGGCGTCCTGAACGCTTTGGCGCACACCCACGAAGCGCGCACCTATCTTGAAACGCGGCATCCGCAAAGCGATCAGTATCAAGCGCTCAGGCGGGAACTGGAATTGCTGCGCGCGAGTGCGGAAAACGACATCGTAGTCAAACCGAAAACGTTGATCAAACCCGGCCGAGCCAATGGGGAGTTTCCGAAAATCCTGCGGCTCATCGAACGGCGTGCCGACGGGGCATTTCGTGCCGAATACGGGTTATTGCTAACCGCGAACTTCACCAACGAAACCTACACGCCAGAGCTGGTGCCGCTGATCAAGGCGGCTCAAAAGGCCCACGGATTGAAACCGGATGGTATTATCGGGCCAAGAACCATTGCCTCGCTTGCCGGCGAAACAAAAGCCGATCGGCTGCAAAGGGTTGAACTGGCATTGGAACGTCTACGCTGGTTGCCGTCTGAATTCGGTAATCCCTACGTGTTCATAAACCAGGCATCGTTCACCGCCAGTTTCGTTAAAGGTGGCGTGGATCAATTGTCGATGCGCGTAGTGGTCGGCAAGCGGTCGAACCAGACGAGTTTCTTCTACGACGAGATCGAACAGGTCGATTTCAATCCATATTGGGGTGTTCCGCAGTCGATTATTGTCAACGAGATGCTGCCCAAACTTGTAAGGGATCCCGGATATCTGGACCGGGCTGGCTACGAGGTCACCAATGCGCGCGGCCGCCGGGTTTCATCTTCCTCGATCAATTGGGGGCAATATGGCGGCAAAGTTCCGTTCGATGTCCGTCAGAGGCCGGGAGCGCGCAACGCCTTGGGTGAGCTGAAAATCCTGTTTCCCAACAAACATGCGATTTATATGCACGACACCCCGTCAAAAGGCTTGTTCAAACGCGATGTCCGGGCTTTCAGCCATGGTTGCGTCAGGTTGCAGAATCCGCGCGGAATGGCTGCAGCGGTACTCGGATGGTCTCAGGACCAGATCAAAGCCAAACTCAGGCAGGGCCATGCAGAACAGAAAGTTCCGAACAAGATTCCGGTCTACGTGGCCTATTTCACTGCGTGGCCGAGCGATGCGGGCAAGGTTAACTACTCCGCAGACATTTATGGCCGTGACAAGCGTTTGCAGGATGCCATGGACATGACGACCAATGCGCGGTCGGCAGGCGGCTGACAGGCGAGGCAGGTTACTGTTCCGACCGACCGCGACACGGATTGGCAGGTGATCCCGCCGATTTGTGTCGACGGTCGTATCGTGGCGACCGCCCCTTTATATCGCTGATTTCGATGGCGCGAAGAAGCGCCAGGCTGCAGGTCCGCTCGCGGGAGTTGAGTGCGTGGTGCACAAGGTTTCATTTATACCGTAAATGCAACCGGAAGTATATTACGTGATCGCGCCATAGCGGGCGAGCGCGCAATCAACTACCCAATATGTGGGCGCATCTACTCGAAACTACCAGCCAGTTCACGACTAGCCCGGCTGGTGACCCACGTGTGGCGCCTGACTTCGCCCGCCGCAGCCCAGCCCCGGAGGCGGCGGGCACTTTCCCTCCGATCATTGCTATCTGCCGTCAACGGCGTTCCGTGCGCCGGTCGCAGTGCGAGCCGAACCTGGATCATTTGACGTTGCGCCTTGACGCGTTGCGCGGGGCCACACTATACCGCCGCCACAATTCCAGCATGGATTTCATAGGGCGCGTAGCTCAGCGGGAGAGCACTGCCTTCACACGGCAGGGGTCACAGGTTCAATCCCTGTCGCGCCCACCATCGACGCCTTCATCAGCGTGTCACCGCTTCAATCGGCGCGTTTTGTTATCTGCGCTTGTCGATCAGGTTGTGCACCAATCGTGGTGTCAGTTCGTCATAATGCGAGATGATCACATCAGGCGCATAGGTGGATACGTGTTCGTCCGTGTAGCCCCAATCGACTGCGACGACCGGTATCTCGGCGGCGCGAGCGGTATCAATGTCGGTTTTCGAATCGCCGATCATCACCGACCTGGCCGGATCACCGCCCGCTTCACGGATTGTTTCGGTAAGGTGTCGGCGATCGGGTTTTTTGAATTCGAAACGATCGGAACCGCAAATCGCGGCGAAGTGGCCGCCGATTCCTAGTCCGTCGATAAGCGCCTCGGACAGGTGTTGGAATTTATTGGTACACACCGCCATCCGGTATCCGGCTTGTGAGAATTGGTTCACCGTTTCATGCAATCCCGGATAAACTACGGATTTTCCGGGGATATTGGCCGCGTAGTGCTCCAGAAATACCTGCAACAGCCGGTCGATTGATGGGTCCGAGTGATCGCCGCCCTGGGCCGTGACCGCACGGGTGATCATCATGCGCCCGCCATGCCCGACAAAACGCCGCAGATCTGTGGGATCGGCCGACTGATAACCGGCGCCCAAAAGACAGTAATTCAGGCTTTCGAGCAAATCTGGCGCGGTATCGGCGAGGGTCCCATCGAGATCGAACACCAGCACTGGTTCTGTCATCAGAGGCTCCAAACGATGCATGTGAGGCCACTGCGGATATACGTCTGCGGTCGCCGTGGCAATGGATGGAGGCTATCGTTGCCAGAATCTGTGTTTGGTCAGGTTTGCCAACGTGCAGAAAAGTGCTACCAGCACCGCCGAAGATTAATATGCACTCGCCAAATTCGATCGCAAATGAATCCCAAAGCGTTGAAAATAGAGGCCGCCCGGGCCGCCTTGGAACACGTCGAGAGCGGTATGCGTCTTGGGATCGGCACCGGTTCAACCGCCGAGGAATTTGTGCGGCTCCTCGCCGAACGCTGCAACGACGGTTTTGAGATCGTTGGCGTGCCGACCTCGGAACGCACGGCTGCACTTTGCGGCGAACTCGGCGTTCCACTGACAACCCTTGACGAAACACCACAACTGGACCTGACCATAGATGGCGCAGACGAAATCGACGGCGATCTGACGCTGATCAAGGGCGGCGGCGGCGCCTTGTTACGCGAAAAGATTGTGGCTGCGGCCTCTTCGCAAATGGTCGTGATCGCCGACCGTTCGAAACTGGTGGCGGAACTCGGCCAATTCGCGTTGCCTATCGAAGTCAACCAGTTCGGCTTGCGCGCAACATTGATCGCCATCGGCAATGCGGCAAACGATCTTGGCATTGAAGGTCCGCTGGTTCAGAGAATGGCGGAAGACAAGCCATTTGTGACCGATGGCGGTCATTTTATTGTTGATGCATCATTTGGCCGCATTCACGATACAAGAGCGCTGTCAAACGCACTGCACGAAATTCCGGGCGTCGTTGAACACGGGTTATTCATTGGTTTGGCCAGTTGCGCTGTGATCGCCGGTGCCAACGGCGTGGAAACCCTGTATACGACCCGCAGATGATGGAGAGTTGAAGAATATGAGCATTTCAGGCAATCCGATCCGCTTTGCCTCGATCACAATGATATTGTTGGCAATGATCGCGGGTAGCGCCCAGGCGCAGGACCAGGTATCCGATTCGCACATGAAGGCGGCTCGCGCCGCCATTTTGTCAATTCGCGCGACCGATGAATTCGATGGCATTATCTCAGCGGCTGCCGCCCAGTTGAAGGTTCAGCTCTACCAGAAGAACCCGGACTTGCAGCCGTTGATCAGCATTATCGTTGATGAGACAGCTCTCAACCTTGCCAGCCGGCGCTCGGATCTGGAACGGGAGGCCGCACTTGCCTATGCCAGAGCTTTCAGCGAGGCAGAGCTAACCGAGATTGCCGGCTTCTACACGTCGGCAGTCGGCAAGAAGCTCATTGCCGACGGCCCGATCGTTACAAGAGAGATTTTCAAGGCCGCCGATATCTGGCGGGCCGGCATTGCGCGTGACCTGGCCGTCGAATCGGGCAAGAAAATCCAAGAGGAAGTCAACAAGATGAACAAGGACGCGGGTGAAGAGGCGAAGAGCGAATAGCACTTCACGGCAGATCACGCGTTATCAATACAACGCCATCGTCCAAGCCCGGCTTTGAGCCGGGCTTTTCATTTGGGCCGACCGTCTCTACATGGGTGCGGTC
>CAXXSI010000026.1:0-52445 GCA_963669285.2 Rhizobiaceae bacterium | reverse complement strand
GGGCATTCCGGTTTTTCACGATGACCAGCATGGAACCGCCATCATCGTCGCCGCCGCGGTGCTGAACGGCCTCGAACTGGCGGGTAAAAAACTGGGCGAGGCCAAAATCGTCACCTCAGGCGCAGGCGCGGCGGCTCTGGCCTGTCTCAATCTTCTGGTCGAACTGGGGGCCAAACGCGAAAATGTCTGGGTTACCGACCGGCACGGTGTTGCCTATGTCGGGCGCGTTGAGGAAATGGACCGCTGGAAGGATCCGTATGTGAAGGAAACGGAAGCCAGAACGCTGGCCGAAGTCATCGGCGGTGCCGATGTCTTTCTCGGTCTGTCGGCTGCCGGCGTACTCAAGCCCGAACTGCTAGCAGGCATGGCCGAAAATCCATTGATACTGGCGCTTGCCAATCCCGTGCCGGAAATCATGCCCGACGAGGCGCGAAAGGCACGGCCGGATGCGATGATATGTACCGGTCGATCCGACTTTCCCAATCAGGTCAACAACGTCCTTTGCTTTCCATACATATTCCGCGGTGCTCTCGACGTCGGTGCCCGGGCGATCAATGAAGACATGAAAATGGCGGCCGTAAAGGCGATCGCAGAACTGGCGCGGGAAGAACCGTCCTGATGTGGCGGCGCGCGCCTATTCGGGCGAAACACCGATATTCGGTCCCGATTTCCTGATTCCGTCGCCGTTCGATCCCCGGCTCATCTTGAGAATCGCGCCAGCCGTTGCCGAAGCGGCAATGGAAAGCGGTGTCGCGACGCGGCCGATCGCAGACATGGAAGTTTACGCGGACCGACTGAACCGTTTCGTCTTCCGCTCGGGACTGGTCATGAAGCCGGTGTTTTCAACCGCCAAGGCCGCAGCCAAAAAGCGGGTCATCTTTGCAGATGGCGAAGATGAGCGAGTGCTGCGCGCCGCACAGGTCATCATCGAAGAAGATCTCGGCGAACCGATCTTGATCGGACGTCCAAAAGTCATCAATACCCGGCTGAAGCGTTTCGGCCTGCGCATACGTCCCGGCGAAGACTTTAATCTGGTCGATCCGCAGGACGATCCGCGATACCGCGATTACGTAGATCTGCTGGTCGAACGAACCGGCAGGCGCGGCGTCACGCCGGAGGCGGCGCGTACGCTAGTGCGCACAAATACAACGGTCATTGCTGCAATTGCCATGTTGCGCGAATGAAGCCGATGCAATGATCTGTGGGCTTGAGGGCAGGTTCGAGCGGCATTTGCGCAATGTCGACCTCATCATCGGCAAGCGCGACGGCGTTCGCGATCTGTCGGCGCTGTCGATGCTGATCGCCCAACGCGGTGTCACGTTCTTCACCGACACCTACGTAACCGTCGACCCGACTGCGGAAGAGATCGCCGAGATGACGATGCTGGCCGCTGATGAAATTCGCCGTTTCGGCATCACTCCGAAAGCGGCTTTGCTATCGCATTCCAATTTCGGTTCGCGCGATTCATCGAGCGCGCAAAAGATGCCGCCGTGCTGCCTCGATTCTGCACGAACTGGCCCCCGATCTTGAAGCGGACGGCGAAATGCACGGCGACTCCGCCTTGTCGGAGGCTTTACGCCAAAGGGTATTTCCGTCTTCTGTATTGGAAGGCGAAGCCAATCTTCTGGTTTTTCCGAACCTCGATGCGGCTAATATCACGCTCACCACCGTCAAAACCATGACCGACGCGCTTCATGTCGGTCCAATCCTGCTGGGCACAGACCGTACCGCCCATATCCTGACGCCTTCGGTGACTTCCAGAGGTGTTGTCAACATGACGGCGCTGTCGGTGGTCGAGGCATCACAGGTCGCAATCTGATCGGCGCCGACCGGGGACAGGTTCATCTCTTGACGATTGCCGCCTGAAAGGCCGTAGTTGCGCCAGCAAGTTGAATACCACAGCACTTGCGCCGTCAAATCGCCACAAGGTAAAGCAAGGATTAACCCGATCCTGCGTAATTGTTGATCTGAGTTAGATTGGTGACCGGTAAATTGGGCGTGGCAAACGGATACGCATATCTGATGCGGTGGCTGGCACTGCCGGTGATTTCCGTTTGCCTGTTCATGCTAACTTCGGAACAAGCCTATGCTCAGTCCAGTCTGTGCCGCCAACTCGAGGCACAGCTCGCGGCCGCCTCCTCTGGCGGGCAATCCAGGCAATTCAAGAAATACGACCGGGCGGTCAAAACGCAGCGTCAGCAGTTGAAAAAGGCGCGGCGCAACGCCCGACGGGCAGGCTGCAAGACCGGCGCATTTTCATTGTTGCGCAATTCGGGCAACAACCGGCAATGTCGATCCCTCGTTTCCACGATTGAAAAGATGGAGCGCAATCTTGTTCAATTGGAACGCCGACGTGCGCGCTACCAAAGCGGCGGTTCCAAAATCAAACGCGCTACCCTCCTTGCCAGGATTGCTGCCAACGGATGCCGGGACAAAGCCGTCATAGCGCGACGCGAAAACGAAGCGCAGCGTCGTTCAGAGCGAGTCAATATTCTTGATCAGATTTTCAACGGGCAATCCAAACGGCGCGGTCCGCTTGACGATCAAAACGGCAATCGCATCAAAACCACGCTCAACGACGGCAGTGGCGAAGGCGTCGACGGGCTCGGTGGCGCATACAGGACCATGTGCGTCAGAACATGCGACGGGTATTACTTCCCGGTGTCGATCACGACGTCGGAAACCCTTTTCGACCGCGATCAGAAAGTCTGCCAGGCCAACTGCCCCGGAACGGATGTAAAGCTATATTACCATCGCGTGCCGGGTGAAGAATCCGAGGATATGAATTTCGCTCGCCGGCGAACCCTACAGCGAACTCTCAACGGCCTTCCTGTATCGGCAACCGGGCTATCGGCGCGATAAAAGCTGCGGCTGCAGCCCTGCCAAGGACTTCAGCATTATCGCCGGTGAGCTTAAGGAGCAGGAACCCGGCATTTCCGAACCATTTATCCCTATGCCGACGCCAAGGCCTGATCCGGCTTCCGATCCTGAGACGCTGGCCAATCGCGCCGGTGGTCTGACATCCGAGACGATAGCTCGCATATTGACGCCCCCGCCAACCGAAGAGCAGGCACCGGCACGCGGGAACGGTAAAGTCAGGGTCGTCGGGCCAGTGTTTCTTCCCGACCCAGAAGGGGCAATAGACCTGCAAGCTCGGGACCGGAACGCCGTCCAGTAAGCGCGATCCTCAACGGCATGAACAACGCCCTACCCTTGCGGCCCGATACCTGTTTGACGGCATCGGTCCAGCGTTTCCAGACACTCTCATCCCATTGACCGTCGGGAATATGGTCAAAGGCTTCACGCACAAAATCGATATCACCCTGTTCCACTGTCGCTTCATCATCCGGCCCGCTGGATATGACCCGCCACCACTGCTCGGCTTCACATACTCGTTCAACGTTGCCGCGTACCAGTACCCAGAACTGATCGACCTTGTCGGCAGTAACACCCATTGCGAGGAGGCGCGAGACGACTGCGTCGACGGAATAGGACTGAATGAGCGCCTTATTCAGTACATCAAGCTCGGCAGGATCGAATTTGGCGGCCGATTTCGACGCCATGTCGGGGCGGAATATGCCGGTGAGTTCATCCAGCGATGCGATGGCTCTGACCGCTTCGGATGTTCCAATCAGAACGGCCAGCGAGAACACCGCCTGGGGCTCGTAACCCGCTTCCTTCAGGCTTTTGATCGACAGAGCACCGCTGCGTTTGGAAAGCCCCTCGCCCGTCGCAGCGGTCAGTAGATTGTGGTGACCGAACTGCGGCGCCTGTGCACCCAATGCCTGAAACAAGGCGATCTGGGCTGCGGTATTGGTGACGTGATCATCACCACGAATGACCTGGCTGACGCCCATCTCGATATCGTCGACCACAGATGGCAGCGTATACAGATAGCTGCCGTCCTCGCGAATGAGCACCGGATCCGACATTGATGCCAGGTCGACTGTTTGCGGCCCGCGTATCAGATCATCCCATTCCACTTCAGTTCTTGCCGGTGAAAACGGATCGTCTTGGAAATTCGGCAGCAAGAACCGCCAGTGAGGCCTCCGCCCATCCGCTTCGAGCGATTGCCGCTGCTGCTCATCCAGCTTCAGCGCCTCTCGCCCATAAACCGGAGGTAACCGGCGCGACAGACGGATCTTGCGCCGCATTTCCAGTTCTTCGGGTGTTTCGTAGCAGGGATACAGCAACCCGGATTCCTTGAGTGTCGCGGCGGCGGTATCATGGGCTGTAGAGCGTTTCGACTGGTATTCGATGCGATCGGGATTGATGCCAAGCCAGCGCAGATCCTGTTCGATCTGATCGGCAAACGCCTGTTTCGAGCGTTCCACGTCGGTATCGTCAAAGCGCAGGATGAATTCGCCTTCAACTTTCTTGGCAAACAACCAGTTGAACAACGCGGTTCGTGCATTGCCGATATGGATAAACCCGGTCGGTGAGGGAGCAAAACGTACTGTTGTCATGCGGCCTGACTATCCGTCCCGGCGTTTTGTTTCAAGCGACCTTGAAACGGCAATACGCGATGCAAACGAAAGAAGACCATAAGCGGCAAGGCAGTAAACGCCCATCAAAATGATCTGCAGTGAATAGTCGACTCCCAGATCAATCAGATATCCGGTTACTCCAGGGCCCAATGCAGTAGACAACACCATCAGCGCCACGACGATCGCGCGAATGGAACCCAGATGTTTCAAGCCGTAGATTTCCGGCCATAACGCTCCTGCAAGTGTCGATGAAATCCCGTAGGAAATGCCAAGAAACGCCATGAAAACAAAGGCGCTCCACTGACCCTCAAATCCCCCCAGCACCAAACATGCCAGCGCAAGGGGCAACAGAAAATGCGGTAGGATCTTCGACGCCGAATAGCGGTCCACAAGGTAACCGGCAATCAGCGCGAATGTGATCGTCAACGCCGACATGAAGGCAAACGAAGCGGCAAACACCTCAAGCGACCAGTTTCGCAATTCGACGAGGTAGACTTGGTGAAAGAAGATGGTCGTGCCGATAAATCCGGGCGCCAGCACACCGGCAAGAAGCAGATAAAAGAGAGGATCGCGAAGCACTTCACCCCGTGTCCAATCGCACTGGGCGTGCGGAACATCGCCAGCGCTGCTGGATTGCGGGCGGCGTTCACCCCTGATCAACGCTGCCGCCGCAGGTAGCATGACGACAATCAAACTGAGTGCTGCCAGACCCCACGCACCGCGCCAGCCAATAAGGCCAGCGGTGGCCACGAATAGAATCGGGAACACCGCCTCACCGAAATTCAATCCTAGAGTAACCAGAGAAACCGCGCGGCCGCGGTTTCCGACAAACCACCGTGCCGTGGCAGTGAATGCCGTTTGCGTCATCATTCCCTGGCCGAACAGGCGCAGCGCATAAATCACGACGATGAGCAGCAGAAGAGACTGGTTGAACTGCATTGCCAGGCAGGCGATGCTCAATGCTGGCACGATCAGGAATATCACCCGTCGCGTGGAATAAATATCAAGAATGCGCCCCAGCCAGGGAAGAGTCAGGGCGCTGGCGAGCGTGGCCACCATGTAGACCGATCCAAACTCACCGTGTGAGAGACCGTACTCGCGGCGAATATCGCCGGCTGACAAGGCAATGAAAAACGTCTGCCCGTAGGATGAAAACAACGTGAGCAGAAGCCCGCCGCCAATCCAGCGCAGATTTGCACGAACGAACTGTAGGATCTGCATGGTTTGCCGGGTTATTTTGGATCAACGCGCTGATTCAGCGCCGATAAATGGAAAGACGGTAGCCCCTTTGATCAGGCGCCGAAGCTCCTGTCACGCAAAATCGTAGCGCGGAACGGCGCCTGTCATCGCATTCAGACAAACTCCGACAGGATGATGCGCGGGGACGCAAGCTCCAGATGCTGGTTCGGAGGCGCAAGCCAATAGCCCTGAAACATCGATGCACCAGTCGAAAGCGCAAACTTCATCTCTGCCCTGGTCTCGATACCTTCCATGACAACGTCAGTGCCGAAATCCAAGGCCATCTGCACGAGTGACCTAACCAGAGTGGCGACATCACTCCGGTTGGCCGCTTCCCTGAGCAGCACGCAATCGAGCTTCACGATGTCCGGTTCCAAGGCGACCATCCTGTCGACATTGGAGTGTTTGGATCCGAAATCATCAAGCGCGATCTTGGCTCCAACATCACGGCAAATCGCAACCATGTCCTTGAGGACCTCGAAATCCATCGATTCGGTTTCGACAATTTCGATAACCGCCTGACTGGAACTCAGCCCGAAGCGGGCCAAACGCTCTGTCGTCGCCTGGAAATCGTAGGCCGACTCGATGAAGTTCCGATAGGTCATTGGCTTCATGTTGACGAATATCCGCCGCGCACCGCCTCCTGACAGGGCGAAATTGCGGAAATGGATCGCCCGGCAGATGCGGTCCACCTTGAAGATTTCGTCGGATGGTATCGCACCGAACAAATCGAGCGGCCGGTATTCCAATCCCGACGCGATCACCCTCACCAAACCCTCGAATCCGTCGATCTCGAGTTTGTCGTCGTTCACCCGCCGATAGATCGGCTGAAAGGCGCTGCGCAACCTAAACCGGTCATATTCGGCGAACCAGAGACCGTCCTTGTCCTGATGCAGATATTCCGGGATTCGCGTGATGTCCTGCGGCTTGCTGGTGGGTTGGCCTGCGCTGGCGCTATCCATCGCAACTGCTCCCAGTTCCGCAATCGACGGCCATGTGCACTGCAGATAGTCGCATCCTGCCCCTGTCCCGACCGTTTTCTCTCAAGCGAATCCCAACGATCGGACCTATTAGGCAGCTTCCTTGCACGAGCAATCAAGAGATCGGGGCCAAAAAGCCGCGAATTCATGAGAATTCGCCCATCTAAACACACTTATTACATGCAGAATGTGTCGCGCTTTTCCTATAGTAGAAATTCGATCAATCCGGATTGATCAGGCGGCATGCTGCAAACGGCAATAACACGAAGCTTTAACCGGAACATCGCAACGCGCCACCGCGATATCAAGCCGCTGCTTTATCACCGGTGCCTCTATCGTTTCCTCGCGCCTGACAAGACATTCATGCAAACCGTGAAGGCTCCAAACATTGTCGGGGTGCTGGCATGGGCGACGCAGCTTGCCGTCAAGCCCGAGATCTGAACGATAGACTGCCTCGGCTTCCTCCAATTGCCCTTGTTCCAGCAATAGTGCTCCGAGCGCATGCCTGGTTGGCTGCATCCAGCCCCACGGTTCGTCATACGGCAGTTCGTCGTCAAGCTGAACCGAGCGCCGCAGATGCCCGAACGCCTGTTCGAAATTTTCCTTGCGGTATTCCAATTCACCATCGAGCATCGCCTCTGCAACCTGGAGAATATCGATGCAGGTATTGTTGAACAGCATGCGGCTCTCAGGAACGCGGTCGCGCGCGGCGAGAAACGCCTCACGTTCTGTTTCTGCAGCCTCGATTTTGCCGGTGGCCGAATAGGCCACTGTTCTCGCATAGCGCATCATGGCTGTGGTGACGCAGTACAATGTCTGATCATCCGGCAGGTCCTGGCTTAAAATATCTGACCATTTACCGAACCTGATAAGGACATGCTGTTTGATGGGAACAAATCCTTCCAGCCAATCGGCCATGGGCGGCGATCCGGTCATCAGCAGATCGCGGGGCAGCGTTTCGATCATCTCTTCTGCCGCCTCGATTGCCGGTGCATACTGACCGAGAAACATCGCTCCATAAACCTTGAAATGGTAATTGTGGCACCGGTAGGCGGAGTAGAAATTCAACGGCCCGGCCTTCTCCAGATATTTGCGATCGGCTGCAATAGCCTTTGAATTGCGCTCGACGACATCTTGATAATGGCCGCAAAGAACATCGATATGCGTTGGCATATGAACCAAGTGACCCGCGTCAGGCACCAAATCGACCAGCGCGTCTCCCGCTTTGAGAGCAAGTTCGGGGTTCGGCGACATCTCCATCAAGTGGACGTACATATGCAATAGTCCCGGATGGGCCGGTTTGCCTTGTTCATTCAGAATACGGAACGCTTTTTCCATAACCTCTCGCGCTTCGACCGTATCGGCTCCGTCAGCCGGTTCACCGGTCACAAGATCCCACAACGCCCAAGGTGTCCGGTTCATGAGCGCTTCGGCAAAAAGCGTGCAGACATCGGCATTGTCCGGATAGGCTGCGCAGACCGAACGCATGGCGTCCGCATAACGGTCAACCCAGGGCTCGAAATCAACCTCGCTGACGGTTGCCGGGTAGCGCTTTGTCAGCGCTGCGATGAGCCTCTTTTCGATGTCCGCACATCTGCCGCTTGATTCGAGGGCTACGGCCGTCTCACCGATCGCCCGTTCGAGCGAGGACCGTTTATCCTCATCGTCAAAGGCGTCCCATGGCTTGTTGTAGTTCGGCCCGAGTGCATGCGCGATGCCCCAATGCGCCATGGCGCAATCGCCATCATGTTCAAGCGCCTTTTCAAAGCACGCAATCGCCTCTTCGTGATTAAAACCATAACACCAGACCAAGCCCCGGTCGAACCACGTTTGCGCCTCTGGAGAACTTGTTGTGACTGAAAAGGAATGGTCTCCCAGATCGTAATATTCTTGCATTGCGGGCTCCAGTATTATTGTTTTTTGCCCTACCCCAAGGGGAGCTTTACCGCAAATAAGCTGGCTCTGCACGTATGTTAGTGCGTATCCGGTTTAAATGGAATCGATTGAGCGCCGGGATTTTGTGTTCCGGCACAGAACGCGGGGCGACGCGGTGCGAGTAACGTTGGATCCGCGCGACCAAGACCGGGGCGCAAAAGGCCAAGCACAAATGATTGCGGGTTGCTTCGACAAACAGCTCAAAAAAAGCCCACTCGACGTCATCCATCAACAATCGCGCCACGATAGCTACCTCGCAAAAGCAACCGTGAATCATACTTCAACTAATTAGCGAATTCTGCTTATCAACAACTTCTAGCTTCCGCCGCCGGCCTTCCTGTCGACTGGCGACTCGTCGCCTGATACCAAATTCGGCGCGCCACCTGGTCTAGGCGCTTTGCAGCAATCGTGGGGGCGAGCTTAAAAAGTGCCGCGCAGACTGAATAACCGGATCAACCAACTTCGCCATTCGTTCAAGATGCGAACTCTCCTGCAGAATATGGCGAGGGGCATTCAATTTGACATTGATGTATATGTTGCCACCGTTGATGGTAACGATCCTGTTTACTTGGAAAAAATGGAACAGCGGATTAGGGAAGATCGCTGGGAAACCGACATTGAAAGTACAGGAAGAAGAAGGATTAACGATTACGGGGAGATAAGGCTCTTACTTGATAGTATTGAGTTTAATATGCCTTGGGTAAGGCGCATTCATTTATGTGTTCACGACGGACAAGTTCCTGTTTGGGTAGAAGAAACGGAATTTTTTCGAGAAAAAATCAAAATACATGAGCATTCGAGCTATTTTGATAGTGATATTACATTGCCGACATTCAACTCATTTGTGATTGATACACAGATTAAGAATGTTCCTGGACTGGCAGAGCACTTCATTTTCATGGAAAATGATATGTTCATTCCAAAACCACTTTCACCCGACAGGTTTTTCTCGGACTCAGGATTGCCCAGGTTGAGGTGCGGTTTTGATAAAAGGGCACGATTTCAAAACGGACGGATTTGGGAAGATGTGTACCTGGCTGAAAATCAACTCTGTACGCGGTTGTTCGGTCACTTAAGTTATAAGAAAGCCAAAATCCCCAGTATAGATCATGGCCCGTTGCCAAGCCTGAAGAGCGTGATGTTGGAGGCGCATGAATTGTTCGAGGAAAAGATAGCAAGAACAAAGAACCATACGTTTCGCCACAAGGATGATATTTCCTACTACCTATTTCGACTGTTGCATCTCTATTCAGGAAGGTTTGCTCGTCCACGAAACGAGAACTTTTTCTATACAGTGTCGAATATGCCTGAAACCATCGAATCCTATCTGGAATGTGATAGCGTATGCTTGAATGATGACTATCAGGAGAGTTTTGGCGAAGCTTTTATATTGGAGACGACTCAGAAAATTGCGAATATCAGGAAAGGTCTGCACAAATTATTTGGTTGACCGAGAACACCAATTTCCGATCAACCTATGGTGAAGTAGAGAAATTGCAAAGCCGGGGGGCACAAGCAAACGAAAATGAGAAAAGTCCTAACTGATGGTGTCTTTGACCTATTGCACGCGAACCATATCACTATTCTTGAAAAAGCCCGTACTTTTGGCGATCGGCTAATTGTCGGCGTTATCAGCGACCGCCGTGCGCTGGAATACAAACGGCAACCCGTAATTCCGCAAGATCAACGGATGAGATGTATCGAAG
The DNA here is from genome assembly GCA_963669285.2 of Rhizobiaceae bacterium. Classification (GTDB taxonomy): domain Bacteria; phylum Pseudomonadota; class Alphaproteobacteria; order Rhizobiales; family Rhizobiaceae; genus JAWKWH01. The sequence goes on along the minus strand of CAXXSI010000026.1, from coordinate 42,098 downwards.
CGTTGTCGTGTGTGGACGAAGTGTTCCTTATTGACGATCCGATTACATCTGAGACCATGAAAACCCTGATATCTAACCACGAGATAACGGCAGTGGTTCACGCAGGAACCGCCACACCTGAGTTTTACACGGCAGCTGAAGAGTTACAGATCATGCATCATCTCGGCTACCAACCCGGCGTCAATACCAGCGATATCATTCAACGGATTGTAGAAATGGACAAAAATGGAGAGCTTTAGGTTCGTTTCCGCAAAGACAAATACCAACGCAAATGTTGAGCGAGGGTTTAGGAGCTGTTGACAAGCCGGACTCGCTAATCAGTTGAAATATGATTCACGGTTGCTTTTTGCGAGCTAGCTATCGTGGCGCGATTGTTGATAGAGGACGCCGACTGGGCGTTTTTTTGTCAAAGCAACCCGTGGTCGGGGCGGACGCAAGGGCCGTAATCACGGTTGGTTCTCGACGGCATATTCCGGATAGCCAGAACCGGCGCCCAATGGCGTGACCTTCCAGAGGAGTTCGGTAAATGGTCGAGTGTCTATCGCCAGTTCCGGCGGTGGCCGCTGGCCGGGTTGTGGGTACTGATCCTCGATGCGCTCAATGAAAGCCAGGCGATACCTGAGCAGGTCCAGATGATCGACAGCACCATAATCCGGGCCCATCAACAGGCAGCCGGCGTTAAAGGGGGACTCAAAAAGAAGGTTTTGGCCACTCAAAGGGTGGCTTCACGACCAAGAATCATCTGATCACAAATGCTCATGGTTTGCCCATGCGCCGAGATCATAGGCGGGGAAACCTCTGATTATAAAGGGTTTGATATCCTCGTAGATGACGAGATGCCCACCGACGAGGTCTTCATTGCCTATAAGGGCTGCGATTTCGACACAATTCGGGACATGGTGATAAGTCGCGGTGGTAGGCCTGTCATTCCGGCCCGCTCAAACCGCAAGGCACAAATCCTGATCGACCGGTTCGTTTACACCCTGCGCAACCGGATCGAGCGATGATTCAACAAACTCAAATGTGCCAGAAGATTGGCAACCAGATACGATAAACCGCCGCGAGTTATCTCTGCTTTATACACATCGTCACCGCAAGATTATGGTTCCGCAGTTTGTCAACATGACCTAGGAGCCATTGGCAGTTCGGCCCGCTACGCTTGAACGGTCCGGTAGCGTTCCCATCTAGGGTCATTAGTTGATACATTCTGTCGGACCATGCCACGCGGACAGCCAGGGACCGGAGAGATCCTCTATGTCTAAAAATTTTCTGTCCTACGTTTGGACCTACAGCGCACGACAGCAGATCGTCATTCTGATCATGACGGCGGTTTCCTTTCCGCTGCTCTACATGACGCTGGAATTGCCCAAGCAAATCATCAATGATGCGATCAGCGGGAGCGGATTTCCATACACGATCTTTGGATTCGCGTTTGACCAGATCGAGTACCTGGTATTCCTGTGCGGCGCATATCTGTTCTTTGTGCTGGCCGGCGGTCTGCTGAAGATGCAGACCAACACCTACAAGGGCATTACCGGCGAGCGGTTGCTTCGGCGGTTGCGCTATCAGTTGATCCAACGGATCTTGCGGTTTCCCCTGCCCTATTTCAAGCAGACATCACAGGGTTCGCTGATATCGATGGTGACGGCGGAAACCGAAGCCATCGGCGCCATGATGGGCGAAGCCCTGGCACGTCCGGTATTTGCCGCCGGCCAGATGTTGACGATTCTGACGTTCCTGTTTGTGCAGAGCATCTGGCTCGGGCTGGCAGCCGTTGCCATGATACCTGTGCAAGCCTGGATCGTTCCGCGATTGCAGCGGAAAATCAACGCGCTCAACAAGAAGCGCATCATCAAGGTCCGCGCCCTGTCAGAGCACATCGGCGAAACCGTGAACGGCGCAGACGACCTGCGCGCCAACGGCGGAATCATGTATGCGCTGGCGCTGTTCTCCCAACGGTTCGGCGACATCTTCAACATCCGGTTGGAAATATATAAACGCAAGTTTTTCCTGAAATTCCTGAACAACACGCTCAACCAGGTCACACCATTCTTCCTGCTTTTGATCGGGGGATATCTGACAATCGTGGGACAGCTCACGGTTGGCGCACTTGCGGCCGCGCTGGCTTCGTACAAGGATCTACTCGGTCCCTGGCGTGAGCTTTTGGCCTACTACAGCCAGATTCAGGATACCTCGCTTCGATATCGCACGGTCACTGAACAGTTCGACCCACCAGACATGATCGATGAATCGCTGTTCTTTGGCCGACCGGATGAAATTCCAAGTCTGCAGGGGCCGTTGGTGCTCAAGGATGCAACGATCTCCGATCAATTCGGATCACCGGTACTGACCAGCATGAATGCGGAGTTTCCGGCCGGTAGCATGATCGCCATCCGATCGCAAAGCGCTAGCGTTCGCCAAGCGCTGGCAAGAACCCTATCACGATCCGTACTGCCCTCTTCTGGAAGCGTGTCCATCGGTGGACAGGATCTGGCGACACTTCATCAATATGCCATCTCCGCCCGGATCGGCGTTGTCTCAGCCGATCCCGTCATTTTCGACGGTACGATTGAGCGAAATGCGCAGATGTCGCTGCTTCACCATCCCAAAATCGATGCCAACGTCTCCGACGAAATGAAGTCGGCGATCAAAGAAGCGGAAATCGTGGGCAACAGCACCGATCCGGTTGATGTCCCCTGGGTCGATACTTCGATCGCCGGCGTTGAAGACGAAGAGGCCTTGCGTGACTGGTGGGCGCACATCATTCGCGAAATCGGATTCGAGCCATTTCTGATGCGCCGAAGCCTTCGTTCCATCATACAATCGTCGGCTCATCCGGAATTGACAGAAAAACTGGCTGCTTTGCGGCCAACCGTCTGCGAGCGCCTGAAGAAGGAAAACCTCGACCGAAATATCCAACATTTCGACTTCGACACGTTCAATCCATCACTGACAGCCATCGAAAACGCACTCTACGCCATACGCCGCTCGGCGGCGCAGACGCCTGGCGGGCGCATCGATCCCGATGTTTGGAAGCTGATCAAACAAATGGGCGTTTCCGAATATCATCAGCGGTGGTCATACGATCTGCTGGAAACGATCGTGCAGACATTTTCTTCCGTTGGAACCGACCATCCGATGTTTCAGAGGCTGATCGACATCACGCCGGAATCTTTTGAGGAACTGAAACACATCCACCTAAAAAGTCAGCGCGGAGAACCGCTTTCGGACGACGACAACGCCTTGGTCTATACCTTGCCGTTGAGCATTACGGCTGATCAGCTGGGCGATGCATTTCCAGCCGATCTGCGCGAATTCGTTATAAATGCGCGAAAAAACTCAGCCGGAGAACTGCAGAAAGTTTCGACCAAGTACTATGATCCGATCCGCCGGCATCACTACATTGATGCTCTGCCCATGTTGGAAAATATTGTCTACGGCCGGATCAGTTGGGGTGCCCAGGCCGAAGCAGAAAAAATCCAGGCACTGGTGATCGAGGAACTGGAATTGGCTGGTCTTGGCAAGGATGTATTGCTGCTTGTTGGCGATCTTGAAACCGGTTTCCTGGGATCCAAGATTGACCAGTTTGCCTATGAGCGCATTGCATTTGTCCGTGCGACCATCAAGCGCCCGAATGTGCTGGTCATGGACCGGCCATTTGCCAACGCGTTGCCCGAAATCCAGGAAGCTCTGCGCAAAAATTTGCGCGCACTATTGCCGGATACGACGATCATCCAGTTGGAGTCAGAACTTCCGAAGGGTCAGTTTTTCGACAAGACCTATGAAATCCGCGATGGTTGGCTGGTTGATCTCGATGTCGCAGAATCCGCAACACCTTTCGAGGCCGGCGAACGGGCTGCAACCGCAACAGGTGACCTGACCCAAAAACTGCGCGTGTTGTCACAGGTTGAATTGCTGTCGCAGTTGGAACGCCCACAATTACGGCTGCTTGCCTATGGAGCCACATGGATAAAGGCAAGCCGGGGCGAATACCTGTTCAAGGCCGGAGACCCGCCCGACGGAGCCTATATTCTGGTGCGCGGAACCGGTGAGTTGCGTTGGCCCACCGCACCGGAGGGTGAAGATCCGATAACCGAGGTCAAACCTGGCCGACTGATCGGCGATCTCGCGGTTATTCTCGATGAACCTCGCGCGATCGATATGATTGCAACAAGCGACATTGTCGGTCTCAAAATCGGCAATCAGGTCCTTAACGATGTTATCAACCACGATGCCGGAGTTGCCGCGAGCCTCCTGAAAACGGTCTCGGGCCACCTGGTTAGCGCCGCCGAAAGGCTGGGTGCCACCCGCGCGGAGCTGGATGCGTTGAAACAGATGGAAGATGCTTGACGAATACGGAGAAACACACGTTCCGAATTATTTAAACGATTAGCATTTGACTCCCACCGTCTGATTTCACAATCTCACTTCCGTGAGACCATCATGGAAAATGGGGTGCACTTCCGACTGCAATAAAAGTGTGTGGTTGGGCGGCTATGATTCTCTCGAGTTGACGATTTGTAGGGAGAGACATCATGACATTGCGAAAAAAACTTTTTGCCGGCGCTATTGCAGCATCAACAATGTGGACCGGACCGGCTCTGGCACAGACCGAGATACAATGGTGGCATGCGTTCACCGGTCGCCTCGGCGAGCTGCTGGCCGAGCAGGTCGATAAATTCAACGCGTCGCAATCCGACTACAAGGTTGTTGCATCCCACAAGGGCAATTATTCCGAAACTCTGAATGCCGGTATTGCCGCGTTCCGCGCCGGAGAGCAACCGCACATTTTGATGGTGTTCGAAGTCGGTACAGCGACGATGATGGCGGCACAAGGCGCCATCAAGCCGGTCTATGAGGTGATGGCGGAAGGCGGAGCACCGTTCGATCCGGACGGCTATCTTGGACCTGTGAAGGGCTACTACACGACGCCTGAGGGGCAAATGCTGTCCTTGCCCTACAATTCCTCAACGCCGGTGCTGTATGTCAACAAGGATGCCCTGAAGGGTGCCGGCATCGATGCAAGCGTCGATCTGTCGACTTGGGAACAAGTCGGCGAGGTACTGGATAAACTCAAGGCAGCGGGGCACAAATGCCCGTTGACCACGGCATGGCAGAGCTGGGTGCATCTGGAGAATTTCTCCGCCTATCACAATGTGCCGTTCGCCACGAAGGATAACGGGTTCGCCGCACTGGATACCGAGTTGTCGTTCAATGGCCCGACCCAGGTCAAACATATTCAGACCATGGGTGATTGGGCGAAGGATGGCAGGTTCTTCTACGCCGGGCGCAGAAACGAAGGCGGCGCCAATTTCCGTGGCGGCGAATGTGCGTTCTTTACCGAGTCTTCGGCCGGTTATGCGGGCGTGAAAAAGGAAGCCCAGTTCGAGTTTGAAATTCGTCCGTTGCCCTATTGGTCGGACGCCGAAGGAGCGCCGCAAAACACGATTATCGGCGGCTCTTCGCTTTGGGTTCTGGGTGGCCACGAGGCCGATGAATACAAGGGCATCAGCCAGTTTCTGAGCTTCCTGTCGACTTCCCCCATTCAGGCGAAGTGGCACCAGGACACCGGCTATCTGCCGATCACCACGGCTGCCTACGACCAGACGAAATCTGAAGGCTTCTACGAGGAGAATCCCGGCACCGATATCGCCATCCTTCAGATGACCGGTAAGGCGCCGACGGCCAACTCGAAGGGTCTGCGGCTGGGCAGTTTTGACCAGATCCGTGGCATCATCGACGAGGAACTCGAAGCCGTTTGGTCCGGCGACAAGACCGCCCAAGCCGCGCTCGACAGCGCGGTCGAACGCGGAAATCAGCTGTTGCGCCGCTTCGAGCAGGCGAACCGCTGAGTTCAGGCTGAATTTCGCCGGGTGCCAAAGCGCACCCGGCGAAATCTCTTCGGCGGGGAGACATGGAAAAACGCGTCACATTCAAAGGCTGGATGCTGCCTTTGGCGCTATTGCTGCCGCAGGTGTTGATCACAGCGATCTTCTTCTTCTGGCCGGCTGGTCAGGCAATCTATCAATCCGCATTCATTCCCGACCCTTTCGGCTTGAAGTCTTTGTTCGTCGGCTTGGGCAATTTCGAGTTTCTGCTTGGTGATCCGTTCTACCGCGCCTCTTTTGTGACAACGGCGCTTTTTTCCTCACTTGTCGCACTGGTCTCCATGGGTTTCGCCCTTTTGCTTGCCGTCATGGCCGATCGCATCATCAAGGGTTCCGGCGCCTATCGAACGCTGCTGATCTGGCCCTATGCCGTCGCGCCCGCCGTGGCCGGCGTGTTGTGGTTGTTCATGTTCAGCCCGAATGTCGGTCTGATCAGCTGGTATCTCGATCTGCTGGGGTATCGCTGGAACCATGTGCTCAACGAAGGCGAAGCCATGGGACTGGTGGTGCTGGCCTCCGCCTGGGGACGTATCAGCTACAATTTCCTGTTCTTTCTGGCTGGTTTGCAGGCGATCCCCAAGAGCGTGATCGAGGCCGCCGCCATTGACGGCGCCAGATTCTGGAAACGGTTTTGGACGATCGTGTTTCCACTGTTGTCGCCAACCACGTTCTTCCTGCTGGTCGTCAATGTCGTCTACGCCTTCTTTGAGACTTTCGGCGTCATCCACACGATCACCGCCGGCGGACCGCAGCAGGCGACAACGATCCTCGTCTACAAGGTATTTTCCGACGGATTTGTCGGCCAGGACCTCGGTTCATCGGCCGCCCAGTCGGTCATTTTGTTGATCGTCGTCGGCATCCTGACGGTCGTTCAATTTCGCTACATCGAACGACGGGTGCACTACTGATGAGCGGCATGGTGGAAAAGCGCGGACGCGGTTTATGGCTCACCCACGCGGGCCTGATTTTCGGAATCGCGATTATCGCCTTTCCGATCTATCTGGCCTTTGTCGCCTCAACCGTAGAGCAAAGGGATATTATACAGCCGCCCATGCCGCTGCTTCCGGGCGGCCATTTCATTGAAAACTACACCAAGGCGCTGGTCTCGGGCATCAATGCGCCGGTCTGGCGCATGCTAATGAATTCGATGGTCATGGCGATGGGCATCGCGCTCGGAAAAATTGCCATTTCGCTACTATCTGCATTTGCCATCGTCTATTTCCGCTTTCCGGGGCGGCAGACCTTCTTCTGGCTGATCTTTCTGACATTGATGCTACCGGTGGAGGTGCGGATCGTGCCGACCTACGAAGTCGTCGCCGGCTTCGGTATGCTCAACTCTTATTCCGGCTTGATCCTGCCGCTGATCGCTTCGGCGACCGCCACGTTTCTGTTTCGCCAGTTTTTCCTGACTGTCCCGGACGAACTTGCCGAGGCAGCGCGCGTCGACGGAGCGCGACCGATGCGTTTCTTCATCGACATCCTGCTGCCGATGTCACGGACGAACATCGCCGCGCTGTTCGTCATCCTGTTCATCTACGGCTGGAACCAGTATCTGTGGCCTTTGCTGATCACCACCGATCCCGAAATGAATACGATTGTGATGGGGATCAAGCAGATGTTCCCGTCGGGTGACGATTGGGCGGACTGGCCGGTCATCATGGCAACGGCAATTCTCGCCATGTTGCCTCCGGTCGCCGTGGTCATATTCATGCAAAACCTGTTCATCAAGGGTCTGGTCGAGACCGAGAAATAGAGCCGTTCATGTCGACAATCGCGCTGAAAAACATACACAAGTCTTACGGAAAGACCGAGATTATCCACGGTATCGACATGGAAATCTCCGACGGCGAACTGATCGTCATCGTCGGACCTTCAGGGTGCGGGAAATCGACATTGCTGCGCATGGTCGCGGGGCTGGAGACAGTGACGGATGGCATGATCGAGATCGACGGCGCACCGGTTAACGATCTGGAACCGATGGATCGCAACATCGCCATGGTGTTCCAGAACTACGCGCTTTATCCGCATATGAGCGTGTTCGACAACATGGCTTACGGGCTGAAGATCGCCAAAGTGGCGAAAGCCGAAATCGCCGAGCGCGTACAAAAAGCGGCGCAGATGCTGCAACTGACCGAGTTCCTCGATCGCAAGCCGCGACAACTATCCGGCGGCCAGCGCCAGCGGGTGGCCATGGGCCGCGCCATCGTGCGCAAGCCGGCGGCATTTCTGTTCGACGAACCGCTTTCCAACCTTGATGCCAAGTTGCGTGTGCAAATGCGTTTGGAAATCAAGGAACTGCAACGCGATCTCGGCGTGACGTCACTCTATGTCACCCATGATCAGGTGGAGGCCATGACGCTGGCCGACCGCATGATCGTGATGAATGCCGGCGTGGCCGAACAGATCGGTGCGCCGATGGAAGTTTACAGCAATCCGCAAACAACGTTTGTCGGCGGTTTCATCGGGTCACCGCCGATGAATTTCCTGTCGCTCAAGGCATTTTCCGGCAGTTCGGCAAAACGATCAAATACCACGCTCAACAAGATTGTCGGCAAGCGCAAAGGCGACGATCTGACCGTCGGCATTCGGCCGGAACACATGCATGTTTGCACACGGGCGCAAGCCGCGCTCGGCGGCAAGCTACGCAATGTCGAACCGCTGGGAGCGGAAACACTCATTCATCTGGACCTTCCCGACGGCGAACAATTGACGATCCGCCAGGACGGTTTCGATGGGCTGCCCGATCCCGGGTCCGACATTTTCGTTGGATTTGATCCGGCCGTAGCGTGCATATTCGATGCGGAAGGACAGAGGGTTCAGGCTTGATCGTAAAGCCGTGAGCACGAGTAATGCCAGCAGCGGCGCAAATCAGCGCCAATCGTAAAACGGGCGATCGCGAAATGGTGAAAATTTGGCAGGGGCAGCAGGACTTGAACCCGCGACCTACGGTTTTGGAGACCGTCGCTCTACCAACTGAGCTATACCCCTATGGCCGGGCGCTTCTTGCCTCACCAGCACGGCAAATTCAAGTGCATTCTTGCGATCCGACCGTTCGCCGCACCGATTGGCTTGTGCCTCAGTCTTCCAAGACCTGGTGAACCTCAACCACATTGCCTTCCGGATCGTGGAAGAAGATCTGGTGCCAGCTTTCGGTGGCGACCCCGGCATAGTCGCTGTAGGCGATACCGTTTTTGTCGAGGAGCAGCTTAAACGCCTCTATGTCATCGGTCCGAAAGGCGATGTGCCCGCGTTCGACCGGATTGATGAAGTTTCCGGTGCGGATGCCCAAACCGAGGTCTTTCTGCGCCAAGTGCATCTGCATGGAACCGTCACCGAGAAAGGCCACCGCACCATTGTAGCCGCGTTCCATTTCGCGAACCGGCAGATCGTCAGACTGCTGGCCCATGCCCAGGATATCGGCGTAGAAACGACGTAGACGTTCGACGTCTTCGGAGACATGGTTGATGTGATGAAGCCAGAGTTTCATGGTCAATCGGCCTACCGCCCATCTGAGGTTTTCAGTCGCGTTTCGTCCACGCAAAACGGGCGACCCGAAGGCCGCCCGTTTTTACCGCTCCGGTTTGGAGCGAAACCGTTTTACTCGGTTATGGATGCGACGATGCCTGCACCGACGGTTCTGCCGCCCTCGCGGATAGCAAAGCGCAGCTTCTCTTCCATGGCGATCGGCACGATCAGCTCGACATCAACCGTCACATTGTCGCCCGGCATCACCATCTCCGTGCCCTCGGGCAGCGTCACAACACCCGTCACGTCGGTCGTGCGGAAATAGAACTGCGGACGGTAGTTGGTGAAGAACGGCGTATGACGGCCACCTTCTTCCTTCGTCAAAATGTAGGCTTCCGCCTTGAACTTGGTGTGCGGCTTGACCGAACCCGGCTTGCACAGAACCTGACCGCGCTCGACACCGTCACGCTCGACACCACGAAGCAGCGCACCGATATTGTCGCCCGCCTGACCCTGGTCGAGCAGCTTGCGGAACATCTCAACGCCCGTGCATGTCGTCTTCGAGGTGTCGCGGATACCGACGATCTCGATCTCGTCACCGACATTGACAATGCCGCGCTCAACGCGACCCGTCACAACCGTGCCGCGGCCCGAAATCGAGAACACATCCTCAATCGGCATCAAAAACGGCTGGTCAACCGGACGCTCAGGCGTCGGAATGTAGCTGTCAACCTCGGCCATCAGAGCGCGGATCGCATCCTCGCCCTTCGCCTTGTCGCCGTCCTCAAGCGCAACAAGCGCCGAGCCCTTGACAATCGGAATGTCGTCGCCGGGAAACTCATAGGTCGACAGAAGCTCGCGAACTTCCAACTCGACAAGCTCCAAAAGCTCCTCGTCGTCAACCTGGTCAACCTTGTTCAAAAACACGACAATCGCAGGAACGCCAACCTGGCGCGCCAGCAAAATGTGCTCGCGTGTCTGTGGCATCGGACCATCGGCAGCCGAAACAACCAAAATCGCGCCGTCCATCTGCGCCGCGCCAGTGATCATGTTCTTCACATAGTCGGCATGGCCGGGGCAGTCGACATGCGCGTAGTGACGGTTGTCCGTCTCATACTCAACATGCGCCGTCGAAATCGTGATCCCGCGAGCCTTTTCCTCAGGCGCCGCATCAATCTGGTCATAGGCCTTGAACTCACCGAAAAACTTCGTGATCGCCGCCGTCAAGCTCGTCTTGCCATGGTCAACGTGACCAATCGTGCCAATGTTCACATGCGGCTTGTTGCGCTCAAATTTTCCCTTAGCCATGAATAACTCTTCCTGTCTGATTTGGCTGGATTACCGGCTGTTTGGCCCGTGGCAGCGCAAATACGGCTTATGAGCGCGCGATGCAAGCTGAATTTGGTTCGAGCGTCCCAGGTTTCGCACCAACCGAGCTTGATTTCGGCGATTGCCGACGCCATTTGGCCGAAAAGACAACCAACCTTTGCAAAAAATGCTCGAAAAACTCGAATCCCTGGTCACATCACGAACCTTCGAAACATTCATCGTCACCGTCATCGTATTGAACGCCATCACGCTCGGACTTGAAACCAGCAAGTCGCTTGCCCCGGATACCCATGCCATGCTCGCCGGACTGGACAGGATCTTTCTGGCCATCTTCAGCGTCGAGATACTTCTCAAGCTGGTTGTGTTCCGGCTGCGCTATCCCCGCGATCCCTGGCGGTTGTTCGATTTTGTCATCGTGGCGATTGCCTGGCTTCCATCCACCGGTGCGTTTTCGGTTCTGCGCGCATTGCGCATTCTGCGCGTCGTGCGGGTTCTCGGCATGGTACCATCATTGCGCAGGGTGGTCGGCGGCCTGGTTGCTGCACTGCCGGGCATGGGATCGATCATCGGCCTTCTCGCGCTAGTGTTCTATATCTTTTCGGTCATGGCCACGAAGCTGTTCGGCGGAGCTTTTCCCGAATGGTTCGGCTCGATCGGCGTTTCTGCCTATTCGCTGTTCCAAATCATGACGCTGGAAAGCTGGTCGATGGGAATCGTGCGGCCGGTGATGGAAACCTTTCCCTATGCGTGGCTGTTTTTCATACCGTTTATCGTGTCAACGACGTTTACGGTGCTGAACCTCTTCATCGGTATCATCGTGGCGGCGATGCAGTCCGAGCACGACAAAGCGGCCGCCGAACAGCGCGAAGCGCTGCATTCCGACCAGGAAGCGATTCTGAACGAATTGCGGACTTTGCGCCAGGAGGTGGCAGCACTCCGCCGCCAAGAATGAAGCTGTCTGCATCGACCACGCTGCCGATCCGACAGATCGGTTCAGTATGAGAGATTGAAATCCTAGGGGCGACCGATCCGGCGCTCAAAGCGGCTGATGTCTTTTTCCAATTCGGTCAATCTTTGCTCAAGCGATCGCATAGCGGCGACAATACCGTTGCGCTCCTGCGTCAGAAAATCGCTTCGCGAGGCGATGCTTCCGCGAATAGGTATGATCGATTGCGTGAAATCTGAAGGATAGGATGTGTAATTGATCAGATCACTCATGGGTTACAAGTCTCCGTGACTTCGCCCCCATCTGCTCACAGTAATCTGATTCGTCGCGGCCGGCCTATGCCGCAGAAATCATAAATTGCCACAGAATATTACAGGATCTGGAGCGGATGAAGGGAATCGAACCCTCGTCGTAAGCTTGGGAAGCTTCTGCTCTGCCATTGAGCTACATCCGCGACGATCGGCGATCATTACACTCAAATTTAACAATGCCAAGCCTATCGTCACGCCCAATTCGAATGGCTTACGGACCCTAGATGGCTATTGCGACAACCGGCCGGCAATTGTCCAGCCACAATGCCCTTCATCTAACCCTGTTCGCGCTTGTCGCTGGCTACGCGCTGACACTGGCGTTCAGCGCGATCTCGGGAATCTGGCTATATGGCCCCGACGGGCTGCCGATACCAACTGATTTCATCAATGTGTGGGCGGCGGGCGACCTGGTGAGGGACGGCACGCCTGAACTTGCCTATGACTGGCAGGTACACAAGCAAACGCAATACGATGTCGCGGGAAAGCCTTTTGACGGGTATTTTCCCTGGCATTATCACCCGCCATTCTTGATGGCGGCTGCCGTACTGGCGCTGATGCCCTACCCCGTTGCCCTTGTGATCTGGATGGTTGTGACCGCGCCGGTTTATGCCGCCGGTATTTCGGCTATCGTCGGCAAGCGCGGCGCGATTCTGGCGGCATTTGCCTGGCCAGCGGTGTTCTGGAACGTCGTACTGGGACATAATGGAATGCTGAGCGCCGGCCTGGTCGGCGGTGGGCTGGCGCTGATGCGCTCACATCCGGTCGCGTCAGGTGTATTGATCGGGCTTGCCACCTACAAGCCGCAATTCGGCGTGCTGATTCCGCTGGCACTGATGGCCGGCGGGTGCTGGCGGGTGTTCTTTTCTGCGGCGGCGACGGCGATTGCAATGTGCCTGGTTTCGCTGGCCGTGTTCGGCCCGGAGACCTGGATTGCATTCGTTAAATCGATGACGATGACCCATGATCAAATCATGGTCGAAGGCCGGGCCAATATCGGCGAACTCAACAGTGTCTACGCCTTTGTCCGCACGCTGGACGGTAGCGTGGCGCTGGCTTGGTCGCTGCATGGCGCGGCTGTGTTGTGCCTGGCAGGACTGGTTGTGTGGGTTTGGCGCAGCAATCATGATTTCGATAGCAAGGCCGCCGTCCTGGGATCGGCCACGCTGCTCGCTTCACCCTATGTCTATGTCTACGACCTGGTGATCCTGGCCGTGCCTGTCGCTTTCCTTGCGCGGCGCGGATTTGATCGTGTTGAACTCGGTTTGGTTGCGATTGCCGGTGCGCTGCTGCTGTGGAGCCCGACCGAGCTGTTCCAAAGCGGATTGGTGGCAAACCTCATAGTACTCGGCCTGGCGCTGAGACGATTGGGGCAGCGGAATGCCGGTTTAGGCTGACTGACCGCTCAGGTCGCGCTGTCGTTTTGATTGTATAAGAACCTGACGCCGACTGAGTCTCCATTGCTCCAGGTGGTGCGAACCCTCAGCGGTTTGTCGAGCGCCGATGTCACAACATCGAATTCGTGCGGCAACCAGGATTTGTTTGGAATGAAAAGACGCAGACCGGACGTCGAAATGTCCTTGATGATGGCGTCACAGAGCACGACCTCGTTGAACCGGATCGTCGCTGCCAGGTTGCACTCAACGCGTGGCTGCGCCCGCCTGGTGTCACTCTTGCGTTCATGCAAGATATCCGAACTTGCCATCATCAGCCCCGGATGGTTTCACACCAGATGCTAATGTACGGTTGGTAAACAACTGCTTACCAGCTGTTTCGGAGTATTTATCTGCCGATAATAGTCCGGTAATCTCAATGTGTTACATTTTGTCTGAAACTACCGAACCAGTTGATTGTGCGATGTCAAAGCCAGACGACAAACAGCCGCGAAAACACCGAAATCGGGTGCTCAAACAGGGCTCGATCATTCGTGGTGTCAGTCATTCGGAAGCCGTTTGTCTTATTCGCAACATGAGCGAAACGGGTGCAGAGCTGAAAGTCGGCATTGATCAGGAGGTGCCCGAGGAATTCCTGCTCTACGTACGCCACGACGGCAAAGCCTATCGTTGCAAACGGTGCTGGCGCGAAGGCACCCGCATCGGTGTGGAAATCACCGGAATCGAAGCCAAACCGAACTGGCACTACGGTTAGCACAGGCCAACTCCAAACCAGCCGACATCCGTTTTCTCAAGAGGTCACATGGGCGTCCTGGAGCGGGTAGCGGGAATCGAACCCGCATATTCAGCTTGGAAGGCTGCTGCTCTACCATTGAGCTATACCCGCGAACCGATTGTACGCCGCGTCGTGGATGGTGGAGGGGGCTGGATTCGAACCAGCGTACGCATAGCGGTCAGATTTACAGTCTGATGGATTTAACCACTCTCCCACCCCTCCGTGCCACGCAAGTAGCGACGTCACCGGTCAGGCGAAGTGCCAAATCCAAGTGACAAATGGGCACCCGAATTCAGCGATTGGCCTTATGGCCGCATGGCCCTGATGTGTCAACACGGAACACGGTCCTGATTATCGATATGATGAATGTTCGCCGTGGACGTGCGACGGCACTTCGCTATAAGCACCTGATGAGCGAAAAAAATGGCGGCAGCCGCAAAGACAGTCACTACGCACGGCTCCGGCGTGCCCACAGGGAGCGGACCAGCGGCAAACCCAACCCGCCGCCTGCAGCGGTACCCGAGGGCCTTGTACGGCTGTACGGCTTGCATACGGTGCGCGCGGCTCTCGACAATCCGGCCCGTGTGATCAAGTCCCTGAAGTTGACGAGAAATGCCGCTGCGCGGCTGGAAATCGACATAACAGACGCCCTACCCTTTGCCGCTGAAATCACCGAACCGAAGGCGCTGGATGCTCTGTGCGGCGCTGATACCGTCCACCAGGGTGTGGTGCTGGAAGCCGATCCGCTGCAGCCAAAGCCGCTGGCGGCACTGGGCACCGACAATCTGGTTCTGGTTCTCGATCAGGTGACCGATCCGCACAATGTCGGTGCGATCATGCGTTCTGCCGTGGCGTTCGACGCCGGCGCAATCGTCACGACCGCCCGCCATTCGCCGTCCGAAAGCGGCGTGCTCGCCAAGGCCGCATCCGGTGCACTCGAGCACATCGATATGATCACGGTTCGCAATCTGGCCGAAGCGATTGGCGAACTGAACGCGTCAGGATTTCAGACCGTCGGGCTCGATTCCGATGGACCGGCCATCCTCGAAAAGACATTCGAAGCCAAACGCATCGCTCTGGTGCTGGGCGCGGAAGGCAAGGGATTGCGTCAGAAGACCCGTGAGACGGTATCGGCGCTGGCGCGGTTGGACATGCCGGGTGCCATTCGTTCACTCAATGTGTCAAACGCGGCGGCGATTTCGCTTTACATTGCCCGTTCACATCTCGGCAAGGCGGGTTAGTTCGCCGGCTCAGCCTTGGCGGACAGCGTGAAATCGGGCCGCCATTCCGCTGCCAGTACGACAATCAGCCCGGCGATGAAGACGAAATAGAACCGGTCATCTGGAAGCGGAAAACTGGCGAACTTGCCCAGCGTGCCGATGGCAAGCGCGAAGACCATTGCGTGACCTCTCGCGCTCATCCTGCCGGCTTTGGCCAACAGCGCCCAGCCGGCGGTCAACGCCAGCAACAGTCCAGGCCAATCATTGTCCATCAGCGACACGACCACGCCGCGCACATAGCCCTTCAAAAAGGCAATCAGCGAGAAATCCGGTGAAAAGCCGATCATCGAATGCTGGATCTTGACGCAGGAAAAGTAGAAATGCGCCCACCAGCCTGGATGTCCGCCAATTTTTTGGATGTAAACGCACGCCGCCAATGACGCCAGGAAGGTCGCCAGCATGGGCAGGACGCGCCAGCGGAACAGGACAGCGGTGATCAAAAGCGCAAAAATCAGAATAATGTTGTCCGGTCTGACCAGAACCGATGCGAACAACAGCAGACAGGCCGGCAACTCGCGTTGCTTCATCAACAACATGATGGCGCCGAGGGAAACCAGTGACAGCAGCATGTCTGGAGACACCGCCGTCGTCATATGCGAATAATCGGCCAGAACCAGAAGCGGCGCGACAAAAACCGCCGCCTGCAGCGCCCGCTGTCTCCACAGCCAGAAGAGGCACAACAGTCCGACACCGATCGACGGCAATACACACTCAACAGAATCGACGATTTGGCCAGACCGAATACCGGTTCGAGACCGCGTATCATCGCGATATAGGCGATTTTCACCCGGTACATCGACAGTTGCGACTGAAAATCGACCGGATTTTCCCACTGATGCAGATTATAGGGATTGCTGGCCTGCAGATGATAGAGTTGCACTTCGCGGGCGCCGGGCTCAATCGCCGCCCAGGTTTGCGCATGCAATGTTTCTGGGTCCTCGATACGGTCTTCCAGCGCCGTGGCGATATACGCCACCATGTCCCAGTTATAGTCGGGGCGGACCAGCGCATAAGCCGCCGTGCCCACGATGACGAGAAGCAGTAAAATTGCCGCGACCCGATCCAGCACCGGACGAACGATGAAACGACGGCTCAACGAAGCCACGAAGGCCGATGTCAATATTCGACCGATGGGCGATTGACCGCCGGTCGGATCAGCCCGGTTCCTGTCGTCGGCGACGGTCATCGGTCAACGTACCTGACTCTGGATGAAATCCTTGACGATCAGCACGACGCCTCGCGCCAGAACCGCATCGAGTGCCTCGATGAACTGATCGACATGTTCGGGCTGGCAAATCAACGGCGGCTCCAAGCGGATGACATTGCGGTTGTATTCGGTAAACGCAACCAGAACGTCGTGATCACGCAGCAGCGCGGCACCGACGAAACCGGAAAGCGAGCCTTTCAACTTGTCGTCGAGCATGGCCAATGCCGGCCGCAGAATGGCCGGCATCGTCTGGCTGAAATCCTGGAACTCCAGTCCAACCATGAATCCCTGCCCGCGCACATCCTTGATGATTTTCGGATATCGATCCTTCAGTGCGGTGAGCCGCTCGATCAGGTAGTCACCCGTTTTTGCCGCATTGTCGATCAGCGCTTCGTCATACATGACGTTTAGCGCTTCGATCGCAGTTACGCATGCTTCGCCGATGCCACCAAACGTCGCCTGTGCATGGATCATCGCAGTTTTCGGCGTGCCATAGGCTTTCATGTAGACATCGCGCTTGGCGATCATGGCGGCCATCGCTGTCTTGCCGCCACCCAGCGATTTGGCAAGCGCGGTGATATCAGGCACTATGTCATAGTGCTCAAACGCATAAAACCGGCCGGTGCGGCCATAGCCGCACTGCACTTCGTCAGCCACCCAGATCACGCCATATTCGTCACAAAGCGCGCGCAGTTTTTGCCAATACTCGGCCGGCGCCGAGATGATTCCGCCGCCGCCCTGGACAGTCTCCAGAACGATCGCGCCGATCTCGGGATCAGCATTGAACGCGTTTTCGACCGCCTCGATATCGGCGAACGGAACCTTGACCGCGTTGTCGGTTAGTCGGAACTGACCGCGATACAGCTCGCCGTCGGTGATCGACAAAACGCCCTTGGTCTTTCCGTGGAACGAGTTTTCAGCGTAGACAACCTTCGGACGTTGCGGGCCGGCGGCTCGTTCCGCCAGCTTGACGGCTGCTTCCATCGCTTCCGAACCTGATGATCCCAAAAACACCATGTCGAGATCGCCAGGCGAGCAGGCAGCGATGTTATGGGCCAACGCGGCAGCATATTGCGACATGAAAGCGATGGCGATTTCGTGGCGCTTTTCGTCCTGGAACTGCTTGCGTGCCTCAAGCAGGCGGGGATGGTTGTGTCCCAGCGCCAACGACCCGAATCCGCCAAAGAAGTCGAGAATCCTGCGACCGTTCTGGTCGGTATAGAACATGCCGTCCGCGCGCTCGATCTTGATCTTGTGAAAGCCGAGCAGCTTCATGAAATGATACTGGCCCGGATTGAGATGAGCCTTGAACAGATCGGTCATGTGCTCAACATCGAGAGCCTTGGCTTCCTCGACCGTCATCAGGTCGGGCCGCGCAAGGCCAAGCGGCGCCAGTTCGGGTGCGTCGATCACTGTGAGTGCATTTTGCTCATTGGGCTTGGTCATCACGTTCATCGGGAACAAACCTTTTCTATTCGGCCGGCATGTGGAACGGATCAGGCGCCGCTACACCGTCGATCGACTGCCGGTACTCGCGGTATGCGGCGATCAGCATGTCGTCATCGCGATATTCAGGTACCCAGCCAAGATCGCGTTCCGCCTTGGAGACATCCAGAACGCACATCTCATCGGCGATCAGATATTGCTCGGGATCCATGATCGGCATATTCATGAGATCTAACAGGTCCAGCGTGCGTTTCACCGCCCAGGCCGGTGTTGGAAGCAGAAACGATTTCGATCCCGCATGGCGAATGAGTTCGCCCAACAACTCTTGGACCGGTGGCGGATTGAGCGATCCCAGATTGTAGGCCTCGTTGGGAACGCCTGCCTTGAAAGCTGCGCGGCATGCTTCGGCACAGTCGAATACCGAAATGAACTGATAGGGATTTTTGCCCGATCCGATCATCGGAACCGGCAGGTTCCAGTCAATCAGCTTGAACAGTTTTTCCAGAATTCCCAATCTTCCGGGACCGATAATCAAACGAGGACGGAAAATGGAGATATCCATCCCCTTCTCGCGCCACTGCCAGCAAAGCTCCTCGGTCTTCCATTTCGAAAGACCGTACTCGCCGAGCGGGTTTGCCGGATGATCCTCGGTTTGCGGCCAAGTGTAGGTATGGCCGTAAATCATATCCGTGGTGAAGTGGACGAGTTTTGCCGCGCCTGCCTTGTCCATGGCCGCGATGACGTTTTCAGTACCGTGGTAATTGACCGGCCAGAAAAACTCATGGCGTTTGGCCCGAACCTGGATCGGCGACAACATTTTGGCCGACAGATTGTAGACCATGTCATCGACTTGAATATCGAGAGCCTCGACAGCCGCCATGTCCGTCACGTCGCAGAACACGAACTCGCATTTGCGGTAGTGGGCCAGATCGCTCTTGGAAATGTCGGCAACGACGACTTCATGGCCGTCTTCGATTAACATTGGGGCAAGGTGGCGACCGACGAATCCGTCGCCGCCGATAATGACATGTCTCATCCGGCAAGCTCGCTGGTTTGGATTTTCTCAGGTGATTTAGCCTCCGCGTGGCCGCCTCCGCTTTGCGCTATCAGCACCGTGCCAACACAAATGAATGCGATACCGGCAATACGAAGCGCATTGAGGTCTTCGCGGAAGACGAAATAGGCAAACAGCGCGACGGCTACATAGGCCAGGCTCAGGAACGGGTAGGCAAACGACAATTCCACCTTCGATAGCACATAAAGATGTGAGGCCATCGAGATGACGAACACCGTCAGACCGGCAAAGATCCAAGGACTGAAAACAATCTGCAGGATCTTGAGAACCGGATTGACATTGGCAAATGACACCGGTCCGAGCGTCATCATGCCGTATTTCAGCATGAGTTGCGCAGCCGCGTTGGTCATCACTGTGAACAGGATAAACGGTAGAAATTTCATGGTGCCGTCCTTTGGCGCCGTAATACCGCAAAATTGGAAAAATTTCATGAAAAGATCAAAGTTGATCTAAATATATCAATAACTTAACATTAACCACAATTGGTTCGCATTTTAGCTATTCTGCGGCGGCTAATTGTGAAATCCGCTGCGTCGGCAATGTCGATGCTGTTCTGGCCCAGAAATCCGACATGAACGCAGGATCCCGCGCCGCTTCCAGATCGGGCCAGGACGGGAACGAGGCGGCGAAGATTTCCGCGCTCATATGCGCATCCTTGTACGGATTGACCGCTCCGCCGGCCTCAATCGTTATGCGGTTCAACCGATCCAGCAGATCGACCGTACCCGCGCCCTTGAAGGCGAAGTCGAGCGTCAGTGTGTAGCCGGCACGTGGAAACGACAGGACACCGGGTGACTTCAATTCGCCGAACCGCTTGAGCACGGTCAAAAACGACGCCTCCCCAGCTTCGCGGGCGGCACGCAGAAGTGCCGGTATTGCCGTCCTTGCTGTCTCCTCAGGAACGACGCTTTGATGCTGGACCAGCCCGCGCGGACCGTAGAGCCGGTTCCAATCAGAAACGCCGTCGAGTGGAAAGAAGAAGGAATTGTGGTTTGAATACCTGCGCGTTCTGCCCCGCGATTTGGCCATCCGGTAGGCGGTATTGAACAGCCGGAGAAATGGGCGATTCAAGATGTTCAGCGGCGGCTGGACAGGAACGCCAAGCCTTGATCTGGCGTTCGAACCATGGCTTCCCGGGCGTCCTCGAGCATGGTTGCCGGTCATCAACAAGCCCCGGCCTTCGACCCTTCCCGTGGCAAGCTGATCAATCCAGGCGACAGAATACTCATTCGCCTCATCGGCTACGATAGCCCGATCAAAATAGTCCTCCAAAGACCTAAGCGGCGTGACGGTTTCTTCGATTTCAAGCGATGACACCATCATCAGCCGGATCGAAATCCTGGTAATCAGGCCGGTCAGACCCATTCCACCGATCGAAGCCGCAAAAAGTTCACTGTTCCTGGCCCGGGAACAAAAGTGCTCGCACCCGTCCGAACGCAAGAGGTCCATATCGATGACGTGACAGCCGAATGTACCGCGGCGATGATGGTTCTTGCCATGGATATCATTGGCGACTGCGCCACCGAGCGTAACGAATTTCGTTCCCGGTACAACATGTGGGAAAAATCCCAGCGGCGCAGCGAACTCGATTACTTCCGACAAAAGAACGCCGGCCTCGGCGTCAAGCACTCCGGTCGCACGATCAAAGCTCAAAATCCGGTTGTGACTGCGCATGTCGACCAACGTGCCGGCGCTGTTGTGACAACTATCACCATAGCTTCGGCCATTGCCG
Source organism: Rhizobiaceae bacterium (assembly GCA_963669285.2). GTDB lineage: Bacteria > Pseudomonadota > Alphaproteobacteria > Rhizobiales > Rhizobiaceae > JAWKWH01. The sequence goes on along the minus strand of CAXXSI010000026.1, from coordinate 21,253 downwards.
AATCCGAGCAGGCTATCGGACCCGGCCCCACCCGTGCGCAAGAGCGTCATCGCTTCACCAGGTGTGATGACCTCCCGGTCAAGATGGTTCAGATGACCGAAACTGTCATGGCCGATCGACTTCATTGCATCCCTGCCACGACCAGAAGGGCTGCCCCAATGGCAATGACTAGCTGGCTGCGCCAGTCGCGCACAAGGAAAACGACCGGATCATCGTGAAGCTCGCGCCGGCCGGCCAGTACCCAGATGCGCAAGGTCAGATAAAGAACAATTGGCGCCAACGGCCACACCAACCAGGGATGCGCGTAGAGTTCGCGCACTGAATCGCTGTCGATATAAAGCGCCAGAACCAATGCCGCTGCGAATGCCGATGAAACGCCGCCCTGGGCGATAACCGCCAGATCCTCAGGCCGGTAGCCACGCCCGGCTATACGGGTACCGTGTTCAAGTTCGGTATCGGCAAGTTCCACATGCCGTTTGACCAACGCCAGCGACAGGAAAAAGAAGATGGCGAAAGCCAGAAGCCAGAACGAAACCGTAGTCCCGGTCGCGGCCGCGCCGGCCAGGATGCGGACCGTGTAAAGCCCGGCAAGCGTCAATACGTCGATTAGTAGCATCCGCTTCAACGAAAACGAATAAGCTGTTGTTGCGACAAGATAAATCGCAAGTACACCCCCGAAAAGAACATCAAGCTGCGACGCGGTGGCGACACTGATCAAAAGTAAAGTGGCAGCGCTGGCCAATCCGAACGGAATCGACAATGTTCCTGCAGCAAATGGCCGGTTTTTCTTGGTTTCATGCTTGCGATCCAGTGGCATGTCGAGAAAATCGTTGATGATATAGATCGCCGATGCTGCGCAGCTGAAAGACACAAACGCCAAGGCGCAACTGACCAACATGCCGACATTGAAATACTCGTGGCTCAGGATCATCGGCACGGCAATCAGCGTGTTTTTCAGCCACTGGTGAACCCGCAGCATCTTGATGACGGTCTTCAAGGTTGGTTTGGGCACCTCGACCAGCTCACCACCATGAGCGCCCTGCCAACGCCGCGCCGCCTTGTCGGGTGCAACGATAATGGCCGAACGGGCGGCATCAAAAACCGGAATATCCGCTTTGCTGTTGCCGGCATAGTCGAAACCGCCGTCGCCATACTCCTCGACCAGAACATCACGCTTGTTCGCAGAGGTCAGATTTCGCGTCGCATCGGTGGCCAAAACGGCGTCAAACAAGCCCAGATGTTCCGATATGGCCTGCGCAAACTTCTCATGACTGCCCGTTGCCAAAATCAGACGCCTGCCTGCCGCCTTCTCCGAATTCAACCGGCTTACGACATCCGGCCGGTATGGTAGAATGGCTGGATCGATGTCCACACGGGCCGCGATTTTCGCTTTCAGACTTGCCTTGCCGTACATCAGCCACAACGGAAGCATGAATATCGTCAGCGGGTTGCTGCGCAACAGCTGAAACAGACTTTCCCAGAACAGATCGGTGGCGATCAGCGTCCCGTCGAGGTCGACGGCAAGCGCCACGTGTTTTGCTTCGGATCGCGCGTCCATCTGCGAGTGAGCCTTCCCGAATTCAGTCCTTGTCCGCTTGTCGCACGACTGAATTAGAAAATGCTGAATAGGAGATCATTTTGCAGTGCTGCATGTGGAATTGGTCCACCGTCCTTAACGAATGGTGAGACAATTCGGTCAAATTGTATCTGGTTGGCCGTAACGCAGTGGACTACGGCTATTTGAACTCGGCGCGTCCACCGGAGATTTCTATCGTCTCCCCTCCCGAAAGCGCTTCGCGGTCGCCATTGGGCATGGTGACAAAACAGCCCCCGCCGCAAAACTCGACAGTTTCGCCGGCCGATAGAACCAGTTGGGATTGGGTGCCGTCTTCGGTAACAACCAATGTGCGCTCAACATCATCGCTGTTGGTGACGCTCGCCGCATAGGCCGGGATGCTGAACGCCAGGGATGCTGCGATCAATACCAGCTTCTTCATTTCGCATCGGTGTTGCCACCGCTCCTGTTCAAACGCAGCCAGTTTGCCGCGTATTTGTCGATATGATGCCACAATAGCGGCGGAATTCTGAACCAGGCCTGAACAGCGCAAGCCGTTGCAACTTAAGCGCTTTTCGATCAATCATCGGGATCAAGCTTGCGTTTGGACGGGCGTCTTGCCTTTGCGGGCGCAACGCGTTTACCGGCAACTGGTTTTGTCCGAGCCGGCGTGGCCGGTGCCTTTTTACCCGATAATGCCGCACTGACATCGCCTTTGATATTGATATCGCGTTGCGGAAACGGGATTTCAATGCCTTCCTTGTCGAACGCTTCATAGATCGCAAAACGCAGATCGTTCTGCACGATCATGATATTGGAAATATCGTAGAGATACATCCGCACTTCAAAATCCAGCGACGAGGCGCCAAAATCCTTGAAAATAACGGCCGGTTCGGGATTTTTGATCACCATTTCATGGTTGCTGGCCAGTTCGATCAGAATATCGCGCACGCGGCCCACATCACTTCCATAGGCAACACCAATAGCGATTTCGACGCGTCCCAGACTGTTTCGGTGCGTCCAATTGCCAACCGCTGAGTTGATCAACTCCGAATTCGGCATGATTACCGTCTGGCGTTGAAATGTCTCAATTTCGGTAGCCCGCACGTTTACGCGCTTGACGGTGCCTTCGACGCCCCCGGCGACGATCCAGTCGCCCGCCTTGAACGGACGTTCTGCAAGCAGGATCAGACCGGACACGAAGTTGGACACGATATTCTGCAAGCCGAAACCGATACCCAGCGACAACGCGCCGGCGACCAGGGCCAAGCTGGAAAGGTTGATGCCGGCAGCGGAAACACCAACAAGAGCGGCAAGTGCGATGCCGGCGTAGCCAACTGAGGTTCGTATCGAGTTTCGAACACCGGTATCGATACGGCTGCGCGTCAACACCGTACCGTCAAGCCAACGCTGGAACCATCTGGTCGCGATAAAGCCGACGAAAAAAACGAAAACACCGGTGAGCAGGCCGATGACGGAAAACGACACCGAGCCGACTTGAATTCTGGAAATTGCTCGGTAAGCCCCGGCAGTGATTTCACTCCACTGAAATCCCCACTGGAACAAAATCGGGGGTATCCCCCACATCAACACCAACAAGTAGATCAAAATGCTGGAGACGATGCCGATGCGATCGGTCGCGCGATCACTCAATCCAAACCGCGTGGCGAGGCTGCGGCCCAGCATTGTTTGTTGAAACGCGCCCTCGGCCGAGACAGCGCCGGCGGTGAGGAAACCGATATACATTGTCGCCAGAATTCCACCCGTCAGGACGATCTGCTGGGACATGAACCGTGCCAAACCGACATAGCCGGCAATTGCAATGACGATTGTCGCCGCACCCAAAACGAACAGCGTGTAGCGAACTAATGTGCGATTGAATCCGGTCTCACCTTCCGCTCCTTGCTTTGGAATTGCAACGCCGACAAGGATGATCAGAATTCCGACCAGAACGGTCGCGATCAGACTTTCAACTACGCTGAGCCTGAGCGGAGCGCCCAGGACATCGTAGACGGTCGACAAAACGAAATCCAAACCGGTCACGAGAGCTGTCGCGGTAATCAGCAAGACCAGAATGCGCGCTGCTTTGGTATCGACTGGCAGCAGCCTCCACTTCGGGAATCCCGGTGACAAGGCACCATGCGCGAGCCGACTGATAAAGAACACGACGGCGATGACTTCAAACGTGATGCTGACGATCGCGCCAATATCACCTCGAAGTACGTCGTAGGTATTGTAGAAATATAATGTCAGCGACAAAAACACTGCGACCGCGGCTGACAACAGGAGCGTCGACCAGAATGCAACAGACAGCCGAGACAGGTAACTCGGCTCCTCAACTGTTGGATCCGCGTACAGCAACGAGCCGAACATTCGCCGACCGCCAACGAAAATGACGGCGGCAGCGGCAAGTGAGAAAAACGTCGCGATCAACATCGATTGCAGTTTGAACCGGAAGACGAACCGGACCCAGTATGAGAGCGTGTTGTAGAGCTCTTCGGTTTCCGTCCAGAAGGCGGTCAACATCTTGCCACTGAACAGGTCAGTGATGTGGTACCGCTTGGAAAGCGTTCGGGTAAAAAGCTCGCGGCGCAATTCCGATATCCGGTCGATCAGCTTGTTAACATTGACCGAAACCTGTTCGGCCTCACCGGTCAGTGCGTTGATCTCAGCTTTCGCGTTGGCAAGCGACACCCGCTCCTTGGAAAGCGCTTCCGGTTCGGGTGGATCATTTTCGCCAGGAGCAGAACCAAGTTGGTCAAGCCTTCGCCTGATCTCCTGCAAGCGCGGGCGAAACTCAACTGCCTTTTTGAGAACCTCTTCGCCAATCCCCTCGAGTCTCAGGCGCAGTTCGACGAGGGCCGCGTCGTCCTCGCTCTTTGTCTCAATCTCGCGCGAGATTGCACCGACTTCGGATATCAGGGCCTCAATTGCTGCCTTCTGATCGCCAAATTCGTCGGAAACCGCCTGAGCCTTAGCTGTGGTCGGCGCCGAAAACGCAGCGGCCAAAATCATTAGGACGGCCAAAATCGCCGGAATCGGGCATATGTTGCAATCGGCTCGAATCAAAAACAAATCCCCTTGCAGAGCAATATCCTTGATAGTTCCGCTCTTGCGGTCCGGCAAGACCGGAGCATCTGGTGCCTTTGCGATCAAGATAACGGTCGATGCCTGTATTCCGGCTATTGCAACCCGGCCAAGTCGATAATATGAACGGGATCATCATGTTTTTTTGGAGATGAGACGGGGCGATCGATGGCCGCCACTTCAGCGCAGGCAATCAGGCAATATACGGGGCCAGCAATCCTTGAACGGGGTTACCGGCCTTTCTTTCTAGGCGCAACGCTATTTGCGGCTCTTGCCATCCCGGTTTGGGTATGGATGCTGTCGACGGGGATGACCTTTGGCACCGGTTTGTCGTCGCGCGAGCTGCATATCCACGAAATGGTGTTCGGCTATCCTTCCGCCGTCATTGCCGGTTTTCTGCTGACCGCCACGCCGAACTGGACCGGACGTTTGCCAGTGATCGACAAGCCCCTTGCCGGTTTGTTTCTACTCTGGTTTGCCGGCCGCGCCGCCATGACGATACCGTTCGATGTTCCGGTTGCCGCCAGCGTTGTCGATTGTGCGTTCCTGGTCGTCTTCGCAGGTTTGATCTACCGCGAAATCCTGGCTGCCGGTAACAAGCGCAACCTGCCGATATGTGTTCTTGTCAGCCTGATCGCGATCGCCAACATCTCGTTTCACGTTTTGGCGGCCCGGCAAGGAGATACCGACATTGCCGTTCGCGGCGCGCTTGGAATAGTCGCCGTGATGTTAATGCTGATCGGCGGACGCGTTATCCCGAGTTTTACCCGCAACTGGTTGGCAAGTAAGGGTGAAACGCAGCTTCCGGCGCCAATGTCCAGATTCGATTACGTGGCCCTGGCAACCGGTGTGGTTGCGGTCCTCCTCTGGATTGCAACGCCGCAGTGGGGTGTCACAGCAATCGTTGCGATCATTGCCGGTTTAGTCCACCTGATCCGGCTAGCCCGTTGGCGTGGCTGGAAAACACTTGCAGAGCCTCTGGTGACCATCTTGCATATTGGATACCTCTGGCTACCTGTGTGGTTCGTGCTGTTGGGCACCTCGATCATGACCTCCGGCTGGCCGGATAAATCGGTGTCTGTGCATGCGTTGACCGCCGGCGCAATTGGCACCATGACCGTTGCCGTCATGAGCCGCGCCATTTTGGGCCATAGCGGCCGCCGACTTCATGCAGGTCCGGCAACCGTTGCGATATACGCGCTCATCGCCAGTGGTGCGATTTTGCGGATTTTCGCCAGCGCGATACCACTCGAATACACATACGTGCTGGCAATTTCAGGTGGTTTGTGGTCGGGCGGATTTGCTTTGTTTGTGTGGGTCTACGGGCCAATGTGCGTGATGCGCCGACGCAAGGCTTGACGCCAGGCCAAGGTGGTCAGTCCTTGAATACGGCCCATTCTTCCAACGGAGCGCGTTGAGTGCGAAGCCTGTTTTCCGGTTTTGACGTATCCTCATAGCCAAGCGCCATTCCGCAGACAACAACCTCTCCATCCGGGATGCCCAGCACAGGCCTGATCTGTTTGTGGTAGGGTGCGAAAGCGGCCTGCGGGCAGGTGAATAATCCCCTGCCCCGCGCTGCGATCATGATGTTTTCCAGAAACATGCCGTAATCGATCCACGAACCGACCTCCAACCGACGGTCAATCGTGAAAATCATGCCAACCGGCGCATCGAAGAAATGGAAATTGCGGTCATGTTGCGCGCGCATTTTCGCGGTATCGCGACGGCCGATTTCAAGCAGTCCGTACAATTTGTAGGCAACCGCCCGGCGGCGCGTAAGGTAGGGTTCGAAAAACTGATCCGGGTAGTATTTGTACTCGTCCCACTCAGCCTTTTCTGCGCGAATGCCGGAGTTCAGGATTGCATCGGCAATTTTTGCTTTGGTCTCGCCTGTCGCAACGTAGACCTTCCACGGTTGCATATTGGTACCCGACGGCGCACGCGAAGCGATTTCGAGTATCGAACGAACCGTCTCTTCGCTGACCGGAACCGGCAGGTACGCACGCACGGACCGCCTGGAATTTATTGCGTCATCAACAATTTCCTGGCGATTCACTTCGGCTTCACTCATGGCACAACCGCTTTTGTTGTTTGAAGAATGCACTTTAGCGCTGGCCGGCCCCGGACAGGATGGGAGGCGCCAACTGCGTGCAGTGCTTTGCACCAGGTGTATTGATTAAGCAAGTACACGTCCGCGCTCATGAAAATTTACTTGATTTTTTCACGAAAGATCGATTTCGTGAAAATCTGGAGAAAATTTTCATGACCGTGACCATCGCAAAACGCCACAACCGCATCGCCAGCGCTGCGCCGAGCACTGCCGAATCGAGCCAGTTGGCGCGCGATATCCGCGCGCTTCGACGTTCACGCAACATGACACTCAACGAACTGTCGGATAAAATCGGGCGGTCTGTGGGTTGGCTGAGCCAAGTCGAACGCGGCATATCCGAGCCCTCCATCAGCGACCTGCGAAGTCTGTGCAAGGCGCTCGATGTGCCGATTAGCCTGCTGTTCGCACATGACGTTGCCAATGAAGCCGAACGCGGCGTTGTCGTCCGCTCTGGCAAGCGCCGGCAACTCGGCTCGACCGAGGGCAAGTTGCTGGAAGAGCTTTTATCGCCGGACCTCGGTGGCGAGTTTGAAATGGTTCGCTCCGTCTTTGCTCCGGGCGCTGTTCTTGCAAAACCACAGCTTCGCGACACCGAGGAAGCCGCTTACGTGGCTTCTGGCGAATTCGACATCGAAATCGGCGGCATCTGGCACCGGCTTGGACCCGGTGACAGCTTCCGTTTCAACCGCAAACCCCATCGGTGGAAAAACCCGGCGACGTGGATGCGGTTCTCATCTGGATCATTGCCCCACCGGTCTACTAGACCCCTTTCGGAGAACGTTATTATGGCAGACATTCCCACCACAGCTCGGGTCGTCATCATTGGCGGCGGTGTTGTTGGCGTCTCTACGCTCTATCATCTGGCAAAGGCCGGATGGAGGGATTGCGTTCTGTTGGAGAAAAACGAACTGACTTCTGGTTCGACCTGGCATGCGGCAGGCAATGTACCAACTTTCTCCGCATCATGGTCAATCATGAATATGCAGCGCTATTCGACGGAACTGTACCGTGGCTTGGCCGATGAGGTCGACTATCCGATGAATTATCATGTCACCGGTTCGGTGCGGCTGGCACACTCCGATGAGCGCATGCAGGAGTTCGAGCGCGTCAAGGGAATGGGACGATATCAGGGTATCGATATCGAAATCTGCTCTCCGGAAGAATTGAAGAACCATTACCCTTTTCTGGAACTGCACGATCTAAAGGGCGGCCTTTACGATCCCTGCGACGGCGACATTGACCCGGCACAGCTCACCCAGGCGCTGGCCAAGGGCGCTCGCGACAACGGACAGGAGATTATCCGTTTCTGCGCAGTCAACGGCGTCCACCGCGATAATGGCGAGTGGGTGATTGATACAGAAAAAGGCGAAATCCGTTGCGAATACGTCGTCAACGCCGCCGGTTACCGCGCGCGCGAAGTTGGCGCCATGTTCGGACGCAGCATCCCGATGGTGTCGATGTCGCACCAGTATATTCTGTTTGAGGAAGTACCGGAGCTGAAAGCCCGCACCGAAGAAACCGGCAAGAAATTGCCTTTGCTGCGCGACGTCGATACCAGCTACTACCTGCGGCAGGAAAAGAACGGGTTCAATCTCGGCCCTTATGAGCGCAATTGCCGTGCGCATTGGATTACCGACGACGATCCGATGCCGGAAGACTTCTCCTTCCAGCTTTATCCCGACGATCTGGAACGACTGGAGTGGTATCTGGAAGATGCAATTGCCCGTGTACCGTTGCTGGGCACAGCCGGTCTCAGTCGGGTGATCAACGGCCCGATCCCCTACATGCCCGACGGCCTCCCGAATATCGGCCCCATGCCCGGCGTTCCGAATGCTTTCGAGGCCTGTGTCTTCACATTCGGCATCGCCCAGGGCGGCGGTGCCGGCAAGGTCATGGCAGAATGGATCACCGAGGGCGGCACGGAATGGGACATGTGGTCGTGTGATCCACGCCGCTTTGGCGATTGGTGTGACAGCGATTACGCGATCGCCAAGGGAATGGAGGTCTACGGCCACGAATACGCCATGCACTTCCCACGCCACGCCTGGCCGGCCGGCCGCGACAAGCGCCTGTCGCCAATACATGACAAGATCACTGCTCTCGGCGCACAATTCGGGGCATACAACGGCTGGGAAAGAGCCAACTGGTTTGCCAAGGATGGCGACGACGTGTCCGAAGAGGCAACGCAGACCTGGAACCGCGAAGGTCCCTGGTTCAAGCGCATCCGCGAAGAATGTCACGCGGTCAGGGATCATTGCGGGGTACTCGACCTGCCGGGCTTCTCGCGCTTCAATCTGACCGGTGACGGCGCAGTCGACTGGCTGCGGACCAAGACCACCGGCGGTATTCCGAAACCGGGACGTATGTCGCTTGCCTATTTTGCCGACGACAAGGGCCGGATTGTTACCGAGATGTCGGTGATGCGTCACGATGCTGATCATATGACGCTGATCACGGCAGCAGCCGCCCAGAGCCATGATTTTGAGTGGCTGAATAAGGATCTCCCGAAGCATCTGGAGTTGACCGATCACACGGACGACTACGCTACGCTGATTGTCACCGGCCCGGCCTCGCGTGACATTTTCTCCGGCCTCAAGGATGCCGACCTGTCGCTACCCTGGCTGTCGCATCAACAGGCAATGGTGGCGAACAAACCGGCGCTGCTTGCCCGCGTCAGCTTCGCCGGCGAACTCGGCTGGGAAGTGCATGCCGCAAATGAGCACATGGCGACCATATACGACGCAATCGTCGCAGCCGGCGCGAAGCCGTTCGGGATGTATGCGCTCGACAGTCTGCGTCTCGAAAAGGGCTACCGCGCGTGGAAAGGCGATCTGTCGACCGACTACACCATCCTGCAGGGCGGGCTCGACCGCTTCGTCAAATGGGACAAGGAAGATTTTGTTGGCAAAACCGCACTCGAAAACGAACGGCAGCAGGGTGTTACCAAGCGTTTCGTCACGCTGATTGTGCAGGCCGGCGATTGCGACGCGCCCTATATGTCAACGCTCTGGCATGATGGCGAAGTGGTCGGCGAGACAACCTCGGGAGGCTGGGGCAACCGCATCGACAAATCTGTTGCACTTGGGATGCTTCGTGCTGATCTTGCCGAGCCGGGTACGAAAATTGAGGTCGAGATTTTTGGAGAGCGTTGCGCAGCAATTGTGCAACCTGATGCTCCGTTGTGGGATCCGCAAAACGAAAGACTTCGGGCATGAAGCTCAACACCTTTGCGCGGGAACTGATCGGCCAGTTTCCGCTGGGATTTGTCGCGACCGTCACCGCAGACGGCAGGCCGTCGGTCTCGCCCAAAGGTACGTTTCTGGTGCTCGATGACGAGACCATCGCATTTGGGGAAATCCGGTCTCCCAACACGATTGCAAATCTTGTCCGTCAGCCGGAACTCGAAGTCAATTTCATAGATCAATGGAAACGCAAAGGCGTGCGCATTCGCGGCAAGTCCGACATTTTGGAACGTGGAAGTACAGGGTTTGATGCGCTGATACCACGCTGGCATGAAGTCTGGGGCGATCTGGCGGACCGGGTCAACCACATTGTCCGCACTCAGGTCGACGAGGTGAAATCACTCACCACGCCGCCCTATGACGATGGCGTCACCGAGGAAGAAATGATCGCACTTTACAAGCGGAAGTTCGCGGAGATCTATCCTTGAACGAGATTGTCCTGCTTGATGGCGGTATGGGTCAGGAATTGATCGCACGATCCAGCCAGCCCCCGCACCCGCTTTGGTCTGCGAAAGTGATGCTGGACGAGCCCGACATCGTCCGCGCGGTGCACAAGGATTACCTGGACGCCGGCGCTACGGTACTAACCCTCAACACCTATTCCGTCACACCGGAGCGGCTGGCCAAAGCCGGGTTGGGAGATATGTTCAAGCCGTTGCAGAAAGTGGCAATCGAACTGGCAAAATCGGCAATCGAGGAAACCGGCGCGGGCGCGGCGATTGCCGGCTGCCTGCCGCCGCTGGTGGCCAGCTACCGACCGGATGTCGCCCTGCCCTATGAAGAAGCCAAAGACATCTATCGTCGGATCGCAGCCGAACAGGCTGACGACGTCGACCTGTTCCTGGCCGAGACACTTTCGTCCGTTGAGGAGGTCCGCGCCGCCACAGATGCCATCGTGGAAACCGGAAAACCGGCCTGGATCGCCATGACAATGCAGGATGGCGGCACCGCGCAACTACGCTCGGGCGAGCCGCTGAAGGAAGGTGTGAGCATGGCCGTCGAATGCGGTGCGGGAGCGGTATTGGCAAATTGCTCGTGGCCAGAGACCTTATCCACCGGGCTCGATGATTTGGCTGCATTCGGGCTGCCATATGGTGCTTATGCCAACGGATTTACCAGCATCGATGCACTGTTGCCAGGCGGAACAGTCGATAGGCTCGAGGCGCGCCGCGATCTCGATCCGCAACGATATTGCCAATGGGCGATGGCGTGCATAGAACATGGCGCTTCAATCATAGGTGGATGCTGCGAAGTGGGACCGGCACATATCGCCGAAATCGCCCATCAGCTTTCGACTGCCGGCCACAATCTCACGAAGGACTTCCATGCCTGAACTATCTGACAGACTTCACGGCATTGTTCCGCAGGGCGAAGCCGATGGTTGGGAAGTGCATTTCACTGCGCTTGCTCGCAAAAAGGCCGGTGAAGATATTTTGATGTTGTCCATCGGTGATCACGAATTTCCGACACCGGAGGAAACGGTCGAGGCTTGTGTTCGCGAAGTCCGCGCCGGTCATCACCACTACACCGAACTGGCCGGTATGCCGCAGTTGCGTGCCGCGATCGCCAAGATGACGGAAGCGACCACCGGCATTGAAACCAGAGCCGGCAACGTTTTGGCCACGATCGGCGGGCAGGCTGCGCTTTATTCCGCGCTGCTCGGAACGCTCGATCCCGGCGATCATGGCATCATGATCAGCCCCTATTACGTGACCTATCCGGGTGCATTCAATGTCACCGGCGCCACGCACACGGTTGTTGAAGCGCGGGCGGAAAACGGCTTTCAGCCTGATCCTTCCGATATACGCGCGGCGATACAGCCAAATACGAAAACGCTGCTGATCAATTCGCCCAATAATCCCACTGGTGCGGTCTATTCGCGCCAAACCATGCAGGCGATTGCCGACATTTGTGTCGAACACGATCTATGGCTGATCTCCGATGAAGTGTACTGGTCGCATACCAACCCGGATCATCCGCACATCACGCCGCGTGCGCTCGATGGAATGAAAGATCGGACACTGGTGGTCAACTCCGTATCGAAAAGCCACGGCATGACCGGCTGGCGCGTTGGCTGGCTTGTTGCGCCTGAGGCATTTGTTGCGGTGGCCACCAATCTGAACCTGATTTCCACCTACGGGCTCAACGATTTTGTCAGCCGGGCGGCGACCGAAGCGATCAACAAGAATATCGGGTTAAGCGAGATCGCCGATATCTACGCGCAACGCCGCGCGAAGTTTCTTTCCACCGTCCGAGGCATCAACGCCATTACGGTGCGCGGCTCCGAAGGGGGCATGTATCTGATGCTTGATATCCGCCGTGTCGCTGAATCCGGGCAGGACTTTGCCTGGGCGCTGCTTGACGAGGAGAAACTGGCCGTCCTGCCTGGAGAAAGTTTCGGACATGCCGCAAGCGGGCATATCCGCATCAGCCTGTGCCAGACCGACGAATTGCTCGAAGAAGCCGCTACGCGATTGAAACGGTTCGTCGCCTCGCGGCCTCTCAAATAAGGAAATTGCCACCATGAAGCCTGTTCCCTCCAAAGCCCGCGCCGTCGTAATCGGTGGTGGCGTCGCCGGCTGTTCGGTCGCCTATCACCTGGTCAAGCAGGGCTGGAGCGACGTCGTACTGCTGGAGCGCAAGCAATTGACGTCCGGCACGACGTGGCATGCAGCGGGCCTGATCGGTCAGTTGCGCGCCACGGCCAACATGACCCGTCTGGCCCGCTACTCAAAGGATTTGTACCTCAAGCTTGAGGCGGAAACCGAGGTGGCGACAGGCCTGCGCCAATGTGGCTCCATCTCGGTTGCGCTGACCGAGGAGCGCAAGGAAGAGCTTTACCGGCAAGCTTCGATGGCACGTGCCTTCGGCGTGGCGGTCGAGGAGATTTCACCGTCGGAGGTCAAGGAGCGTTATCCGCACCTCAATATTGCGGATGTTGTCGGTGCAGTGTGGCTGCCCGACGACGGACAAGGCGACCCGGCCAATATCGCGCTCGCACTTGCCAAAGGCGCCCGCCAGATGGGCGCAAAAACCATCGAGGGCGTCAAAGTAACCGACATACACACCAGGGATGGGCGCGTGACCGGTGTATCGTGGCAGCGCGACGGCATCGATGAACAAGGCGAGATCGAGGCTGATTTCGTCGTCAATTGTGCCGGCATGTGGGGTCATCAGGTCGGCCGCATGGCCGGTGTCACGGTTCCTCTGCATGCCTGCGAACATTTCTACATTGTCACCGAACCGATGCCGGGATTGGGCCAGCTTCCGGTACTGCGCGTGCCGGACGAGTGCGCCTACTACAAGGAAGACGCCGGCAAGATGCTGCTCGGCGCCTTTGAGCCCAACGCAAAACCCTGGGGTATGGACGGGATTCCAGAAACGTTCTGTTTCGACCAGTTGCAGGAGGATTTTGATCATTTCGAGCCGATCCTCGAGCGCGCCGTCAACCGGTTTCCGGCGCTGGCAGAGGCGGGCATACATACATTTTTCAACGGGCCGGAGAGCTTTACACCCGATGATGCCTATCACCTAGGTGAAGCCCCTAATCTAAAGGGGTACTTCGTCTGTGCCGGGTTCAACTCCATCGGCATTCAATCTTCCGGCGGTGCGGGAATGGCGCTTGCCTACTGGATGGAAAACGGACACCCGCCATTCGACATTTCCGATGTCGATATCCGGCGCATGCAACCCTTCCAGGGCAACAAGACCTATCTTTACGAGCGGTCGAAGGAAACGCTGGGGTTGCTGTATGCCGACCACTTCCCCTACCGGCAGATGGCGACAGCGCGCGGTATCCGCCGCACACCGTTCCACGAATACCTGAAAACCAATGGTGCTGTCTTCGGCGAAACTGCCGGTTGGGAGCGGGCCAACTGGTTCGCCAATGAAGGCCAGGAACGCGAGTACAAATACTCGTGGAAGCGGCAGAACTGGTTCGGCAACGCGGCTGCCGAACACATGGCGGTGCGCACCAATGTCGGCATGTACGACATGTCGTCCTTCGGCAAGATCCGCGTCGAGGGACCGGATGCGGAAGTTTTCTTGAACCACATCTGCGGCAACGACATGTCGGTGCCCGCCGGCAAAATCGTCTACACCCAGTTTCTCAATGACCGTGGCGGCATCGAGGCCGATGTGACCGTTACCCGCCTGTCGGAGACCGCCTACATCGTCGTCACGCCGGCGGCGACCGTTCAACGTGAATTGTCCTGGATGCGCCGTTATCTCGGTGATCTCAAGGCCGTGATCACCGATGTCACCGCCGCGGAAGGCGTTCTTGCAGTCATGGGACCGAATGCGCGGTCATTACTACAAAAAATCTCGCCGCACGATTGGTCGAATGAAAACCATCCTTTCGGTGCAGCGCGCGAGATCGAATTGGGCATGGGGCTGGCCCGTGCACACCGCGTCTCCTATGTCGGTGAACTGGGTTGGGAACTTTATATTTCATCCGACATGGCGGCCCATGCTTTCGAGACGCTTTGGCAAGCCGGGCAGGAATTCGAGCTGAAACTGTGCGGCATGCACATGATGGACTCCTGCCGCATCGAGAAGGCCTTCCGCCATTTCGGTCACGACATCACCGATGAGGATCATGTGCTGGAAGCGGGGCTCGGCTTCGCGGTCAAAACGTCCAAGCCCGAATTCATTGGCCGTGACGCCGTGCTGCGCAAGAAAGAAGAAGGCCTGTCCGCCCGCATGGTGCAGTTCAAGCTGACTGATCCGGAGCCCCTGCTCTATCATCACGAACCGATCGTGCGTGATGGCAAACTCGTCGGCTATCTGTCATCAGGCAATTACGGCCACCACCTCGGCGCCGCCATCGGCATGGGCTATGTGCCCTGCAAGAACGAGAGCGCGGCCGATGTGCTGGCATCATCCTACGAGATCGAGGTCGCCGGCACACGGGTAAAAGCAGAAGCATCAATAAAACCGATGTATGATCCGGCAAGTGAACGGGTGAAGATTTAGAGCGTATCCGGTTTCATTTGCCGGGAGAAAACCATGGCGACTGCTGACGACATGAAAAACATTGCACTTGCGCTCGAAGGCACGGTCGCTGCTCCGCATTTCGATCGAACTGCATTCAAGGTTAAGCGCAATTACGCCACGCTGGCCGGAGACGGTTTGACCGCCAATCTGAAATTGACGCCGGACGAGCAGGAACTGAAGTGCATCACGCATGCCGAGGCGTTTTCGCCGGTTCCCAACGCCTGGGGTAAACAGGGCTGGACAACCGTCAAGTTGGCGGCACTCGATGAGGCGGAACTCCACGCCGCACTGACAATGGCCTGGCAACACGCCGTGGCAACAAAAAAACGGCGTTGACGCGTGGGCGTCCTCTGTTAAGCCTCGGTGATGACGAGCCTTTTCGCCGCCAATCCCGGCACACCCCAGGATATAGACGGACGCGCAGCCTGGATTCGTATGGTCGCGTCGCTGCTGCTCGCCACACTCGGTGGAGCGGGCATGTGGTCGATGGTGGTCGTGTTGCCGGCAGTACAGTCGGAATTTGCTGTCGAGCGCGGGGTTGCCTCGCTTGCCTACACCGCCATCATGGTCGGATTTGGCGCCGGCAATTATCTGTTCGGCCGCGCCATTGACCGTTTCGGCGCGGCCCGTCCGGTTGCGTTCGCAGCACTCCTGTTGGGCGCCGGCTTCATTCTCGGCTCCTACTCGACCGGACTGTGGCAGCTGATCGTCATTCAGGGACTTCTGATCGGCATCGGTTCAGCCGCCAGTTTTGGGCCCCTGCTCGCCGATATTTCCCATTGGTTTGCTCGTCGCCGCGGTATCGCGGTCACTGCCGTTGCATGCGGCAACTACATCGGCGGTATGCTGTGGCCGCTGGTCATGCAGCCGATGATGGCAGCAGGCGGTTGGCGGCTGTCTTATCTATTGATCGGGATCATCTGCGTTGTCGCGATGCTGCCGCTCGCAGCCATGCTCAGACGGGCTCCGCCGCACCTGGACACAGGAGCGGTCAACGCGCCTGAAGCCGGGCTTTCGTCCGCGGGCATTTCGCCGAGAATGCTGCTGGGACTGCTAGCATTTGCCGGAATTGCCTGCTGTGTCGCCATGTCAATGCCGCAGGTTCATATCGTCGCCTATTGCGTCGATCTGGGTTTCGGCGTGGCGCGCGGATCGGAAATGCTGTCGGTCATGGCTGGCGCGGGTATCGTATCGCGTCTTGTCTCGGGCATGCTCGCCGACCGTATCGGTGGCGTCAAAACCCTGTTGATCGGCTCAACGGGCCAGATGCTGGCGCTGTTCCTCTATCTGCCATTTGACGGTTTGGTTTCCCTCTATGTGGTATCGCTGATTTTCGGCCTTTCACAGGGTGGCATCGTGCCGATGTACGCGCTCGTAGTGCGCGAATACATGCCGGCCCGCGAAGCCGGCAGCCGTGTCGGCATCGTCATCATGGCGACCATTGGCGGCATGGCGCTGGGCGGATGGCTCTCAGGCGAAATCTACGACTGGACGGGTTCGTATCAGGCCGCATTCATCAACGGCATCGCCTGGAACCTGGCGAACATGGTGATCATCGGCTCGATTCTGTGGCGATCGCGGCCGCGCTTACATGCGAAAATGGCCTCATAGACGATTAGAGCGTGTCCGGTTTAAAGCCTTTTGGTCATGTGAACCTTGTTGCCACCCCTGCCCGTTTCCACCCAGCCCAAATGCTCATAGAGCAAGACATTTTCCGGCATTTTTACATGTGTGCTGAGGCGAAGCTCCGAAATGCCATGTTCACGGCAGTAATGCTCCGCATGCTCGATCAGTTTTCTGCCAAGGCCACGACCCGAACAATCGGGACCCACAGCGAGGTTTGCTAATACGGCATCGTGCTCGCCCGCAACCAGAACAAGGTCGGCAACAACGTTTCCGTCTAACTCAGCCACCCAGACCTTGTTGCGCTTGATGTCATCGTCGATGCCGTCGGCTACGGGCGGCAGGTCATCGATCAACGCTTTATAGGGCAAATAGGCAGCATCGATGCAGCGAACCAGCCCGTTCGCATCCGGTGCGGTCGCCCGCCTGATCTTTGGTGATGCCATTTGTGTCCCTGCCCGCAGCTTGACCGGCTGGAATGCCGGAAATGCATGCAAATCAGGGGCGCCACGCGGCGCCCCTGAGTTCGAATTGCATTTTACCGTTCCGCGTCAGGAATACCGGTACGGCCGGCCGGCCTTCGACATATCCGAATTGTATTTGCGGAAAATCTCGACAATCTTCGCCTTGGTCTCGGACTCAGCGGCAATCTCGTCCCAAAACTTGACCGCGGCATCTTCCACCTGCTGCCACTCACTATCGGGGATCGATGTCAGTTTCATCTTGGTCCCGTCAACGCGCAGACTAGCCTCACCGCCCCAGTACCACCACTGGCGATAATAATGACTTTGCTCCATACAGACTCGAAGCAGTTCCTTCAGATTATCCGGCAACTCGTTCCAGCGGTCCTGATTGGCAAAGAAATGGCCGATCCAGGCACCGGAAATGTTGTTGGTCAGGAAGTAGTTGGTCACGTCGGCCCAACCGACTGTGTAGTCCTCGGTGATGCCCGACCAGGCAACGCCGTCGAGTTCCCCGGTCTGGACCGCCACCTCGATGTCCTCCCAGGGCAGCGTGACGGGAACGACACCAAACTGGGTGAGGAAGCGACCTGCCGTTGGGAAGGTAAAGACGCGTTTGCCCTTAAGGTCGGCCAGGCTGTTGATCGGATCCTTGGTGGCGAAATGACAGGGATCCCAAGAGCCCGCCGAAATATGCTGTACGCCGACCTTGGCATATTCGGCCTCCCAGATTTCCTTCAGACCGTATTGGTTGAACAGCACAGGTACGTCGAGCGAATAGCGCGAACCGAACGGAAAGTAGCCACCGAACACAGTGACTTCCGTCGGCGATGCCATTGAATCGTCATCCGACTGAACCGCATCAATCGTTCCGCTCTGCATGGCGCGGAATAGTTCACCTGTCGGCACCAACTGATCGGACGTATAGAGTTCTATTTCCATCTGATCGCCGGCAATCTTGTTGAAGCTGTCGATGGCAGGCTTGATGACATGCTCAGCCAACGCCGGACCGGCGTAAGTCTGCAGCCGCCATTTGATCTTGGACTGAGCGATGGCCGGCGTCGCCAATGCGGCAACTGGCGCGGCGACTGCGGCGCCTTTGATGAATGTGCGTCTCGTGGTCATAGTACTCTCCTTCTTGTTATCTGGCCGAATCCTAACCAATGCCCCCGATTTGCATGTCTCATTTCCCGTAAACATAGCCCGGTAACCACAGGGCGATCTGCGGAAACGTCATCACGATCGCGAGCGCCACTATCATCACGCCGACGAAGGGAATGATCGATGCGTAGATATCGCGCAAAGTGACGTCAGGCGGCGCCATGGCGCGCATCAAAAACAGATTGTAGCCGAACGGCGGCGTCATGTAGGCGATCTGGGTGGTGATCGTGTAGAGTACGCCGTACCAGATCAGATCAAACTCCAGTACCCGCACCAACGGCACATAAAGCGGTGCGACGATGACCAGCATGGCG
The DNA here is from genome assembly GCA_963669285.2 of Rhizobiaceae bacterium. Lineage (GTDB taxonomy): Bacteria > Pseudomonadota > Alphaproteobacteria > Rhizobiales > Rhizobiaceae > JAWKWH01. The sequence goes on along the minus strand of CAXXSI010000026.1, from coordinate 2,705 downwards.
GTATCGTCCAAGAACGTTCCCATGATCAGGAAAGAAGCCTGCATCAGGATCAGGATCACCCAAGGATTGAGGCCGAGTTGTTCGGTGAAAAGGTTGTCGATGGCCTTCACGGCGCCCAGCCCATCGAACACCGCGCCAAAACCCAGTGCTGCGAGAATGATCCACATGAACATGCAGGAAATCGCCAGCGTCTGGCGTACCGAAGTCTCGAACACATCCTTTGTCATGCGTCCCTTGATGACGGCCGCGGCAAACGCGGTCAGTGCCCCCACTGCCGAGGCCTCCACCAGGCTTGTCCAACCATTGACGAACGGCACCATCATTACTGCGAAGATGACCACCGGCAGTATTCCAGCGCGAAGCAGGCGCAGTTTTTCGGCCATCGATACTTCGCGCTCTTCCTTCGGCAGCACCGGTCCGAGATTCGGCTGAAGCCGACAGCGGATGGCAATGTACAAAATGAACATTGCCGCCATCATCAGACCGGGAATTACACCGGCCAACCACAACTGGCCGACTGGTTGGCGGGCAATCATCGCGTAAAGCACAAGTACGACCGATGGCGGCACGAGGATTCCAAGCGATGATCCGGCCTGAATGACACCGGTCACCATCCGCTTGTCGTAACCTCGTCTCAACAGTTCCGGCAGCGCGATAGTCGCTCCGATGGCCATGCCGGCGACCGACAGGCCGTTCATCGCCGAGATCAGCACCATCAGACCGATGGTTCCAATCGCCAGACCTCCGTGCACGGGTCCCATCCAAACATGGAACATCTTGTAGAGATCGTCTGCAATACGGCTTTCTGACAGCACGTATCCCATGAAGATGAACATCGGCAGGGTCAGCAGCGGATACCATTTCATCAGCTTCATGGCCGCCGAGAACGGTATGTTGGACCCCCCGGTACCCCAGAGAAGCAGGGCCGCGATCACAGCAATCCCGCCGATGGCGCCGAATACGCGCTGTCCGGTAAACAGCATCAGCATCATCGAGGAGAACATCAATATGGCGATCATTTCGTAGGACATCAGATTTCCTCCCCGCGAATCTTTGCGATGTCCTTGATCAATTCCGAAATTGCCTGCAGCAGCATCAGAGCAAAGCCGATGCACATGATGACCTTGATCGGCCAAAGATAGGGTCGCCAGGCGGTCGGGCTGCGCTCATTGTATTGGAACGAGTAGCTGGTGCTATCGATCGCGCCGTAAAGCAGCACGCCCAGATAAAACAGCAAAAGGAAGACGGTGAAAGCATCAAACCACGCCTTCTTGCGGTCGTTGAAATTGCCGTAGAACAGATCCATGCGCACGTTGGAACCCAGTTGGATCGAATAGGGACCACCCAAAATGTAGTAAGCGACCATGGCAAACTGGGCCATTTCCAGTGTCCACAGCGACGGCAGGAAGAAGGTCTTTGAGATCGACGACCAGAGCAGGATCGCCGCCATGACAAAGATACCGTACATGACTGCCCGGCCGAGCCGATAGTTGATGGCGTCCACCGCGCGCACATAGCCAATTGCTAAGCGTGGCATCGTGCATTCTCCGGGTCGGATGCCACGCCTAGTTGCTCCAGCGCCAGCAATATCCAGTCACATAACAGATCCGCCATCGCCCGTTGGCCGGCGGGGGTATCGATCAGATCGTTGGCGATCTCCAGCATTACATTCAAAAAACCATTGCGCATCCCGTGCAATTTGAGAGTGTGGGTGACGCCATCCCGCGGGCCATAGGGTTGGTTGCGCAGGATCCGGTGATCGCTCCAATCGCCTGCGGCCTCAAGCATTGCGTCGGCCATACGAGAGTCGCGATCGTGCAATATGCCGATTTCGACATCCCGCTTCTGGTTCATGTAGACCGGGGTGAAACTATGTACGGTGACGAGCACGGGACTGGTGTTTGAAGCAACGATCTCCCTTTCAAGCGCGTTCTTGAACGGTTCGTAAACGGTCGATACTCGCTCTGCCTTTTGAACTTCATTTAGACCGGCATTGCCCGGAACCTTGACCAGCTCGCTGACCGCAAGCATTGCATCCGGCGACTGAGGAGGCCGGTTGCAGTCGTATACGAGACGCGAAACCGTTCCCGCCACCAGGCGCGCATCAAGTCGGCGGCTCATGCATATGGCGAGTTCCAGCGCGCCGGGATCCCAGGCAGCATGGCTGGCTCTCGCTTCAGGTGTCAGGCCAAGATTGTCGTACCGATCCGGAATAGCGTTGGAAGCATGTTCGCAAACCAACAGCACCGGTGAACACCCGTCCGCGTTTGTCAACGCGGTACTCACCGGTTCAATTGGCGGTTCTGATATGGCAGGTTCGACCAATTCAACCTCTCCCGGAAGCGAGTTTCCGCAAAAGCTCAATTGGCGTCAACTTGATTTTGAAATTTTTTCTTCACTGTGGAAGGGCATGTTGATAAAATTTACAACGAGAGGATTGGCGCTTTGGCCGATGAAACGCTGACGATCGCCGACAGGCTGCAACGCGAGCTGAGCGCTTTAACCCGCGCAGAGCGGCAGCTTGCCCTTTTCCTGCTCGAAAATTACCCGGTTTCGGGTTTGGGCTCGATAACGTCCGTTGCCGATAATGCCGGCGTTTCAACGCCCACGGTTGCGCGCATGGTGCAAAAGCTTGGATTCAAAGGATTTCCCGCCTTCAAGGCAGAATTGCGCCAAGAACTTCAGGCCAAGATTTCCGATCCGAT
>CAXXSI010000025.1:0-145836 GCA_963669285.2 Rhizobiaceae bacterium | reverse complement strand
TATAAATCGGATTGTGAGTATTCATTACCACGTTATTTTACGTTGCTGAAAGAACTACGAACAGCCAGAGTCTAGCTTCGTACCGCTATCGCGGCGTCAACGCGCCGTCGACAATTCGTGAAAAGTCGTTTGAAAAGTGTTTTGACTTCGATGTAATCTTCTGCACGGCACCCAAAGGGGCCACAGATGATCTCAATGCGACTAAATATGTTGGGCGGGTTCGAGGCGAGTTTCGATGAAGAAACTGCCCCTAAATTCCGTACCCGAAAATCTAAAGCCTTGCTTTCGTTCTTGGCGTGGCCCCGCAGAAAACTCCACTATCGAGACAAGCTAGCAGCGCTGCTATGGCCGAACGAAGCCGACCAACAAGCACGCAAAAATCTTCGGCAAGCCATCTCCATACTGCGTCGTGCATTATCTGAATCAGATGTTCAAATTGTATCTGAAGGTGATGTGATTTATCTCGATACGAAACAACTCCATGTGGATGCATGGGAATTTACTGACCGTATAGGTGCGAACGTTGCCACCGAAGATCTCGAACAAGCCATTGCCCTTTACCAAGGCCCATTTCTCGACGGCTTCCACCTTGATTGTCGACCGTTCGAAGAGTGGGTTGAATCAGAACGGTCACTATTGGAGGAGCGAGCACTGCGAGCGATGATGCGATTACTCGATCGCTACGTCTCAGCAAAAAAATATCACGAAGGCATCGAGCTTTCGCACCAGCTGTTGAAGGTCGACCGATTGCAAGAGGATGTGCACGCACGTCTGATGGAACTTTACATGTTGGTAGGTCGAAGAGGAGCAGCCGCACAACAATATAGGTATTGCAAAAAAATTCTTGACGAAGAACTTGGTATTAGTCCGAGTTATAATATGGAAACTATTAACAATTGCATTCATGGCCGAGACAATTTTGTCGCAAACAAAATTATATATTCGTCCATAAATAAAGATAAATATGAAATATGGATTCCTTTCACAAAAACAAAATATTTAGATGCATATGAATTATCAATTCGCGGGCGTAACTTGTTGGTAAATGCAAATAGAATTGATTTAAGAAAATCGATCAATTGTTTTAAGGAAGCTATTGAGATTGATTCGACTTATGCATATGCGTACTCCCAATTAGCCTTCGGATACTTAATTGAATATATAAATGATTGGGGGGATAGTGAAACCGAATCCCTGACCAATGCAATTGATTTGTCTGAAAAATCCGTTCGACTGGACGAAACCAATCCATTTGCACGATCCGTACTTGGAACGGTTATTCTCTGGCAGAAGGAACACGATTTTGCACTGAAAGAGCTTCGTACAGCAATAGAGTTGGCTCCGGATTTGGCCTTCAATCACGTTAGGTATGGTTGGGCAAAGCACTTTTGCGGGATGAGTAAAGAAGCGATAATCTCTATCAATCGCGGAGTTTCCTTGGATCCGGCCTCGCCAGATTTTTATCTTCATGTATTGGCCGCGTCGCAGTTTCAGCTGGAAAACTATGAAACATCTCGCAAACTGCTGAAGCGACGCATCATTCGAAAACCGGATACTGATATTTCCAGAGTGTTGCTTGCGTCCACGTGTGGTCATTTAGGACTTAAACATGGGGCTGAAATGTCATGGCGAGATGCGCTGCGCATAAATCCAGACTATTCCTTGGAGGCGTCGCAAACGCATTTTGCCTTTTAAGTACGATACCAGTTTTGAGCGTATCCTTGCGGGACTTCGAAAGGCTGAAATAGTTTGAGCGCAGTCAACATAGCTGACATTCAAACTACGATGGTAAGATATCCCTGGTCGAATGTCGGCTTCCGAGCATTCAGCCGGTGCTTTTCGCACCTGCAGCGAAGGGCAGCGTTCCCCCCTTTGTTGCCGAAAGTTCGAATCTCTCTCGTCACAAATTGTGATGATTTCTCATACCTGCGCCCGTGTGAAACTGCTGGAGCGTTGCTGCTTATAGCGAACGGTGACACCCGGTCTGGATTGCTCTTTTCATGGGGTTGTTCGAAGAAAGGAGAACGTCATGAAGAGGAAGAAACACAACCTCGCCACTGGCATCGCTAAGTTCGCATTGAACGAAGTCATCAACCTTGCTGAAGACATCGTCGGTGAAGCAGTCAGTTCCGTTCCAGGCTATCCGAAATGTGAGAGCTACGGACAATATCTACGGCGTAAACAGCAGCAGCGGAGGCGATGATGTTTTTCAGACAGAAGAGACGCAACGCCGGTGCATCCCATCGTGTTCGTGTTAAGCGCGGACGGAAGCGCTATTATCCGACGAGTTCGCTTCGCAGAAAGATCAAGAAGGGTGCCAAACGCCACGGTATCACCAAGAAAGCGCGTCGGCGCTTGTGCTCGGCTGGCTTCAGCTGAACTAGGTACTCCATCAATGTTGGGCGCGCCCTGGAATTAATTTCCAGCGCGCGCCCTCTTCCCTTCCCCAGTCAGCAAATAGGCGTTCCATCCCACGAGTAGCGCTCTTCGCTTGTCGAGCAGGTCGGAGCGTTGATAAGCGCGTTCGACGTTGCTGCCGACCTTGTGGCCAAGCGAGGCTTCCTTGACTTCCCACTCAGTATCGGTCTGCTCTTCGGCCCAGGTTCGAAATGTTGCCCGGAATCCGTGCGGTCGGTAATCAAGACCTTCTCTTTCCATGAAGCGGGACATTGTTGCATCCGACATCACCTTGCCGGTCGGTGAGGGAAACAGAAGTGTTTGCTCGGAAGCCTGCTTTGCTCTGGCAATCACGGACCGCATTTCTTCTGTGAGAGGGATGCGGTGTTCATCGCCAATCTTTGTAAGCGTGGCCGGAATAACAAGCACGTCGTGATTGATGTCGGCGTGCTGAGCAAACCGTATCTCACTGGTTCTCAACGCTGTCAGCATCAAAAAGCGCAGTGCCAAACACGACATTTGCGGTTTATCGCAAAGCAACCGGTAGAATGCTGGTGCTTGCACATACGGCATCGATGGTATGTGCTTTGTCTTGTGTCGCTGCTTGCCAAGCAGCGCCCGCGCCTTCATGGTCGATTGCAGATCGACTTCCAGCCCCAAGGCAGCGGCGTGGGTCAGAGTGAGATTGACTCTGTTCAGTGCTTTGCGCGCACTGTCTGGCTTGTCATGCCAGATCGGCTCCAACGCTTTCTTCAGGACATGTTGGTCAACATCCTCGATCGCAATCCCGCCGATTACTGGAACGATATGGGTTAAAAGCGGCGACATCCACCGTCCGGCCTTACCATCCCCTTTCAATTGAGCCTGGCGAGCTTCGAAGCAAGACTGAATGGCTTCAGCAACCGTTTAAACGATTTGCTCGACGACGCTCGGTATGCCGTTCCTTAATCGGGTCCAATCCATCGCGCAATTGCCGTCGGGCCTTTGCAGCGCGTTCACGGGCCTCGGCGATTGCCACATCTGGCCACGGACCTAATCCCATCTCTCGCCGTTTGCCGTTTACAACCAGTCTCAGGATCCATTTGCCGGCGATTTTGGAACGTTTTGATGAGCCAAAGCCCCTGTCCGTCAGCATACTTCCCTGCCGACAGGTTCTTTGCTTTCATCTGATTGAGTGCGTTGTAGATCAAGAGTTCACCACCAGTTCACCTTTTTCAGACCCCTCAACAGCCCACCTTTTATTATGAAATGCTAGGTGACGCAATGAGAAGTTATACTCACGAGGCTGGCAAAATAATTGAATTTAAACAGATAATTCGTTGAGCTATGTTGCGGTGTGAGCAAATAGGTCGGTGCCCGTAAGCGGCACCACTCCCATGCAGTCCTTGCAACTGACTTTCGCATTGCCGAGCGTGACGCCAAACCGCGCGGCAAGCGGGAAACGTAGCGCTCCTCGCTAATCAAAGGCGTGTTAGTCCATAGTCCCTCTTTTCGGAAACACACCAAATGCCCGGTCGCGAAACTGGCGGCGTGTCGACGGCCCCTACTAACGCTTTCGTTCCTGATCCGTATCTCCACATTCGATCGCGTGCGCCTGAAACCAGATCAACTGTTCGTTCCCATGTCAGCAATCTTGTCGTTTTGCGAGCAATCGAATATTCAGCAACTTAAGAGTTAAGCGCACATTAGGCATGGCTAAATGATGTAAGGATCTGTGAAATTGTTGTGTAAGTTTTATGCCGGTTTTCGTTGTTTCGCGTTCCTCGCCGTCGCTATTTCGTTTTGCTTGACCGGTTGTGGAACCATCGTGGCCACGTCGCTGAATCTCGTCGAAATCACCCGTTTTGATGTCAGAGGCGACGAGGTGCACATGTTCAATGAGATCAATTCCAAGACGTATGACCAGTTTCTGGCCATTCATCGGGCTAATCCCAACATCCGAACCGTCGTCGAGCACGATATCTCCGGATCGCTGGATGACGACACGATGATCAAGCTTGCTTACTATGTGCGAAAAAACGGCCTGAACACGAAGCTTACCGCAAGTTCGAAGGTCTATTCGGGGGGTGTCGATCTGTTTCTGGCCGGTGTGGAACGCACAATCGAGCACGGCGCGGTGATCGGCGTGCATTCGTGGAGCGACGGTTTCAAGGAAGCATCTGACTACCCGAGAAGCGCGCCCGAGCACGAGCAGAACCGGAAATACGTCGAAGACATGCTCGGTAGCGACGATTTTTACTGGTTCACGATTTATGCGGCGCCGGCCGACAGCATTCACCGGATGACCGAATCCGAAATTGAAAGATTTGGCCTGGCAACAAAGCCATCTGCCAATCGCCTGTGAACGACGGCTGTTGTGTAGCGGCACCCGTGAAATACCAAGCCGGATTCTCTCTTCGAAAGAGCGATAGGATTGAAGGCTTGGAATGGTGGGCGTGACTGGGATTGAACCAGTGACCCTACGATGTCAACGTAGTGCTCTCCCGCTGAGCTACACGCCCATCCGCGCCGGGCATAGACCACAGAATTGCCGTCTGCGCAATAGCGGTTGTTGGAGATATGGACCTTAATTCCAGAGCGCTTTGATAAATTTTCTACGCGGCCTGCAACATTTTCTCGACCTCGTTGACGAGGTCGCGCAAATGAAATGGTTTGGACAGGATCTTGGCGTCTTTCGGCGCTTTCGAATCGGGATTGAGCGCCACCGCTGCAAAACCGGTAATAAACATGACCTTCAGGTCAGGATCGATCTCGGTTGCCCGGCGCGCAAGCTCGATACCATCCATCTCCGGCATGACGATGTCGGTTAAAAGCAACGTAAACGGCTCTTCGCGCAGACGCTCATAGGCGCTGGCGCCATTGTCGAAATCAGTCACGTCGTAGCCGGCGCGCTCGAGCGCTTTCACCAGGAAGCGGCGCATATCCTCGTCGTCTTCAGCGAGCAGAATTCTTGTCACGGATTCCTGTCCTTGTGGCACAGTCTCTATCGCGAGTGGTTTTAGATGTTAACTGGGCTCTCACTATGGGGGTTCGAGGGTAAATATCAAGTGAATGTGCCATCTACTGGACACTTCAGTCGCAGAGTGGCACTGTCGAAGGCGTTCAATGGGAGTCGATTCAGTTTGGAAATGGATTTCGCATGACAGACCAGGGTGATTTTTCAGACACCCCGCCTTTCAACGTAAGCGTGCCGGCCACCCAAACCGTGCCATTCGTTTTCAATTCACCGCATAGCGGCAGAAGATATCCGGAACGTTTTCTCAAACAGTCGCGTCTTGATCCAATAAACATTCGGCGTTCGGAAGATGCCTATGTTGATGAGCTGTTTGCCGGGTCCGTGACTGTGGGCGCCCCCTTGCTGGCGGCGCATTTTCCAAGGGCGTGGCTGGATGTGAACCGGGAGCCCTGGGAGCTTGATCCGCGTATGTTCACCGAACCCGTACCGTCATTTGCCAATGTACGATCGGCTCGCGTCGCCGGTGGCTTGGGTACCGTTCCCCGGCTTGTCGGTGAGGGCCTTGAGATCTACCGCTCGCGGCTGCCGCTTTCGGAGGCCTTGATGCGGATCGAAACAGCCTACAAACCGTATCATGATTGCCTGCAGAAGCTGATTGCACACACGCATGGGCGATTTGGCTGTGCAGTTCTGGTCGATTGTCACTCAATGCCGGCCAATATTCGCCCTTCCGAAGATCAATGCCGACCGGATTTCATCGTTGGCGACCGGTTCGGAACATCGGCATCTCAGGCGCTCAGCGAACAGGCCATCGGTCTGCTTTCATCGATGGGATATGCCGTCACCCACAACAAACCTTACGCCGGAGGCTTCATTACCGAGCACTATGGCCGGCCGGAACGCGGACTCCATGCCATTCAGGTCGAGGTCAATCGCGGTTTGTACATGAACGAAAGCACGTATGAAAAAACGTCGGGATTTGAGGCGTTGTGCGATGACATAAGGGCCTTCTGCGAGGAGTTGGTTCGGTTCCCGGGTCGGAGCTTGCAGATATGCCATTGGCGGCCGAATAGTCTGCCGAGACCTGTTCTCCAAAAAAATCGACCGCATCGTTTGCGTGCGACGCGGTCGGAGTCTAGGGAGGAAACGCCCAATGAAGGGCGGACAGCTCTCGCTGCCTCGAAACACGTATGTTGCGCTGCACAATAATACAAGGTGCGGTGCACAAAATTTGTAGAACGAGGGCTACCGGAGATTGGCGTACATGGTTACCGATATTGAATTTCTGCGAAAGATCGCCACTGCAGCAGCGGAACAGACCCTTCCCCGATTCCGCGCAAATGGGAGTATTGTCAATAAGGAGAAAGGCGGTTTCGATCCCGTCACCGAGGCTGACAGGGAGGCGGAACGCGCGATACGAAACCTGATCAATCGGACCCATCCCGATCACGGCATCCTCGGAGAAGAATTCGGGCCGGAAAATACCGGCAATCGCCATGTCTGGGTGATCGATCCGATTGACGGTACGCGCGCATTCATCTCCGGCTTGCCGGTATGGGGCACCCTTGTTGGCCTGACTGAAGACGGAAAGGCGATTGCCGGTTTGATGGCACAGCCGTTCACCGGCGAGTTGTTCATGGCAGCCGGGGGTGTGGCAATTCATGAATGGGCGGACGGCTCCAGATCGCTGGCGGCAACGGCGACGACCGATCTGGATGACGCGATCCTGTTTACAACCTCGCCAAAATTGTTCCAGGGAAGCGAACAAGAGAGCTACGAGCGTGTCGAAGCGGCGGTGAAACTGGCGCGTTACGGTTGCGATTGCTATGCATTTGCGCTCCTGGCGGCTGGTCAGATCGATCTGGTGATCGAACCAGGTATTCTGCAGCCTTATGACATTGTCGGCCTTATCCCACTAATCGAAGCGGCGGGAGGTGTTGTGACAAACTGGGACGGTGGCAGAGCCGAAGCAGGTGGCAATGTGATTGCCGCCGCCACTCCGCAATTGCACGGAAAGGCCGTGGCACTTCTGAATGCGCGCTAGGTCATGGACCCATAAATAGGGTCAAAATGGCGCCGAAACCGCATAGCAAACCAAGGAAAAGGCCGAAAAGCGGGGCCACCCCCCCCGGTTGAGGCCTTTGACGACGGTTTGGGCAGCGGATTCGAGCGTCCGGAGGATATGGCAAATTTGCCCGGCTATTGCGTCGCAAGCTTTTGAAAACCGGACGGTTTCCTGCAAGCTTGCTCCTAATATCCAACCAAATTTGCGCATACCATTGTTGATCCTGTTTATGGGTCCATGACCTAGTCGGCGCTGCCCGGCACGAAGACGTCAAATGCAGCGAAGAATTGTTCGCGGTAATGATCAGCTTCCTGCAGGATTTCATGTCTGGCGCCTACGATCGTTACGAGTTTGCCCGAACGCATCCGGCGTGCAAACTGCTCGATTGCCCGGTTGCTAACGACCTCGTCGGCACCAGCGGCGACGATTAGCACCGGGATATGCAAATTTGCAATGAAATCAGGATCGGTAATCTCCGTGGAGGCTCTGCAAAACGCACTGACCCCACGAAACGGTCGGTCCGCCCAGGCCCAGGTGCCTGGCTTTTTTAAACAGGTCGGTATTGCGCCGGTAGCGACGCTCGTCCGTTGTCAGCTTGTTGCCGGCAAATGGCAGAACTTCTCGCGGTCTCGGCCCGCCGGCCATGTACATGCGACCCAAGCCGATACCGTTCAGCAGCGCGGCGGTCGTACTGAGCGCACGCATGGAATAACGCGGACTATTTAACTCGATCAGCGGTGCGCACAACACCATCCGCTCGACGCGGTTTATCAGGAGGGGTGCCGCCAGGAGTGCAACCAGCGATCCTGTCGAATGGCCGAGGACGAAATAGGGCCCAGGGCAGTCCGGAAGCACGATCTTTTCAAAAAACGTTTCCAAATCGCCGACATACTCATCGAAACTATCGACATAACCTCTTGCGGGATCGCCGATCAGGCGATCGGATCCGCCCTGTCCCCGCCAGTCGAACGTGGCGACCGCCAGGCCACGCTTTGACAGATTCTGGACGGTTTCGAAGTATTTTTCGATACACTCGTTGCGGCCATGGAGGATGATGACCGTCCCTTGACGGGGAGCGATCGTCTTCTTGAAGAGCGCATATCGAATTTCACATCCATCGCGCGCGGAAAACTTGTCCACGATGGCGCCTTTGGGGGCCTTGTTGTTTTCTGTTTCGACCAGCTTCTCGGTCATCAGGCACTCCGTATCAGCCGCCAATCGGGCCCTGCCAAGGTGGTGATAAGGCGGGTTGATATGAATGCAAGGGAATTTGTGATGCCAGAGGGAATGTCTGTCGGCTTGTTGCCGGCCCCTGTCCCGGGCGGAAGGGACGTTACACCCGGGACAGCGATCCGGACTTTCCGGTCCGGTACGAAAAATTCGAACCGGTAGTTGCGACAATAAGGCTGTCAATCTGAACGATCGCAGAAGGTTTGGTTCATCTTCAGTTCATCAATTCAAACCTGTTGATGGGTGATGTCTTGAACTCCCAATTCTAAATGCCCATCTATTGGTTGCGGTTGCCTTTTTTGGGACCGCGACCGGCATTCAGGAGCCATCTTATGGACTGTACGCCGATCAACGCGACCACATGTTGCTCAACAGGAGAACACAAAATGCGTCATGTAGATTTTTCCCCCTTCTATCGCTCTACCGTAGGATTTGACCGGCTGTTTTCGATGCTTGATTCGATGGGCCAACCTGAAAGTGCGCAGAGCTATCCGCCTTACAATATTGAACGCACAGGTGAGGATGCATATCGCATCACCATGGCTGTCGCAGGATTTGGCGAGGAGGAGCTTGAGCTTGAAGCGCACCGCAATGTGCTGACGGTCAAAGGCGAAAAGACCGAACAAAAGGACGGCGACGGCATCGAACTGCTTTATCGTGGTATCGCCGGTCGCACTTTCGAGCGTCGTTTTCAGCTTGCTGACCATGTCGAGGTCAAAGGTGCGGCTTTGAAGAACGGTTTGCTCCACATCGACCTCGTTCGCGAGGTGCCTGAAGAGTTGAAGCCGCGCCGCATTTCAATTGCCGCGCCTTCGGCGAAAAAAGGCAAGCAGATCGAGGCAAAAGCGGCCTAACCCGCAAACCCTCAATGTCAAGACGGCATGCGGCGCCCTGTTTGGGGCGCCGTTTTCGTTAGTTGCACAGGTAATTCCGCCGGGGATTAGTACTTGCCGGTGCCGCTCGCCTGGTCTTCCGGCGTTGCCGTGTCACCGTCCTCGGCTACAACGTCCGGGAGTTGCTATCCTCTGGCGGACGTGACGGTCGCCTCGATATGATCGACCAGCGTTTCGGGGAGTTTCAGCCTGCCGGCTAGCATGTCCAGGTAACCACGCTCGGCTCGGCTGTCGGGATCGATCGCGAGGCGCGAGGCAGTATACAGTTCCACCCGCTGCGCATCGGTTTGCGCGGCAGCTGCCAGATCGCCGACATCAATCGGATTGGCCAGTTCATCGCGCAAGAATGCACCGGTCTCATCGTCGATACCGGATAGCATGATCCGGTCTGCAATTCTGCCGCGCTCGGCTTTATCCACCTGCCCGTCGGCGTGGGCGGCTGCGACCATTGCCTGTACCAGCACCAATGCAAATTCGGATTCTCCCTGCGGCGCGTGAGACGGGTGAAAGCTTGTATTTTCCGGCGGAGGAAGTACCTCGCCATCAAGAACATCGCCGCCATTTGGTGTGGGATCGTTGCCTTGCTGGTAATTCTGATAGGCCTTGTAGGCTAGGCCGGCCACCGCTGCCAGGCCTCCGATCTTGAGTGCCGAGCCGGTTATGGCGCGACCGGGGCCCGTTCCAAGCAATGCCAGGGCGATGGCACCGGTTGCAATGGGATTTTCCTTGGCGAGACCGCCGGCGCGAACGGCGGTTTCGCGAACGGAGGATTCCGTCCCGGGAACTCGTGAACTCAGCAGATCATCAAGCAATTTTTTTGGATCAATCATGTGGCCTCTCCCAGAAGCGCGGGCACGCCAAAACCGGCCGCGAAAACATCAGATGTCGGTCAGGTAGGCAGTCGAATTGGCAATTGCAACAATTGTAGCGATAACTTGGCGAAACACCGACGAAACAATCGTTCAACTGCCGCTATTCTTTGACCGATTGTCTTGTGACCGGCCAATTGGATGTTCTTCCCCGCGCGCCATTGCCAATTCGACCTGGCGTTGGCGTTGTGCGTATCTTGCGCGGTCACCTTCCGTGCGCTGGTCGCAGCAGTGTGGGCAAGAGATCCCTTCAATGTAATCCTCGCTATTGCGCTCATCTGTCGTCAGCGGATGGCGGCATGCGCGGCAAAGTTCATAATCACCCTCGACAAGACCATGTGAGATCGCAACGCGCTCATCGAATACGAAGCAGTCACCCCGCCAATGACTTTCATCTACCGGCGTATCCTCCAGATATTTTAGAATTCCGCCCTTAAGGTGGAAAACTTCGCCGAGGCCCAGTGAGTTGACATAGGCGGTTGCCTTTTCGCAACGGATGCCGCCGGTGCAGAACATTGCGATCTTCTTGCCTTCAAGCAACGATCTGTTGCTTTCGATCCAATCGGGAAACTCGCGAAACGTATTGATTTCGGGATCAATCGCGCCTTCGAACGTACCGATTGCGGTCTCATATAGATTCCGCGTGTCGATCAGCACCGTGTCCGGACCGGTGATCAGCGCATTCCATTTCTGTGCGTCAACATATGTGCCCTTGTCGGCATCGGGATCTATGCCGTCCACTCCCATTGTGACGATTTCACGCTTGATGCGGATTTTCAGACGGCGGAACGGCATATCCGTGGCGGTTGAGAACTTGATTTCAGCGCCGTCAAAACCGTCCAGCAGTTCGAGTTTTGCCAGCAGAGCGTCAATTGCCTTGCCATCGCCAGCGACAGTGCCGTTGATGCCTTCCCGGGCGACGATAAGCGTGCCCTTGATACCGGAATCCTGGCAAAGCGGCAGCAATTCCTCGCGGAGCGCATGGGGGTCTGCGACCGGGAAAAACCGGTAAAGTGCAGCGACGCGCCAGACTTGGTTCGGTGTGGACAGGGTCATGTTGCCGATTGCCTATCGCCTACGCTCCGATCAATCAACTCGATTGAATTATCGTATATATATCATAATGTTATCGGAATACCTGCGGACGGCATCATGCGTTTCCGGTCGTAGAATATATCCACACTGACCAGTTTGGCGCGACAATTGCCCGCAATTGAAGACATGTGGGAACTGCCATGACATCGCCGGATACCGATAAAGAAATTGTCGCGGTAGCGATTGAATCCGGTATTGAGCCGGCGGCGCTGCTGGCCATATGCAAGGTGGAAAGCGGCGGCAGGGTGTTCGCGCAGATTGACGGCAAGCTTGAACCGCTAATTCGGTTTGAGGGTTACTATTTTGACAGAAGACTTGCCGGTGCAAAGCGCAGGCGGGCGCGAGCATTAGGTCTGGCATCGCCGACCGCGGGCGCAATTGTCAATCCGCGAACCCAGACAGGCCGCTGGGGGCTGTTGCGCAAAGCGGAAGCGATTGACCGGCGAGCCGCGCGGGAATCGGTATCCTGGGGCCTTGGCCAGGTCATGGGTGCGCATTGGGCGTGGTTGGGTTTTCGATCGGTCGACGAACTGGTTGCGGAAGCAAGAAGCGGGGTGGTGGGCCAAGCGCGTCTGATGGTCCGTTACATCCGCAAGGCCGATCTCGTTGCCGTGATCGAAACAAGGGATTGGGCAGGTTTCGCGCGGAGATACAACGGACCGGGTTACAAGAAATTCAGCTATGACGCCAAAATCGCTTCGGCCTACCGCATGTTTGCTGAGCGTTATGGTGGTGGTCCGGCTGCTCCAGTCGATGCGAGCGTATTGCGGTTCGGTGATCGAGGGCGTGCCGTCACCGACCTCCAGCATAATCTATTAGCTCTGGGCTATGCGCTCTCGATTGACGGCAGTTTTGGACCTGCTACCCAAAAGGCGGTACGGCATTTGCAGTCACAGCATGGACTGCCGTCGACCGGTATTGCCGATCAAAACACAAGGAAAGCTATCCGCTCGGCCTTGCCGCTTTCAGCTGCCGGATCAAAGGTAGCTGCCTGGTTCCGTTACCTGATCGGCTGTTGCCGGAATTAGAGCGATGCAAATGGCTGAAAGATGGACACGATTGTCGTTGCCTGATAACCCGCCACTTGTTTGAAGCGATGCGGAAGGGCCAATGACCCAGAAAAAGGATGCGTTGCTGGCGGTGCTTGAGAGCCAGCCAGTCATACCGGTTTTGAAAATCAATCGTCTCGCTGATGCCGTGCCGCTGGCGCGGGCTTTGGTGGCCGGCGGTCTGCCGGCAATCGAGATCACCTTGCGAACCCCGGACGCCGTCGATGCGATTCGACTGGTGGCCGAGGAGGTGGAGGGAGCCATTGTCGGCGCGGGCACAATTCTCACCCCGCGCCAGTATGACAAGGCGGTGGAAGCCGGATCGCGGTTCATCGTCAGCCCTGGCACGACCCAGGAATTGCTCGATGCCGCGCATCAAAGCGAAGTGCCGTTGCTGCCAGGTGCGATCACGCCGAGCGAGATCATGTCGATCTATGAGGAAGGTTATTCGATCTTGAAATTTTTCCCTGCCGAGCAAGCCGGTGGCGCAAAATTCCTGGGCGCGCTTTCCTCACCGCTTTCGGGCATACGCTTTTGCCCAACTGGCGGGATCACTCCCGCCAATGCGGGCGACTACCTGAAACTGGCCAATGTGATCTGTGTGGGCGGCTCATGGGTCGCGCCTGACGACCTGGTCAGCAACGAAGAATGGGACAAGATTACGGCACTTGCCGCCGAAGCAGCGGCGATGGTCAGTTAAACCGGGCAACGGAAAGGAACTGAACCGCCTTTCCGGTGAAACGGTAAGGATTGGCAATTACCGTCGATCGGCTGAATCCGACCGTGTAGATTTCCTTTGGTGCACGACCAACGAGATCAAATACGAATGAAGGAGCGCGTGCATAGCCTTGCGCACGCGCGATATGTGTTTTCGAGAACGCCCGGCGCGAAAGGCTCTCGGGCAACGGAACAATCATAACCTTCGGTTCGGCCGGTTGATCGGTAGCGACGGGCTTGCGGGTTTTATCCGTCGTGCGAATCCCGCCGGTAATGGTTTCAACCGGATCTGGATCGCCAACCGACGCCAGAAGCAGTTCGCGTGGCGAGGTCGCAGCAATCGGCTTGTCATCGGGTGTCTGACTGATCACCGTGCCGACAATCGCCTCGGTATCCGTCATCTCTTGCTTGTCGCGGAACACCGGTACGCCGAACCTGTCGGGAGTGACATCAGCTCGCGGCGCAGCCGTCGGCAGCGCGGCCACGACTATTTGCTCGCGAACGACTGCATCAGGTCTGTTTTCCGGCAATGGAACAGCAACAACGCGGTCACCCTTTTCCGAAGTTCCGGATTGTGCCACATTCAATGCGGAACGTGTGTCTTCCGATCCACTCTTTCCGGCCATCGCGACCACAGCCGTACCGGAACGTTCCGGCGGCAGCGCCGCTGCTATGCGCTCGGCAATGACGGCCTCATTGAACTCGCCTGGCCGTGGCGTCGGGCGTGGCACGTCGAGCGCTGCGACAAGCGTTTCGAGCGCTTCTGTCTCGACAGCCTCGCCGGTCTCTGACGCAGGTACCGCGACGGTTTCGCCGACGTCGACCTTGGGCCTGGGGGCAAACAAGGGAAGCGGAACGTCGCGAGCCGGCAGGGCTGCGATGATCATTTCCGGTGTCTTGGGCTGTTTGGCTGTTTCGGCTGGTGCGGGAATGGTCTTTACCCGCTTCGGCGCGGTCGCGGCTTGTACGGAATCTTCTTCCCCATCTGCACCGCCGCTGAAGAATGCGGCCAGAAATCCACCGCCGGTACGTTTCTTTTCGGGCTTGCTCGGCTCTGCACTTGCCAGAACGATTCTGCTGCTGCCCGATTTCTGACGCTTCTTGTAGGAGGCCAACGCCTGATTGTATCCAGGAAGCGGTTTGCCATCTTTGGGCAAATGCAGGGTCTTGCCATTGGGGAACATGGCGACCAGCTCTCTGCGGCTCATGCGCGGCCAATGACGGACACTGCCGACATCCATGTGCACAAAGGGCGATCCGGACCTTGGATAATAGCCGACACCGCCGACCTGCATCTTCAAACCAATGCGACGGAGCTTGGAGAGTTTCACATCGGGAAGATAGAAATCCATCGCCCTGCCGAGCATGTGCTGGCTCTTCTTGGCGACCCCACGGCCCCGTTTGCGCAACATCGCGTTGGTTGCGGGCGAGCGATAGGCCGAAATGACGTGAATATGCTTGCGCGAGCCGGATTTGCGATACACTTCCCAAATCAGGTCAAGCAGCTGCGGATCCATCTTTGTCGGCTCGTTGCGCCGCCAATCGCGCAGGAAACGGTTGATTTGGGTGAGACCGCTTTTGATATACCGGCCGTTCCTCTTGTAGGTGATCTCAGCTTTCTCACGCGTATGGACAAAGTAGAGCTTCAGCGTGCGTGTTTCCGCATTGGCCACGCTGCCAACCGCCAGCGCGCCAAACAGCGCCAGCAACCAAATGGCCACATAACGCCGCCAAACAGACGACATGGTCCGCTGATCGCTCTCGATTGAAACCCGCTTTGTCAAAATGAAGGCCTTGTCGGCTGTCCCTTGATCCCCACCGGATCTTTGTCCCGAATTCGCAGTTGGTAAAACCAACTATCAATACTAATAGTTAATCGGCGCTTATTGAAGGGAAAATGCGGTCAGACCATGGCAGAGTTGTGGATTGGGTTAATTGCGTCTGCTTTAGGTTAACAGTCTCTGAACATTGAACTTCTTCAGCTTGTAACGAACCCGTATTCGGCGATCTAAATGCAACTGCATTACACTATGGTCGTAGAGCCATTGAACGATGCGAGTTGAATTTTCCGCTCGAATCGGGCGTTTATGAAAAATACGCGGAAGCACTTGGGAATCCCGGAAATTCCGGAACCAACCATGTTAGCCGTTGGGTGGCGGATACGAGTTTCCTGTGATGCATAATTTGTAACTGACAATGTAAGTTCCTATATATCATAGATAAAACCGGCTTACCCCCGGCAGGGTGACAGCAACCGACAACCAACAAGGGAGATTTTAATGGATTTTTCGGGATTTGATATCGTCGTTGTTGTTCTTGTCCTGCTGGTTTTGCTTTTACTTTTAACCGGAGTGAGAACGGTTGCTCAGGGATATAACTACACAGTTGAACGATTTGGGCGATATACGCGCACGCTTAATCCCGGGTTGAACATCATCGTGCCATTCATGGACCGCGTCGGCCGGAAAATGAACATGATGGAGCAGGTGCTGGATGTTCCCACGCAGGAGGTGATCACCAAGGACAATGCGACCGTGGCGGTTGACGGTGTGGCATTTTTCCAGGTGCTCAACGCGTCGCAAGCCGCCTATCAGGTTTCCGGCCTGGAAAACGCCATTCTCAATCTGACAATGACCAACATCCGAACCGTGATGGGATCGATGGATCTCGACGAATTGCTTTCAAACCGCGATGCAATCAATGAGCGGCTGCTTCATGTTGTCGATGAAGCCGCCAATCCCTGGGGCATCAAGATGACCCGCGTTGAGATCAAGGACATCAATCCGCCCAAGGATCTGGTTGATTCAATGGGGCGGCAGATGAAAGCCGAGCGCGAAAAGCGCGCCGAGATTCTGGAAGCCGAAGGCAAGAAGCGGGCCCAGGTGCTTGAAGCAGAAGGGCGCAGGGAAGCGGCGTTTCTGGATGCCGAGGCGCGCGAGCGCGAGGCCCAGGCTGAAGCCAAGGCGACAACGATGGTTTCGGACGCCATTTCATCGGGAGATGTGCAGGCGATCAACTACTTTGTCGCCCAGAAATACACCGAAGCGCTTGCGACCATCGGCAGCGCACCCAATCAGAAAATTGTCCTGATGCCGATGGAAGCGTCGTCGCTGATCGGTTCGCTGGGTGGTATTGGGGCCATTGCCAAGGAAGTCTTTGGCGATGACGGTTCTCCCTCACCAAGGCGCACACCGGCCACGCGCCGGACACCATCTGTACATTCGGGCAATAGCTGAAATCCTGGCCTGATCTCGAAAGGCGACCGTCATGATTGAAAAAATTGTCATGGAACTTGGCCCCTGGAACTGGATGGTGCTTGGGCTGCTGTTGCTCGGCCTGGAAATTCTCGCGCCAGGTTTCTTCCTTATCTGGGTTGGTATTGCCGCGGTTGTTGTCGGCGCGCTTTCGCTGGCGCTTTGGGACGCCGGATTCTGGACCTGGCAGGTGCAGGTATTGGTCTTCCTTGCGATCGCGCTCGCGTCCGTCTTTGCCGGGCGGGCACTGATGAGGCGTGGCAATGTCTCCGACGAGCCATTGCTGAATCAGCGCAGCGCACAATTGATCGGAAAAACCGCGACGCTGCATGAAGCAATCGTCAACGGCCATGGCCGGATAAAGATCGGTGACACCACCTGGAGCGTTTCAGGTCCGGATCTTGATGCCGGAACCCAGGTCCGTGTGACCGGCGCAGCCGACATGAAGCTTGTTGTCGAGGCCGTTCAATAGGGCGTTGTCAGGCCGCCCCAAGCCGCAACAGGTCGTGGAAATGGACAATGCCGACAGGCATGTCGTTCTCGGCAACAATCAGCGCGCTGATATTGTTCTCGTTGAGTATGCCGATTGCAGTTCCGGCCAATGTCTGGCGTACGACCGTTTTCGGATTGGCCGTCATGACATCTTCCACGCAGAGTTCCGCCATGTTGCGGTGAAGGTTTCGTGCCAGGTCGCCATCGGTGATAATGCCGGCCAATCGCTCGCCATCGGTGATGCACACGCAGCCGAACCGTTTTTGCGATAACTCCATGACCGCGTCGGGCATCTTGGTGCCGAGCGGAACTCTTGGAATACGGTCGCCCGTGTGCATGACGTCGCCGACATGGGTGAGATTGGCACCCAACTGGCCCCCCGGATGGAAAGTTCTGAAGTGATCGGCGGTAAAACCACGCGCTTCCAGCAATGCGACCGCAAGTGCGTCTCCCATGACCAGCTGCATCAGGGTAGATGTCGTGGGCGCAAGGCCGTGCGGGCAGGCTTCGGCCACACGCGGCAGTTTCAAAACGATGTCGGCTGCCCGCCCGAGCGCTGAATTGACACCGGAAGTGATGGCGATCAGCGGGATAGAGAAGCGTTTGGCGTAGGCGACGATGCCGTTCAATTCTGCGGTTTCTCCCGACCAGGACAAGGCGATGATGGCATCATCGCGATGGACCATGCCGAGATCGCCATGATTGGCTTCCGCTGAATGAACGAAATAGGCCGGCGTTCCGGTCGAGGCGAAGGTCGCCGCAATTTTCGAGCCAATATGGCCGCTCTTGCCGACGCCGGTGACGATGACGCGACCACCGATGGCCGAAATAGCTTCCACAGCGCGGGCGAATGGCTCGGCAAGCCCATCATCCAACGCATCTGCAAGCGCCGCGACTCCGGACTGTTCGGTCCGGATCGTCCTGATTGCCGCTTCGATCGCGGCTTTGCTGCCGGTATTCTGGTTCATGGCTTTTCCAAGCATCGGAAGATGCGCTTAGCGCTTAACCGAGCCGGAGTCCAACCTTGAAAATTCGCACATTCAAAACAAGCTGCACCAGCATAGCCTCAACAAAGCGTTAACCATCAATGTTTACGGTTCGGTAAAGATTTTCATGGGCGTTTGCCCGCATGGTTCCGGAGTTGATGGCGATCTCCTTTTTCCCCGCAAAAACAAGGATTTGGAGACATTTGACCACCGCTGTGGCGGTGTCGGGGATAATGTTGCCTGGCCATCAGGTGATTGCCCAGGAGATGACTGGGCTGCGAGGCGGTGTCAACGAAGACGAAATAAACCGGACCCTTATCGGCCGGGAGGAGTTGCCGGAACGCCCGACTGCGCTGCAACGTCGCGAAGTTCCGGAAGAACAGGAGACCGGCTTTCAGGCGCCGGACTATGAGCCCGTAAACGACGGAGCGGAGGTTGGCGACGACCAACGCCGACGGGACGGAGAGGCCGCCAGCATTTTCGATCTCAATCGTGACGATCCGTTTGCAAACGAGCCGCCGACGAGCAATCGACCGCGTCGCCGAACCGCCGCGACCGACACCGGCGATGATGAGGTTGTGACAACGCGCCAGCGGATTGAGGCTGAACGTGAGGACCGGCAGACCGAACCGCGCGATCGACTTGACGATACGTTGACCGGTACCGTGCGCGCCGACCGTATAGATGCCCTGGACGAGGAACGTAATGCCGCCGCCGAGCCGACCGCCGAGCGAACCGGTGCGATCGAGGGACTTGATAGCGGCGATGATGACGATCCGTATGCACCCCTGGGAATTCGGATAGGCACTTTTGTGCTGCTTCCGGAACTGGAACAGGGGCTGTCATGGTCGTCCAACGCTGATTCCAGCGCCGGCGGTGGAGAAGCGGTTCTTTCCGAAACAACATTGCGGCTCAACGGGGAATCCGACTGGTCCCGCCATGCGTTTCAATTCGGCGCCTTCGGCACATTCAGACAAACCCTGTCGGGTGCCGATGTTTCGGAGATTTCCGGGGGCGCCAATGCACTACTGCGACTAGATCTCGCTGACGGATTTGCAGTGAGTGCCGGCGCAGACTACCAGGTAACGCCGGAAACTGCAGCGTCGGCGGTGGTTATCCCGGGGGCCGTGTCTCAACCGCTTAGCCACACACTCGTCGGCACGCTCGGCGTGGCGCGAACGGAAGGCAAGTTGCGCGTGGCAGCCAACGGACGGGTTGAGCGGCAGATCTACGAGGATGCCGACCTCGGTGGTGGCGGTGTGTTGTCACAAAAGGAACGAAACACGACACTTGCGACGCTGACGTTGCGTACCGGCTATGAAGTTTCGCCGGCGCTGGTGCCATTTATCGAAGCGGAAATCGGCAGGCGGACCTACGACCTGAGGACCGATACCGCCGGATTTGCCCGTTCTGCGGACCGCTACGCTGTCAGGGCCGGTGTCGAACTCAATCTTGGCGACAAGCTAACCGGTGAATTCGCCGCTGGCTGGATCAGCGAGAAGCCCGACGACACCCGCCTCGTCGCTGTGGAGGGTGTCAGCGCGCTGGCGTCGCTTGCGTGGTCTCCGATGCGTGGAACCACGGTTAATCTCGATGCTGCAACCACGATTGAAACAACCACTCAGGCCGGTAGTTCGGGATCAATCCTGTACGATGTGGATTTGGGCATCGAACGCCAGATACGGGCCAATCTGACCGGAAATCTGGCCGCAGGTTTCGGATTCCGCGAATTCAAGGGTTCGAACGGTCAGGACCTGATCATCGACATAGAGGCCGGGCTGACGTGGTGGCTTAACCGCAATTTCGGGATCACCGGGCGGGCCGGCTATGAAAACGTCAGTTCCAATGTCGCCGGCCGGGATGCCGAGACGTTGAGCGCCTTCCTCGGTGTCAGATTGCGCAGATAGGTCTATCAATCATACTTGGCGAGATGGGCACGCATTACCGGGAGAATAGTTTCCCGGACGTTGGAATTCTCCATGGCGAAGGCCAGATTCGCCTCGACAAAGCCCGCCGGGGTTCCGCAATCAAATGTGTGCCCCTGATAGTGATAGCCGTAGAAAGGCTGATCCTGGCTGAGCGCCAGCATTGCGTCCGTGAGCTGGATTTCGTTGCCGGCGCCACGTTCGTGGCGCGCAAGATGCTCAAAGATATCGGGTTGTAGAATATAGCGTCCGTTTATGAACAGATTTGACGGCGCGGTGCCATGCGCCGGCTTTTCGACCATTTCGGTGATTTCAAATCCGGTATGTGTGTCTGCACCCTTTCCGACAATGCCATAGCGGTGCGTTTCGGCGGGATCGCAGGCTTCGACTGCAACAATATTGTTGCCGGTCCGCGCATACAGATCGACCATCGCTTGGGTGCAATTATGTTCGGGAGGCATGATCATGTCCGGCAACAAAAGGGCGAACGGTTCATCACCGACCAGTTCGCGCGCGCACCACACTGCGTGTCCAAGACCGAGGGGTTCCTGCTGGCGTGTAAAGCTGGTTTGCCCAGGTAGGGGCTGCAGCTCTTTCAGGCTCTGCAATTCGGCAGTCTTTCCGCGTTTTTCTAGGGTTTCATAGAGTTCAAACTGGATATCGAAGTGGTCTTCGATCGCGGCCTTGTTGCGACCGGTCACAAAAATGAAATGCTCGATGCCGGCTTCGCGGGCTTCATCAACGACATATTGGATCACCGGTCGATCCAAAACCGTCAGCATTTCCTTGGGAAGTGCTTTGGTGGCCGGTAGGAATCTCGTGCCAAGCCCCGCGACCGGAAATACCGCTTTGCGAATTTTACTCATTGATCGAAAATCCCAGTGTCCCGCTTCGACATTTTCACGCCGGAATTGATAACTACTGAATCGGTCACCTTGAATGGCGGTGAGAGTACGCGATAACCGACTTATAGCGGCGAAATTGCCAACCATGGTAAACCAAATCCTAACGGCATTCGGTAAAAATCCCCGCAAATGCCACGACGGAGATATCGATGTCCAAAACGCCGCAGTCTGAATTGAAGAAAGCACTTCAATTGATCTTGTCTTTCGCATTTCTGGTGATGCTGGCAAGCGCACCGGCTCACGCAGATGCCGGATTCCAGAAATGGGTGTCGAGCTTTCGGGCGACAGCCGCAAAAGCCGGGATCAAGAAATCGACGTTCAATCGAGCCTTCAAGGGCGTTACCGCGCCGGACCCGGAAGTGCTGGAGAAAGCCCGCTACCAGCCCGAATTCCGAGCGCCGGTATGGCAGTATTTTGACAACCGGGTGCACGAGGATTCCGTCGCCAACGGGCGCAAGATGGCGCGCAAGTGGAAGTCCGACCTCGCAAGAATCGAGAAAAAGTTCGGTGTCAGCCGTTATATTCTGCTGGCTATCTGGTCGATGGAAACGAACTATGGCGAGATTCTCAAAAACGACAAGGTGATGCGCAGCGTTGTGCGGTCGCTGGCGACGCTGGCCTATGCCGACAGGCGGCGGCGGAAATTCGCCCGCCAGCAATTGATTGCAGCACTGAAAATCCTGCAGAGGGGCGATATCACCGAGCGCCACCTTGAGGGATCGTGGGCCGGAGCGATGGGACATACGCAGTTCATTCCCACCAGTTATCAGGCCTACGCGGTCGATATGGACGGAGACGGGCGCCGCGACATCTGGAACTCCATACCCGATGCCTTGGCGACGGCCGCCAATCTGCTGCGCAAAAACGGTTGGCGCTCGGGCAAGACCTGGGGATATGAGGTCACACTGCCATCGGGACGCAAGTTTCCCGGGGGATCGCTGAAAATCTCAAGGTGGAAGGCGCTGGGCGTCAAGCGAGCCAATGGCAAAGCCTTTCCGCGCGGCGGCGACAATGCGGTTTTGAAAGTGTTGCAAGGCCGCTCAGGGCCGGCATTTTTGGTCACAAAGAACTTTTTTGTCCTGAAGCGCTACAACAATGCCGACAAATATGCACTGGCGGTTGGTCTGCTTGCAGATCAAATTGCCGGTTACGGCGGCCTTGCCAAGGACTGGAGCAGGCCATTTACGAAGTTGTCTTTTGATGAAAAGCAGGAATTGCAGAAACATCTTCTGGCATTGGGCTATTACGATGGGAAGATCGATGGCAAGATCGGCTCCGGATCGCGCAAAGCGATCATGTCCTTCCAGGCAAGGGCGGGGATGAAACAGACCGGCCATCCGAGCAAAGAAGTGCTGACCGCGATCAAGAAAAAGTAGTTTGAATGGACAGATCCAGATCATCGTATGGGAGGTTATTGCGGCTGATTTGCCTCATCGCCGGCTTCGCTTTGGCGGTTCCGCAATTGGGGTATTCGCCGGCAATGGCGCAGGAATCGGGCAATCTGTTTGAGCGTCTGTTCAAAAGGAACAACAAGGCAAGCCGCATCAAGCGTGATACTTCCCGCCGGACCAAGGTGAAGCGGCGAAAATCAGGTGGTTCGCGCCGGTTGGCATCGGCCCCGGAAGTGCCGAACAAGCTGGATAATGCGCGTGTTGTTCTTGTGGTCGGCGACTTTCTTGCCGGCGGGCTTGGTGAGGGTTTGGAAACCGCGTTTGCGCAATCGCCGGGTGTTCGTATCATGGTGCGATCCAATGGATCGTCGGGAATTGTGCGCGACGACTACTACAATTGGCGGGTCGAATTGCCGGTCATACTGGACACCGAAAAGCCGAGCGTCGTGGTATTGATGATCGGCGCCAACGATCGGCAGGATTTTCGCACAACCTCGCCGCGGCTCAAACGTCGGTCCGATGAATGGCGCAAGGAATATGAAAAACGGGCCGCTGAATTGGCCGACATAGTTTCCGGTCGCAACATTCCACTTGTGTGGGTGGGAGTGCCGTCGTTCAAAAAGTCGAGCATGTCGTCGGATATGGTGACCTTCAATGATGTCTACCGGCGGGCGGCAACCGGCGTTGAAGGGGCATTTGTCGACATTTGGGATGGATTCGTTGACGAGAACGGAGCCTATGTGACTTCCGGTCCGGACCTCAACGGTCAACCCGCGCGGCTGCGTTCCTCCGATGGTATCAACGTAACGCGCGCCGGACGCCGCAAGATCGCGTTTTACACCGAAAAGCCGCTACGGAAGATCCTTGGCGATGCAGTTGCGCCGGATCTGGGCGAATTAGGACCTGAAAATCTTCCCCAACTGCGGCTCGACCCGCTGAACTCGCCCACGATTGACCGCATTGCGCCGATCGCATTCGACGATCCCGAGCTTGATGGCGGTGCGGAACTGCTTGGCGCGACGGTCAATGTTGAAACGGAGGTGGTGGCACCAACGCCGGCGCGCAAACTGACAATCGAAGGCGTTGCCGGGCCCGCAAAGCCGGGCCGCGCGGATGATTTCAGGTGGAAACGGAAACCCGACGCCGCACCGGATGGCGAAAAAACGGGATCGACAAAGCCGTAACAATACGAAGTCGCAAGGACCTATCGCGGTAGCACGGTCGATCCCATGAGGTCTTCGTCGATAGCCGCCGCCGCCTGTCTGCCCTCGCGAATTGCCCACACGACCAGCGATTGGCCGCGACGCACGTCACCGGCTGCATACAGCCGGTCGATGTTAGTGTGGTAGTCGGTTTCATTGGCGTCGACATTGGTCGAGTTGCGATGGTCGACGGTTGTTTTCAATCCGTCGCCAAGCTCACTCAAAACCCCGCTTTCCATTACACCGTGAAAACCTATGGCGATGAAAGCCAGGTCTGCACGGATAAGAAACTCGGTGCCTTCCACGGGTTTGCGCTTGTCATCGACATGACAACACTTGACCCCGGTCAGATGACCATCCTCGCCGATAAACTCCAGTGTGGCGATCTGGAACTCGCGATTGGCGCCCTCGGCCTGTGACGACGAAGTACGCATCTTGGTTGCCCAGTACGGCCACACGGTCAGCTTGTCTTCGCGAACCGGCGGCTCGGGGCGAATGTCAAGCTGCGTGACCTTCACCGCGCCCTGTCGAAACGCGGTGCCGACACAATCGGAGGCCGTGTCTCCGCCGCCAACGACGATCACGTGCTTGCCTGCCGCAGATATCGGCTCTGACGGCCAGGCGACCGAATGAATGTCTTCGCCGCCGATGCGCTTGTTCTGTTGCACCAGATAGGGCATTGCGTCGTGCACACCGCCAAGATCGGTGCCCGGTACGCCGGCAGGACGGGGCTTTTCCGAGCCGCCGCAATAAAGCACTGCGTCATGCTCATCCAACAAGGCGGCAGCGGTCTTGTCGACACCGATATTTACTCCGCAGTGAAAAGTCACGCCTTCGCCATTCATCTGCACGACGCGCCGGTCGATATGGTGTTTCTCGATTTTAAAGTCTGGGATGCCATAGCGCATCAGCCCGCCCGGCCGGCTTTCGCGCTCGAACACGTGCACATCATGGCCGGCGCGCCCAAGCTGTTGGGCCGCGGCCATGCCTGCCGGTCCCGAGCCGATTATCGCAACCGTCTTGCCGGTCTTCTTCTCGGGCGGGTAGGGGCGTATGTGGCCGGTTTCATAAGCTCGATCCGCGATGGTCTGCTCGATGGTCTTAATCGAGACCGGCACGTCTTCGAGGTTCAAGGTGCAGGCTTCTTCACAGGGTGCCGGGCAGATACGACCGGTCCACTCGGGAAAATTGTTGGTTGAATGTAGGTTTCGGATGGCGTTGTCCCAGTCACCGGCATAGACCAAGTCGTTCCAGTCGGGGATCTGGTTGTGCACCGGACAGCCCATGGGTCCGTGACAGTAGGGCACACCGCAATCCATACAGCGCGCCGCCTGCTTGATGACCTCAGAATCGGACATCGGCAGGGTGAATTCCCTATAGTGCCTGATTCTGTCGGACGCCGGCTGATACTTGTGCACCTGCCGGTCGATTTCCAAAAATCCAGTAACCTTGCCCATTGGTGTTCCCTGATTACCGAACCAAAACCGCGGTTCCCGACGCCGATACCATCAGCATCGAACCGCTTGAACCGGTCGAGATGTTCTCATAGTCGATGTCCACGCCGACAACTGCGTTGGCACCGAGTTGCTGCGCCTCGTCCTTCAATTCCTGGAGCGCGGTCTCGCGCGCCTCGCGTAGGACTTGTTCGTATGACTCGGAGCGCCCGCCGACTATGTCGCGAATACCGGCGAAGATATCGCGGAAGATGTTGGTACCCAAAATCGCCTCACCGGTGACCACACCCATATATTTGGTGATCTCATGGCCATCGAGGCTGTTTGTGGTTGTAACGATCATCAGTCTTACTCCGCTGCCACGCCGAGTCGCATGTCTTCCATTTCCTGCAGCGCACGACGGTACTCGACCGGCATGACTTTCCTGAACTTCGGCCGATAGTCGGACCAATTGTCGAGGATGTCTTTCGCCCTGACCGAGCCGGTATAGTGCGAGTGGTTGGATATCAGCTGATAAAGCCGCTCTTCGTCATGGCTGGTCATGTTGTCCAGCACGTCGACCCGACCCTTGTGATCAAGATCGCCGCCGTGATGGTGGAGTTTTTCAAGCAGGTCATCTTCCTCCGGTACCGGCTCAAGCTCGACCATTGCCATGTTGCAACGCTCGGCAAAATCACCGCCTTCGTCGAGCACATAGGCAATTCCGCCCGACATTCCCGCGGCAAAGTTGCGGCCCGTCTGACCGATGACGACGACGACACCGCCGGTCATGTATTCGCAGCCGTGATCGCCGACACCCTCGACAACGGCGACAGCGCCTGAATTGCGCACCGCAAACCGCTCACCGGCGACGCCGGAAAAGTAGCATTCACCTTCAATCGCTCCGTAGAGAACCGTGTTTCCGACGATGATGGATTCGGCAGCGACGATGGTGGAGGTTTCCGGCGGACGGATGACGATTCGACCTCCGCAAAGGCCCTTGCCGACATAGTCGTTGCCGTCGCCTGCGAGGTTGAACGTGATGCCGTGGGCAAGGAAAGCACCGAACGACTGTCCGGCGGTCCCTTCCAGATTGACGATGATGGTATCGTCACGCAGGCCCTTGTGACCAAACCGTTTGGCGATTTCCCCTGAGAGCATGGCGCCGGCCGACCTGTCCACATTCCTGATCGGCATGTCGATGGTCACCGCGTGCTTGGATTCCAGGGCAGGGGCTGCCTCAGCGATCAGTTTGCGATCGAGAATATCGTCGATCGGATGGTTCTGCGTTTCAGTCCAGCGGATGGCATCGGCCGGTGCCTCCGGCCGATAGAACACGCCGGTAAAGTCCAAACCCTTGGCTTTCCAGTGGTCGATCATCGACTGACTTTCCAACAAGTCGGACTGGCCGATGATTTCGTCCAGGCTGTGGTAGCCCATCGCGGCGAGCATCTGGCGAACCTCTTCGGCGACGAAGAAGAAATAGTTGATCACATGCTCCGGCGTGCCCTTGAAGCGCTTGCGCAGCACCGGATCCTGCGTGGCGACGCCGACCGGGCATGTGTTGAGATGGCATTTGCGCATCATGATGCAGCCGGCGGCGATCAGCGGCGCGGTCGAAAAGCCGAATTCATCGGCTCCGAGCAGCGCGCCGACAATGACATCGCGCCCGGTTCGCAAGCCGCCGTCGACCTGCAGCGCGACGCGCGATCTCAAACCGTTCAACACCAGTGTCTGATGGGTTTCGGCCAAGCCCATTTCCCAGGGGCTGCCGGCATGCTTGATCGAGGTTAGCGGCGACGCACCGGTGCCGCCGTCAAATCCGGAAATGGTGATGTGGTCGGCCCGTGCCTTGGCAACGCCGGCAGCGACCGTGCCGACGCCGACCTCGGAAACGAGTTTGACCGAAATATCGGCGCTTGAATTGACGTTCTTGAGGTCGAAGATCAGTTGCGCCAGATCCTCGATGGAATAGATATCGTGGTGCGGCGGCGGCGAGATCAGTCCGACGCCCTGGGTCGAGTGGCGTACCTTGGCAATCGTCGCGTCGACCTTGTGGCCTGGCAGTTGCCCGCCTTCACCCGGTTTGGCGCCCTGCGCCACCTTGATTTGTATCATGTCGGAATTGACGAGGTACTCGGTAGTAACGCCGAACCGTCCGGATGCAACCTGCTTGATCGCCGAACGCTCGGGATTGGCCGAGCCGTCGAGAAGCGGCATGTAGCGATCCGGTTCCTCGCCGCCTTCGCCGGTGTTGGACTTGCCACCGATCTGGTTCATGGCCTTGGCCAGTGTCGTGTGTGCCTCGCGGCTGATCGAGCCAAATGACATCGCGCCTGTCGAGAACCGTTTGACGATTTCAGACGCGGGCTCGACCTCGCTCAACTCAACCGGCTTGCGACCGGCGTCAGCGGCCAGCTTGATGTCGAACAAGCCGCGAATGGTCTGGGCCGATGTCGCATCCGCGTCGACTTGGTCGGAAAAATCTTTGAACGTTTTCCAGGATTCGGTTCTGACAGCATGCTGTAACGACGCCACCGCATCGGGTGACCAAATGTGGGATTCGCCGCGCACGCGGTACATGTACTCGCCGCCAACTTCGAGGGCGTTTTTCAATACCGGATCGCCACAAAATGCCTTTGTGTGTCGGCGATAGGTTTCTTCGGCAACCTCGTTCATGCCAACGCCTTCAATGGTCGTAGCGGTGCCGAAGAAGAATTCCTTGACGAAATCAGTGGTCAATCCGACCGCATCGAAAATCTGTGCGCCGCAATAGGATTGGTAGGTCGAGATGCCCATCTTGGACATGACCTTCAAGATGCCCTTGCCGATCGACTTGATGTAGCGTTCGACGATTTCGCCGGCATCCACCTCGGGCGGGAACGCCTTGCGTGCGTGCATGTCGAGCAATGTATCGAATGCCAGATAGGGATTGATCGCCTCGGCGCCATACCCTGCCAGACAGGCGAAATGATGTACCTCACGCGGTTCGCCCGATTCGACGACCAGACCGACCGCGGTGCGCAGTCCCTTGCGAATCAGATGATGGTGAACGGCGGCCGTCGCCAGCAATGCCGGAATGGCAATCCGATCCGGACCGATCTGGCGGTCGGACAGAATGATGATGTTATAGCCACCGGCCACTGCCGCTTCCGCCCGCTCGCACAGACGGCTGACCGCGCCGATGAGACCGGCTGCTCCTTCGGCGGCGGAATAGGTGATGTCGATCGTCTTGGTGTCGAAGCGGTCTTCGGTGTGCCCGATCGAGCGAATCTTTTCCAGGTCGCCATTGGTCAGGATCGGTTGGCGCACTTCGAGCCGCTTGCGTCTCGAACTGCCGACAAGATCGAAAATGTTCGGGCGCGGGCCAATGAACGAAACAAGGCTCATCACCAGCTCTTCGCGGATCGGATCAATCGGTGGATTGGTGACCTGGGCGAAGTTCTGCTTGAAATAGGTGTAGAGCAGTTTCGACTTGTCCGACATCGCCGATATCGGCGTATCAGTACCCATCGACCCCAGCGATTCCTGGCCGGTCGTCGCCATGGGCGACATCAGGATCTTGGTGTCTTCCTGGGTGTAGCCGAATGCCTGCTGACGATTGAGCAGGCTGACGTCACGGCGAAGCGCCCTTGGTTCAACCGGCGCCAGATCCTCGAGAATGAGTTGGGTGTTGGCCAGCCATTCGCGGTAGGGGTGTTTGGTGGCAATTTCTTCCTTGATCTCCTCATCGGAGATGATGCGACCCTGTTCCAAGTCGATCAGGAGCATCCGCCCCGGCTGGAGGCGCCACTTCGATTTGATCGTGGATTCGTCGATATCAATGACGCCGGCCTCGGATGCCGCGATCACACAATCGTCCTCTGTGACGAGGTATCGGGCGGGGCGCAATCCGTTGCGGTCGAGCGTGGCACCGATCTGGCGCCCGTCGGTGAATACTACCGCGGCTGGGCCGTCCCATGGCTCCATCAATGCAGCATGATACTCGTAAAAAGCCTTGCGGTTTTCATCCATCAGCTTGTTGCCGGCCCAAGCCTCGGGGATCAGCATCATCATCGCATGCGCCAGCGAATATCCGCCTTGCCATAGGAACTCGAGCGCATTGTCGAAGCAGGCGGTGTCCGACTGGCCTTCATAGGAAATCGGCCAAAGCTTGGAGATGTCGTTGCCGAACAATTCCGAATCGACCGATGCCTGGCGGGCGGCCATCCAGTTCACATTGCCGCGCAGCGTGTTGATTTCGCCATTGTGCGCCACCATGCGGTACGGGTGCGCCAGTTTCCACGACGGGAAGGTGTTTGTGGAGAAACGCTGATGAACCAAGGCCAATGCGCTTTCGAAGCGCGGGTCGCTCAGATCCTTGAAGTATTTGTGCACCTGATATGCCAGGAACATTCCCTTGTAGACGATGGTGCGGGACGACAGCGAGACAATATAAAAACCATTGTCGCGGCCTTCGGTTTCCTGGTGAACGCGGTTGGATATCACCTTGCGTAATATGTAAAGCCGACGTTCGAAGTCGTTGTCGTTTTCAATTCCTTCGCCGCGGCCAATGAAAACCTGGCGATGGATTGGTTCTGAAGCTGCGATTTCCGGCGCTTTCGACAAAGAGGAATTGTCGACCGGTACATCACGAAATCCCAGAAGCTGCTGCCCTTCCGCGGCAACCACATCGGTAATGATCTGTTCGAGATTGTCGCGCAGCGTCTTGTCTTGCGGCATGAATATATGGCCGACGGCGTAAAGGCCTGCCTGAGGAAGCTCAATGCCGTTTTCAGCCATTTCTTCGCGGAAAAACCGATCGGGAATTTGCACCAGCATGCCGGCACCATCGCCCATGAGCGGATCGGCGCCGACCGCACCGCGATGGGTAAGATTCTCCAGCATCGACAGGCCGTTTTCGATGATATTGTGTGATCTCTCACCCCTCATATGGGCGATGAAACCGACGCCGCAGGCATCGTGCTCATTGGCGGGATTGTAAAGGCCTTGAGCGTCCGGCAAAGCGGAGCCAGGTACGCTAGTGGCGGCGTCTGTCGGGAACAGTTTCCGTTCGCCCATCGCTCAATCCTCCGTCTTCGCCTTCATTGCGGCGTCGCCATCAACCGGGAAGCGCCACTGCGGTCGCAATCTTCCCGTGCCAGACGGCACAAAATTCGAAACGCCCATGCACATATCGCGCTCTGGACAAAGTTGCCGTCCCCCCGGGTTCTTGGCCTTTTGGGAACGTCGGCGGCAGATAATCGGCACCGCGCTGGTCGCGCCTGAAATCGCACGGTCACAATATAGACCAGTCACGACGACAGCGCGATGATATTTATGACAGCAATACTGTCCTAATTCATATGCCACATTTATCTCGAACGCACAAGCCAAGCCAACGCGAAAAACCGCCGCATATCGACATGATATTACGTGACGGAATGCATAATCGAAATTTAATTGCTTGATGGGGCGAAAAAGGACAACAGAAAGGTTCAAACCGCAATGTCGACCTTCGCCTGCTGTGTGCGGACTGTTTGCCGGATCCGATGTTTTTGTTGCACAGCAAAGCCAAATCCGGGATGAGTGCGAACAATTTGTTTTGCGGAGTGCGAGCATGAAATTCAGATCCGACAACTGCGCCGGTGCGCACCCGAGAGTTTGTGAGAGTATGACCAGCAATGCCGAGGGATTTGCCTCATCTTATGGGGCAAGCGAGCTTGATGACCGGGTCAGGGAGAGATTTAACCGGCTTTTCGGCCGCGAAGTGGCCGTGTTCTTTGTCGGAACAGGGACCGCCGCCAATTCTCTGGCGTTAACAGCGGTGAACCGCCCGGGCGGTGTTGTGTTCTGCCATCCCGAGGCACACATGGCCGAAGACGAATGCGGCGCGCCGGAGTATTTTACCGGCGGAGCCAGATTGTGCGGTGTCGATGGTGCACTCGGCCGCATCAATATCGACAAACTGCAGCCGTCAATCGATCATTTTCCGGCCGATTTTGTTCATGCCGGCCAGCCGATGGCGGTGTCGATCACCCAATCGACCGAGATCGGAACGGTCTATTCGCTTGATGAAATCGCGGCGATTTCGGCGATCTGCAAGAAAAACAAGCTGCCTTTGCACATGGACGGCGCCCGATTTGCCAATGCGCTCGTATCGTTGGATGTCACCGCTGCTCAGATGACGATCGATGTGGGTATCGATATGATTTCTTTTGGCGGGACCAAAAATGGATGCTGGTGCGCCGAGGCATTGATTTTTCTCAATCCAGACTTGGCGGGCGATGCGGCGTTTCTTCACAAACGAGCGGCACAACTGTTCTCCAAGAGCCGGTTTATCGCCGCGCAATTTGATGCATATTTCGAAGACGATCTGTGGATCGAACTGGCAACACACTCAAACGCCATGGCGGCAAGACTTGTCCAGGGGATCGACGCATCTGAGAATTGCCGCCTAGCCTGGAACCCCGATGCCAATGAGGTATTTCCGATCATCAACAAAAAGACCGTAAAGCGACTGGAAGACGCTGGTGCGGAGTTCCATGAATGGCCGGCGCCCAGATCCTTTTCAGGCCATATCGACGGGAATGAAACGCTGTGCAGGCTGGTCACCAGCTTTGCCACGACCGAGCAGGACGTGGACAGGTTCTGTGAAGCCGCGGGCTAAACCGAGTCGTTCAAACGGTTCTAGGCCTTTGCGTCCATCGCCTCCAATTCGTCAATCAGGGTTTCGATCACGGACAGACCTTTTTGCCAGAAAGCCGGATCCGACGCGTCTAATCCGAATGGAGCGAGCAGCTCGGAATGGTGCTTCGTGCCGCCGGCGCGCAGCATGTCGAAATACTTGTTCTGAAACCCTGATTCTGCGTCCTGATAGACGGCATAAAGCGAGTTGACCAGGCAATCACCGAACGCATAGGCGTAGACATAAAATGGCGAATGAATGAAGTGGGGAATGTAGGCCCAAAATGTTTCATAACCTTCGCCCAGCCGGATCGCCGGACCAAGGCTTTCTGCCTGAACCTGCAGCCAAAAATCCCCCAGTTGCCCGGCGGTCAGTTCGCCGTTGCGCCGCTCGGTGTGAACCAGGCGTTCAAACTCGTAAAAGGCGATCTGGCGGACGACCGTATTGATCATGTCCTCGACCTTTTGAGCCAGCATGGCCTTTCGTTCGCTATCGTCTGCGGTCGCAGCGAGCAGGGAGCGGAAGGTCAGCATCTCTCCGAACACCGATGCGGTTTCAGCCAGGGTCAGCGGCGTTGAAGCCATCAATGCACCTTGGCCGCCGGCAAGAACCTGATGCACGCCATGGCCCAGTTCGTGGGCGAGCGTCATCACATCGCGCGGCTTGCCCATATAATTGAGCAACACATATGGATGTACCGAAGGTACCGTGGGATGGGCAAATGCGCCGGGCGCCTTTCCGGGCCGTGTCGGGGCGTCGATCCAGCGATTTTCGAAAAACCGGTCGGCGATGTCAGCCATTTCCGGGGCGAAACCGCGATAGGCCGACAATACCGTTTCGCGTGCATCCTGCCACGGGATAATCGCTTGCGGCGCTTCCGGTAGAGGCGCGTTGCGGTCCCAGTGGTTCATCCGTTCCATTCCCAGCCAACGGGCCTTCATGGCGTAGTAGCGGTGCGACAGGCGCGGCCAAGCATCGCGCACCGCACCGGCGAGCGCGTCGACGACCTCACGTTCAACCCTGTTTGCCAGATGGCGCGAATCGGCGATATCGCGAAATCCTCGCCAACGGTCCGAGATTTCCTTGTCCTTGGCAAGCGTATTGGTGATCAGCGTGAACGTGCGCAAATTCTGCTTGAACGTCGCTGCGAGTGCTTCTGAAGCCTTTCTGCGAACATCAGTGTCCGGATCCTGAAGCTTGTTGAGCGTTGGTTCCAGCGGCAATGCCTCGCCGTCGACTTCGAACCTGAGCGAACTCATCGTCTCGTCGAACAAGCGGTTCCACGCACTGCGACCGGTAACCGATTTCTCGTGGAACAACTGTTCCACACGGTCTTCCAGCTGATAGGGTTTATCCTTACGAAGATCCTCCACCCAAGGCCGGTAGTGACCAAGAATCGGATCCAATTTGAGCGCTCCGGAAATCGCTTCGTCGTCAATCGTGTTGAGTTCCAGAGGGAAAAACAGCAGATGCGCGCTGGCATCCGTCATTTTTTCCTGCACATCGCCGTAGAACTTGGCTCTTGCAGGATCTGAGGTATCGCTGGCGTAGACCAAACCTGCATACGAAGCGATACGCCCGATCAGTTCTTCAAGCTGTTCGTAGACCTGCAATGCCGTGCCAAGCTTACCGTTGGAGCCTTCGGCCGCTTCAGCGCCGAGTTTGCCCTTCCAGCGTTGTTCGAACTCCTCGGCCGCGTTTGCCGCATTCTCCATGTCCTCGCGTAATTCGGGCGATTCCATCGACGTATAGAGATCGGCCAAATTCCACTCTGGCAGATCTTCGGTAACCTGCCGACTGCCTGATACGCTGGAAGCGAGCTGTATGCCCGGTTGACCCGACTTGTTCATTGGACTTTCCGCTTCCCTGCGATTTCCGGCAATCCTGCCTGTTGGCCGCCATTGTATATTAGGATTTTGTTTACCGGCTTTCTTGAGCCGCCTTTTAGATGTCTGTGCCAAGATGATCCAGACAGAAAGCCACAAACCTATTCAACGTTATCAAACCTTTTCGCGATTATTGAAAATATGACACAGTTGGTCCTCATCGCCGAAGATGATCCGGTACAATGCAGGCTCCTCGATGCAGCAGTGCGCAAAGCCGGTTATCAGGTCATCACCGCCGATTGCGGCAATGCCGCGCTGGAGGCGTTCAACCGTTCACGCGGCAGCGATATCGCACTGATTGTGCTCGATCTCGGTTTGCCGGACATTGACGGTTTAACCGTCATTGCCAAATTGCGCGAGCGGGGAATTGATATCCCGGTCATCGTTCAAACCGCCCAGGGATCGATTGAAACCGTCATTTCTGCCATGCGAGCAGGCGCATTCGACTATGTCGTCAAGCCGGTGGCACCTGATCGCTTAAAATCGGCCATTGCCGATGCGTTGAAGGTTGAGCGCGCGGAGACGGAAACCAGAAAGCGCCAACCGGTTTCCGGTGCGCAGGTCACGTTCGACAGCATTGTATCGTCCAGCCCGGCTATGAAACGCGTGCTGACGCTTGCCAGGAAAGCGGCCGCAACCGATATTCCGGTACTGATTGAGGGGGAGTCGGGGGTCGGCAAGGAACTTGTGGCGCGTGCCATCCAGGCCGGCAGTCAGCGTTCCGGCAATCCATTTGTCACAGTCAACTGCGGCGCCATCCCTTCGAATCTCGTCGAGAGTATCCTTTTCGGCCACGAAAAAGGTTCGTTTACCGGCGCCACCGACAAGCATACTGGCAAATTCGTCGAGGCCGACGGCGGGACATTGTTCCTGGACGAAGTCGGCGATCTGCCATTGGAAGTTCAGGTCAAACTCCTCAGGGCCATTCAGGAGGGTGAGGTCGATCCCGTCGGTGCAAAGCGGACGCACAAGGTTGACATAAGACTTGTTTCAGCAACCCACCGCGAATTGATGCAAAGCGTCAAGGACAGCGAATTCCGCGAAGATCTGTTCTACCGATTGAATGTATTTCCGATTACGGTGCCTCCTTTGCGCGATCGCCGAGAGGATATTCCAGCACTGATCAAGCATTTCATGATCCAGAACCAGGCGGGTGAAAGTGGTCAACGCATTACCGGGATTTCGCGCGAGGCGGTAGCGCTGCTCATGTCCTATGACTGGCCCGGCAATATCCGGCAACTTGAGAATGCCATACTGCGCGCGGTTGTGCTTTGCGATGACGATGTGTTGGGCGTTGACGAGTTTCCGCAGATCAGGGCGCAGGTGGAGGGCGTCGACCTGTCGTATGCGCTTGAGGACCACCCGGTGATTGCGGAGCGAGCCGGAGTAGACGCGCCTTCGAAAGGCAGCACTGCGGAATCAATCAGTCTGGAGCCGGATCAGGCTGAACTGCCAACGTCAGGGGCAGATGCCGGTGAAGTCAGCATTCTCGATGATCGTGGCGATGTGCGCGCTCTTTCAGATGTCGAGTTCGAAATGATCCGATTTGCCATCGACCACTATGCCGGACAGATGAGCGAGGTCGCCAGACGCCTGGGAATCGGTCGCTCCACGCTCTATCGCAAACTCAAGGAATATGGCATCGACCCGGATGATCTTCGTGGAGACAAGATCGCTTCCTAGGGCAGTTGCCGCAATTTTTGTGGTCTGACTAGAGCGTGTCCAGTTCAAACGATTGCGGTTTATCCATGTCATTCATGCACTTGAAGTATCCCCGCTTGGGCGTCTTTTCCGCCCCGGCTGCGTTGAAGCCCTTGCACGATATTCATATCGCGCTTCGGACTTCTCCTTGCCGGAACAAAAAATCCATCCCATCAAACCGCTCCCATTTATTCTGGGCACGCTCTAGCGACCGGTCAGATCCAACCGGCCAGTTCGCGCCGAACGATTGATTCGATCACATCCATTCCGGCATCGCTGTCATTCAGGCAGGGAATGTGGATGAAATTCTCACCGCCTGCCTCATGGAAAATCTCGCCTGCCTCACCGGCGATTTCTTCCAGCGTTTCGAGGCAGTCCGATACAAAACCGGGATTGAAAACCGCAATGGACTTGACGCCGTCCTTTGCCAGTTTTTCCACGGTCTTGTCGGTGTAGGGCTGCAGCCATTCCTCGGGGCCGAAGCGCGACTGGAAGCACGTGATCAGTTTGTCGTCGTCCCAGCCAAGCCGGTCCCTGAGCAACCGCGATGTTTTCATGCAATGGCAGTGATAGGGATCGCCTTTTTGAAAATAGCTTTGAGGGATGCCGTGGTAGGAAGCGATCACCACTTCGGGATCGAATTCGACGGTTGCCAGATGCGATTCGATGGAGCGCGCCAAAGCGTCGATATATGCAGGTTCATCGTGATAGGGCGGGACAATGCGAATAGCCGGTTGGAACCGCATTTTCATCAATGATTCGAAAAACTTGTCATTTACGGTCGCGGTTGTTGATGCCGAGTATTGCGGGTAGAGCGGGAAAATAACGATACGGGTACAGCCCGCCTGCATCATCTCGGTAGTGATGCTGTCGATCGACGGATTGCCGTAGCGCATCGCCCAGCGCACCTGGATTTGGGAATGATCTTCAAGAGATGCAGCAAGCTTCTCGGCTTGCGACCGGGTGAAGGTTCGCAGCGGCGACTCATCCAGTTCGCGGTTCCAGATCGAAGCATAAGCTGCGCCGGATTTTTTCGGCCGTGTATTGAGCACGATGCCGTAGAGGATCGGAAGCCAGATTGCGCGCGGCCATTCGATCACGCGCTTGTCGGTCAGAAACTCGCGCAGATAGCGGCGCATGGAGACCACGTCGGTTCCGTCGGGCGTTCCCAGATTCACCAACAGCACACCGGTTTTCGGTTGTTTGATCTCGGGATGTCCGGCCGGCAGATGATCGGAATTCATAACTTGTTGGTTGGTGTGGTTTTCCTGGCTCATTCACGGATCTCGAACCTGTGTTTGCATCGACCGACGCACAGATAGGGCATCGGGGCATTGTTTGGAACCATTCCAGGTATTGCCGGTATCGCGAAAAAGCCCCGCCGGTTAAATGCAATGGGCGGAGCTTTTTGCTTCAATCCATCCAGGAGCGCCTAGTTGGCGCTTGGAATCGTCAGTTCAACGCCGATCTTCAGCCGGCGCGGACGCATCTCTGGATTGGCTTTGGCGATCATCCGCCACATGCGGGCATCGCCATAATAGGATTTCGCCAGGTTCCAGTAATTATCGCCGCGTACAATGGTGTGGATCTTCTCGTTGACCGATTCATCCTCGTCGGCAGGATCACCGACCTTAGCTTCCATCTTCACTTCGGCTTCAGCCGGTGCGGAATCCACCTTGGGTGGTTCGGTGGTCAATGTATTGGAGGTATCGGGAAGTTCCGGCGTGACAACCGCTACTTCGGCCTCCTTTTCCATCTCGGCATCACCTGCCTTTTCCATCGTGGCGGCGGCTTCGGTGATGCGCCCATCGAGATAGGGTTGATATGGCTGGTTGTTGGTCAGGTACTCGGCCACAACCAACTCCAGCCCGGGACCGAAATCGTAAGCGTTCTGCGCGTTTGAGGCGAACAATTTATAGCCGTCACCGCCGCTGCGCATGAAGTTATTCGAAACGACGCCATACATTTTGGCCGGATCGACTGGCGCCCAGGCGCCACCTTCATTGACCTCGACATTCGAAATGCGACCCTCATTGGGAGCAACATTTGGATCAAACGAGTATTTCAATCCAGCGACCTGCGGAAAACGGCCCTTGCCCTCCTCGATCTGGCTGACGCCGGATTCCAGCGAGGCAACGATATCCGCGCCCGACAACTCAAATGTGGAAAGTGTATTCTGGAATGGCAGAACGGTGAGCACCTCGCCCATCGTGATGTCTCCGGCATCGATCGATGCGCGCAGGCCGCCACCATTTTGGATTGCCACCTGGATACCCTGACCTTTCACGCGATCTAACATCGCATCGGCCACAAGATTGCCCATTTGGCACTCCCGTGCCCGGCAATTGTCGCGGTTACCGTCAATTGCTTCGGCAGTTTCGGACACGCGTTTGTTCTTGAGTTCCTCAATCGGCTTGTTCAATTCGACGATGCGGTCGAGAACCGCCTGGTTGCGTTCGACGCTGGCATCGAGAAGTATCGGTTCGCCGCTGGCGCCGATTACCTTTCCGGTGTCATCGAAAGTTACGGTCAAGTCGCCGAGATATTTCGAGTAGGCATAGGCCTGGACGACCGGAACCTGATAGCCGCCGGGATTTTCAACCCAGGTCGGATAAGGTCCGGCAGCGCGATCGTTGTCGTTGGACAGAAGCGTGTTGGAATGACCGCCAACAACGATGTCGACACCCGGAATCTTGGCAATTGCCGCCAGATCGCGAGGATAGCCGACATGGGTCAAAGCAATGACCTTGCTGACACCCTCAGCGGACAAAGCCTCGACAGCGGCTGCGATTGATTTAACATCGTCGGCGATCAGCACGTGGTCGCCGGGTGAGGACAAATCGACAGTGTCGTTTGCGACCGCACCGACAACGCCGATCTTCTCGCCTCCGACGTTCAATACCACCGATGGCTTGACCCGATCGCCAAGTTTGGAACTGTGACTGGCGACGACATTGGCCGAAAGGACGGGGAACTCGGCCTTTTCGAGAAATGTTGCAAGACCTTCTTCACCGTCGTCGAATTCGTGATTGCCGACGGCCATCGCGTCAGTCTTCATCAGGTTCAGGAACTCCGCCTCCGCCGCACCTTTGTAGGTGGTGTAGAACAGGGTGCCCTGGAAATTGTCACCGGCGTTGAGCAAAACGGTATTGCCGCTTTCGGCGCGCTTCCTGGCATTGTCCACCGCTGTCACCAGCCGGGCAGCACCACCAAAGCACTTGCCTTCGTCTTCATCCTTTGCCCTGCAGGTAGAATCGTACTTGTTGATCGATTCGATCCGGCTGTGCCAGTCGTTAATGTGCAAAATGTTCAATGTGTAGTCAGCGCGGGCGGTGGTTGCGGCAAACGCCAACGTCGATACCGACAATGCGGCACACAGTGTGATCTTTTTCATGATTTGGCCTCCCGGTAATTAGATGCGAATTCCGTTGCACGGGAATGTGTCAGCATCTTTACGGCAATAGACTGCGGACTGATGTTTCCACCGCCTTCGCGCATATGCAAGTGGCCAGTCGGCAATTCTGCAAATTGACGGCTATTTCGAATAGTCGCGTTCGTCGGCAATCACCAGCCCGTCATTGGGCAGCGAACCAGGAGTTACCATTTCGACCGCCCCGCCAAGCTTGGTGATTTCGCGCATTGTTTGACCAATTGCGTCCGGATCGCCTTCATCGGCTTCGATCCGGAAAATCATGGCGTCGCGATCCCCATCACGCGATACCACCAAGCGCGCCTTTCGGATTTCGGGGTGGGATTTGACGATATCGGCAACCTGTTTCGGATCAACAAACATGCCCTTGATCTTGGTGCGCTGGTCAGCACGGCCCATCCACCCCTTGATGCGGGTGTTGGTGCGGCCACACGGCGACGCACCCGACAGTACTGCCGACAGATCGCCCGTGCCCAGGCGGACGAGTGGGTAGGCAGAGTTGAAAGTGGTCACAACCACTTCTCCTACTTCCCCCTCGGCGACGGGATCACCCGTTCCCGGCGTGACGATTTCGACAATGATATCTTCATTGAGAATCATCCCCGGATTGGGATTGCCGTCGCTGTCGGTCGTTTCATAGGCGATGACACCGCATTCGGCGGTCGCGTAGCATTGCAAAACACGGATGCCGCTGTTCAGATACTCTTCGCGCAGGGACGGAAACAGCGCGCCGCCTGAAACAAGTGCCCGGCGAAACGAAGACAGGTCCATTCCGGTTTCTGCCGCCTTTTCTAGCATGACCTTGAGAAAGTCCGGAGTTCCGCAATAGACGTCCGGCTTCAGTGCCGCGGCAGCGTCGACCTGCATGTCGGTATTGCCGACACCGGCCGGAAACACGGTGCAGCCCAGGGCACGTGCACCCTCGTCAAGAATAAAACCTCCAGGCGTCATGTGGTAGGCAAACGCGTTGTGGACCATGTTGCCGGGACGGATGCCGGCGGCGTGAAACGCGCGTGCCGCGTTCCACGGATCCGCGCCAGCGCCCTGGGGTTCGAAAATCGGTCCGGGGGATACGAATACCCGGTTGCCCGCCAGCGCTGTCATGTCGACGAATCCACCGAAAGGCGGATTGGCCGCCTGCAATTCCATCAGGTCCGATTTTCGCAGCACCGGTAACTTCGCCAGTGCCTGGCGGCTTTGAATGGTTGACAAATCGTGGCCTTCGAGCCAGGCCGAAAGGCCGGGGGCTCTGTTGACGGCGTCGGCAAGATGTTTTTTCAGACGGTCGAAGAGCGCGCTTTCGCGTGACTGTGGTGCCTGCGTTTCCCGGTCGTCATAATAATCCGTCATCTTGTCGTTCTCTGTTGGCGTAGGCACATACCTTTGTGTGAAGACGGCTATGTGATCAAGTCAGCCGAAGGGCGTAGGACCTGGTGAGGTGCGTTTGGCGCAACTCGGATCAAGAGAAGCGTTTTTGTGGCCGGGATCTATCTCAACAGCCTGATCCAGTAGGCAATGTTGACGAGTGACATCAGCGCTCCGGCAACATATGTCCAAGCGGCTGCCTTGAGTACATTGCGGACTGCAGGCATGTCTTCCTCGTTGAGATATTTTCCCTCCTCGAGTATCGGCAACGCCTTTGAGAAACTCGCGTCAAATTCGACCGGCAACGTCACCAGATTGACGATCACGCGTATACCCAGCAGCGCCACGCCAATGGCGATCACCGCGATAAATGCTGCGGGAACACGGGCCAGAGCCGCCAAAACCGGCGCTGCAAGAAAGAAAAAGCCGGCAAACCGGTCGGTTACGGCAGCGAATTTCGCCAGTCTTTGGCGCAGCGCCAACATCGGTTCGCCGCGTGCGTCCTGTAACGCATGCGATACTTCATGGGCAGCAACCGCGGCGGCCGACAGGGATTGCCCATCATGATGCTGTGGCAGAAGTCTAACGACCTTGGCATCGGGATCGTAGTGATCGCCGCGGTCGGTGACCTCGACGGTTACGCCTTGCAAATTGAAGTGTCCGATCAGGTGACGGGCCAGTTCGCCGCCGGTTCCCGGCAAATCAGGGCGGTCTGCAGCGTGTCTTCTGATCGTCTGTCGAACCCAAAGTTGCGGACCGACAACGATGGCGAGAAATACTGCCGCAACCAGAAATATCACGAAAACAGCCGCTCGCGGTCAGGCTCGTCTGACAAGCGTAAACTGGGCGCCGGTGCCGCTCGTGCAGTTCAACTGCCGATCCGATACCAGAGCGCAATTGGCCTTGCTGGTGGTTTGGCGAATAATCGAATTGATTGTGATTTCGACCAATTCCTGGCTGACATAGCGATAGTTACCGGTCGCCAGCAGCTGGCCGGTATCTGTTGCAGTGCTGCGGAACTGTCCGCCGTTGAAGCTGGAAATAGCGACACCATCGGTTCCAACCCATTCACCGTCGACGCCTGTGGGCTGGCTGATCCGCGGTGGCGAACCCGGGCCGGATACTGAGCAACCCGCAACCATCATCGCGGCCGAAAAACCGGCCAGAATCCGTTTGAAATTCATATGACGTCACCTCTCCTCGTGCCTGACGAAGGGATTCTTACGGCCTAGTTTGGCGAAAGCAAGACCGTGATCACTCCGCCGATTCCACTGCCGCCTTGAGTGACGCCAGGCCCTTTTCATAGTCGGCGCCCACCCAGTCATCGATCATCAGTCCGAAGTAGCGGCTGACGGGATTCATGCCGAGATCGCTCTCGAAGCTCCATGTGACTTTCGTACCGCCGCCATCCGGCGCCAATTCGAAGACGGCATTTGCGGTACCCTGATTGCCAAAATCAAGTGTCGTTTCGACGCGCTTGTTTTCCTCCGACGCGACAATCACCTGAGAACCGTTGCCGACGCTGCTGTGATCGCTTTCCCATGCGGACTTCTGACCAACCCCCGATTCGGGACCGGAATAGGTGACCTTCATATCGGGATCAATTTTCGTCCAGGGCGACCATTCGTTGAATGCCTTCAGATCGTTGACCAACGGGAAAATCTTTTCCGGTGTTGCATCGATGACGATATCGCGTTCGGCCGAAACGTGACGGGGGAGTACATAAGCGACCGCCACCAATACGACGACCAAAACAATGATGCCGACGATTATGCGCTTTAATAGTTTCACTGGACTGCTCCTGTTACCGCTACCCACCCGGCCTGTCTGTCTTCTTGGGTGCGATTGCCACGCACCGCTGCGGGTGCACGCTAACGCACCAGCACGTTTTTGAACTGCCACGGATTCCTGCGATCCAGCTCTTCATCGAATAGGCCGGGTCGATCCGAAAGCGGATTCCAATCGGTATAATAACCCTTGACCGGGCCAAGATATGGCAATTGCACTTCCAGGCAGCGGCGGTAGTCCATCTCATCGGTTTCGACGATGCCGGCCTGAGGATTTTCCAGGGCCCAGACCATACCGGCGAGCACTGCCGAGGTGACCTGCAGACCGGTGGCGTTTTGATAAGGCGCCAGTTCTCGGGTTTCCTCTACGGAAAGCTGGGACCCAAACCAATAGGCGTTCTTCTTGTGGCCGTAGAGCAGCACTCCCAGCTCATCAATGCCATCGGCGATTTCGTACT
Organism: Rhizobiaceae bacterium; assembly: GCA_963669285.2. Classification (GTDB taxonomy): domain Bacteria; phylum Pseudomonadota; class Alphaproteobacteria; order Rhizobiales; family Rhizobiaceae; genus JAWKWH01. Next base: position 103,683 of record CAXXSI010000025.1, on the reverse strand, counting down.
CTTCCAACACTTTCAGAACAGGCTGTGCCTTGCCACCATTGCCGAACATCTCATGCATCGAAAGCACGGCGTCATTGGCCGGATGGTACGCATAGTGGCAGGTCGGCCGGTAGGTCACCTTGCCGGCCTTGTCGCGGACGGTGAAAAAATCCGCAATCGAGATGGACTCGTTGTGGGTGACCAGAAAGCCGTATTGCGGTCCGGGCGTCGGACACCAGGTCCGTACCCTGGTATTGGCGCCCGGCTGCTCGAGAAAGATGGCCGCCTTGTTGCCGCGCTTCTGCGAACGGGCATTTCGGGGTTTCCACTTCTCGTGCGTTCCCCAACCCAATTCGGCGGGCTGCAACCCCTCCGCGATAAAGCCATCGGCCGACCAAGTATTCCAGAATTCGTTCAACGCTTTGGGCTGCTTTGCTCGCTGGGTGTCGCGTTCAGCGATGTGTATGCCTTTAACACCGACACGTTTCATCAGCTTGGCCCAGCCCTGGCGGTCGTCGGGCCCTGGTTCCTTGTATTTCAGGCCAATGTCGTCGGCGAGGTTGACCAGCGCCTGCTTGACGAACCAGGAGACCATGCCTGGATTGGCGCCACAGCAGGAGACTGCGGTTGTGCCACCGGGCGCGTTCTTTTGCTCGAGGCGGACCGGCTGGCGCAGCGCGTAGTTGGTGCGATCTGCATTGTCGACTTCATCGTTGTAGTAGAAGCCGAGCCAGGGTTCGACCACTGTATCGATGTAGAGCGCTCCGATCGATCTGCAAAAACTCATGATGTCGAGCGAACCGGTATCGACCGACAGATTGACGCAAAACCCCTGCCCGCCGCCTTCGGTGAGCAACGGCTTGAGGATTTTCTTGAAATTTCTGGGTGTCAGCGCTTTCTTGACGTGACGAAGACCGTGCTTGTCCATCAAATCCTTGTCGTCGTCACGAGGATCGACGACCACAAATCGCGATTTGTCGTACTTAAAATGGCGCTCGATCAGGGGCAGTGTACCGCGCCCGATGGAACCGAAACCAATCATTACGATTGGGCCCGTTATTTCGCCGTAAGTCGGCCATTTCTTTTTCGCCATTTCAGTTTTTCCTGCTCAACTTTTCCAAACGCGGCCATGAGCGCGTTGACAGCCATGCTCTCGTTATCACAGATGAAATTTCGCGCAATGCCGCGCGAATTCGAACGGGGCCGGGTGAGCCGAATGCTGCGATTTTTTGCAATGATAGTCAGCGCGGTGTTTTTGTTTTCAACGCCAATCGGTGCATTGGCCAATGAAACGCCAACCGTTTTCGCCGCTGCCAGTCTTCGCGACGTTCTCGAAGCTGCTGCCTCGGAATATCGCAAGAAAAGCGACAGCGAAATTCGCCTTGTCTTCGCCGCCAGCTCGGTTCTTGCCCGGCAAATCGAGGCCGGCGCTCCCGCCGACCTGTTCATCTCGGCAGACCTACAATGGACAGAATGGCTGGACGAGCGCGGGAACACGGCTCAAACAGATACACAGGTGATCGCAGGAAATACCCTTGTCGTTGGATATCCGCCGGGATCGAATCCACCACAAAAACTCGATGGAATGCTTGTGGCGGGACGGTTTGCGATGGGCGATCCCGGTCATGTGCCTGCCGGGCGATATGCTGTCGAGGCGCTGGAGAATCTCGATATCGCCGACATCGTTCTGCCGCATGCGATCTACTGCGAAAATGTACGGGTTGCATTGGCATATTTGCGCCGGGGCGAAGTTTCATCGGCAATTCTGTACGGTTCGGATTTGACCGCCGCGCCGGAACTTGTCAAAGCCTATACGTTTCCGGCCAGCAGCCACACACCGATACGCTATGTTGCGGCTCCGGTGGTCAATGGGGATCCGCGTGCAAAGGCATTTCTTGATTATCTGTTGGGCGAAGACGGGCAGGCGCTGTTCGCCGAACATGGTTTTTTGGTTGATCGATAGGCCGGGCAGATGAGTGAGGCGGCGATCTCGATCATCCTGCTGTCGGCGAAGGTGGCATTTGTAGCGACCTTGTTTGCAACACCGCTTGCGTTTTTCGTGGCCTGGCTGCTTGCAAGGCATGATTTTCGCGGCAAGTCGCTCGTTCAGGCGATGATCACCCTGCCCCTGGTGGTTCCTCCGGTGGTTACCGGTTATGCATTGTTGGTGCTGTTCGGCAACAAAGGATTGATCGGCGCCCTGTTGCATGACTGGTTCGGTTTCAGCTTTGCCTTTCGCTGGACGGGTGCAGCCCTGGCGGCGGGAATTATGGCGTTTCCGCTGCTGGTCAGACCGATCAGGCTATCAATCGAGGCCGTTGATCGTGGATTGGAGGAAGCCGCAGCTACCTTGGGCGCTTCGCGGACGATGGCATTTTTCACCGTGACCTTGCCGCTGGTGCTTCCCGGCGTGCTTGCCGGCACCATGCTCGGGTTTGCCAAGGCGCTAGGCGAATTCGGCGCAACCATTACATTTGTTTCCAACATACCCGGCGAAACACAGACATTGTCGCTGGCGGTCTATTCGCTTCTGCAAAGCCCATCGGGCGATGCCGAAGCACTCCGCCTCATCATCGCGTCCATTGTGATCGCGGTTGTCGCCGTCGTCCTCTCCGAATGGCTGGCGCGGCGGATCAGGCGGGGTCGGGCCAGATGAGCGTGTTGCGGGTCAGCATCGAGGGATTTGCCGGAAGGGGTTTTCCGGTCAGTGCCGATTTCGAGGCCGGACCGGGTATAACCGGGCTGTTCGGACATTCCGGATCGGGAAAAACCACCATCCTGAAAATGATTGCCGGCATGCTCCGTCCGATGGCCGGGCAGATTGAAGTCAACGATCAAACCTATTTTGACAGCAGTCGGAACATCGAGCTTCCGCCGGCAAAGCGGCGAACCGGTTTCGTGTTTCAGGATGCGCGTTTGTTCCCGCATATGAGCGTTCGGCGAAATCTGAGCTATGCCGCTTGGGCAGGCAAGCGGAAATCAACCCGTCCGTTTGATGAGATAGTCGAACTGCTTGGTCTGGGCGGGCATTTGGATCGCAATCCAGACACGCTTTCCGGTGGCGAGCGGCAGCGCGTGGCGATTGGCCGGGCGCTATTGTCGGATCCGGCCATATTGTTGATGGATGAGCCGCTTTCATCACTCGATTATTCACGCCGTATGGAGATTTTGCCCTATCTGGAGACACTGCGGCAGGAAACCCGGATACCGATCATCTATGTCAGTCACGAGATCGATGAAATGGCCCGCCTGACCGACACTTTGGTGGTCATGTCGGGTGGTGAGGTAATTGCATGCGGTGGCACCACCGACTTGTTTGCCCGGCTCGATTTGGGGCCAGCGCTTGGACGGCAGAAGGCCGGTGCCGTGGTCTACGGGACGGCGGGGCAAACGGATCGCGAATTCGGCCTGACGACAGTTGATGTTGGTGGTCAGACTATCGAGGTGGCCGGCGCCGATTTTCGGCCTGGACAATCGGTGCGCCTTCATATCCGGGCCCGCGACGTTTCGATTGCGATCGCGCGACCGAAAGACTTGTCGATTCGGAACCATATCCGCTGCACGGTCGAGGATATCCAGATCGATGAAACAGCCTTTGCCGAGGTTTCATTGCGTGCCTCCGATCAACTGATCCGCTCGCGGATCACCCGCAAGTCGGCCACCGAGCTTGGGATAACCGCCGGTCTGGAGGTTTATGCGCTGCTTAAATCGGTGTCAGTTGAACGGCGGGCGATGATATCCCAAGAATAACAAATAGTTAGTATTTTAACCACCATTTAACGAAGCTGTCCCATCCTGAACGCAATCAAGCTGGTCTTTCCTCCTCCCGAGACCGGTTGGATCGGGCGGCTCCCGGGTAGCCGCCCTTTTTTATTGCGATCCGTTGTGCCATGTCGTTGGATGCATGGATTGATTGGGAGGTATCAGTGTCTGATCGAAAAGTGGCGATCGTCACCGGCGCCGGCACCGGTATCGGCAAATCGGTCGCAACTGCGTTGCTGACCGACGGTTGGACGGTTGTGTTTACCGGACGGCGGCTCCCGGTACTCGAAGAGGCCGTAGCTGCTGCAGGGGGCGGCATGCGCGGCCTGGCGATTGCCTGCGATGTCACGAAAGAAGATCAGGTCGACAATCTGTTCGCCGAGACCGTCGAGCGGTGTGGGCGCGTGGACCTTTTGTTCAACAATGCCGGTACCGGTTATCCCAAGACGATGATTGACGAAATTCCTGTCGATGTCTGGCAGAAAATCATAGACGTCAATCTGACCGGTTCGTTTCTGTGCGCCAGGGCTGCCTTCCGGGAGATGCGGCGGCAGGATCCCCAGGGCGGACGCATCATCAATAACGGCTCGGTTTCGGCCTATGTTCCGAGGCCGGGATCTGTACCCTACACTGCGACAAAACACGCGATTACCGGCCTGACCAGAACGCTGGCGCTCGATGGCAGGCCTTTCAACATTGCATGCGGGCAGATCGATATCGGCAATGCGCTTACGGAAATGGCGATGCCGATGACAAAAGGCGTTCCGCAAGCCGGCGGCGAGATCGCAATTGAGGCGACGATGGATGTCGATCATGTGGCAAATACCGTATTGCACATGGCGAATCTGCCGCTCGATGCCAATGTGTTGTTCACGACCGTTATGGCTACAACCATGCCCTATGTTGGCAGAGGCTAGGAATCGCTTCGAAAGCAGGCTGGATGTCACAATCTCCGGCACATAGTCAGAATCTGACCTCATGCTGAGACCCTTGAGCAATTCGGACTTCAGGCGGCTTTTCAGCGCGCAGGTCGTTTCGCTGTTCGGAGCCGGTCTGATGACCGTCGCGCTGGCGTTGCTTGCTTATCGCCTGGCCGGGGCACAAGCCGGCGCCGTCTTGGGCACGGCGCTGGCGATCAAGATGATCGCCTATGTCACAGTGTCGCCGGTCGCCAACGCGATTGCCGCTCGCTTTGCCAACAAAAAGGTTCTCGTGGCGCTGGACCTGTTTCGAGCCGCCATCGCACTGCTTTTGCCCTTCGTTGATCAGGTCTGGCAGATCTATGTGCTGGTATTCGTGCTGCAGGCGGCATCAGCAGCTTTCACACCGGTATTTCAGGCCGTGATCCCGGAGATCCTGACCGACGAAAATGAGTACACCGAAGCGCTTTCCTTATCGCGGCTGGCATATGATCTGGAAAGTCTGGCAAGCCCGGTCATCGCTGCGGCGCTGTTGGCAATTATGCCATTTCACTGGCTGTTTGCTGGAACATCCGCGGGTTTTGCCTTGTCCGCGCTGTTGGTCGCCGCCGGTCCGGTGCCCAACCATCCGGGCGGAACGGAAAAATCCTTTGGCGAAAGGGTATCAGGAGGCTTGCGCATGTTTGCCAGTCTTCCGCAACTGCGGGGCCTGATGGCGCTGAACTTCGTCGTTGCATCTGCCGGCGCCATGGTCATCGTCAATACCGTCGTCGTGATGCGGTCACTCTATGACCTCGGCGAAACCGATGTCGCCACGGCCTATGCCTTCTTCGGTGCCGGGTCGATGATGGCGGCATTGGCGCTTCCGCGATTATTGCCGAAAACCGGCAATCGGAACGCGATGATCGGCGGCGCATTGTTTATGATCGCGGCATTGGTGGCCACTTCGCTGGCGATCTTCTGGCAATTGCCGCTGTTCACGATTCTGGTGGTCTGGCTTGTTGCCGGCGTTGGCTATTCGGCCGTACTCACACCGGTCGGACGCCTTTTGACGGCCTGCTCGGCCCCAGATGAAAGACCGTCTCTGTTCGCGGCGCAGTTCGCGCTTTCGCATGCTGGCTGGCTGATTACCTATCCGTTGGCGGGATGGGGCGGTTCGTTGCTTGGCCTTGGCGCGGTTTCGGGAGTTTTCGTGGCCATCGCAATCTGCTCGACACTGACCTGCATCTGGCTTTGGCCGGCTGACACAGTGCCACCTAATCGGCCTGACGTAGCTGCTTGAACAGCTGTTTCAGCTTTACCGGACCTTCCATGATGTCGTCATCGGATGGCGTGAAATCCACCTCTATGAATTTGCGGCCAATCATGTGGTCTGCGGGCCGGTTGACGGTATCTATCGCAATCAATCGGTCGTCGCGAAAGTGATAGACCGCGAATGCGTTTTCGGCCGGATCCCCCGACACCAAAAATCTGTCGGGATCGAATGACAGACCAACCATCTGCAGCTTCATGTCTCCCTGATCCGACCAGAACCAGGGAACTTCATGATAGGAATCACTTCCGCCCATGATTGTCTTGGCGGCATGTTTTGCCTGATCGGTGGCGTTTTGCACTGATTCCAGCCGCACGATCCGATCTGCCTGCCAATGGTGGAAGCTGGCACAGTCGCCGATCGCGAGAATATGCGGATCGGCCGTACGCATATGCGCGTCGATCGAAATGCCGTTGTCACAGGCCAGACCGGCGGCTTCCGCCAGTTCGCAATTAGGAACGACACCGATCCCCACAATGACCAGATCGGCTTCGATGGTCTCGCCGTCCGCCAGCAGGACTTTCTCGACTTTGTCGTTTCCCTCGATCGCCGTCGGCATGACGCCGGTTAAAACCGAAATGCCCGCGGCAACGGCGCGATTGTGAACATGTTCGGATATCTGCGGCGCGACCGCCCGCCCCAATATGCGCGGAGCGGCCTCGATAACCGTCACGCGCCTGCCAAGCATGGCTTGGGTAAACGCCGCTTCCATGCCGATGAATCCGCCGCCGATGACAGCGACTGACCGGGCATGCTTTGCTGCGTCCCGAAGCCGTTCGGCGTCATCCAGCGTCCGCAATCCATAGACGCCGTCGAGTTCAATACCGGGCATGTCCGGCATGCGCGGACGTGCGCCGGTGGCAAGAACGAGTTGATCGTAGCCACAACGGGAGCCGTCGGACAGGATGGCTTCCTGCTCGTTGCGGTCGATTGCGTCGACCCAGCGGCTTTTTAGCAAATCAATGTTCTTGTCGGCATAGTAGCTCTCGGCGCGAAGCGGTTGCGGTGTCGCGCCGGGTTCTTTCAGGAACGCCTTCGACAGCGGCGGCTTGTGGTATGGCGTCACCGATTCGTCGGCAATCAGCGTTATGGTGCCTTCATATCCCAGGTCACGAAGGCTTGCCGCACATTGCGATCCGCCATGGCCAGCACCAACTATTACCACTTTCGACATCGTACATGGTCCTCCGGTCGGCAAACCGGTTATGGCAGAAGTGCCCGGATGTCAAAAAGGACTTCAAACAAACCGATTGACGATATTTTCCAGATACTCCTGGCGCCCCGATACCGGTTGTGGATTGACGTCTGCGTTTTCGACATGTGCCGCGATCGCATCCAGCGACATGTTGCCTTTGAGCATTTCCGTTGCCTGTTTCGATGACCATCCGTCATAACGGCTGTCGACAAACTCGCTCAACGTGCCGTCCTCGAGCATCCTGGCCGCCGCCTTCAAGCCGCGAGCGCAGGTATCGATGCCACCGATATGGGCGAGAAGAAGATCGTCCGGCTCAAGGGATTGCCGGCGCAGCTTGGCGTCGAAATTGGTTCCGCCGGTCGAAAAGCCACCACCTTTGAGTATGTAATAATAGGCCAGCGCCACTTCGGGCACGTTATTGGGAAACTGGTCGGTGTCCCAGCCGGATTGATAGTCGTTGCGGTTCATGTCGATGGATCCGAAAACTCCCAATGCCTGCGCCAGAGCGAGCTCGTGTTCGAAAGAATGCCCCGCCAGAATGGCATGGCCCTGTTCGATATTAACCTTGACTTCACCCTCAAGGCCGTGGCGTTTCAGGAACCCGTATACAGTGGCGACATCGTAGTCATATTGATGTTTGGTCGGCTCCTGCGGTTTCGGCTCGATCAGAATGGTCCCGCCGAAACCGATCTTGTGCTTGTACTCAACCACGAGGTTCAGAAACCGGCCGAGCTGGGCATCCTCCCGCCCCAGGTCGGTGTTCAGCAGGGTTTCATACCCCTCACGCCCGCCCCACAGAACGTAGTTTTCGCCGCCTAAGCGATGCGTGGCGTCAATGCAGGTCTTTACCGTCGCTGCGGCAAAAGCAAAGACGTCGGGATCCGGATTGGTTGCTGCGCCTGCCATATATCTGCGATTTGAGAACAGATTGGCGGTGCCCCATAACAGGTTCACCCCGGTTTCCGCCTGTTTGCCGGCAAAGTAGTCAACAACCTCGTTCAGATTTACGGTGTTTTCCGAAAAATTGTCTCCTTCGGGCCGGACATCTGCGTCGTGAAAGCAGTAATAGGGAACGCCCAGGATGGAGAACATCTCGAACGCCACATCGGCTTTGAGCTTTGCCGCCTCCATCGTTTCGCCCATCCGGTCGGAAAACCACGGCCGCTCGAATGTCTGGCCGCCGAAGGGGTCGTTTCCCGGCCAAACGAAGTTGTGCCAGTAGCAGACGGCAAAGCGCAGATGGTCTTCCAGCCGCTTGCCCATGATCATCTCATCGGCATCGTAGTGTCGGAATGCGAGAGGATTGCTGCTGTCCGGACCTTCGAAGGGAATTGTGGTGGTGTCGCCGAAAAAACCGGTGCTCATGTCGTTGCTTCCTTGATGGCGGGATAGAGATTGCGCCAGCGCGCGAGCGCTTCTGAAAATGCCGGCGCGAGATTCGTATCAGGGTCAATGGTTTCGGCTATCGCCGGTGGCGTGCAGATTTCCAATGGATTGGCGTCTTCCGCTGCAATCAATCCGAGGCGGGCAGCGCCGAACGCGGCGCCGAAGTCCCCTTCGGCCGGAATATCGATCGGTATGCCCAGAACGGTTGCCATCAGCTTGACCCAATAGCGGGACCGCGAACCGCCGCCGACCACGGTGGCGCGACGAAGCGTCGTGCCGGCCTGTTGAAGCGCTACGAGATTGTCTGCAAGTGCAAAGGCCACGCCTTCGAGCACTGCCTGTGTCAGCGCCGTGCGATCGGAAGCATGATCAAGCCCGGCAAACGAACCGCGGATCGCAGCATCGTTGTGCGGTGTTCGTTCGCCGGCAAGATAGGGCAGGAAGAGCACTGGACCCGGGCGGTGGAGATCCTCGCCCAACTTGCCAGTCAGCCTGTCTGGCGTCTCGCCGGCAATCCCGGCAAACCAGTTTAGGGCATCCGTGGCCGACAGGATCACGCCCATCTGGTGCCATGTGTCCGGTAGCGCATGACAAAAAGTGTGAACGGCGCTCTCGGGATTTGGCAAATAGGTGTCATTGGCCGCGAACAGTACACCTGACGTGCCCAGCGAGACGAAGGCCTGGCCGTTTCGAACCGTGCCCATACCTACTGCCGAGGCCGCGTTGTCGCCGCCTCCGCCAGCCACCGGTATCGACGGACGCATACCGTATTGACGGGCCAGTTCCGGTCGCAACAGACCGCCGACCTCGCTTCCCTCGACAAGAGCCGGCATCTGGTCTCTCGTCAGCCCTGTTTTGGTGAGCAGCTTGTCGGACCAGTCGCGCTTGGCGGTATCAAGCCAGCTTGTTCCGGCAGAATCCGACATGTCGGAGATATGTTCGCCGGTCAGCCAGTGCCGGACATGGTCTTTCGGCAGCAGAACCTTTGAAATCGCGTTGAAAATGTCCGGTTCGTTGCGCCGTACCCACTCCACTTTAGGTGCGGTAAAGCCCGGAAAGACAATATTTCCGGTTATCTGACGGAAAGCCGGATCATTGTCCAACTCGGATGCCTCGGCATGACTGCGGGTATCGTTCCAAAGCATGCAGGGCCGAAGCACGGCGTCGTATTCGTCCAACAGTGTGGCGCCATGCATCTGACCCGAAAGGCCGATACCGCGCACCTGATCCAGCTTACCCTCGCGATTGGCCGAAAGTTCGCCCAAGACCGATTGTGTCGCAGAAATCCAATCGCCCGGATCCTGTTCTGACCAACCGGAATGTGGTCTGGAAACCTCCAACGGACTAGTGGCCGTGGCGATGACCTTGCCGCGATCATCAATCAAAAGTCCCTTGACGCCGGATGTGCCCAGATCAAATCCGAGATACACTTTGGACCTCGCTTTTACTTCATGTCTACGCCGCTTCGGGGTTCATCGCACCAGGTCCGGGTGTTGCACCCGGGGGGCATTTACCAAGGATGATCATACCGAGCACTTCGTCCTTGGTCACATCTGCGGTATTGGCCGTTCCGACAACCTGGCCGTTCTTCATGACACAAACACGATCGGAAAGATCGAAGACATCGTGGATGTCATGGCTGATGAGGAATATGCCGATTCCATCAGCCTTGAGCTGCATGATCAGTTCGCCAACCTGCGTGGTTTCCTGGGGTCCAAGCGCGGCGGTCGGCTCATCCATGACCAGGATACGCGCGTTGAACAGAATGGCCCGGGCAATTGCGACCGATTGGCGCTGACCGCCGGAAAGCAATTTCACCGGTTCCTTGAAGCGTTGAAAATTGGGATTGAGCCGGCCCATGACCTTGCGGGCTTCGGCCTCCATGGCGACATCATCGAGTGTGCCCCAGCGGGTGCGCAACTCGCGTCCGAGATAGAGATTGGCTGCAGCATCGACATTGTCGGCCAGCGCCAGCGTCTGGTAGATCGTCTCGATGCCATAGGCCTTGGCGTCGCGGGGATTTGCGATATTGGCGACATCTCCGTTGATGCGGATTTCGCCATGATCGCGGTGATAGGCGCCCGACAGTATCTTGATGAGCGTTGATTTGCCGGCGCCGTTGTGTCCGAGAAGTGCGACCACTTCGCCGGGACGCAACTCGACAGAGGCATGATCCACCGCCTTGATACCGCCAAATGCGATGGAAATGTCCTTCATTTCGACGAGCGGCGCTGCACCATTTTGAGCGTTCATGTCCGTCTCCATCATTTCTGCCTCCTGCGATAGACCGTGTCGATCCATACGGCGATCACCAGAACCGCACCCACCACGATCTGCTGGATGGCTGCATCGAACCCGATCAGTACCATGCCGGTCTGCAGCGATTGCATCACCAGCGCGCCCAGTATCGCTCCGTATATTGTGCCGATACCGCCGCCCAGAGAAGTGCCTCCAATCACCGCGGCCGCAATGACGTAGAGCTCATCGAGCGTGCCCAGCGAATTCGTAGCCGAGTTCAGACGCGCGCTGGCGACTGCTGCGGACAAACCGCAGAGCGTTCCCATCAACGCAAAAATCTTGACCGTCACCCATCGTGTGTTGATGCCCGCCAGTTCGGCAGCTTCGGGATTGCCGCCAATGGCGAACACATACCGTCCGAAACGGGTACGGGTCGCCAGAAAGGTCATGGCGATACCGACGCCGATCATGATGAGAACCGGGATGGCGAACCCATGCGCGATATAAAGACCGCTCTCCGGCACCGTAATGTTGTTGCGCTCGGCATATTGGCGAACGATACCGACCGGCCAGGGATAGGAGTTCACCAAGGCGACAAAGCCGAGAATCAGAGCACTGCCGGTTATGCCCAGGAAGAACTCCGCCCAAACCGGTCGCAAAGGGAACTGGAAGCGCTTGCGCTGTACGCGACCGCTGAGGATAAGCCCGACCAATCCGAGACAGGCGGCAATTCCCAATATCCAGCTCCAAGTGGCACCGATGGAGCCGTAGGGACCGCCGCCGAGTAAGGCAAATGTGGAATCGACCGGCGAGATGGTTTCGCCGCGAGCAAGCAGAAATGCCGCACCGCGCCACAACAGCAGGCCGCCGAGCGTAACGATGAAAGCGGGAATGGACAGATAGGCGATCAGCCAGCCATGAAAGGCGCCGATGGCAGCGCCGGTCACAAGTCCCACTATGACGGCGATGATCCATAGTGCAGGGTGTCCGAGACCCAGATATTGCGGCAGGATCCATACTTGGACGATCGCCATGACCATGGCACAGAAACCGAGCACCGAACCAACCGACAGATCGATATGCCGGGTGACGATGACCAGTACCATTCCTGTCGCCATAATGCCGATTGAGGAGGTCTGAACCGACAGGTTCCACAGATTGCGCGGTGTCAGAAACACGCCGAAGCCGTTGACGATTGCGCCGTACAGATGAAAGCTGATCCAGATCAGTAAAAGTGCGCCGGCCATGCCGACCAATCTGGAGTCGATCTCGGTCGCGCGCAGGAAGCGGGTTACCGGATTTTCGGCAACCTCCGCCGATTCCGCCGCTACGCTTTGCTGCTCTGCCATGAATTCCTCCCCGTGCCCGATGGGCCAAATGCTCACACCGCTAAACAAAACCGCGCCGTATCAAGTCGACATGCCGGCGCGGTTTCAGTCATTGCACTCCGGCGGGAAGCGCCCGCCGGATCGTCGCGTTGCGACCTATTCGCAGCCCTTCACGCCAGCCATGGCGCCTTCACAGACTTTGTCCTTGGCAATGTGGCCAGCGTCGATGACAACGTCCACATTGTCTTTTGTAATCGGGGTTGGTGCAAGGAAAATGGCGTTCATTTCAACGCCCTTCTCGCCACCCGACCACTGGACCGCATCCGGAATATCGGCCATCGCCTTACCGTCAGCGAGCATGCCCGCAATGTTGCCTGCAGCCTTGCCGAGCTGGCGGGCATCTTTCCACACCGAGACGGTCTGTGTGCCCCGTGCAACCCGGTTCAGCGCCGCATGATCGCCATCCTGACCGCCGACTGGAACGCTGAGACCCTGAGCGGTCAACGCAGCAATAACGCCACCGGCCATACCATCATTTTCGGCCAGAACGGCATCGATGGCATTGTTGTTGGCGGTGAGGATCTGCTCCATGTTTTTCTGAGCGTTGTCGGGCTTCCAGCCGTCGGTAAATGCCTCACCGACGATCTTGATCTTGCCGGAGTTCACATCGTCGCCGATCACTTCCATCATGCCCTCAAGAAGGAAAAGCGCGTTCGGATCGCCTTTGTCGCCCTTGATGATCGCATAGTTGCCTTCCGCCTGCGCGGCTTTGACCGATTCAGCAATTATTCGCCCGACACCCTTATTGTCGAAGGTGAGATAAAAGGCGCGGTTGTCTTCGATCAGCCGGTCGTAGCCGACGACCGGGATGCCTTCGGCAGCGGCCTTGTCGACCGCCGGTCCAATGGCGTTCTTGTCCATGGCGAGAATTACCAGTGCATTGGCGCCCTGGGCGATCAGGCTTTCAACGTCGGTCAGCTGCTTGGAAGCCGATCCTTGAGCATCTGCCGAGATATACCGATCGCCGTTGGCTTCGATCGCCGATTTCATCGCTGCTTCGTCGGTTTTCCAGCGTTCTTCCTGAAAATTCGACCATGAAACACCGACAACCTTGTCCTTGGCATAGGCCGCGCCCGTCGCGATCGCGACAAAGGCCGCACCAATAAGCAATGTGCCTATCTTATTTCTCATCGTCATTCCTCCCTAAGGATGTTCTGAATTACCCTCGCGACGGTCTTCGGACCTTCGGAGTCTCGAGGAAGCCCTTTAATTCGAGCCTCGAAAAAAATGCTGACTCAATCGGTGAGATATGTCAAGATGGTTTCGGCGATTAATAGCCGATCACGCCGAAATGCGGTCTTGATCGGTGAAAATCGCCCGGAGTGAGGAGCAGACTTATATGACGATGATCGCCCGATCAGACGATCTGCGGGTTCGCAACCGCCATCGCGTGATGACGGCAATTCGTCGTGCGGGCAATCTCTCAAGAACCGATATCGCCAAAATAACCGGTCTGAGTGCCGCCACCGTGACAGCGATTGCGTCGGAACTCGTGGATCAGGGTATCCTGAGCGATCAGGCCGCTAACAAGAAGGCCCGAACCGGGCGCGGGCGCCCCAAAGTGGCGCTTTCCATCAATCCGGCAGTGGCGGTCGTCGTGTCCGCGGTTTTCAAGAGCAACAGCATTTCGAGTTCGGTCATCGATTACGCTGGGAAGATCGTTTTTGAGCATGTGATCGAAACTGACATCGACGCTTTGAGCGTTGAAGATCTGCGCGGAATGCTGAAACGAAGTGTATCGGAGACCCTGGAACAGTCCGATAGAAGGGCGCCTCTCAAACGAATTGTTGTCGGTGTGCAGGGCACAACCGACATTGCCGGTGAGACGATGCTCTGGTCTCCGATTACCAGACACCGCAATCTGCCGATCGCCAGTTGGCTGGAAGCCGATTTCGGCGTACCGGCAAGGGTTTGGAACGATTGCGATATGATCGCACGATCCTTGCATTGGCAGGAACCGGGCAAATTCGCAGCCGACTTCATCGCGATTTTACTTTCCTACGGTGTCGGCATGGGCCTGTTCCGGAACGGGGAATTGGTCAATGGCTCGCGCAGCTCCGGAATGGAGTTCGGTCACATGACCTTTATCCCCGGCGGCGAACAATGTCGCTGCGGAAAGAAGGGCTGCATAGAAGCCTATGCGGGTGACTATGCGATCAACCGACGCGCCAATCCCGACGCAGAACATATGGACATCGATGACATTGTTGATGCTGCCCAAAAGGGAAAAGCTTCAGCGAAAAACGCGTTGTCGATTGCTGGTACTGCACTGGGAACAGGACTGGGAAACCTATTCGCCCTGACCGATCCGCTTCCGGTCGCACTGATCGGATCAGGAGCGAAGGCGTTTGAGTTTCTGGAAGTACCCATTCGCGAAGCATTGGCGGACAATGTTGCCAGTGAATTCGTGTCGACAATCGAGATTTCATGCTACCCGGATGAAATGCCGATCATACACAAGGGATGTGCGATCAGTGCTCTGACCGTGGTCGACAGGAGCCTGGTTGAATTCGAACGAAGCGGAGAACTGGATGCCATTGCGTAGGATTTGGTGGCCGGCGGCGGCATTCATCCTGGCACAGTGTATAGCGCCTTTACCGATGGCGTTGGCGCAGGAGGCGTGGAGCGAACGCGCCATTGTTCAGCACACCGATCGTCATGAGTATTCCGGGGAACTCGATGCCGAGGTGCTGCGTGCGCTGGTGGAACGGGGAGAACGGTTGTTCACCGCCAAATTCACCGATCGGGATGGTGCAGGCCGACCCATGGCGACCCAGGCAATACTTCCGACAAAGCGAAAACGTCATGCCGCCCGGACGTTTCAGCGTATTGCAGGGCTTGACGCCAATGCGTGCTCGAGTTGCCACAATGATCCGATCGCGGGTGGCGCGGGGCATTTCACCGTCAACGCCTTTGTGGCTGAGGGTTTTACGTTTCCGGATCTCGACACCACCGATCAACAGTTTTCCAACGAACGAAACACCAACCATCTTATGGGCTCGGGACTGGTTGAACTGCTGGCCCGCGAAATGACGTCACAATTGCACATGCAGCGGCACGAGGCTTTGAATAAGGCAAGAAGCTCCGGTGCGCCGGTTGAGGCCAGGCTTTCGGCAAAGGGTGTCGGTTTTGGCCGATTGACCGCTTATCCCGATGGGACGGTAGATCCGGCGGCAATCGATGGCGTTGATCCCGACCTTGTCATCCGTCCCTTTGGCCAGAAAGGCGTGATGACGTCGCTCCGGCAGTTCACGATCAATGCCCTCAACCACCACCATGGTATGCAAGCCGTGGAACGTTTCGGCGCGCGCTGGACCGACGATGCGGACTTTGATGAAGACGGTGTGGAAACAGAGATCAGCGACGGCGATGTTTCGGCGCTCGTTGCATGGCAGGCAACGCGGAAACCACCGGTTCGAAGCGAACCGGAAACGTCCGCCTGGATCGAAGCCGCCGCACGTGGCAGCGAACTCTTTGATCAATATCGATGCTCTTCCTGTCATATCCGGGCGCTGCCACTGAGCAGTGTGCAGTTTTCCGATCCGGGCCCTCACGACATGGCGGGCACGCTCAGGAGCCACGAGGCGGGCGAGGCGTCGGTATATGATCTGGCGCTGCTGGATTGGCTTGCCGGGCTGGAGCGGGATGAAAACGGCGACTATCTGGTTCCCCTGTTTGCCGATCTGAAGCGGCACAACATGACGGATCTGCAGGTTTCTGCACTTGGCAATGAATTGCTGTCGCAGCGTTTTATCGAGCGCAACGTATTTCAAACGGCCGAATTGTGGGGGGTGGGGTCGACCGCCCCTTATGGCCACCGTGGCGATATGACGACTCTCGACGAGGTGATACGCGCGCACGGCGGCGAGGCAAGGCAAAGCCGCGATGCCTATGTCGAGGCAAATGATGGCGATCGAAGCGCGATGATCGCATTTCTCAAAACGCTGGTGATCGAAGAATGAGAATTCACTTTATTTCGCCGGCTTTGTTGATTTGCCTGTCTAGTTTTCCGGTGGTGACATTTGCCGGTGAGAACATGCCGGCGATCGATGTTCCGGTCATGGTTGAGCAAGCCGAAGCGGCCGGAATTTCACACCGGTACACCGGGCCGTGGGAGTTCTTTGTTGGCGGCGGCGCTGTCGCTTTTGACTGTAACGGCGACCGGTTTGCCGATCTGGCGATAGCCGGCGGTTCCGAGCCGGCGAAGCTATACATCAACCGCAGCGACACTGGCGGCGCGCTGAAATTTGATGATGCCAGCACACGCATCCCGGCCGCGACAAGGAAAATGGTGTCGGGTTTTTATGCCATCGACGTCGACAACGACGGCCACAAGGACCTGGTTGTCTTGAGGGTCGGCGAAAATCATGTGCTGAAGGGCGGCCCCGACTGCACGTTTGAGCTGGCAAATCGCGAGATGTCCTTTGACGGCGGATCGGCATGGACGACCTCGTTTTCGGCGACTTTCGAACAGGGTGAGAAATTCCCCACGCTGGCATTTGGCAATTATGTTGACAGGTCTGCACCCGGTACGCCGTGGGGAACATGCCACGACAATGTGCTGATGCGCCCCCGGTCGTCCGCGGTTGCGGATTACTCGGAGCCCGAACGGCTCACCCCCGGATATTGCGCGCTGTCTGTGCTGTTCACCGATTGGAACCGCTCGGGAACACCTTCGCTCAGAATCACCAATGACCGGCAATACCATCGTGGCGGGCAAGAGCAGTTGTGGCGTGTGGATCCCGGCCGCCCGGCGCGGCCCTACCGCACTGCCGACGGTTGGAAACACCTGGCCATCTGGGGCATGGGCATTGCTGAAGCCGATCTGGATGCGGACGGTTTTCCCGAATATGCACTGACGTCGATGGGCGATACAAAACTGCAAAAGCTCGATGAGGATGCCGACATCGGTCGGCCGGTTTATCGCGATATTGCGCTGGAAACGGGCGCCACGGCCCATCGGCCATACACTGGCGGCGATATCAAGCCCTCCACCGGATGGCACAGCGAGTTTGCCGACTTCAACAATGATGGCCGGCTCGATCTGTTTATTGCCAAGGGCAATGTTGAACGCATGCCGGATTTCGCCGCTTACGATCCCGATAATCTGCTGCTTGGCCGCGCTTCCGGCAAATTCACCGAGGTCGGCGAACCGGCCGGTATTGCATTGCGACGTCGGGGCAGGGGCGCGGTTATAGAAGATTTCAACCGCGACGGCATGCTCGATTTGCTTGTCGTCAACCGCGACGAACCCATCAGTCTGTTCCGCAACACGGGAGCGCGATCCGACGACACTACCCGCGCCATGGGAAACTGGCTGGCCATCGAGTTACGCCAAAGGAGTGCAAACCGCGATGCGGTCGGCGCACTGATATCGGTCAAGACCGGTAACGAAACGCGCACAAGAACGGTGCAGGTCGGCGGCGGACATGCATCCGGCCATATCGGTATGACGCATGTCGGTCTGGGCGTGGCCGAGCGCGCCGAGATCCGCATTCGTTGGCCGTCCGGAGATTGGAGCGCGCCTTTTCGCGTCTTTGCCAACAATTTCATTGTGATCGAAAAGGATATGGCGGAGCCGCGGTACTGGTATCCGCCGTCGGGCGGATAATTCGCACCAAATTGACGTGAAACCAGGGTCTTACGGTTCTCCTGTTTCTGTCGATAACCGGTTTGCCGATGCAGTTCACGGTGAACCGTGATTGCCAGTTAGTTGAGCCCGAGCAACGACACGGCAAGTCCCGTCATTGCAATCTGGCATTGTCCGACACGGCGATGCGTAATGACGAGCGAAAGCGATATTGACCGAAACCTACCGCTGGATCAGTTGATGCAGCAATGGCCTGCCTCGATCAGGGTTTTCATCCGGCATGACATCCACTGTGTGGGCTGTACGCTGGCGCCATTTCACAACCTGCGCGATGCAGCCGAGCTTCACGGCGTTGATGAAGACGAGATTGTTCGCGATATTGCAGCACAGTCCGGCTAGCACTGCTCCATCCATCCAAAGATGAACGACGCCATCCGTCGCGCATCGCGAATATCCATTCAATCCTTTGCCCGGCCATTGGCGATGAGAACCAATTCGTGGCCGGAGAGGATTTCGATCTTTTTTCGTCCACTACGCACTATTCCCAGTTTTTCCCAACTGCTGAGCGTACGCGATACGGTGTGAAGTGTCGTTCCGGTCATGTCGGACAGGTCCTGTCGCGAAATCGGAAAATCGATGAGAATGCTGTCGGCGGTTTTCTTGCCGGTCTGATTGGCCAACCTCATCAGCGCATTGGCGATGCGTTGCTGGACCTGTTCAGTCGCCATTTCCGCGATTCGTTCGTGGGCCTCCTGTAGCCGATCGCCAATTGCGTGACCCACTCCTTCCGCGAATGATGGATAATTGCCGACGATTTGCGGCCAAATGCCGACCGGCCAACCCAATACTACGCAATCAACCACGGCAACCGAATTGGCCGGATAGGTCTTGCGCCCCAAAGCCGGAGCGATGCCAAGCAATTCACCTGCTGATGCATAACGGACGACAATCACGTCGCCGTTTGGCAGCGCCTGTTCAACCCTCACATATCCATCAAGCAGCAGATAGAAAGTCTGTGCTTTCTGGTCCTGCGAAAAGACATGATCGCCTTTCTCGATCAGGTTTGAGCGGGCCTTATCGAGAATTGCGACCAGCGCATCGTGATCGAAATCCGCAAATAGCGGCAGATCGGAGACCAGGGTGGGGTCCAACGATGTCATGGCGCTGCCTTCGGCATTTTGACCACGTTTCTCGGTTCCAGTTCGAGCGATGATATCCGACCATGGCCAATAGACCAGTCCCGGAGCCAAAAAGCGTATTGCCCTCTTCTGTCGCCAGGGCAAGAGATTTCGAGTTCGGCGTGCTCAAAAAGGAGTGTACCAGCCGGCTGAACAGCAAACTGTCAAAACGGCTCCAGCGTCAGTCTCGGGTTAAATCGACGGTTTTGCGGGTTCAGGATCTGTCGGTAAATCGCTCGCCGGACTGATCGATGGCGATCAGGCGCGTTCCGCGAAAACGGGAAAGCGCCTGCGAGATTTCGGGTTTGCTCATCGCGCAAAATGCCGTCGACAAGCCATCGGCGATTGCCGCGGAAGGATTGATCACCGAAACCCGTCGCCAAAAATCGACCGGAAGGCCGGTGCGTGGATCCAGAATGTGCCCGGCATTTGTACCGGTTCCAAACCGCATTCCGGATTGCGAGGAGGTTGCGATCGCATTGTCGCGCAGTTGTACGGTTTCTTCCGCAGCGCGGTCTTCGATATCGGTAACACCGACACGCCAGGGCATTCCGCGCCGGCGCTCGCCGAGGGCTGCAATCTCCCCGGCCGAAACCAGCACGTTTCGCAGGCCATTTGCGCGCAATAAATCGGCGATGCGGTCGGTGATGTAACCTTGGGCAATGCCGTTCAACGTCATCGCCATGCCCGGAGCGCGATAGGAGACGGCGTTGCTGTCGAATCGAACCTTGTCCCAGCCGGTGAGTTTTCGCGCTCGCTGCAACGCTTCAGCCTCCGGATTGCCGTCGGCATCCGCGTAGGCACGCCATAATGGTTGGACAGTCGGATCGAATGCGCCGCCGCTCGACCGGTTGACCGATGCGGCAAGTGACAACAGCCGGACCATGTCGGCTGGAGGATTGTCCAATCGGCCATAAGTGTTGAGGCTGGCCAGAACGCTGTCGTTTCGGTAAAGGCTGAAGACGTTTTCCAGCCGATTGATCTCGGCAGTAACCGTATCGATCAATCGTGCGAACCGGCGATCTTCCATGCCGATGACCGTCAGCGATGCCCTGGCACCCAGAGCGGTTCCGGTCCAACGAAGCGGTTGTTTTTCTGCGCTGATTGCGCGACCGGGCGCAAACGCTGCCGCAGCGGATATCGCGATGAAACGTCGGCGGGAGATGGTCATTGCGTCGCATTGCCTCCCGGCTCGTCGGTGTCACGGGTGTGCGTATCGCCTTGGTCCGTCACAACCTCCACCGGTGCAAGGACGTAGGCATCGGGGATATCGGCCAAACGAACAATGTCACCGCCATTGGTTTCGGCAAATTGTGCGGCTGCTGCCTTGTCGGCAAAAGGAACGACCTCCGGTGCACCCATGCCTCCGCGAATCTTGCTGCCGATTACGAACCAGGCTTCGGTGGCATCTATCCAATTGTCATTGCCCGGCCTTGCCCAACTCGGAGCCTTACCCATGTCGCTGACATAGATGGCGGCGATTTCTTCGGTCTCTTCAGGCAATTTGGTGAATGCGACCGCATCGCGCACCTGGCTGAACCAGATCGGATGTTGGAGCCTGGTCAGATGAATCTGTGCCATCGGTCCCTCGTGTTCGATCAGGTTCATTTGGCAATAATGCCCCAACGCTTCCTCTGTCATTGCCACAGCTTGCGGAGTCGATTTGACCTCACTCTCCTGGCAGGATGCCAGCGCGAACATCGCTATCGCGATGATGAAAATGCGTTTGATCATGGCTCCAGCCTCTTCAGGAGTAATGCAGACAGCGAGATTGCGGCCACGGTCCAGAACGCCAGGCTGAACAGACCCGCCCAGGCGGGGAAGGGTAGTGCTTCGGCAATATCTGAGATGCCCGAACCCGTCTCGAGCAACGACATATTGAACAGCCGGAAAGCGTCGGCCGGATTGATGATCAGCAGCCACGGAAATATCGTCTTGGCGAACAGGCCTTCCGCGTCCGCAACCAATGCACCGAACAGGGCGAGATCATAGAGCACGACGGCAAGCAGCCAGATACCGACGGCCAGCGCCGCCGCGGTTCCGCTCTGACGGGTGACGGCACTGGCGATATAGCCGATCGCCAGAAAAGCAGCGCCGAGCGCTATGCTGGTCGATGTCAGGCGCGCCAGACCGGCAACGCCTTCGGGCGCACCGCCTGCTACAAAATAGATAACACCACCCGTCAGGCCGAATCCGATGAGGATTGCAAATGCCAGTACGGATACGTGGCCGAGAAACTTGCCGGCAATCAGGGCGGACCTCGACACCGGGCTTGCCAGGACAAGTTGGATCGTGCCGCGTTCGACTTCGCCGGCGATGGTGTCGAACGACAACAGCAGCGCCATGAGCGGAACCAGGTAAACGGAGAGCGTGGCGAGATTGGCAACGGTCACGGTTAGCGGATCAACCTTGACCGTACCGGTTGGACCCGCACCAATAAAACCCAATACCAGTGCGAATACCGTCAATGCTGACGCGCAAAGCAATATCCAGCGATTGCGCCGACCGAGGCGGATTTCATTTGCGGCGATGGCGAGTATCGACCGGATCATGATTCAGCCTCCCTGCGGGCGTCCTCGGAGAAATGGCGATAGACATCATCGAGAGTAGGTTGCGTGACGTCGAAATCGGTTACGAGTGAGCCGAGCGCACTGATTGCGGCAAGCTGTGCCATTTTCTCCCGCACCGGACACAACAGCTCGACCGACTGGCCGTTGAGGCGCCGACCGCCCAGTTCGGACGAGACGCGATCGACGCTGTCAGACCGGGCCTTGATGCGGATGCGAAGCGGTGCCTTCGATGCTGCCTGCAGTTCATCAAGCGGCGCATCGGCGACGACGCTACCGCGGTTGAGGATGACCACCCGATCGGTTCGTGCTTCCAATTCGCTAAGCCCGTGCGAAGAAAGCAGAACCGCACAACCGGCCGCGGCAACCTCATCGACCAGCGCGAAAAATTGCTGGCGCGACAATGGATCAAGACCACTTGTAGGCTCGTCGAGCAGCATAAGGCGCGGACTGCCGGCCAGCGACTGAGCCAAGCCAAGTCGCTGACGCATGCCCTTGGAGTATGTGCCGGCATAGCGATCAGCAGCATCGGTCAGGCCCACTTTTTGCAACAGGGATTCGACCTGCGAGAGCGGGCAGTTCTTCAGTTTCATGTAGAACGACAGGATTTCGCGGCCGGTCAGCAGCTTGGGAAACGTCACATTCTCGGGAAGATAGGCGACATCGCGCCTGGCGTTTACGCTTCCCGGCAGTTCGCCGCCGATCCTGATTTCGCCGGCGCTGGGTTTGGTGAACCCGAGAATCAATCGAAACAGCGTTGTCTTGCCGGCGCCGTTGTGGCCAAGCAAAGCGAGCTTTTCGCCAGGCTCGACGACAAGGTTGATATCGGCGAGTGCTTTGATCGATCGAAACGATTTCGAAATCGCGTTGGCGTGCAACAGGGGGTCCATCATGACCGCTCCTTCTTGTCTTCATTGCCGGTGGAGCTGTCTGTCGGCCGCATCAGCGGTGCAGAATCGACGACGCCGCCCGGCAACAGGGCCGGAAACTCGCGTTGTGCCCAGCGGATCAATTGCATCGCCGGGCTTCCAGCCAGCAGTTTCGCCGCCGGCTGGGTCCACAATACGTGATCAATCAGATCATTTGGACGGTATGTCTGATCGGCAACACCATCACCGTTGACATCGAATGCGGCGTGATCGCTCCAATAGTTGCCGTGTCCGGCTTCGCTCCACTCGTGATGTTTCGAGCCGACATATTTGACCTGGGTCCGATTGCCGATGAATGCGTTGCCCGACAGCGTGTTGCGTTCGGAACCGGCGGTGAAATGGATGCCGATCGGGCAGCCTTCAAAGCGATTGTCGGTAAGCCGGTTTTTGTTGGCGTTGTACATGAACAGGCACTTCTTGCCGCCGTCGCGAACCAGGTTGTTGTGAATGTCGGCGCTGTTGGCGTAGTTCAGCATGATGCCGTGATCGCGGTCGCCGATCGACATGTTGTCCGCGATCTTGAGCCTGCTGGAAAACATGATCGCGTAACCGAGGTGATTGCCGGTTGAATAGTTGCCAACCACTTCGCTGTCATTTGCGTACATGTAGTGTATTGCAAACCGCAGGTTCTCGAACCGGTTGCGGCGAAAAATGTTTTTTCGGCTTGAGTTGACGAAGATGCCGTCTCGGCCGAAGCGAACGATGTTGTCCTGAACCACCGCGCCAGGTGCGTTCCAGACGTAAATTCCGTTGCCGCGATCGTTCATGCGACGGTCCTGGCGGCCAGTGATCTTGTTTCCGGTGACCAAGGCATCTCGGGCGCCGTGGATGTCGATGCCGTGCAGATTGTCACGCAATGTGTTGTTTTCAATCCGTGCGGCAACAGCGTTCTTGGTCAGCTTGATGCCTGAATCTAACGTTTCGTGGTCTGATCCTGAACCGGTCACCAGCAATCCGGAGATGACCACGTCTGGCGCGTCGACGGTGATGACCGTTCCGGCGCCATCGCCTCGTATTTCGACATCGGTGTCGCCGCGCAACGTGATGCTGCGGTCAACGACAATGCCTCCCTCGTAGATGCCCCGGCCAAGCAGGAGAGTGTCTCCCGGCTTGGCCGAGGCGATTGCCCGCGCCAGATTTGTTCGCCCTGGTTCAACGGCAATCTCGGCGCTGAACGCCGAGACTGCCGTGAGCAGGAGGAGGAACAAGGAGGGAAAGGTGCGGGCAAACACGATCGTTCTCCGTCAGGCTGCACGCGGCTCGACGAACATGCGGCCGCGCATCTCCATATGCAGCGCATGACAGAACCACTGGCAATAGAACCAGTGCACACCGGGCCGGTCGGCCACGAACGTGATCGACGACGTCGCCTGCGGTCCGACTTCCATGGCAATGCCGAAGTTCGACAGGCAGAAGCCGTGTGTCAGATCATCGATCTCGTCCAGATTGGTGACGTAGACGGTCACTTCGTCGCCCTGTTTGACCGTGAAGTGCTCCAGCGAGAACTCCGGCGCGATGGAGTACATGTACACCCGCACCTTGTTGCCGTCGCGGATCGGTTCGTCGGCACCGTCCTCCAGGTCCACCCCGTCGGCGGCAGCCTGGCGTCGTGCGTCTTCCCACATGGGATCGTCGCGCTGCCAGACAATGGCCGGATTGACCTTCGAGCGGTGAACGATGATCGAATCGTGCGGTTCGGCAAAGGTCGGGCCGTCGTGAACAACCTTCATTTCGCCGCCCGAGATATCGATCAGCTGTTCGTTCTCCGGTTTCAGCGGGCCGACGTTCAAGAACCGGTCCTTGGAGAACTTGTTCATCGATATCAGCCATTTGCCATCGGCTTCCGCCGTTTCGCCCATCGAGGTCGAGTTGTGGCCGGGTTGGTAATGCACATCGACCTTGGAGATGATCGGATCGACACTTTCACCCGCATAGGCCTGAACGGCTTTGTCCAGGTTCCACTTGACCACCTGGCTGTCCAGGAACAACGTCGTGAAGCAGTTGCCTTTGCCGTCGAAGGCGGTGTGAAGCGGTCCGAGACCGAGCTCAGGTTCGGCAACAATTGCAGAACGTGGATCAGCATCTTCATCAAACAGCGCGTCGAGCTTGTTGACGTCAATCACCGAGCAGGTCGGCGACAGCTTGCCGTTCACCACCACATGCTTCTTGTCGGGTGCGGTGTTGATACCGTGCGGGCTGTTCGGGATCGGAATATAGCGGGTATATTTCGAGCCCTTGCGGCCGTCGAGAACGCGGACACCATTCAGCATCTGTCCATCACCGGCGGCAACGCCTTCCTCGATCCGCTTCAGATTGAACACGACCACATGGTCGGTCTCGCTGGCGGTCATCTCGGCCAGGTTCATGCCCATCTCGGAGTTGTAGCTGGTCGAGTAGGCGTATTTGCCCTGGTAGTCGCAATCGGTGTTGTCGAGGTTGCCGTCGACGATCACCTGCCAGGCGACTTCCATCGTATCGCCGTCGATGGCGGTGTAGATGCACGAATACTGGCTGGGATCGTTGAGGATCTGGCCATCGTTTACCAACGGTGCTTCATGCTCGCCATTGGCGAACACATAGCCGGTGCGCGGATATTTCTGCGGGCGAAGACCGTGAATGTCGTGCGCATTTGGCACCTCGATGATCTTGTCGCACTTCATCACGTCGCAGCGTACGCGTGCTACGCGGGTATTGGCCTTGTCGTTCATGAACAGATAGCGCCCGTCATAGGTGCCATCGGTGAACGACATGTGCGGATGGTGCAGGTCGCCATTGTCATAGGTCTTCTTGCCGTTGGCGGCGAGCATGGCTTTGGTCTCGGGCAGCAACCCGTCGGTAAGGACCTTCAGCGATTCATTGGTTTGTCCCCAACCGGTGGCCGAACAACGGTTGAACACGGGAACACGCATCAGTTCGCGCATGGATGGCACGCCGAGAATGCGCAGTTCGCCGGACTGACCGGATGACCAGAAACCGTAGTACTCGTCGAGCTCGCCCGGTGCGAGGCTAAAGTGGGCTTCCTGTGCGCGAGCCGGCGTTGACAACGCGCCGGTCACCAGCGCCGTGCCGGCACCTGTACCCGCCAGCACCGCACCGGTTGCCGAGGCTGTCATCAGATCGCGACGTGACAACCCCTTCATTTTCGATGTTATCTTGCTCATCTGTCTCTCCTTTCTGGACTAGAGCCTGATTATTCCGCCGCGGTCGTTTGCGGTTTGGCGTCTGCGTTGGCGGCGGTCATGGATTTGTTGCGTTTTTCGAAGCGGGCCCGCTTTTCGAACTTCTTGATGCAGACCGGGCACTTCGAGGCGCTTTGGTACAGAACCTGGCAATGCAGGCACTGAAGACATTCGTTCGGATTGATATGGCCTTCTGGATGGATGGCCTGAACCATGCATTCCTTGGCACAACGGGCGCACGGATCGCCGCATTCGCGGTAGCGCTTTAGCCAATCGAACATGCGCATACGCGCCGGAATCGCCAAAGCGGCGCCGAGCGGGCAAAGGTAACGGCAGTAAAAACGTTCGATGAACAGGCCGGCCACCAGCAGTCCAACGACAAACAGCACGTAGGGCCAACTGCGCTGGAACTTGAGGATGATGGCGGTCTTGAACGGCTCGACTTCGGCATAGCGCTCGGCCATTTCCAGCGAGTAGAGCGATATGCCGAACAAGGCCAGGAAGATCATGTATTTGATCGGCCACAGGCGTTCGTGCAGCCCCCACGGAACCGTGTATTGCGGAATGCGCGCCAGTTTGGCCAGACGGTTGGTCAGCTCCTGCAGCGCTCCGAACGGGCAGAGCCAACCGCAGAACACTCCGCGTCCCCAGAACAGAAGTGACGCGGCGACCGAAAACCAAAGCAGGAAGATTAGCGGGTCCATGAGAAAGGCCGACCAGGAGAAGTCGGTGGTGACCGCCGAAAAGAAAGCGAGCACGTTGACCACGGATAGCTGCGCATTGGCGTACCAGCCGAGGCCCACGAGCGTGAATGTGAGGAAACCGATGCGGAACCAGTAGGCAAACGCTTCATTGCTGGTGAGTTGCATCTGGAAGAAGAACACAAGCGTCAGAATGCTGATCGCCACGGCCAGGGCGATGACCTCGAATTTCTTCTGCAGCCAAATGCGCTGCCAAAGATGCGTCAGTTCGGACGTGTCGGATCCAGCCAAGTCGCCTTCGACCTGTGGCTTGTCTGGTTGTGCAGGCGGTTCGGCGGTTTGCAGGAATCTGTTCGGTGTATTGTAGCCGAGGTCGAATGTGACAAATACCTTGTCGATCGGCCCGACCGCCCGATGGACAAGCAATTGCAGTCGGAATGGCGCTGCAGGATCGAATTCCATCTCGGCAGGAATTTTGAACATGTCCAGTTCGGTAAACGACGGCGCGCCTTCGGCGGCGATTTCGCCGAGCCGGCGGTGCTGGTGGTCGAAGAAACGGGCCGATGCATCGCCCTGGATCAGCTGGATGCGGTCAAAAATACCGCCGCGCACGTAACCGGAGCCCTTGAACGAATACGTTCCGCGGCCACCGACCAGGATTGCGTGTTCGCCGTCATCAAGCCAGTCGAGCAGGTTTTTATACTCCGCCGGGCCGAGCAGGCTCATGCCGATTTCGGGAACGCTGATCAGCGCCAATTGCATGTCGATGAAGGTATCGCCTGGCCCGCCCTTTTCCGGCCTGGCGATCGCCCGCTCATCACCGGTGGCCGTGAAGGCGTCGTTGATCTGCCCATTGTCGAGTGTCAGTCCGCGAATGGATCCGTCACCGGCCAACAGTTGCCAGCCGGAAGTCGCCGGCTCCGGATCGGGTATCAATTCCAGCTTTGGACCGGTGTCGATTTCGCTGGTCAGTCCGCCGAGCCCGAGAGAACGCGC
The DNA here is from genome assembly GCA_963669285.2 of Rhizobiaceae bacterium. GTDB lineage: Bacteria > Pseudomonadota > Alphaproteobacteria > Rhizobiales > Rhizobiaceae > JAWKWH01. Next base: position 76,363 of record CAXXSI010000025.1, on the reverse strand, counting down.
GACCTTGAGACCGGCTCGAATGATGGAATCGTCGATGACCATGATCGTCACCGTCGCGCCGGACACAATATCGAGATCATGCACGGAGCCGTCGGCCTCCGCCTCCTTGATCAGATCGACGCCGGCATAAGCCTCGGTGACGGCCGTTATCTTGGATTCCGGAATGCCGATCAGGACGATCGGTTCGGAGTGTTTCACCAGTTTCACGCCAGTGACCTTGGCGTTCATGTCGATGCCCATCACGATGTGGATGGGTTTTCCCGAATACCCGGTCGTGGTGACGAAGTCGGATGTCAGAAAGACATGGCCAACGACCTGGCCGTCCTTGAGTGCCGGTACGACCGGTATGTCACCGCGCAGCTTGCCGTAGGAATCGGCGCCGGGAACAATCTGCTCCACAGGCGCATCGCCGAGGAACCGTTCGACCAGCGGTTCCGCCATTGCGGCATTGGCCGCGAGAGCGAGACAAGCCATCGCTGCGAGCAATAACGAGACAATGTTGAAACCAAATCGCATGGCGTACCAAAACCGCCCTCACTGTGGGCAGCGCGATTTTATCGCCGGGAAGTCGGAGAGACGTTGCGCTGAAGCAAATTCAGACGTTGGGAAAGCCTGAAATTTCCACCAGCGAGGCAAAAACAACAGCCCTTTGGGCGATTGCGGCTTGGCGTTATTCGGTTCGGCCTTCCTCGCGGGCGTGACACGTCACCACTGAGGCGCCGGCGGCCAGCGGCTCGGGAATTTCGCTGCGGCACCGGTCATTTGCCAGCGGGCAGCGCGGATGAAAGGTGCAGCCGGTCGGAGGATTGATAGGATTTGGAATCTCGCCCTCAACGGATTGGTGGGGCCGGCCGCTCATCATCAGGTCCGGCACCGCATCGAACAGCATGCGGGTATAGGGGTGTTCCGGCTTGTCAAACAGGTTTGCCGAATCGGCGACTTCCACGATCCGGCCGAGATACATGACGCCGACCCGTGTCGCCATGTGGCGGACCACCGAGAGGTCGTGGCTGATGAACAGATAGGTCAGTCCGAACTCAGACTGCAAATCTCGCATCAGGTTGAGAATTTGCGCCTGGACTGAAACGTCGAGCGCCGATGTCGGTTCGTCGCAGACGATGAAGTCCGGCTTGGAGGCAAGCGCCCTGGCGATGCAAATTCGCTGGCGCTGGCCGCCGGAAAACTCATGTGGGAATTTGCGGCCGTCATCACCGCTCAATCCGACCAATGTCAGCAGTTCTTCAACCCGCCGTCCGATCGCCTTTTCATCGTTTTCAAGACGAAATGCCCGGATGGGTTCCGATACAATGCGGTCAACCCGCCAACGCGGGTTGAGACTGGCGAACGGATCCTGAAAGATCATCTGAATGCGCCGGCGCAGCGACCGCATGGTCTCGACCTGAGCCGGATCGGTCATGCTCACATTCTCGATGCTGATTTCGCCTTCGGTCGGTGGGATCAGTCCGACCACCATCTTGGCAACGGTAGACTTGCCCGAACCCGACTCGCCGACCAGCGCGAACGTCTCGCCCTTCCTGATCTCGAAGGAGACGTTGTCGACTGCACGCAGAAACATGCGATCCTCGCGCTCGATCACCCGGTTGAGCCATGGCTTTGAAACATCAAACAGCCGCGTGAGATTTGATACCTGGACCAGAGCGTCGGTCATCGGTCGTCTCCCCCGAACAGCCAACAGGCGACTTTCGACGTTTCGGTCTCAAACTCGGATGGTTGCTCCCTCTCACATCGATCAAAGTTCCTGGAACACCGTGGGTGGAAGGCACAGCCGGATGGAATGGCGGTCAGGCGCGGCATGGAACCCGGTATCTGCACCAGCCGGTCCGCGCCCTTTTCCAGAGACGGGATCGAGGCCATCAGGCCGAAGGTATAGGGATGTTGGGGATGGTGAACCAGGTTTCGCGTCGTACCGACCTCGGCAATGCGTCCGGCATAGAGCACGGCGACGCGGTCCGCCGTTTCGGCGATCACACCCATGTCGTGCGTGATCAACATGATCGCCATGCCGCGCTCGCGGCACAGCCGTTTCAGCAGCTGAATGATTTGGGCCTGCACGGACACATCAAGTGCGGTGGTGGGCTCGTCGGCGATGACCAGATCGGGTTCACCGGCAAGCGCCAGGGCGATCACGACCCGTTGCCGCATGCCGCCGGAGAACTGATGCGGGTAGGCGTCAATGCGTGTTTCGGGCGCGGGAATGCCCACTTCATCGAGCAGGCTGATCGCCCGTTTGCGCGCATCAGTGCGCGACATGTCGAGATGCGTCAGGATCGTCTCGATCAGCTGTTCGCCGATGCGGTAAAGCGGGTTGAGGCTGGTCAGCGGATCCTGGAATATCATCGCGATCCGCTTACCGCGGACATTGCGTATCTGCTCCTCGTCGAGATTGTCGATGCGCTGCCCATCGAAGATGATTTCACCGCCGCCGATACGGCCGGGCGGTTCAAGCAAACCAATGATCGCTGCACCGGTCAGTGACTTTCCCGCACCCGATTCACCCACGACACCCAAGACCTCACCCTTGCGGATGTCAAAGGAGATGCGGTCAACCGCTGTTAGCATCCCGTGGCGGGTTGGAAATTCGACGACGAGGTCGCGCACGGACAGGATCGGCTCGCTCATCGCGTTATCTCAGTTTCGGATTGAGTGCGTCGCGCAGCCAGTCGCCAAGCAGGTTGACGGCCAGGACGAGAACCGCCAGCGCGACGCCGGGAAATATGGTGATCCACCATTCACCGGAAAACAGGAAATTGTTGCCGATGCGGATCAGCGTACCGAGCGAAGGCTGCGTCACGGGAATACCGACACCAAGAAACGAAAGGGTCGCTTCTGTGATGATCGCCAATGCGAGATTGATCGTGGCAATAACCAACACCGGACCGAGCACGTTCGGCAACACGTGGCGGGCCATGATGGTCGGTGAAGACAAACCGATCAGGCGCGCCGCCTGCACATATTCGCGTTCCTTTTCGACAAGGACAGAAGAGCGGACGGTGCGGGCATACTGCACCCAAAACGACAGGCCGATCGACAGCGTGAGCACCCAAAATGCGGTGTCTTCGCGGGCAACGCTCGGTAAAAGTCCGGAGACGGTGCCATCGATGAGCAGCGCGATCAGGATTGACGGAAATGTGAGCTGGATGTCGGCGATACGCATGATCACCGAATCCACGGTTCCGCCCATATAGCCGGAAATCAGGCCTAAGCTGATCCCGAGGACGGCGGCAAAAATGACGCTGGCAAAACCGACGGCCAGCGAAATGCGGCTGCCATACATGATGGCCGACAACATGTCGCGTCCCTGGTCATCGGTGCCGAGTGGGAACTGGGCAACGCCGCCGTCCTGCCAGGCGGGTGGTGTGAGGCTGTCGAGCAGGTTGAGACCGGCCAGATCAAACGGATCTTGCGGCGCGATGAGCGGCGCAAACAGGGCCATCGCAAAGTAGAACAGCGTCACCGCCGCGGCCAGCATGGTCAGCTTTGAACGGCGGAATGAATAAAGGATGTCGCTGCCGAGAATGCGGGCGAGCGTGCTGCGTTCGCCGTTATTGGTGTTGGTTCCAGCTTCGGCCATGCTACATCGCCTGCTTGCTGTCGACGCGGATGCGCGGATCGACCATGACGTAGAGCATGTCGACAATCAGGTTGATCAGGACAAACAGGAATCCGATCAACATCAGATAGGCGGCCATGATCGGAATATCGACGTTCTGCACGGCTTGCAGGAACAACAACCCCATTCCCGGCCACGAAAAAACGGTTTCGGTGATGATCGCAAAGGCGATGACCGATCCAAGCTGCAATCCGGTGATCGTCATCACCGGAATGAGCGTATTCTTCAGTGCGTGGCCGAAATTGATGGCGCGACGTGACAAGCCACGGGCGCGGGCGAACTTGATGTAGTCGGTGCGCATCACCTCAAGCATCTCCGAGCGCACCAGACGCATGATCAGCGTCATCTGAAACAGCCCGAGCGTGATGGATGGCAAGATCAGTGCCTTCAGCCCGGAGGCAGTAAGCAATCCGGTCGACCAGAAACCCAGATCAACGACCTCGCCGCGTCCGAATGACGGCAGGACCTGCAATTGAACCGCAAACAAGAAGATCAGCAGAATGCCGATCAGAAAAGTCGGCAGAGAAATGCCGACCAGTGACACTGTCAGGAATAATTTCGACAGAAATGCATCGCGTTTGAGACCGGTGTAAACGCCCATCGGGATGCCGACAAACAGTGCAAAAATCGCCGACATGATGGACAGTTCCAATGTGGCGGGAAACCGATCGCCGATCATCGTGGCAACCGGTCGCTTGAACTGATAGGAAATGCCGAAATCAAATTGTAGCGCACCGCCGATGAAGTGGAAAAACTGCGTGAGCACCGGGTCGTTTAATCCCAGGCGCTGCCGCAAAGCTTCCCGCTCCTCCACAGAGGTTTCAATACCGACCATCTGGTTGACCGGATCGCCGACAAAGCGGAACAGCAAAAACGAGATCAGTGCGACGACGAACATCACAAGGATCGACTGCAGTAATCGCCGGATCATGAAGGCAAGCATGCCAGGAAGCCTGAGGTTAGAGAAAAGGCCCCGCCCGCAATCAGGCGGACGGGGCGGATTTCACAGCGTGATCGAAACGACCTACTTCTTGTTGACGTGGTACATCATGAACTGGTTGTCGGCGCGTTGAACGAGCTCGACATTGTTCGAGATGCCCCAGGCGAGGCCTTGCTGGTGCAGTGGAATGTGCGACACTTCGCTGGTTGTGATGTCGAAGGCCTGCTTGATCAGATCATCGCGCTTGGCCGGATCATTCTCCACCAGGATCATGTCCTTCAGCTCATCAACCTTCGGGTTGCAGTAGCCGCCCAGATTGAATGCACCGCCTTTTCCGGCCTCATCGCGGCAGGCTTCGAGATTGGCGAGAACGTTCCACGAGTCCAGCGAACCGGGGGTCCAGCCGAGCAGGAAGAATGAAGTGTCGTACCCGCCGGAAGCCAGCACCTTGGCAAAGTATTTAGCTTTGGGCTGAGCGTTCAGGTTTACGGTAATACCTGCCTTTGCCAGCATTGCGGTCACTGCCTGGCAGATCGCTTCGTCATTGACGTAGCGGTCATTGGGGCAGTCCATGCCAACCTCAAATCCGTCACCGTATCCGGCATCGGCGAGCAGCGCCTTGGCGCCATCGGGATCATGAGGCATGCGGGTGAATTCGCCGGAACGGGCATAGAGGAACGGCGAAATCATGATCGCGGACGGCGTGGAAAGCCCGCGCATGACTTTCGACTTGATCGCCTCGATGTCGATCGCCTTATAGAAAGCCTGTCGGACACGAACATCCTTGAACGGATTCTTGCCCTTGACGTTCGAGTATTTCAACTCGTCGCGCATCTGGTCGAAGCCGAGGAAGATCGTTCTGAGCTCCGGTCCCGTCAGTGCCGTCGTCGTCGCATTGTCGTTCACGCGTTTGATGTCCTGAACCGGAACCGGATAGACCATGTCCAGTTCGCCCGACAGAAGAGCGGCAACCCGCGTGGCGTCGGACGGTATCGTGGTGAACTCAACCCTGGTCAGATTGTGCTTGGCAGAATCCCACCAACCGCCATTGGGTTCCAGCACCGTGGTGACACCGACGTCGTGGCTGACGATCTTGAACGGGCCGGTGCCGTTGGCTTCCAGCGAAATCTTGGTCGCGGCCTCATCGGAGGCCGATGTGACCTTCACCGAATCGTTCGCTTCGGTCCATTCCTTGTCGACAATCGCCCAGGTGTCCCACTCGTAGTGCAGGATCGGATTGGGGGAGGGAAGAATTGCATCGACGGTGTGATCATCAACCTTCTCGAATTTCACTTCGGCATTGATCCGGGTCTTGAGGTCCGAACCTTCCGAACGTACGCGGTCGGCTGAAAAGATGACATCGTCGGCGTTGAAATCGTTTCCGTTGTGGAATTTGATGCCCTTGCGCAGGTGGAACCGCCAGCGGGTAGGCTCAACGACCTCCCAGCTTTCGGCGAGCGCCGGCTGGATGTTCAAATCTCCATCACGGCGGGTCAGTCCTTCATAGACATTACCCAGGAAACCGAGCGTGAAAGTCTCGTTCAGTGAATATGGGTCCAGCGATTTCAACGTTCCCTGAAAGGCGTATTTGAACGTCTCGGCTGAAGCCGATGAGAGACCCATCGCCAACGCCGCCGCCAGGACTGCCGATCCAAATGTTCTTTTTTTCATTGGTAGATCCTTGATAAACTCAGATGTTTGACACTTATCCCCCCATTGAGGAAATCCGAGATAAGCACAAGAAATTAGCTCGGTCCAGCCAACGTAACGGCAAGAGTGCCGCGGGGGCGATCAGCGCGATCTTTCGTATGATCCGATGGGTGTGCTAACCGGGAACACAAAACCGGGAACAATTGCATGCGCAGCCCATTTGATACGCCGGAACGAACAGCATTTCGCGAAACGCTCAGGAGCTTTGTCGCGACCGAGATCACGCCCTATGTCGACGAATGGGATGAAGCCGGCGAAATACCCTGGGAATTGCACCAGAAGATCGGTGCGCTGGGTGTCTGGGGATTTGCGATCGATGAAAAATACGAAGGTCTCGGTTTCGACGACTGTTTTATGCGCGCCGCCTACAATGAGGAACTATCAAAATGCGGCGCCGGTGGTGTGGGTGCGGCGCTCAACGGCAGGATGATTTCGATCGAACCGATCTATCGGTTGGCCTCGGCCGATATCAAAGATCGGGTGCTGGCGGATATCGTTTCGGGGCGAAAGGGCTCTTCGCTGGGTATTACAGAACCTGGCGGCGGATCCGATGTCGCCAATCTCAAGACTACGGCCAAACGCGACGGTAATCATTTCGTTCTCAACGGATCAAAGACGTTTATCACCGGCGGCATGACGTCGGACTGTTTCGTTATCGGCGCCCGCACCGGCGGACCAGGTCTTGAGGGCATATCGCTGTTCTTCGTGGAGAAGGACGCGCCCGGCTTCAGCCGAACGTCGATCGATCGCAAGATGGGCTGGTGGTGCTCCGATCAGGCGACACTTTATTTCGATGATTGCCGCGTGCCGGCCGAAAATCTGATGGGGGAAGAGGACCGCGGTTTCATCGCGATCATGGAGAACTTCAATCTTGAGCGCATCGGTCTGATAGCCGGCTCACTTGGTGCGATGAAGGTCTGCCTGGAAAGCGCTGTCGAGTGGGCCAAGGAGCGGCAGACTTTCGGCAAGCCGCTGATCCAGCACCAGGTTATCCGCCACAAGATCGCCGATATGTCGATGCGCATCGATGCGACCGAGGCGTTGCTCAATCAGCTGTGCTGGCGGATCAACGAGGGTGACATGCCGGTCGCGGACATTGCCAAGGCGAAAGTCTTTGCCACCAAGAATCTGGAATTCTGCGCCAGCGAAGCCATGCAGATCTTTGGCGGTGCCGGCTATCTGCGGGGCAATCCGGTCGAACGCATCTATCGCGAGGTCAAGGTCATGGCGATCGGCGGCGGATCGGAAGAGATCATGCGCGATCTGGCTGTGCGGCAAATGGGCCTGTGACAGACGCCGGAATCGGTTATTTTTTTTCGGCCTGCTCAGCCCTTCGATCCTGCCAGTAATAGTATCCCATGAATGCCGGCAAGAACCATGGTTTGCCACGGTAGAACGGTATCGCCGGGGGAGCGGTGCCATCGAAAGCCGATTTCGCATCCGGATCGCCGAGGACCTTCTTTGCGGCCTTCATGCCGATCCAGCGCGCCCACACGACACCGGAGCCACAGTAACCGCAGGCGTAGATGACACCGTCTTTTTCGAACAGACCTGGCATCTCGTCGCGGTTGAAAGCAACATTGCCATTCCACGAATATTCGAAGCCGAACGGTTCGACTTCAGGGAATATTTTAAGAAGTTCGCGAAACACATGCGTGGCATTTTCAGTTGCCGAGGCAGAAAACATCTTTTCGCGCGCTCCCAGCAATATGCGTTTGCCGTCGGGTGTCGGCCGGTAATAGCGGAACATGTTGCTCATTTCGCCCATGGCGCGCCGCTTCGGCAGAAGCCTGTCCATCAGTTCGACCGGGATTTCACCGGTTACGACGATCCGGCTGGTGACCGGCACGAGACGCCGCCGTAACCACGGATCGGAACGGCCCGAATATCCGTTGGTCGCGACAATCAGGTTTTTGGCGCGGATCTTTCGGCCACCGACACAAACGTCGAAAACCTTGCCGTTGCGGACGTAATCCGTGACCGGCATACGGCCGAAAACCCCGGCACCGGCGGATTTCGCAACCGACAGCATGCCGGCGTGAAGTTTGGCCGGATGCAACGAAGCCAGGTCTTCGCGAACCATGCCCCCGACATAGTAATCCGTGCCGATTTCGTCGGCGACGGTCTGGTTGCCTACCACATGGGCGTTGACACCCAGATGGTTGACGATCAGTTCGGCTTCGCGTTTCTGAAATTCCAGCTGGGAGCGGTTGATCGCGCCAGTGAAGCGTCCGCTGGCTTGATAGTCACAATCAATATTATCTTGATCAACGAAAGCCGCCAGATCGGCGCGTGCCGCCTGGCCTTCACGAAACAGCGCGATACCGGCTTCCTGTCCGTATGCCTTGATTGCCGAGGTCAGCGAGTGGCGTAGATTTCCTGACGCAATTCCGCCATTCCTCGTCGATGCGCCTTCACCCGGCCACATGGCGTCAAAGATCTGGACAGATCGGCCAGCCCTTGCCAGTTCGATGGCCGCGGCAAGACCCGTGTAACCGCCGCCAACGATCACCGCGTCGCTATATTCGTTGGGGACCGCCGCCGGTGCATCATCGAGCGGGGCTTCAATCCACCAATAGGGTGATTCAACGGGCATTGCAGTTGACCTGGGATGCGTTCAACCCGCTGACTAGCAAATCAATGGCAACTGCAAAACCGGATTTTGTTGCGGAGAACAAACACCCCGCACAGGGATTGCGGGGTGTCAGAGCTTTATACAGTACTTTTTATGGAGATCAGAACTTGAAACCGACTCGCAATGTTACGGTGTCCACGGTGGCATCGATCAGAGTTCCATCGAAGCCACTGAAATTATGGTGGTCGTATTGTACCCCGGCGGTGATGTTCTCGGTGACCATGTACTCGACAGCCAGGCCGAGATTGTAACCCCAATCATCAAGTCCGATGTTCGTTGTGGCATATGTCGCGCCGGCGTGGGCGGAAAACAGCCATCTCTGATAGGCAAATCCCGCACGCACTCGAGCGGTGGCCGCATCTTCAACCCAGATCGGGAATCCGTTGAACTGGATGTCCATTGCCTGGTAGGCGATTTCCGCACCGATGACCATTTGGTTCCACTGGTGCAGATATCCGGCGTGTGCCCCCACAATCCAGTCGTCACCGCGGGTTACCAGCGGAGGAACAAATGCACGATCAACATCCCGCAGCCACCCATATCCGCCGGTGACGCCCGCGTAGATGCCGGACCAGCCGTAATCCTGGGACGTACTACTATCGAGCGTGACGATATCGATATCGTCAGCCGCGTATGACGGGCTGGCCAGCAAGCCGACGCTGGCGAGCAAAAGAACGGCGGTACGCATGATTTTGGGACTCCATTCCGCTTCTCGTATATTTCAAAATATGCGGATATGGTTTCCAGCACGTTAACGGTATTCAATTGAATAGGAATATCTTAACCACGAATCTTTCCGTACGCGTTAGGGCCAGTACGGTGATCCTGAATAGACCCTGAAACCGGATACGCTTTAGAATACGCGGTCGGTTTTGCTCATGGCGATCGCTGTATTGAGTGCCAGTTGGAGGCTCGTGTCCACGGGACAACTCTCTCGATATGCACTGATCGCTTCGCCCATCGCATGGGCTGCCGCAAACGGGGAAATCTCGAACTTTGCCGGCGAGGATCGGAAAAACCTGGCTACCGGTTCCCAGTGCATCATCAGCAGCGTTTCGGGCGGAACGTCCGATCCGTCATGGGAATATGTATCCGAGTGCGCATTTGAATCCGCCAAATGCCGATATAGCAGCTGGTTGGTATCGGGAATGCGCGATAGCCCGCTGCGCATTGCTGCATCGATCGAAATACTGGCGACGCTTGGCCGGTCCATCGCCAAGACCAGCTGATTAACCTGTTCGGAAACCACCGCCGTTCGCAGCCTTGACAGTTTGACGAGTTCAAAATCATCCTCAGCATCGCCCCGTGAAACTTTCAGCGACATCAGGTGCTTTGCTGCGTATCCGGCAATGGCCGACACGCCGGCAATATGGGTTGGCGGGTGAATGCCCTGCGGGCCACCTTCCAGGGAGCTTCCGACAAACTGAAAAATCGACAGGCCCAGTGTCCGAGCATCTTCGGCGGCAAAATGTGAACTGCGCCAATCAATGACCGGTACGTCTGCGGCGTCCGCCGCCGGAACCATACCGGATTTCCGGTCGGCAGCCAGTTGGCCTTGATTACCATCATCGATTTTGTGGGCGCTGAACATTGGTTTCGCCTGTCTCCTGAGTTCGAGGAGTATCGGCGATCTCATTCGATTTTCCGTTAAATGCTTAGATCGATTGCAGATCATCAAATTAAGAAAATTCGAATATATGAAAACTTTCGGTCTCGGCGGCGGCTTTTTCGTGCGACCGGAGAAACTCGTTTCATTTACGAGTTCTAAAACAGTGTCTTCGATAATATCCGCTGATATGGCCAGGGGATAATACAATGTCGCTGCTTCAAAGAATGGATGCGCTGATCAGGTGGTTCACGCCGGAGGGTTACCAGGGTGACCTGCACCGCGAAAAGCGGGTGCGAATGTTCCTTATCAGTCATTTGTTCGGACCGCTATTGGGTCATCCGATTACGGTATTTCTTTTTCTGAACGACCCAAATCCCTGGCCGCATGTGCACATTTTGGGCGCCTCAATCACGCTGTTCTGGTTTTTCCCGATTGCGTTGAAACTTCTGGGGCGCCGTTACAAAACGCTGGCATTTGGATCGGTGATGAACCTGATTTTCGCCATCCTTTGGGGGTCGTACAACTACGGCGGCGTCAGTTCGCCGTTCCTGGTTTGGTTTGTTGTCGCGCCGCTTCTGGCGTTCTTCTATCTTGGATCAAGCATGCAGGCGCGTGTGGTGATCTTCTCGCAAATTGCACTGGGTCTGGCCGCGTTCTCCGCGGTTTACCTCGCTGGTGGCACATTTCCGACCCATATCCCTGTGGATCAAATGGTCGGTGTCGGCATTGTGTCTATCTTCTGCGCCGCTTCCTACGTTTTTCTCATGGCGAGCTACTATTCCAGTGTTGTCGATTCCCAATCCGAACTCCTCAAGGAGATCGACCGCCACGAGGTCACCACGCGAATGCTGACCGATGCCAAGGAAGATGCGGAACGCGCCAACGGCGCAAAATCCGAATTCCTGGCCAAAATGAGTCACGAACTGCGCACGCCGCTGAATGCGGTTCTCGGTTACAGCGAGATTCTGCTGGAGGACGCCGAGATCGAAGGCCGTGGCAGCGAAATCGCCGATCTGCAGAAGATCAGTGCCGCCGGTAAACACCTGCTGGCGATGGTCAACGATATTCTCGACATCTCCAAAATCGAAGCCGGCAAGATGGAACTCAATCTGGAAGATGTCGATTTCGACCGTCTTCTGGATGAGGTTGAATCCACTGCACGACCATTGGCCGCTAAAAATACCAACGAGTTCATCTACAAGCGCGATATGAGCATTGGTACATTCCAGGCTGATGCGACCAAGCTGCGCCAGGCGATATTCAATCTTCTCAGCAACGCTTCCAAGTTCACGCAGAACGGCAAGATCATATTGGAGGTCCGGCGCGAGGAGCGTGCAGACGGAGAGCCATGGATCCTCATTTCTGTAACCGACACGGGAGTTGGGATCAGCAAGACCCAGCAGGAAAGCCTCTTTTCCAATTTCTCACAGGCGAATCCGGCCATTGCAGCGAAATTCGGAGGCACCGGCCTCGGCCTCTCGCTGAGTCAGAACCTGTGTCATCTCATGGGTGGCCGGATTTCGGTGACCAGTGAACTCGGCAAGGGTGCGTGCTTCGCAATCGAAATTCCCGCGAAAACCGCGGAAATGATCAGCGACCCGGCCGACGAAGAGACGGATGCGGACGATCTCATGCTCAAAGAAGCGGTTGAGGATGTCCAGGCGCGCACGGAGTCGTTTTCCGGTATCTCGCAATCGGCGCCGGAGGGTGAAAAGCGCGAACGAATTCTTGTCGTCGATGACGACCATGCGTTCCTTGAGGTCGCAGAGCGGCTCCTGGTAAAAGAGGGATTCAGCCCGATTTCCACCGACGAACCGCAGATGGTGCTTCAGATTGCCCGCACGGTGAAACCTTGCGCCATTATGCTCGATATCATGATGCCCGGACTGAACGGTTGGGATGTGCTGGATACACTCCAGTCTGAACCGGCGACGGCATCAATTCCCGTGATCATCATCAGCGTAATGGACGAGCCTCAATCGGCCAGTGAGCATGGTGCGGTCGGCAGCATTGCAAAACCGCTTGACGGCAACAAGATCAAGTCTGTGGTCAAACTCATCGATAGCAAATCCGGCGCGGAGCGGGCAGGTGGTCAATCGGCGAAAAGGCCTGCCACGGCCTAGGCGGTAGAGAGAAGTATCGGAATTAGAAAGGAGCGAAGAGATGACGGTTGTTTTGATTATCGAGGATAATCCCATCAATCGCGACGTGTTGGGGCGGCGCTTGGAACGGCGCGGCTATATCGTCCGCTTCGCCGAGGATGGTCCGTCCGGCATCGAGGCTGCGGGAGAAATCATGCCCGATTTGATTCTGATGGATATCGGACTGGGTGAAATGGACGGCTGGGAAGCGACGCGCCGAATAAAGGCCGACCCGAATACGACAAGTATTCCAATCATCGCCCTTACCGCGAGCGCATTCGAATCCGATCGTATCAAAAGCCTGGATGCGGGATGTTGTGAATTCGATACAAAGCCAGTCGACCTGCCTCGTCTGCTCGGCAAGATGGAGGAGAGCCTGGCGGCGGCCTAGGACGTCGGGACGTCATTGGCCCAACCTGCTTAGTACCGGATGTCGCGGCGGCCAAGCAAGGCCATTTGAACAGGCAGATCTTCAAAAAGCGTACACGCACCGAATACGCTGTTGTCCCGGCCGCTGGCCGGGTTTTTCGTTACGGGTACTTTTTTGGGAGTGTCAGAAGCATGGCCGCTGTCGCACGGCAGTCAGGCGACCATGCGGACTTCGTCAGAGATCAACATTTCACGTAGCTTTTTGAAATCCAGTGGCTTCTGCAAAACGCAAGGCACTGACAAGCCAAGGGAAATGGCGCGGTTGCGTGCAGCCTCAAGCACGTTTTCTTCCTGACCGCTGACCACGAGGATCGAGCCCTGATAGTCAGCTTCAGCCAGCAGCTTGAACAGTTCAAGCGCGTCGATATTGGGCATACAGATGTCGACAGCCATCACATCGGGGATCAATGCCTTGGCGAGATTGACCACTCCGCGCGAATCCGAGGTGGCAAACGCCTCGTATCCGCATCTTTCCGCCACCCGAACGACAAGTTCGGCCGAAGCGGCGTCGTCATCTACCGCTAGAAGCCTCAATGTTTTCGCCGGTTTGATCCCCATGACAATCTCCTAAGGACTTAGGCAGCATTAGATTGAGAAGCTGCCACTTCGCGCAGATCGCTTTGACCGTTGTGGCCGTTTTCACGATACTCGCGGAACTCCAGTTCGGCATTTTGCATCGACGTGCGCATGAGGCTCACAAAGGCATCGATATCACCCTTTGTATGATCGGACATGACCTGAACACGGAACCGGGCGCCGCCCTGCGGTACGGCCGGATACTCGACCAGATTGGCGATGCCGCCCAGCGAACCAAGTTCGCGGGATGCGATCCTGGCAAGGCCTTCAGCACCGACGCGGACAGGGACGATCGGCGAGGGATCTCCCAGCGTCTCCAGTCCGTTGGCTCCCATGCTGGCGCGCATGTAAAGAATGTTGTTCATCAGCGATTCGCGGCGTTTGCGACCTTCTGCGGAGCGAACGATCTTGAGTGCCGCCAAAACGGTCGCCGCCTGTACCGGCGACAGTGCATTTGAGAAGGTCTGCGTCGCACTGAAATATTTCAGATACTCGGCGACCGATCGTTCCTTGATGGCGATGAAGCCTCCGTTCGATGCGAATGTCTTCGAAAAGCTCCCGATAATGATATCGGTTTTGTCGATCATGTTCTGCAGGCCCATATGACCGAGGCCGCTTTCTCCAATGCAGCCGAAATCATGCGCACAGTCGACAAGCAACTTTGCATTGTGCTCGTCGCAAACGGCTCTCAGTGCGCCGATGTCCGGTGTGTCGGAGTGCATCGAGAACAGGCTTTCGGTAACGACGAGAATGCCGTTTTCGGTGTCGCGGGCGCGGATTCGCTGAAGCCTGCGAGCGAGTCCGTCGACGTTCAGATGGCCATGGAAGTGTATGTTTTGCGTCGCCGCCCGGGCGCCTTCCTGGAGGCACGAATGGGCAAGCACGTCCAAAACGACGTGATCATTTGGCCGGACAATACCCTGAATGGCGGCAAACCCTGCCGACCACCCGGTTGGATACAGAACAACTTCACGGTTGTGAACGAATTCCGAAATCGCCTTTTCCAGCATGAGCGAATGACGCGTATTGCCCAGCAGTGCTGCTGAACCTGCACTGTGAACACCGTATTCGCTCACGGCGTCGATCGCCGCTTCCTTGACGGCAGGGTGCGACGACAAGCTCAGATAATCCTGTGAAGCGAAGTTAACGCCCTCGATCTGCTGGCCACCATCGGTCAGTACGGCGCAATGCGTCTTCGGAGCGATTGATGACGATTTGGCATAGGGCCAAAGGTCGTACTGCCGTCGCAATTCCTGCCATTCGTAAAAACCGGAAATTCTGCCCAGGAGATCGGTTCCTGTCGGCGCCCGATAATCCCGTAAACTTCCCGTCAATGCCTGAGGAGGAATGGAAAGTGTCCCCACGTCGCCGCGCTTGTTACCCATGATGTTGCCCGCTCCTGTTTAATTCCGCCTTGTTTCGGCTTTGGAGCGAACCATAAGAATCTTATTTGAAATTCTGATTAATTAGAATGGTTTAATATACGTTACACCCGAACGGCCATTGGAGCATATCGAATCCATCGTCAGCAACCGGTCCGACGCGGCGTGTATGAGGTGAATAATAATTAGTATACGCTAAATTAATTATAGCCGACAAAAGCCGGCATTACCGGGCGGATATCACTCAACCTTAACTCGTTTAGGCCATTGTTTGGGCAAATAAAACGGGGCACGGGTGTGATCTCTTCGTTCTTTAGTTGGCTTTGGAAAGCAATCGACTCCAGGATACTGGTAGAGAAAGTCGATTCGCGAACGCGCAATCTGCTCCTGTCGGAGCAGATCGATGCCATCGTGCAGATGACGCCGGCGCTTGCGTGCGGCGCTATGGTTATCGCCCTGCACTTGTTGATCGTATCGATCGGGACACCAAGCCTTCCGATGGTTTCCGCCTGGATGATTTTACTTGCGACGGCGACCGGGTTTGGAATCAGATCCTGGTTTCGCGCCAAGAAAGGCAAGATCAAGAAGCAGAATCCGGTCAAGGCGGCACGGCGGGCGGTTGTAAGTGCAGGACTGGTCGGTCTGGTCTGGGCGATGCTGCCGTTTATCTTGTTGCCAGCTCCGACGCCGACGGTGCAGGTGGTTCTGCCAGTTGCCCTGGGCGCGGTCATTTTCAGTGCAGCAATATCCTACGCGTCTTTGCCGCAGGCCGCTTTTACGTTTCTGTTTCCAGTCATTGTTGCTTGTGTGATCGGCACCCGGCTTATGGATGCCGCGTTTCTGGCAAACCTGCTTGCGGTGATGTTGGTAAGCCTGATCCCGGTCGTTGTCGCAATCATCACACGGTCGGCCCGTTCGTTTATCCAGCATGTGCACCGCGAACTGGATTCGCAAAACCAAAAGAACGTCATCAGCCTTCTTCTGCGCGAGTTCGAAGAGAATTCCAGCGACTGGCTCTGGGAATTTGATGCTGAGGGTAAGATCGACCGAGTTTCCGATCGCTTTTCGATCGCGACCGAAATGACCAAGGAAGATCTCATCGGACGCGATTTTGTCGACTATGTGCGGATGATACTGGATAGTGAGGCATTTCACCTTCAGGAAATCGTCGATGCCATTTCAACCAAAAGCACGTTCAACGGTGTCGACATCGCTGTCAAAATCAACGGTCAGAAAATGGTTTGGCGGTTGTCAGGCAAGGCAACGTATGACCCGACCGGCATTTATTGCGGATATATCGGTACCGCCTCGGATGTGACCGCGGAAAAAACCGCCGAGAAAAAGATCAACTATCTCGCCCATTACGACGCGCTGACGGGATTGCTGAACAGGGCTCGTTTCGGCGAGATGCTGGGGCAGTGCGTGTCGCGGCTCGAACGCTACGGAACGCCATTCTCGGTGTTCTACCTTGATCTTGACCGGTTCAAACTGGTCAATGACAGCAGCGGGCATCTCGTCGGTGACCGTTTGCTCATGGAGGTGGCAGACCGTATTCGCCAGGAGGTCAGGGAGAGCGACGTGGTCGCCCGCCTCGGCGGTGACGAATTTGCGATAATCCTGCCGAACCTGTCGGACACCAGCGAAGCTTCCATACTTGCCGAGCGGTTGGTCAAGACAATCGAGCAGCCCTTTGAGATTGATTCCGAGACGCTTTCGATCGGTCTCAGCGTCGGAATTGCCGTGGCTCCGATCAATGGCACCAGGCCGGATCAGATTCTCAGAAACGCCGATTTGGCATTGTACCGTGCCAAGGAAGAAGGTCGCGGTATGTACAGGTTTTTCGAAGCAGAAATGGACTCCAATGCTCGCGAGCGCAGAATGCTCGAGATCGAGCTGCGTCAAGCGCTTACCGACGGGGAATTCGTTCTTCATTATCAGCCGCTGGTTTCCGCTGATGATGGCACCGCTACAGGCTTTGAGGCGCTGGTGCGCTGGGATCATCCTATTCGCGGTGTGGTACCGCCTGCCGAGTTTATCCCGATCGCCGAACAATCCGGTCTCATCAAGGAAATCGGCGACTGGACGATTTTTGAAGCGTGCAACGCGGCCAATGACTGGCCCGACGATATGATTGTTGCGGTCAATCTCTCGCCCAAACACTTCATGCTGACCGATATTGAAACAGTCGTCCGCGATGCGCTCGACAAATCCGGTCTGAAGCCCAGCCGGCTTGAACTGGAAATTACCGAAAGTCTGCTGATCGACCGGTCAGAAGAGGTGTTGAGCAAACTGGGTGATCTGAAGAAACTCGGCGTTACGATCGCCATGGATGACTTCGGTACCGGCTATTCGAGCCTGTCTTACCTGCTTAAGTTTCCCTTCGACAAGATCAAGATCGATCGTTCCTTTGTCAGTGCTCTGACCAACGATCCCGCCGCTCGAGACATTCTCCGTTCCATCGTTGCGCTCGGTAAAACGCTGAAAATGAACATCACAGCCGAGGGCGTGGAGAGCCAGGAACAGGCGAATTTCCTGAAGGATGTGGCTTGCAACCATTTCCAGGGGTATTTGTTCTCCAGACCGATGGGTCCCGAGGAAATGGCAAGTTACCTGCTGACCGAATTCAGTGAACAGGTTGGGCAGTCCGATACCGCCCGCGGGCAGCCGGGTCCGACAATTCAGAAATCAGCGTAAGGCCGTCTGCGGCGCAAGCGCTCAAACCGGATTTTTCGTTGCTTAACCAGGCCGGCGATTGCTGGTTCCCGGCAACGTACCTTCCAATTTGCAAATTATACCGAGCATGACCTCGTCTGCGCCACCACCGATGGAGGCCAATCGCCCGTCTCGGAATGCCCGGCTGACGGGATTGTCCCATGTAAAGCCCATTCCGCCCCAATATTGGAGGCAGGAATCGGCTACTTCGCGGTTGAGGCGGCCACATTTGAGTTTCGCCATCGATGCCAGTCTGGTGACGTCTTTGCCAGACACGTATTGTTCGACGGCACTCCATGTCAAAGCTCTCAGCGCCTCGACCTCGGTGCGCAATTCCGCAAGCCGGAAATGAACGACCTGGTTGTCCAAAATTGGCTTGTCGAAGACATTGCGCACACCGGTATACTCGATTGTCAGATCGATAAGGCGGTCAAGCGCCTTGAGGGAATTCGCAGCGGCCCACAAGCGTTCTTCCTGAAACTGAAGCATTTGCATTGTGAATCCCATCCCCTCCTGACCGATCAGATTATTGCGGGGGACGCGAACATTGTCGAAGAACAGCTGCGCCGTATCTGACGAAATCATTCCGATCTTGTCGATCTTCTGCCGCTCGATGCCCGGCGAATCCATGGGCACGGCAATCAGGGATTTGTTCTTGTGCGCAGGTCCCTCCGATGTGTTGGCAAGCAAACAGCACCAGTCGGCTTGCAATCCGTTGGTAATCCACATCTTCGTACCAGAGATTACATAGTCGTCGCCGTCTTTTCTGGCGTTGGTCTTGACCGCAGCCACATCGGAACCGCCGCCCGGTTCCGATACGCCGATGCAACCGACCGCATCGCCGGCAATCGCCGGAGCGAGGAAGTTGCGCTTGACGTGATCGGAGCCGAATCTGTTCATCGCCGGCGTGCACATATCGGTTTGAACGCCGACTGCCATCGGGATGCCGCCGCAGTTTACCGCCCCCATTTCTTCGGCCATGACCATTGAATAGGAAAAGTCCAATCCAAGCCCGCCATAGTCGGGATCATATTTGATTCCGAGCAAGCCCAGATCGCCGAGTTTTTTGAACATCTCATGCGAGGGAAACTGTTCCGCCTCTTCCCAATCGTCGACATATGGATTGATCTCGGTTTCAATGAATTTTGCGATGGTTCGCCTGAGTTCCTCGTGTTCCGGAGTAAACTGCATGACGGGCTCCTCGGTCTCGACTTTGCGCCCAATGTGCCTGGAGCATTGGGAGGTTTGTTATTACGCTAAGTCACGTTAACGTAAACGTCAATCACTTGCCTTTTCAATCCTTCTGTGCTCTGTGACGGTTGAGTTTAGCCGCAAATGCTGGCATTCCTGATCGTAATTTACTCAACCGGAGAGAGCATAAAAATGGATGCAATTGCCGACAAAATGCGCAAGGGCGCAGAAGGAAGCGGTTTCAGCCGTTCGGTCAAATTCGACTGCGGTGATGACGGTGTGATCGTCATCGATGGCGAGTCTGTTTCGACTGAGGATCGGGAAACCGAATGCACGATTTCGCTGTCCAAGGACGATCTTGAGGCAATGATCGCCGGTGATCTCGATCCGACTTCGGCTTTCATGCAAGGCAAGTTGAAGATTGATGGCGACATGTCGGTGGCGATGGCGCTTAGCCAGATCATCTGACCGACGGAGCGAGAACATCTCGAAACCCGGCCTTAAAGGCCGGGTTTTTTCGTTTGACATGGGCCTCTGGCGCCGTTTGCCAATTGGGAAGCATGCTTGAAGATTACCGATCGAGGTCTTGAACTGTCCAGTCCGTAGGGGTCAAAGTGGCGGGAAGTCAGTATTGCGGAAACAGACCGGAGTCGAAAATGCAGTTCGATGAGTTCCACGCGTTCGTTTCCAATGCGAAAGCCACCGATCCACAGCCGCAATCAGGACCTCTGGCCGGAGCGACATTGGCGGTTAAGGATATATTCGATGTCGAAGGATATCCGACCGGTTGTGGAAATCCGCACAAGCTTACCGAGGCCCGGCCGGCAACAGCGACCGCGCCGGCTGTCCAATCCCTGCTTGATGCCGGCGCCAGGTTCATCGGGAAAACCCAGACCGACGAATTCGCATTCTCGCTGACGGGGCACAATGCCCATTACGCGCAGCCGATCAATCCTCGCGCGCCCGATCGTGTGACCGGCGGTTCATCATCCGGATCCGTGGCCGCGGTGGCGGCCGGGCTGGCCGACATCGCCACCGGAAGCGACACCGGCGGATCCATTCGCGCGCCTGCAAGCTATTGCGGATTGATCGGGCTTCGTACCACCCATGGGAGGATTCGACTTGATGGCACAATGCCGCTGGCGCCTTCATTCGACACATTTGGCTGGTTTGCTCGCGATGGCGCACTCTATGAAAAGGTGGCGGAAGTTCTGCTTGGCGAAGATGAGAACAATGCGCCGCTGATCCGGGTTCTGCGGCTGCCCCATTTGGAAGCGCAGGTCGATGACAAAGCAACCGAAGAGTACGGCGAGAATGCACTGATCATCGAAACCGTGCTTGGCAACGCCAGTGGATTCGAGCTTCAAAACCACAGTATTGAAGACCTGTATTGGTGTTTCCGGCACCTGCAGGCGGAAGAAGCTTGGCAAAGCCATCGAAACTGGCTGACGGCCGGTAACCGCGACCTGGGACCGGGCGTGAGAGAGCGCTTTGAATTCGGCTCCGGGATCAGCGCAGAGACGGTCGAGCTCGAAACCAAGCGTCGTGACGGATTCCGTGCCGATCTTGCGGCGGCGCTTGGGAACGAAAGCTGTATCATCATGCCGACCGTCCCGGGAGCGGCGCCTCTGAGAGCCGACAGTTTCGAGAGCCAACAGGATTATCGCGAGCGGGCGCTACGCCTTTTGTGTTTGTCCGGGCTGTCGGGATTTCCGCAAATCACGTTGCCGCTTGGACAAGTAGATGGGGCGCCGTTCGGCATCTCGATACTGGGACCACAAGGGTGCGACCGTGCGCTGATTTCGCTCGGCCGGCGAATTTTGAAAGCTGCCGGAAAGGACGCCTGATCATGGATACGCTGACCCGGATGCGGGCCTTCATAGAAGTCGTCGATGCCGAGGGCTTTTCGGCGGCCGCACGGAACGTCGGCCGCTCAAAGGCACTGCTTTCGAAATATGTTCGAGAACTGGAAGACGATCTGGGCGCACTTCTGCTCAATCGCACGACGCGCCAATTCTCGCTGACGGAAACCGGGCACACTTACTACCGTCGAGCACTGGAAATCGTTCGCGATATCGACAGCCTGTCCGATTCCGTTCGCGATTCCGGCGGCGATGTACGCGGCCGCATCAAACTGTCCGCGGCGCGCAGTTTTGCCGATGCGCCTATCGGGCAATCGCTGATCGATTTTGCAACCCAATATCCGGATACAGTGCTCGATGTCAGCCTCGATGACAGGATGGTGGATCTGGTTGAAGAGGGTTTTGACCTGGCGATCCGCATCACGAAACTGGAAAACTCCACACTGATCGCCCGCAAACTCAGCGATTTTGGTGTGCGCCTCTGCGCCACACCGGAAGCTATCTCCAGGTTCGGTCAGCCTGATCATCCCACGAAACTTGCCGATCTGCCGTGCATCATCGACACCAACGCGCGCTGGCGCAACAACTGGTCCTTCGTTGGCAAGGACGATGGCGAACTGACGGTAAAGGTGTCGGGACCGATTGAAGTGAACAGTCCGCACGCGGTCAAGGCTGCTGTCCTGTCAAACCTAGGTTTCTCACTGATCCCCGATTTTGTCATTGAAGATGAACTCCGCACAGGAAAACTGGTGCCGCTGCTCGACGAGTTTATCGGCACCGAAGCGGGGATTTATGCGGTTTATCCGCATCGGCGTTATCTACCTGCCAAGGTGAGGGCGCTTGTCGATCATCTGGCTGCGTGGTTCAAGGATCACAACAAACTGAAGGCAGATTAACTCAAAGCCCAAATTTGGCCCCTATTTTTCTTGAAATGTAGCCCGAACAAGGGCTTTGAGGGGAAGTCATGCGATTACGTCATAATCCGGTATCGACAGCGATAGTAGGAACAATGCTGCTGTTTTCGGCCGCTCCGCTTTCTGCACATCCCCACGTGTTTGCCGAAGCGAGGCTCGACGTTGTCGTGCAGGAAGACCGCATAGCGGCATTGCGTCATCTGTGGCGTTTCGATGAAGTGTTTACTTCGACGGTGCTGATTGAGTTCGATACCAACAGCGATTTGAAGCTGGATGAATCCGAACTGCAGGCGGTCGCAACAACGGTTCATGAATCGCTTGCAGAGTTCAACTATTTCCAGCTTGTCACCCGAAACGGTTCCGACGTGCCGATGAGCGCACCCGAAGCGCTGATTGCCGACATCCAGGACGATCAGTTGATTATCCTGTTCGAGAGCAAACCCGAGACGGCAATGACACTGAGCGGTAAAACCGCAATCGGTGTCTATGATCCGACATTTTATACCGCGATCGATTTTGTCGAAGACTCAATGATGGCCGTCGATAACCTGCCGGAATCGTGCAAAAGCCTGGTGGTAAGGCCGGATCCCGATGAAGCAATTGCGCAAAATCAACAGTCGCTTACCCAGGCCTTTTACGACACGACGGACCAGAACGACCTTTCCAAGATTTTTGCCACTCGCTTGGAGCTAACATGCTGATCAGCAAGCGGGCCGCGCGCTTGAGTGTGCTGATCAGCATCGTCTCGTTGGCCATTTGGCCCGCGACGGCGTATGCACAAAGCTCGCTTGGCATCGGCGCCGGTGAGGCGACTGTCCCGTCGACCGGCTTGTTTGCCGGAATGTTGGCATGGGTCAACGGATTGCAGCAGGAATTTTATCGCTCGCTGACCGGTGCGTTGAAGGCAATGCGAGAGGATCCGGCAAAACTGTGGTTACTCGTCGGGCTTTCCTTCGCCTATGGCATCTTTCATGCCGCCGGCCCGGGACACGGCAAGGCTGTAATTTCATCCTATATGCTGGCCAATGAAGTGGCGTTGAAACGCGGTATCGTGTTGTCGTTTCTGTCGTCGCTTCTTCAGGGCCTTACCGCAATCACGGTCATGGGACTGGTGTTTCTTGTGTTCAGGGGCACTTCGGTGTCGATGGGCGACGCCGCCAAAACGCTGGAGGTGGCAAGCTACGGGCTCATTGCCGGATTTGGCGCCTTGCTTCTATGGCGCAAGCTGAAGCCGGCACTGGTGGCACCTGCCATTGCCACTGCAATACCGGCCGGACACGCTGCAGGCGGCGCCGGTCATCACCCGCACGATCACGGCCATGATGGCGACGGCGATGTCTGTGCAACATGCGGACACGCGCATGCTCCCGATCCGACCGATCTGGGTGGCAGCGAATTCGATTGGAGAACTGCATGGGCGGCCATTGCCGCCGTCGGTATCAGGCCTTGCTCCGGCGCGTTGATCGTCCTGACATTCGCGTTTCTCAATCAGCTCTGGCTCGGAGGCATTGCTTCAGTGTTTGCGATGTCGATCGGAACGGCGATCACCGTGTCGGTTCTTGCTTCACTCGCCGTTACTGCCAAATCGGTTGCGATGCGGTTGTCAGGCCAGGGGAAGCTCGGCCGGAGCGTTCACTCGGGAATAGAAATCACCGGGGCCCTGCTGGTTTTTCTGATCGGCTTGGTCCTGCTGTCTGCCAGTCTGAGTGGTTGAGGCCGCCCGTCACCGCTTTGCCCTGCCGCGCAGCCAGAACACCACGAAGAAGGCGGCGACAAAGGCGGATCCAATGATTGCAGCAGCCACGGTCGAGATTTCCCCGACGGCGAGCATAATCGTCGGCAGAAAATAGGCGCCAAGACCGAAGACCAGAATAATGATTAGTGCGGCAATGGCGGCGTTGCGGTTATCCTTGTTCATTGCCGTGCCTAGAGCGTATCCGGTTTAAATGGAATCGTTTGAACGCAGGGATTTTGTGTTCCGGCAAGGAGCGTGGGGCGACGCGGTGTGAACACCGTTAGACCCGCGCGACGAAGACCAGGGCGCAAAAAGCCAAGCTCAAACGATTGCGGTTCATCCATACAGTTCAAACGCTTCAAGTGCATCCGGCTTGGCAGTCTTTTCCCCATCAGCACCGTCGAAATCCTCGCACGATGGCAACATCGCGCTGCGGTATTCTCCTTGCTGATGTGAAAAATGCTTGCCATCAAACCGCTCCCAGTTAAGCCGGACACGCTCTAATCTCTTCCAACCGCCTGACCTGCTCACCGTTCCGGTCGAAATTCTCCGGCGCAAGCCAGGCTTCAAATGCAGCCTTTGCCCTGGGCCATTCCTTGTCGATCATGGAGAACCATGCGGTATCGCGGTTTTCTCCCTTTGTCACACTCATCTGCCGAAAGACACCTTCAGGCTGCATGCCATATCGCAATGCGGCCCGCTTGGACGCTTCATTGTTATTGTTGCACTTCCACTCAAACCGGCGATAGCCAAGCGTGTCGAAGACGTATCTGGCAAAAAGATAGAATGCTTCGGTTGATGCGGGCCGGCGTGAAATCAATGGTCCCCAATAGATGTGCCCGGTTTCAATGACGCCGTTTGCCGGATCCATTCGCATCAGGGTCTGTCGCCCGCCGACCTTGCCCGATTGCCTGTCGATAACGGCGAAGTACATAGGATCTTCGCTGGCTTCCGCTTTTTCCAGCCACGGTTGAAATGCTTCGCGGGATTTGGGCGGATATTCCGGCAACCAGCGAAAGCGGCGGTCGGCGTCTGCACAGCTCGCAGCCTCATAGAGACTGTCTCCATGTGTGCCGGCACTGAACGGTTCCAATCTCACATACCGTCCGTCAAGAACGACCCGTTCGGGTCGTGGGCGTGCGGTCCAGTTTTTCAGATCTTCGGTCATGCGCCGGCTGCTTCATCTATGGCAATTGATTGCATTCCATGCGACTTTAACGCGCTTGCCGAATAGAACCAGACCTTATTGCCCGATGATCCAGACAGTAGCCGCATTTGACCGTCTCGGCGAAGAAAACGCATTTGCGGTTCTCGCCCGCGCCACAGCGCTTCAGCAGGCCGGCCGCAACATCATCAATCTCGGAATCGGCCAGCCTGATTTCCCAACGCCGCAGCATATTGTCGAAGCCGCCATCAAGGCGTTGCACGACGGGCATTTCGGTTACACGCCGGCCAACGGAATCCTGCCACTGAGGGAAGCCGTGGTGCGGCGCACACTGACCATGACGGGTGTTGAGGTCTCTCCAGACAGGGTGATGATCACGCCCGGCGGCAAGCCCGGTATGTTCGGTGGTATCGTGATGTTCGGTGAACCCGGGGCGGAGATCATGTATCCTGATCCGGGATTTCCGATCTACCGTTCCCTGATCGAATACACCGGTGCAACACCGGTTCCCATTCCCGTCCGCGAAGAAAATGGATTTGCCTTTTCGGCCGAAGAAGCGCTGTCTTTGTTGTCGCCAAAAACACGGCTCATCATTTTGAACTCGCCAGCCAATCCGACTGGCGGTGTGACGCCGAAACCGGAAATCGACAAGCTTGTCGCCGGACTGGCAGACCATCCTCATGCGGCTATCATGTCGGACGAGATTTACGACGTGATGACCTATGACGGCGAAACCCATACCTCGCTTCTCACCTACCCCGAGATACGCGACCGCCTGATCATCCTCAACGGTTGGTCGAAAACCTGGTCGATGACCGGCTGGCGCATGGGATGGTCAATCTGGCCGGACAAACTTTGCGATTTGATGCGAAAGCTCGCGGTCAACTGCTGGTCATGCGTGAATGCACCGAGCCAGTATGCCGGGATCGCCGCGATTGACGGACCACAGGATGAAGTGAAAACCATGCTGGCCGCATTCGACCGCCGGCGGAAGCTTGTCGTTGAGCGGGCAAATCAGCTGCCGGGTGTATCATGCAGCACTCCAAAGGGAGCATTTTACGCCTTCGCCAATATCTCCAAATCCGGATTGCCGGCAAAGGAACTGGCTTCCGACCTGCTTGAGAATGCCGGAGTGGCACTGATCGGCGGTCCGGACTTCGGCATACTCGGCGAAGGGTACATTCGCATTTCTTATGCCAACTCGGAGGCCAATATCGCAAAAGCACTGGACCGGGTCGGGGATTATCTTTCGAGCCGCAATTGCTGACCGGACCCGCTGGGCGCGATCATGCCTCGCGGTCAATGCGTCATCATGCAATGTGATCTCAAAACGTCAGCTCATACCACAGATTGTTGTCGCCGACCGTCAGACGGTCCTTGAATGCTTTCCAATCCTTTTTCGACGTCCCGGCTGGGCGTTTTGGTGGCGGCTGGTCAGCCTGCAACACCCGGCCTTTCGTCTTTTCGCGCAATCGTGCGACCAGCGAGTTGAGCGGCATTTCATCCCAACCCTTTTTTACCGCAATCTTGTGATTGACCGGTATCATGGCCGTCAGTCCGCCATGCTTCATCAACTCGAGGCCTTGTTCTTTGAGCGTCGCATTGTGGCTGCCGTGATGACCAACCTTGTAGAATACGGTTCGCTCCAGAAGGTTTTTGGCGGTTGTGTCCGCGCCTTCTCCTTCCCACTCGACATCGTGCCAGGACAGCCAGTTGCCGACCTGAGCGTCTGCAGGAAACAGCAAGATATCTCCGCCGCTTCCGCCGATTTCGATCGCCAGGGCGAGGCTTGTATTGTTTGTTGCGCTGTCCAGTTTCATTGCCAGTTCGGTGAAAGATCCAAACCAGTCATTATCGATTCGGCGCCAGCTCGCCTTGTCGTGAATATCGGGCTTTTTGGGACTACTCCGTGTGCTTGGGACATCATCGGTCGCTTCGAAATAGCGCTCACGGAAGAACCCTTCCGACTTGGCGCGTGCAACCGGGATCTCAAACGCTCCGGCGAACGGGTTGCCGGCGCGATCATCCGCGCCGAGCGGCATTGGCGCCGCACCCAGAACACTGGCGAGCGCCTTCGTGAACTCGTGTTCGGATGAATAGGTTTCGGGATCGGCTTTCGACGGATTGGCCTTTTTCAGGAGCTTTTCATTTGTCGGCGGGCCGAGGACGTACACGTTGACGTCGCCGTCTTCGTCAAGCGCGATCGGATCGCCGCCCGGCTTAAGATAGACCGGATCGGCCTTGCCGCATGCTAATGCGATGTTGCGCGACGATCGTGTCGTGGCGCGTGCCGAAAAACCGAGTTGGGCCTCTTCCTCACTAAACGGATCAAACCCGCGCACCGCATCTTCCATCGTTATGCCGAAGAATCCGAACAGCGAACTCATCAACTCGCCATCGGCACCATCACCAGCGGCGCCCGCCCGCATCGCGGCACCCCGGAGCGCGGCCATTGCATGCTTTTTGGCCTTGTCCAGTTTTTGCGCCTGCGCATTGTCCGGATCTTCAGTCCAGGCTGCCCATACTTGCTGAACCTCAAATCGATCCGTCCAGTCCTTGACCTGGGAAAACCCGGAAACATGGTCCCAATGCTCGTGCGTGATGACCAGAAGGTCGATCCGGCCCGGTTTGCCGGTTGCAGGATCGCCACCTGTTGTCTTTTGCAGATCGTCGGCAACGGCGGCCATCATATCTCTTGCGTCCGGTGTACCGAGCACAACCCCGCAATCGATCACGATGGCCATGGGTGTTTTGCCGGGGCGAGGTAGCCGAACCAGGAAGCAGTCGCCAATTCCCTGCCGGTACATCCTGACCTTTGCTCTGAACACGGCGCTCATGGCTCTTGTCTCCCGGTATCGCGATGCGCAACCGCAAACGGTTCACCGTGACCGTCGGCATCGCGTTGGTATGCCGAACGCAGACCATGATCGGCGTGTTCTCTCATCGCATACTCACGCTTTATCCTGCCTTCATGGGCAACCCGTTTTCGAACGCAGTAGCGGATTTTTCCCGATTTCCCGTCGACAATCCAGGTTGCCCCGCCGCGATAGAATTCACCGCTCTTGGCAATCCATTTTTTGCGTGATCTCGATAATGATATCGAGTTGTTCCTGGTCGCTGGTGTCGATCCTGCGCGCCGGTCGGACCGAATGGACTTCGAACGGGCTGAGCTTGCCTTCCTGGCCAAGCGGGCGGGTTTCCGGCTTTCGTTCAAGTGAAAATCCGAGATGCAGACATTCCTCGTGTCCATTTGGACGTTCACCGAAAACCTTTTTGAGCCACAGGTTTAGTTTGCCGGCTGCAGATTTCGATCCGCGATAAGCCTCCAACCGATCCGATTCCAGCGTCCACTTAAAGTTCTTTTCGTTTAGAAAGTTGTCCTCAATAAAGGGCAAGAGATCGAAATCGCGGATCTCCGGCGATTCCCACCTCAGGCTGTCGGGCGAAATCGAGGTGACATTGTCGGGATGGATACCGCGATTGCGGAATGCCGAAACGACCGATGTGCGGTAGTCGTAACTGTCGACTGGCGCAAGATCGAGATCGCCGGTGATCATCGCGCGCAGATAATCGCCAAATGTAATGTCCACAGGAGGACAGTAATCAAGCGCCCGGATGACCATCCGCAGAATATGACCCGCGGTCTTCGATGCTTCGCGCGCCAGGCGGTTGACCAGATCCGGCGGCATTTCGCCATCCGGCATGACACCGGTGCCGCCGGTGGCGATGCGCATCAGATCAGCGCTGCGGCGCTGGTAGATGTCGAGAAAGGCATCGAAAACCGCAGCGACCAGGACTGCGCCCCTTTCGTGCGGTTCGGACTGGGTGTTCAAAACGGTCATGGGTACGTCCTTGCCAAGACGTTCGTCCCATCTGCGCCCAAGCGCCGAGCGCAAGGCAGACCGTCCCTCGAGCGAACGCCCGAACTGCACGGCAAGCGACGTCAACATGTGGTCGAAATTGGTTTTCGTTTCGCTGCGCCGGATGCTGTCGCGCAGGGCATCGTGGTGGGTGAAATGCTGGAACAGTGCCACCATGTCTGAGAACGCTTCGTGAAATGCACGCATGTCGCTGCCGGCTTCGGCAAAGCGCGGGTGCAGACCATCGAGCAAGGCATGCGAGGTCTCGTGCGCGATGATATCGTATGAAAGGCAGGTGAACACGGTCGAGTTCGGCGCCAATCCCCGCTCCATGCCTTCAGGCTCGGTGAAATAGCCGAACAACAACGCTTTCTTCGACGGGCTGTAATAGGCATTGGCTTCCCGCAATGCGTGGGGATAGATGCGCAGCCGCCGAACAAAGCGGTCGTCGTATTTTCCATCCCGGCGCACAAGTTTGGCCGACCACAGGGCGACGCGCCCAAGTGCCTCTTCGAAATGTCCAATGGTTTTTCTGGCTACCGCATAAACCATCTGCTGGTGGAAACGCGGGTCGGATTCGGACGGTTCCAGACCATCTTGCGCCAATATGGCGGGATGATTCAGGTCCGCCGGTGCGTAACAGGCACCGCTCGCCGGATCGATATCGATGATCTCCAAATACTCGTCGATGGGGCCTCGGGCAATCGGAGACCATGGCAGCGACACGACGGTCTGCGCCAGTTCGCGATTTCCGGCAATGGTCGTGGCGGCCGGGTCGCTCGAATAGATTCTGAGATTGCGGTGGGTCGGCTGGGCAACCGGCGGATCGAGTGCATTTTCCAACCGTTGATCTGCCAGCAAGCCTCGATCGACTTCGCTGTCTTCAGGCACGTGTTCGGGCTTTTGCGGTGTTGCGCGCTTGAGAACTCCGCGAAGCGTCTCGGATACATCGGTCTCATTCTGCAAAATTTCGGCGATTTGAGATAGAATTGCGCCATCATCGTCGGGTTCGTCTGCATCGCCAACCAGTTCGGCCAGTTCCGGTATTCGCTGGGCCAATTGCGCCAGTTCGATATCGAGCATTTCGACTTCGATCTTGCGTGTTTTCTCGCTTCCCGCGGCCGAAAATCCGCCAAACAGTTTGACAATCGACCAGCCAGCCTTGTCGCGGCGGCGTTTTTTTAGCCTGCTGGCCTTTGCCGGCGCCACCGCCAGCGCGCCATTGGCTTTCAAAACGCCATTGCCGTAATGCTCGGCGCCGGGCGCATCCGCGCTGCTGAATAGGGCAGCGCGTGTGGCTTCAATCCGCTGCCAGAGATGATCGTATTTTTCCAGTTTCTTGCGGTTTTTGGCGATCCATAACGCTGCAGTCGCGGCCACTTGCGGCGTTGCCGAAGAGGTTCCGCCTCCGTCGAAATCGACGATTGCGCCGGAATTGATCCGCGCCCAGGGCACGTTCGGCGTGAATGCAGCGAGCGCGTATTTTGCCTTGTTGGGTGGCCCGTAGTTTCCCGCCATCAGCGTTAGGGCCAGGTCGGCATATGGCGTATAGCCGGAACCCTTGATTGCCTGAACTCCACAAGCGGCGACGACCCGGTCGAACCCCGCCGGGTAGACTATTTTTCGTGTCGGCATGTTGCCGTAATTGTTGCCCGCCGCCGTGACTATGAAAATGCCGGCATCATATGCACGGTTGATCGCCTCCGCCCAGGCTTTTTGATGCAACGCCTCCCATGCTCATGGTCACGACATCGATGCGTGTGGCGGGATTGGTCGAAAGCGAAATCACGTAGTCAAGGGCGCGGGCGATGGCGCTATTCTTGAAAAGGATGACCGAGTTTGCCACGCGAATAGGAACGACATGCGCTTGCGGTGCGCCTCCGACCGGTGCGGCCCCGTCACCGCTGTCCGACCATTCGGCCCCTGCCAGGATTGCCAGCGTGGCTGTGCCGTGGCCGGGATTTGAGATCAGACCGGATGTCGTATCGGTCGCGTCATCCGGCCGGTTTTTCTCAACGAAATTTTTCTGCAGATTGCGATCCAGATTGACCGGAACGGTCCTGTGATCCGGATCGAATCCGGTATCGAGATGCGCAATGCGGACCTGATCGCCGATGCCCAAAGCGCTGACCGCGTCGCGCGCTGCATTCAGCTGCGAGTGCTGGGCATCGCGAAACCAGTTGTTGTCGGGATGTGTGTTGTAACGCCAGTCCTGCTGCTTGGGCGGCCCTGAGCGAACACCGCCGAAGCCGAGCGCGTCGTCCGCTGAATCGGGCAGCCATTGCTGCTCGAAATCCGGCTCCGCGAACTGGACCGTCGCGCCATCGATGCCGATGCCGCTTCGTATCAGCCGATGACAGGCGTCCCAGGCATTGATCTCCGTCCCGGCGGCGGCGAACTCGCCTTCCGGATCGAGGTCGGCGATGTACCAGTTGTTGCCGCGAGACATTTTGAACGGTTCTGGCGTATCTGCCGAATACAGCAGCTCCAATCGGGGGTGAATCGTTCTCGAAGCACCCATCATCGTGCGGGCCGAGAAGCGCGGGCTTGTTTTTTCTATAACACGGCTAGATTGTATTTTTACCAGTAATTGGGAG
This sequence comes from Rhizobiaceae bacterium, assembly GCA_963669285.2. Lineage (GTDB taxonomy): Bacteria > Pseudomonadota > Alphaproteobacteria > Rhizobiales > Rhizobiaceae > JAWKWH01. The sequence continues at coordinate 45,274 of CAXXSI010000025.1, read as the reverse complement.
GTTTGTTTTACAGAATACGCCATAACTGAATTAGAATTACAGAATACAATTTGGAATTCAAGTAACTATATGAAAAAGCACGAATTCATTTTTTGTTTCACTGCAATAATGCCGCCATTGACAGCGTTGGCAATTTCCATCCACTTTCGGTGATTGGTGCAATGGTATCCGGGATTGGAACTCGGCGGGAGTACAAGTCGCAATGTCCACTTGGTCGGAACAAGTAATCTCATTCTGGTTTGATGAGCTGTCGCCGGATGACTGGTTCAAACAGAACGATGCGGTCGACGAGGCGATTCGCGAGCGATTTGGCGAACTTTACGCGCGATTGAAGACCGATCCTCCCGATCTGAATCAATCGGATCCAGACACTGCGCTTGCCGCGATCATCGTGCTCGACCAGTTTCCGCGAAACATGTTTCGCGGTCAGGCTGCGGCATTCGGTTCGGACCGTATCGCCGCATTATTGGCGCGTAGCGCCGTCGACGCCGGCTTCAATACCGGTCTTGAGCAGAACAGAATTTCGTTCATGTACATGCCGCTGATGCATTCGGAATCGCTTGCGGACCAGGAGCTGGCAGTCGAATTGTTTGAGGCGCTGGGCAACGAGAACAATCTCAAATACTGCATCGAACACCGGGACGTTATTGCGAAGTACGGACGGTTTCCGCATCGCAACCGGGCGCTGGGCCGGGACAATACGCCTGAGGAAGATGAATATCTGAAAACGGCTTCCGGCTATGGACAGTAGAATATAAGCAGTGCGGCGACGCAGCGGAAGCTTGCGCCCGAACACCCAATCACCGTAATCTCGTCGACGGATCAACCGGCGCGGACAAAGCATGCCGGGCTCTTATGCTCTTCAGGGAGGAAGATGTGGCTAAGGCAACAACATCAAAAAGCACCGCCAAAAAACCGGCAGCAAAAAAGGCACCTGCAACCAGGTCCCGCAAACCGGCTGCCAAGGCTCCGGTCAAGCCCTGGCTCACAAACTATCCAGATGTCGTTGCCCACGAGATTGCAGAGGCTGAGTTTCCGAGCATTGGCGATCTGATGGTCGATGCCTGCAAGCGATTTGGCGATCGACCGGCATTCACCTGTATGGGAAAAACGCTGACGTTTTCCGATGTTGAGATGATGTCGGCCAACTTTGGCGCCTATCTCCAGTCGAAGGGTTTGGAAAAAGGCGCTCGTGTCGCCATCATGATGCCCAATATCCTGCAATATCCGGTGGTCATGATGGCCGCATTGAGGTCCGGATATACCGTCGTCAACGTGAATCCGCTCTATACGGCTCGCGAATTAGAGCATCAACTGAAGGATTCGGGCGCCGAAGCCATTGTAATTCTCGAGAATTTCGCAACGACGCTGCAAGCAGTGGTCGCGAAGACGGACATAAAACATGTCGTCGTTGCCACCATGGGCGACCTGATGGGCCTAAAAGGGCTGATCGTCAATTTCGTAGTCCGCTCGGTGAAAAAAATGGTCCCCGCATGGTCAATTCCGGGCCACGAGAAATTCAACGATGCGCTGTCGGAGGGGTCAGCCGGAAATCTCGGCTCAGTCGATGTCGGCGCAGACGATGTGGCATTTCTGCAATATACCGGCGGTACGACCGGCGTTTCAAAGGGAGCAACGCTGCTACACAGCAATGTGCTGGCCAATGTCGCGCAAAACGCCCTTTGGGTGGAGAGCGCCTATGTCAACAATCCGCGGCCTGACCGACTGACCTATATCTGTGCGCTGCCGCTCTACCACATCTTTGCGCTCACGGTGAATGCACTGATGGGTATGCAGCAGGGCGCGCACAACATACTCATACCCAATCCGCGCGACATACCGGCGTTCGTCAGCGAACTGCAGAAGTACCCGTTCCACGTATTTCCCGGATTGAATACGCTGTTTAACGCGCTGCTCAACAATGAGGATTTCCAGAAACTGGATTTCTCCAACCTGCTGCTAACGCTCGGCGGCGGCATGGCCGTTCAGGCGCCTGTCGCGGAACGCTGGAAGGCGATGACCGGCTGCAGTATTTCAGAAGGTTACGGTCTATCGGAGACCTCACCGGTTGCAACGGCCAACCGCTTCGACACCGACTACACCGGCACAATCGGATTGCCGGTGCCATCGACAGAAATCGCAATTCGCGATGAGGACGGAAAGGATCTGCCGACCGGTGAGGTCGGCGAGATTTGTATTCGCGGGCCGCAGGTCATGGCCGGATATTGGAACCGGCCAGAGGAGACCGCCAAGGTCATGACCAAGGACAGTTTCTTCAAGTCCGGGGACATGGGCTTCATGGACAAGGACGGATATGTGAAGATCGTCGATCGCAAGAAGGACATGATCCTGGTTTCCGGTTTCAATGTTTATCCGAACGAAATCGAAGACGTCGTCGCCGGCCATCCCGGCGTTCTCGAAGCTGCCGCTATCGGCGTACCGGATGAACATTCCGGCGAGGTTCCCAAGCTGTTCGTGGTCAAGAAGGATCCGGCGCTCAGCGCCGACGATGTGCTCTCTTTCTGCAAGGAGAACCTGACCGGTTACAAGCGCCCCAAACACATCGAGTTCCGCGACGAGTTGCCGAAAACCAATGTCGGCAAGATTCTCCGCCGCGAACTGCGAGACTAGTACATTTTGTGGTTATTCAGGTGCGCCTCGCGGCCATGTAGTCCGGCAAGTCTGTGACCGAAGGTAATACGACGTCGGCCAATGAGGCCAGATCGTTATGCGAACTGTTGCCGGACAACACGCCAACCGCCAGACCCGCTCCGGCCGAGCGGGCGCATTCGAGATCATGCAGATTGTCGCCGACCATCGCGACCTCGCTTGCTGGAACGCCAACGGAGTCTGCGAAAGCAAAGATGACGTCGGGAGCCGGTTTGGGATTGGCAACCGCGTCATACCCGTATGCAGCGTCGAACAGGTTGGCGATCCCGAACGCAAGCAGGGTCTGTTCTGCGCCAATTGTTGCGTCATTCGTGGCTATGCCGAGACGGAATCCAGCGCCATGCAGTTGGGTCAGAGCTTCAATCGAGCCGGGGATGGCCACCGCTTTTTCGCTGGCCACGACAGCGGCGCGCGCGTCGGCATCCCTGATCAACGGTCTCAATTCTTCAGCCGACAGATCGGGATACATTCCGGCGATGATATCCACACTTGTTCCCGCTGCGACCACGGATCCTGGGCGAAATGCCTCCGATGCTGCGTCAAATCCCACCGTTTCCAGCAGCTTCACTGATCGGTGTTCCTCTCCGCCGGCCGCTTCCACTGCCAACTGCCGGATGTAGTCGAGCCAGGTCGCATTGAAATCCAGCAATGTTCCGTCCTTGTCGAACAGAATGGCACGAATTCTCGACATAAGCCCACCGTCGCAAATGACCGTATTCAACAATTGCGCTTACCACATCGCCGGCGTTACTCAAATATGAAAGGCGACTGGCGGTTGCGATCGCTCGCCGGCAAATAAAAAGGGCCCGCTACCGGGCCCTTTTCGTTGTTGTTGCCTTGACGGTTCGCGCTATTTCGCGCGCACATCTTCGGGCAGGAAGAACAGGTGGTCTGCGTCTTCCGCCCCAACGTGACACTCATGACAGAATCCCATGGCGCTGCTGTTCGGACCGCCGGTGACGCCGGCTGTCGCGCCGCCTGGCATGATCATGGCGTAGCGCCAATTGGCTGTCTCCGCGTTGAAGTCGTTCACCATTTTTTCCATGATGAACAGCGGTCCTATGGACGCCTGGCCTGCGGCGCTTACGGTAAAGCTCGGTTTGGCGACGGTTGTTCCCGTCGGCGCCGTGCCGATTTCCTCGAATTTGGCATAGGCCGCAGCGCCGATCTTGTTGACGTAATTTATGACAAACCGGTTGCCGTGGGTGGCACTGGGATAGGCATGGGTTGTGACATTCTTGAAGCCTTTCCACTTGTTTACGGCCCAATGTTCGCCGCCCTTGTAGAGCTTCGCCATCTGCGGTTTCATGCAGTCATAGAGCGCAGCAACCTCTTCGGCTGTGAGGTTCAGATCATCCGGATCGGCTGCTGCACTGGCTCCGCACGGATTGCACGGATTGCATGCGCCGCAGGCTGAAGCAGCGCAGGGATTTGCAGCTGCGCATGGATTTGCAGCCGCGCATGGATTTTTGGCGGCACAAGGATTGCATGGATTGCATGCGCCACAGGCCGCCTTTGCCGCACATGGATTGCAGGCACCGCAGGCCGACGCAGCACATGGATTTTTAGCGGCACAAGGATTGCACGGATTGCAGGCGCCGCAGGCTGCCTTTGCCGCGCAAGGATTGCAGGCGCCGCACGCTGAAGCCGCGCACGGATTTTTGGCGGCACAAGGATTACACGGATTGCAAGCGCCGCAAGCGGCTTTCGCCGCACATGGATTGCAGGGATTGCAGGCACCACATGCTGCCTTTGCTGCACACGGATTGCACGGGTTGCAGGCCGAGGCGTTCCAAAGCCGAGGCACGTAGCACTCGGTCGCGCCAGCGCCGGCGCTTGCCGCGCATGGATTGCAGGGGTTGCATGCGCCGCAAGCCGATGCGGCACAGGGGTTGCAAGGATTGCATGGATTCTTGGCCGCACACGGATTGCAAGGATTACACGCACCACACGCTGCCTTTGCAGCACATGGATTGCAAGCACCACAAGCAGCTTTTGCCGCACACGGATTGCATGCACCGCAGGCTGAAGCCGCGCACGGGTTCTTGGCCGCGCAGGGATTTTCCGCCGCGCAACTTGCCACACTGGGCGTGGCCACTGTCGTGACAACGACAAGCGAGACGCCGCCGGCAATGCCCAGCGCCAACGGCGCTATGGCGACAGTCGTTAACAATCTGGATTTGAGTACCGCCATGAATTCCTCCTTTGGCACAAGACCATCCCATCTGAATGTTTGTGCCGGCCACCCTAATTGGTCGCGCAATCAACCGGGATCACGATAGGCGGTCGTTCGGTCACATATCGGTGAGGAAATCTTGAAACGCAGGGAAAGCGCCGGTATCCGACCGGCAAGCGGGCTGGCGGTGAACGGCTGGCTTCAGCCAGCTTTATTCGATTCTCGTAAGGCTCTGTTTACGGCGGTGATCTGTCGGTCGACATTGACGTCGATAATCGATGTGATCTCGAGCTCGCGGTCTTCGTAGACATCGCGATCGGGGTGCTGGTTCGCCCAGTCTTCGATGACTTGATCACGCCGTTTGGTAAGGGCCACGATCTGCGGTTTGAAAAGTTGAACCAGATTTGTGATCGTTCGGTTCGTGGCAAGGCAAGGGTAGCTTTGTTCGATGGAGAACCTGTCCAGAAGCTTTTCAACATCTTCGGACGAATAAAAACTCTCACCGGTAACCCACCGGTTGGTTGTAAACAGGGCTATGGGCATGCCGGGCCGATCCATCGAAATGGCGATGAGATGGGCTATGGCATCCTTGCCGGTCGGACGAACCCCATCGCCCGAATGGGCGACGGGTTTGATCCCGCGCGGCATCCCGCGGGCGCGAACGAATGTATGAAAATGGCCATGCTCGCCGCTTTCGGGCCGATGGGCATGATAATAATACTGGGCGTGCGATTCGCGGTCGTAGACATCGCCTTTCGGATAGTGTGCATCCTCGTAGAACACTCCCTGGTTCTCAAGGCACCGTCCAACCGGATTGTGCTCGGACTTTTTCAGAAGCCGCAAATTCTCTTTGAGCGACACACCAGCATTCGCCAAGCGCTCCAACTGCTCTGAAGAGAATGCAGCGAGTTCCTTTTTCAGGTCGAATTTCAATTGTGCTTCGTCCATTGCGAAATATCCATGATGGCTGGTGTCCAATACGACAACCTACATAAACCGGATTGTCCCGATATGCGGATAAAATGATGTTGATCGCCGGACCCGCAGCGCAATGTCCATCAGCTTTGCGCCACTCTTTCGGTTTTCGGCTCCCAGGCCACCAACCCGGAAGCCTCGCATAGTTGCTGGCGCTGCCGTCGATCAGATTGCGCCTGGGCGTTTTTCGCGCCGGCCATCTCCAGTAAAACTATGCGGATGCTGAGAGCCTGAACTTTCAGGCATGGACTGTCGATCTGCTCGGCCATCGAAATCGCGGCATTGACCTGTTCGAACCCTTGATCATGCTGCCCGTTTCGAACCAGCGCCTCACCGTATCCCAAACGGAAATTGAACATTTCCAGGTAGCCGGTACGTTCGCCATTGGTTTTGTCGGCCAGTTCACCCGCCACTTTGACTGCCATCTCCGTGCTTCCCGAGCGCGCCATGGCCGCTGCAAGCCGTCCGGTCACATGTGGATTGATCGCGTCGAAACCTTCGCTGTCGCAGATACGCTTGGCGGCAAGCATGGTGCGCATGGCGTCTTCAGCCCGGTTCTGGCGAAGCAGAATTCTTCCCTGCGCGTTGCGCGCCAACACCTCGGCATACGGATCGCGATATCGCTCTGCGACTTTCAACGCGCGATCGGCATGGCGCTGCGCTTCCGAATAGTTGCCGACCTCGACCATGAACCAGCCGAGAAATGCGAGCGCCATTGAGCTTGGAACTGCAGGGGCACCGAGCCGCGCAGATGCCAGTTCAGCGGTCAGCCTATCGCAAAGCGCCTTTTGCAGCTTGATGGCTTCATTGACGTTGCCGAGGCCATGCAGAACACTAGCGTTCATGATCTCGGCGGCAAATATCAATGGTGGCGATTTCAGGCGTTCGGCCAGGGTCAAAGCTTCGGAGCAGGTATTCAGAGCTTCCCTGTAGTTGCCCTCAAACCACTGCAGCATTGCGAGCTGAGTGAGGACACCGCAAACCTTGTCGGGATCGTCGAGCTCGCGGGCAATCTTCAATGCAACCGGTACATCGCGCTTCATTTCCTCGAATTCACCGATTTGCAGCAGTGCCGCACAGGCAAGCAGGACAAAGTTGACATAGCGTTCGTTGCCCGGTTTGCCGACCTCTTCAATGCAGGCCATGGCGCGTTTGAATATCTTCAACAGTGATGCCGATGCCGCGCTACGCCGAGCCTGGAGGCCGGCAAGCCAGAGGTAATCAAGCGCCATTTCTAGGTCGCCGGCACCCTCGGCGTGAAATGCCAGCCGCTCGAATTGCGAATCCGTTTGCGGGTATGCCGCCATGATCGCATCGACCGCTGCCTTGTGTACGGCCTTGCGTTTCAGTTTCGGGACAGTGTTGAGGCAGGCGGCGGTGATGATGGAATGCTGGAATCGCAGTGTGTTGCTGACCTCGCCGCGTAACAGTCCAAATCGCGACAGCTCGTTCACGCATGGCTGCAGTTTATCAATATCGGTATCGAGCAGGTTCATGGCGACGTCGAGCTCGATTTCATCGCCAACGACGCTGATGGTCTGAACAACCGATTTGGCTCTTTTCGACAGCATATTTAGCCGCCCATGAATCAGCGATTCGACAGTTTGCGGCAGATCGGCTTTCGATTTGCGTGATTGCAGTTGCGAAGACATCAGCAGCTGTTCCAGCACAAACGGGACACCATCCGCTTGGCGCAAGGTCTCCTCAAGCAGTTGCTTGTTAGCGGGTGGCTTGCCGCTGAATTTGCTTGCCAGGGCCGCCATTTCCTGAACGCGCATTGGCTGCAGGTGGATCACGGTTCTGGCAATACCTGACAAAATCGCACCGGCTTCCGGCCGACCGGTCATGAGAGTGACCATGTGCGAGCAGTCGCGCCCACTGGCGATCATCGCAAGACAATCGAGACTTTCCGGATCGATCAGGTGAATGTCCTCGATCAGCAGATGTGGCTTGGTTTCGGTCGTGAGCGCGGAGAATGTCTGCACCAGCCGTGTTGCAACCTGTTTGGTTGTCTGCGCCCTGGTTTGTGGTTCGGGCGCATCGGACAGCCTGAACACCGACGCGCCGAGTTCAGCGATATGCGTTTGCGGTATTCCGGCTATGGAAAGCGCGTGGAGAATCTGATCCTCGCCGGCCTCGAAGTCGAGGTTGAGCGCGGTCAGGATGAGCGTCTTTGCGAGAGTAAATGGGGTCGTTTGCCGTCTTGCATTGCCCGTGAACAAAAATACGTTCTTGCCGTCGTCGATCCAGCTTTCGGCGATTGCGGAGGCCAGTCTCGACTTGCCTATCCCCGGTTCTCCAAGAATTGCGGCCGACGATGGTCGAGTAGGCACGGGCGCCAGGGCTGCATCGATCTGGCGACGCTCATTCTCCCGACCGACCATGGGAAATGGATACCGTGATGCAATATCGCCAAGCCAGGATTGTTTGGGCGCGGCGCAAAGCAGGTGGAAGGGTCCTCCGTTTACGTGCTTTAAGTCTTCGGAATCGTATTCCTTCAGGGCGAGGCCGTTTTTGCAGAGTGCCTTGGCGTCATTGGAGATGACGATGCCGTTTGACGGTGCCGCTTTTTGCAGGGCGGCTGCCTGATGAACATTGGCGCCGACCAGATCCAAATTGGAACCGACACCGGTTTGCAGTTGTCTGAAACCGACAAGTCCGGAATGAACGCCAACCCGGAACTCAACCGGTTCACCATGGACAGTTAAGGGAAACTCCCCCGGATTTCGAGGGTGCTGGATGTACCAGGCGGCTTCACATGCGCGATCAGCATGGTCTTCCAGCGAATGCGGCCAACCGAATATTCCAAAACCACCATCGCCGTGGAAACTGCCGACAATACCGCCGGCGCTTTCCACCTTCTGGCGGATATAGGCCAGGATCTTGTCGAGGAAAACCTGGGCGTCGTCCGGATCGAGGTCGGCGATCTTTTCGGTGGAGCCGACGGTGTCGAAGGCCACAAGTGTGACGATACTGCGTTCTGGCGATCGTCCATACTCACTCATCTACCAGCACTATGCCCCAATTTGTGCCACCGCAGGCTTTGTTGTTGTCGCGTGCGAAGCGCCTTATTCAATTTGTCCGGCTCTCAATGAGCCGCTGGGCGGCTACCAGAATTGCTGATTGCAAAATCGGCAAGCTTGGCGAACAAAGTCGTTCGATGTCGAAGCTTCTTCCGAAACATCTAATTTCTTTATAAACCGCGAAGTAAAATTGTGATATTTGTCACAAAGTATCAAGCGCATATGTTGCTTCGGATGCAGATCAGGCAGGCATTCCGGGTATCGCAAGTGGTTGGAGTTAGATGCACGGTAACCTTGAACAGGCCAGATTGCTGACCGACTCGATCGAATTGTTTCGAAGCGTCGAGGGTTTGGACCCGGTAGCGATTTCGCAGCTTTGCCGCTGGCAACGCTATCCCAAGCGCAGCCAGATACTCTCCAATGACGACCCCAGCACCGATGTCTTCTTTATCGTTGAAGGTGCGGTACTGGCCAGAAGCTACTCACTTGAGGGTAAGGAAGTCTCCTACAATGATATCCGTAAAGGTGAGATATTCGGGGAGTTCTCTGCGATAGACGGCAAGCCGAGATCGGCTTCCGTGGACGCGATCGAAGATTGCACGATCGCCAGAATGACGTCGGAGCAATTCCGTTCGCTGCTGACCGAGAATCCGATCATCGGCTTGAGACTGGCCGAGATGCTGGTGGCGAAATCCCGGGCTTTGACCCGACGCATTTTCGAGTATGGCACGCTGCCTGTGCGCGAACGCGTGCAACAGGAGCTTCTGCGTCTTTGCAGCGATGCCAAGCCCGGCGTAAACCGGTTTGTCATCGATCCGGCTCCGACGCATTATGAAATTGCCACCCGCATCGCCACGCATCGCGAGGCGGTATCGCGGGAGTTGAACCAGCTGGCGTTCGCCGGATTAATCGAAATCGACCGTCGCCGGAATCAAGATCCTGGATATCAAGAAGTTGCGCGATCTGAATTCCGGTTCCTGATCTCCTGCCAATTTGCTGCCTGCCGCCGCATAACGGCTAGAAAGTCGAACGGTTCTAAGCCACCGGCTTTATACGATTTCTGGCAAATCGCGCCGGCAGGCCAAGGGTGACCTCAAACAGTTTCATCGGGTCTCCGCGCGGACCGGCAACTTTTTGCAGGCCATTGAGTTTGGCCGCCGCCCGGATGAACTGGTCCAACAGATATAATGCCATCTGGTCACGGCCCCAGCAGTCGCGGCCACCGCCGGCAGAGCCGAACATGAAGTAGTTGTCTCGGCTGCGCTCTGGTCCGGGCAAGAACGGGTAGAGTGAGAACTCCCGGGATTCGGATGGATCCGCGGATCGACATTCGCGCACACTGCCATCGCAGCGACCCAGTGTTCCTTGTCTATCGTCAGTTGATTGTCGATCTTGTTGGTGTCTTCGCTGTATCGCATGAACACCTTGAACGAGGGATTGATCCGGTCGATTTCGTAGAGCAGTTGGCTGATCCAACTATACGGACCCTGCTTAACCTGGCCTTTGTTGATGATGAGCGGCGGCTGGGGGTCTCCCAGTATCGCAAACAGTGTCGGCAAATCCATACGCAAATTCAGAATGCTGCCGATTGAGTTTCCCCAAGCGGTTGGTATCACCGACATCGGCGTGCCGACCAATTCCAGCAGCAAAGCAATGACATCCATATAGTAGTCATCAGCCGAATAGGCTGGATCGCCGGCCGCGCCATTCATGGTGCGGACGTGATCAATCGCTTTGGATTCGATGTCGACGAAGATTTCCAAAAGCGTGTCAGGATTAGCGGGCCGGTGCAGTCTGGCGTTTGACAGCAGGTCTTCGAGGTGAGCCATGAACTCGCCACCCGCCTTGCGCGCCAGGACATTCAACTCTCCGATACGCAAGTGATTGCCGACGAGATCGGCCAGGAATATCACCGACCAAAGCTGCAGCGTGACCGATCCCGGATTCTCCGGTTTCTCGGCTTTGATGGCACTCAGCCAGTCGCGTTCCAGATCGCCCACCTGCTTGCGGGCGAATGGCAGGGCAATCGCGATTTCGGTAATCCACTTTGGACCGGGCACTCCGAACAGTTCAGAAACGATTCGGTAGACGGTGTCGGTGGCGAGATCGCGCACCAGATCGATCTGTCCGCGCTGGCTCGTACGTGTCAGCGTGGCAGAGATGCTGTCATCGGTGATGCGCTTCAGACGCTCGAAAAAACTTGCCCGTCCGGTAAACTCGCTCCACGCCAGGCGCAGCACTTCCTGCAATCGTTCCCGTGCCGCACCCGTGTCTGTTTTCAATTCAGTGCCGATCAGCATATCGTAGCCGCGGGTCGTGCGGCGGCAGGCTTCCCGATAGTGCCTGACCGAAAAGCGCAAATCCGCCTTGTTGTCCTCCAGCACCTTCTTGACGTCACTATGCAGTCCGACAAAAGTGATCGGCTTTGCCGCCAGCGGGTCCTCGTGGATCGTGTGGGCATCCGGCAGGTTGCCGGATGCGGGTGCCTTGGGAGGACGCACAACGATCTTGCGGGTGGCGCCGGATAGTATCTGTTTCGAAAACTGCCGGATGCGCGATTTCTGGAACAAGGAAGGCGTGACAACATCATCCAGCCAGCCTGTGCCCTTCCAACCGGGTTCAGGTGGAAATGTGACCTTGCTGCCAATGGCCTGCAGGGCGTCCAGACTCGGAACGAAGAAGTAATCACCACCGCGGGTTGTTACAAATCGCGGTATGTTGTGAACCGGGGCTATTGCGCCCGATTCATAAAACCGGTCTGACGAAGCCCCGTTGTTGGCGCCTGTAACAGGGCACCGGCCCAAACCGGCTTGGCCAAGATATTCGCCATTGTTGATCCAGTTCGACTGTATCAACTCAAACTGCAGGTCGAGGCGGGAGTTAACGGCAACGAACAACAGTCCTCGCTCCTCGCCATCGCCGCGTGAATCTTCGGGCAGAAGTGGCCCGCCGTAAGCAATTCCCCGGCGCAGGATCCGATGGCGTTTGGCATCGGTGTTTCCCCCGATATCACGCGGATTGGAACGTCTGATGTGCGAGCCAAGTGGACATTTGGCGCCATGAGGATCGTCTTTCACAAACAGGAAATCGTTGGTCTTGCCATCCGGATCATCGCCCAAGCCAATTTCCTTGTCCGGCGAGACTATCAGCGGCGTTCCGTCTTTCCAGCGACCCATAAACTGGGCGGCCAACTTTTCCTGTCCCGCTTTCGTGTCGCGCTGCTGGCCGAGATAATTACGGAATCCGATAACGTCCTGCTCCAGTTTGCGGAAGACCTGATAGGTCCCATTGTCGCGCAAGAGGCTGTTGGCAGGCTGTTGCTGCAAATGGCCGTCCTCATCCGGATGGCCGAGAAATATCTCACCGGGGGCAACCCGATCCCATGTCCGGTTTCGCCTTGGCGTTCCACCGCCGGCCGGCGGCATGCCAAGCCCGATATCGATAAATGGCTGGCTTATGCCGTCACGGAATCCGAAATGCTCGAGGCGGTACTTGACCGGATCGACACGGCCGGTTGCAGGATCTACGTTGTATGGATCCTGTCCCAGTTCCAGATGCAGAATTTCGATACCGAGTGGTCGGAACAATGCGCCAACCAATGCGCGCAGCAGTTTTCCCCGCGGTCCGGCCCGGTCGTTGAACAGGCGGATATCCTCGCGCAGTCGCCGCCAGAGTTCGTTCGGCAACGGGGTCTCGTTGTCTCCAATCACGAACCGGCTTGCAAATTGCCCGTGAACGCTTCGCAGGCCAAGCGCGCCGTCCCAGTTTTCAGGCGCACTGGGGCCGGTGTCGCCGAGGCGTTCCGCCCTTGCTGCCATGCCTTCCTTGAAGACATCGGGAAATGAATCGAGCGTCTGTGCATCAAGGTGCAGCGCCTCGAGACCGGGGAATGTGAAGGCGATATTGACCGGCATCGGATCCACCGGCACCTGACCTGCCGGTTTGGCAGGACGACCTGTAACCGAGGCTTGAGTGTTCTCGCCGCGGACCATACCTGTGAAAGCCTGTTTGCCGGCTGTCTTCTTGTTGGCGATCGAAGGCGCAGACTGGCGCAGAATTTCGTAGATGCACATGGTGGTCAAACCGCCATGGAGGGCGGCAAGGCCGGCTGTTCCCGGATCGCCCTTGAATTTGGCAAGCAGCTTGCCGACCAGTTTTGGACTGGAAACCAGCACCTTGAAGTAGGAGGACAGGATAAACAAAAACCACGCGGCGGCCTTCGGATTGCCCTGCAGTTTTTCACCGAGTCCACGGATCACCGCAATCACGAGCTGCAGGTTTTTCGGAGACGACAGGTTGCCAAGCAACAGTTCAAGCGCGCGTGTGACGGCGAGCATCGGACCATCGGGTTTCATCAGCAACGCGGCCAGTTGCGGGGCAAGTTTGTCCTTGTCAAATTTGAGAGCGGGGCCAGACAAAATTTTGTCCAGATGTCCGTGAATGCTCTTGGCATCGAGCTTGCTGCCGGCCTGTTTGTCGCGTTCCTTAGCCAGTTTTGGGTCTGGATCTCCGGCCGGTTTGGCCTCGGTGAATTCAGCGGCGGAAAGCCGTCGCAACCAGGCATAAAACTCATCTGCCGGTAGTTGTGACTCGGGAACCTCCGAGAGCGATCGCAAGATTTCCTGAAATGCCTCGGGATCCTCATCAGGCGTAGGAAATGCGACGCCGCCAGCCACGCCGGCTGCTTCGGCGCAAACGCCGGCTTCGACCGTCTGGCTGGGTGAACGCCTATCGGCTTGACCTCCCGCCGCGGTGTCACGTTTTTTTGCGCCGGCTGCTTGCTGTTTGGCCTGCTCCGCCAACATCTGTAAAACCGGTCGCGTTTCAGCTTTGCGCAGTATTCTGAAGAAGAAGAACAGGGACCAGTTGCGCGTGTTCAGACCAGGGTATTTGACGGCACGGGCGATATTAGCCTGCATGTTTGTTGGCCGTGGCGCACCGCTGCCGGCACTTTGCTTGGCTGCGGCACTCATAACACATCCTCCTCGTCGGACGTCGCGGCGGTGTATACCCCGCCTTGAGATGGAAACCCGGTCGCGAACTGCTCGTTTTGCCTGAGGAACTCATCAAACAATTCATCCATCGGCTGCAGCCGCTCACCCTGGGCCGAGCGTACCGTGGTCACGAATGCATCAAACCGTCTCTTGAAGCTCTCAAGGTATTTGATCCTAGGCACCGACATTGCCGGGTAAGCGGAGATAAACAGGTCATTGGGCAGTTGGTATCGCCGGATCCATTGCCAGAAAGCCTCGAAATTTCCGGTACCGGGAAAATCTTCGCAATTGAAGAAAACGTCATCGAACCGGTCTTTGATGAATTGGGCAATGTCGCGGAAATAGACTTTGATATCGCCGTCGAAGATGACTTGGGTCAGAAGCCAGGACCGGAATTCCAGCTCATCATCGGGGCTCCCCGATGCGGCAGCGCCGTCGAATTCATCGAACTTCCAAACTTCACCGGCGTCCGGATCGAGTTCGGAGCGGAAGCCCGGAATTTCGCTCCCGTCGCCGCTTCCTTCCGGGTTGGGGAATCCGGGGTAGCCGGAATAAATCAGGTACTGCTCCGGGCGAATGACAATCATCCGGGCAAAATGAATTGTGATGATGCGACTTAGTTCGTTCGGCAGCCCTTGCTCGACCGAACGCATCAGCGCGGAGATCTTGAACCTTGCCCGTTCCTCGAAGGTACGCCGTTCGTTTGGAACCCGTCCAAGCCTAATCGGCGACATGATGGCGATCTCGGTCTTTTCGCCCAACGTCCTGGAAGTCGTCCAATACCTGGTTCCGCCTTCGATCATCACCACCCCTCCGTTTCAGCTATGGAACTTCGACCCCATCCGATTTTCCGGTCCAAGCCATTGCGAAATAAGTACATCATCGTTGCAAGCTTGACCGGAATTGTCTGTGGGATAGCCCACACGCAATGGTAGATACCTTCCGCCCGCAAGCGGCGGTCAGCCACCTGTCTGCACAACCATGCCAACGATACCTCGAAGGGATTGTCAGCAGGCGCCTATTCTTTCCCGTTTACCGGTGTCACCCAGCTCATCAAGGGGGATGCGGATTCTACGATTGCGCCGGCATCCCTCGACATAGATCTGCAGGTCATCAATGCCACGACCGCCAAGATCCTCAAGGATTTCGCTGACCCGACGCGATTGGCAAGCACCCCGGTCCCTTTCAGAAACGAAGTCGCCATATACGGTGAAAGTCATCCGCAGCCGGCGCTTTTTATGACAGGCATCGATCACGTAGTTCCGGTCATCCGCCTTGACGACTTTGATCCGGCGGAAACCCCGCTTGATCAGGATTTCGACGATTTCATCCTGGGTCAAAAGTCTGGCACATCTGCCGCGGCGCTTGGTCTTCGTTATGCGCCCGAAACGGTTGAGCGTGACTTCCACCCGGTTGCCGCCCTTGCAGGCGATGGCAACGTAGCCGGGCAATTCATCGTCGACGACTTCAATTCGGGTGAATCCTTTCGCCGCCAATATCTGGGGGATATCGCGCGGACTGATTTCTTCTTCACACAGTCCGATCCGCCGTTCGCTGACGATATTGCCCTGCGGATTGATAACGAGCTCGAATTTCGCTCGCCCCAAGCAGGCGTGGACGACATAGTCATTCGTCCCAGCCGCTCGCTGGAAATCAATGCCGTCAAAGCCCTGCCTGCGAAGCAGGGCGGCAATTTCACCGCGCGACAGGTCCTCAACGCAGGAGCCTATGCGCTTGGTGTGCACTGTCGCTCCATCCAAACGCAATATTACCCGGAACTTGTCGTCATTTTTGCAACCGAACGCGATATACTGGCCATCCGCCTTGGATATCTCGATCTGCCGGTATCCCGCGTCTCGCAGCAGTTTGCGTATCTGTTTGGCTGTCAACGCGCCGCAAGTGCCGATTTTTCGCAAACCGGAAATTCTACCATCGATCCTCACCTTTAACCGATAGCGAATACCGTCCTTGCAGGCTTCAACGCGCACCTGAATGAGCTCGTTCGCGATGATGCGGACATCGGTGTATCCGCGGCTTTCCAGGAAGGCAATCGCCAACTGGTCTCCGCCTTCGAACTCGAATTTCACCTGTGCGGTCGCGGGACTGGAAATCACAGCCGAGATCAATATGGCAACCACCGCCACCGCATATCCAAGATTCATTAGGCGCATAACCCGTTCCTCCCAAACCGTAATTCGGTCCCGTCCAGGCGATCCTAGTGTAGTTGTTTCCGCTTGATAAGAGCTTCTGGGCCGCATCAATCGATAAATCGGAATATCAGATCACACTTGGATGTTTGTCGCGACGGAAAAACTTTCGCTTGCCGAAACTGAGCAAATCGACAAAGATATGGTCATTCGGGCATTTGCCGGCCCGGAGACTGGAATAGCCTGCCCGGGCTCGAAAATTGACGAAAGGCCGCCCGGAAGGTTTGCGCGATAAGAATGCGCCTTGGCAAGGGCTCGCCGCGCCAACCACTGTTTCTTCTCCCCCAGTAAACGACCGAGACCGCGCCGCAAACAACGTTTGCGCAAACATGCCATGACGGGAGACAAGGAGTTATCCATGGCCCAGACAGGGACAGTCAAATTTTTCAATCACGCCAAGGGATTCGGGTTCATTACCCCAGATGAGGGTGGTAATGATGTCTTTGTTCACATCTCTGCCGTCCAGGCATCTGGTCTGCCCGGTTTGGAAGATGGCCAGAAAGTTTCTTTTGAGACCGAGCCCGACAAACGAGGCAAGGGTCCGAAAGCGGTCAATCTGACAGTTGACGGGTAACAATATTCCGTTCAGCCAGCGTTCAGGCTGAGCCAGCTAGTCATGTCTCCGGATTAACCGCCTCCCGGTCGGGGGGCGGTATTATAAGGAGACCACAATGAACGGATTTTTCAAACCAGCCGCGCTATCGCTTACGGCCATTGCAATGCTGCTTGCCCCGATGGCTCAGGTATCGGCGCATGACCGCTGGCAGCATCACAAGCATCGGCGGCATCACCAACCGGTCATCGTGAAAAAGAACGATACCGGTGAGCTCATTGCGGCAGGTATTGTCGGTCTTGCGATTGGCGCCATCATCGTTGGCGCGGCCAATTCCAAGCACAATCGCGGCCATCGCGTTCATCAGCCCGTGCGCCCGCGCCCCGATCGCAACTACTTCCCGCCGAGCCCTGAGAACATTTCCGACGAACCGGAAATCATTTACGCCGAACCTGTGGTGGAAAGTCCGGAACCCTGGACACGCGAATGGTTCCGCTATTGCCAAAACCGCTATCGCTCGTTTGACGATCAAAGCGGCACATTTCTGGGTTATGACGGCAAACGGCATTTCTGCGTCGCGCGATAACCGTGCGTGGCATATCCGCTGTGAATGGCCCCGTTCCGGCCGAACGGGCGCCACCTCCGTTTGAAGCCGGTATCAAAACTGAGTCGCGGCGCAGTCCAACTAATCTCGACTAGACAAGAAACGGATTGGACTGGCGCTCCTTGCCGAAGGTGCTGCCGGGACCATGGCCGCACAGGAAACTGACCTCATCGCCGAGCGGAAGCAGTTTTTCCTTGATCGACCTGATCAGGGCGTCATGGTCGCCGCCCGGCAGATCGGTTCGGCCGATTGAGCCGTTGAACAGAACATCGCCAACGTGGGCGAATTTGGCAGCCCTGTTAAAGAAAACCACATGGCCTGGTGCGTGCCCCGGGCAGTGATAGACTTCGAATTCGTGGCCTGCGAAAGAAACCGTTTCGCCTTCGGTCAAAAACCGGTCAGGCGTGACATTGCGGACCGATTCAGCCAAGCCAAACATTCGAGCTTGCTCTTCAAGATTCAGCAACATCTCGCGATCGTCAGTATGAGGGCCGATGATGTCGACGCCCAGCGCTTCCTTCAAATCCATCGCACCACCGGCATGGTCGATATGGCCATGGGTAAGCCAGATCGCGGTGATCGATATCCCGTTGTCGTCAATTGCTGCCTTGATCCGTTCAACTTCGCCGCCGGGATCAACAACCACACCGACCTTCTCGGCATCGTCCAGCAGAATCGTACAATTTTGTTGGAATGGCGTTACCGGCACTATTCCGGCGCTCAAGTTTCCCATAGACGGCTCCCGTTATACGCAAGCCGTCCTTTACAGGCGCAAGCATTCACCGTCCAGCAACGCCGTTATTTCAGGCTGCATCTGGCAGCGCCGGTAGCGATCGGGTGATTATTTTTTCATGCCGCTCATGACCGCGCCGACAATGCCTGACAGGATCCCGCCGCCGGCAACACCACCGACCGCATCTCCCAGCAAGCCACCCAAGGCGCCGCCTGCAGCCGGGTCACCGCCCAGCAGGGCACCCAGAATAGATCCGCCACCAACGCCGCCGATGGCACCGATAATCGTGCGCATCAACGCGTTGAGCGCTTTTTGCTTCAGCGCTCCGCTAACGGCATTGCCACCAATCGCCCCTGCGACCGCTTCAATAATAATGGGAACAAGAGCTTCCACATGTCCTCCTCGCAGCATAGCTGCTGTTGTCCGCCTACAATCGGAGATTCCGGGATGTTGAAGGTCGTGTCAATTGCAATTTGCAAAACGCGATCACAGAAGGCCAATCACTTATAGGCCGCTCATCGCGCGATGAGCGACCCTGGACAGGAATACCCGCGAATGCAGGTCTTACTCGGCTGCAATGGATTGGCTTGGCTGAACCGCGGATTCATAGTCGCCCATCAGCGTTTTGGTGAGGTCACCTACGGCAAACCGGTAGGGGCCGATTTCCGAAACGGGTGTGACTTCCGCTGCTGTGCCGGTCAGGAAGCACTGTTCGAAGCCTTCCATTTCCTCTGGCATGATCGTTCGCTCGACGATCTCTATTCCACGCGCCTTCGCCAGCTCGATAACCGTACGCCGGGTGATTCCGTCGAGGAAACAATCCGGCACCGGTGTGTGCAAAACGCCATCCTTGACAAAGAAAACGTTGGCGCCGGTGGCTTCAGCGACATGACCACGCCAATCGAGCATCATGGCGTCGGCGTAGCCCTTGGCTTCGGCAGCATGCTTGGACAACGTGCAAATCATGTAGAGGCCTGCGGCCTTGGATCTTGACGGCGCTGTCGCCGGATCGGGGCGGCGGTACTCAGCCATGTCCAGACGGATTCCCTTGAGCCGCTGTTCAGGATCAAAATAACTAGGCCACTGCCAGATCGCGATGGCGGCGTTGATCTTGTTGTTCTGGGCGGAAACCCCCATCATTTCGCTGCCTCGCCAGGCAATCGGCCTGACATAGGCATCGGATAAGCCTTGTTTGGCGAGCAGCTGATTACATGCCTCGTCGATTTCCTCGACTGACCAGGGAATTCGAAAGCCGAGTAGTCGTGCCGATTCATGCAGACGCTCGGTATGTTCGGTCAGTTTGAATATAGTGCCGCCATAAGCGCGCTCGCCCTCGAATACGGCGCTAGCATAGTGCAAACCGTGGGTCAGCACATGCACTTTGGCATCCGCCCACTTCACGAATTCACCATTCATCCAAATCAAGCCTTCCAGACTGTCGAATGAAATAGATGCCATGCCAACCTCCGACGGATTGTATCCGTAGTTTTCAAGACGCAATATGCTCAAGGGTCAACAAAGGACCCGATCACCGGAACCCATTTCGCAAACTTACAGGAAATGACCGAAATTTCAGTCTGGCATTCCATTTTATGCGCTATCCGGCGATAAGCTTATTGAAAATTACCATTGCCAGGAATTTATGTCAATAAGGCTGACATAAATTTTGAGAACGCCAGAGTTTCTTTGAACATGTCACAATCGGATCAAGCACCAGACCAACCGCTTCGAACGCCAATGGGAGTCGACGAAGATATCGATCTGGGAATTATCGAGCTTCTGTTTTTTGCCTATCGTGACTTCATATCGGATCCGGACGAAATCCTGGCCGGCTACGACTTCGGGCGGGCACACCACAGGGTGTTGCACTTCGTCAACAGGATGCCCGGTCTGACGGTTGCCGAACTGCTGGAAGTGTTGAATATCACCAAACAGAGCCTTGCGCGTGTTCTGAAGCAACTCGTCGATACCGGATATATCGTCCAGGTTCCCGGTCCTCAAGATCGGCGGCAGCGCGAACTATATCCAACGAACAAGGGGCGCAAACTGTCACTGGCCCTTGCAACGCCACAGTCCCGCCGCATCCGGCGTGCATTGGAGGAATCGGGTGGGACTGAGCGCGCGGTGATCGAGAGTTTTCTCAAGGCTATGGTTGATCCTGACCGCCGCTCTCAAATCGACAGGCTTCCCAAAGCCGGATTTGGAGGAGGAGAGGAAGAACACTAGATGGTCGACGATTTTGTTGCCCCCGCCGATGACGCACCACATCTTCTGGTCGTTGATGACGACACACGTATCCGCGAATTGCTTAAGCAGTACCTGACGTCAAATGGTTTCAGAGTTACCGTGGCGGCCAGCGCTGCGGATGCGCGTAACAAGCTGGCCGGTCTCGATTTCGACCTGCTGATCCTCGATGTCATGATGCCGGGTGAAAGCGGCATCGAACTGACCCGTTCCTTGCGAGATGACAAGCAGGTGCCGATCCTGATGCTTACCGCGCTTAGCGAGACGGAAAGTCGCGTCACCGGGCTGGAAGCCGGGGCCGATGACTATCTGCCCAAGCCATTCGATCCGCGTGAGCTGATTTTGCGCGTGAACAACATCCTCAGGCGCGGCGGACCGGTGAATGCGCCGAAGGTCGAGCAGATCGTGTTCGGACCGTATACTTTTCAGATACTGCGTCGCGAGTTGAAGTGCTCGGGAAAGCCGGTGAAGCTGACCGACCGTGAGCAGGATATCCTGGCGTTGTTTGCCGAACGCGCCGGGGAAACCATTCCGCGGCAGGAATTGATCAGTGACGACGCGACAGTTGGAGAACGAACAATCGACGTTCAGATCAACCGGCTTCGCCGAAAGATCGAGGAAGATCCGGCAAATCCGATCTGGCTGCAGACCGTCAGGGGCGTGGGATACCGGTTATCCGTGGAGTAGTCATTGCCGCCCGGCGATCCGGCACAGTACCCAATACCGTTGGATTTGATATAAGCTGCCTTACCTGAAAGGGTATCAACGAGCCGCTTTGCGGTAATTTGTGAGGCAGCGGCCCAATGGCCACAACCGACCACCAAGGCGGAAGCGAACAAGTCACCGTGTCGCGCGGTGTCCGGTTGCTCTCTGTCCTGAAACTTGTATGGCGGCGCTTCGGGCGGTCGATTTCGCGTTACATGCCCAAACGGTTGTATGCGCGATCGCTGATCATCGTCATAGCCCCCATGTTGCTGTTGCAATCGGTCATAGCCTTTGTGTTCATGGAACGGCATTGGCAAACGGTGACGCAGCGTCTGTCAACGGCTGTTGTCAGCGACATTGCGGCGGTCATCGACATGATCGAGACCAACCCCGGAGATGAGGGCGCCAGCCAAGCCATCAGGATCGCACAGGAGCGGTTGTCTCTTAAGATTGATCTGTTGCCGCCGGCTCCCTTGCCGGCGCCGGGACCAAAGCCGTTTTTCTCAATCCTTGACCAGATTCTCAGCTCCGAGGTGACCCGCCAGATCAATCGCCCGTTCTGGATCGATACGGTCGGCAACTCCAACATCGTCGAAATTCGCATCAAGCTGGAGGACAATGTGCTAAGGGTATTCGCGCGCAGAAGCCAGGCCTACGCCTCCAATACCCATATCTTCCTGCTGTGGATGGTCGGTACGTCGTTGGTGTTGCTGTTCATCGCGATATTGTTCCTGCGAAATCAGATCAGACCAATCCAGCAACTCGCCCATGCGGCCGAAAGCTTCGGCAAGGGCCGTCCGATGCCTGCCGATTTCAATCCTCGCGGCGCTGAAGAAGTGCGCCGGGCCGGTTCCGCGTTTATTCAGATGCGCGAGCGAATTGAGAGACAGATAGAACAGAGGACGGCCATGCTAACCGGCGTGAGCCATGATTTGCGGACGATTTTGACACGCTTCAAACTTCAGTTGGCACTGGGCGACAAAAGCATGGAATCCGGTGCACTCGACCGGGACGTCGACGACATGCAGTCAATGCTGGAAGGCTATCTTGCATTCGCACGCGGCGAGGCACTTGAGGATACAGGACGTCTTGATCTGAACGAGCTGTTTGGCACGCTGCGCGAAGAGGCAAGATTGCGCGACCGCGAACTGCGGATAGACCTATCTGGTGTGAGCGAAGTCCACGTGCGCCCCAATGCCTATTCGCGGCTGATATCCAACCTGGTCAGCAACGCGTTCCGCCATGCGAAATGCGTGGCGGTGACAGCCCGCCATACCAAAGGATCACTGATCGTGACCATCGACGATGACGGCCCGGGCATTCCCGAATCGAGGATGGAAGATGTGTTCAAGCCGTTTTTCAGGCTCGATGAAGCACGAAACCAGGACGCAAGCGGCACCGGGCTTGGGCTGTCGATTGCTCGTGATATCGCGCGTAGCCATGGTGGTGACATCACCCTGGAACGCTCCCCTATGGGCGGTCTGCGCGCCAGGGTTCAGGTCCCAGCCTGATTGCAATCTCGATTAGAGTCGTTCATCTTTAGCTGGAAGCGGTTTGATGGAATGGGTTTTTCGTCCCAGCAAGGAAAACACCGCAGGCGCGATATGAATATCGTGCGAGGATTTTGACGGTGAGGTCTGGTTTATCGGGCTTGCCCGACGGAGCGTCCGGTGGACGTTTCGCCAGCCGAACGCCCGATGGGCCGAGGCGGAAAAGACATCCAAGCCGAACAGGAGAAAACGCTGAGTTTTCACAGAAAACTGCAATCGTTTCAACTTGCTCTTTCGCGTTCTGGACGTTGTCGCGCAAGGCTAGCGGTGCTCGCACCGCGTCGCATTACGCTCCTCACCAGACCACGAGATAGCGGCGTTCAAACGATTCCAGCTAAAGATGAACGGTTCTAGAACAGCGCGCCGCCGTCGGGAACCTTTAGGTCGATGGCGGCAAGCACAACCGCACCCTCTTCGTCGGGAAACCCCAGAACCAGCACCTCGGACATGAATTTGCCGATCTGACGAGGCGGAAAGTTGACCACCGCCATGACCTGCCGGCCGACAAGTACATCCGGCTGGTAGTATTTGGTTATCTGGGCGGAAGATTTCCTGACGCCGATATCCTGTCCGAAATCAACTTTCAGCTTGATTGCCGGTTTGCGAGCTTCCGGGAATGGTTCCGCTTCGACGATCGTACCGGCGCGGATGTCCACGCGGTCAAAATCGGCCATTCCGATTTCCGGTTTTCGTGGGGCCATGGTGTCTCAGGCGGTGCCGTAGGTTTCGAACAATACGCTTGAAAGGGCGTCACGTGCGGACATGCCGGACCAGATGACAAACTGAAATGCCTGATAGTAACATTCGCACGCCTCAAGTGCCGAACCCAGCAGAACTTCAACTTGTTTGGATGTCGGCTCTGCTCCGCCGCTTAATAAAAGTGCCTGGCGGAACATGATCGCGCCTTCCTGTTCCCACAAATCGAAATGCCCGAACAGCATTTGCTCATTGATCAGGGAGAGAAGCCGCATGATCTCGTTGGCGCGGTTTTCCGGAACCTTGATATCAAATGCACAGGCAAGATGTACTGCCTCAAAATCTTCCATCCACGAGAACGACACATGATAGTCGGTCCAGTTGCCAGCAACCGAAATGGCTATTTCGTCTTCTCCGGTTCGTTCAAATGACCAATCGTTGGAATGCGCCACATGCTCGATGATATCCACCGGATGCAGATCCCTCGCCAATCCGAATTCCTGGAGTTCCATGTTCGACATCCGATAAAATGATGGACAAGAACCCTTGCCCGCGTGTCCCACAAACGCGTTTACCCAAACCAACCAATTAGAATTTTTACGCAGAACATCTGTCACGCCGCCGCCACACGGCAGTGATCCGTTCCGAATCACCTAACGATTTCAGTCTATTGATGCAGAGTCTGAGCGCCAACCCTTTTTACGGGGTGGTTCAAATTGCGTGTGGACATCACTGCGCTTGTCCGTTTACCGAACAGCCGTAACCGACTCTCGCTAAAGCGTTTTTGGAGTCTCAGCAGGTGTGGATATCCGCGGTAAATTATTTTTTGGTCTTGGCCCGTGCAGTTGCTGCCGGACCGGCTTTCCGGGCCTTGCGAAGCTCAACACCCTCCAGGCGCGCCTCCAGCGAATCAATTCTTGCGGATAGTGCGGCGTTTTCAGCGCGCGCCTTCAACGCCATTTCGCGGACGGCTTCAAACTCGTCGCGCTTCACCAAGTCCATCGAGTTCAATACGCGTTCTGCCTGCGCCTGAAACGCAGTCTCGACCTCACGGCGCACACCCTGCGCGGCACCTGCCGCATCGGTCATCAGCTTTGCAAACTCGTCGAGGAGGCGATTTGGACCGTTGGTCATTGCAATGTTCCTTGTTTCAAAAATCAGGTAGGCGTGGCGGCAACCGAATGCAAGTCCGACATTTAGCCGCCGCAACATGCATTCAGGTGCAGCTTGACCTTGTTCGTCGGCTCAAGCATCGTCCACCAACCGAATCCCGAACCGCATCGAGACCATGCCAGAATTGCTGATCCTGCCCGTTGCGGCGCTTTCATTTCCCGAAATCGATCCGGTTATCTTCGCGGTCGGACCGATCGCGATTCACTGGTACGGGCTCGGCTATGTCGTCGGTATTCTGTTTGCCTGGTGGTACACCAAGCGGCTGGTCAGCACTCCGTCATTGTGGGCCGATGGCAAACCGGCAATGACCACCCAGGATCTGGATGATTTCCTGATCTGGGCCGCGGTCGGTGTCGTCTTGGGGGGTAGGCTTGGATACATCGTGTTTTACGATCTGGCGCGCTACATCTCCAATCCGCTGGATATACTGGCTGTTTGGCAAGGCGGCATGTCGTTTCATGGCGGATTGTTGGGAACCATCCTGGCGATGGTGCTGTTTGCACGAAAGCGCGGCATCCTTGTATGGAGCCTTCTGGATACGGTGGCTGCCGGCGTGCCGGTCGGGCTCGGTCTCGTCCGCGTCGCGAACTTCATCAATTCCGAATTGTGGGGCCGAACCACCGATGTGCCCTGGGCTTTCGTGTTTCCCAACGGCGGGCCGCTGCCGCGCCATCCAAGTCAGCTTTACGAGGCGATACTGGAGGGATTGGTCCTGTTTGCAACGCTTTGGCTTCTGACCTATCGCGGTCACAAGCTGAAAACGCCGAAATTCATCGGCGGTGCCTTTGTCTCCGGCTACGGCCTGTCGAGGATTATCGTCGAGTTCTTTCGCGAACCAGATGCCCATATCGGGTACCTGGCTGGCGGATGGCTGACAATGGGAATGGTCTTGTCGCTACCCATGGTCCTGGCCGGCATTTGGGCAATGATGACAGCCAAGCAACATAGCACGTCATGACCACTCCACTGGCTCTGCGCCTCAAACGACAAATTGCCCAGACGGGACCGGTCAGTATCGCCGATTTCATGGCCACCTGCCTTTTCGATCCGAAAGAGGGCTACTACAACACGAGCCAGCCATTCGGCCGGGACGGCGATTTCATCACCGCACCGGAAGTCAGCCAGATCTTCGGAGAGTTGATCGCCATCTGGTTTGTTTCGGCGTGGCAGGCGGCGGGAGAACCGCGAGAAATCTGCTTTTGTGAAATTGGACCGGGCCGTGCCACGCTGATGCGGGACATGATTCGAACTTTTGGCCAAATCGCGCCGCAATTTCTCGCTCAAGCCCAAATCCGCCTGGTCGAAACCAGCCCGCGATTGGCGCAAATTCAACAGGAAGCGCTGGGACCGGATGCCGAGCGTGTCATTTGGCTTGAGCGTATGGAGGAGCTTCCGGAAATACCGGTATTCATGATCGGCAATGAGCTGTTTGATGCCATTCCGATCCGCCAATTCGTGAAAACCGGCGACAGATGGGCCGAACGATTGATCGGCATCGATGACGATGAGCAACTGGTATTTGTAGCAGGAGCCGGATCTATCGATGTGAACGAGCTGCCTGCAGAGGCGCTGCTGCAGGGCGAGGGAGCGATATATGAGGCCGCACCGGCTCGCGAGGCGCTGGCCGCAACAGTAGCCGGCTTGGTCACGAGAAATGGCGGTGCTGCGCTTTTCTTCGACTACGGGCACATCGTCGCTGGTTTTGGAGATACGCTGCAGGCAGTCTGTAATCATAACTATGAGGACGTTCTGGCCAATCCAGGTTCCGCCGACCTGACATCGCATGTGGATTTCGATGCCTTGGCGCGCGTCGCAAAAAAGGCACAAGCCAGCGCCGGAGTCACCACACAGGGTGAGTTTCTGCTTTCAATGGGAATACTCGAGCGCGCGGGCAGGCTGGGTGCGACGGCGACGGAGGTGGAACGCCGCCAGATCGAGACGGATGTGGAACGCCTCGCAGGACCGAGCGGGATGGGTGAACTGTTCAAGGCAATGGCAATCACACCTCGGCAAGTGAGCATTCAGCCGTTCTTTACGGCATAAGTTGTGAAATTGAACAGCCAAGGTGGATTGCGGCACCGGCTGCATTGACTTCCCGCCAGCCCCATTTCACGATTAGAGCCGACGGGGCACGATTGGGACAAATGGCGGCATATGCTGACTGACAACAGACCGGAACCACTGCGCTCCGACATGCTAACAATGCCCAACGCCAGAGGCCGGCATGGTTTTTTTACCCGCTCCGGCGGCGTTTCCGGCGGAATTTATGCTGGCTTGAATGCCGGTTTGGGATCCGACGATAACCGAACGCACATTACCGAAAACCGAATTCGCATCGCCCGCTGCCTCGGCGTTCAAGCCGATTGCCTCATCGGCCCTCATCAGGTTCATTCGCCGCATGTGGTCACAGTGTCGAAGCCGTTTGAAGGCGACCGGCCCAAGGCCGACGGTATTGTGACGGCGACACCAGGTCTCGCCATCGGTGTCCTGACTGCCGACTGCGGGCCGGTCCTGTTTGCCGACAACGAGACCGGTGTCGTGGGTGCGGCGCATGCTGGATGGAAGGGCGCGCTGAGCGGCGTATTGGAGAATACCGTTGCGGCCATGGAAGCGCTTGGCGCACGCCGAGGCAACATTGCCGCGGTGCTGGGGCCGATGATCTCGCAGAACAGCTACGAAGTCGGGCCGGAATTCCATGACCGGTTCGTCAATACCGAAGTTGCAAACGAGCGTTGGTTCATACCATCCGACAAGCCGGGTCACTTCATGTTCGATCTGGCCGGTTATATCGTCTGGCGACTGCAGCAAGCCGGATTGGCCGCCGAATCACTTGGGCGTTGCACATACGCCGAAGAAACGCATTTTTTCTCGTACCGACGTACCACCCATCGCGGCGAACCGGATTACGGACGTCAGATTTCAGCAATTGTTTTGGGGGAAAATTGATGGCGCTTCATTTCGAACCGGCCGAATTCGCGGCGCGCCGGGAAAAGCTGCTCGCGGCTATGTCGGAAAGCGAACTCGATGCGCTGCTGATATTCGCGCAGGAGAGCATGTACTGGCTTACCGGCTACGACACGTTCGGCTACTGTTTTTTCCAGTGCCTGGTGGTCAAGGCGGACGGCGATATGGTGCTTTTGACCCGTTCGGCTGACCTGCGTCAGGCACGCCATACATCCAATATCGAAAATATCGTACTGTGGACCGATCGTGACAATGCCGATCCGGCTGTCGATCTGCGCAATTTGCTGAGCGATCTGGACCTGCTGGGGAGCAGGATCGGCATTGAATACGATACGCAGGGATTGACCGCGCTCAACGGCCGACGTGTTGATGAACAAATGCGGACGTTTGGCGAGATCAGCGACGCATCCAAAATCGTGCCGAATTTGCGCATGGTCAAAAGTGCGGCTGAAATTAACAAAGCCAAGAAAGCCGCGTCGCTGGCCGATGATGCCCTGGATGAAGCACTTCCGTTGATCAAGCAAGGCGGCAACGAGGCCGACATTCTTGCGGCGATGCAGGGGGCGGTGTTTACCGGCGGGGGCGACTATCCTGCCAATGAGTTCATCATCGGTTCCGGTGAAGATGCGCTTTTGTGCCGCTACAAGGCCGGGCGGCGGAAACTGACGAAGAATGATCAGTTGACCCTCGAGTGGGCCGGCGCCTTTCACCACTATCACGTTGCCATGATGCGAACGGTTCTGGTCGGCAAGGTCAGCCGCAACCATCAGGTAGCCTATGAGGCGGCTTGTGATGCTTTGGCCGCGGTCGAAAAAGCAATGGTGGTGGGCAACACGTTTGGCGATGTTTTCGACGCCCATTCACGGGTCATGGAAGCGCATGGTCAGACTCGCCACCGGCTCAATGCCTGCGGCTATTCCGTGGGCGCCAGCTTTTCACCGTGCTGGATGGACTCTCCGATGTTTTATACAGGCAATCCGGAGCCAATCGTGCCCGATATGACGCTTTTCGCACATATGATCATCATGAATACCGATAACGGTGCGGCGATGACGCTGGGACAAACCTATCTGACCACCGACGGGTCGCCCAAGCCGCTGTCCCGCCATGGTCTCGACTTGATCGTACGCTAACGGCACTTTATGGGCTGGTTGACGGATTGGAAAACCAAGGGGCGACGGGACAGGCAGAATGATACAGCGGGCGGTGACATTGTTGGCCATTCTTGTGCTCGTCGGTCTTGGCGCCTGTACGAGCACGACCCCGCCTGAGGTATTGAATTCGGCCGCTGCCACCACCCAGCAACCGGAAGAATCAGTCGGTGATGTTTCGGAGCCAAACTCGGCCATCGCCTTGACAGCCGTCCCAGAAGAAACAGACACCAACGAGGGCGGGGCTCAGGTTGCTGCACTGGCAACCTCGACCAGTATCCGACTGGCGCCGGTGATCGGCGCGCCAAGCGGGGCTGTGCAGGCCATGTCACGGCGAATTTCCTCGCGCTCCAGCGAGCGTGGGATCAGTGTCGTTCCACCGGGAACATCGCGCGCCACATACGACATGAAGGGCTATTTCTCCGCCATAACGGAAAGTGGCAAAACGACCGTGATCTTTGTTTGGGATGTGTTCGACACTTCGGGAAACCGGCTGCACCGGATTCAGGGGCAAGAGACCGCCCCCGGGACAAGCCCGGATGGCTGGTCATCGGTCTCATCAAGGATGATGGAATCGATCGGCGCGCGGACGGTCGATGAGTTCGCAAGCTGGCTTGAGGGTCAGAAACGCAGCTGATTTTCGCCGCGTAAGCACTTTTTTGCAATCAAATGTGGGAATCGACCATTGAATCCGCGCGTGCAGCTTGCAATGCGCTGTCGGCCCGGTAAAAGGCCCGCAAGTCTTTGGGGCTGAGCGGGAACCTCCCATGAAACTGTTTTCGGGTAATTCCAACCGGGTTCTGGCTGAAGCCGTTTCCCGCTATCTCAATATTCCTCTTGGGAAGGCCAGTGTCCGGCGATTTGCGGACCAGGAGATTTTCGTCGAAATTCAAGAAAATGTCCGCGGGCAGGACGTGTTCGTACTGCAGTCGACATCTTATCCGGCGAACGATCATCTGATGGAACTGCTGATCATGATGGATGCCTTTCGCCGTTCTTCGGCGAAGCGCATCACGGCGGTTATTCCCTATTTCGGATATGCCAGGCAGGACCGCCGTGCATCGGGCAGAACGCCGATTTCGGCCAAACTGGTTGCCAATCTGATTACCAAGGCCGGCGCTGACCGAGTGCTGACGCTTGATCTGCATGCGGGTCAGATCCAGGGCTTTTTCGACATTCCGACGGACAATCTGTTCGCCGTTCCGGTGATGGGCCGCGACGTCAAGGCCAAATACGACCTATCAAACGTCATGGTGGTCTCTCCCGATGTTGGCGGTGTGGTTCGGGCGCGCGCGCTGGCAAAACGCGTCGATTCGCTGCTTGCCATCGTCGACAAGAGACGCGACCGGCCGGGCGAATCCGAGGTCATGAACGTGATTGGTGACGTGGCCGGCAAGGATTGCATGTTGATTGACGATATTGTCGATTCCGGCGGCACGCTGTGCAATGCTGCAGAAACGCTGCTCGACATGGGTGCGACCAGCGTGACTGCCTACATCACGCACGGGGTGCTCTCGGGCGGAGCCGTCGCGCGGATTTCCGATTCCAAATTGCAGGAGCTTGTCATCACCGACTCTATCCAACCGACATCGGCGGTTGAAGCGGCGGGCAATATCCGGGTGCTTTCGATCGCTGACTTGATCGGTGAGGCGATTGCCCGAACAGCCGGTGAAGAATCCGTTTCCAGCCTGTTTGACTGACCGTCGAACGAAGCCATCCAGAAATGAACGATTCTAGTCGGTTGCACGCTTTGCCATCTTTCGCCGTTGCATCTTGACGGCGAGCTTTTCCGCCCTGCCAGGCTTGCTCCACGGGCAGACCGCAAGGCAGATTCCGCAACCATGCGTCTCATTGAAATAGGGAACGCATTTGTCGAAATCGACATAATACTTCTTTATTCCGCGTACCCATTTCTTTTCATCGCTGATCGCACCCGCCGGGCAAGCATTGATGCACACCTGGCATCTGCTGCAGAATTCATCGGCACCGAACTGCCGCGGCCCGTCGGCCACTAGCGGCAAATCGGTGGAAACCGCCGACAGGCGGAAACTGGAACCATACTGGTCGTTGATCAGGTTGCCGTGATCGCCCAGTTCTCCAAAACCGGCCTCTATTGCCGCTGGAGTCAGGGTGATTGAGCCGGCCCACGGACCGACATGCGGTTTTGCGATGTAACCGTGACTGCGAATCCAGTTGGACATCGCTGCTGCGGCACGCGCGCCCTTGTTGTATTTTTCTGCCACTTCCACGGCGGAGCGGGTGTCGGTGTCGGACGACGGAGCGGCGGCAAATTCCTGATGATCCATGGCAACTCCGATCATGATCAGCCACGGATACTCATTTTGCAGATCATAACCCTCAAAGACCCATTCCGGCTTTAGCGCCGCAACACCGACGAGATCGGCTTCATTGGATTGACCGAAGCGCTTGATGAGCGTTGCCCAGGCTTCGGGCGTATTTTCGGTTTTCTCCTGTGCGACGGGGTCGAGTTGACGAGGCCCGCGCGCTCCGGGCTCGCGATATATCCGCGCCAGTTCTTCGACAGCGTTGAATTTCGCTGTCATCCAAGCCTGGGCTGCGCCATGCGGTATCGATTCCGGCTTGTGCCAGTAGATCGGTGTTGGCCTTCGAACCTGCCTTTCTCCCAGACCGTTGATCGCGTTACCGGAAACATCCGGCAAGAGCGCCTGTTGTTCCGAACACGGTTCAAAGACCTGTTTTTGTTTGCGGTGCATTGCAAAAAAACCAACATGGGAACGGAATTGACACTGTACCGTGTGGTATTTGGTTAGCAACCGCTCGGCAGTCAGCCGGTTCCGGCCAATATCGTAGCGATTACACGGCTGAGCGCAGTCGACCCTTCTTGCGCTCCGCCGCGTCTTCCGCTATAGGCACGCTCGTCCGTGCGAGACACCCTTGGAGGCAGTGCGGACGGGGCGGCTTTGGCCGCTTCTTGTTTTTCGGGACCGGTCGATCCGGTCGATGAAAAGCACTCCAGAAACGTCCTCGAAAGGATATGCCATGAGCAACACATATGAGCTCACGGCCGAGGCGCGCGAACGGGTCGGTAAGGGGTCCGCCCGGCAACTTCGGCGCAACGGCAAAGTGCCTGCCGTCATTTATGGCGACAAGCAACCCCCGGTAACGATCTCACTGTCCTATAAGGACGTGTACTACAAGATTCACGGCGGTGGTTTCATGACCACCATTGCGACCATCAATGTTGATGGCGAAAAGTACAAGGTTCTGCCGAAGGATTATCAGCTCGATCCGGTCCGTGACTTCCCCATGCATGTCGATTTCCTGCGCATCGGTAAGGATACGATCGTCACGGTCGAAATTCCCTGTAATTTTGTCGGCGAAGACGAATCGCCCGGTCTGATCCGCGGTGGCGTGCTCAACGTGGTGCGTTATACCATCGAGTTGAACTGCCCGGCCGATTCCATTCCGGAAAATATCGAGGTCAGTGTCGCCGGATTGGATATCGGCGACGGCGTTCACATCTCATCGATAACGCTGCCGGAAGGCGCAATCCCGACGATTACCGATCGCGATTTTACCATTGCGACGGTCGCCGCACCGGCTGGCCTCAAGTCCGAGGAAGAAGAAGACGCCGAGGGCGAGGAGATCGAGACCGAGATCATTGGCGAAGAGGGCGAAGAAGGCGCGGAAGAAGGCGAAGAGGCCGAGGAATAGCCCTCTTTCCACCGGAGGCACCATCCGATGCATGTCATTGCAGGTTTGGGCAATCCGGGGCGTAAATATGCCGATTACCGGCACAATGTCGGTTTCATGGCGGCGGACGCGATTGCCCGCCGCCATTCGTTTTCGCCCTGGTCGAAGAAATTCAGCGCCGAGATCGCCGAAGGGCGGTTGGGCGGTGAGAAAGTCGTGCTCATCAAACCGCAGACATATATGAACCTGTCGGGCCAGGCGGTGGGCGAGGCGCTACGCTTTTTCAAGCTTGGTCCGGGTGATCTCACAGTGCTGTACGACGAACTGGATCTTGCTCCGGGTAAGTTGCGCATAAAGACGGGTGGCGGAGCCGGCGGTCACAACGGTATCAAGTCGCTCGATTCCCATTGTGGCAAAGACTATGTCCGCGTGCGCATCGGTATCGGTCATCCGGGCGACAAGGCCCGCGTTACCAATCATGTGCTCGGCGACTTTGCCAAGGCTGATCATGTGTGGCTCGACCCGATGCTGGATGCGATTGCCGTCAACGCCGATTTGCTGGTTTCAGGGGATCATTCGACCTTCATGAACCGGGTAAGCCTGGCGGTGCAGTCGGATGAATCCGAGCAGGGCGGACCAAACCGGCCTACTGCAAAAGGCCAAAGCCATATCCGTCAGGCGCGGCCCAAGAAAACGGACGCCAAGGTTCCAGAAACAGGTCCGATGGCGGCAATGCTGAAGAAACTGTTCCGGGGAAGTAGCTAATCCATGGGATTCAAATGTGGTATCGTAGGACTTCCCAATGTCGGCAAGTCCACGCTCTTTAATGCACTCACAAAGACGGCGGCCGCACAGGCAGCCAATTATCCATTCTGCACGATCGAACCCAATACGGGTGAGGTTGCCGTTCCCGATCCGCGCCTCAACAGGATTGCTGAGATCGCCAAATCGGCCAATGTCATACCGACGCGAATCTCATTCGTCGACATTGCGGGCTTGGTTCGTGGTGCTTCCAAAGGTGAAGGACTGGGCAACCAGTTCCTGGCCAACATCCGCGAGGTGGATGCCGTCGTCCACGTGTTGCGGTGTTTCGAAGATGACGACATCACCCATGTCGAGGGTCGCATTGATGCATTGGCGGATGCCGAAACCATCGAGACAGAGTTGATGTTGGCCGATCTGGAGAGCCTTGAGCGGCGCACCGATCAGAACAGAAAACGCGCGACCGGCAACGACAAGGAAGCGAAGCTGATACTGCCGATGATGGAGAAGGCGCTGGCGCTGCTGCAGGATGGCAAACCGGTACGGTTGCTGCTGGATGGTATTGCAGCCGAAGATCTGAAGCTGTTGAAAAGCCTCAATCTTCTGACCTCCAAACCAGTTTTGTATGTATGCAATGTAGCAGAGGGTGACGCTGCCAGCGGCAATTCCCAAACCGAAGCGGTGGCACGGCTGGCGACTGAACAAGGTGCGGAATCCGTTGCGATTTCGGCTGCCATCGAAGCGGAAATGGCGCAATTGCCGCCCGAAGAGGCCAAGGAATATCTCGAAGCCATGGGGCTTGAGGAGCCCGGCCTGGACAGGCTTATTCATGCCGGCTACCGCCTGCTCGACCTGATCACGTTTTTTACGGCCGGACCGAAGGAAACTCGCGCCTGGACGGTCAAAAAGGGCTCCAAAGCGCCACAGGCAGCCGGCGTTATCCACACGGATTTCGAACGCGGCTTCATCCGCGCCCAGACGATCGCCTATGATGATTACGTTTCACTCGGTGGCGAGGTCCCGGCCAAGGACGCCGGCAAGGCTAGGGATGAGGGCAAGGAGTATGTCGTCAAAGACGGCGATGTATTGCTGTTCAAGTTCAATACCTGATTCCCCGAACCGTTTGCCGTTCTTCACGCCATTGGCGAGCAATAGGCGCCGGCGCGACCTTTCAGTCGGTATGCGATTGAGTTCCCGGTCATCCCATCTTATGAATTCGCCGATTGAAGGCTGAATTCGGGAAGGCACAAACTTGGCGCAAATTTGGGTTAGATCGGAACAACGACCTTTTGAACAGCGGGTCGGGGTGACGCCACAGGGCGTGCGCCGATTGTTGGATGCTGGCCATCAGGTCACCGTTGAACGAAGCGATTCACGATCGATTCCGATCGACGCATACGCGGCGACGGGCTGTGCCATTGCCATGGCGAATGATTGGATCAGTGCACCGGACGACGCAATCATATTCGGCCTTAAAGAGCTGGACATGGATGGGCCGGACTTGCGCCATCGCCACATCATGTTCGGCCATGCCTATAAGGGCCAGGCCGATGGTCCGCATCTTCTCAGCCGTTTCAAACGCGGCGGCGGAGCATTGTATGACCTGGAATATCTTGTCGACGAAAGCGGCCGGCGAGTTGCCGCTTTTGGATATTGGGCAGGATTTGCCGGTGCCGCGGTCGGCCTCAAGGCGTGGATAGCCCAGCAGAAGGGCGGACAACTCGGAACAATCGGCGTCTATGCCGGTAAGGATACGCTTCTCCACGAGCTTGCCTCTGACCTGGCCGATGTTGCTGCGCATGAAGCCACCAGACCGACAGTTCTGATTATCGGCGCCAAGGGGCGGGTCGGCTCCGGCGCGGGCGATCTGTGCAAGGCCGTCGGATTGAAGACAACCCTCTGGGATATGGAGGAGACCGCCCATGGCGGTCCGTTTCCCGAAATCCTGGAGCACCCGATCTTCGTCAACAGCATTCTCGCCAATCCCGACGTGCCGGTTTTCGTTCCCAAAGACAGCATCGACAAGGAACGCAAACTGCGCGTGATCGCGGACGTGTCTTGTGACCCGAACAGCGAGTACAATCCGATCCCGATCTATGATCATTCGACTTCTTTTGTCGATCCGGTCATACGGGTGAAAGACGAACCGAACCCGCTGGACGTGATGGCAATCGACAATCTGCCGTCTCTGCTTCCGGTCGAAAGCAGCGAGGACTACGCCGCGCAACTCCTGCCTCATCTGTTGCAGCTCGATTCAATTGACACCGGTATCTGGGCGAATGCGAAGGACGTGTTCGATCGTTTTGTCAGGCAAGTTTGAGGAGAATATCGTGACCACTATCAACTGGGTTGGAACAGGGCTCTCATCGATCCCCGGGCTCCGTCGTCTCATCGAATCGGGACGCAGGGTCGTTGTCTGGAACCGCACCGTCGAAAAAGCAAAGGCCGCGCTCGCCGGGCTGGATGTCGAGATCCGGGAGTTCGATCTGGATGCGCTCGCCGGTAGCCTCGATGAGGGCGATTTGGCGGTATCGATGCTGCCGGGTGATTGGCATGTTCCAATTGCCAAAGCGTGTCTGGCTGCGAGAGCGCATTTCGTCTCGTCTTCCTATATCTCCCCGGAAATGGCTGATCTCGACAGCGAGGCAAGGGATAATGGCGTCGTCTTGATCAACGAAGTCGGACTTGATCCGGGGATAGATCATCTGATGGCCCATCATCTTGTCGCCGATTACAAGGCTTCCGGCGTAGCGGATGATGCAAATGAGATCACCTTCCGCTCATATTGCGGCGGGATACCGAAAACTCCCAATGATTTCCGCTACAAATTCAGCTGGTCGCCGCTTGGGGTGTTGAAGGCGCTGAAATCACCCTCCAGATCGATCAAGGACTTTCGCGAACACAACGTGTCGCGTCCATGGGACGATATCACCAGCTACGTCGCGCCACTGCCGGAACCGGAAAGCTTCGAGGTCTACCCGAATCGCAACAGCCTTCCCTTCATGAAAGACTACGACTTCGGGGATACCTGGAACGTCAAGACGTTCGTGCGCGGGACGATGCGTCTGAACGGCTGGGCTGATGCGTGGAGCGATATCTTCAAGGAGATCGAGACGCTCAGCGGCGAGCACGGTGATGCCCGGCTGAAAGAGATGTCGGATCAGTTCTGGAACGAGCATGCCTTCGACGAGGGCGAGGAAGACCGTGTCGTTCTGTGCGTCGAGCTCAAAGCCGAACGGGATGAGGGTATTCTCTATCACAAGACCTATGTGCTCGATGCCTGGGGTGACGAACGCGGCAGCGCGATGGCCCGCCTGGTTTCGATCACGGTTTTACTGGCAGTGGAGGCGGCTTTGAGCGGGGAAATCCAGCCCGGCGTGTCGGCCGCTCCTTCATCACCGGAACTGGTCGACGGCTGGTTGGATGCACTCGGATCGCAGGCCCAGCACGTGCAGATTGTTGACCACCGCGTACAAGCCTGATTTTTCCGTTGGGTCTCACGGCATCAACAAATTGATCGATGTCATCGGATCATGTGTCCCGAGGCGCTAAGGTAAGGCATGGACCGCCTGTCACCCCAGCAAGTTCCCCAATTGCGCCGAACTCTGACGCTGCCCTGGCTGGTTTGCTATGGCGTTGGTGTGACTGTCGGGGCGGGGATCTTTGCGCTCATTGGCGAAATTCTCGGTCTGGCGGGGGATCATGCGCCGCTCTCATTTTTGATGGCAGGACTGATTGCCGGGGCAACGGGACTTTCCTATGCATTGCTGGTCAGGGTGTTTCCCCGTGCGGGCGGTGAAGCGGTCTTTGTCAATCGCGGTCTCGGTCCGATATGGGCCAAATTTGCCGGTTACGGGGTGGCGGCGACCGGAATCATTTCAAGTGCGGTGATCGCGCTCGCGTTTGCCGGCTATGTCAGGTCGCTTGTGCCGGTACCGGACTATCTGCTGGTCATCGGTGTGGTCACCACACTGGCCGGCATTGCGTGGTTCGGTGTACGCGAGAGCGTCTATTTTGCGGCATTCATCACGCTGCTTGAGGTCGGAACACTGGCCGTCGTGATCCTTTTCGGCCTTCCCTTGCTGACGGACGTTCCCCAGGTGGCGCATTCGTTTGTCCCGCCCGCTAATCCGGCAATTCTGGCCGGCATCATGTCCGGCGGCGTCATCGCCTTCTTTGCCTTCATCGGTTTCGAAGACATTGAGAACATGGCGGAGGAAACGCTGCGACCGGAACACACTGCGCCTCGCGCAATTTTCTGGACCTTGGGCATAACCATTGTGATCTACGTCTTGTTGTCGGTCATCGCGGTGCTGGCGCCGGACCGGCAGGCGATCACCGGTTCTTCAGCGCCGCTGGCAGTTTTGTTCGAACAGATCACCGGGCTTCCTGCTGCACCCGTCGCAGCGATGGCGGCAATTGCCATGATCAACGGGATCCTGGTCCAGATCGTTATGGCCAGCAGGGTGCTTTACGGCATGGCGCGTGAGGGTATCGCGCCGAAATGGTTCGGCAAGGTCGGTGCCAGCCGACATACGCCGACACGGGCAACGCTTGCGGTCGCAGTCCTCATACTGGGTCTGGCGCTGTTTTTTCCGCTTGTTCGTCTGGCGGAGGCGACCAGTCTGGTGACGCTCGGCGTGTTTGCGCTAGTCAATCTTGCCCTGTTCTCGCTGGGTGGTGTGCTGGATGACAATTTGGTCAAACGCTGGCGCTGGTGGGGGGTGTTTGGCGCTGCGATTTGTATCGGCGTGGCGACATTCCAAGTCCTCGCCAATGTCTCGGGCGGTCACTGAGCGGCCACAGCCCGATATTACCAAGTCGTGATGCCGGATAGCTTGCACCATCGCCCGATGGGCGTAGTCTTTTGTGATGAACAGCCAAACCCATCTTCTGGTCGCCGCAGCCCTGTTTGCCGAACCAGGTCAACCAAAGCGCAATTTGGCGGCATTGACGGGCGCGTTTGTACCCGACGCGGCTATTTATGGGTTGTGGCTGTGGTCAAAGGTCAATGCGATTCCCGAGCAAACGGTTTGGGGCGTGCTGTATTGGCAGCAACCCTGGCAGACCTACACCGCAATCGGCAACTCGGCGCCACTTTTTGCCGCGATCCTTTTTGCCGGTGTCATCTCAACGCGCCGCGCGGTGTTGGCGCAACCCGGAATCCGCTTGCCGACGCAATCGCTTGCGGATCGCTGGCGGGTGTTCGTTGAGCGCCAATCTTTTATCGTTGTTTTTGCGCTGGCTGCGCTAACCCATCTGGCCGGTGACTTTCCGGTTCATGTACACGATGCGCATGCGCATTTATGGCCGCTGACAGACTGGCGGTTTTTCTCGCCGGTATCCTACTGGAATCCTGATTACTACGGCAATTGGTTCCTGCTGTTTGAGATGGCTTTGGGAGTTGTGCTGGCGGTAATCCTGTTTCGCCGGTTTCACGCGCTATGGATCCGCACGCTCATGGTTCTGGCAGTGGCGGCCTATGTAGCAGTTCCGGCTTACTTCATCCTCATTGTGGGTCCATGACCTAGAGCAACCTTTACGTCTAGATATCCAAGCTGTTGAACAGCTGCACAAAGTTCGGCAATTCGCATTGACCCCGGTTTGCCAATTGTTCAAGAAACGCTGATGAAGGACCATCCAGACCAGCGGCCGATTGCCTTTGAGGACTTTCAGGTCGGCGCCACCATTTCTTCGGGAACAAAGCGAATAACGACTGAGGAAATCGTCGAATTTGCCTCCGAATTCGATCCGCAGCCAATGCACATGGATGAGGAAGCCGGCATGGCAAGCCTGCTGGGCGGGCTCGGCGCTTCCGGCTGGCATGTGTGCGCCATTGCCATGCGGATGTTCTGCGACGGCTTTCTGTTGAACTCGACATCGCAGGGCGCACCGGGCGTCGAGCACGTCCGCTGGAAAAAGCCGGTGCTTGCGGGCGATACGCTGACTGCGACATCGACAGTCATCGGCAAGCGCGTATCAAAATCCCGACCGGACCTAGGATTTGTCACGATGCAGCACCACCTGACCAACCAGAACGGCGAGGTTGTGACCGAGATGCGCAATACCGGCATGATGCTGCTTCGCGGAGATGGCACGTGACACTTGAAGAGTATTTAGACATCGGCGTGCGTCTGGAGCTTGGCAACCACACATTCGAAGCCGACGAAATCAAACGATTTGCTGCAAAATTTGATCCGCAGCAATTTCATCTGGACGAGGAAGTGGCGGCGAGATCTGTTTTCGGTGGACTTTGCGCCTCCGGCTGGCATACCGCGGCCATGTGGATGAAACAGAATATCGCCAAGCCTTATGAAGACAATGCATCGCAGTGGAGCGGTCCAGAACCGCTGCCGGTTTTGGGCCCATCTCCCGGCTTCCGAGACCTCAAATGGCTGAAACCGGTCTATGTCGGCGATACGATCACCTATTATCGCACCGGCCTGTCATTGCGGAAC
Source organism: Rhizobiaceae bacterium (assembly GCA_963669285.2). GTDB lineage: Bacteria > Pseudomonadota > Alphaproteobacteria > Rhizobiales > Rhizobiaceae > JAWKWH01. Next base: position 5,961 of record CAXXSI010000025.1, on the reverse strand, counting down.
CATCCACGCCGTCCCGGTTGGAAATTGCTGACGATATTGGCGGAAGGGGCTGGAGCAGGCGACGACAATGTCGTGGAATTCACCTCCAGCCTTCTGATTGATACAGGTTTACAATCGGCCGGTCAGTGACCGGCGAATGAAACCAGGGTTCGCACAGTAACACCCAGATCTTCGAGCTTCTTGCGGCCACCCAGGTCCGGAAGATCGATGACAAAACAGGCGGCCACAATTTCTGCACCCATCTGTAGGAGGAGCTTCACCGCACCTTCGGCGGTGCCGCCGGTGGCGATCAGGTCGTCGACCAGAATGACCTTGTCGCCGGAACTGACGGCGTCGCGGTGCATTTCCATTTCATCGACGCCGTACTCCAGACTATAGGCAACCCGCACGGTCTCGTGTGGAAGCTTGCCCTTTTTGCGGATGGGAATGAAGCCGGCTGACAGTTGGTGCGCAACCGCACCGCCGAGAATGAATCCGCGCGCTTCTATTCCGGCGATCTGATCGATCTTGGAGCCTGCAAAAGGATGCACCAGTTCGTCGACAGAGCGGCGAAATGCCCGCGCATTTCCAAGCAGCGTGGATATATCACGAAAAATGATCCCGTCTTTAGGATAGTCCGGAATCGAGCGGATGGAAGTCAGCAACTCTTCCGTCAGTGCGGTCATGTCATCCCCTAAAAAATTGCCAATGCGGCCGGCGGTTTTTCCGTTGCCAAGCGAGCATGCCGATCATGCTCACGAACACAAGCGAATTGTTTGGTTTTCGCGATCTGAATTACCCTAAATATTGGTACCTTGACAATGTCACCGCTCGGTGACATACTGAGGATATGAAACAGACAACTACCAACACCCGCGACCGCAACGCCACGAAAAAAGCACTGATCGCCTCGGTTGTTAGAATCGCCGAGCGCGATGGCTTGCATGCTCTGGGCATCAACTCGATTGCCCGCGAAGCAGGCGTCGACAAGGTGCTCATCTATCGCTACTTCGACGGGCTTGACGGATTGTACGAAGCTGTCTGCGCCCAGGCCGACCTGTGGTGGCGGGTCGACGAGATTGTCGACCAGCTCGACTTTTCCGACCCCGCTTCGGGGCTTGCAACCTACATCATCGCTCATCGCAAGGCGCTGTTGAAGCGACCGTTGGCGCTTCGAATACTGGCCGCTGAAATGACCGACAGGTCGGCATTGACGATTGCGCTGGAAAAGGTCCGCGAAACTCGCGGCAATCGGTTGTCGGAGGTGTTTGCCGAGAGATTTCCGGATCTCGGAGACAGCGCGCCGGACGTTCTTGTTATGGCAAACGTGCTGAGTGCTGCGACCCAGTATCTGACCGTTCGCTCGCGGGATATCAAGCGTTTTGGCGGAATGCGGATTCAGGAAGATCAGACCTGGATGGAAATCGCCGAAATGACAAAAAAATCCATCCAGGGCCTTTTGAATTCTTGAATTTGGAAAAATTGTCACCATCTGGTGACCAATACAGGAGAGAGAAAAAATGTTTATGGGCTATCTGATGATCGGAGCGGGATTTATCATCCTGGCTTTTCTTGCCATGTCCGATCCGTACCACGCACTGGCCGGATTGCCGGTCGGCTCTGCCGGGGGCGGGGGGCTTAGTGAATTTTTCCCTGTAGGTGCCGATTTGCCCGCGATCCTGTCCTATACATGCTGGATCGGCGAATTCATTTCCACAGGTGGATTCTGCGGAATGTAGAAGTTTTGACCTGCAAAGAAAAAGGGGCTCGTAAGGCCCCTTTTTTGCGTTTCAATTTGTATCGTTAGTGCTGATCGGCCCAAACCTTGCGCTTGGTCGCATAAAGCAGGCAACCGAACAGGAACAGGAACACCATCACCCGAAAACCGATCTTCTTGCGGTCTTCCATGTGTGGCTCTGCCGCCCACATCAGAAATGCCGATACGTCGCGTGCGTATTGATCGACGGTTTCCGGCGAACCGTCATCATAGGTGACCAGCTCATCGGAAAGCGGATTGGCCATGGCCAGAGACTTGCCCGCCACGAAATAGGGATTGAAATAGGTTCCTTCGGAAACTTCCATGCCAGCGGGCATTTCCTGATCATAGCCGGTCAGCAGACTGTAGATATAGTCGGGACCGCCCTCGGCATACTGGGTGAAAACGTCCAGAACAAAGAGCGGGAATCCGCGTTCGACACCGCGCGCCTTTGCGATCAGGGAAAAGTCGGGCGGCGGAGCACCATTGTTCGAGGCCGCAGCGGCTTCTACATTCGGAAACGGTGATGGAAACCGATCAGACGGAATGGCCGGACGATCAAACATTTCGCCGTCCGCATCCGGACCATCGGTGACTTCGTATTCGGCGGCCAGGGCTTTGATCTGCGCTTCCGAATATCCGAGATCCTGCAGCGACCGGAAAGCAACCAGTTCCATAGAATGGCATGCCGCGCATACTTCGACATACACTTTCAGGCCACGTTGAAGCTGCGCCTTGTCGTAGTGGCCGAACGGGCCGGCAAACGACCAATCCACTTCCACCGGCTTTTTCATCGGGAAGTGGGTCGGTTCGGCCTCGTGGCCATCTTCGGCGGCAAATGCAGAACCGAACGCCAGTGTGGTTCCCAGGCCAAGTGCAGCCAGTCCTTTTAGGATCATATTCATCCCGCTAATTCCCCTCGCACTCAGCTTTTTGTTTCCGGCGCAGCGGCCGCGGTGTCGGGCTGCACGGCAGCACCGCCCTTGTTCTTTTCCAATACCGCATCGGTAATTGAATTCGGCAATCTCTTCGGCGTCTCGATCAAGCCCAGGACAGGCATGATAATGATGAAGAATGCGAAATAGTACGCTGTTCCGGCCTGCGCCATGAAGACATACGATCCTTCTGCCGGCTTGGCGCCAAGCCAACCCAGGAAAATGCAGTCGGCGACAAAAATCCAGAAGAACAGCTTGTACCAAGGCCGGTAGACCGCAGAGCGCACTCTGGATGTATCGAGCCACGGCACGATGAACAGAACCGCCAGCGATCCGAACATGGCGAGTACACCGCCGAGCTTGGAATCGATCGGGCCGATATTGAACGTGATCGCCCGCAGAATGGCGTAGAAGGGCAGGTAATACCACTCCGGCACGATGTGCGCCGGTGTCTTCAGCGGGTTTGCCTCGACGTAATTGTCCGGATGGCCGAGGAAATTCGGCAGGTAGAAAATGAAATACGCCAACACGAACAGGAACACGATCATCGCGAAAGCATCTTTGGCCGTCGCGTAGGGCGTAAACGGTACCGTGTCGGTCTTTGATTTGACCTCAATGCCGGTCGGGTTGGTTTGGCCGGTCACATGCAGCGCCCACACGTGCAATATGACAACGCCGGCAATCATGAACGGCAACAGGTAGTGCAGCGAGTAAAAGCGGTTGAGTGTGGGATTGTCGACAGCGAAACCACCCAGCAGCAGTTCCTGGATCCATTCGCCGACCAGCGGGAATGCGCTGAAGAAGCCGGTGATGACAGTAGCCCCCCAGAAACTCATCTGACCCCATGGCAGAACGTAGCCCATGAAGCCGGTTGCCATCATCAGGATGTAGATGATGACGCCCAAAATCCACAACAGCTCGCGAGGCGCCTTGTAGGAGCCATAGTACAGCCCGCGCATCATGTGGACGTAGACGGCGATGAAGAAGAACGAAGCGCCGTTGGCGTGCATATAGCGCAGCAGCCAGCCCGAATTGACATCGCGCATGATGTGCTCGACCGAGCGGAATGCCAGGCTCGTGTCAGCCGCGTAATGCATCGCCAGCACAATGCCGGTCAGAATCTGCAGTACCAGCATGATCGAGAGAATGCCGCCGAATGTGTAGGCGTAGTTTAGGTTGCGCGGTACCGGGTAGGAAACAAAGGAATCATGCACAAGCCGTGGAAGCGGCATGCGCGCGTCGATCCAGCGTCCTAGACCTGTCGCCGGGCTATAGGTTGAGTGTCCGTCGCTCATGTTCAGATAACCCCTTGTCCCTTATCCGATCTTGATGACGGTATCGGAGATGAATTCGAAATTCGGCACGGCGAGATTTTCAGGCGCGGGTCCTTTGCGGATGCGTCCGGCCGTATCGTAGTGCGAACCGTGGCATGGGCAGAACCAGCCGCCGAAATCGCCCGCCTGTCCAAGTGGCACGCAACCCAGATGGGTGCAGGAACCGACCATAACGATCCAGTTTTCCTTGCCTTCGCCCGCCGATCGGTCGGTGTCGGTCGCCGGTGCGTCGCTGGCCAGGTTGGCATTGCGCGCGACAGGATCTTTCAGTTCGTCAATGGCAACATTCTTGGCTTCTTCGACTTCCGCATCGGTACGGTTGCGGATGAATACGGGTTTGCCCCGCCATTTCACCGTCACCGACATACCCGGTTCGATGCTGGATATGTCGACTTCGATCGATGCCAGTGCAAGTGTCGAAGCATCGGGTCTCAACTGGTCGATAAACGGCCAAGCGACGCTCCCTGCCCCGACTGCGCCGGCCATGGCGGTCGCGATATACAGGAAATCGCGGCGGGAATGTTCGCTAGTGTCAGATGCGCTCACGGTTCAAGTCCCTCAAAATGATCCGTTTGCCGTATCACTGGACCCCATATTTTACCGGACCAAGACCGCACGCAACGGCATGACCGGCAGGAATCCCCCGGCAATTGGCGTTGGGTTCTATGCTCGATATGGAGCCTTGTCCAGAGCGCAGCTAGAGATGACGGCAGTTTGTCGCGGTATGGGGAAAACCAACCGGCCACAGCGGCAAACGCAACGGGGCACTAAGTTGATTTTCCTAATTGCTTGCGCCCAGCCGAACAAGCACCTGCCTGGGGATGTCGTATTCACGAATCACGCCATTGTGGCGGCGCATGCCCATGATCTCGCGCTGGATAAAATAGTGATGAACGGCAACGGCCGCTTTGCTCAGCAACTTCTCATAGTCTGCTTCATCTGCGTCGGCACGGCGTAGTCCGTTGAGCGCCAGTTCAACTCTTCTTCCGGTATGGCCAAGCGAGGCAGCTGCTTCCTGCGCCGCTTCGTGGTCGAGCGCATTTGTGAGCAATTCGGGAGATGCAGCGAGCTGGGCAAGTTTGTCGGCCATGCCGGTAAGTCTATCGACAGACCGCCTATTTGCAAACATTGTCGCAGTTGCCAATCACAGGTTGACAGAACTTGAAAACACCGGAAAAGTTGTTCAATCAACGGGGGAAATTAATATGTCATACAAGTACATCTTGGTATTCGTCAGCGTTGTGTTTGCCGCGTCGATAGCCTTTTCTCCAAGCTGGGCCGGCGACCTTTCCGGACAAAAGGGCAAGGTACGAGCAATGGGGCAATACCCAGATGGTGGCTGCGGAAAACTGTTCGACCGGTACATCGTGGCATCCGGGCACTCAGCTTATGCAACCACTGTCACGGGCCAATACAGCGCGGCCGTCTGTGGGATTGCTCTAAACAAACGGTCGCAAGAACAAGCAGCGCAGGACGCTGTCAAAGTGTGCGAAAGCGGTAATGAACACTATAAAGTCGAGCAATTGGGCGGCTGTTATGTCGGCGCTTCGAAATAACTACAGCCCAGGCCGGTGACCGGTCGGGTTCCAACCCTGCAATAGTTTACTCCGCGGCCATGTCGGTTGCCAGAAAGCCGCCGGACTGACGGTTCCACAGCTTTGCGTAAAGGCCGCCCTTGGCAATCAACGCATCGTGGGTGCCTTCCTCCACTATTCGGCCTCCGTCGATAACGATCAGCCGGTCCAGTGCCGCAATCGTCGACAACGGTGGGCAACGGCTATCACCGTCTTGCCCTCCATCATCCGGTAGAGATTGTCCTGAATTGCTGCCTCGATTTCCGAATCGAGCGACGACGTGGCTTCATCCAGGAGCAGGATGGGTGCGTCCTTCAGCATCATGCGGGCAATGGCGATTCTCTGGCGCTGGCCGCCGGACAATTTCACACCGCGCTCTCCGA
>CAXXSI010000024.1:0-53548 GCA_963669285.2 Rhizobiaceae bacterium | reverse complement strand
CGGCCTCCGTCGATAACGATCAGCCGGTCCAGTGCCGCAATCGTCGACAACCGGTGGGCAACGGCTATCACCGTCTTGCCCTCCATCATCCGGTAGAGATTGTCCTGAATTGCTGCCTCGATTTCCGAATCGAGCGACGACGTGGCTTCATCCAGGAGCAGGATGGGTGCGTCCTTCAGCATCATGCGGGCAATGGCGATTCTCTGGCGCTGGCCGCCGGACAATTTCACACCGCGCTCTCCGACATGGGCGCCATAGCCGGTTCTTCCCTTGGGATCGGTAGTTTCCGCGATGAAATCATGCGCTTGTGCGGCGCGCGCCGCGTCGACCACCTCGGCATCGGTGGCGCCGGGCTTGCCATAGGCAATGTTGTCGTGGATCGAACGATGCATCAGCACCGGATCCTGCGCCACGACACCAAACTGCGCGCGTAGCGACGACTGGCTGGCGTCGCGAATATCGACGCCATCGATGAGAATGCGTCCGCCCTCGACGTCGAACAGCCTGAGGAGGAGATTAACGATGGTCGTCTTGCCACCTCCAGACGGACCTATAAGTGCGACCCTCTCGCCCGGTTTGATTGTCAGATCGAAATTCCTGATGACGCCACTGCCTTTGCCATAGTGGAAGGTGACATCCTCAAAAGCGATTTCGCCATTTACCCCGTGCAATTCGACGGCATCAAGCTGGTCCCTGATTGCAGGTTCGACCGAAACCGTCCCAGTCGCATCCTGCACGGTGGCATAGTTGCGGATCAGGCCATTGATGGAAAACATGATCCAGCCCGACATCTGCGTCAGTCGCAGCACGAGACCCAATGCTGCCGCGATTGCCCCGGAGGAAACCGTTCCATCGAGCCAGCCGGCAACAGCGATCCAGCCCACCGAGGCGACAAGGGCTCCGTTCAACAAGGCAACGGCGGTCCGAACGCTGGTGATCATGCGGGTCAACCGCCTTGCCGCGACCAGGAATCCGGCCATCCCCTCGCGAACAAAAGCGTGCTCGCGTTCACCGCTGTCAAACAGTTTGACGGCCATGATGTTGGTGAATGCGTCGACCATGCGCCCATTGAGAACAGACCGTTCGTTCGCCAGGCGGCGGCCAGCCGCGCGAAGTCTCGGAATCAATAAACGGGCGATCAGCAGATAGAGGCAAAGCCAGATGGCGACGATGAATCCTAGAACGGGATCAAGCGTTGCGAGAATCGTGGCAGTCAGCACGATGAATGTCAGGAACGACCAGACGACTTGCAAAGACGCGATGATAAAATCGCCGACCGATTCACCGCCCTGCATGACCTTGGTGGCAATGCGGCCGGCAAAGTCGTTTTGATAGAACGCGTATGGCTGCTCGATCACCCGGCGAAAAGCCTGCCAGCGCACGCGGGTAAAAAACGCCGGCACGATGACCTGCTGCTCAACGGCGACGGCGGCGATGAGCACACCGGACCTGACCAGCAGAACCAGTGCCAGCATGCCCAGGAGCGTCCAGAAATGGTCCTGCAGCAAGTCGGCGGGCGATGAGGTGTCGAGCGTGTCGACCAACCAGCCCAGCGACCAGTAGAGTGCAGCTTCCACCGCACCCGACAGACCGCCGATGACCAAAAGCAGAAAGAAAGGTCCCTTGGCCTGGCGTACGAAATAGAGGATGAACCGCCATGCATCGCTTGGAAGGACTTCGCGACTGGTGTCACCGAACGGATCGATACGGTTTTCGAGCCGGTTCCAAACCGGCTCGAAAACTCCGTTGTCGTTCACTCGGTCTTCATTCATTCAGCGGCGACCTCCGGCTGGCTGTCGTCGTGGATCAGGAATCCACCCGACTGCCTTTCCCATAACTGGGCATAGAGCCCATCTTTGGCAACCAGTTCGTCATGGGTGCCCTCTTCGATAATCGCACCCTCATCCATGACGACAAGTCGGTCCATCGCCGCAATGGTGGACAGACGGTGGGCGATGGCAATCACAGTCTTTCCTTCCATCAGCCGGAAGAGGTTTTCCTGGATTGCGGCTTCAACCTCTGAATCCAGCGCCGATGTCGCCTCGTCGAGGATCAGTATCGGCGCGTCCTTCAACATGACACGGGCGATGGCAATACGCTGCCTTTGCCCGCCCGAAAGCTTGACACCGCGTTCGCCGACATGGGCGTCCAGACCTTTCCGGCCTTTCGGGTCTTCCAGGTCGCCGATAAAGGAGTCGGCTTCAGCACGATGTGTCGCTTCGACCACCATCTCTTCGGTCGCATCGGGTCTGCCATAGGCAATGTTCTCGCGCAGCGAACGGTGCAACAGGGAGGTATCCTGCGTGACCATGCCAATCGCCGCGCGTAAACTATCCTGGGCGCACCTTCGAGATATCCTGACCATCAATTGTGACGCTCCCTCCCTCCAAATCGTAGAACCGCAGCAACAGATTGACGAGGCGTCGACTTGCCGGCGCCAGATCGCCCGACCAGCCCGATTTTTTCGCCTGGTTTAAACAATCAGCGACAGATTCCTCGATAACGCCCTTGTCTTTGCCATATGTGAAACCGCACGTGAGTGTACTCGATGCGGCCTTCCTCGGCAGTCAGAACATCAGCATCGGACGCATCTCCAACCAGACGCGGCTGCGCGACGGTGTTCATACCGTCGATTGCCATGCCAAGGTTTTCGAACAGGCCCGACAATTCCCACATGATCCAGTGGCTCATACCGTGGAGCCTGAGCACCAACCCGATGGCAATTGCCACGGCGCCGACCGTTGCGGCGTCTCCCATCCAAGACCAGATGCCGATCGTCGCAACTGCGAACAGCAACGTATTATTGAGTAGTGTCAGCGCAATGTTGAGCTTTGAAACAAGCCGCATCTGCGGATGAACCGTGTCGAGAAACCCCTCCATGGCATCGCGCGCATAGCTGGTTTCCAGCTTCGAGTGTGCAAACAGTTTGACCGTCATGATGTTTGTGTAACTGTCCACAACCCGACCGGTCCATCTCCGAGCGGGCATCGGCCTGCCGTTCGGAAATTCTCCGCAGTCGCGGCATGAAGTAGCGCAACGTCAGGACGTAACCCGCAAACCAGACGAGAAACGGCAGCATCAGCCAGACATTGAACGTGGCGACGAGAATCAACGCTCCGAAGAAATAGACGGAGACGTAGACGAACACGTCTGCGGTCTTCATCACGGTTTCACGAACGCCAAGTGCCGCCTGCATCACCTTGGTGGCGACGCGGCCCGCATATTCATCCTGATAGAAGCTCATCGACTGGCCCAGGATATAGCGATGCGCCATCCATCGAATCACCATCGGATAGTTGCCGAACACCGTTTGGTGGGTGACCAGATTATGCAAAACGACCGCCAACGGTGAGACAACCAGAACAACGATGGTCATCAGGATCAAGCGGTCGCCCTCTTGCTCCAGAAAGGTCGCTTTGTCAGCACCCGCAAGCCAGTCGACCAGATTGCCGAAGAACGAGAACACCCAGACCTCAACAACTGCGCCGATGGCCGACAATGCGGCCATAACGGCCAGCGCCGGCCAGATCCCGCGCGTATAGTGCCAGATGAACGGCCAAAGCTTCGCAGGCGGTTCACTGGGCTCGTTACCGGGAAACGGATTAATCTGTCTTTCAAACCAGGCAAACATGGTTCAGACCTCGAGAAATTTTCTTGCGCCGCACATTCTGATGCGGCTGGAAACGGGAACGACTCGCGTGCGTTCGGCCACCTTGTCTGCGGCGGAATACGGAACAAATGGACGGCGAAGTTTAGTCATGACGAACGATTCCCAATGGAGCGGAGCTTGGTCCGGCGGAAATCGTTGACGTGTCTACTTGATGGTTACGGTAAAACGGTCTTCGCGAAATCCGCCTAGATGCGCGCACCCGGCGCGCGTGGGCAATAGGATGGTGCCATTATCCAGTATTCCATCTTTGCCTCCGGCAGATTGCGTTTCACAGAATCGCTGTTTACACCTGCGATTTCCGCCCTTCAACCACTCGGACGCACAATGCTGACATCGAAACCGGCAAGTGTGTCCTTTCGGCAACCCTGAACCATGATGACCGTATCTCCCGATTTTCGCATTGCGCTGTTCCAACCCGATATTCCGGGAAACACCGGATCGATCCTGCGGTTGGCGGCCTGTATGGGCGTTGTCGTGGATATTATCGGTCCCGCCGGCTTCGACCTGTCGGACCGGGCCTTAAAACGCGCCGGCATGGACTATCTGGAACTGGCTGCGTTGAAGCGTCATGACGATTGGGATGCGTTTGAGGGTTGGCGCAAAGCGGAACGGCGGCGCCTTGTCCTTTTCACCACCAAAGCAACGCAATCCTATACGAAGTTTTCGAACCAACCCGGAGATATTCTGCTGTTCGGACGCGAATCGGCCGGAGTGCCGAAATTTGTCCACGACACCACCAATGCGGCGGTGACCATTCCCATGCCCGGAGGAGGCCGAAGTCTCAATCTGGCAATGAGCGTGGCGATGGCGGTGGGCGAGGCAATGCGGGACAGCGGATTTTAGGAGTGAGGCGTTAGCAACTCCCTTATTTGAAAAAGTAAAACTTCTGTGTCTGGGAAATACCTACACAAAATTCCGCAATCAGCTTTTCAAAATTATTATGCCAACGCTGATTTAAAGCGATGATCTATATCTTCGAAATTTGTTCTTAGTCGATGAAAACGCTTGTTTAGTATAGTTTGAAATAATATTTGATATATATTTCTGATTTTTAACAAATTCCCGCTGTAATTATGTCAATGTAACCCACTACAACGGAGGATATATAGATGGGACTGTCAACATTAAACGTATTTGTTTCCGGAATAGATGATCCTTGCTCCGTCGATAACAGAACCTGGTATATCACCATTTATAATTGTGACGGCTCTGTACTCGACTGGTGTGGAAAGCGCTATGTCGTCATGAAGGCTCCATGCGGTCACCTGGAAGTCAAGGTGCCGCCAGGCTGCTACTACGTAAAAGCGGTCTGGGGCTTTACCGTCGTACTTCCCGGCCTTGTGTATCGCGCCAATCATTTTACCGATGCCGGTATCGTCACGCTGTGCTGTGACCAGCATGCATGTGTGAAATTGTTCAACCCAAGCGCACACCGTTGCGGGTACATCTATGTGCGCGCGCTTCGCGATCTGGTCGCACAGAAGGCGATTGGCGGCGATCTGGCTGGAAACGTTGAAGCCGCTGTTGATGAGATCAACCAGCAAATCGGCCGCCCGGCTCAGATGTTTGAACTCGGTCATGAGGAAGAAATCCGCAAACTTGTCGACAAGCAGGAAAGAGACGGCAAAAACAAACGCAAATAACGTATCTCGGCGATGTGTCCGGTTTGATCATCAGCCGCATTTGTTATCGCAACGGCGGCGGCGTCAAATGCCGTAAAACCACCGTCAATCGGCGCTCGGCAGTCTGCGCATGGTAAATTCGATCACATCGCCGGGTCGCTCGTACCAGCTTTCGACGCTGGTCCAGTAGGCTTGCTTTGGCCAATTGTCATACCAACTGCGTGCGATGCGCCTCGCTTCCGAGCGGGGCAATATGAAGGTTTCGCGTACGAATCCCGTCGCGCGGCAAATCGTTTACCGCTTTCCCGGGACTCTGCAATGCGTTTGCTCAGTCCGCTGAAGCGGGGGTCTCCTCGCAACGCCTCACAACAATTACTCCACCCAAAGACAGGTTTGACAACATGCGGCTTGACCGGCCCGAAAGGTAAGGTTTAGGGATCGAAAAACTGGATTGACGAGTCATTTCGCGCTGGCCATTTCCGCCGGCAGGAAATCAGATGCGGGGCCGACCGATGGGCAACCACAACATTCCCGAGGGCTTGCCGGACGGCATCGACGAGAAAAAAGCTGCGGCCAGCATCTGGTTCGAAGAGTTGCGCGACACGATTTGCGCCTCTTTCGAGAAGCTCGAAGATGAGCTGACCGGGCCGCTTTCCTCGCGCACATCCGGCCGGTTCGAGCGTACGCCCTGGCACCGAGACGAGGGTAAAGGCGGTTGGTGGTGTCATGTCGATGATGCACGGTCGTGTGTTCGAGAAGGTCGGCGTGCACACCTCCACGGTCTATGGTGAGTTTGCGCCGGAATTCCGAAAACAGATACCAGGTGCGGAAGACGACCCGGGATTTTGGGCGTCCGGTATTTCCCTGATTGCCCATCCGCAAAATCCAAATGTGCCCGCCGTTCACATGAACACACGTATGGTGGTTACCACCCGGCAGTGGTTTGGCGGCGGGGCGGATTTTAACCCCGGTGCTCGACCGGCGCCGCACACAAGACGACCCTGACAGTGCGGCGTTCCACAAGGCTTTCGAATTTGTGTGCAATCGGCATTCGGCGGTTTGCCGACTATCCGCGCTTCAAAGAATGGTGCGACGACTATTTCTATCTCAAACATCGCAAAGAACCGCGCGGCATTGGCGGGATTTTCTACGATTGGCTGCATTCCTCTGAGGAAATGGGTGGTTGGGATGCCGATTTTACCTTTACCCAGGATGTCGGTCGTTCGTTCAACATTGTCTATCCTTTGCTGGTCAGGCGCAATTTCAACGACAACTGGACCGATGGCGACCGAGAAGAACAACTGATCCGGCCGCGGCCGGTATGTCGAGTTCAACCTGCTCTATGATCGCGGTACGATTTTCGGGCTGAAAACCGGCGGCAATATCGCGTCAATCCTTTCTTCGCTGCCACCTGAGGTTAAGTGGCCGTAAGTTCACTTGGCGATCACGATTGAGCCAAATCAACGGAATTCGGCTCAAGAGATGCTATTATCCCACTTGTCACGAATAGAGGAGGAAAGCCCCATGAAGGAATTTCAATGCGGTGCGCTGGTCCCCGGATGTGATTGGCACACCCGCCACGAAGACGAAGCCGAGGTCATGCGCCGCGCCATTGAACACATGCGCAAGGCGCACGGCGAAACGGTTATCCGCGAAACGATGATCGAAGCAATTCGCTCGCGGATCGGACAAGAGAGCAGCGCTGCCTGAGCGCAGACGTAGACCGTTATTAGGTGTCTTTCGCGCCCGCGATTTCGCTGGCGCGGTCGAGTAGGTTCTGTTTGTCAGGTCTAAATCCGGCCTCAATCCACTCATCTTCGAGCGCAGACAGTACGCGGCCTAGTTTGGGGCCCGGTAGAAATCCGTTGGCGAGCAGATCTTTGCCATAAACGGGAAAACGCGGCCGCTTCCAGGTTTGCGCGAATTTCAGGAGACGGCTGTATCCGCCGGCTTCCAACAGCGCTGTATCATCCGTGGCGCCGCGTGTCCGAGCAGCCGCAAGTGAAAGACGCAGACGATCGCACAATGGCTCAATACCGGTGCGATACGCTAGTTTTACAAACGCTGCTTCCGATAATTCGGCGGGAACTGCGTCGGACATTGCCCACTGCGTCATGCGCTCTTTGTCGACGCCCGAAAAACGCAGCCGGTCGGCCATTTTGGCCATTCTTTCCGCGTCCGGCGGAACGATTGACGCCAACCGCAAAAGCGGGTCGATTGTCCAGTCGAGCGCCCTTTCAGTCTCGACTAATCCGTGAATGGCGTCGATGCCCCATTTCTCCGTCTCCAGGAGAACCGCAGTCAGGACGCCGGCTTGCCGCATCCACAACAGCGCCCGGGATGGATCCGGGGCGGCGAGAAGTTTCTTCAGTTCCGCCCATATCCGTTCAGCCGACAAACCGTCCAGGCCGCTTTTCAACCTTGCACAGGCCTTGAGGCCATCACTGTCGGGTCGGCCGCTTCCGTACCACGCGAAAAAGCGAAAAAATCGGAGGATCCTCAGATAGTCTTCGCGAATTCGTGCCTCCGGTTCGCCGATGAAGCGCAAGATTCGCTTTTCGATGTCTGCAATGCCGCCCACCAGATCAATGACAGTGCCGTCAGCTTTTGCATAAAGACCATTGATCGTGAAATCGCGCCGCTCGGCATCTGCGCGCCAATCGCGACCGAAGCGAACTTTTGCCCGCCGGCCGTCGGTTTCGATATCCTGGCGCAAGGTGGTGACTTCGAACGGATGGCCGTTCGACACGATGGTCACCGTGCCATGCTCGATCCCGGTGGGGACGACCTTGAAGCCGGCCTGCTCGCCACGATTTGCAACCTCTTCCGGCAGACAGGTGGTGGCGATGTCGATATCCGACACGGCCTGGCCAATCAATGCGTTGCGAACCGCTCCTCCCGCAACATATGCCTCTTCGCCATCCCGGTTCAGTATGGCAAGAACTGCCTGCAGGTCGCGGTCCGCAAGCCAACTACTGTCCCTGATGGAGACGCTCAAGCGTAGAGCCTTTCATAGAGCGTTCGGATAATGCCAGCGGTCACCCCCCAGATATATCGCTCGCCATAGGGCATGACCCAGAAATGGCGTTCTTTGCCCTGCCAGATGCGGCTTTCGGTGCGGTGGTTGCTCGGATTCATCAGAAAGTTCAAGGGAACTTCGAAGGCGTCAGCCACCTCGTCGGGATTGATTTGCATGTCGGCAGCGGGATCGGCGATGGCCAGAACCGGCGCGATGCGATAGCCGCTGCCGCTGGCATAATCCGGCATGCGCCCGATGACTTCGAAAGCATCCGGTGAAAGCCCGATCTCTTCATGCGTTTCACGCAGCGCCGCGGCTTCGGGCGTTGGATCTTCAGCGTCGATGCGCCCACCCGGAAAGGCCACCTGCCCGGAATGCGAACGCAGGTTTTCCGTTCGCTGCGTCAAAATGAAGGAGGGTTCTCCGCGGCGTTCTACCGCTGCAATCAAAACCGCTGCGCTCTGTAATGGCCGATCGAGAATCGCGCTTTTCAGATCCGGATTGAGCGCATGGTCACCAAGATGATCAGCCTCGGGCAGGCCGTTTTCCAGTTTGGCGCGCCGGCGAAAATCCGCCAGCGAAAAATCCACCCGATCCGTCACGCTCACCGGCTCAGTTCCCTCAGTTTGGCCGCCGGCATGATCGAGAAAACCATGCCTTTCGAGCGAACAGCAAACATCATGACGCCATCGATATCGATTTCCTCGCCGTGATTGGCGATTTCATACATGACCGGACGCGCCACCAGCGCCTCCAGACGTCCCCTGACCAGCAGATACGGCTTTAAACCGCCGGTCTCATCCTCGTCCTCGAAACGCAGCGGATTATCGGGACCAGCTTCGACAATGTCGCCGACATTGGTGCGGAACGTCATGATCTGTTCGTCGCCATTGCCTGAAACGTTCAGTTCGACAGCGACAAATGGCGCATCTTCCACCCGGATGCCGACTTTTTCCACCGGAGTGACGAGATAGGTCTTGCCGTCGGAATCCTTGCGCAGGACTGTCGAGAACAGCTGCACCAACGGTGCGCGCCCGATGGGCGTTCCCATGTAGAACCAGGTGCCGTCGCGCTTGATCTCCATGTCGAGATCACCACAGAATTCCGGTTCCCAGCGATCGACCGGCGGCAAGCCCTTGCCGGCTCTCGCGGCCCTCGAAATCAGTGCTTCCAGTCCTGCGGTGTCGCGGGCGTCAGCCAATCCGTCGTTACCGCCATTTGCAATGTGTTCACCATCGTTCATTGTCACGAAATAGTCACTGTTGTTCCGCTTGTCAGCCATTTTGAGTGATTTAAGTTGATGACTGGCCCAAAACGGCGGATTCTGGTGCAGATAATTGGCGTTTGATTCGGATCGCAATCGCCCGAAAATACACTGGTTTGCAGCCGCGCCGTACACGGAGGATCGCCCTTTATGACTGCACTAACCCCGGAAAAGAAGATGAGCGACAAGGAAATGGTTGCCGCGGCCGAAAAGGCACTGGCCGAAATATCCGAGGTCCGCAAGTCGATCGGCAAGGTGATATTTGGCCAGGAAAGCGTCGTCGAGCGCACTCTGGTGGCTCTGCTGGCCGGCGGTCATGCCCTTCTCGTCGGTGTGCCGGGTCTGGCGAAAACCAAACTTGTCGACACTTTGGGGGCCGTGTTGGGGCTTGATGCCAATCGCGTCCAATTCACACCGGATCTGATGCCCTCGGATATTTTGGGCTCCGAGGTGATGGACCAGGACGACAAGGGAAAACGCAAGTTCAGGTTCATTCCCGGTCCGATATTCGCGCAGTTGCTGATGGCGGACGAAATCAATCGCGCCAGTCCCAGAACCCAGTCGGCTCTGTTGCAATCCATGCAGGAGTATCATGTGACCGTCGCGGGCGCACGCCACGATCTGCCGGCGCCGTTTCACGTATTGGCGACGCAAAATCCGCTGGAACAGGAAGGCACATACCCGCTGCCCGAGGCGCAGCTTGATCGGTTTTTACTGCAGATCGATATCCTGTATCCTGAACTCGAGGCAGAACGCCGCATTCTCATCGAAACCACCGGTGCCGAAGAGGCCATCGCCGACAGCGTCTTGTCGGCGGAGCGGTTGCGCGAGATACAGATGCTGATCCGGCGCATGCCGGTACCGGAAAGTGTCGTTGAAGCGATACTGAACCTGGTGCGGGCCGCCCGACCGGGTAACGATGACGCGGAGATTGACCGGCATGTGTCATGGGGTCCCGGACCGCGCGCCAGCCAGGCATTGACGCTTTGTGCGCGAGCCCGTGCGCTCTATGACGGCAGGCTGGCGCCTTCCGTCGATGATGTGCGCGCTTTGGCCGAACCGGTACTGCAGCACCGCATGGCGCTGACTTTTGCGGCCCGGGCCGAAGGCATGAGTGTTCGTGATGTGATCGCGAAGCTCTCGAAAGACAGGATTTAATGGTCCAGATCGGCAAATCGGTTGAAGCCGCCGCCACGTCAGAGGTTCTGGTGCGTGCGCGTCAGCGGGCGGCTCTTGTTCCGGATTTGCTGGTCGAGGCGCGCCGCGTCGCCAATACCGTGATTGCCGGTTGGCACGGCAGACGCAAACGGGGCATTGGCGAAAATTTTTGGCAATTCAGGCCGTATGTCGAGGGTGAAGCCAGGTCGAGGATCGACTGGCGCCGTTCTGCGCGTGATGATCATGTCTATGTTCGCGACCGCGAATGGGAAGCCGCTCACACCGTATGGCTCTGGGCTGATCCGTCACCATCGATGCTTTTTCAATCCACATCTGCCGATGTATCGAAGGAATCTCGATCGCTGGTGTTGGTTCTGGCGCTGGCCGAGTTACTTTCGCGAAGCGGCGAACGCATCGCCTGGCCCGGTCTGACGGACCCGTTCACCGCCCGTAACGGGGCCGAACGTCTTGCCGCGCACCTTGCCCATGCGTTGTCACAACCGTCAAAACCGGATCTGTCGCAGATACGCCGCATGTCCGATTTGGTCATCGCCAGCGATTTTCTCGATCCTGCCGAAAGCACTATCAACTGGCTCGCGCCGCTGGCGGATCGAGGTGTCAGGGTTCATCTGATTGAAATCGCCGATCCGGCCGAGGAAACGTTTCCCTATGCCGGCCGCACCGAATTCCGCGATCCAGAAACCGGCGGGAAAATGACCACCGGGCGTGCAGAATCGATTGCCGACGATTATCGGCGCGAATACCTGGCCAGACGCCATGAACTGATGGCATGGTGCCGCCGCATCGCCTGGAGTTATACCGTCAACCACACCAATCAGTTGGCGTCCGATGCGCTGGTGCGCGTTCACATGATGATGACGGCAGAATTTGGCCCAGGTTTGGGAGGCGCCCCGTGAGCTTCCTTTCACTGGCATTCGCCCAGCCCCTCATTTTGTACGGACTTTTGGCCCTGCCGGTCATCTGGTGGCTTTTGCGGCTCACGCCGCCGCGCCCGCAGATTGAGGTTTTCCCGCCGCTCCAGATCCTGGCGCGCGTGCTCAAACCTGAGGAAACGCCGCACAAGAGCCCATGGTGGCTGACATTGCTCAGGCTCACTTTGGCGGCACTTGTCATTTTGGCGCTGGCCGATCCTGTGTTCAGGCCGGCCAAGAATGTTGGCAGTGGTGGATCTGTGCTGGCCCTGATCATCGATAATTCCTGGCCCGCCGCGCGGGAGTGGGACAAACGCCAGGCGACGGCCGAACGGCTAATAAATGACGCCGGCGACAGCGGAATTCCGGTTATTCTGGCGCTGACTACCGATGCCGAAAATGTCGAGATCGGACCGTTCGCTGCCGAAGCTGCGCGCGACCGATTGCGTGCCGCGATGCCGAGACCTGTTCCGGCCGACCGACACATGACATACGCCAAGATTGTCGATGCTATCGACGGTTTGTCGGACACAACGCTTGCATTGCTGACCGACGGCCTTGCCGGTCCGGACGATGAAGGCGCATTTGCACAACTGCTTGCGTCCAACATCGGGCGGATTGTGTGGGCTGCTCCCCGGAGCCTGGACACGATCGGGCTGACGTCGGCGGACAATCAACCCAAAGCAATGATTGTCAAGGCAATCCGCCCGACAAGCGATACGCCGCCGCGGCAGTTTACGGTCCATGCCCTGGACGACAAAGGACGCCGCATAGGAGAGGCGACCGGGTTGTTTGGCGCAGGCGTTTCGGAAACCACTGCGGAACTCAAGGTGCCGTTTGAATTGCGCAATGATTTTGACTCAATCGTTGTCGAGGGCGAGAATCTGGCTTCTGCGGTGCATCTTCTGGACGAGAATTCCCGTCGCCGGCGCGTTGGCCTTATCTCGGCATCCGAGGCTGATCAGAGTCAACCGCTGTTGTCGCCGCTTTATTATATCCGCAACGCTTTGTTGCCTTTTGCCGATCTCATCGAAGCCGAGACCTCCGATCTGGCAAAGGCGGTTCCGGAATTGATTGATGACAAGCCGGCCATCGTGGTCATGGCAGATGTCGGCACATTGCCTCAGGAAGCGCGGACCAAGCTGATCGACTGGATCGAAAGTGGCGGGACACTGATCCGTTTTGCCGGACCGCGCCTCGCCGCCGCCGAGAATGACGATGATCTGCTTCCGGTGAGGTTGCGGCTAGGTGAACGTGCGCTTGGTGGCACGCTGTCGTGGACCGAACCGCAGCCGGTTGCGGAATTTCCGGCACAGGGCCCATTTTTCGACCTGGCCGCACCGCGGGATGTGGTGGTCAGAAGGCAGGTTCTGGCGGAACCGACTCCGGATATCGTTGAGCGCACATGGGCGAGCCTTGCCGACGGCACACCATTGGTCACCGGAGCAAAGCGCGGCGAAGGCACTCTCGTGCTGTTTCATGTTCCTCCCGAAGCGACATGGTCCAACCTGCCCATTACAGGAAGCTTTGTGGAGATGCTGCACCGTGTGGTGCAGTTCTCGCGCAATCAAGGTCGGTTGGAGCAAAGTGCCGACGGCAAACCGGCCACACTGGCGCCATATCGCATGATTTCGGCCGATGGCGCATTGATACCGCCGCCGCCGGACGCCAGGCCGCTCGTTTTGGGCAGCGAGATTCCACCGGTAACGATTACCAATCCGCCGGGCTTCTACGGCGGGGGTGAGGGCGTGGTGGCGCATAATCTGCTCGACGCCTCTGCACGTTTCGAACCGATTGCAAGGCCGGGAACGAACGTACCGATCACTGAAATCCGCTATGCTTTTGACGAGCAGCGTGATCTCAAGGGATGGCTGATTGCGCTGGCCATTTTGCTGCTGGCCCTGGATTCACTGGCGGTGTTCTGGTTGGGCGGCGTGTTTGCCTGGCGTTCCGCAGCCAAAGCCGGGCGCGCATCAGCAACGGTCGCTGCCATGGTCGCTTTGGGTGCAGGCTTGTACGTCATCCCCGCACTTGCCCAGAACACGGATGCCAAACCGGGGGATGCCGAAGCGATTGAGGCGATATCACTGACCCGCATCGCCTATGTCCTGACCGGTGACTCGGCGGTCGATTCGATCAGCCGTGCAGGCATCTCCGGCCTCAACAGATTTCTCATCGAAAAGACGGCTCTGGAACCGGGGGAACCGGCGGGCGTCGACATAGCCGTCGACGAACTTTCCTTCTATCCGTTGATCTACTGGCCGGTTGATCCCGCCGCGCCGATGCCGAGTGCGGCGGCAATCGCCCGTGTCGATGCCTATATGCAGCAGGGTGGTACCGTGCTGTTCGATACGCGCGACCAATATGCCAACGGTTTCGGAGCGTTGGGTGCCAGTCCGGCGACATTGCGGTTGCGCGAAATCCTCGCCAGTCTGAACGTTCCACCGCTGGAGCCGGTACCGCCCGATCATGTGTTGACCAAATCGTTCTATATTCTGCGCCAGTTTCCCGGGCGATATGCGGATGCGCCGCTTTGGGTCGAGGCATCGCTGGATGCGGAAAACAGCGAAAACAGACCTGTGCGTACCGGTGACGGTGTATCGTCGATCATGATCACAGCGGCAGATTTCGCCGGTGCGTGGGCAATCGACCAGTCCGGCAGGCCGATGCTGCCAACCGTTCCCGGCAATCCGCTTCAGCGCGTCTATGCATATCGTTCCGGCGTAAACATCATGATGTACATGCTAACGGGCAACTACAAATCGGATCAGGTTCATCTGCCGATCCTGCTTGAACGGTTGGGGCAATAACGCGATGAACTGGTCCGTCGGAATTGAACCGCTTGCTTCCTGGCCGATCATCATCGTGTCGGTGGGCGTCGTCGTGGCGTTGGCGCTGACCGGCCTTTATCTGCGTCAGCGCGGTGCCTGGTTGCGACTTGCCGCCTCGATTGCGCTGGGAGCGGCGCTGATCAATCCGGTTTTCCTGGATGAAGAACGCGAGGCGCTGAAAAGTGTTGTCGCCCTAGTGGTCGATCGCAGCCAGAGCCAGGATATCGGTGAAAGGGCCGAGCAGACCGACGCGGCAGTTGAACAGATAAGAAACAAGCTTTCCCGCTTTACGCAATTTGAAGTCCGTGAAATCGAGGCAGGCCGCAACGCAAGAGCGGAAGAGCGCACAGAAACTCGCCTGTTTGAAGCGCTTGAGAGCGCCATTCGAGACGTTCCGCCATCGCGTATCGCCGGAGCAATCGTGATCACGGACGGACAGGTTCATGATCTGCCGAAGACGGGCACCGTACCGATCCCGGCGCCCCTGCATGCCTTGGTGACCGGTAAGGACGAGGAAAAGGACCGGAAAATCCGGTTCGAAAAAGCGCCGCGTTTCGGTATTGCCGGCAAGCCGCTCGAAATGACGTATCGCGTTACGTCAAACGTCGCTGAAGCAGGATCGGTCGAAGTTCGAATTTCCATCAATGGCGAACTCGTTACGATCACCCGGGCTGAATTTGATGTTGAAATGCCGGTGGAAATCGAAATCCCCCATGCCGGGCGAAACATCGTCGAACTGTCGATCGCCCGGCAGAAGGATGAGATCACCGGGATCAACAACAAGGCGATTGCCGTCGTCGATGGCATCCGCGAAAACCTGCGGGTTTTATTGGTCTCTGGCGAGCCACATGCCGGCGAACGAACATGGCGGAACCTGTTGAAATCGGATGCGTCGGTGGATCTGGTTCATTTTACGATTTTGCGGCCACCGGAAAAGCAGGATGGCACCCCGATAACCGATCTGTCGCTGATCGCTTTTCCAACCCGTGAGCTGTTTGTCGAGAAGATCAACGATTTCGACCTGATCATCTTTGATCGCTACCAGCATCGCGACGTGCTGCCGATCCTCTATTATGACTACATCGCTCAGTATGTCTCCCGAGGCGGCGCACTGCTTGTCGCAGCAGGTCCGGAGTATTCCGGCAACCAATCGATCTCCCAGACACCCTTGATCGCGACGCTACCGGCATTGCCCACAGGCGAAGTCGTCAATGAGGCGTTCTACCCGAGACTGACCGAAACCGGCGCCAGACATCCAGTGACCAGAGGTCTTGAAGGCGGATCTTCCGAACCGCCGCGATGGAGCCGGTGGTTCCGCATCGTCGATATCGACAATGCCAGGGGGACTGCCGTAATGAAGGGGCCGGGCGAGCGTCCCTTGCTGATCTTGAACCGTAACGACAAGGGCCGGGTTGGCATGCTGCTCTCCGATCAGGGCTGGCTGTGGGCGCGCGGGTTTGAAGGCGGTGGTCCGCATGTGTCGCTCTACCGGCGTATGGCGCACTGGCTGATGAAGGAGCCGGAACTTGAGGAAGAACGGCTTTACGCGGAAGGCCGTGGCATGACGCTTGAGGTTCGCCGCCAGACCATGAGCGATGATCCGGGGCAGGCAACATTGATCTCTCCATCCGGACAGACCCGGGTGACCGACCTGAAAAGTATTGAACCGGGAGTCTTTTCGACCACCGTCGATGTCGATGAAATCGGTCTCTACCAGATCGGCAATGGCGACCTGGTGGCGCTGGCCCATGTTGGTCCGGTCAACGCGCCCGAATTTGCTGACACGGTATCGACGACTGGACTGCTGTCCGGTCCGGCAGACAAAACCGGCGGCAGCGTGCGCCGCATCGCCCGTGGTGACGGCGTATCGATCCCAGGCATTGTGCCGGTTCGGCATCTCGGTAACGCCTCGGGCCGTGACTGGATCGGTTTGCGCACGACCAATGACAGCGTGCTGAAGGCGGTCAACCGCGTGCCGCTGTTCGGCGGCTTCCTCGGCCTCGGCATCCTGCTGTTGGCGATGGGATCGATGTGGTACCGGGAAGGCCGATGAGCTTTTCGGCCCATCGTGCCGGGCTCACATGATGCAAGCACGGTCCGCGTGAACCAAATCTCCAATCAAGTGTTCCACCGATCCCGCAATGATTTCGGCAACCAGTAGCCGTGCCGGATCGACGGGGCGTGGCAGTCGAATTTTGCCGGACGGAAACCGATTGAAGCCGAGCGGCGAGTAATAGGGCGCATCTCCCACGAGGATCACCATGGGCGCGGAGATGTTGCGTGCGGCATCAACCGCGATTTCGACCAGCTTGCGCCCGATGCCACGATTCTTCCAGGCCGGTTTAACAGCGAGCGGCCCCAGCAAAAGGGCTTTGGAACCGCCGGCGCAAACCCAGGTCTGCCTCACCGAACCGACGACATCGTCGTCTATGATCCCAACGAAGGAAAGTGCGCGGTCATGCGGCCCTCCTTCACGAATCTGATAGGCGGCGCGGGCAAACCGCCCGGGCCCGAATGCTTCGGCATTGATTTCTTCGATGATGGCGTCGTGACCGGCTTCTTCCGGCAAATAGGCGATGTTGATATCGCTCATGGCTTGATTCCGTTTTGAACGTTTCGACAGGTTGGAAAACGCCGACATCCGCCGGCCTGGCGCATCAGGCGCGCGTTCCCTGTCGTCGTCGTTCGCTGCGAAATGCCATATCCGGGCTCCGATTGAATTGTCCCGGTACCATCAAACCGGATCGCGGTAAACAACAGAATTCCACGGCCCGTCGGAAATCTCGGCGTGACGCATTGTTCACCGATTGCCGATTTGAAACGCAATAGCGTTCGCACTATTGATCTATCCAAGCAAAAAGGAGCCCGATATGGGAATGCTCGTCGAAGGCAAATGGCACACCAATTGGTATGATACCTCCCGATCCGGCGGTCATTTTCAAAGATCAGAGGCGGCATGCCGCAACTGGGTGACACCCGACGGCTCGCCCGGGCCGAGCGGCGTCGGCGGTTTCAAGGCAGAGCCCGGTCGCTATCACCTCTACGTCTCGTATGCCTGTCCCTGGGCGCATCGCACGCTCATCTTCCGCAAATTGAAAAGACTGGAGGATGTCATCTCGGTCTCCGTTGTCCACCATTTTATGGGTGAGGATGGCTGGACCTTTCAGGAAGGCGAGGGCGCAACCGGCGATCCTGTCAACGGTGCGTCGTTGCTCCGCGAAATCTACGTAAAATCCGATCCGGCCTATTCTGGCCGCGTCACCGTACCCGTGCTGTGGGACAAAAACACCGGCGTGATCGTCTCCAATGAATCCTCCGAGATCATCCGCATGCTGAATTCGGCGTTCGACGCATGGGGCGATGAATCCCTGAATTTTCACCCGGAATCCCTGCACAACGAAATCGATGCGATAAACACGCCAATTTACAACAATATCAACAATGGCGTTTACCGTTGCGGCTTTGCGACAACCCAGGAAGCCTACGAGGAGGCTTTTGACGACCTGTTTGCAACACTTGACGATATCGAGAACCGTCTCTCAAAGCAGCGCTACCTTGTCGGTGACCGTCTGACCGAGGCCGATTTGCGGCTTTTTCCGACCCTCTTACGCTTCGATCCGGTTTATGTCGGGCACTTCAAGTGCAACCGCCAGCGTATCGCCGACTTTCCGAACCTGTCGAATTACACGCGCGAACTCTATCAGCTTCCCGGCGTAGCCGACACGGTCAACATGTTGCACATCAAGAACCACTATTACGGCAGCCACGAAACGGTGAATCCGACGCGCATCGTGCCCAAAGGTCCGGCGATCGACTACTCGGCGCCGCATGATCGCGACAGGTTCGAAGCGCGGTCGCTTTAAATTTGGCTGTCGGCTACCAGTACGGGGAAATCTCATCGCCGCTTAGGACTTCGGCGATTCGTTGCCTGGTCGAAGGGCTAGTGTCTTCTGGCAGCGTCGCTAGCCTAAAAAACCTTGCCTCGGCAATCTCCCGGTTCGGAACATGCGGAGCGGTCTGCCTGAACGAGCTTATCGCAAAAAGGGCCACATGATCGCGACGGCTGACCCGATGGTTGAAATGCACCGAAATCAGCTTCGGCGCAGCGATAGCCACGATATTGGCTTCTTCGCGCAGTTCCCGTTCCAATGCGGACAGCATCGTCTCGCCGGCTTCGACACCACCACCGGGCAAGTGCCATCCTGCAACATAGGTGTGGCGAACGAGCAGAACGGCGTCCGACTCGCGGTCATGAACAAGCGCCCGAACGCCAAGTGTCGCGGGGCGCGAGAACAGGAAGTAGAGGTGGAACAACCGCATGCGCAGCCGGGGCCAAAATCGTGTCGGGCGATGTGCGTTGTCATTTCCATCCATCAAAGATATTTCCCGCGGTTTCGGATCGTGCAGTTGTGATACGCAATCGCCAATCACCTGATTCCATAACAGATCAAAACGAACTAAGAGAGGGCATGTTTCGTCTCGCACATATTTCCGATCCGCATCTGGGTCCGCTTCCCAAGGTCACCCCCGGTCAGCTCGCATCGAAGCGCATCACCGGTTACGTAAACTGGCGCTTGGGCCGACATCGCAACCACCGTTCCGGCGCGATCGTCGAGATCGTCCGGGATATCGCCACTCAAGATCCGGCGCACATCGCGGTATCGGGCGATCTGATCAATCTCGGCCTGGAAAGCGAAATGGAACAGGCCCGGGAGTGGTTGCAGGAGCTTGGCAGCCATGACAGCGTGTCGGTTGTTCCGGGCAACCACGATGCCTATGTGCCCGGTGCATTCGAACGTCTTTGCCAGATCTGGCGGCCATGGGTGCAGGGCGACGATGGTGCGCTGCACCCGGACCCATTTCCATACATGCGCATTCGCGACCGGGTTGCGATAATCGGTGTTTCGAGTGCACGGCCGACTGCCCCGTTCATGGCCACCGGATTTTTCCGCCATCACCAGGCAATCGCATTGGGGGAATTGCTAGAGGAAGCGGGGCGAGCGGGATTGTGCCGGGTGATCATGATCCATCATCCGCCATTCGAAAAGGCAACGGCTTTCTACAAGCGTCTTGTCGGAATCGGGCAATTCCAAAAGGTGATCCGCGAATTCGGCGCTGAGCTGATTCTGCACGGGCACACCCATCTGCCGACGCTCTCGTGGATCAAGAGTGAGGACAAGAATGTGCCGATCGTCGGTGTTTCCGCCGGTGGTCAGGCGACCGGCGGTCTGATGCCGCCGGCACAGGCAAACCTGTTCGATATTGAAGGCGCTCCGGGCGACTGGCAAATCACACTGGCAAGGCGCGGTCTGGGCGGCAAGGAGCCGGGCGTTACCGAACTCAAACGTGAGGTGCTGCTGCCGCGTTGAGGCCGATTGTCAGTAGCCGAGTTCGGGAAAGAGGTCGGTGATGAAAATGTACAGGATCGCAATTCCTGCAATGGCGCCAAACAAAACCAGCATCAGTCCGGAGAAGTACTCTCCCCACATCGCCAATGGTCGTCTCGCTTTGGCAGATACCGCGGTTTTGCCTTCCTCCCGGTCCGCCAAATCGGAGACCGGACCGTCAAGCATCCTTTGGCGCTCGACCATACGCTCGGCGATGTGCCGGGTGACCGCACCGACAATCTCCGTCAGGCTGGAAGATTCGGCGATCACCGAGCGGCCCAGTCTGGAATCTCGCAGAAACCGGTAAGTTCGGGCGTCCCGACCCATCGACACATGCGCAGTCGCGTCGATCCACAACCGAGGCTGCAGCCCGGAAGAGAGGACGAAATCGAATTGCGGATCGTCTGAAGGTACGTCGGCGAATACAGGTTCGAGTTCATCGGCCAGCAATTCGAGCCGCATACGCCTGAACTCTTGCAGTTCGGCTGCCGCGTCGCTCCTGTCAGCTGCGGCATCACGCACCAGCCGGACAACGCCGGTCAGCGGACCGCCCTTACCGGTATTGTCCACCGTATCACTCATCAAACGCCGACTCTACTCACCAAAAACCATGGTTAACCAGCTATTAACACAGGATTATGGCAAATGCATCAGCCGCGCACTCATGCGGATTCGAACAAAATCCGCGAGACCAGGTCGTCGCGCCCGTAGACGTCGTTGAAGAAATGCGGCAGGCCATTGTCATCAATCCAGGTGGTAAAGTAGGCCAAATGCACCGGCACCTTTGTCTTGAACAATGCCCGCTTGGTTTTGCGCGAACCCAAGATCGCCTTGATCCTGGCAGATGAGAGGGTGCCATCTGCGGCGAACAGTTTTTCAGCGAGTTTGATCGGGCCCTGCACACGGATGCAACCGTGTGAAAACGCCCTTCCGGTGCTGGCAAACAGCTGACGCGACGGCGTGTCGTGCAGGTAGACATTGAACTTGTTCGGAAAAATGAATTTCACGTAGCCGAGTGCGTTCTTCGGCCCGGGCTGCTGGACGATCTTGTAGGAGAACCTGCCGGGTGACACGCCTGCCCAGTCCACCGAATAGGGATCGACAACCGGCGCATTGGCTCCCCAACCGGCATAAAGCAGGTAATTGTTGCGCGCCAGGAAACCGGGATCTTTCCTCAGCTTGGGCAGAAATTCGTTTCGGGCAATGCTGGGCGTAACCGTCCAGGTCGGATTGAACTCCGCATATGAAATCAGGTCCGAGAACATCGGCGACTTGTGAAACGGTTTGCCAACGATGATGCGGCGGCGGTCTATGGTCTTGCTTTCGCGGACATAGAACAACTCGAATGCAGCCTGGTTGACGAACACATGATCCTGGCCGAGATCCGAAGGCAGCCAACGCCACCTTTCCATGTTGACAATGATCTGGGCGACACGGGCTTCGACGCTGATATTCAATGCCTTGACCGTTGCCGGCCCGGCAAATCCATCGACATCAAGGCCGTGACGTTTCTGGAAGTGCTTGACCGCTGCCAGGAGATCATCATCGTAGTAATTGCGATCGCCGCCATCGATACCGCTGTAACCGCGTGCTGCCAAATTCGCACGCATCTGACCGATACGCTCATCGGCCATTCCCGGTTTTAATGTCGGTCCTTCGGAGATTGCGCGCCATCCACCGCGATCCGCCAGGCTGCGATAGCCGGCCAGCATTCGGCGCAACTGGAAATACTGCGGATGGCTGGGCCGGAGCGCCTGCAGCGCAGCCTCGACGCCGCGCTCCTTTACCGCCGTCAGCCAGACTGCCGCTTCGAGCGGTTTTCGTGCGATGACGATGTCTGGAGCCGATACCGAAGGGGATGTGCGCCCAGAGTGAATGTCGCGGGCGAATTTGACAAATGCCTGGCTCATCGCCAGCTCGTATCCGGCAATATCGTGATCGCCCGATAATTCAGGCAGGGATCGAAGCGCGCGCGGAAGATAATCAACGGCATCGAGCCCGTCTTCAGCAGATTTTCCGATGGCATCGATCAATTCGACTGCCCGTTTTGTGGGCTTACCGTTTTTGGTCCAGATCGGTGCTCCGCCTTCGGAATAGTAGCTGTCGAGAAGATCGGTATCGACGACCACCTGCCGCCAATCAGCAACCGGTTTTTCTGCAAGCGTCGCGACGACGTCTTGGGAAGCCGCAATTGCGGACGAAACGAAGAATGAAAGCACAATCAGGACGAACGGCCAACGCATGGATATGCCTCCAAAGCGATTCGGACTGCAATTACAGCCTTTTGCGGCTTGATTGTACAGACGATTAGCTGGCCGCCAGGTTCTGGCGGATTAGCGCAATGACCGCGTCGGGAATCTCGGCAGGCAGCATGTGACCGGTATCTTCGAAGATATGGGCAGCAAACATAGGCGGCAGCCGGTGCGCCTGCCGGGTCGGCAATACACGGTCCTGCGTACCCCAGACGACCTTGACCGGCATCTGCAGCTCCGCCAGTTGTTGGCGTGGAATCATGCCTTGCTGTCCTGAGCGATGGAGATTGCCGACGATTTCGATCAGCTTATCGCGCTGGCCCGCAGCACCGCGCATTGTCACCAAACGCTCAATGGTCTTGTCATCGACCGGGTTGTTCCAGCCATACATGTTTTCAAGCGCTGCTGCGAGCCTGTCCGGATCGGTTGCCTCGGCGTAACGGCTGAGAAGCCGGTGATTGATCTCGGATCCGAATCCACCCGGCGCAAGCAGGGTCAGCGATGTAATGGCCCGAGAATTTTTGAGCGCGACGAGTGCGGCGATGGCCCCACCCATGGAGTGACCCACGAGATGCACAGGCTCTAACTTACGCTGTTCGATTTCAAGCAGCACTGCTGTGACGGCAACTTTCGTGCGTCCGGCATCGGGATATGCAAGCGATGCACCATGCCCGGGAAGGTCGAAAGCAATAGTTCGCGCTTCGGCGGCAAATGATTCCTGAATATCCCGCCAAACCGCATGCGTGTCGCCGAAACCGTGCAGGAAGGCGATGGCCGGTCCGCCATCGCCTTTCTCCAGCGCAAAGAGCTGGCTCACGCTTTATCGCTTTGCGCGAGGATGCGGTTAGCCGCCGAAACGACCGCCTCCAGGGAAGCGGCAACGATGTTGGTGTTTATGCCGACACCGAACAATTTGCCGCCGGGATACTCCACTTCCATGTAGCAGATCGCCGCGGCGTTGGAGCCGCGTTGCATGGAGTGTTCAGAGTAATCCAGAACGGACAGCTCGATCCCGGTATGGCGTGAAAGCGCATCGACAAATCCGTCGATGGGGCCGGTCCCAGCACCCTCGATTGTCATCTCCTTGTCGGCGTCGATAATCTTGGATTCGAGCTTTCGCCGGTGAGCGCCTTCGGAAAATGTCTGATGGTCGACGTATTTCAGGCGAGCTTCCGGCTGATCGACATAGGCTTCGATGAACTCGTCATAAATCCGCTTGGCGGGAAGTTCCTGACCCTCGGTATCGGTTATCTTTTGGATCGCATTGGAGAACTCGACCTGCAGATTGCGCGGCAGGTTAAGCCCGTAGTCGGCCTGCATCACATAAGCAATCCCGCCCTTGCCGCTTTGCGAATTGATGCGGATGATCGCTTCGTAGCTTCGACCGACATCCTGAGGATCGATGGGAAGATACGGTACTTCCCAATGCGGGTGGTTGGCCTTCTTTATCGCCTTCATGCCCTTGTTGATCGCGTCCTGGTGCGAGCCGGAAAACGCCGTGTAGACCAATTCACCCACATAGGGGTGCCGCTCGGGGATTTTCAATTGGTTCGAGTATTCGTAAACCTGCTTCATGCGCGGAATGTCGGAACAATCCAGCACCGGGTCGACCCCTTGCGTGTACATGTTCAAGGCAAGTGTGACGATGTCGACATTGCCGGTGCGTTCGCCATTGCCAAACAATGTGCCCTCGACGCGATCCGCGCCGGCCATCAATGCCAGCTCGGTCGCGGCAATGCCGGTGCCGCGATCATTGTGCGGGTGCAACGAAACGATGATGTTGTCGCGGTTGGACAGTTGGCGGCACATCCACTCGATCTGATCCGCATAGATGTTCGGCGTCGACATCTCGACTGTCGCCGGCAGGTTGATGATCAGCTTGTTGTCGGGCGTCGGCTGCACGATCTCAGTGACCGCATCGCAGATCTCGAGCGCGACTTCCAATTCCGTGCCGGTGAAGCTTTCCGGCGAGTACTGAAAGCGATAACCGCCACCGGCCTTGGCTGCCATGTCGGTGATCATTTTGGCGGCGTCGGTGGCGATCCGCTTGATGCCGGCGACGTCCTTTTCGAAAACGACACGCCGCTGCAGTTCGCTGGTGGAATTGTAGAAGTGAACAATCGGCCTGGTGGCGCCTTCAAGCGATTCAAATGTCCGCGAGATCAGCTCAGGCCGGCATTGAACCAGCACCTGCAACGACAAATCATCCGGCACGTCGCCTTGCTCGATACACCAGCGGGCAAAATCGAAATCGGTCTGCGATGCCGACGGGAAACCGACCTCGATTTCCTTGAAGCCCATGTCGACCAGAAGCGCAAACATGCGCGCCTTGCGCTCGTGGCCCATCGGGTCGATGAGTGCCTGATTGCCATCACGAAGGTCGACCGAACACCAGATCGGCGCGGTTGTAATCTGCTTGGACGGCCATGTGCGATCGGTCAGTCCGATTTGGGGGTAAGGCTGGTATTTCGTCGGCGCGCCGGGCATTCCGGCGGTGCTGGTTATGGTTTCGGGTGCGTTCATCGTGCTTCTTTCCGGCGCCACCGCTGCGCAATCATATTTGCGGGCGGCAGGCAATCACCTTGTGTTTGATTTGCTGTATCAGGTCAATGGCGAGGAGCGGTGCCATCAGGCGGCAATTCGACCGCCGGGTGCTCCTTCAGCTCGCCCGGCAGCCGCGGATAAGGCCGAGTGGAAGCATGCCGGCGTTTGCCAGCGGAAAGTCGCGATCGGTTTTGCAATCGGCGAAGCGTGTCATGGTGCCGCTATTACAATGCTTTTCCCGACCGCGCAACTGCACGCGGCTCAGGCGGGAACCGCTGCCGGTCCGATTCTGTGCTCGCTGGGGAAGGCGCTGATGAGCATGCGATAGCGCATTTGGGCATCGGTCAATTGACGGTAAAACCCGATCAGGTCGCGCACCGGGCTTCCCAGTCGCTCCAGGCCTGAAATGAATGCCAGGATCACGCCAGCCTCCATCCGGTCGTTGATGACCAACCAGCCGCCAATAGATATGACGCCCAGCGGGCCGAGCGCGATCAGCATGTTATTGATCGTCTTCATGATGTGTTTCAGGCGCACGGCTCTGAGCTTTAGTGCGAGAATACCGTCTGTAAGCTCGACAAACTCGTCGGGTGCTACCTCACCGATCAGTTCAGACTCGGCGTTGTCGACGATGAACCCGGACATGTCACGCACTTTCAACGCGCCCTGACGCATCAGATCGTTGATCTTTTTTTGAATTATCGGGACGATGACAAATTGCGGTGAATAGAGCCCGAGTGCGACAAGAGCCACGATCGGTTCGACCCAGAACATGTAGCCGAGCACGAAGACGATTGTTCCAACCTGCAGGATCGGCCCGGAGATAGCTGCACCGGCGAAACCACCGAGATTGCCAACCTCCGAATTGAGCATGGACACGACCATGCCCTCGTCGACCCGATCGTCTTCGGGTCCACCGCCCTTGCGGATCTTGGACGGCGGCAGGACGGTATAAATACAGCGAAAAACCGAATGGCGAAGGCTATAGACGATGCGAGCAGAGATCGTTTCGCGCTGCAGTTTCATCGCGAATTTCAACCCTGCCTGAACCAGGAGCAGGACCAGATACATTGCTCCCAGCTGCAGCAGAAGATCGAAATCCTTACCGCCCACAGCCTCGTTTAGCATCCGGCGTTGAAGCTCAAGCGGAATTGGCGCAAGCGGCAGCAATGCAAGCGTCAACACGACAACGATGATCTGGGATCGGTAGCTGTTCTGGATGATGTAGCGATAAAGCGTCGGCGCCATGTTCCCCGCACTCCGGTCATTTGAACTTGGACGGAGCCTTGTTGGCTCGCCCGCTCAATGTCAACGGTGCGGACCGTCACTTCGCCGTTATGGCCGGGCTTGCCCCCAGCGCGTCATTCGGGCTGGATAATGGCAAGGTATTCAATGATGTCGGCAATCTGCTTGGGTGTCGCCTTGAACTCGGGCATGTCGGGATGTCCGGTCACGATGCCCTCGGCGAAAGCCTCTTCAAGCGCGTCGACCGGATACCGTTCCGAAAGGGTCCTGAATTCCGGCGCTTCCGGATGCGGACTTTTGTCTGCCGCGCCGATGCCATGACAGCGGGCGCAGTTGTTTTCGACCAGTGCCTTGCCGTGATCGGCGTCAGGTTCTTCGGCCAGAACCGTTGCCGGCAGGAAATGCGTGAGTACGAAAAAGGTTAGCAGAAATCGTCTCATATGTTCATTTCCCCTTGAGGCCGTGGTCTGCGCTTACAATAGCTTTGAGCCACGGCATTCTGTTTGATGCAAATCAGTATCCGGCTGTTTACC
This sequence comes from Rhizobiaceae bacterium, assembly GCA_963669285.2. Classification (GTDB taxonomy): domain Bacteria; phylum Pseudomonadota; class Alphaproteobacteria; order Rhizobiales; family Rhizobiaceae; genus JAWKWH01. The sequence continues at coordinate 27,091 of CAXXSI010000024.1, read as the reverse complement.
GTTTCCAATTGACACAACCATGTCAAGCGCGGTCACCAAACCGATTTATCGTTTGAATTTAGGCGATTCAGTGTTTCGTGGTGCCCAGATGCGCAACAACATTTTCGATCATTCGCATGCCGGCATCCTGACCGAGGGACATGATCGATTCGGGATGAAACTGCACGGCGGCTACCGGCTGATCCTTGTGTTCGATCGCCATGATCACCCCGTCGTCGGTTTCGGCGGTTATTCGAAACTCCTGGGGAAGGCTCGCTGAGTCGGCAAAAATGGAATGGTAACGCCCGACCGTGATCTCGTGTCCGAGGCCTGAGAACACCAGTCCTGGATCGTCCACGCGAATGCGCGACGGTTTGCCATGGACCGGCAATCGGAGCTGGCGAAGCTCGCCACCATAGGCTTCCGCGATCGCCTGAAGACCGAGGCACACGCCAAAAACCGGCAGGTCGCGCTCGCGCGCCCGTTTGATCGTCGCCGTACAGTCGAAGTCGCTGGGATTTCCAGGCCCAGGCGACAGCACAACAAGATTGGGCTGAACCCGGTCAAACACGTCATCAAGGACTGGAGAGCGTACGGTTGTGACATCGGCGCCGGTCTGGCGGAAATAGTTGGCCAGCGTGTGCACAAAGGAATCCTCGTGGTCGATCAACAGTATTTTTCGTCCGGCGCCAACTTGCGAGGAGGCTCGTGCATGCGTGGCATCGTTTGGCGAGGCGGCGTCGCGAATTGCGGAGAGCATAGCCGATGCTTTCAGTTCGGTCTCGGCTTCCTCTTCTTCCGGATCGGAATCGAACAACAGTGTGGCGCCGGCACGGACTTCGGCGATCCCGTCCTTGATCCTGATCGTGCGCAGCGTCAATCCGGTGTTCATGTCACCGTTGAAGTGCACCATGCCAATCGCCCCGCCATACCACGCGCGAGGGCTTTTTTCGTTTTCCTCGATGAAACGCATGGCCCAGAGCTTGGGTGCACCGGTGACCGTGACCGCCCATGCGTGGCTCAAAAAGCCGTCGAATGCGTCCATGTCCTCGCGCAGGCGACCCTCGATGTGGTCGACCGTGTGAATGAGCCTGGAATACATCTCGATCTGCCGTCGGCCGATGACCCGGACCGAGCCGGGCTCGCAAACGCGGCTCTTGTCGTTGCGATCAACGTCAGAGCACATGGTCAGCTCGGATTCGTCTTTTTTGGAGTTGAGCAGTTTAAGGATTTGCTCGGAATCGGAGATTGCATCGTCTCCGCGCCGGATCGTGCCGGAAATCGGGCATGTTTCGACCCGCCTGCCATTGACGCGGACAAACATTTCCGGGGAAGCACCGATGAGATATTCGCGCTCGCCCAGATTGATGAAAAACGAGTACGGGAGGGGTTGATTGTCTTCAGCCGTCTGGCGATCTGGGAAGGTTTGCTTTCGCAGCGCTCATAGAACATCTGCCCGGGCACAACCTCAAACAGGTCGCCGCGCAGGAAGCTCTTTTTGGCTTTCTCCACCAGTTTCGCGTACTCGCCGGGCTCGTGGTCAGCGCGTGGCGGCACCGTTTGCGAGGTTTCGAACGGCTCGTCGCCACCGCCCCTTTCCAGGCCATTGGTTGTCCATCCGGCTCCCGAATAATCATACCGGTCATGCCAGGCTTTTGCCGAATGGTGGTCGACTACCAGAATTTCATCGGGCAGATACAAGACCAGATCGCGCTGGCTTTCAGGTCGCTCCAGCTTCGGGTCCACCGGATCGAACTGGAATGCGAGGTCATAGCCGAATGCGCCATACAGGCCGAGATTGGGATCCTCTTCCGATTTGAACAGCGTCACGATTGCCCTGAGCACGCTGAAGACCGATGGCATGCGCGAGCGCTCTTCTTCGGTGAAAATCCGGCCGGGTTCGTCTATCTGGATCAGCAGCTTGTCATCAGTCCGCTCGGTAATCGTCGCGTCGGAAACGGTCTCTATGATTGTGGAGAGAACAGGCAGGATGACTTCACCGCGACGATTGAGCGCTGAAATCTCCATCGCTCTGCCACGGGCTGCAATCATGACCGGCGGATCGACAATGGCTGTGTCCCAACGGGTATAACGGCCGGGATATTCGTAGTTGGATGAGAAGATCGCGCCGCGCCTGCTGTCCAGTTGATCGAGATAGGCCTCGATCGCACCGTCATACGGCGTTTCGTTTCGCGAACGTGATATGTTGATACCGCCTTCGGTGACGTATTGGCCGCCGATCTCGTCAGTAATTGCGCTACCCATTTTGACCTCTCCAATCCGATTTGCGACAGGTCCCTGCGCAACAAAAAGCCGCTCGGGATATCCGTCGCGGCCATAGCTGTATTCTGAACACATGTGTCAGCGGCCGCCGGTTAGCAGCACCACCACCACACTTTCGCGTTCGTCTTTTTGATCATGATGCCTTGATAGCGTCAGCGCGGCTGGTCCGCAACCGTTTGATTGCGCCGCCGGGAAATGGACAGGAAGGAAAATCCGGACCGGTTGCCTGATCCGGATTTTCCAGCCGCAGCTCAGGCGGCAAAGCAATGCCTTCAGGAGCAATGGGGAAATCTCAACCGGCCTGCGGTTGGCCGATATCGGACGCTTCGCCTGCTTCGGTGTGGTTTCAATAACATGCAACAAATGAGAGTATGTTAATCTCAACAAATACTATTGATTGCATTCGGTTGAAATTCAGCTTTTGCCGGCTCTGTCAGCGGTCGAGGATGTCGCGCATCTCGGTGAAATTCGAACGGACCCGCAGCAGGTAAAATCCCATCGTCGCCAGGTGTGAGGGCATGATGAAGGCGGATTCGTTGCCGTTCGAGATAATTGCCGGTTGCATGTTCAGGGCAGAACGCAGTTGCCCGTTTGCGCGTTCCCAGGTTCTGGCGAGATTGCGTTCCTGCACGACCTCGTTGAAGTCGGCCTGCGCGGCCGCCATGATCCCGTTGAGCGCGTAGAGCTGGCCGTAGGCAAACCAGAAGCGGTCGTCTGCGCGAAAATCGAACCAGCCGGCGTTGCTCTCCTCGATGCGATCACGAAGAATGTCGGATGTTGAACCGATCGTGCTGGCCATCTGCTCCAAAAACTTGAGCAGGTTGTCGGCGCGGGGATCAAAGGTCGCTTCGCAGCGCCCCAGGCGCGTGTTGAATTCGGTGAAGTTGCGAATGGCGGCGCGATAGGACGTCGGTGTTGGCGATTTCGGCCCGAACGGATCGAACGAGAAGTACCAAAGATCCTCATTGTAGTAGATGTTCTGGCGCGCATCCTGGAGGTTCTGGTCGATCTGCGATGTTCCGCGTACACGTCCAAGCCGATCTACCAACTCAAGCGCGGTGCGCCGGACAACTTCGTTGACGCCGAGTTGAAATGCCGCCTTGTTGTCGAAGAAGGGGGTGTATTTCCACTGCAGGCCGAACAGCCCCAGTTTCGACATCAGCGTCGAGGAAATCCACGGATTCTGGTTGACGTTGAAATCGACCAGATCGCCGGCCATCTGGACGATATTGGATTTGCCGCACTGGCCCGACCCGGTGGCTGTCGGTTCTCCGGGCGTGGCTTCGACCTTTGCGAACTCATAACGCTGGACATAGTCAGGATCGAAATTCGACCAGATCTGCGTTTGCACAAAGAACCAGGCATAGGCGGCAAACAGCCCGATGACGATTGCGCCGAAAGTCAGCTTGATGGTCCAGCCGCGGTGCCGATACCAGCGCACCGCCACCAGAAACGGCCACAGGATCCAGGCGACGACCATTCCGATCCCCTTGCCGATCATCTGGAATATCCAGGTGAAGAAACTGATGATCGGATCAAGCATTGGAAATTTCCTTTGTTAGCCAGTCAGGCCATATAGCTGCTGGCGAAATGCGGCCTTGTCTTCCAGATATGTATTTTTGAGCGTTGCCACAACATGGCCGCGCCAAACCGGTGCAAAACTCTCATAGTCGCGGTAAAAACCCTGCTTGTTGAAAACATAGCGCGAAACGAAGTCCAAAGGCACAAAATCCGATATCAACCGGTTGGTCAGCCATGCGTCCGGGTGCTCCGGTTTTGCCCGCACAACATGAAACCGCCGGTCGGACCGCATGGTTTCGATGTCGAGTCTACCGTAGTCAGCAATTTCGCGTTTTGCCTTGTTCAGGAACGGAAATGTGCCTTCGCGATTAATCAGGTCGGCATTTTTGTGGATCCAGGTCTGCACCCAGACCTTATCGACCTCGTTGAGGTCGAGCTTGGGTTCGCTCATGTGTATGAGCGCGCGGATCGCCATTTCGGCGCGATGTTCGAGGTAACCCGAAGCCTCAATCCACGATGCGCGTGGCAGGTCCAGCCTTCCGGTCGAGGATAGAAATTCAAAAACCCGCGCCGGATCCTTGATCGACAAATAGCTGACCTGCCAGGGGCGCGATCGTCGGAAACCCGGCGCATCGGGATCGCTGATCACGGTCGTCATGTCGGCGTCGATAAAGATGTAGAGCCCGCCGAAATGGCTGGTCCAGTAGGCGTTGTGCCGGAACACGGTCTGGTCCGGTACAAGCGCGTTTTCGCGAATGTCGCCGGTGACATTGGCCAGTTCGACCATGCGGTTCAGCAATGCATCGTCGCGCCATGCATCAGGCTCGCTTTTCAGCCGGTCAGAAAGCGTGCGCAATTCGGTCGCCTTGCCGAGTACGTCTTCTGCCGACAGGACATTGAACTCTACCTGCTCGATCGACAACAGGTCTTCGATGTTGTCGATCTGCGAAACCGAATCGTCGATCTCGCCGTAAATAACATCCTTGATGGTCGCCGCATTGATCGCGCGGGCATTTCTCGACAGAAACTCGTACATCAGCTGTGATGTGTTGGAATAGGCGGTGTGCACAACCGGCAGGTTGACCTGCCCGGGCGACAAAATCACAAATCGGCGGTTGGTCTGGTTGGGATCGAGATAGGCGAAGTCCTTCAGTTCCTCGGCGATCTGCGGCGAAAACCCGGTGCGGTCGATCTCAAACGATTTCAGCTTCGTCGGCTTCAATCCGAAGGCTTTGAGCGCCTTGTTGTAGCGCTCGATCAGATGCGGTTCGGAAATTTCCATCAACCGCCCGTAGATCAGTTCTGAATCGCGCAGGAGTTTCATGGCAGCGCCTTACCTGCCTTACTTTGGGGCGATGGCAAGCGCCCGGTCGTCAGACCGGGAAGCGGAGCAAGTTCACGCATTCCAGCGGCCTTCCTTTTTCATCCCCTCGATCTCGCGAATGGCGCGTTCACGCAACCGCGTATCACGGATCATGCGGTTGACATCGGCGTCGTCGGAGCGGTCGGAATAGCGGAATTCGGAATCGGCGTATCGGTTGATCTCCTGCATTACCATGGCCATACCAAACGGTCCGCGCAGTTCCTCGATCATCGCTTTCTTGTCGTCGTAGGGCTTGTGCATGAAGGCTTCCGCCGTCTCGAACCACTCGTCGGGAAGGTCGATGTCCATGGCCCGCATCTTGATCGCATCGGTGATGTTCTTGATGGCGCGGCCGGTGAAGCGCGGCTCGGCGATCTTGATCATGTGCAAATAGGAACCGATGTCCGACAATGATTTCGGCTCGCCGAACTGGTCCAGATAACGTTCGTAGACCTTCATCAGGCCTTCTTCCTGAGGCTTGGAATGCTCCTCATAGGCTGTTTGCACGGCCTTTTCGATTACCTGGGCTTCGAAGAGTTCATGATCGCCGAGCGGGATTTTGTGGTTCTTGCCGGCCAGCAACACGAAGATGTCGATATAGTCGTCGCGGGTCTGCGGTCCGTCGACCAGCCAGCGCGCACCGGCCCGTTGCCTGAGGGCATCATCGACGTTTTCGGGATAGTTGGAGAACATGCCGAACGAGCAGTTGCCGCGCACGACTGTTGCGGCGCCGGCGAAGCTTTCCATCAATACGCCGGTGATTTCCTGCTGTCCGGCTGACGCGCGGTCATCGGAGCGTTTCGCAGCCACCTGGTCGATATCGTCGACCGTGCCGAAACCGATGGCGCGCGGGTTGATGACATTGTTGATGAACTGTTTGCAGTTCTGGCCGGATTTTCCCTGATAGGACGAGATCTGATCGACGCCGAAATTCTCGTAATGAAACGGATAACCGGCGATGGCGCAGTAGTCGTTGATCAGCCCCGCCGTCATCTGGATCAGGATTGTCTTGCCTGTCCCCGGTGCACCGTCACCGATAAAGGTGAACAGAAAACCGCCGAGCTCGACGAACGGATTCATCTGCCTGTCGAAATCAAAAGCCATCAGCATCTTGGCCAGTTTCGTCGCCTGATACTTGGCAATGTGGTTGCCGATAATCTCGTTCGGCTTCTTGAACGTCATCACCAGGGGCTTGCGCTTCTGCCCCGGGGCGACGTCGAAACCGTCAATGGTGAAATCGTCTTTCTCGATGCGGATATGCGCGTCCTCGAACACGCCGAGACCGTCGAAGCGGTTGCGGCGCTGCAATAGTCCTTCGATGGCAACACGGGCCAGCGCCCGGATATTGACCGTCAGGTCGATGTCGTCCTTTGACCCTGAAATCGCCGTTTCAAGTCCGGCAATCATCGATTTCAGTGCGTCCTGGGCAGTGTCGAACAGGAAGTCCGGTTCCTCGGTATCGTTGGCAGGTTCGCCTTCGCTCTCCAGCGTCTGCAACAGGTAGGAGGCGAAAGAGAAGGCGGCCACATAGGCGCTGGCAGATAGCAGCCGCTTGTATGTCGCGGCTTCATCGCCCTCCAGCGGCGTACGCGCGTTCTTGGCCTTCAGGTTTTCCAGATCCGTGCTCTCGGCAAAGGTATCGGCAACCGCCAGCGCCACGGCAATTCCGCGCCTGGCGCGATAAAGAGCGGTGTGTTGCGGGATCGACAGCATCGGATCACCCGATCCGATTGTCGATACCGCGTTGGTCAGTTCCACTTCGCGCGTGCGCCGCACGCTACCCGTCGAAACCGTTGAAACAAAACGCCGCCCCGTGCCGGCAAGCGCGGTTTTCGACGAGCGATCTCCATCTTCCATTACCACGATACGGGTGATCATCGACTGGGCCGTTGCCCGGTGTTTTTCGATATCTTTCTCGGCGATCGTCGTGAGACCGGTATCCATCATGTAGACCTATACATCTGAAATCACTTGCCCGTTCGACAGGATGTGAACGGTGTAGCCGTCAAATATCTTCTGCGCCTCGCCGGCCGCATAGAGCACCTGATAGGCCTCGTGCGGGATGAGTGCATGTTTCTGGTAGGCGCTGACCCCCTGACGGGCAGCCTCCAGGTCGTCGGTATTGATGTGGAACTCGTCACGCGCCGGTTCCGAAGACCATAGGCCCTTGCGTTCCGGGCGTTCCGACTTGGAAAACACCTCTTGCACCGTCCATGTCAGCAACCAGCCGTTTTCGGCGTTGCGAACGGTACCAAGCACGTCACTGACCGTCGAATTGTGCTCGGTGATGCCGGCGCTGTAGAAAGGGCCGAGCACGACCCTGCGCAACTGTTTCGGATGCAGCTTGTCGAAATCCTTGTCGAGATTGCCGGCAATGGTCGCAGGTGAAAGCGAATACGATGAATTTTTCTCGGCAAAATCGTCGAACCTGTGTGCCAGGTCGGGATTGAGCAATCCCTCAACCGGCAGCCTTATGTCTGCCTCTTCTTTCATTCGCCCGTCGCCGTCGACGAGTGCCGATACCATCCGGTCGGTCGAATCCTCCAAACTGGCCATATAGACCAATGGCAGGTTGGCGCTGCCGTCAAACGACCCCCAATGCACGACATAGAAAGGCCGCTTGCTTTTCGGATTGGTCGAAACGCGGACGGTGCGCGGTAAAACGAATGGCGAGAATACCTGGCCGCCTTCGACCTCCTCGAGATAGAGGCGTTCGGCCATCGACCGTTGCAGCGCGCCTGGGAATTCCTTGTGGCGCAAGATGAAATCGGCCATTTCGGCACGCAGCGTTTCGGCATCGGGAATGTTGGCGAGCCGTTTTTTTCGCCTGTCGCCTGTCGTTTTCCAGCTCGAGGATGCTCTGGAAAACAGGAAACCCGCTTTCCGCCCGCGAAATCTTGAATTTGTCGAGAAAGCCGATGCGGTTCTGCCAGCAGGCAAAGGATCTTTCCAGCCGGCCGATATATTCGACCATGACCTGCGCCACCAGCCCGTGCCGATAAAATGGCGAGCGCTCATCGCGCAGGAAAATGTCCAGACCGCCAAGCGCCGATGCTATTGCAGTAAAATAGCGCTCGGCAGCATTCTCAGCGCTCATGCCGCTTGTCTTTGCCTTTGCCACCGGATCGAATTACTGGCTGACGTAGTGAGCGGCGTCGTGTTTTTTCATGACCTCATCGAACCGCCTTGCAAATGCATCGTCCGCCAACTTCTTGCGCCGCTGGATATCGGCCGTCATCACCATGTTCTTCTCGTGCATCTCAAGCAGATCGCCGATATGGCGCTGGGCTGCCGAACCGATGCCGGCCATGGTCTCTTCGGCGGTATTGTCCACCTGGCTGCCGAGCGTGTTGATCTTGTGTGCCACGTCCTGCTGTGCAGCCGTCTTCAGCGAATCTTCCAGCGACTTGTAGAGTACGATGCGCTGCTCGGTATCGATGGAGAGCTTGTTGATCAGCGTGTTCTGGGCGGCGATCTGATTGTTGAGCGAGTCGACAAAGGTCTGGAACATCGATGTGTAGCGTTCCAGGGTCTGGCTCTCGGCGAGCAATTCCTGTTCCTTGGCCTGCGCCTCATTGTACTCGGTGGCAAGCTTCGAACGCTCGCCTTCCAGCTTGGTACGCTCCTTTTGGCTGGTCGATGCGGCGATCTTGTTTTCGATGTCCAGCAGCGCCGGATTCAGATCCTCGATACGTTTCTGCGTGGTTTCGAGCAGGTCCATGGCGCTCTTGCGCCGCTCGATGACCTTGCCGAGGCTTGCCTCCGACGTTTTGTAGCGGTCATCGAGAATGTTCTTCTGCTCTTTCAAAATGCCGACAATAGTGTCGGATTTCGATAGCAATTCCTGAAGGTTGCCGGCCAGTGACATGTTGCGCACCCGGTCGGTACGCATGCGCTGTTTGCGCTGCTCGGAAAACAGGCCGATGAAGCTTTCCCATCCGGTGTAGCTTTTCATGCTCTCGAATTCGGAGCCGAAAACATTGGTGGCATCCTCAAGCCCGATAATCAGATCGGCGATATTGCCTTCCATCACCTTCTGCTGGCGCAGGACATCTTCGATACGGGCGTTCTCGATATCGAAATCGGCGTCGCCGATTTTCTGATCGGTTTCGGCGAATTTATCGAGCACGACACCGGACTGCTCGATCTTAGAGCGCATGTTCTCCACCACCTCGCGGGTCTTTTCGATTTCAGCGTCGAAATTCTGCAAGGTGGCCATGGCGCATCTCTCCCGGATTTATTGGTTGGCGAAAATATAGCGACCGCAATTGGCGATTAAAAGCTGCCAAATGTTGAATTCGATGGGCAAATTTGCCTGTAATCGCCAAATTCGCATCATCCATTGCCTGAATAGCCGATGAAATCCTCCGCCGGCATGCGGCCCATTTCCTCTTCCCAGTGTTTTCGGCACAGCGAGACATAGGCATCTTTGCCGATCGCCACCTGCTCGCCTTCATGCGCCACCTTGCCGTCCGGACCAAGCCGGACGACCATGGTCGCCTTGCGGCCGCAACGGCAAATCGTCCTGACCTCACGCAGTTCGTCGGCAATCGCCAAAAGCGCCTTGGAACCGGAAAACAGCTTGCCCTGAAAGTCGGTTCTCAAACCGTAGCACATGACCGGAATTCCAATGCGGTCGACCACGCGCGCCAACTGCCACACCTGTTCCTCGGTCAGAAATTGCGCCTCGTCGACGAACACGCAGTGGACCGGCCCGTTGGCGTGTTTTTCAGCGATACGCTCGAACAGTTCATCACCGTCGCGATACATTTCGGCCTCGGTCTCAAGCCCGATACGCGATGAAATATAGCCGCTGTCGCCTTTGCGATAGTGCCCGGCGACGAACTGCATCGTTGTCATGCCGCGCTCACGGTAATTGTACGAAGCCTGCATCAGCATGGTCGTCTTACCGGCGTTCATGGTTGCGAAATGGAAATAGAGCTTGGCCATAAGATCCCGTGAAGCGAAGGTGCTGGACGTTGCCTATCGCAGCAGGAAGAAAGGCTCAAGCGTCCGACACGGACCCCGATCCGGCCTGTGTAAAACCAATCTGCAGATCGATGTAGTCCTCCACCAACCGATGACCGTCTCTGAAGTGCCCCGGTCCACTTCGCAGCGAGTGGCGAATATAGATTCCATCGATCAGCGCGCCGATTCCCTCGGCGATCGCGGGCGCTCTGTCACCCACCAGAGGCCTCAGCTCGTGGAGCAGATTGGAACGCAGCCGCCTGAGGTAGATCGACAGCAATTGGCGTGCCTGGTCGGATTCCTGCGCATGAACATAAAATACAAGCCATGCCGAAACCACTTCCGGACGGAACTGCTCCTCACCGAGGCTGGCGCGGACAATTGCCGAGAGCCGCTGACGCGGCGCTCTGGCCTGCTGCAATCCGCTTCGCACCTGCTCTGAGAATTGCGACAACAGATATCGCATCGATGCGACGATCAGCCGGTCTTTTGAGCCGAAATAGTGATGCGCCAATCCCTGCGAAACGCCGGCGCGGGAGGCAATATCGCGAATGGTGATATCAAGCGAACCGCGCGCGTGAATGGCCGAGATTGCGGCCGATATCAGCGCCTTGCGCCTGATTGGTTCCATTCCGACTTTGGGCATTACCGACTTTCCTTTCGGATCCAGCCTATTTTATATTGAACAGCCGCTCAATAAAAACTTGCAATGCGGCTCAATTTATGGCCCGATGCACCTCCAATTTAGTGGAGGATGAAATATGCGCAAATTTCTGACGATGACCGCACTGGCAGCCGCGACTGCCTTTGCCGCGCCCGCGTTTGCAGCCGAGCCCGAAAGCTGCGGCATGGTTCGCTTCTCGGATGTGGGCTGGACCGACATTACGGCAACGACTGCGGCGACGACCGAAGTTCTCAAGGCACTTGGCTACGAAACCGATATCAAGGTGTTGTCCGTTCCCGTGACCTACGCCTCATTGAAGAACAAGGATATCGACATTTTCCTGGGCAACTGGATGCCGACAATGGAAGGCGATATCGCGCCTTACCGCGAAGATGGATCGGTTGATACCGTGCGCGAAAACCTGGAAGGCGCCAAATACACGCTTGCTACAAACAAGGCCGGCGCTGATCTGGGTATCAAGGATTTTGCCGACATCGCGAAGCAAATGGATGCGCTTGGTGCGAAGATCTACGGTATCGAACCCGGCAATGACGGCAATCGCCTGATCCTCGACATGATCGAGAAGGATGCTTTCGGTCTGTCGGGTTTCGAGGTCGCGGAATCTTCCGAACAGGGCATGCTTGCACAGGTCGACCGCCTGACCAAAAAGAGTGAGCCGATTGTGTTTCTCGGCTGGGAACCGCACCCGATGAACGCCAATTTCGAAATGACCTATCTCACCGGCGGTGACGACTATTTCGGACCCGATCTGGGTGGTGCGACGGTCTACACGAATGTTCGTTCGGGTTATGTGGCCGAATGTGAGAATGTCGGCAAACTGCTGACCAATCTGAAATTCTCGCTGGCGATGGAAAACGAGATCATGGGTTCCATCCTCAATGATGGTGAAGATCCGGCAGATGCAGCCAATGGCTGGATGAAAGGCAACACCGACATGGTCATGGGTTGGCTTGATGGTGTGACCACCAAGGACGGCGGTGACGCAGTTGCCGCTGTCAAGGCGCATTTGGGCATGTAGGCTGCTTCGCACTATTGTTTTTACAAGGCCGGTCAGGTTGATCCTGACCGGCCTTTATTACAACATCAGGCGAGATCATATCCGGCTGGATGAGGGGTGGATGACGTGGACTGGCTGACATCATACAAAATTCCGATTGGCAAGACGGCCAAGACGGTCGTGGATTGGCTGACCGACAACCTTGCCTGGTTTTTCGATGCTCTGGCTGTGGTTATGCAGGCGATCATCGATTCCGTTCTGTTCGTGCTCACCGCGCCGCATCCGCTGATCATGGTCGCTGTCTTCGCTGCGATCGCATATGGGCTGCGGCGTTCCATCACGGTAACAATACTCACGGCTGTGGGCTTTCTCTTCATCCTCAACCAGGGATATTGGGAAGAAACGATGGAGACGCTCACGCTTGTGCTGTCGTCCTGCATCGTCTGCATGGGCGTCGGTGTTCCGATCGGTATTTCGGCGGCTCACAATCCCCGGCTTTATACCTTCATGCGGCCGGTCCTCGACCTGATGCAAACCCTGCCGACGTTTGTCTATCTGATTCCGGCCATCGTTTTCTTCGGTATCGGTATGGTGCCGGGGTTGATCGCAACGGCGATATTCGTTCTGCCGGCGCCGATCCGGCTGACGCATCTTGGCGTGTCTTCGACACCGCGGCAGTTGATCGAGGCAGGGGAAGCCTTTGGCGCAACGCCGCGCCAATTGCTGTGGAAAGTCGAGCTGCCTTATGCGGTACCGCAGATCATGGCCGGACTGACCCAGACCATCATGCTGTCGCTGTCGATGGTGGTTATCGCCGCGCTTGTCGGCGCCGACGGACTGGGCGTGCCGGTGGTCCGGGCGCTCAATACAGTGAACACCGCGCTCGGATTCGAGGCCGGTTTCATTATCGTCGTCGTAGCCATTGTCCTCGACCGCATTCTCCGCGTCCGGGAGGAAGTCTGATGTCGGCTCCCTTCATCGAAATCGACAATGTCTCGATCATGTTCGGCCAGGATACGGTAGAGGCGATGGCGCTTGCCGACCAGGGCAAGGAACGGGCCGAAATTCAGGAAGCGACCGGAAATGTGCTCGGCGTACACGATTGCACCGTCGATGTTGCCGAGGGTGAGATATTGGTTCTCATGGGGCTATCAGGCTCCGGCAAGTCAACGCTGCTGCGCGCCATCAACCGGTTAAATCCGATCACCCGCGGCACTGTTCGCATCAATATGAACGGAAACGCTCATGACGTGGCTGCGGCGGGCGGCGAAGAGTTGCGTTCGATCCGAGGCAAGCTCGTCTCAATGGTTTTCCAGCAGTTTGCCCTGCTGCCTTGGCGCACCGTGGCCGACAATGTCGGCTTTGGTCTCGAACTGGCAGGGGTGGATAAAACCGAAAGGGAGACGCGGACGATTGATCAGCTTGAACTCGTTGGCCTGGCGGAAAGGGCGGACAGCCTGGTGGGTGAATTGTCGGGCGGGATGCAGCAGCGTGTCGGACTGGCGCGTGCTTTTGCGACCGGGGCGCCAATTCTGCTGATGGACGAGCCGTTTTCCGCGCTCGATCCGCTGATCCGCTCGCGTCTGCAGGATGAACTGCTTGATCTGCAGCAGCGTTTGAAGAAGACGATCATTTTCGTCAGCCATGATCTCGATGAGGCGCTCAAGATCGGCAACCGTATCGCCATCATGGAAGGCGGCCGCATCGTTCAGTGTGGTACGGCGCAGGACATCCTCTTGTCACCGGCCAACGAATATGTGGCGGATTTCGTTGCCCACATGAATCCTCTTGGCGTGCTTTGCGCCACCGACATCATGCGCCCCAGCAACAAGAAGACAGATGACAAAAAGCCGGTCGCAGGATCGGCAAAACCCGATACGCCGGTCAGACAACTATTGGCGTCGCTGGCCAAAACGAAGGGTGAAATCGGCGTTGTCGACAATGGCCGCATCGTCGGTACGATCAGTTCCGACGATATTGTCGCGGCAATCGCCCGCTATCAGGGCCAATAGGTGCTGCCGGGCGGTTTCCCGCCCACGGCAATCACAATTGATGTGCCGGTCAGGGAGGACAGGTCTTTCGAATATTGTCAGCGCGGTCGCTGAACAAAACGCCCAGGTACGATTGTTTAGCGCGCTGATAATTGAACGCATTCAGCAGCGTAGTGGCGCTGCGTGAACCGCGCATCAGACCTTCGCGTGTCATGCGCCCGATCGCGCTGCAATCGGCTCGAAACAACATCCGGCGGGCGCGAATTGGATTTCTCATCAGATGCAGCCGGTTGTTGTCAGCCGCCAGGGCGATTGCCTGTTCGCAGGCCGTGAAATACTCGAAGGCGACGATTTCAAACGGCTGCTCATAGGAGGCACGCTCGTTGATCACGATCAGCGGATAGTTGTTACCGTCGAGGTTCACGCCAACTGTCCAGGGATCTCCGCGGGATTGATAGCTGATGTTGATCTTCTTTCCGCCGGCGGAACAGCCGTAGCGATGATTCAATTCGTCAACGGGATTGCCTGCCGTTGCTGACCCGGCAGCAGACAGCATCATCGCCAGAGCCGCAGTGAGCAAGCCCATGGTTCGGTTCCGCCCGCGCTCAAGGGTTTTTTGCAGTCTGTTCAGTTTCATTTCAAATCACTCTCCGCCGATGCCAGCCAGGCCGACCAACCGTCTGAATCCAGCATGCAGGACTGTGGATCGCTTCCGACGCAGGAATCCGGCAGCCTTGCTGATTGGCCGGAGCTCTCGGTTCTGGCGATGATACCGACGAGTTGCCGCTCGATCTCGCTTTGCAAGGAAAATTCCGCGCTTCCGTCTCTCAACACGCCGGCAATTGCAAACAGTGCCAAGTCGGGCGCAATGCGCGGTGCAAGTTCCATCGCTTTTTGACGAACCGGGTCCAATAGATGCGGGTTGACGATCACATCATGGATTTGGCGGGCAAACGGATGGCTCGGGTCGCCTTTCACGGCGTCGGCCAGGGAGCGGTTTTTCAGCCCACCAATGGCGTCGGCGATATCGAACAGGTCGGTGCCGGTATCTTCGAGCGCGACGGCGATGTAGCGTTGGACGCTTTCTGTTATTGGTCCGGCATCGTCGGACAAAAACTCGCTTTTGAGAAGGAACGAGTTCAGCGGTTGCATGTTTTTGCCGCTCTCATACCCAGTCTTCAACCGGTCGACGAATCCGGAGGGCCGGCCCGAATCATATAGAATGTACTCAAACAGCCTTGGCAGTTGCCCGCTCGAATCCGCCGATTCGCGGACCTTGCTGGCCACCCTATCATCAAGGCGCGCAAGGCGGCCAAGTTCGCGCGCGATTTCGTTGGATAGATAGCGGTCTCCGTACTTTGCGATATCGGTCTGGAGATAGGTAATCAGCACTTCGGCGGCACGCGGGGCATCAACGCGACTGAGAATACGCATCGCGGGATTCTTAATGAAATCCTCGGCCCGTTCATTTTCCGCTGCCCGCATGGCCTTGATCTGGAGAATGCCTGCATATTGGCGTATCTCTTCCTCGAATCCGACAATGGTTTCGATCAGATCCGACTGCCCGGTTTCGACAGCGGCGGCAACGATGATCTTCTGATCCCGTTTGTCGGGATAGAGCTGCCACAAATTGAGCAATGCGATGCGTGACTTGTCGGTATTGTGCAGGTCGTCGAACAGCTCCTTGAATTTCTCCGCCCGGTCGATCGAGAATTTTTGCTCAGCGCTGCTCAGTTGCGTGTAGGCCGTAAATCCGCCGGAGATCACACCGCCAATAAGGCCAACAACTGCCGCCATTACTGTCGTCCAGTTCATTGTCGAGGCATCCGCGGGCAACCGGCATGCAGGCCGCTGCTATGGCAGGTAGGGAGCAGCTTCGACTGAACGTCATTTTGGAACAGAACGGGCATGTGGCATTCTCCGCAAAAGGAACGGTTGCTTTGAAAAAGCAACAACTCAGTCCCAACCCGCAGATCAATGGTAGCATATTTTCCATTCGCTTGGACGAATATTTGAGAATATTTGTCTAAACAAATAAATGCCGGTGAGTTGGCCCGACATCGCCATTCGGTGCATGCGCAGTTCTAGCAATTGCACGTTGGCCGATCCTGACATTGCGCCGCCGGGTATCTTGTTCGGAATGGCAACGGAAAGAATGTTTACGATGCTGAGACTTGAGCATTTGTGTCGACCATGGTCCCAATTGATGATTGCGACGGCCGACCCTGTCCGCTTAACATGATCAACGAATTGACGTTTACGTAATATGAGGAGTGACGCATGAATATTGACGGTCAGGTTGCCATTGTGACCGGCGGGGGATCAGGCTTGGGTGCGGCAACGGCTAGGGCACTTGCGTCAAAAGGGGCGTCCGTAGCCGTGCTTGATGTCGCCATGGCGAACGCTGAAACCGTTGCCGATGAAATTGGCGGCTATGCCGTTCACTGCGATGTTTCCAGTGCCGAAGCGGCAGAGACAGCGCTTGCAGCGGTGATCGAACGGCTGGGTGAACCGCGCATTCTCATCAATTGTGCAGGCATCGGGCTGGCGATGAAGACGGTCTCGAAGGACGGCGTCCATCCGCTCGACCTCTACAACAAGGTAATTCAGATCAACCTGGTCGGAACATTCAACATGATCCGGCTGTTTGCCAATATGACCCAGAATATCGATCCGCTTGAAGGCAACGAGCGCGGGGTGATCGTCAACACCGCGTCTGTCGCCGCATATGATGGTCAGATAGGCCAGGCGGCCTATTCGGCTTCAAAAGGCGGTATCGTCGGAATGACGCTTCCGATCGCGCGCGATCTGGCTCGTTCAGGCATACGGGTCGTCACGATTGCGCCGGGCCTGTTCAAAACGCCGCTTCTGGCAGGCCTTCCCGAGGAGGCACAGATTTCACTCGGCCAGCAGGTGCCGTTCCCGCCGCGGCTGGGTGATCCGGCAGAATATGCGGCGCTCGCGGTTCACATCGCGGAAAACCAGATGCTCAACGGGGAAACCATTCGCCTTGATGGTGCGATACGAATGGCTCCCCGGTAGCGACGGGATAGGGATCCGATGATGAGCAATGCTGCCGAAAGACATAAAACGGGTCCGCTTGCAGGTATCAAGGTCATCGAGATGGCCGGTCTTGGACCGGTCCCGCTTGCCGGACTGATCCTTTGTGAACTGGGGGCGGACGTGGTTCGCGTCGAACGCAAGGGTTCGCGCGGGTCGTTTCTTTCGCTTCCCCCGGAAGCCGATGTCGACCGGCTCGGCCGGGCGATCGTCAAGGTGGATCTGAAGTCCGCTGAAGGTATCGGCTTTATGCTCGATCTGTGCCGCAATGCAGACGTGCTTATGGAGGGTTTT
The DNA here is from genome assembly GCA_963669285.2 of Rhizobiaceae bacterium. Taxonomy (GTDB): domain Bacteria; phylum Pseudomonadota; class Alphaproteobacteria; order Rhizobiales; family Rhizobiaceae; genus JAWKWH01. The sequence continues at coordinate 9,950 of CAXXSI010000024.1, read as the reverse complement.
CGTCCCGGCGTGATGGAACGGCTTGGCCTTGGACCTCAAGATTGCCAGGCGGTGAACGCCGGATTGGTCTATGGCAGGATGACCGGTTTCGGTCAGGAAGGTCCCCTTGCAGACAGTGCGGGACATGACCTGACTTATCTGGCGCTGAGCGGTGTACTCAGCGCCATTGGGCCAAAGGATGGCAAACCGATACCGCCGCTCAATCTGATTGGAGACTATGGCGGCGGTACAATGTTCCTGATCGCGGGCATTCTTTCCGCTCTCATCGAACGCTCGCACTCGGGCCAGGGGCAGGTTGTCGACGCTGCGATGATCGACGGCGCGTCCAAGCTGGCGTCGTTGTTCTTTGCGATGGGGGCAAATTGTCTTTGGAACGAGCAGCGCGGCACAAATCTGCTCGATTCCGGTGCGCCGTTTTATGATACTTATGAAACGAGTGACGGAAAGTATGTCGCGGTGGCATGCCTTGAACCGCAGTTTTTCGCCGAGTTTGCCGACTTGCTCCCGCTCGACGAGAACCTGGCCAAACAGCAGTATGACCAATCCATATGGCCCGAGATGCGCGTCGCCATTGCGAGGCGCATTGGCGAAAAACCCCGGGATGAATGGTCAAAACTGTTTGAGCAAACAGATGCGTGTGTGGCTCCGGTGCTAAGCTTGTCCGAAGCGCCGAACCATCCTCACAATCGGGCCCGCGATACGTTTACCGGTGAAAAACAGCCTCGACCTGCGCCGGCGCCGCGGTTCTCGCGGACACCGGCCAATTCGGCCCCGGGAGTTCCGCTGGACAAACCGCAATTGGCGTCGGTGCTTTCACGGTTCGGAATTGGGCCATCGAGTACGCGCGCACTGCTGGAAAACGGTACGATTGAATTTGAGAAATGACCGCAAAGTCGAGAAAAGAGGCCCTGCAACCGGTAGATGACGAGGCGATCGGCCTTGCCCGATCGCTGCTGCGTACGGCGCAATATGGTGCTTTGGCGACAATTGATCCCGAGAATGGCGCACCGAGCGCAAGCCGAGTTGCCACAGCGACCGACAGCGACGGAACTCCGATCATCCTGATATCGGCTCTGGCGCAACATATGGCGGCACTGAGAGCCGATCCACGATGTTCGCTGCTGCTGGGTGAACCCGGCAAGGGTGATCCGCTGGCGCATCCGCGAATTTCGCTGCAATGCGAAGCTTTCGAAACAGACAGAGGCAGTGAAGATGGACAGCGAAGTCGGCGACGCTATCTGAACCGGCACCCGAAAGCCTCGCTATATGCGGATTTCGCCGACTTTTCCTTCTTCCGTCTCAGTCTGCAGTCTGCAGGCCTTAATGGCGGATTTGGCAAAGCATATGTGCTTCGACCGGATCAGATGCTAACGCCGCAAGCGGACAGTCACGCAATTTCGCTCGTGGAGCAGTCCGTCATCGAACACATGAACGAAGATCACGGTGATGCACTGGATCGGATAGCGAATGCAGATCACACACCAGCGCGCAAAGGATGGCGGTTGACGGGTGTGGATCCGGAAGGTTGCGACCTTGTCCACGGCCCCCTGGTGCGCCGGATATTGTTCAAGAAACCGATCTCCAATGCGCATGATGCTCGCAATGAGTTTATTTATTTAGCTGATACAACTTGAGATTACACAATAGAATCAAATATTCTTCTGCGTCATGTTCTGTGACAAAAAGTCTATTGCATTAATTAGTAAAATAGGTATCAGACTAAACGTCTACCCGGCATGCGCGAACTAGAGTCGGGTGACGAACTCGCCAATTGAGCTCCCCCCAGGCAAGATTTGGCGTTACTGAACAAACGCGAAATGGGGAAACCAATAATATGTATACAAATGTTGCCAGAGAACACACTCATGGCGCTGAGCTGCTTTCCGTGCTTGGAAACGAACGCCGGCTATTGATCATGTGCCATCTGCTGACCGGAGAGTTCTCGGTTGGTTGTATTGCCGAGAAGGTCAAACTGAGCCAATCAGCGCTGTCGCAGCACCTCGCCAAGCTGAGGGCGCTCAATTTGGTTCAAACCCGGCGTGACGGGCAAACCATCTACTATTCGTCCAACTGCCGGGAAGCCAAGCGCCTGTTGAAAACGCTCGACAATATCCTGGAATAAAATTTGGCACCGTGTTTCCGGTCACATGTCGGTAATTCCGGCTTGACCGGGTGGCCCGGTTGGCGAAAATCCTGCGACCGGATCCGTTTTGGGCAAACCGCCCGGGACCCGGTCGCGGGAGGCATTTGTGGCCGAAACTGTCAGAATTACCGATCCTTGCGATCAACGAATTGACACCTACCGCGACATTCGCGAACGCGACCTGGTGGGCCGTCAAGGCAAATTCGTGGCGGAAGGCAAGGTTGTCCTGCGCGCGCTGTTGCAAAACCCGCGTTTCATGATCGAGTCCATTCTTCTCCTGGAAAACCGGGTGGCCGGTCTGGTGGAGGAACTTGGCCGGGTACCAGCCGATGTTCCGATCTACGTTGCTTCACGAGAAATCATTGATCGGATTGTCGGATTTCCCATACACCGCGGCATTCTGGCGATTGGAATCTCCAATGATACCGATGATCCGGCGGTCGCCTTGCCAGAGCCCGACAAGCCTTGTCTGTTGGTGGTTTGCGCGGGTATCGCCAATCACGACAATATCGGTTCGATCTTCCGCAACGCCGCCGCATTCGGCGCTGATGCCGTGCTCCTGGATGAGGCGTCATGCGATCCGCTTTATCGTAAGGCACTGAGAGTTTCGGTAGGTGCGGCGCTGAAGTTGCCGTTCAAACGCCTTGGCACGATCACCTCAATCATCGAAATGTTGAAGAGCAATAACATAACGCCATACGCATTATCGCCGCGCGGCGAGGAACTGCTTGATGAAGTCAGCCCGCGCGACAGGGCGGCAATTATATTGGGCACCGAGGGCGATGGTTTGCCCTCCAAGGTGCTGTCGATGACGAGCACTTTGCGGATTTCCATGGTTCCCGGGTTTGACAGCCTGAACGTTGCCGCCGCTTCTGGCATCGCCTTGCATCGCTTCAGCCGGAAAAGTGTCTGAACCTGCGCCTTGTGCATGGATTTGTGCAGCGAAGTGATGGAAGCGGAATGGCATGGATCGCGCTATTGCGCGATGCGGTCTGACTATTCGACCCTGGTGTGATGGGCAGACAAGGCTGCTTCACGCAGTGCGCGCACCCGGTCGGCAATACTGGCGGCGCGATCGATGGAGCTCGCGCTGCCCTTGCCATCTCTGATGATGCGGGAAATTTCCGAGTTCGGACCATCCAGCATTGCTGTCAGGTTTACGATTTCCGCAGCGAGATGATTGATCTGTTTGCGGAGCTCGGCGTTTTGTCGTTGTTCAACGTCATCGGCGCCGGCGGTCTGGGCGTCAACAGCACCCGATTTCAAGCGACGATTTTCGGCAACAACCTTTTTCAGGCGGGCCTCAAGCCTTGTGCGGTCTTGCTCAAGTTTGCCGACCTTGCGCTCGAGTTCATTGTTGTTTTCGGACACGGCATTGCCTTCCATCGATCCGTTGGGCTGTTTTGCGGTGAACTTCCCGGGATCGGCTCGATCCGTAGCGGATATGCTAACTGACTGGGTCTTGAGCCTGTCTTTGAGGCGTGCAATTTCCTTCTCGCGACGATCCAGCCGCTCTTCGCTGTCGGAAAGCGACGACAACAACTTCTCAAGCTTCTTCTCAAGACTGGCAACCTTCTTTTCACTCAGTTGCAGCGTCCTTTCGGCCACTTTGAGATCAGCAGACATGTCGCGCACGTGATTTTCGGATTCATCGCGCTTCCGTTTTAAAGCGTCGATTTCACCGACCATTTTCTCGATCTTGGCTTCGCTCGCTACAAGGTCAATCTGTCTGTTGCTCGAGACCAACGACGCTTCATCCAAGCGGCGTGCCAGCTCGTTGTTGTCCGCGATTTTCTGCTCGATCTGATCACAGGCATTGGCGAATTCGCTGGAAAGTTTCGAATTGTCGCCCTTCATCTGTGTCAGTTCCGACTTGAGCGCGGCGACATTCGCGTCCAATCCCTCGATCGTCTGTGCCTGAGTGTTGTTCTCTTCGTTGAGTTGTCTGATATCGTCCAGGCGCTTGCTGATCTCCTGTTTCTGGGCGATCGCCTTTTCGTTCAACGCCTTGAATTTCATCTCGGTTTTGCGGATTTCTATTGCCGCCTCGGCCCGCACCTGATCCTTTTCCGCCCGCAGTTCATCGACCTTGAGCGGGACGGATGCTTCAATCCGGCGACGCGTCAGTATCACAGCCCGCCGCCAGACAGCAGGCGCGATTATCAACGCGAGCAGGGTGGCTGAGAAGAAACCCAGCAGCAAAAATAGGACAGACTGAACCACAGACGATTCCGTACCAAACGGCAACCAAAGATTTTCGTTATTGTTGCACGCTGGTATACACCGATCCAGTGACGAACGTCATTTACTTTTCATTAAGATTAAGAAACCCGACGCCACGAGACGCCGGGTTGCGGTTGTTTTCAAACTGTCAGCCCGCCTGGCGGGCCAGGCATTTGGTCAGAATGGATTCCAGGTCGGCCGAGACGTGACCTTCAGGTAACCGAGATTCACGCCAAGCCGGGCGCCGACGCCGGTTCTGACAGGAACCAGCAATACATCGCGGTTCTTGAGGACATTAAAACCAAGTCCGGCAACGACATAGGCTGAGCCGGCAACGCCCCCGTAGCGGCGGTAAAGTGAATTCACTTCGTCCAGATTGTATACGAGGATCATCAATCTGGAGCCGTTGGCGCCAAAATCCCAACCAATCGACGGCCCCTGCCAGAATACCTTGTGATCGCCGGCGTTCTTTGTGAAAAGTGTGCCTTCACCGTATGTCAGGCCACCAACGATCGCGCCCGCACCTTCTTCTCCGAGCACATATCCGTTGGGTAGTCCGTACCGCGAAAAGATCTTCTCGACCACCGTCGCCAAACCGCTGGATGTCGCGCCAAAGAACCGGTGACCGGAATCAACGATTTCCTGAGACGAGTAGGTTTGATTGGCCCGGGCTGCGGTGGGGAGGGTCGCAATCAGCCCGACCACCAATAGCGTCATTGCCGCGAGTTCGGCGAACCGGCGCATGAAAATACTGAATATCATGATGTGCAACTCCGTGGCATTTTGTGAACCGCAACTCTCACAAACAAGAACTTTGAGGGCGAGAGCGATTGTCAATTGATTGATAACGCTAATGCGTAATCCTTTTTCAACCATTAATGTTCGTATTTACCGGGACGAAAAGGGGGCGTTTTATGGGTCATTTCGTGGCGAGAAGGCGGCATTGGACACAATGCGTCTTGCGTTTGTTGCTGCGACGGGATCACCCATGTATCGCTTTCGCAACGGAAATGGGCGATTCGGGTGCCGTCATGCCTGGCGGCAGCTGTGTCCAAGGGATCGAAATCTAGGAGTACTTGGCTATGGGTGAACTGCTTACACTGGGCGCGCCGGAACTGGCTGCATTGTTGTGCAGCCGCGTGTGCCACGACATCATCTCGCCGGTCGGTGCGATCAACAACGGATTGGAGTTGCTTGATGAGGGTGGTGCGGACGAGGAAGCGATGGGCCTGATTCGCGCCAGCGCTCGCAACGCTTCGGCCCGTTTACAATATGCCCGCATCGCATTCGGCGCTGCCGGTTCGGCAGGCATGCAGATCGATACCGGAGACGCCGAAGCGGTCGCAAGTGCTTATATGGCCAATGAAAAACCGGATTTCACTTGGTCCGGTACGCGCGCACTGCTTCCCAAAAACCAGGTCAAGCTGCTGCTCAACCTGTTGCTGATCGCCAACGCTGCAATTCCTCGCGGCGGCGAAATAAGCGTCACCCTGGATACTAGCGACGACAGTCCGGTGTTCACGTTGCGAGCCACCGGACCGATGATGCGTGTCCCGCCGAAATTTCTCGAACTGCATTCCGGACAAACCCCGGACGAGCCTATCGATGCCCATGCGGTGCAGCCATATTACACGCTGTTGCTTGCGCACGAGGCGGGGATGAAAATCGATATAAGGGCAAGTTCCGACGACATCGTTCTCACGGCTTCATGAAGGAATAATGCCGGGATTTTGCTCGTCGATTGCGGAATCGTGAGTTGCCGGAGCGGCGGATTGGGTGGTTTGCACGCTCTGACCAGGGGAAAGACATAATTATGCTTAATCGATCGTAAATATTGAATTCAGCTGTTCTGCGCAACTTTTGATAGTAGAAATTTTACCTTGTCTCTTTTCCCGTTATTTACCCGCTTGGGTTAGCTTGATCCCGCTAACAGGGTGCAGGCCGAAAGTAGGGCTGCGCAGGCGTGTAAAGGAAAAGAGCCATGAAACGCTGCATGATTGTTGATGATTCGAGTGTCATCAGGAAAGTCGCCAAGCGAATTCTGGCCGGACCGCAAATGCTGGTCGTCGAAGCCTCCAATGGTGAGGAGGCGATCGGCATGTGCTCGGCCGAGATGCCTGACGTGATAATTGTGGATGGTGTGCTTCCAGACATGGAAGCGACCGATTTCATCTCACGCGTAAAACAGATTGGCGGTGCAAAGAAGTCGCCGCGGATCGCGATCTGTATTCCGGAGCTGGATATCGGGGCCATCATGAGATCGAAGCGCGCCGGTGCTGCCGGTTACATCATGAAGCCGTTTGACCGGCCTTTGCTGATGGAACGCTTCCGTGACCTTCAGGCGGCCGCCTGAAATCTTTCGGGCGGTTTTGCCGCATTGTTGGTCGTACGAAACCAAAAAACCCGGCCTTACGCCGGGTTTTTGTTTTTTTTTCAGTAAGTTAGGTGAAATCTAGGCGCTTTCGCGGATGTCTTCCGGTTCGCGCAGTACATAACCGCGGCCCCAAACCGTCTCAATGTAATTCTGTCCGCCAGAGGCGAGGTCAAGCTTCTTGCGCAATTTGCAGATGAAGACATCGATGATCTTCAGTTCCGGCTCGTCCATTCCGCCATAGAGGTGGTTGAGGAACATTTCTTTGGTCAGTGTCGTGCCCTTGCGCAGCGAGAGCAGTTCGAGCATCTGGTATTCTTTGCCGGTCAAATGGACCCGCTGGCCGCCGACCTCAACAGTTTTTGCGTCGAGATTAACCACCAGGTCGCCGGTGGTGATGACCGATTGGGCATGCCCCTTCGAACGGCGCACGATTGCGTGAATTCGGGCAACCAGCTCATCCTTGTGGAACGGCTTGGTCATGTAGTCATCGGCACCAAATCCAAGGCCCCGCACCTTGTCTTCAATGCCGGCCATGCCCGAGAGAATGAGAATTGGCGTCTTGACCTTGGAAAGACGCAAAGTCCTGAGCACCTCATATCCCGACATATCGGGAAGATTCAGATCCAGAAGGATAATGTCGTAATCATAGAGTTTTCCAAGATCGACGCCTTCTTCGCCCAAATCCGTCGTATAAACGTTGAAACTCTCGGACTTAAGCATCAACTCGATACTTTGTGCAGTTGCACTGTCATCTTCGATCAGCAGAACGCGCATTTCATTCCCCTTGTTCCACCGCCATCCCCCTCTGCAAGCCAGCCGGACGCGGTAGTCATTGCCTTAAACCGGAGTTTGCAGCCAAATGGTTAACAAATTCTGATTCGCTTTGGCAAGTGGTTGCACCAAAATTAATACTTTCGCTTAGTTTCTTGATTCCATTTGGTTTTAAGGCAGGATATATCTTAATAAATCACCTTAACAAATTGTTACAACCGATTCAGTTGACTCAATTTGTTCTGCAGGGAAATGCTCCAGAATTTTTACCGTGCCTTAAGCCCTAACCCGTATGATTAATGATGCCCGTAAACGAAAGGTTACCGTGGACCGGAAAAATTTGTGGTTTTTAACTTCCGGACACGCGCCACGGGCGGTGTAATTGTTGAGTTTTTTGGTCCCGGTAACAGGGATTCGGTTGTGAGTTGTTGGAGTACTGAGTCATGAAGTCACGCGAAAACCTTGTCCGGCTGAAACGGTTTCAGGTCAGCGAAAAAAGCCGGCAGCTAGCCCAACTCGACATGATGATCGCCGAGTTTGAACGCATGGCCGGTGAATTGGACGTGCAAATCTCGGCAGAAGAGAAAAAAGCCGGCATTACCGACGAAAATCACTTCGCCTATCCGACGTTTGCAAAAGCCGCCCGGCAGCGGCGTGACAATCTGATGGAATCGCGCGGTGGCCTGGATGCGCAGCGCGCGGCCGCCGAGATCGCACTGGCAGAAGCCGAGGCGGAACTGGCCAAAGCCGAAGCACTGGAAACCCGGGATTCCAGGGCACGAGAGCCCGAACCCGAGGATCGCCGCGCCATGATCGGCTGATCCGCGCAATAGAAATAAGCGTACAAAAACAACTGCTTTTCGACCGGCGGCGCTTGGCGTAGCCGGTCTTGCCGTTGCTTGGCAACACGATAGCCTTTTCGCCGGCGCTTCCCTTCGCTATAGCCGGACGATGAACGTGATAATTGCCCCCATCCTGTTTGCAGCAACATTCTGTTTCGCTCTCGGGATCACATTGCCCCTGATTGAGGTCGACCGCCTGTTGGTGTTCAGCGAAGAACCATCGCTGGTCCAAATTGTCACCGGACTTTGGACTTCCGGAGATTTGTTGCTTTCGGCACTGGTAGCCGTCTTCTCGCTGGCATTGCCGGTATTGAAACTCTTGCTTCTACATTTTGCCGCTTTTGGTGAGAGCGCAATAGCAAAACGGCTCAGCGGATCTCTCCACGCTTTGGCGCGGTGGTCGATGCTCGACGTTGTTTTGGTGGCACTTGTTATTTTTGCGGCAAAGACCAGCGGTCTCGCCACGGCCATTTCCAAGCCGGGTTGTGGTTTTTTGCTGCTTCGGTGGTGCTCACGGCGGCAGCGACAGCGATCGCGGACCGCAATCAGGAAAGCGATTCGCAAACAAAGAACGCTGACTGAAGGGTTTTAATGCCTGTATTGCTGGATGCGCGTTGTACGCAAGCCGGCGAGGCCATATTCATCGATAGAGGCCTGCCAGGAAAGGAATTCCTCGACGGTCAGCTTGTAGCGGTTACACGCTTCTTCGAGGCTCAGCAGACCGCCACGAACCGCGGCGACAACCTCCGCCTTGCGGCGAATTACCCAGCGGCGGGTATTTGTCGGAGGGAGATCGGCGATGGTCAGCGGACTGCCGTCCGGGCCGATAACATACTTTACACGCGGTCTAACCAAATCGGTCATGATACTCTCTACAAACTCAATTGGCTCCACATACTCGGAACCTGAACAATGCAAATCTACGCAAACAGCTTTAAAAAAACGCTAAGCCGCCGCTAACGCCCCGGTAATGAAGCTGAATCAAGTCTTAGCAATTTCGTTAAAGTTCGCCTGATTGGTGAACGCCGGCACTTGACCTATATTAATCCAGTTGCTTAGGAGCCGTCGAACCAGTGGAAACAGTCGGATGAACAGCCTCGACATCAATTCAGCGCCGGAAAATACCCGCGTGGTAGTTGCCATGTCAGGCGGTGTGGATTCGTCCGTCGTCGCCGGTCTCATGCGGCGGCAGGGTTATGACGTCGTCGGCGTGACGCTGCAACTCTATGATCATGGTGCGGCGGTGCACCGCGCGGGCGCCTGCTGTGCCGGCCAGGATATTGATGATGCGCGCCGTGTCGCCGAAACGCTTGGTTTCCCGCATTATGTGCTGAACTATGAAAGCCGCTTCCGCGAGGCGGTCATCAATCCGTTTGCCGAGAGCTATGCGGCCGGAGAAACGCCCATTCCCTGTGTGGCCTGCAACCAGACCGTCAAGTTTGCCGATCTGCTGGCGACCGCCCGGGAACTCGGAGCTGACGCGCTGGCGACGGGTCATTATATCCGCAGCCGCGCCAATGGTGCGCACCGGGCGCTGTTTCGCCCTGTCGACGCCGACCGCGACCAGAGCTACTTCCTGTTTGCGACAACCCAGGAG
>CAXXSI010000023.1:0-153175 GCA_963669285.2 Rhizobiaceae bacterium | reverse complement strand
CGGTAGTGCTCATCGCCGGCAACGGCATCGATCTGGATCGACCAGGCCCCCGGTTGCAGGCTATGGGCCATGGAGAAACGGCCGTTTCCGGCTGGTGAAAGTGCGAATTCCTGATCCTGCTGTTCGAACGCCGGGCGACCGACCTTGATCAGGACTTTGTCGGCAAAGACGATTTGGCCGTCATCTTTGTGCAGGGAGAAAGCCAGTTCGCCGTTCTCGTAGGTCAGCGTCGAGTGCCAACCAAGGGCCTTTTGCCGTTCCGCCAACGCCAGATTTTTGTTGAATTCCTGGCTGGCCACGTAGGAATTCTTGACGACCAACCCGGTCCAACTCTTGCTGGCGACGGCCGCCATGGTGAAGTTGACTGCGATTATAACGCCGAAAAACAGCACCATACACACCAGCATATGGGTGCCGGTGAACCTGAACTCTTTCCCGTTTGATCTGTTATCCATGCGATCTTCGCCTGTTGCAGCGACCTAGTTGTCCGGTGCTTCGAAATGTACGGTCGCCGAGGTTTCGTCCTTGCCGTCGATTGCGACAATCTTGAAGTCGAACGGTGTCCTTGATGCTTCGAGCTCGGAGCGAGGCACGCGGACGAATAGCTTGGTGGCCGCCAGCTTGTCGGCCTTTGCGGTGATCTCGAGTTCCCGGCTTTCGGCAAGTTCGGATCCCGATTGCTTGAGCGTTGCGCCCGGTAGTCCGTTGATCGTGACAACGAAACTACGGCTCGAACCGGTCATGTTGAGGATTTTCACCGTGTAACCGTTACGGATCGACCCATCGCTCAGCACGGTAAAGACCGGATTGCGGTCCTGCAACACATTGACTTTCAGCGTATCGCGTACGGCAAGCGCCCACAGTAGGGCCAGGCCGATGGCGGCGTAGATAGCCGAATACAGCAATGTGCGCGGCCGAATGAACGACTTCCACGAAACATGCTCGATGCCGTCAGCCAGTCTGCCGTCTTTGCCGCGAACTGTTGCCGGTGCATCTGCCGGCAGTGAGCCGTAACCCTCGGTGCTGGGGACAGCGCCCGCGAACTCCATGTTCGATCCGTATTCCTTGAGTGTGGCATAAGCGATCAAGCCTTTCTCAAGGCCGAGCTTGCTCATGACCCCGTCACAGGCATCGATACACAACGCGCAGGTGATGCATTCCAACTGCTGTCCGTCGCGAATGTCGATTCCCATTGGGCAGACGGCGACACAGGCATTACAGTCGACGCAGTCGCCGACCAATTTGCCCTGCTTGCGCATGCGTTTGGAATGACGGTTGCGAGGCTCGCCGCGCCAGTCATTATATGTGACGGTCAGCGAATGTTCATCCAACATGGCGGCCTGAACGCGAGGCCAAGGGCACATATAGGTGCAGACCTGTTCCCGCATCATGCCGCCGAAAATGTAGGTGGTCGCGGCCAACACCGCGACGGTGGTGTAGGCAACCGCGGGCGCATTGCCGGTAAACAGGTTGACTGCCAATGTCGGCGCATCGGCGAAGTAGAATATCCAGGCACCGCCCGTCGCCACTGAGATCAACACCCAGACGACGTGTTTTGAGGTACGCTTGATGATCTTGGAACTGTCCCACGGCGCATCATCCAGCTTGATGCGGGCATTCCTGTCGCCTTCGAAGAAGCGCTCGACGACAAGAAACAGGTCCACCCACACCGTTTGCGGGCAGGTGTAGCCGCACCAGGCACGACCGAGTGTCGATGTCACCAGAAACAGCCCTATACCTGCCATCACCAGAAGCCCGGCGACAAAGAAAAACTCGTGCGGCCAGATTTCAATGAAGAAGAAATAGAACCGGCGGTTGGCCAGGTCGATCAACACCGCCTGATCGGGGGCTTCAAGCCCCCGATTCCAACGCAACAATGGCGTCAGATAGTAAATCCCCAGGGTGATACCCATGATCCACCACTTCAACTTGCGAAAACCGCCGCTCGCCCGTTTCGGGTGGATCTTTTTACGCGCCTCGTAATAGGAGCGGTATGTCCTGGAGTTTACTGCTTCGGCATCGAACTCCTGGATGCCGTCAGTCTCTTGGTTCTGGGTTTCCAGCACAACAATCAACTACTCCGACGTCGATTTCTCACCGCCGCCCAATCCGTGGACATAGATTGCAAGCTGCTTGATGCTCGCATCGCTCAGCTTGTTTCCCCAAGCCGGCATAACACCATGTTTCGGTTTGTTCATTTGCGCAATGAGTTTTTCCCTGTCGGCACCATAAAGTGATATCGCGTCTACAAGGTTGGGTGCCCCGAAATCGCGACCTCCGGTGCCGTCTTCGCCGTGGCATGCCGCACAGTTTTCCTCGAAAAGCACCGTACCGGCTTCCGCTCCCTGGGCATCATGGTCACCGCCTAGACAGTTTAAGGACATATTCTGCGATACTGGCAATCTCGTCACTTTCCAACACCTCGTCGGCGCCGAATGCCGGCATATCCGAGAGCCGCGTGTCGTCATCCGAATCGTCCCGCACGCCGTGCTTGACCGTTATATAGATCGATTCCAGATCGCCGCCCCAGAGCCAGTCATCATCATTCAGGTTCGGATAGCCGGCACTGCCCTGTGCTCCCGAGCCGTGGCATTGCGAGCAATAGACCTTGAACAGCGACGAACCGCCGGCAGTCGCGAATTGCGACAGTGCGTCGTCAGACCTGATCGCCTCCAGATCCTGACTATCCAGTTTGGCAAGTGTTTCACCGCGCGAATCTGCGACTGCCTGAAGCTCCTCTCTCAATTGCAGACGATTTGGTCTGCCCCGAGATACCCATTGTTGAGCCCTCGATGAGCGGAATTGCCGGGTAGTAGATGATGTAGCCGACGGAAAACAGGATGGTCCGCGTAAAACGTCCACAACCACCAGCGCGGCAGGGGGCTGTTGAGTTCCTTGATACCGTCCCATTCATGGCCGGTCGTTTCGACGCCTGTGTGGCTGTCAATTTCCCTCTCAGACATTTTCATCGTCCCCCCGAAACGGAATTTGCGAAATCTCATCGGCCTTGCGCCGCGATCCCGGGCGAAATGTGAACAAGACAATGCCGAGGAACAGGATGAACAGATAGAGCAAGCCCCAGCTGTCGGCGAAATTGCGAAATGCGGAATAGTCCAATGTCTTACTCCTCAGCGCAGCGTTTCATTTTGCTTGTAGGCCTCCAGGTCGACCAATGTTCCAAGCATCTGCAGATAGGCCACGAGCGCGTCCATCTCGGAAACCATTGCCGGATTCCCGTCATAATCGCGAATGCTGATCTTTTGATACCGGCTTTCAAGTCCATCGGTATCGCCGTCCGGATTGGCCTGCGCCTCCAGATCGGCCATCGCATTCGAGATCATCTCGTCCGTGTACGGAACGCCGACCATGCGGTTGGCCGCAAGGTGATCGGAGATCAGATTTTTCTCCAACGGCTTCGCTGCCAGAAAGGCATAGCTCGGCATGATCGATTCAGGCACGACGCTTTGCGGATTGATCATGTGCTGAACGTGCCACTCGTCCGAGTAGCGGCCGCCGACACGGGCCAGATCCGGCCCCGTCCGCTTTGAACCCCATTGAAACGGGTGATCGTACATGCTTTCGGCCGCCAGCGAGTAGTGTCCATACCGCTCAACCTCATCGCGGAACGGCCGGATCATCTGACTGTGGCAGACGTAGCAGCCTTCCCGGATATAGATATTTCGACCGGCAAGCTCCAATGGTGTGTACGGCCGCATCCCCTCAACCTTTTCGATCGTGTTCTTCAGATAGAACAGCGGAACAATTTCGATCAGGCCGCCGATAAGCACGGCAACAAGGGCGAATACGAAAAGCAGGCTTACGTTTCGTTCGAGTTTTTTGTGACTTTCAAGGATCGACATGACGCCTCACTTTCCTGCGCTAGCAGCTGGCGACGCGACTGCGCCAATCGGAGTTTCCTCGCGAACTTTACCGCGAAATGGTTTGCCAGATGTTGTAGACCATCACTAACGCGCCTGTGAGATAGAGCAGTCCGCCCACAGTCCGCATCACATACTCGGGATGAATGGCAGCGACTGTTTCGACGAATGAGTTCACCAAGAAGCCCTGATCATCATACTCGCGCCACATCAGCCCCTGAGTGATGCCGGCGACCCACATGACCGCTGCGTAGATGACGATACCGAGTGTCGACAGCCACAGATGCCAGTTCACCAGCCGCACCGAATAGAGCTTCCGGCCCCAGAGTTTGGGTATGAGGTAGTAGAGTGCGCCGAACGTGACCAGACCGTTCCAGCCTAGGGCACCGGAGTGCACGTGTCCGATCGTCCAGTCGGTGTAGTGCGACAGCGAGTTGACCGACTTGATTGACATCATCGGCCCCTCGAACGTCGACATGCCGTAGAACGCCAGCGACATGACCATCATGCGCAATATCGGATCGGTCCGCAGTTTGTCCCAGGCACCCTGCAGTGTCATCAGACCATTGATCATGCCACCCCATGAGGGCATCCACAGCATGATCGAGAACACCATACCCAATGTCTGCGCCCAGTCAGGAAGCGCCGTATAGTGCAGGTGGTGGGGTCCGGCCCAAATGTACAGGAATATCAGCGCCCAGAAGTGGATGATGGATAGCCTGTAGGAATAGATCGGGCGATTGGCCTGCTTTGGCACGAAATAGTACATCATGCCCAAGAAGCCCGCCGTCAGGAAGAAACCCACCGCATTATGGCCGTACCACCACTGGGTTAGCGCGTCTTGCACGCCGGCGAATGCGGAGTAGCTTTTTACACCGAGCAACGACACTGGTATCGATGCATTGTTGACCAGGTGCAGCATCGCCACGGTGATGATGAACGACAGGTAGAACCAGTTCGCCACATAGATGTGCGGCTCTTTCCTGCGGACAATCGTTCCGACAAAGACGATCAGGTAGGCCACCCAGACGATTGTCAACCAAAGGTCGACATACCATTCCGGCTCGGCATACTCTTTCGATTGCGTGACGCCGAGCAGATAGCCGGTCGCCGCCATGACGATGAACAGCTGATATCCCCAGAATACGAACCAGGCCAGTTTGCCGCCGAACAGGCGTGCTTGGCAGGTGCGTTGAACGACATAGAAACTGGTGCAGATGAGTGCATTGCCGCCGAAAGCAAAGATAACCGCCGACGTGTGCAGAGGTCTCAGGCGACCGAAATTGAACCACGGCTCGATATTCAGCACGGGCCAGGAAAGCTGAGCGGCAATGACAACGCCAACCAGGAAACCGACAACGCCCCAGAACAAAGTGATGATCGCTCCGTAGCGAATCACGCCGTCCATGTAGCCGGATGTATCGGCTTCAGGCTGTTTCTGGCCTGCCGGTGCAAACTGAACGCGCCTCAGCAACACAATGGTTGTGATTGCAAGGACACCAACGAGAACCCAGGCATGCGCGCGAAACAATTCATCCTGCGCAAATGCGGCTCCCAAGAACGCGACAAACGTCGCCACCACAAGGGCAATAGCTTCCGTGCCGTTTCGCATAATATCTCCCTCTCCGGCTTGAGTCGGCATCCAAGCACAAACCGTCACCGAGCCCAACACGGGTGGCAGATTTAGGAGTTGGGCGCATAACTTCTTTGATGCAGATCAATGAAACAGACCGTATTGACGGCATCTTTCCAGCTGCTTCGCTGCGTTCCGCCACGGGAGGAGATTGTGACGGATTCAAACCATGCAGACTTGGACGAGATTTGGCCGACTTGCGACATTGGTTGTGCCGCCGATTCGCGCTGTGCATGCGCACAACCGATCGCAGCGCATCTGAAAAAACTCCACGCAGCGCAACTGGAAATGTGCATGGGATTGGAGTCGATCGCAGATAGTCTACCCGAGGATACCGATTCCCAGGTCATACTGTCACTCTCCAGGAAAATATTTCCCACGGTAAAGACTGCCCATGAGTTTGAGGAGCAGCGTTTGTTCACGTTACTGGAGCATAAGCTGGGGAACGGAGAGGAGTTGTCCCGAAATCTCGAGCGCCTTCAGTTCGAGCATCTGGAAGACGAAAGCTACGCCGAGGAGGTGGCCGATAGTCTTATGGGATACGTAACCGATCCAAAGAGCCAGAATCCGGATGCGCTGTCATATATGCTGAGGGGTTTTTTCGAGGGCGTTCGCCGGCACATCGCATTTGAGGCGGAACATATCCTGCCGATGCTCACCAAAATCTAAGATCACTTGGACAGGTCCTGCTGGGTCGCGGCCATAAGCTTCTTTACGCTGGGCACAATTACCGTTCGGCGGTCGCGGATATCGATGACGCCGCGCTTGCGCAAATTGGTCAGTTGTCGGCTGACGGTTTCGATGGTCAATCCCAGGAAGTCGGCGATATCGGCTCGCTTCATCGGCAATTCGACCTCGACAGGTTTCGTGTCGTCCTCACGTTCGGGATCGATGTGTGTGACGATGAGATAAAGAAAGCTTGCGACTTTCTCGACGGCGCTTTTTCGCCCAAGCGTCAACATCCAGTCACGCGCCTCGTCGAGTTCCTTCAGCGTCTGTTCGTGCAGCCGATGCTCCAGCTCCGGCGTCTCCGCGATAATCTTCTCCAAGGCCGCACGCGGAAATGTGCATACCCTGACCATGGTTGCCGCTTCCGCAGCAACGCTCGTATGTTTTGAAAACGGGCGCCCGACGAAATCCGGAGCGAACTGAAGCCCGACAATCTGTTGTCGGCCGTCGGTCATCATCTTCGAGAGCTTAACCACGCCGCTCATGATATTGGCGTAGCTTTCGACAGTTTCGTCGGCGCCGTGCAGTTCAGTGGAATCGTCAACGACCTTCCGCGTTGCGTGTTGACTGAGCTGCAGCAGTTCATCGGGCTGCAACGCACCGCAAATCCCGCGATGACGCGCTTCGCAAGACCGGCACACCACAGGCAAGTCCGAATTGTGTATGTCCTTGCGCTCGTCAGAAGACACGGCAGCCAAATTTCCCTCTGAGTACCGGATTGAAGATTGAATCCTGTCGCCAGACAGCAATGACAATCACCGGATCTTCTTTTTATATCGCAATCAACGTTATCGACCGCGACAACGTCTTTCAACTGCGGAAAACCATACCTTCGGACTATTTACCCCCCAAAAAAGAGCTGTTTTGCAGGCTGTTTCCGGTGGTCTCTTGAAGAATGCGAATCCGTCGCAGGAAAGGTCGCCGGCGGCTCCTTGCCGCACGTGCATCCAATGATGGATTTCCATGTCCTTTTCCTGATAGATGCCGCGAAATAGTTGACAGGTGCTCCCGTCAAGCTTCGGGAGCCTGACAGGAGGATTTTTTGCAATGACGACCAGATTTGGTGTGCTCGGTTGTGGCCGGATCGGACAGGTGCACGCTCGCGCGATTGCCTCCGAAAAAAACGCCGAACTGCGGGCAGTCGCCGATCCTTTCGAAGAATCGGCACAAGCAGTCCGGCGCGAATATGGCGGTGACATTCGATCGATAGAGCAAATTGAGCGGGCCGATGACATCGACGCGGTTGTTGTCTGCACGCCTACCGACATGCATGCTGACCTCATCGAACGGTTTTCGCGCGCAGGCAAGGCGGTGTTTTGCGAGAAACCGATCGATCTCGACATTTCCCGGGTTAAATCCTGCCTGAATGTCGTGGCCGAGACCGGCGCCATGCTGATGATCGGATTTCAACGTCGATTTGACCCTGATTTCAATGCTTTAAAGGCGGCAATTAACAGGGGGCGCATTGGCGAGGTCGAAATGGTCGCACTAACAAGCCGGGATCCGGGCCCACCTCCTTACGAGTATATCGAACGCTCCGGTGGAATATTCCGTGACATGACAATTCACGATTTCGATGTCGCGCGATGGCTGCTGGGCGAGGAAGTTGACGAGGTTCATGCCGCGGCGAGCGTGTTGGTCGATCCAAAAATCGGCGAATTGGGCGATTATGACAGTGCCAACGTGATTTTGCGAACGGCGAGCGGGAAACAGTGCACGATCACCAATTCCCGCCGCGCCAGCTATGGTTACGACCAGCGCATTGAAGTTCACGGTTCTGACGGAACGGTTTCGGCCGGTAACGTTCATGAGGCCAATATTGTTGTTGCCGACAGAGGCGGGTTTTGCGCGCCACCGCTGCAGGATTTCTTCATGAACCGTTATGCGCCTGCTTATGCGGCAGAAATCGCCGCTTTCGTTGATTGTATTGCGACGGGATCGAACCCGCCTGTGACAGGCAATGACGGGCTCATGGCCTTGGTCTTGGCGGAAGCCGCAATCCTTGCAGCGAGAGAGGGCAGGGTTGTTCGGACTTCCGAGATATTGAGTTGATTGCAGTTAAAGATAAACGACTCTAGTACGCTCAACTCTGCCGTTCTTCGAAGGCGCCGCCGAGCTGGTCGATCTGTGCGATCATGGCTTGCAGGTTTTGCGCGATACGCTGGTGCAATCGCATTGCTGTTTCCGGATACTCCTCCAGCATCCGCCGAAACAGCTTTCTGTTGAGGCGCAATAGCTCGCAGTCAGTTTCCGCAACCGCGCCGGTCGGTCGTTTTGTGCCCGAAATGAGTGCCAGCTCACCAAGCAGCGCCCCTTCACCGACCGTCATCACGACCTCTCGACGGCCGGTATCGTCCTGCCACAGGGCCACGGTGCCGGAGACAACCACAAACGCACAATCTGCCGGTGCGTTCTGCCGATAGAGATCACGTCCGACTTTCAGACGGACCGATTCGGCGCCAAAAGCCAGCAATCGCAGCTGATCATTGCTCAGATTGCTGAACAGCTCGACGTCGCCGAGGATGCGGATGTCGTCTTCGAGGCTCATTGGCCGGCAGTGTTCCCTTGTTTCCGGTCCACCGGCCGATCATTGCTGACAGGCTAGGGAACCAGTTTGTACCCGCCGCTTTCTGTCACAAGAATTTCCGCATTGGAAGGATCACGCTCAATCTTCTGACGTAATCTGTAGACATGTGTCTCCAGCGTATGGGTCGTCACACCGGAATTGTAACCCCAAACTTCCTCCAGCAGCACGTCACGGGTGACCACTTTCTGCTCCGCGCGGTAAAGATATTTGATGATCGATGCTTCCTTTTCGGTGAGCCGCAATTTGCCACCGCGCTGATCAGTCATCAGTTTCTGGCTGGGTTTGAATGTATACGGTCCAACAGTGAATGTGGCATCCTCGCTTTGCTCGTGCTGGCGCAGTTGGGCGCGGATGCGTGCCAGCAACACGGCGAACCTGAAGGGTTTCGTCACATAGTCGTTGGCACCGGCTTCGAGGCCGAGAATTGTATCCGAATCGGTGTCCTGTCCGGTCAACATGATGATCGGGGCCTTAAACCCGCTCTTGCGCAGCAGTTTCACCGCCTCGCGGCCATCCATATCCGGAAGCCCGACGTCCATGATCAGCAGATCGATCATTCCATTACGCGCCGTCTGCACGCCTTTTGTGGCGGTATCTTCCTGCAGCACCTGGAATTCTTCATAAAGGGACAACTGCTCCACTAGCGTTGTGCGAAGGTCTTCGTCATCGTCGACAATAAGGATGGTTCTAGCGGTCATGGCGGGTCCCGTTGGTTTATTTCAGGTGAATACGACCAGTCATTGATCCCTCAACTACCGCTCATTTATACAGTAGTCTTTAATTGGCAAAGGCGTTCACCGTGAATTGTATATCGCCGTGATCATACTCCTAAAAACGTGAACGCAATGGGGCAATGGCAAAAAAAGAAAAACCGCTCTCAGTGATCTCCGTGCGCCGCCGACCGGGTCATCCGAGCGAGGGCCTCTTGCGGTTTGGAAACGTTACCATTCGCTGCGCGCTGGGACGGTCTGGCGTGACGGCTTTCAAACGGGAAGGGGATGGCGCTACGCCAACGGCGGCCATGCGCCTGTGCTACGGTTATGTGAAATCAAGGCGGATATCGCCGATCAAATCCCGCCTGGCGTTGCGGATGATTCGCGCCGACGCCGGTTGGTGCGATGCAGTATATGATCGAAACTATAATCGACCGGTGCTTCTGCCCTATCCTGCAAGTGCGGAAAGTCTGCTGCGCGACGACTGCTTGTACGATGTATGTCTGGTTCTCGATTGGAATTTGCATTGTAGAAAACAAGCATGCGGCAGCGCCATTTTCTTTCATGTGGCCAAGCCGGGATTTCCGCCGACGGAAGGCTGCATTGCCGTTTCGCAGCGCGACATGGCTCGCCTGTTGCCATTGATCGATTCGCGAACCGTGATCAAAGTGGAAAGGTGAGGGGGCGCTCGGCTAAAGCGTTGGATGTCAAGCCATCCGCCAAAGCGATTTTCGCCGGGTTTCAGGCGGCGTAGCGCGTCGCATTTGCTCCGTAATGCTTGATATATCGGTGTGAAATCATCGCACACGGCAACACGACAAGAACATCGGTAGTGTTGAAATGGTGGTCGATCACGCAGCCATCACCCACCATCGCGCCAAGACGCAGATAGCCTTTGATCAATGGCGGCAATTCGGCAAGAGCGGCCTTCAGTTTGACGGCCTCCGGCGGCATGAGATCCATCTGGGCGTATCGCTCGGGCAGCGCACGGACTCTCCATTCGGCGTCGGCCCTTCGGTGGTGTGCAAGAAACGAGAGCGCATGTGCGTGCAGCGCCGGTACCGTGCCCGGAAAGGAGGCACATCCAGCCATCACGTCAATCGAGTTCCTGTTGCAGTACGCCCAAATGCCCTGCCACAACAGCTCAATGGTGCGACGGTTTCGATAAGATCGCAGTACGCAGGAGCGGCCAAGTTCCAGAAACCGTTTGGTCGGATGGCGCCCAACCAGTCTGCTGAATTCGAACTCGCTGTCTGAGTAATAGCCGCCCGAAACAACCGCCCGGTCGCTCGTCATCAGCCGGCAGGTGCCGACAACCTGATCGTTCGCCCCGGTATCAACCACGACAAGATGATCGCAAATGGGATCGATTTCGTCCCTATCCCGGGCATCCGTTGAACGGTCTGCCACGTCGTGGGCACCCAATTCCTGGATAAATACGTTGTAACGCAGGGCTTGCGCGGCCGCGACTTCATCTGGGTTGTCCGCAAGCCGGACTTCGAGCGAGGCCAGCCGGCCGAAAACATCGTCACGCGGTGCTTGATGGTTCTGCGGCCGAAGCACGGTTCCCTGGCTACAATCTTGCGTCGGGCTGTTGTGTTCCTGATGCATTGAGCCAATCCCGTTTCGGTCTCATACGCACCCATACCTGTGCATCGCGACGATAGCATGACAATCCGGATTTGTGCGCGATAAATGGAGTAAGCTTCTGGTAGATCACGCCGCACACTTATCTTCAACGGCGGCTACAAGTGCCGCAGGATCAAGCGGTTTGGTGATAAACCCGTTCGCACCGCAGGCGATCGCCGAATGGCGGGTAGCTTCCTGACTGTCGGCACTGAGAACCAGAATCTGGGCTGCCGGCAATCCCTTCTCTTCCTCACGGGCACGCACCGATGCAATCGCGTCTATGCCATCGAGGACCGGCATGTGCAGGTCCATCAAAATTACGTCAAACCGGTTGCCATCCGTAAATATCGCGTCGACCGCCGATTGGCCGTCACTAACCACGGTGACCGAATGGCCGGCCTTTTCCAGCGTCGCACGAACAAGCAGTGCATTAATCGGATTGTCCTCGGCCAGCAGCACAGTGAGTGATGATGCGGCGTGTAGTTCCGGTTTGGCATTTTTCCTTGATGACTGGGCGTTTCGCGAACCGTCCAGTTCGCGTTGTGCCGGATTGGTCGACAGAATTCTGACCAGGGTCTCTCCGCGAACGGGCCGCGCAAGAAATGTACTGTATCCCGCTTCGCGGAACTCCGGCAGATAACCGCGATCCGTCGGCGCGATCAGGGTGATTGCCTCCGGCAACCCACTTTTGCCAAGGGTTAGGTTGAGCTCTTCGAGCAGGGCGCCGCGCCGCGTCTCGATCGAGGCATCAATTAGCAGCGTGTTGAAAGAGTGATCGGATTGCGAGATTTTCTCCAGCGCTGTAGCGCGATCGTGCGCGATTTCCGATCGCCCGCCATGCGCGGATATCGTCTTGGCGATGGCATTTGCCTCGACGGTGTTGGCAGAGACGATCAGCACCGAACGCCGGCCTATGTCGGCCAGTGGTGTTTCGCTGTCGGTTTTGTTCCGGCCCAGCGGGATATCGACCCTGAATGTCGCTCCCTGTCCATGATTGCTGTCGACCGAGATCTCGCCGTTCATGGCGTTGACGATTCGCTTTGAAATGGCGAGTCCCAGACCGGCACCCCCGTGTTCGCGCGTGGAGGTGCCGTCAGCCTGTTCAAACTCGCCGAAGATCCGCATGAGGTCGCTTTCCACCAACCCTGGTCCGGTATCGCTGATGGCAAATCGCAGAACATCTTCTTCGCCCGATCTGCAGATGATAACGGAAACCAGCACGCCGCCCAGATCAGTGAACTTTATGGCGTTGGCGGTCAGATTGATCAAAACCTGGCGAAGACGGCCGGGATCGGACTCAATGGTCGTTGGCACCCCTGGAGCAATGTAGCACCCCAAGCCGATGTTCTTGGCATATGCGCGCGACGCCAGCAGTTCGACGACATTGTCGACCAGTTCGCGCAGAGATACTGGCTGACACTCCAGATCCAGCCTTCCGGCCTCGATCTTCGAAAAGTCGAGCAAGTCCTCTATCAGCGCCATCAGAGAATTGGCCGAAGTTGAGACCGCTTCGACATAGGTACGCTGTTCGGGTGTCAGTTCGGTATCGACCAGCAACTTGGCCAGCCCCATAATGCCGTTCATCGGGGTTCTGATTTCGTGGCTGACGGTTGCCAGAAACCGCGACTTGGCCTGATTGGCCACCTCTGCCCGCTGCCTTTGTGAAATCAGGCCGGTTTCGGCTTTTTTGCGAGCGGTCATGTCGCGGGCAATTGCTCGGTGCGACACCAGCCCCGTCGCGTCGTCGCGTATCGACAGTTCCACCCATGAAAACCAGCGCGTTCCGTTTTTGGTTTCGATCGGGACGTCGCACGAGCTCAAAACTTCGCCATCTGCCAGGCCGGCATCGGGAAGTTTGCCGATGTCGATGCCCAATTCCTCGAGCGACTTACCTGACAGAGTTCGCGCTTCGCATTCGAACAGGTCAGCAAATATCTTGTTCGCGTAGACAATCCTGCCCTCTCGATTGCGGTGGACGACAAGGTCACCCAGTGCGTCGATCAGACCCCGCAGGCGCTCTTCGCTTTCCTGCAGTTCCCACATACGGTCAGCGAGATTTTCGATTTCCTCGCGGCTTCGTTCGGCTGTTTCCCCAATGGCCGAGGCCAATGAGGCGTCATCACGAACAATCCGCCAGCCTAAAAACAGCGAGAGCGTGCCGAGCCCGATCAGGCTTGCCGCAAAGATGATCGGCAACGAGAACAGCACCGCAAATCCCGCGATCGCAAACGACAGGATCGCAATCACCATCACGAGGCGTTGAGGCGCCGCGCGCTTGGTATCGGGAGAAATTGGCGGAGGTGTAACGACAATCCGGCCCGGCGCAGACTGTCCGGACGGATCGCTGAAATGCGCGGATTCTCGCGCTTCCGTTACCTTCTCCACCGTCATCGGACCAATATAATCCGGTGATGCTTAGAGAAGGCTGTTGGGAAACGTTAGAATTTTATTCAACTGTACCGATGCACGCGATGCGGTTTGGGCGTCGGCTACATTTCGACAATTACCCGACCGCGGATTTTGCCTTCGACGATGTCGTGGGCGGCAGAGATAATGTCATCGAACCCTATTTTAGTCGACAAGGCCTCCAGTTTCCGCGTGTCGAGATCTGATCCGATACGCTTCCAGGCATCCATGCGGACCTCCTTCGGCGCCATGACGGAATCGATGCCGAGAAGTGATACACCACGCAGGATAAACGGAGCGACGCTTGCAGGCAGATCCATACCCTGAGCCAGTCCGCATGCTGCCACCGCGCCGCCATATGATGTCATCGACAAGACATTGGCGAGGGTATGACTTCCAACTGCGTCAACACCGGCCGCCCAGCGTTCTCTGTTCAACGGCTTGGCTGGGCCGGAGAGTTCATCACGCGAGATGATTTCAGCCGCTCCCAAACCTTTCAGATAGTCCTCTTCGGAGGTCCGTCCGGTTGATGCAATCACGTGGTAGCCAAGCTCGGACAGCAGGGAGATGGCGACGGAACCGACACCGCCTGCAGCACCGGTCACGACCACCGGGCCGCGATCGGGATTTATTCCGTGACGTTCAAGCGCCATAACGCACAACATTGCCGTATAGCCGGCGGTACCAACCGCCATGGCGTCCTTCGCAGTCAGCCCGTCCGGCAGGGGTACCAGCCAATTGCCGTCAACGCGGGCAACCCCGGCATAGGCGCCGAAATGGGATTCACCCACGCCCCATCCGTTCAAAACAACTTTGTCGCCCGCCTTCCAGTCCGAATTGTCGGACTTTATGACTGTTCCGGCAAAATCGATACCCGGTATGAGCGGCCAACGGCGAATGACGGGCGCCTTGCCTGAAATGGCCAGCCCGTCCTTATAGTTGACCGTGGTCGCCTCGACTTTGACCGTGACGTCGCCCTCCATCAGCTCAGCTTCGGTCATATCGACGACGTCGACAGACTGGTTCTTTTCTTCATCGCGCGAAACCAGGATCGCCTTGAAGGACTCAGACATATGAAACTCCGCAAACGGGTTGAGATTGATCGGCAATGCACAAAGCCCGCGCGACCCGTGCTGTCAAGTGCGGCTTTCGGAGCGGTTTCGCCAATCGGCAAATTCCTGAAGCAGAACCAATCCGGCCCCGATGGTAATGAATGCGTCGGCCAGGTTGAATATGGCAAACGACCAACTGCCTGTGTGAAACAGGATGTAGTCGACCACATGTCCGAGCATCACTCGGTCAATCAGATTCCCGATGGCGCCGCCAATGATCAGACAAAATCCGATGCGGGCGATCCACTGTGAAGGCCCGGTTTTAAACGCCAGGAATGCAACAAAGGCGACGATGGCAAGCGGAATGGCTATAAGCCAGCGATCATCCACCCCGGAAAACATCGAAAAGGCGATTCCGGTGTTTTCGGTCCTGAAAATAGCCAGAACCGGCAGCACATCGACGGCCACATGCATGGTGAAATTCGCCTCTACAAGCCTTTTGACGATATAATCGACGGCCACCGACAATATGGTGATTCCGAAATAGGGCAGCATCTGGCGCATGATCAGGACTGCTCCTTGTCGGGCAATGTCAAAACCTCGCGCCTGATCTCGTACAGCATGACGCCGGTCGAGACGGCAAGATTGAGCGAATCGGCCTTGCCAGCTTGCGGAATGCGCACCAGCGGATCGCAGATGCCTGTCAATTCATCATCGAGGCCCTGTTGCTCGTTTCCCATCAACAGAACAACAGGCTGTTTGGTATAGTCGACCGCACGGTAGTCCACCGAACCACTCAGATGGGTGCCGACGAACATCGCATTTTGCATCTTGCTCCATTCGATAAAGGCATTTCGATTGCTGCGCGCGATGGGGATCGAGAATACCGATCCCATGGTGGCGCGCACGGTTTCCGGCGAGAACGGATCAACGCAGTCACCAACGAGGATGATGCCTGCAGCACCAACGGCATCGGCTGTGCGGACGATTGTTCCAAGGTTTCCCGGATCGCGCACCCGGTCGAGCGCGACCCAGGTGTCGCCCGTTCCGGGTGATATCGCGTCAAGTGGCGAAAACCTCTGTTCCAGAACACCGACTACCATTTGCGGATTGTCGCGCCGGGTAATCGCACCCAGCACTTTTTCCGGCACGATGAGAACATCTCCGCCGGCTGCTACGGTTCGTGCGGCGATTTTGGCAGCGCTTTGAGCGGCTGATTTGGCGTGGACAAGTGTTCGGATACTCCATCCCTGGTCCAGAGCATCGATCAGCAGCTTCTGTCCTTCCGCCAGAAAGACACTCTGCCGGTCGCGTTGCTTTTTCTGAAACAGCGCCCTGATATCCTTGATCTGCCGGTTGGCAAGGCTCGCGATTTCCTTCACCCGGCCCGGCGCGGAGATTGTGTCACGCACCGTATTCATTTTGCTGCAATCCAACGGGAAAACAGCGATGTCGCCAACGCCCTGCCAGCGGATTTCTCGCGGATGACCAGCTCGCCCGATTCCACCTTGCCCCCATAGCCCGAAAAAGCATCCCGCATGAGTGCATGCATGGTGAAAAACGATGCCCGTATCGAATAGGCCGTCAGCACCATCGCAATTGGTTTCGGTGTCAGTATCTCACGGCACAAGTAAGTCATTTCGGGAAGGTTTTCGAACAGCTGCCACTTCTCGCCCTTTGGACCGCGCCCGAAAGCCGGTGGATCGAGCAGAATGATGTCATATTGATTTCCACGACGCTGCTCACGGCGAACGAATTTGAGCGCATCTTCGCAAATCCATCGTATCGGCTTTGCCGCCAGTCCTGCCAGTTCCTGGTTCTCACGCGCCCAGCCGATGGCCTTTTTCGACGCATCGACATGGGTCACTTCAGCACCCGCCCGGGCCGCGACCAGGGATGCCAGCCCTGTATAGCCGAAGAGATTCAGCACTTTGACAGGCCTGCCGGCGTCCTCGATCATCGCCTCCATGTGCCGCCAGTGGGAAGCCTGTTCGGGGAACACGCCCACATGGCGAAAGGATGTGAACCGGCCCAGATAGTCTATGCCGTCATGGCGCATTGGCCAGGTTTCGCCGAGTGGCGTTTTGGGGAAGTGCCAACGTCCGACGCCTTCCTCATCGGTATCGCCGGTAAATACCGCATCGGCCCTGTTCCATTGGCTGTCATCCAATGCCCGGTTCCAGATCGCCTGACCTTCCGGGCGGATAATCCGGTAAGCGCCGTATTGCTCCAGTTTGCGGCCACCACCGCTGTCGAGCAGCGCGTAGTCACTGTCGCCGGAAACTTCGAGGATGACAGGAACATTTTCAGCCGGTACCCGGTCACCCTGTCTCGTTTTTGGCGCGACGGGGGTCGTTCCCTGCGATCCTGATTGGTGGTTGCGGAGCCGTGCCCGCTTTATTTTTGCCATCTTCAATGCCCGTACCGGCAATCCAAGTTCTGTCAGTATTTCAGGCACTAGCAGTTTTTCTGCCTTGGTCACACTGGCGAATGGGCATTTGCTCCGATCAACAGGTCGAGTTGATCCCGCCTGACGTTGGCAAAAACCGGAGGGACCCGATAAGGCTCTAACTGCTCGGAGCCGGAAGCGTGGTGGCAGCCGGTCGCGATTTGATCTGGTCGCTCAGATTGTCGGCCTTGCGCTTGCTTTCGCGTGCTTCACGCCGGTAGCGACCCTGTTTGAACCACGTCGCAAGGGAGCCGATAATCATTCCCAGACCCAAAGCCGCAAACAGCCAGATGAAGAGCGGTAACTCCAGCGTCAGCGCGGGATTGCCGGGATTGAATGGATCGACGGTAAAGCTCACCGGTGACCGGTTGGACACGGCCAGTGCAATCAGAATGACCGCAATCGGGACGAAAATGAGCGCAGCGACAAGTCTGTTGATCATGATTAGGTCGATCGTGTTTTAGTCGGAATTCAAACGGCTGCGAAGTTCTTTGCCGGTTTTGAAAAACGGAACCCATTTTTCCTCAACCGACACCGATTCACCGGTCCTCGGATTTCTGCCGGTTCGCGCCGGGCGGTTCTTCACCGAAAAGGCCCCAAAACCACGGAGTTCCACGCGATTTCCAGCCGCAAGAGCCTCGGTAATCTCGTCCAGAATGGCATTGACGATGTTTTCGACATCCCGCTGAAACAAGTGTGGGTTGCGGTTTGCGATAATCTGCACGAGTTCTGATTTGATCATGACGCGACTCCGGCGACGAACTCAGTGGTTCGGTTGTTGTTGAATTTTCGACGTAAAATGGTGTCGGGGTTCATTTTTCAGGGTGCCAGACCGATACAAGCCCGTCAAGAAATATGCGCTCCAAACCAAGTTCGGCGATCAGGTCATCGCCGTTGATCGGCATTCCGAGTATCCGCGCCAGCGGTCCGGACGATTCGATCGCACCAAGAAAGCCGTCCTGTCGCGACCTTTTCCACTCGATGACCTCCAGATCAGCATCCAGTCCTTTGCTCTCCAACCATTCCACTGCGACATTTTCGCCGCCCAACGCATCAACGAGCTTCTTGTCGATGGCCTGCCTGCCGGTAAACACCGAGCCGTCGGCAACGGCAAGGACCTGGGCCCGTTCCAGCGGACGTCGTTCGGTTACCAGATCAACGAACCAGTTGTAGGAATCCAGTATCATCCGCCGGATCATGGCCCGTTCGGGTTCGGTGGTTTCGTTGAACGGCGACGGTTCGGCTTTAAGCGGCGACGATTTGATTTCCTCAAATCCGATACCGATTTTCTCCATCAGTCCGGTGAATTCAGGAAATTGAACCAACACTCCGATTGAACCGACAATCGATGATTGTCGTGCAACGATATGGTCGGTCGCCGTTGCCACCATGTAGCCGGCTGAGGCAGCAAGCGTGCCAACCTGCGCTACGACCGGTTTTTTCTCGGCAATTTCACGCACCGCTTCGAAAATCGCCTCGCCTCCGGCAGTTGTGCCGCCCGGTGAATCGATGGCGATGATGACGCCTTTGACGTTTTCCGCCTCGGAAATCTTCTGCAGTCTGGCGAGCAGTTCGTCGTCTTCGGTGATCGTTCCTTCTATCCGGACCTTGGCGATATGTTTGGATGAAAGTGCAGTGACGCGATCGCCTAACAGCTGCCAGGAACCGCCGATGATTGCCAATGCTGCAACCAAAAGGGCGATAACCCGCCAAAATGTCAACTTCCGCCTCAGCCGTCGCCGGTCGATGATTTCATCAGCCGTAATCGACATGGGAATCCTCCGCGCTAGGATTTATTCGTTCCGGCTACATATGACATGAAGCGGCCCGTCGCTACCGCTTTCGCAGATCAAAATGGACAACACAGGGCAATGTTTTGCCGGAAAGCCTGCAATCGCTGGTATTTCACCCTATAATAACCATATTGCCGTGTAATCGGCATTGGAATTCCAATGCCGATTGTGCGTGGGCGCCGGCAAAGATGATGATGATCCAGAATTGACGAGCGACCGGGTTGGCTTGGAATGGCTGCTGATATTGAAAATCAAATGTCTGGCTCGACCAGCCTGCCAAAGCGTCCGGAGGCAAGTTTCGTCCGGGCGCGCCGGCATTCCCGCCATGTCAGTTATCTCAAGATCGGGCTGCCGGTGGGTGCGGCAATCGTAATAGTGCTGTTTGCTGCGTGGGCGTGGATCTCGACACCTGAAGGCTTTACTGCCGATGTCACCGGTTCGGCGGTCAAGGACGGCAAGCTCGTCATGTCCAATCCCAAACTCAATGGTTTCACCAAGGATGACCTACCCTATGCGATGACTGCGGAGCGGGCTGTACAGGATTTGACCAACACGACGCAGATCGCACTTGAGAACATCGACGCGCGGCTGCCTATCGAGGCTGACAATTGGGCTGATATTGTTGCTGAAGTCGGAGTTTTCGATAATGAAAACAATACACTGGACGTGACCAGCCCAATGACGATAAAGACCACCCGTGGGATTGTTGCAAAACTGAATTCCGCATTTGTCGACATTGACAAAGGCAGTGTCATCTCCTCGGAACCCGTGAGCATCGAAATGAACGGTTCGACGCTTAAGGCCGATACGATGACGGTTGAAGATCAGGGCCAGGTGATCGCGTTCGATGGTCGAGTTCGCATGACTGTGCTGCCTGAGCAGTTCAAAAACCGGAGTGACGAATGAGCACGAATACCAGAACATTGACCGTGCTCGCGTTTCTGCTGGCCTCGTTTGTGACACCGCCTGTTTCTGCGCAGGATGGCTCCAGTCGCCTGACCGGCATCAAGCTTTCCGGCGATGAACCAATTCAGATCGAAAGCGATCGGCTCGAGGTGCGCGACAACGAGCGAAAAGCGGTTTTCTCCGGAAACGTCAGCGTCATACAGGGCAAAACGCTGCTGAAATCAGGGCGTATGATTGTGCACTATGCCAAAGGTGAGGGTTCGGTCGCGTCCGGGTCCTCGGATATCGAGCGCCTCGAGGTCGATGGCAAGGTGTATGTAAAATCCGAATCCCAAGTAGCGACCGGTGACCGCGGTACATTCGACATGAAGACCGAGGTTCTGGTTTTAACGGGTAAAAAAGTCGTTTTGTCAGAGGGTGAGAATGTTGTCGTGGGATGCAAACTCACAGTCCGGATGAAAACCGGAAAAGCAACTTTTGATAGCTGTGGCGATCGGGTGATCATGCAACTTGATCCAAAATCAAAGAAAAACTGACGCCGGTGACACAAACTCTCACTGAAAGTTCGAACCAGACCGCCGACCGGAGTTCGCCTGGGCCGAACTCCATCACCGGCGATATGACAGGAACATTGATCGCCCGCGGATTGACCAAGAGTTATAAAGGCCGGCGCGTGGTCAATGGCGTCTCGTTCGGCGTTCGATCGGGAGAGGCGGTCGGCATCCTGGGACCGAACGGTGCCGGCAAGACCACCTGCTTTTACATGGTCACCGGACTGGTTCCGGTCGACGAAGGCACCATTGAAATCGACGGCAACGACGTTACCAAAATGCCCATGTACCGCCGGGCGCGCCTGGGTATCGGATATTTGCCTCAGGAGGCGTCGATCTTTCGCGGACTTTCAGTCGAGAACAACATTCTCGCCGTTCTTGAGATCGCCGTCACCGACAAGGCCGAACGGGCAAAGAAGCTTGATGCATTGCTTGAGGAGTTTCATATCGCCCATTTGCGCAAGGCTCCTGCGATATCATTGTCGGGTGGAGAGCGCCGCAGGCTCGAAATTGCCCGCGCACTGGCCAGCGACCCGAACTTCATGCTGCTTGACGAGCCTTTCGCCGGCGTCGATCCAATCGCGGTTTCCGATATCCAGGAATTGGTTCGCCACCTGACCAAGCGCGGTATCGGCGTGCTGATCACGGATCACAATGTCCGCGAAACCCTGGGGCTGATCGACCGCGCCTACATCATCCATGCCGGTGAGTTGCTGACCCACGGCCGACCCGACGAAATCATCCGCAATCAGGACGTGCGGAGGCTTTATCTCGGCGAAGGCTTTACCCTTTAGGAAGCCTCTTGTGGCTATTGTCTGTCTTGACAAGCAAGGTTTGGGCCAGTTTTTGGCCCATATTGATTTTCGCGACAACGCCACTCAGGAAGGTTGTTTGTTCGGCCATGGCTCTTTCGGCCAAATTGCAATTGCGCCAGTCACAGTCGCTGGTGATGACGCCGCAGCTGATGCAGTCGATCAAACTGCTTCAGATGACGCATGCCGAGCTGGCGCAGTTTATCGACGAGGAAATTGAACGGAATCCCCTGCTGGCGCGCGATGAATCCGGGGAGGGACCGCCAAACCAGGTCGAACGGCGCAATTCGGCGGCTGGCGGCGCCGATCCTGACGATTTGTCCAACGCGCCGGATGACGGTTTGCTGTCTTCTGATCTTGAGACCAATTCCGGATCGATTGCCGGAAAACTGGACACGTCGCTGGAAAATGTCTTTCCGGATGATCCCGGCCGATCCGACAAACTGACCGCGGACCTGCAGGCGCAGTGGAAATCCGCGCCGGCGGGCCGTACCGCATCGGCGGATGGCGACGATTTTGCACTTGAAGCGGTCGCTGCGGCAAAACCCACATTGCGCGATCATGTACAGGCGCAGATTTCGCTGACGTTCAACGATGGTGTCGATCTGGTCATCGCCGGGGAACTTGCCGATGCCTTGGACGAAACCGGATATATGCGCGGTGACTGTGCCGAAATCACCGAACGATTGGGCATTGCCTTGGAGCGGGTGGAAGCGGTCCTGCGACAGTGCCAGAAATTCGAACCAACCGGTCTTTTTGCCCGTGATTTGGCGGAATGCCTGGCTATCCAGCTGGCCGAACGCGATCGGCTGGATCCGGCGATGGAAGCGTTCGTCGACAATCTGCAGCTGCTGGCCAAACGCGATTTTGCCGCTTTGAAAAAGATCTGCGGTGTTGGTGAGGACGATCTCGTCGATATGCTGGCCGAGATTCGTGCGCTTGATCCGAAACCAGGTACCGCATTCACCAGTTCGACCGCTGCAGAAATTACTCCCGATGTAACCGTTTCGCCGGCAGCGGATGGAAGTTGGGCAATCGAATTGAACCCGGAAGCCTTGCCTCGGGTGCTGATCGATCAGCAATACTACAAACGGGTGTTCCCCTCGGTGCCTGGCGAAGACCAGGATTTCCTATCCAACTGTCTGCACGATGCCAACTGGCTGACACGCAGCCTTGATCAGCGCGCCAAAACAATCATGAAGGTCGCTGCCGAAATTGTGCGTCGTCAGGATGCGTTTCTGATTTACGGAATTTCGCACCTGAAACCGATGACTCTGAAAATGGTTGCCGATGCCATTTCGATGCACGAATCGACTGTCAGCCGGGTTACCGCCAACAAATACATGGCAACTCAGCGAGGCGTGTTCGAGCTTCGTTTCTTTTTCTCACAAGCCATTTCCGCCGGTGATGACGGTGAGGCACATTCCTCATCCGCCATACGTCATCGGATCAGCGAGCTGATTGACGCTGAATCACCTCAATCCGTTCTCTCCGATGATGCGATTGTGGATATCTTGAAGAAAGAAAATGTTGAAATCGCACGCCGCACGGTCGCCAAATACCGCGAGTCGATGAACATACCGTCCTCGGTTCAGCGCCGCCGCGAAAAACGCGCCCGGGCCGTAGCTGACGGGCAATAGCAGCTCTAAACACCGCGTTTCTGGGTTTTTGCTGATTTGTTGACAATCGGCATTGATGTGACTAGAAGCGCGCTCGCTGCGGATGGCTGACGCTTGAAGAGCGTTGGCGATGATACGCAGGCGAAATGACCAGCCTATCAATTTACAGGCAAATGTCTCCGCGCCCCTTTTCGGGACGCCGCGACGAAGGTAGATTTGGATTCGGGATCTTCGGCAGGGAAAGTGCAAACAGTATGAATCTGCGCGTATCCGGCAAGCACATGGAAATCGGCGAGTCCTTTCGCGCCCGCATTGAGGACCGGATTGGTGAAGCCGTAGAAAAGTTCTTTGATGGCGGATTTACCGGTCATGTAACGGTGGAAAAATCGGGTGCCCGGTTTTCGGCCGATTGCGTGATTAGTCTCGATACCGGCATCACTTTGCAGGCGACTGGCGACGGAAAACGGCCCGAAGCCGCCTTCGACAGCGCTGCTGAGCGTATCGAAACCAGGCTTCGCCGCTACAAACGCCGCTTGAAATCACACAAAAACGAGCGAGGACCGGTAACCGATATTGCCTATACAGTTATGGCCGCGGTTGGCGACGATGCGGAAGAGGTGCCGGAGGATTTCGCACCTGCAATCGTTGCCGAAACGACTATGTCGCTGGAAACCATGTCGGTGGCCTCTGCGGTGGTGGAACTGGATACCAAGGATGCTCCGGTGTTCGTTTTCAGAAGTGCGGCGGACGGCGAAGTCAATGTTGTTTATCGCAGATCGGACGGGAATATCGGTTGGATCGACCCGTCGACTGTAGCCGGTAAGAACGGCTAACCGGACCACGCCTGCAGACCGAGGCTGGCCTGAAAGACCAGGGGAAGTTGGGTTCGATGGATTTGAGCGACCTGATCGGTGTGAATTCTGTCATACCGGCATTGAAAGCAAATTCGAAAAAGCAGCTGCTTCAAACGCTTGCCGAGAAAGCCTCAGAGCTGACCGGGCTTGTTGAACGGGATATTTTCGACACAATCCTGCAACGTGAGCGCCTCGGTTCGACCGGCGTCGGCGGCGGTATTGCCATACCGCACGGAAAGCTCCCCGGCATAGAGGCAATCACCGGTGTGTTTGCTCGTCTTGAAACGCCCGTTGATTTCGAGGCCATGGACGACCAACCGGTCGACTTGGTGTTTTTGCTGTTGGCGCCGGAAGGCGCCGGGGCCGACCACCTCAAGGCATTGTCGAGAATTGCTCGTGTGTTGAGAAATACCGAAACCGTATCGAAAATCCGCGGCACATCGGACGCCGCCGTCATCCACGATTTCCTTTCGCAGACAGAGGCGCCTCACGCCGCCTGAGCGCGACCAGATATGAGCGCGATCACTCCCGTCAATGAATAGCGACGGTTGTGAGCTGGTTTTCCATCGCACCGGCAACCGCGTCCGAACGCTCACCGGTGAGCAGGATCGGTTGGCCGTCTGCGGCAAACAGCGCCCACAACTCCAAGCCCGGATCGAGCTCCGGCAGTCCCGGATAACGTCCGATCAGGTCGTCCGTCTGGATCTTGCGAACATAAGCCACGTGCCCTTCGCCGAGGTGGGCGAACTGGTCCGCGGTCATGACGCCGTCTTGCTTTTCAATGCTCATTCCAAGCCTCCTTCCACGGTCGCGTTCCACCACGGCAACGCTTCCAAGGTGCCCTTCAATTCATTCCGGAAAGCCGATTTCCGGTCCGAACTCGTTCAGTCTTTGACCGAAATATTGATTTTCCGTATCATTTTTTCAGGTTCCGGTCGGTCGAGGTTGATCGACAGGAGCCCGTTTTTCAGGTCCGCATCAACCACCCGCATGCCGTCGGCAAGCACGAAAGACCGCTGAAACTGCCGGGCTGCGATGCCGCGATGCAGATATTCGCGGGCTTCTTCGTCTGCCTGTTTACCGCGAACGACGAGCTGGTTTTCTTCGGTACTCACATCCAGATCATCTTCGGCGAAACCTGCCACGGCCAGTGTGATACGCAGCCTTTCACCGGTTTCACCATCGGCCCGGATACGCTCGATATTGTACGGCGGATAGCCGTCTCCGGATTTCGCCACCCGTTCGAGCGCTTTTTCCATCGATTCGAACCCAAGCAGCAACGGGCTCGAAAAAGGTGCCATTCTTGTCATGCACAGTCCTCTTTGAGCGACTTTCAAAACCGCAAAACCCGTTTGATTTCATGTGGCATTTCGCAGCTTGTCCCTGATATGGTTCGTTTTTTGCGCCAATTCAAGATCGAAAGGTTCAACCTGCAATGACGCCAAGTCACAGAATCATTATCGACACCGACCCGGGTCAGGACGATGCGGTTGCCATTTTGCTGGCGCTTGCAAGTCCCGAAATCGAGGTGTTGGGCATAACGGCGGTGGCGGGCAATGTGCCGTTGGCATTGACCGAACTGAATGCGCGCAAGATCTGCGAGCTTGCCGGTAGATCCGACATGAAGGTTTTTGCCGGCGCTGTCCGGCCGCTTTGCCGCGAGCTTGTGACCGCTGAGGAGGTCCATGGTCGCACCGGCCTCGATGGTCCTGTTCTACCGGAACCGATAATGCCGTTGCAAAGTGACCATGCTGTTGATTTCATTGTCGAAACACTGTTGGCTGAGCCGAGCGGATCGATTACGCTCACCGCCCTCGGGCCCTTGACCAATATCGCGCTGGCGCTCAATCGCGCGCCGGAAATCGCCATGAAAATCAAGCAGATCGTCATGATGGGCGGTGGATATTTCGAACAGGGCAATGTCACGCCGTCGGCCGAGTTCAACATCTATGTCGATCCGCATGCCGCCGACATTGTTTTCCGCTCGGGAATACCGATCGTCATGATGCCGCTCGATATTACGCACAAGGCTCTGACCACACAAAAGCGGGTCGAGGCCATCCGTGCACTCGGCACACCGGTAGCCGAAGCGGTTGCCCAATTACTTGATTTCTTTGAACGTTTCGACGAGGAGAAATATGGAACCGATGGTGGCCCG
This sequence comes from Rhizobiaceae bacterium, assembly GCA_963669285.2. Classification (GTDB taxonomy): domain Bacteria; phylum Pseudomonadota; class Alphaproteobacteria; order Rhizobiales; family Rhizobiaceae; genus JAWKWH01. The sequence continues at coordinate 127,406 of CAXXSI010000023.1, read as the reverse complement.
CTGCATGATCCTTGTGTCATCGCCTGGTTGCTGAAACCGGAATTGTTTTCGGGCAGGCACGTCAATGTCACCGTCGAAACAATGTCCGAACTGACCATGGGTTCGACCGTCGTCGACTGGTGGCACGTCACCGATCGGCCGAAAAACGCCGATGTGATGCGCGATATCGACCATGATGGCTTTTTTGAACTGCTGACCGAGCGGTTGGCGAAGTTACCACTTGTAATGGGGTGATCGCTCCCCGCGAATGAACCGAACGACGTCAACGGTGTCGATGAACAGCGAAACCGAGTTGAACGTGATAAGCGAGACGACCCAGAGGTAAAGGGCAGGAGAGGCGGTCCGGTCGGGCAAATCCGTCAAAAAGTAGAGGATCATCGGAATCCACAAAACATGGCCGATGCCCAAAAGACGAACAAAGCCCATCTTCGTGTAGATGACGATCATGACGACGATGCCCGCACCGGACGCCACCACGTTGACCCACGCGTAATAGGTGTCCAGGAACAGCAGCGCGGCGAGGTTTACCAGGATCAGGCACACCACCCAAATTCGGGCAATCGGCCGAAATCGGAACAGAACGATCCACAGAATCTCCAGTACGCGCATGATGAATGCCTCAGGTTGGGAACGGTACCGTTTGTTTAGCAGCCGTGAAGCATATGTGTGGAGATCATACGCGGCCTGCCGGCAGTCTAGTCTATCGATTTTGCTCAGTTCTCCATATTTCACGCTTCATTAAGCTACCGAATTTACCCTGATCACACGGGATTCCCCCAGGAATGGCATGATGCTCTCCCGCAGCCTTGAAGGCGTGCAGCCTCGGCATGTGAATAGTTCCAGCATTCGAAATCACAATAACGGATGACCGCGTCCACACAGGCGTGACGTCATCGCTAAAGGAGTTGATCGATGGCCTCCGACAAGGCGGAAAAAACAAAAAAGGCTTCCGGCGGGATTATGGGATTGCTCCCCAAGGTGCTCGGCACGCTGGCGGTGATTTCGGCATGTGTTCTGTTTGCCGGGCTATACGATGTCGGGCATTTCGGCCTTCAAAGCCTTGTTGAAGGCATAGCGGTCGTTCCTGTAGCCATTTTTGTTCTGTGCGCAATTCCCGCCATGCTGCTGGGCAGGAAGGCGGAAGGATCCGCGTTGGCGGAGGGCGAACCGGTATCGGCACAATTCGATGAATTGCGGTCGACCACAAACTCTCGCTTGATGAATTTCCAGAGCGCTTTGGATGCCATGACCGGCCAGGATCGCGAATCGCTGATCGAAGAAAACAAGTGGCTCAAGGAGCAACTGGAAGAGTTTCAGAACGCGGAACGCCAAAAGGTCGTCGATGAGGTCGAAAAACTCCGTTCGCAAAATGCGATGCTGGAAGAGAAAATCAAGGAATGGGCAATCCAATCGGTCGATGCCGCGGTTGCAGACGACAATCCGGGGAATTTGAACGCAGCCTGACAACAATCAGCCGATATTGTCTAAACCGCCCCGCAGAACAATAGTCGGATAAACCGCCATACGAACCGCCTTGTCACGCATCCGGAGACGTCAACTATCCACTTCCGCTGCTTCCGGGATCGCCGGTTGTGCACCGGGTTTCAGGCAGGCAAGCGACCCGGCCTTTGCTGCGCGTGCGATCGCGTCCTGCAACGCCATGCCGTCGGCCAGGCTTGCCGCCAGATAGCCGCAGAACGTGTCACCTGCGCCGACCGTATCGACGGGCGTGATTTTCGGCGCGGCGGCCCGCAATAGCCCGTCAGGGGTGGCGGCAACGACTCCATCCGCACCAAGCGTGACCACGATTGTTCGGCCTGTCTTGACGACAAATCTGGTCATCGCTTCTTCGCGGGACGCGCCGGCGAGGTCCAGACCCTTGGCCGCCAGATCGAATTCGGTCTCGTTGGCGACAACGATGTCGGCTTGCTCCATCAGTCTGACCCAACCGTTGCGCCACGGGGCGGTATTGAGGATCGACACTGCGCCGGCCTGCCGAGCGGCCACAAGCGAAGCCTCTACGGTCTCGCGCGGCACTTCATGCTGAAGCAACATCACATCACCCGGCTCGATGACCGCGGCTTCCGCGTCACCTGGCAATACTGTGCCGTTAGCGCCCGGAATAACCGCGATCATGTTCTCACCGTCGTTGCCAACGAGAATGAGCGCGATACCGGTCGCCGCCTTGCTCTCGCGTACTGCCGACAGATCGACACCGGCTTCGTTCAGCAGCTCCAAAGCCTCCGTGGCAAACGCATCATCGCCAACCGCCCCGACCATCTGCACCTGCGCACCGGCCCGGCGTGCGGCCAGCGCCTGATTGGCGCCCTTTCCGCCGGGCGCGGTGACAAAATGGTCTCCCGGCACGGTTTCGCCGGGTGCCGGCAGCCGGTCGACGTTGCCGATGAGATCGAGGTTGATGGATCCAATGACGGTGATCATGCGTTTGTCTCCACGGTGGTCCGTCTGAAGCTAACGCCGTGACTGGCCGCGCGCCACAACAAGTTTTTTTGGACGACTGAAATTTTCTTGTCACAATCAACGCCGCTTTCTCGTCATGAAGTCAGGAGGTGCGAAATGCAAAAGCTCATTCTGTCCGCTGTAGCGGCCTGGCACGGCTTCAATGGCCTGTTCATGCTGATGATGCCCGCGCGCTGGTATGAAACGGTGCCGGGCGTCACACACACCGGGCCGTTCAACGGTCATTTCATTGCCGACATCGCCATCGCCTTTCTGGCTTGCGCTGCCGGTTTGGCGCTTGCGGTTCGCCATAGGGGCCCAATTGCGGCCGCTCTTCTGACCGCCCCCGCGATTTTTCTCGGCGGACATGCCGTTCTGCATGCCGTCGAGTTCTTTCACGGCCATTCCGGTTTCGGCGAAATCGCGCGCGATACGTTGATCATCATCATACCCGGCTTAACCCCGGCCGCGTTTGTGTGGCACAATTTGCAAATGAAACAACTTGGAGAAGCGACATGATTACTGCCTGGCTGAAACGGAAGTTCGACGCCATGGGCCGCGAGTACGACTATGACGTCTCCTACATGCACGAACTGGCCGATGCAGATCCTGCGGCATTGCGTAAATTCGCCTTTGCCATGTCGTTCTTCACGCAACCGCCGAAAGTACCGAAATCCGCCTTTTGGGCGGCAAAGTTATTCGCGTGCATGCGTGCCGACTGCGGACCATGTCTTCGCCTTGTCATCGACATGGCCGGGCGTGGCGGTATCGATCACACTACGATCCGTGACATTCTCATCGCCACGCCGACGGATCCGGATGCAGCCCTCGGACAGGCTTATGCCGCGGCGGTGCTGGACAATACACCCGACCTTGCCGAATTGATTGAAACAATCGAGCAAAAATGGGGCAAAAAAGGGCTGGCAAGCATGTCGACCGCCGTTCTGTCGGGGCAGTTTTTCCCGATGTTCAAGCGTGGATTTGGTCATGGGATCGCCTGCGAACCGGTGCTCAAGGAGCTGGAGGAAATAAACGCAGCATGAACGCTGACGAAAGGCTGGATGCATTCATGGCGGAGCGTCCTCGGTTGTTCCGCCTTGCCTACCGGTACATGGAAACAGCGAGCGACGCGGAAGACATCGTGCAGGAAGCGTGGATCCGTTTTTCCGGTGCCGATGACGTCGCCGATGCGCCGCGGTTCTTGTCGACCGTGGTGACAAGACTGGCGCTTGACCGGTTGAAGTCGGCAAGCCACAGGCGCGAAACCTATGTCGGCCCCTGGTTGCCGGAACCGCTTGTCGGCGCTGACGACTCGATCATGGCAAATGCTTCCGATGCAGCGCTGGATCTTTCCTATGCGGTTATGCGCTGCCTCGAGCAGATGACACCGCAGGAGCGCGCAGCATTCTTCCTGCACGACATCTATGAGGTGCCCTATGCCGAAATTGCCGAGACGATCGGATTGAGCACATCGGCCTGCCGCAAACATGCCGAGCGTGCGCGCAAGTCGTTGTCTGCTGCCAAACCGAAGTTTAAACCGGCTGACAGCGATATTGAGCGGCTTGAAGCGGCTTTCCGTGCTGCCAGCCAAGCCGGCGACGACGGACCGCTCAGGGCCTTGTTATCGGAACAGGTCGAGTTCGTTTCCGATGGCGGCGGCAAGGTGATCGCCGCCCGCAATATCGTTCGCGGGCACGATCCGGTCGCCCGCTTGATCATGGGCCTGCTGAAAGGATTTGAAAAACACGCAATCCGGCTCGAACGCGCCGAGGTGAACGGCGAACCCGGCATGCTGGCGTTTCACAATGGCGAACTGTTCCAGACCGTGGCATTCAGACTGGACGATGAGCGCAAGATTTCCGGCCTGTACATCATGCGTAATCCCGACAAGCTTGAGCGCGTTGCCTCCGGGCTTAGAGCTCCGGGCGATAATGCTGCGCCATTCTATTTCGCCCCCGTTGCGCGCGACTGGACGTGATCGCACCGCAGCTCGATGCCAAAGCATCGTGCGAGGATCGAGCGCGATCAGGCGCCCAACGGGGCGAAACCCTTCGGGCCGGGTCATTTCGCGCCAATCCACATCAGAAAAATGCTCGACCGATGCTTCCGCATCGCCCTGCGCTTTTTCCTTGATCCTGTCGCATAATGCCCTCGGTAGAATGATGCAGCATTATCACCCGGCGCTCTAATTGATCTGGCCGGCCTCCCAGCCGAGAATAGCGCGTTTGCGCGTCAGACCCCAATGGTAGCCAGTCAAGGCGCCGGATTTACCGACAGCCCGGTGGCAAGGCACGACAAATGAGATCGGGTTGGCGCCAACTGCTGCACCGACGGCTCGGTTGGCATCCGGCTTGCCGATATCCTGGGCGATGTCGGAATAGGCGACCGCCTTGCCCATGGGGATTTTCATCAGCGCCTGCCAGACACGCACCTGAAAATCGGTGCCGATCAGCACGACGCGTAGCGGTTCATCACCACGCCAGCGGTTGGGATCGAATACCCTGGCGGCATAGGGCAGGGTGGCGGCCATGTCTTCAACGTGGTTTGCATTGGGCCACCGGCTCATCATGTCGTCCAACGCACTTTTCTCACCACCCGCGTCGCAGAATGCCAGTCCCGCCAGTCCGCGGTCGGTGACCATGATCAGGGCGATGCCGAAAGGCGAAATGTGGAAGCCATGGCGGATTGTCAGTCCTGCTGCCCGCGTCTTGTAGTCGCCAGGTGACATCGCCTCGTGGGTCACAAACAAGTCGTGCAGTCTTCCCGGGCCGGAAAGGCCGGCCTCGAGAGCGGTTTCTAGCAATGGCGTTCCTTCGTCGAGCAGTTTGCGGGCATGATCGATTGTGACCGCTTGCAGAAAGGCCTTGGGGCTCAATCCGGCCCAACGGGTGAACAGTTTTTGCAGACCGGTTGGCGTTTCGCCGACCTCATGGGCAAGCGCGTCGAGCGAGGGCTGGTCGCGAAAATCAAGGCTGATCTTCTCGATCACCCGGCGCACGGTCTCGTAGTCGCCGCCAAGTTCGCCGGTAATGTCGTGCTGCAGGATGGCTGTCTGCGCGTTCATTGTCGAAGCTCCAAAATCTCAATATCTGGCCGGTATCTTGCTCAACCAGATGACCTCGCGCCACCCGATTCTTGCACGCCCTGCCTGTTCATCCGAACGTTCTAACGCCGCGCCGTCGCCAGCGCCCGCGAAAACGCGCTGGCAAAACTTTCCCGGTCGCCGGGATTGAGGAAACCGCCGATCGGCACGGTATCGCCGCGGCCGGATACGGCCATGGCGGTGATGCCGATCTCGTCATGACGGAAAACGTTGAACCTCGCCCAGACCGGATTGAACAGGTGTTGGCGCGTCTTGCCGGACGGAGCCACCTTGCGAATCAGCAGGCTGGTACGCGACACGGTCACCTCTTCGCGTGCGCGTGCATCGCGATAGGATAGACGGAAGGCGACGTAGATTGCCAGCACATCAAGGCCGAAAAATCCGAACACCGGCCACGCGCCCTTGGCCAGAAAAAACGCTCCGACTCCCAGCCAAAGTATTGAAACGAAGGCCATCAGCCAGAAAAAACCGCGCTTGCCCAGCGATCGATAGGGTGTGAGCAACGCCCTGAAAATCGGCTCGTCGGCAGGTTTCGGGTTTTGTTCGTCCATGGCTCTGATTATAGAGGCCGGATGACAAAGCCCAAGTCCAAAAATTCCGCCAGGCCGGTCAAGAATGCGCGATCAGCGACGCGTCGCCGGTCGAAATACTCCGAAGCCGAAATTCGCGAGATATTTCGGCGGTTTTCCATCCAAAGGCCGGAACCGAAGGGCGAATTGGAGCATGTTAATCCGTTCACGCTGGTCGTTGCCGTCGCCCTTTCAGCACAGGCGACCGATGTTGGTGTGAACCGGGCGACAAGGGAGTTGTTCAAGATCGCCGACACACCACAAAAAATGTTGGATTTGGGTGAGGAACGGCTCGGTGACTACATCCGCACCATCGGACTTTGGCGCAACAAGGCAAAGAACGTCATCGCCCTGTCGAGAAAGCTCATCGAGGATTTCGATGGCGTCGTGCCGCAGACGCGCGAAGAACTCGTGACACTGCCAGGTGTCGGCCGCAAGACGGCCAATGTTGTACTCTCCATGGCATTCGGTCAGCCAACAATGGCGGTCGATACGCACATTTTGCGAATCGGCAACCGGCTTGGCCTCGCACCCGGCAAGACACCGGACGAGGTCGAAGAGATCCTGATGCGGGTAATTCCCGAAGACTACCTCTACCACGCCCACCACTGGCTGATCCTGCATGGCCGCTATTGCTGCAAGGCGAGGAAACCGGAATGCGAAGCCTGCGTCATCGCCGATATCTGCAAATCCGGCGAAAAGACCTGCGACGTGCCGGCAGCACTGGTCGAACTGCCGCCGCAGGTGGTCTGATAGGCTCGGCAAATCGGGCGCCGCAATCGCCAATCGGTCAGGCTGTTCGACATCGGTATTTTACCGGTCCATGATGAAACCAACAGCCCATGTCGGAGCGGTCAAACATGCAGTTCCATCTCAATGGATTCAGAACCGGCGATCCGAGCATTTGCGAACCATCGGAACATGCCGAGCCGCGAAAAGCGGATGCCAGCCTGCCACCACAAGCCGATGTTGTGATTGTCGGCTGCGGTCCAGCCGGCCTCACTCTGGCAGCGCAGCTTTCCGCCTTTCCGCAGATCAAAACGGTCATTGTTGATCAGAAACACGGTCCGCTGATGGTAGGCCAGGCCGACGGGATCGCCTGCCGCACCATGGAGATGTTTCAGGCCTTCGGCTTTGCAGAACGTGTCGTCAAGGAAGCCTATTGGGTCAACGAGACGGTGTTCTGGAAACCGGATGTGACCGATCCGCGGAAAATTGCCCGCAGCGGCAGGATTCAGGATGTGGAAGACGGTCTGTCGGAATTTCCGCACGTGATCCTCAACCAGGCACGCGTGCATGATTTCTATCTGGAGACGATGCGCAACAGTCCGACACGGCTGGAACCCTATTATGCGCGCTGCCTGCAGGACGTCTCGATTGCCGAGGAAGGTGAGTTTCCGGTTTCGCTCCAATTCGAAACTCTTGCCGACAGCCAAGACGGCGTGGTCGAGACGGTACGGGCAAACTATGTGGTTGGCTGCGACGGCGCACGCAGCACGGTGCGCAAGGCACTCGGGCTTGAACTGCACGGGGATTCGGCCAACCAAGCCTGGGGCGTGATGGATGTTCTGGCCGTCACGGATTTCCCCGATATCCGTTTCAAGACGGTTATCCACTCGGCCAACGAGGGCAACGTGCTCATCATTCCCCGCGAAGGCGGGTATATGGTGCGGCTTTATATTGAGTTGGAAAAATTAAGTAAAAACAGGCGCTTGGACAGTCAGAATATCTCAACAGATAAACTTGTCGCTGCAGCCAACCGGATAATTCACCCCTACCGGCTTGACGTCAGTGAGATCGCCTGGTGGTCGGTCTATGAAATCGGCCAGCGCCTTTGCGACCGGTTCGATAATGCCGATACCGGCGGCCCCGCAGTAGACCACCCGCGCGCGTTCATCGCCGGCGACGCCTGCCATACCCATAGTCCGAAGGCAGGGCAGGGAATGAACGTATCGATGGGCGACAGTTTCAATCTCGGCTGGAAGCTCGCTTCGGTGCTTTCGGGAAAATGTACTCCCGATATTTTGCAGACCTATTCGACAGAGCGGCAGGCGATTGCTCGCGAACTCATCGATTTCGATCGCGAATTTGCCAAAATGTTCAGCGCACCGCCCAAAACAGCGGAGATCCAAAGCGCCGATACCGTCGATCCCGCCGAGTTTCAGAAATACTTCACCCGGCATGGTCGCTTCACCGCGGGAACCGCATTTCGATACCAGCCGTCAATCGTATCAGGCACCGGCAGGCATCAGGATCTGGCAAAGGGCTTTACGGTTGGAATGCGTTTCCATTCCGCGCCGGCGATCAGGTTGGCCGACGCCAAGCCGGTCCATCTGGGCCACACCGTTGAGGCCGACGGGCGCTGGCGTCTGTTTGCCTTTGCCGACACCGACAATCCCGCTGATCCGTCGTCCGCGACCCATCGTCTGTGTGATTTCCTCGCAAACGACGCCGAGTCTCCGGTTCGAAGATACACGCCGCATTCCGCCGATATTGATTCGGTGATCGATACAAGGGCTGTCTTTCAGCAAGGCCATCGCGATCTTGAACTGGCCTCGCTGCCGCAATTTCTTTTGCCCGCGAAGGGCAGGCATGGCCTGATCGACTACGAAAAGATGTTCTGTGCCGACCTGAAAGGCCGAGGCGACATTTTTGACATGCGAGACATCGACCGCCAGCGCGGTTGCATTGTTGTCGTGCGGCCCGACCAGCAGGTTTCCGGCGTTCTGCCGCTAAACGCATATGCCGAGTTATCGGAGTTCTTTTACGGCTTCATGATTCCCGCGCTCTGATCGAACCTCGCAAGCCTCAAGCCGCGCGCCGCATTGCCATGTCGGGTGCGAAATCGGGATCGCGCGCCGAGATCATTTTGTGCAAATGTACCATCAGAGCAGCCGCAAACAGCGGCGTGGCGAGATTGAGAATCGGTACGGCCAGAAACGCCGCAACGATCAAACCGGCCAGAAACACCGTGCTCGAATGTTTGCGGCGCAACAGTTTCGCCTCTTTTTCCGACCGGAACCGCATGGCGGCGAATTCGAAGAATTCGCGCCCGATCAGGTAGCCATTGACGAGAAAGAATGCCGCGATGTTGATCCCGGGAATGAGCAGCAGGAACAGCGCGATGATGTTGCCGAGGACGACGATTCCGAAAAACTTGATCGCCAAGACCAGCGAACGCATCGTCGGTACCGCTGTGCCTGGCGGATCAGTCGGAAAATCCTGCAGCTCAACCACTTCAGCGATGTCATCAAGAAAAAGACCCGCAATGATCGCGGTGACCGGTGCGATCAGCAAAGCCAGCGCCAAAGCAAGGCCGAGGCCGGCGGCAACCGCGCTGACTACGCCGAGCCAACCGGCCCATTCGGGCAATCCCGGCAACAGCGCGTCAAACCAAGGCCAGGCAAAGGCTGCGAACAATTCACTCAGTCCGAACCACAACCCGGCCAGCAGCAGCAGCGTGAGCCCGATAGTCTTAAGCAACACGGACCGGAATTCCGGCGTCAACAGTCGTGTAATCGCGGCGCGCGCGGCTTCGATGATCATCGGTGTCCTTTCGTCTTCGCTCGACATAGGAAGCCTGGCGCCGGGCTGCAAGTTTCAACAGGCCTTTGCAAATTGGGATCGATGCACTAAACCGCGCCCGTACCGCCCTCAAATATCCAAATCCTTTGCAGTCCGGAGACCCCAATGGCCGAATACGATGTTTTGTGCATCGGCAACGCGATCGTCGATATAATTGCGCGTTGCGAGGATGATTTTCTGGTCGAACACGAAATCATCAAGGGCGCGATGAATTTGATCGACGCCGAGCGTGCTGAATTGTTGTATTCGCATATGGGACCGGCAATCGAGGCTTCCGGCGGCAGCGCTGGAAATACGGCTGCAGGCATTGCAAGCTTTGGCGGCAAGGCAGCCTATTTTGGCAAGGTTGCCGCCGATCATTTGGGGCAGATTTTCACCCATGATATTCATGCGCAGGGCGTGGCCTTCGACACCAGGCCACTCAATGGCCCGCCGCCGACCGCTCGCTCGATGATATTTGTCACGCCTGACGGCGAACGGTCGATGAACACCTATTTGGGCGCCTGCATGGAATTGGGGCCGGAAGATGTAGAACCGACCAAGGCGTCTTCATCGAAGGTCACCTACTTTGAAGGCTATCTTTGGGATCCGCCACGCGCCAAGGAGGCGATCCGCATGACGGCAAAGCTGGCGCATGATGCTGGCCGGGAGGTCTCCATGACCCTGTCCGATCCGTTTTGCGTGGACCGCTTTCGCGGCGAATTCCTCGATCTCATGCGCTCTGGCACGGTGGACATCGTTTTTGCCAACGAGCACGAGCTTATCTCGCTGTACCAGACATCATCATTTGATGAGGCGCTCGCTGCCATCCGTAACGATTGCAAGATCGCTGCCGTTACGCGATCGGAGGAAGGTTCAATTATCGTGCAGGGCGATGAAACCGCCGTAATCGAGGCAATCGAAATCGAGGAGCTGGTCGATACGACTGGAGCAGGTGATCTATACGCTGCCGGCTTTCTGCACGGATACACCAATGGTCGCAATTTGAAAGATTGCGGCAAACTCGGTTCGCTTGCCGCCGGCCTCGTCATCCAGCAGATCGGACCCCGCCCATTCGCCAATCTGGCCCAAGCGGCGGAGCAGACCGGCCTGCTTTAGAGCGTATCCAGTTTAAATGGAATCGTTTGAACGCCGGTTTTCTCCTTGCCGGAAAAAATCCATCCCATCAAACCACTCCAACTTGTTCTGGACACGCTCTGGTTCACATCAGCTCGTCGGGATCGCGACCCGGCCGCGCCTTGTAAGGCGGAAACGCCCAACCGAAATGCAGCGCACCGCCTCTGACCGCCAGCGCAACCAGAAATCCGGCTGCTGCCGAGATCAGCGTATCGACACCGACCAGTTCCAATCCGGTAAAGGTCGCCGCGCCGGCCATTGCCGCTGTGACATAGATTTCCGGCCGCATCAGAACAGATGGCTCACCGGACAGGAGGTCACGCAACACGCCTCCAAACGTCGCTGTCAACATTCCGGTCACAATGGAGATCGTCGGCGAACCGGTAGCCGCCAAGCCTTTGGCCGCACCCATAACGGAGTAGGCGGACAGACCGATTGCGTCGAACCAAAGCAGAAGCCGATATCGGCTTTCCACCAGATGTGCACTGAAAAACACGATGACCGCGACCGCGATCGACACCAGAATGTATGCCGAGTTGGCAACCCAGAAAACCGGCGTGGCCCCGAGCACGATGTCGCGCAGCGTGCCACCACCAATTCCGGTAATACTGGCCAGAAACAGAAATCCGATGATGTCGACCTGTTTGCGTGAAGCGGCGAGCGCGCCGGTGGCGGCAAAGACAGCGACGCCGGTGTAGTCGAGCAGAAGCAGCAGATTCACCGGCTCACCCCGTTGTTACGTGCTGACGGGAGAATCCGGACCGTCAGACGTCGTCTTCGGCTCGGTCGGCCGATTCTTCGGCGCTTTTTGCAGTTGTCTGCGGCTCTTTGGGCCCGCCTTTGGCGACACCGACCATCGCCGGACGCAAAACCCGCTCGCCGATCACGTAGCCTTCCTGCACGACCTCGGTCACCGTGTTGTTGGCAACATCGGGATTTTGGACCTCGAACATCGCCTGGTGGAAGTTGGGATCGAACTTCTCGCCCTTCGGCGCGAGCTTTTTCACGCCATGGCGTTCCAGTGTCGTCAGCATGTCGCGCGCGGTCATTTCCACACCTTCCGCAAGGCTTTTCAGGCCGTCGTCGGCCGCCTCCATGGCTTGATCGGGAATGGCGTCGAGGGCGCGGCGCATATTATCGGCGACGCCCAGCATGTCGCGAGCAAAATTCGCGATCGAATAGGATCGGGCATCGTGCACATCGCGCGCTGTGCGTTTACGCAGATTTTCCATCTCCGCAGCGATGCGCAGGGCGCGGTCTTTTAATTCCTCATTTTCCGTGGCAAGCCGCAGAAAAGCCTCATGGTCGGCTGCAAATTCTCCATCTTCCGCACCGCTTTCCGGCGTGGCCTGATCGTCATTTGCCGCCTCAACTTTTACCTCTTCAGCGCCATCTGCCGGCATTTCGGATGCTTCGTGTTTATCGGGACGGTCGTTCATCGCCAGTTGCTTCTCGATCATGAATTGAAAGTTGCGCCGGATATCGATGTTTAGCACAATAAAATCAAGGGGCAGTTTGCTTTCTGCTAACCCCGAAGCATGCGCGATATGAAATGCGCGGTGTAATCCACCATCGGTACGACGCGAGCATAGTTGAGCCGTGTTGGCCCGATCACGCCGAGTGCACCGACAACACGGGAGTTCGAATCGCGGTAGGGAGCGACAACCATCGACGAACCGGAAAGCGAAAACAGCTTGTTTTCCGATCCGATGAAAATCCTGACGCCGGAACCCTCTTCCGCCAAATCAAGCAATTGAAGTAAACCTTCCTTGGTCTCAAGGTCCTCAAACAGGTGTTTGAGCATCTCGATATCATCCGCGGCTGTTACGTTCTCCAGCAGATTCGCACGTCCGCGCACAATCAACCGCGCCGGTAGGCCATCACCCTGACCCGCCCACACCGCAAGCCCGCGATCAACCAGATCATTTGAGAGCCGGTCGAGTTCAGCTCTCATGCCTGCGGTCAATTGCGAGATTTCCTGCCGCGCTTCCGCCAATGTCAGGCCGTGGATATGGGCGTTTAAAAAATTCGAAGCCTCGATAAGCTGCGAAGCCGTGGTACCGGCAGGCAGTTCCAGAATGCGGTTTTCTACATCCCCGTTTTGGGAAACCAGCACTGCGAGGGCCTTTTGCGGCTCCAGCTGAATGAACTCGATGTGCTTGAGTGGCACTTCGCTCTTGGCGGCGAGAACCATTCCGGCCCCTCTCGACAGGCCGGAAAGCATGGTGCTGGCCTCTGTGAGCATGTGTTCAAGTGACGCATCGCTGCCCGACGCCCTGATCTGGGATTCGATGACTTCGCGGTCATCACCGGCGACATCACCCAGTTCCATGAACGCATCGACGAAAAAGCGCAGCCCGTTTTGGGTGGGCAGTCGCCCAGCCGATACATGCGGCGCATAGATCAGGCCGAGCATCTCCAGATCGCTCATCACGTTGCGAACGGTTGCCGGTGAAACCGAAACCGGAAGCATGCGCGACAAGTTGCGCGAACCCACAGGTTCACCATCCTTCAGATAGCTTTCGACGATGATGCGAAAGATATCCCGGGAGCGGGCGTCAAGTGACCGCAGTGTTTGATCGATAATTGCACTCGTCATTTTGTTAATCGCGAAGTCCTGTCCGGTTGGAATATAATCGCGGGCACCGGTAACTCAACAGCCGGGCTGATGTCGTGGACAGAATCTCCGCCCAAAGCGCATCAATTTCCTTTGCGCATGGCAGTCCGAGAGGCTACAAGCCGCCGCACACGAGCAATTAGGGTCGAGAAAACATGCGTCCATCCAAGCGTCAGTCCGATGAAATGCGGGCCGTATCCTTCGAGCGGGGAATTTCCAAGCACGCGGAGGGATCGTGCCTTGTCAAGTTCGGCGACACACACCTGCTCTGCACCGCCAGCCTGCTGGAAAAAGTGCCGGGCTGGATGCGCAATACCGGCAAAGGTTGGGTAACGGCGGAATACGGGATGTTGCCCCGGTCGACATCGGAACGTATGCGCCGCGAAGCCGCTGCCGGTAAACAGGGTGGGCGCACGCAGGAAATCCAGCGTCTTATCGGTAGATCATTGCGGGCAGTCGTCGACATGGAAGCGCTTGGCGAAGTACAGATTACCGTCGATTGCGATGTCATTCAGGCTGACGGCGGAACGAGAACTGCCGCGATCACCGGCGGCTATGTGGCGCTTCACCAATGCGTTCAATGGATGGAAGCGCGCGGTATGACGTCGGTTTCAAGAGCCCTGAAAGATCATGTGGCGGCGGTTTCATGCGGAATCTGCGACGGTGTTCCGGTGCTCGATCTCGATTATGACGAGGATTCAGCCGCCGACACTGATGCCAACTTTGTCATGACCGGCAAGGGCGGCATCGTCGAAATTCAGGGCACCGCAGAAGGCGAACCATTTTCCGGTGAGGAGTTTTCCGCGCTTACCGGATTGGCGAAAAAGGGTATCACGCGCCTTGTCGACTTGCAGAAGATGGCAATCGGATAAGCGATGACGCCGACTGGCATCTTGGAGACGATCCTCTACGCTGACGATTTGAACGCGGCAGAAAACTTCTATTCGCAGATATTGGGTCTCCAGGTCGTCCGCTCGGACGCGCGCCAGGTTTTCTTTCGCTGCGGTGACGCCATGTTGCTGATTTTCAATCCTGCCGAGACGAAAAAACCGGTCGGCGAGGGTGCACGATTTCCGGTTCCGCCACACGGAACCAGCGGCCCTGGCCATGTTTGCTTTCGTGCCAATGGCGCTGAAATAACCGAGTGGAAATCGCATCTGGAGGCCAATGATGTGACGATCGAAAGTGATTTCATTTGGCCGTCCGGAGGCCGCTCGATCTATTTTCGCGATCCCGCTGGAAACAGCCTCGAATTTGCAGAGCCGAACATTTGGGGGCTCTCGTGAGGAAGCTTGAGGGGCGTGAACTGGTGGTTGCCACCCACAATGCGGGAAAGGTCAGGGAAATTGCCGGCTTGATCGAGCCCTACGGTTTGTCCGTCAAATCTGCCGGCGACTTGGGCTTGCCGGAACCGGAAGAAACCGGAACGACGTTTCGCGAAAATGCTTATATCAAGGCGTTCGCGGCCGCGAAGGCGACCGGCCTGCCTGCCCTTGCCGACGACAGCGGCCTTTGCGTCGAAGCGCTTGGCGGCGATCCCGGTGTTTACACGGCGGATTGGGCCGAGCAGCCGGATGGTTCGCGCGACTGGCTTGCCGCCATGACCAAAGTCGAAAACAAGCTTCAGGAAGCAGGCGCAACCGAGCCTGAGCAGCGCAAGGCAACATTTGTCGCCACGTTGTGCTTGTGCTGGCCCGATGGCGAAGCGGAATATTTTGTCGGCGAGGCAAAGGGGACCCTGGTCTGGCCGCCGCGCGGCGAACACGGTTTCGGCTACGATCCGGTCTTCAAGCCCGATGGGCACAAGCGAACTTTTGCCGAAATGCCGACGGAAGAAAAATACGCCCGCGGCGTCGGCGCCGACGGTCTGGGCCTGTCGCACCGCACCCGCGCGTTCGAGCTGTTCGCACGCGCCATGTTTGGCGAATGATGACTTCCGCGTCGCCCGATCCCGGCTTCGGCATCTATGTCCACTGGCCATTTTGCGCGGCCAAATGCCCCTATTGCGATTTCAACAGCCATGTACGGCATCAAGCTGTTGATCAGGCCCGTTTTGCCTCGGCGTTTGCGCGCGAAATGGCGAGTTACCGTGCGCGCACTGGTCCGAGGGACATCACAAGCATATTTCTCGGTGGCGGCACACCATCGCTGATGGCGCCGCAGACGGTTGGCCTGATCCTCGACGGAATTGCCGCCAACTGGCACGTTGCGGGCGATATCGAGATCACGATCGAAGCCAATCCCTCATCGGCCGATGCAGCGCGTTTCGAAGGCTACCGTGCTGCAGGCATCAACCGGTGTTCGCTCGGCGTGCAGGCGTTGAACGACCGTGACCTGAAGTTTCTCGGCCGTCTTCACGATGTCGAGGAAGCGCTGGCGGCAATCGATCTGGCACGCAACACCTTTGAGCGCCTGTCCTTCGATCTGATCTATGCGCGTCCGGATCAGACGGTGGCGCAATGGACCGCCGAACTCGAACAGGCGATCGGTTATGCGGCCGATCATTTGTCGTTGTACCAACTGACGATAGAGCACGATACGCCGTTTCAGGCGCTTGCTGCGGCTGGCAAGCTCAAGGTCCCGCCGTCCGAATATGCTGCAGAACTTTACGAGGCCACGCAGGAGGTGACGGCAAACCGCGGGCTTCCCGCCTATGAGATATCCAACCACGCCGTACCCGGAGCCGAAAGCCGGCACAACCTGACCTACTGGCGTTACGGTGAATATGTCGGCGTCGGACCCGGTGCACACGGCCGGTTTGTCGACGCCGGCAGTCGTGTTGTGACCATGGCCGAAAGGCATCCGGAAACCTGGCTGGCGCAGGTCGAAAACGTGGGCCACGGAATGGCGGCCGGCGAAATACTTTCACGCGAACAGGAAGCCGATGAGTTGCTGCTGATGGGACTGCGGTTGACCGAAGGGGTGGATATCGCGCGCTATGAGCAGCTTTCTGGTCGCGCACCCGATACCGCCATACTCGCCGGCCTGCAGGAGGAAGGGCTGATTACGCCGCTCGGCAACACCCGTCTGCGCGCCTCGCCGGCCGGCATGCTCGTCCTTGACGCGCTTGTCGCTGATTTGGCCCGATAAACAGCTATCGCCGCCGATCAGCCCGCAGGTTCGTCTGGAGTAAGTATCTCGGCGAAGAAGTCGACCATTTCTGACACCATGCAATCGGCATAACCGCCATTCGATGCAGCTTCCAGCGCCTCAAAAGTCGACTTTGACATGATTGATGAAACGCCGGCCTGTTCGGCCATGGTTCGGT
Source organism: Rhizobiaceae bacterium (assembly GCA_963669285.2). GTDB lineage: Bacteria > Pseudomonadota > Alphaproteobacteria > Rhizobiales > Rhizobiaceae > JAWKWH01. The sequence goes on along the minus strand of CAXXSI010000023.1, from coordinate 110,688 downwards.
AGTAGCCGACATCTTTGAATGCGTTTTTCACGGCGAATGCCAGCATGTTGGGATTGCCTTCGATGGCATAGCCCTTGACGAAATCCATCATGCCGGAGTGCAGCGGACCGGCGGCGATGACGTCATAGACGGCTTGGCGGTCAATGCCGGCAGTGTCGGCCATGGCGAATGCTTCGGCTATCGCATTGGCAATGGTCATGCCGAAGAAATTGTTGATCAGCTTGATCGTATGGCCGGAACCGAGCGCGCCGAGATGAAAGACGTTCTCACCCAGGTCTTTCAGGACAGGTTCCACCTTTTGGAAGGCGGTTTTGTCGCCGGCACACATGATGTTGAGCTTGCCTTCCAGCGCGTGGGACGGAGTCCTGCCGAGCGGTGCGTCGAGCAATGTCGCGCCGGCGGCTTTGACAAGGGCACCAAGCTCTCGCGTCGAAGCCGGCAGCGACGTACCAAAATCAATCACGGTCGCGCCGGGTTTCAATCCGGCAATGATCCCGGCATCGCCTTTCATACGCGCTTCGACGGATGCCGAAGTGTCCACGCATAGCATGATGATGTCACTCGCCTGAGTGACTTCGCGGGCGCTGGCCACCTCTTTGGCGCCGCGTGCAACAGCCGCATCGACATTGCTGCGTGAGCGGTTGGCCATGACTGTGAGCGGATAGCCCAGGTCGAGCAAGCGCTGACACATTGCCCATCCCATAAGGCCGAGTCCGATAAATCCGATCGCCGGTTTTGTCATAATTCTATTCCTTTCGGCCTGCCTGGATTTCGTAGATCGAGCGGTTCAACTCGGGTTGCGGCTGCGGAATCCGGACTGGGATTGGCGCTAACCGCGGCTCGAGCGTGGAAGAACCGCACAGCATCAGTTTGTCGTAGGCCTCAATATCGTCGAACCGGGTCATCGAACCCATGACAGGGTAAGCGTCGGCGGCCATCATTTCGCAAAACAGCATCTTGCGGTCACGGTCCGAAGTGTTGACCGCAGAACCGTGAAGGATACGGGCATGGTGGATCGTAACCGTGCCGGCCACGCCGGTCAGAGAGACCGCGTCGGCCAATTTGAAACCGGTATCTGCCGGGTTGATCGAGCCCGCAAACACACCGTCGACATGGTGGTCGAACATCGGTCCTTTGTGCGTACCCGGAAACACCTGAAGCGGGCCGTTTTCCATATCCATGTCGTCGAACACGATACCGACCGCCAGCACATCATCATTGGTGTGCGGATAAAAAGCGAAATCCTGATGCCATTTGACTTCGGCGCCGTAGCCGGCCTTTTTCATGTTGAGCTTTGTCGTGTGCATGCGGATGTCCGGCCCGATCAAATCACGAACCGGACCGAGTATCCGGTCGCTGCGCATCAGCTCATCGAAGAACTTGCTTTGCAGGTCGGGCCTCTTGATGCGGCGGATCCGCGGGTCGTCGGGTGTATGACTATCCTCCAGATCGATCAGCTCGTCACTCTCGGTGATATCGGCTGCATGTCTGGACAGCCGCTCGATTTCATCATTGGCCTGTTTGACCAGCCCGGCCGGTAGGTGGCCAGGCAGCGCCAGGTAGCCGTTTTCCCGGTAGAACGCGATCTGCTCGATTGAAAGAAATTCCATTCCTGCGCCCGGTTCTACATTGTGGCGCCGATTTGCCAGGGAACGAATTCATAGTCGCCAAGGCCCTGGGCCTCCGACTTCGATTGTTCGCCCGATGCCATCCGCAACAGAAAATCATAAATCTCGCGTCCGGCTTCCTCAACGGATTTACCGTCGGTCAGGATGGAGCCGGCATTGTGGTCCATGTCATTGGCCATGCGGCGGTACATTTCGGTGTTTGTCGAGATCTTCATGCACGGTGCCGGTTTTGATCCGAATGCAGAGCCGCGCCCGGTCGTAAAGGCTATCAGATTGCAGCCGCTGGCGATCTGTCCGGTGACCGAGGCGGGATCGTATCCCGGTGAATCCATGAATACGAAGCCCTTGTCGGTAATCGTCTCGCCGTATTTGTAGACACCGGTCAGCGGTGTCGTGCCGCCTTTGGCTGCAGCACCGAGAGATTTTTCCAGAATGGTTGTCAGGCCGCCCTTTTTGTTGCCGGGCGATGGATTGTTGTCCATCGAACCCTTGTTGCGCTGGGTATAGTCCTCCCACCAACCGATGAGCTCCACCAGCTTCCTGCCGACCGTCTCGTCGATTGCCCGTCGGGTCAGCAGATGTTCGGCACCGTAAATCTCAGGCGTCTCCGCCAAAACGCCGGTTCCGCCCTGTGCGACGAGCAGGTCGCATGCATAACCAAGTGCCGGATTGGCGGTAATTCCCGACCAGGCGTCTGAGCCGCCGCACTGCAACCCGACCATCAGTTCCGAAGCAGGGCACGGCTCCCGCCTGGCCTGATTGGCCAGCGGCAGCATGGCGCGCACCTTTTCGATGCCGAGCTCCACCGTCTTTGCTAGCCCGGCAACATCCTGGATATTCATCGCCTGAAACAGCGGTCCTTTTTGGATGCCATGGGCTTCCAGCAGCCAGTCGATCTGGTTCATCTCGCAGCCCAGCCCCACCATCACCACCCCTGCATGGTTGGCGTGGCGCGCATAGCCCCACATGATCCGCTGCAACGCGTCGAAGCCTTCACCCGCTCCCGCCATGCCGCAGCCGGTTCCGTGCACGAAGGCGGCCACGCCGTCGACATTGGGATATTGCGCCATCTCCTCCGGGCCGAATGCCGCGGCGATCTTACGCGCGGCGGTCGCCGAGCAATTTACCGATGTGATGATGGCGATGTAGTTGCGCGTACCGACGGCGCCGTTGGCACGTCGATACCCCATGAAGGTATCGCGTTTCGCATCGGGAACCATGGCGGCGGGCCGCAAATCGGTCGCAAACTCGTAATCGGCGTTGGTATTGCGAAACGCCACATTGTGGGTGTGGACGTGGTCGCCGGGCCGGATGTCGGTTGATGCGTAGCCGATGATCTGTGCGTATTTGCGTATCGGCTCCCCGGTTCCGATGGCCATGGTCGCCACCTTGTGACCGCGCGGTATCAGCCCGTTGGTCTTCGTATCTTCAACATCCATGCCCATTTCCAGGGCGCGGATTGCGGTAACCACATTATCGGACGGGTCCAGGCGAACCGCATTGCTCATCGGGTCTGTTTCCTATGCACAAGCCGGTGCTCCGGCTTTCCACCGATGGATCGGAATGTGCGGGGCGCCGGCCGCCTTGGCTCGGGCGTCCTCCCACATCGACTTCCAGACCCGCCAGTCGTCCAATTCCGCAGCAGGGTTGGTCCGGCTGCGGGCTATGAATTCTGGAAAATGCGAGCGCCCGGTCGCCTGACCGGTTCGGTTATAGCGTATGTCGAATGACCAGCGGAAGCCTTTCGTGCGATTGACCAGCGAGGCGTGCGGCGTCAGCGGGTGCAGGATTACAACTCCGCCGCTTTTGACCGGCAGCGGCACGGCCTTGTTCACATCAACATAGCCCTCCGCAATCTCGGTCTGCACCTTGGGGCAGTGGGGCAGCATGCCGCTTTTGTGGGCCCTGGGGATGGCTTGCAGGCACCCGTTCTCGACCGTTGCGTCGGATATGGCGCACCAGACGGTCACCATCGTCGTTGTATCCGCTTCGGCGTGCCCGACCCCGCGATCCTGGTGCCAAGCCGTGGCCGTGATGTGCGCCCGGACCTCGTCATCGTGCAATTCGTTTGAAGGCGGTTTGATGCGTACATGCTGGATCGGATTGGATGTGATCTCAGGTCCGATCAGGTCCTCGACAAGATCGAGCAATCGCGGATTGGTCAGCAGATCAAACACCGCCGGACCGAAATGCATCGGCGTATCGGCTTCGATCCGGTCGCCCGGCAGCGAGATATCCATTGGTTGAAACCAGTCGCACCCGGCCGTGTATGCCGCTGACAGCTTGTCGTGGAAATCAAGCCCGTCCGGCGGGACGTTCAATAGGCCCTGCCGGAACCAGTTATCGTATAGACCGTCCAGCAATACGGTATATTCGCGCCTTACGGGATCGATGACGTTTTCCTGATCCAGCACGTCCTCGACGATCAGATAGCCATTGTCTTCGAAAAAGCCGAGTTGTTCGCCGGTCAGCATGGGTGCCTCACAAGAACACCGTGGTGATCTGCGGCACCAGCAGGATCAAGAACAGGATGAGCAGTTGCATGCCGATAAACGGCAGGAATCCGCGGAAAATGTCGGGCAGGGTGATGTGCGGCGGTGCCACCGACTTCAGATAGAATGCCGCCGGCCCGAATGGCGGCGACAGGAAACTCACCTGCATGTTGACGCAGAATAGTATCCCGAACCACACCTGAACCATTGTTGCACTGCTCAGTCCGCCGGTAATGCCGAACTCTTCCATCGGCAGTTTTAAAACAATCGGCAGGAACACCGGCATGACCAGCAGAACGATGCCGGTCCAGTCCATGAAGGCGCCGAGGAACAGGAAAACGATCATCATGACCAGGATGACGCCCATGGTCGGCAAGTCATAGCCAACGATGAGATTGGCGACATAGGTTGGGCCTCCGGCAATCGTATACGCACCGGCCAGCGCGGTTGCGCCAAACGTGACCCAGATGATCGTTCCGGTCGACTTGAACGTGCGCATGGATGCTTCACGCAACAGATTGAGCGAGAACTCGCCGCGCAGCCAAATCAGAAACAGAACCGCAATTGATCCCATCGCCGCGGCTTCGGTGATTCCGGTAATACCGCCATAGATCGATCCGAGCACGACAACGACGATACCAAGCGGTTGGATCAGGCCCTTGCCGCGCCGCCAGGCCTCCAGCGCGACCTCCTTGCCAACTCCGAACCAGATCCACCCGGCGGTGGCGATTGCCAGAGCACCGAACACATAAAGATTCCAGCTCGACTGGAACCATGTGTCTTCCTCGATGGTTCCGAGGGTATGGATAAAAATATATCTGAGAACGATCACGGAAGAAATGAAACACAGGATCTCGGCAAGCAGCGTTGAGCCGTAGCGTGCCTTTTCCTGGCCTGTCATGTCTTCCTCGCGCGGCTCCGGCAGTGGCGCAAGTTCCGGCTGCAACCGGGTCCGAATGAGGATGTACAGGATGTAACACCCGGCCAGCATGAAACCCGGCAGGAACGCTGCCTGAAACAGCGCGTGAATGGATGTCTCGGTGATCAGCCCATAAAAGATCAGTACGATCGACGGCGGGATCATAGTTCCCAGCGAACCGGAAGCACAGATGGTGCCGATCGCCAGGTTCTGGTTGTAGCCGAGGCGCAACATCTGCGGCAGCGCGATCAGGCCGAGCAGCACGACCTCGCCGCCAATGATGCCCGACATCGCCGCCATGACGATCGCCATCAGCGCGGTGACAACGGCAATGCCGCCGCGCAGTCGATTCATCCACATCGATAGAGACGAGTACATGTCCCTGGCGATGCCTGACCGTTCCAGCAGGGTTGCCATGAAAATGAACAGCGGCACGGAAATCAGCACATAGTTGATCATGATGCCGTACATTCGCTGGGCGAGGATATTCAGCGGCCCGGCGCCAAATCGCCGCGTGAGCACGCCTTCGCCGGCCTTCCAGGCGTCAAAGTTCCAGCCGTGGACGAATGGATCGGTGATCAATGTCGGCTCGAATTTCAACACCAGGACGACAACGGCGAGAAATCCGGAGGCAAAGCCAAGCGGCATACCTATCGCCAGCAGGAACAGCATGCCGAAAAGCAGGATCAGGGAAATTGTGCCTACATCCATGATCGTTGTCCCTACCGGTCGGAAATCTTGCCGGATGCCTCGTCCACGGGTGGTGGAGCGCCGGTCAGCACTTCGTCGGGCAAATCCATCTCTTCGGTCGGATCATGGCTTTCGACCACCGGCGTCGGCGTCACATTGAAATCCCGAATGAGACTGCGCACAAGCACGGCGGTTGCCGCGGCCATCGTAATCCCGAAGCCGATGCGCCACCCTATCGGGGTTTCCGGCCCGGTTTCACCGGTATCGATAAGAACCGGGAGCGCCATCGCCATCAACGCGATCAGGCTGATCGCCGACAATATGTCAAATATCTTGCGCACGATCGGATTGGCCGGCCAGTCCCGCACCAGGTTTGAAACGGCCTGAAGTGCGAGCAGAACAAGCGTGATGAGAACCAGTGGTTTGTTGACCGCCGGTATGGGCGGGTCGAACACCGTGCCGTAGAGTTCCCAGCGCCAGAACCTCGAAACCGCCTCGCCGAAACCGCCCCAAACGACCGCGATCGCAAAGATTGACACGCAAAGCGCCGACAGAATATCGAATACCCGGCGAAGCCATTTAGGCGCCAAGTCGTAGAGCACGAAAATGCGGATGTGACTGCGCTGCTGCATCGAGTAAAGACCGGCGGTGACATAGATCATTCCGCCGATCCACAATGACATCTCGTTGACCCAATAAGTGGGCGCAAGGAAGATGTAGCGCATAATCACTTCATAGAAGATGATCACCACGATCAGTGCCGGCGCCCACATTGCAACGCGGCTGAAACTCCAGGTGAGCGTGTCCACAGGTCCTGTGTGTTCATGCTCGACCATCGGTCATTCCTCCCCCTTAATTGGTGCAGACTGTCGCTGCCAATGTCCGGTCTCGCCTATTTCGCTGGCGGTTGTTCGGCATAATGCGTAAGCGCATTGCGTCCGTCCAGTGCAATTGCCGAATTGATCAACACAGCCTTAGTTGAAAAGGGGGACGCTCAGTCCCCCATCTCAATTGCATAAACCCAGTGCAGTCCTACTTAACCAGGCCGAGTTGTTTCAGATAGTTCGTGTGGCTTTCCACCAGCGCCTTGGCTTCCGGTGTGGTGGCAAAATCCGGCCATGCCGCCTGTGCGGCTGCGCGGAACTTGGAGCGGTCTTCAGCCGACCAATCGTGAAGCGTGATGCCCGCGGCGCTTAGTTCCGCTGCCGCCTCGGTGTTCTTCTTGCCGAACGTCATCGCCGTTTCCAGCGCCAGAGCCTGCATGGAAACCGACATGATGCGGCGGTGCTGCTCGGAAAGGCCGTCCCATACTGCCTTGTTGCAAGCCAGATGGTCCGACGGCATCGAGTGGAAGCCTGGATAGGTCGCATGCTTCACAAGATCATAAAGGCCGAGGCTCTTGTTGCCGGCCAGGTTGGTCGCGTCGGCGCCGTCGATGATGCCCGATTCAAGTGCGGTGAACACTTCGGTGAAATCCATCACGATCGGCGAAGCGCCCAGCTTCTCGAAAATCTTGGTTTCAAGGCCGGGCGGTGAACGGAACTTCCAGTTCTTGAAGTCATCGGCATTGCGGATGGGCTTGGATGATGACAGCGATTCAGGACCGGGCACCCACCAGCCAACAAGCTGCATGTCGTACTTGTTGTAAAGCGCCTGTGCTGCATCAAGACCGCCGCCGAGATAAAGCCAGGAGAGTTGCTGATAAGGCGTGTCATAGCCGCCCATGATATCGCCAACAAACTGGAAGGCGGGATTCTTGCCGGTTTGATAGGCGCCACCGGTCATATCGCAATCGAGGACGCCCGTTGCAGCGGCATCGAACGTTTCAGCCGACTTCACAACCGAAGATGCATAGAACATTTCAATCTGGATTTCGCCGCCTGACATTGTCGAAACATTGTCGACGTAACGCGCGGCGAGCTGTCCCGATGGGGATTCCTGCGCAAAGTGTGTCTGAATACGCAGATTGACGGTTTCGGCGAATGCCGCCGACGACATAAGACCGGCAACGGCTCCGGCTGCCAGTACTTTGGTTACGAGTTTCATTCAACTTCCTCCCAGATGCTACTCCTCCTTACGGGCTCCGTCGTGCAAGGCCCGCGGAACGCAACGTTAGCGTCGCAATAGCGTCGTCACAAGTGCTAATTAAAATTTCCGGAAATTTCGTGGATCTTTACTTTTTTCGAGATTTGCGTGAATTTTATATTTGTCGGGAAATTGGATGGGCATCGAGTTGGAACCGGACAAACAGCAGTCAACATCCGCAAGTGTGTATGAGGATATGCGTTCGCGTCTGGTTGTTGGTCGCTTCAAGGCCGGCGAAAGGCTGCGGTCTGAAGTGCTGCGAGAACACTATGGTTGCTCCGCCAGCACCATTCGCGAAGTGCTGTTTCGGCTTTCCTGCGACGGGCTGGTGGATTTCGTTGATCAAAAGGGATTTAGGGTTCCGCACGTCACGCGCGATGACCTGCGCGAAGTCGCAGAAATCAGGATCATGCTGGAAAGTGAAGGAGCGGCGCGCTCGATTGCCAATGGCGACATCAATTGGGAAGCGGGATTAACCGCGGCGCACCACAAGCTTCGACATATCGAACACAAGCTGCGTACCACGGGTCAGATCAAGACCAACATCGAGGTATGGTGCGCGGCTGAATGGGAATTCCATCAGAACCTTATTTCCGCCTGTGGATCAAACCTGCTCAAGGAGATGCACCGTAGTGTCTACGACCGGTTTCGATTGCATCTTCTAACTCTGCTCACAGATTATGGGTTTCGTGAACGTGCGATTGCCGAACACGAAGCCATATTGAAGGCTGCGCTTGCGCGTGATCCGGATCTTTGCGCCGAGAAGATCAGGATTCACCTGATGAAGAATCTCGAAGAACCGTTCGTCGACGCGGCTGAGTAAACCGATCGCAGCAGTTCAGGCAGCTGCATTCGGCAGGTCCTCGTCGATGTAAACCTGGATGATTTCGCTGAACGTTTTTTCAGCCCGGAAACCAAGGCTGATCGAGCGGGCCGGATCGAAATCCCTCGGCCATCCGCCAACGATTTTCATGATCATGTCATCGGGCTCACGCCGGATCAGCCCGGCAACATCATTTCCGGCAACGGATTTGAGCGCTTCGATCTGTTCGCCCACCGTGCACGAAACACCGGGCATGTTGAGGCTCAGGCGCCCGTCAAGTTTGGCGGTATCGAGTTTCGCGGCGTGGACCAGGAAACCTGCTGCCGACCTTGGCGAAGCATGCCAGTGACGGACATCGTCGGCGACCGGCAATAGCGCTTCCTTGCCGTTGAGAGGTTCGCGAATGATGCCCGAGAAGAACGAAGATGCGGCGAGGTTTGCCTTGCCGGGCCGCACGCAAATCGTCGGCAGTCGGATCGACACCCCATCGAGAAATCCCTTGCGGCTGTAATCGGCGACCAACAGTTCCGTCATCGCCTTTTGCGCACCGTAGGAGGTTTGCGGCGCGCACAGAAAGTCGTCGCCGATCATTTCTGGAAACGGTGGCCCGAACACGGCAATCGAGGAGGTAAAAACCAGTTTTGGAACATATGTACCGCCGCTTTCCAGGTGCTGGCTGCGCAGCGCTTCCAACAGGCGCCAGGATCCGTGTGCGTTGATGTCCCAGCCGCGGTCGAAATTCTTTTCCGCATCGCCCGAAACGATCGCCGCCAGATGAAACACCAGATCCGGGCGCTGTGCCGCCAACTGGACGCATGTCGTTTCTTCCGCAAAATCGCCGGTGACGGCTCGGATGTCGAAGCCGGCAGCGGGAATTGCCGCCTCTGCAATATCGAACAAGACGAGTTCATCGATTTTCGACGACCAATCGGTGTCCGCGACCAATAGGTTCGCCAGTTTTTGGCCGACCATACCCGCGCCGCCGATAATTAGAATACGCAATCTTTCTCTCCCGGAATTTCCGCCCATCATCAGATAATTGTTGTGATTGTTCCAGCGCATAATTTCTCCATTGGCATTGATTACGGATCGCCGTCGCCGTTAGATCAGAAGAGCGGTTGACCACTATTCGATCGCTCGACGGCTGGCTCCGGCCTGCCGTTTCAGGACGCGTCTGCGATGTGCTGCGCCAAACAACGGGAGTTCGCTCCGGGAGTGATGAATTGAAAAGAAAGCTGCTTTTGATTGGCGAGGCCACGCCGCGAATGCTGGAGCGTTTTGGCAAGACTTTTGACATCCACTGGACCAACGAAATCGACAATCTCGTTGAATTCGTTGCCGAAAACGGCTCCCGGATCGAGGCAGTCGCAACCAACGGTCACGACGGCATACCCATGGCAATCATGTCGGCATTGCCAAATCTCAAGATCATTTCATGCTACGGCGTTGGCTATGATGCGATCGACGTGGACAAAGCGGTCGGGCGGGGAATCGTTGTTACCCACACACCCAACGTTCTCAATGCCGATGTCGCCAACACCGCCATCATGCTGACGCTCGCCGTCAGCCGTCGTCTGATCCGCGATGACCGCTGGGTACGTTCCGGAGACTGGGTGTCGAAGGGCAACGCGCCGCTCACCCGGTCTATAGAAGGCAAGCGGGTCGGCATATTGGGGCTCGGCCGGATCGGCGAAACGATTGCGCACAAACTCGGCGCCTTTGATTGCGAAGTTGTCTACCACGCACGAAACAAGAAATCGGGTGTGCCGTGGCGCTATTACGCCGATCTCACCGAGATGGCGGGCCATGTTGACTATCTCATCGTTGTCACACCGGGTGGCGCCGCCACGAGTAAACTGGTCGATCGCGGTGTGATCGAGGCGCTTGGACCGGAAGGTACGTTGATCAATGTCTCGCGCGGTTCGGTGGTCGACGAAGGCGAATTGGTCGCGGCGTTGCAGGATGGCCGTTTGGGCAATGCCGGGCTCGATGTGTTCGAAAGCGAACCGCACGTTCCCGAAGCATTGTTCGCGCTCGACAATGTCGTGCTGACACCGCATGTAGGCAGCGCCACCGAAGAAACCCGGCAGGCGATGGGCGATTTGACGGTAGACAATCTGAACGCGTTTTTCGCGAGCGGAGATGCCATCAGCCCGGTTCCCGAATGCGCGGATATGTGACGATATCGGGAGGGATTTTTGGCGGTAATTCGTTCGATTGACTGTTGCTTGTTCATCCTGCCGCTGGCGGAGGTGCTGACCGACGCAAAACATGGAGACCACACGCATTTCGAATTGATCACCGTGACTGTCAGAACCGAAGGCGGTTTATCGGGAACCGGTTACACCTATACCGGCGGGCGCGGCGGACGGTCGATCAGGGCAATGATCGAACACGACCTTGCACCGTTTCTGATCGGGCGCGATGCTGACGATGTCGAAGCACTCCACCAAGCAATGCAATGGCATATCCATTATGTCGGTCGGGGCGGTGTGGCGTCCTTCGCCATTTCGGCGATCGATATTGCCTTGTGGGATATTCGCGGAAAGGAACGCGACGAACCGCTTTGGCAAATGGCGGGCGGGGCAGGTAATCGCTGCAAAGCGTATTGCGGTGGCATTGATCTGAACTTTCCGCTGCAAAAACTCCTCACAAGCGTTCAGTCCTATCTCGATCGGGGATTCAACGGGGTGAAGATCAAGATCGGACAACCCGATTTAGCAGAAGACGTCCAGCGAATTGAAGCGGTTCGACAATTGATCGGGCCCGACAACGCCTTCATGGTCGACGCCAATTATTCCATGAGCGTGGACCAGGCGATTAAAGCGGCTATTGCGTTCAAACCTTTTGATCTTCTGTGGTTTGAAGAGCCGATCAATCCAGATGATTATAACGGGTACGGCCGGATCGCCCGAGCGGTTGAAATACCGTTGGCGATGGGTGAGAATCTCCACACAGTCCACGAGTTCGAGCTGGCGTTTGAACACTCAAGTCTGTCATTTATCCAACCGGACGCCTCCAATTGCGGCGGCATTACCGGCTGGCTGCAGGTTGCGGAATTGTCGCGAAAGGCAAGTATACCGGTATGCAGCCACGGCATGCAGGAGCTTCACGTTAGCCTGGTTGCCGCTCAGAGCAATTCCGGCTGGCTGGAAGTCCATTCATTTCCCGTAGATCAATACACGCTTCGTCCGCTGCAGGTGGAAAACCATCTCGCAGTTGCCCCTTCAGATCCCGGAATAGGCGTGACATTCGATTGGGCAAAGCCTAGAGCAAAAGCCGCTCACACAGAAGGAACCCGTTGATGACGACGAACAATTCAGGACGCCTCGCCGGCAAAACGATTCTGATCACGGCGGCGGGGCAGGGGATAGGGTGGGCCAGCACGGAAGCCTGTGTTGCCGAGGGCGCCGCGGTCTTTGCGACTGATATCAACGACACCGCCTTGGCCGAGCTCGGTGCTATCGACGGCGTGACGTCATTGAAACTCGATGTTACGGATCAGCCATCGGTGGAGCGTGTCATGGCAGAGATCGGTGCGATTGACGTGTTGTTCAACTGCGCCGGATTCGTCCATGCCGGTTCGATCCTCGAATGCGACGAGGCGGCTTGGGATTTTTCCTTCGATCTCAACGTCAAGGCGATGTACCGAACAGCCAGGCTGGCCATTCCGGCGATGCTCGAAAACGGCGGTGGTTCGATCATCAACATGTCGTCCGTTGCTTCTTCATTAAAGGGCGTTCCCAATCGGTTCGTGTATTCTGCCTCCAAGGCGGCGGTGATCGGGATGACCAAGGCGATTGCCGCCGATTTCATCACCAGGGGCATTCGCTGCAACGCCATCTGCCCGGGAACGGTCGACAGCCCGTCGCTGCATGAGCGGCTCAAAGCGACCGGCGATTACGACAAGGCAATGAAGGAATTCATCGCCCGCCAACCCATGGGCCGCATCGCCAAGGCCGAAGAGATTGCCAATCTCGTCGTCTATCTTGCCAGCGACGAAAGCGCCTTCACCACCGGCCAGACCCACATCATCGATGGCGGCTGGGGCATGTAGAGCGTGTCCGGCTTAAATGGGAGCGGTTTGTTGGCAAGAATTTTTTACATCAGCGAGGAGAACGCCGATAGCGCGATGTTGCCATCGTGCGAGGATTTCGACAATGCTGATGCGGAAAAGACTGCCAAGCAGGCGAACCGTCAAGCACTTGAATGATAAGGATAAACCGCAATCATTTCAACTTGGCCTTTTGCGCCCCGGTCTGCGTCGCGCGGGTCTAACGGTACTCGCACCGCGTCGCCCCCGCGCTCCTTGCCGGAACACAAAATCCCTACGTTCAAACGATTCCATTTGAAGCCGGATACGCTCTAGCCCGCCACTCCGGCTTGATGCAGCACTCAGAGGTTTCAGCTTCCGGCGCCAAACGCCTTTGGTGCCGGACTCACAGTCCGTAAATTGTCACCGGAGATCTCGTACACAGCGAGCCCGCGATCGTTGGAGCCGTCCGGTTTGAATCTGAATATGCCGGTGTATCCGGAGTAACCGGTTCGGCTTTCGATGACTTCATTGGTCAGGCCGGACGCACCGAAGCGTTTGACGATACCGGAAATCAGGGCGACCGTGTCATAGGCCAGTGGTGCGACCGACGATGGGGCGGTTCCGAATTTCGCCGAGTACTTGGACTTGAAGTTGATAATCGAAGATTGGTCGGCATCGGCAAACCAGGCACCGGCAAGTGCCGGATTCTTCAAATCCGCGCTTGCCCATTGGCCGGTACCGAGCAGCTTTTTCCCCGCGAGTTCAACACCGCGCCGTCGCAGCGTGTTGGCGATCGCGCCGGGTGTGCTGCCGCCATCGGGAATAAACAACGCCTGCGCGTTTGGAATGCTGGGAGCGATCGCCTCGATGGCTGCCTCAACCGAGGCGTCGTTGTAATCATAGCGTGAGACGGCGACCAGATTGCCGCCGGTTCGCGACAGGGTTTTCTTGATTTGCCTTTCGGCCAGATTGCCGACAGCGCCATTTGGCAGGATGGCTGCTATATCGCGTTGTCCGTTCGCGACCGCATAGGAGAGCGTGCGATCGATGATTGTCTGTGGCAAAAACGAAGCAAGATAAACGCCTTGGCCACCGACGCTGGAATCCGACGAATAGGCAATGATCGTTTTACCAGCCGGCCGCAACACCCCGGTTACCGCCGTGACACTTCCCGCAAACAGCGGACCGAGCACAATCGAAGCGCCTTCGGTGCTCGCTTCGGATGCTGCATCCACCGCGCCGTTGGGCGTCCCCTTCGTGTCCTTGACGACAAGCTGGAGCGTTTGCATGCCCCAATCCTCCATTGCCATGCTTGCCGCGTTTTTCAGTTCACCGGCAATTCTGGCCGCATTGCCCGGTGCCGTCATCGGCAACAATAGCGCAACCCGTACTTCACCCTGGCCGATCACCTCACCCTTCAGCGGAGGGCAACTCGGCTTTCGGCGCGGGTTCCGCCTGTTTAGGATCGGGGAGACCGAATGGAATACCGCCGCTCTGGCACGATGTCAGCGCCACCGCTGCCGCCAAAGCGATAGTTGCGGCCGCCGAACGGATCGGCCTCGTTGGAAAAGTTGCCATAGTTCAAACCCCGCGCCTCGCGAAAACCGGCCGCCACCGCCTCGCGTTATTGGGTCGATTTTGCAACCGTGATCATTGCGTGTCAAAGAGTCCTTGAAAATCCAATCAACGAAGCCGACGAGATCTGTGCAAAACCGAATAAAATCATTTCTCGCATCCGGACATGAGGTTATCGCGCCGCCGCTGGACCCGGGCCTGTACCTGGTGGCCACCCCGATCGGCAATCTGGGGGACATAACCATCCGCGCACTGGAAACGCTGGCCGCTGCCGATCTCCTTGCCGCAGAGGACACCCGCGTCACCAGGATTTTGCTTTCCCGCTACGGTATCGCGCAAAGGCCGACCGCCTATCACGAGCACAATGCGAAAACCGCTGGCCCGGAATTGCTGGATGCAATTGAGTCGGGAAAGTCCGTTGCGCTTGTGTCCGATGCCGGCACACCGCTGGTTTCAGACCCCGGATTCAGGCTGGTCGAGGAAGCGATCAAGCGGCAATTGCCGGTGATCCCCATTCCTGGCGCCTCGGCGTCACTCGCTGCATTGACTGCGTCTGGACTGCCAACGGACAGCTTTCTTTTCATCGGGTTCTTGCCATCCAAACCGGGACCGCGTTCGCGCAAACTTGCCGAACTGGCCGGAGCGGATGCGACGCTGATATTCTACGAATCTTCGCGCAGGCTTGCCGATGCGTTGGCGGCAATGGAACAGGAATTGGGTGGCAATCGGCATTGTGCCGTCGCGCGCGAATTGACAAAGCGATTTGAGGAGATCCGCCGCGGAACCTTGTCGGAACTGTCTGCCCACTACGCCAAGGCGGTTACGCCAAAGGGCGAGATTGTTGTCTGCGTCGGTCCGCCGGCCGAGACGGGTACCATGTCCGAACAGGACTGCGACGCCTTGCTGATTTCTCTGGTCGCCGAGATGCCGGCATCGCGCGCGGCGAGCGAAGCAGCCAAACTGACCGGCCGCCCGAAACGAGAACTGTATGCCAGGCTGCTTGCAATGAAGCCCGAACAAGGATGAACAACACCACCGACAAGCGCCGGCAGGCATTCAAAAAGGGCCACCGCGGCGAGTTTCTGGCAGCGGCCGCGTTGATGGCCAAAGGATACCGCATCGTCGCGCGGCGCTATCGCACGAAACTTGGTGAAATAGACCTGATCGCCCGCCGTGGAGATCTGGTGGCAATCGTCGAGGTCAAAGCGCGCTCAACCTTGATGGACGCGATGAACGCGGTCACCGTTCATGCAGAACGCCGCATTGAAGCGGCAGCCGATATCTGGCTTTCGCGCCAGCCTGACCACGGCCGCCTATCGATACGTTTCGACCTTGTCGCGGTTCTGCCCTGGCGCTGGCCGATTCATGTCGAGAACGCCTGGTACGGGCGGGCATGACGCATCGCAATCCTGGCCTATCGCGCCGCAATCCGCATCGGCATGCCGCCCTGCGGCTGTGTCGTCAGTTTTTGCACTGGCCAGGGATTGGTGTCTGCAGTGCATTCAAAGCGGAACCGTGACAACAGGATGGCCAGCGCGATCACCGCTTCCTGCAGGGCGAAGGTCGAACCGATGCAGACACGCGGTCCCGCGCCGAACGGAAGATACTGAAACCGATCGATCTTGCCGCGATTTTCCGGCCAAAACCGCTCCGGCATGAAAGCGTCGGGCTGATCCCACAACAACCGGTGGCGATGCAGGGTCCAGGGCATGACCAGCACAGTTGTTTCAGCCGGAATTTCGACGCCATTCCAGTTGTCGTCTTCGATCGCTGCGCGGTTTATCGAAGGTGCAGGCGGATATAGCCGCATCGCTTCTTCAAAAGCAGCCCGGGTGATCGGCATCTGATCGAGCCAGTCCTTTGGCGGCAGTTCCAGCGCCAATACCCGGTCGGTCTCGGCTTCGACCAGTGCTCTGTCGCGCGGCGAGTTCGCCAGGCAGTAGATTGCCCACGTCAGGGCACGCGCCGTGGTTTCGTGGCCGGCGCCGATGAAAGTGATGATGTTGTCTTCGATCTCGCTCGCCGACAATCCGTCTGCGCCTTCCTGCCGCAGCAGCAGCGTCAGAAAATCATCGGGAACCGCTTCGCCCGCGCGCACCTTGTTGCGCCGCAGATCGATGGTATCGGCCACCATCTTTCTGAAAAATTTCAGTGACTTGCGGCCGCGGATTCGAGTGAGCCGCGGCAACCATGACGGCGCCTTCAGCAAGTCGAGCGGATCGACCCGGCCCATCGTCGACAACAGCTTGTCGACCTGCTCGGCAAAATCGACGCCCGGCGAGGCGATTTCGGCCGAGAACAGCGTCGCCGAAAGAATGGCAAATGTCAGCTCGGTCATGTCGACGGCAATATCCCGCTCGACATAATCACCTTCCAAGGCCACAAATCGCTCGGCATGGGCTTCGGTTTCGCGCAGCATGACATCTGCGAATCCGTCGATATGGCGCGGCGTGAACACCGGCGCCATGGCCTTGCGCGAGCGCTTCCAGATATCGCCTTCCGCTGTCAGCAGGCCGTCGGCCAGGATCGGGCGCAGAATCAGCTGACGAACCTTCGCCATCTTGAAATTCTTGGCATTGTCGACGAGGACGTGCCGGACCAGGCCCGGATCGTTGACGATCAGCGCCCGCTCATTGAAGAACCGCGTGTGAATCCAGCGCTCATTGTAGGATGGCTCACCCCACAATTCGAGCGGATTGCGGTAAACCGTGCGCACGACTTCCCACGCGCTTGGAATGTGCGAGCGCGGCTTGGGCGCAGGCGGCGAAAATGGTGATGGCGTCGCATCCATGAAGTGCGATCCTCCGATGCATCGAAAATAGGGGGCCTCAGCCTCCGTTGCAATCGCCAAGGCGTGCGGCCTTGCCATGGAATGGTCATGTTGCTGGTGGATTTTTGCCACGGTTTCCAAGCGGAAGGGCAAATTATGGCCAGCATGATCAATCGCCGTGAGCTGAACAAGGGCGTTCTGACGCTTGGCCTGTCGGCAGGTCTCGGCGTGTTAGGAAGCCGCACCGCATGTTCGAAGGCCGCCTATTCAGGTCCCAATGTCATCATCGTGCGCTTTGGCGGCGGGGTTCGACGGCGCGAGACGATCGAGCCCGAGACCACATACAGCCCGTACCTTGCGCACGTGCTGGCCAAGCGCGGCACGCTGTTCAACAACATGATGATCTCGTCACAGGAAGGCGTCGTCACCAGTCATTCGCAAGGAACGCTGTACATACTGACCGGCCGCTATGATCGCTACGAGGATGTCGAGGGCCGCATCCTTTCCGATCGATTCGAGCCGAAATCGCCGACACTGTTTGAATATCTGCGGAAAAGCCATGCCATTCCCGACCATCAGGCGCTGATCGTCAACGGCGAAGACCGCATCAGCGAGGATTATCTGAACTTTTCGGAGAACCACAATTACGGCATCGAGTACCGCTCCAGTGTCATGAGCCTGCATTGGTACAAGATTTGGCTGTTGCGGGAGCAGTTGAAAGGCGATCTCGATGCCGCGGCGAGGGAGGAATTGAGCAAGCAATTGGCCGAACGCGAAGCCCGCAACTATCGCGGCGAACTCGCCGGCGATCAGGGCCCGGCCATGGAAGGGTTCTGGCAGCGTTGGCGCCGCCACTACGGGGACAGCGGATTTGTCAATCCGCGCGGCGACCGGCTGCTCACCGAATTGTCCATCCGGGCGATCCGAGAGTTGAGACCGCGGCTGATGATGATCAACTATCAGGACCCGGATTATGTACATTGGGGCAATCTGAGCCATTACACACGGGGAATCTCGATCATCGACAACGGTCTGCAGCAGCTCGTTGCAACCGTCGAAAACGATCCGGAATATCGCGGCAACACGGTCTTTGTCATCGTTCCCGATTGCGGTCGCGACGACAACACGATGATGGATATTGCCTGCCAGCACCATTTCAATTCCCGCTCGGCGCACCAGATATGGGCGTTGATGTTTGGACCCGGCATCGCCCGCAACACCGTCGTCGACAAAAGGGTTGATCAGGTGTCCATTGCCGCGACCATCGGACAATTGATGGGCGTCAGGACACGCCACGCCGAGGGGCCTCCGCTAGCCGAGGCATTCGCATGATCAGCGTTGGCATCAAACGGGCCCGGTGACGGCGATATCATGAGGCGCCTGCTGGCATTTGTTTGGAAGTTTTCAATCGGCGTCGTTCTGTGCCTCACGCCGGTCACTGCCATTCTTGTGCTTGGTTGGACCGGACGGGCAATGCGGCGCACTGCCGTCAAGGCATGGCACAGGCAGTCTGGCAACACCGCGAAAAGCTTTGCTGCAGCAATGGCTGCGCAGGAAGAAACAGCCCATCTGGTTAAATGGCCCAACTGGATCATTTCGCAAAGGTTCAGCGGCACGCTTTCGCAGGCTTTCGCCCCGGCAAAGCCGGTTCGCCGGAGAATCCGATATCTGTTTGCCGCCTTGCTCGGCTCTCTGCGGGAGAACTTTTCGCTCGGCCTGCAGATGGCGTTGAATTGCTGGGTGATCACGCTTCCGGCCTGCCTGCTTTGGCTGCTGGGATGGTGGGCCGGGTGGGAAAACTCGTTCAACAAGGGCTATGAACAGGCATGGGTTGGGCCGGTTACGGCGCTGACCGGCGTGGCGATTTTCATCGCCGCGATGATACATTTGCCCCTGGCGCAGGCCCGGCAGGCGGTGACCGGCCACTGGCGCTCGTTTTATGACTTTTCCCTGTCGCACCAACTGCGCCGACTGGGTCGGCTACCGGCGCTGTGGCTGGTGGTTCTCTATCTCGTCGCCGGTTTGCTGGTCACGGGCGCGAAAATCGCCCCGCTTGGCATTGGCAATTACATCGACGGCTTACCGCAACCCCTGAGCGACGGGCAGGCGGAGCTGATCAGGATGGGCTGGCCGCTGGCGGTGGCGGGGCTGGTATTCACGTTGTTTGTCGCTCTGCACCTGGTGGCAGCACGCCACTATGCCCGCAAGATCGCCAGCGGGATTGCAAACGGGAGGCTCAGCGCCGAGGTCCTGCTGCCGGTCGAGCGCCGGTTTCTCGACCGGTTTGGTTTGACGAAATCGGCAGAGCCGGTGCAGCGCAATATCATTGTTCGATCGGTTGCATGGTCCGGCGCAAGTCTCGGATCTGTCGCCGTTTTGTTGGCCATGATTACCGGCTGGGGGGCGTTTTCATTCCAGCTTTTCTTTGCCCAGTTCCTCAACCACAGCTGGGTCGCCTGGCTGAACCTCTCGCTGGTTCAGTTGCCGTGGATGCCGTGAGTACAGGCACCGTTTGATCTGGTTTTCGTAGCAATCTGACCACAGGCGGACTTTGTCTGTCGACGTCTTCCTGATGAAAGCTGCGCGAGTTGTCTTATCCGTGTAAGAATTTGGATAATCACCGTAAAACCACTATATTGACGGCTCATTCCGGCTCGCGATTCGCGGGGTAATGACGCGAGCCTTTCCAGCAGAACTGGGCTAGAGAATTTATGAGCGACACGCCTGAAAACGAAGCCGTCGGCAACGGCGAGTACGGCGCCGATTCCATTAAGGTTTTGAAGGGGTTGGATGCCGTTCGCAAACGGCCCGGCATGTATATCGGAGACACCGACGACGGTTCCGGCCTGCATCACATGGTCTACGAAGTCGTCGACAATGCCATTGACGAGGCATTGGCCGGCCATGCAACGCTGGTCACGGTGACGTTGAACGCTGATGGATCGTGTACCGTAACTGACAATGGGCGCGGTATTCCTACCGATTTGCACGCAGAAGAGGGTGTCTCGGCCGCAGAGGTCATTATGACGCAGCTTCATGCCGGCGGTAAGTTCGATCAGAACTCCTACAAGGTCTCGGGCGGCCTGCACGGTGTCGGCGTTTCGGTCGTCAATGCGCTGTCTGTTTGGTTGAAGCTGAAAATCCGCCGCGATGGAAAAATCCATGAAATGGCGTTTACCCACGGTGTAGCCGACAGTCCTCTTGCCGTGACCGGCGATTCCGCAGGTGAGACCGGAACCGAGGTCGCGTTCCTGCCGTCCACCGACACCTTCACGATGACCGAGTTCAGCTATGACACGCTGGAGCACAGGCTGCGAGAACTGGCATTCCTGAATTCCGGCGTGCGCATCGTGCTGACCGATGCGCGTCATGCCGATGTCAGACGTGAAGAACTGGTCTACGAGGGCGGATTGGAGGCGTTCGTTCGGTATCTCGACCGCGCCAAGAAACCGCTGATCGACCAGCCGGTCGCGATCTCGAGCGAGAAAGACGGCATTACCGTTGAAGTGGCGATGTGGTGGAACGACAGCTACCACGAAAATGTCCTTTGCTTCACCAACAACATTCCGCAGCGCGACGGAGGCACCCATCTGGCCGGTTTTCGCGGCGCCCTGACAAGACAGGTAACCGGCTATGCCGAAAGCTCGGGCCTGACCAAAAAGGAAAAGGTCTCATTGACCGGTGATGATTGCCGGGAAGGGCTCACTGCCGTCTTGTCGGTCAAGGTTCCCGATCCGAAGTTCTCGTCGCAGACCAAGGACAAGCTTGTTTCCTCGGAAGTGCGGCCGGTGGTCGAAAGCCTGATCAACCAGGCGCTCGGGACTTGGCTGGAAGAACATCCGGCGGAGGCAAAAACTCTTGTCGGCAAGGTTGTCGAGGCCGCTGCCGCACGAGAGGCTGCCCGCAAGGCGCGTGAACTAACCCGCCGCAAAGGTGCGCTCGATATCACCTCTTTGCCGGGCAAGCTGGCCGACTGCCAGGAACGCGATCCGGCAAAATCGGAACTGTTCCTGGTGGAGGGCGATTCCGCCGGCGGATCTGCCAAATCCGGTCGTTCGAGGCAAAACCAGGCAATCCTGCCGCTGCGCGGGAAAATCCTCAATGTCGAACGCGCGCGCTTCGACCGCATGTTGTCTTCCGACCAGGTCGGCACGCTGATCACAGCGCTCGGCACAGGCATAGGCAAGGACGAGTTCAATATCGACAAGCTGCGTTACCACAAGATCATCATCATGACCGATGCCGATGTGGACGGTGCGCATATCCGCACGCTGCTCTTGACCTTCTTTTTCCGCCAGATGCCCGAGCTGATTGAGCGCGGGCACCTCTATATTGCCCAACCGCCGCTCTACAAGGTCAGCCGCGGCAAGTCGGCGCAGTACATAAAGGATGAGAAAGCTTTCGAGGATTACTTGATCGACAGCGGCATCGATGAAGCCATCCTCGAACTGGGAACCGGAGAGATGCGCAGCGGTGCCGATTTGCGTGAGGTTGTCGATGATGCGCTGGCCGTCCGTGGCCTGATCGACGGGCTGCACACGCGCTATTCACGCCCGGTCGTCGAACAGGCAGCGATCGCCGGTGCGCTCAATCCGGACATATTCTCCGACCTCGGACAGGCGTCTGAGGCAGCGGATTACATTGCCCTGCGGCTCGACGCGGTCGCAGAAGAAACCGAGCGCGGTTGGCAGGGCAGGGCCAATCCCGCCAATGACGGCGCCGGCGGGTTCGTTTTCGAGCGGACCGTGCGTGGCGTCAAAGAGGCCGCCATTCTCGATGCAGCGCTGATCGCTTCTGCCGATGCCCGCGCGCTCGACCGGTTTACCGTCCGGCTTCAAGGCGTCTACGCCAAGCCGGCGGTTCTCAAACGCAAGGAGACGTCCATCGCTATTTCCGGACCCATTGCGCTGCTCGACGCCGTGTTTGCCGCCGGCCGCAAGGGCATCACGCTGCAGCGTTACAAGGGCTTGGGCGAGATGAATTCCGAACAGCTTTGGGAAACAACGCTTGATCCCAATGTTCGTTCGTTACTGCAGGTCAAGGTCGCCGACGCAACCGATGCCGACACGCTGTTCTCGCAACTGATGGGAGACGACGTTGAGCCGCGTCGCGCCTTCATCCAGGACAACGCCCTGAGCGTCGCCAATCTGGATATATGATCGTGGTGCGGATATCGGGTGGTGCGAACATCGCTGAGAGATAAATTACACCCATGACTGCGCCTGCCTCCCCCTTGCGACTGGCCATTGGCGGCATGATCGCGATGGCTGTGGCCATGGGCATTGGCCGCTTTGTCTACACGCCCATTTTGCCAGGCATGATGGAAGGGCTCGGGCTCTCA
Source organism: Rhizobiaceae bacterium (assembly GCA_963669285.2). GTDB lineage: Bacteria > Pseudomonadota > Alphaproteobacteria > Rhizobiales > Rhizobiaceae > JAWKWH01. Next base: position 88,329 of record CAXXSI010000023.1, on the reverse strand, counting down.
GCGTCTGACGCCGGACTGATCGCCTCGGCCAATTATCTCGGCTATCTTGTCGGCGCGGTTCTGGCTTCAGGCGCCTGGGGCCAGGGGCGCGAGCGGGCGGTGATGCTACTTGGGCTTGGCGCCTCGGCCATACTTGCCGCCGCGATGGGGTTTGTCGACGGCATGACAGCGTTTCTGATCGTCCGCTTTCTCGCCGGTCTTGCCAGCGCTTTTTTGATGGTGTTCTTGGTCGACCATCGTCTTTTCCCAACTCATGGCCGCCGGACGTCCAGAACTGCAGGCCGTGCATTTCGGCGGCGTCGGTCTGGGAATTGCTGTGTCATCGCTAATGACGGGTGCGCTGGTGCTTGTAAATGCGGAATGGCAGGCGAGCTGGCTCTGGGCGGCCGGCCTGTCGGCAATCGGATTTTTAATAACGCTCTTGCTGGTCGATCGCGGCCCGGTATCCGCCGGGCCGGCGCGAGCCGAGCCGCCGCTGCCGAAAAGCGCGGCTTTGCGCAGGCTGATCGTCGCCTATGGCCTGTTCGGCTTCGGCTACGTCGTCACCGCCACGTTTCTCGTCGCCATTGTCAGGCAGGGTGACGGTGGGCGGTTATTTGAATCGGCCGTTTGGCTGGTGACCGGATTGGCCGGTTGGCCGTCCGTTTGGCTGTGGAACAAGTCGGTTCGCCGCATCGGATTGGCCAAAACATTCGCGATTGGCTGCCTGGTTGAGGCAATTGGTGTCGGCGCCAGCGTCGGAATCGGCGGTTATGCCGGCCCGCTGATCGCAGCCGTTCTTCTTGGTGGCACATTCATTGCCGTCACCGCGCAGGGGCTGCAGGCCGCCCGCCTGATGGCGCAAGAAGCGCCGCGACGTGCACTAGCGCTGATGACGGCCTCCTTCGGCACGGGTCAGATACTTGGCCCGATCGCCGCCGGTTTCCTGGCCGACCGCTCCGGCAATTTCGTATCCGGCAGCGCGCTTGCTGTCGTCATGCTGCTTGCTTCCGCAGTGATCATGCCGGGACGGGTACGGCCTCAATGACAATGAATTTATTAGTAATATCGCATATTCGGCCCATTTTCGTGTAGAAGCGCCGCAACGGTCACCTCAATCGGGAAGTCGACACCGTGTTCTCATTTTTCCCCAAGCCAAAACTGTATTTCTCTTCCTTTGCAGTCTACGCGCTCGCCTGTGTGCTCCTGTGGTTCTTTGTCTTTATCGATCTGGGGCCGTCGCTGAGCCTCGGCAATCTGGTCGGATTCGGATTTCCTGATGCACTGTCTGGCGAGGCAGATGACGCGGCCAAGGCCGCTTTCGCTGCAGCGAAGTCATCTGCCGACAATTTCTGGTTCTACCAGTTCTTCCTCATCGTCATCGGCGCATTCGTCGGTTTCTGGATGCGCTTTTCGCCCCATCCGTGGCAGCGCTGGTCTGTCGCCGGCTCGGCGCTGATCTTCTTCGTCAACTGGTTCCTCGTCCAGCTCGACGTGATGATCAACAAGTGGTTCGGCACGTTTTACGACATGGTGCAACGGGCACTTAGCGCACCAAATGCAGTAACACTGAGCGAGTTTTATCTGGGCATCGCTGCATTTCTTCAAATTGCGCTTGTCTATGTGTTTATAGCGTCGATCTTCCGCTTTTTCGTGCAGCACTATGTGTTCCGCTGGCGCACCGCGATGAACGATTACTACATGGAACGCTGGAAGCAATTGCGGCATATTGAAGGGGCTTCCCAGCGCGTTCAGGAAGACACGATGCGCTTTGCCCAGATAACCGAGAATCTGGGCGTTAACTTCCTGGATTCGATCATGACGCTGATTGCCTTCCTGCCCGTTCTTTGGGGGTTGTCGAGCCACGTGAAAGAACTGCCGCTGGTCGGTTGAGGTCAGCCAGGGATTGGTTTTCGTTGCCATTATCTGGTCGATCATCGGAACCACAATTCTTGCAGTCGTTGGTATCCGATTGCCGGGTCTGGAGTTCCGTAATCAGCGCGTCGAAGCGGCCTACCGAAAGGAGCTTGTCTATGGCGAAGATGACGCGATGCGTGCGCAACCGCCGACCGTGCGCGAATTGTTCGCCAATGTCCGAAAAAACTATTTCCGCCTATATTTCAATTACCTTTACTTCAATGTTGTGAGGATCTTTTATCTTCAGATCGGCAATTTGGTGCCGTATATCGCACTTGCGCCAACTATCGTCAGCGGAACGATCACCCTGGGGATCATGCAACAAATCATACGTGCATTCGGCCGCGTTGAAAGTTCCTTCCAGTACCTGGTCAATTCCTGGACGACGATTGTTGAACTGATGTCGGTTTACAAGCGCCTGAAAGCGTTCGAAGCAGCAATCGCTGGCGAGGAACTTCCCGAAATCGACAAGGAATTCATGGCCCGGCAGGGCGAACCGGCAGAATAGCAAAGGGGGCAGGATCAGCCGCCGACCGACCGGGCCTTGAGCCGGGCGACATAATCCCGGTGCGTTGTACAGGTAACCGGCGGCATGCCGCAGACCTCAGCGGCGAAACGCTCCAGCGCATCCCAATAGGCGCCGCCATTCATCAGCGTGAAGTGAAAGCCGATCGACAATGGCCGGCGCTTGCCGGAGTATTCGCGGTCAAACGCCGCCATCAGCGCATCATAGGTGCGGTCGGCAAACACGCTCGCCTGGCTTGGCCGTTCCAGACCTGCCGAATGGCGCACATACAGATTGTAGTCCATGGCGATGATGCGGCGGCCCTTCGGCCCTTCGGGAATAGTCGGAAGCGGCAGACGGTAGAGCCCGTTTTTCACGGCCGTCAGGGCAGGGCCCTTGGATATGCCGCTGGCGTCGTAGTCGAAGCCGGATGCTGCCAATGCGCGATACATCGCCTTGTTGGTGGCGAGATAGGGTGCGCGAAAGCCGGTGATCTCGTTTGCCGCAAAAACTCTCCAGCGCGGCGGCTCGAAAGGAATGCGGTTAAGCGTCCAGGCATTGGTCAGGATGTCGGTGAACGAAGCGTGCTCGGCCTTCCATTCGGCGGTGTTCCAGCCCTTGCCGTCGAAATGGCCGCAGCCATGGCTGGCGATCTCATGGCCTTCGCGTCTTGCCACCCAGATCTGCCGTAGCCGACCGGCAACTTCGTCGCGGCTTTCGGCAAAGCCGACATTCGATGCGCCTGCACCTTTTGGTCGGGCCTTTGTATCGGCGGCGGACTTCAGGAGCGAGCAGGTAGGTGCACGACAGGAAATAGGTAAAACGCGCGCCGGTCTTGCGCGACAATGCCCGGCTGCGCTCCCATTGCGACAGCGCGTGTGCGCCATCGAATGAAATCAGCACAGTTTGTGGTTGACTGGTCGTCTGACCGGCAACCGCAACCGCCGGGGTCAAACCCGCAAGCAGCATGAAAAATCGACAGTCGATACGCAAGGAACTTCATTCGGCTGACCACGAGGTTTGCTATTGGGCCGACAGCGCTAGCGGTCAATTAAGGATTTGTTAAGGCTGTTTGTTGGTACTTGGTTAACCAATCAGCGCCCGGCACAACCGACGCAGCGTTCCGCCATCGGGTCGATCGCCAGACGCCCGTCGGGAATTTCCTCGCCGCATTCCTCGCAATAGCCGTAATCCCCCTCGGTAAGCCGCCTCTCGGCCATTTCGATGCGCACCAGATCGTGTTTGCGAGCGCGTTCAGTGGCCTGTTGCATGGCCTGGTTTTGCAAGGCATCCATACGAGACAGGCGGCCGACCGCCTGTTGATCGAGTTCTACCGGTGCGCGCGCATCTTCGGAAAGCTCGGATAGTTCCACCAGCTCCGATCGTTTTTCCGCAAGCCGTTTGCGGGCTTTGTCCGGGTCAATTGTCACAATGACAGTGTATGCGCACCATGGCAGGACCGGCAAATCCGGTTCCGGCGGCTTGTGTTCGTGTGAGCCACCGCGAGAGCGTGTCCGGCTTAAATGGGAGCGGTTTGATGGCAAGCATTTTTCACATCAGCGAGGAGAACGCGATAGCGCGATGTTGCCATCGTGCGAGGATTTCGACAATGCTGAGGTGGAAAAGACTGCCAAGCAGGCAAACCGTCAAGCACTTGAATGATATGGATGAACCGCAAACGTCTGAACTTGGTCCTTTGCGCCCCGGACTGCGTCGCGCGGGTCTAACGGTACTCGCACCGCGTCGCCCCGCGCTCCTTGCCGGAACACAAAATCCCGGCGTTCAAACAATTCCATTTAAACCGGATACGCTCTAACATCTGCCGCGATAACGGAGATTCGCAATGATCGTCCTGATCCTCGGCTTAATACTGTTTCTTGGCATACATTCTGTCCGCATTGTTGCGCCGGGCTGGCGTGATGCCCGTTTTGCCGCGATGGGCGAGGGGCCGTGGAAAGGGATTTATTCCCTGATCTCGCTTGCCGGCATGATCCTTCTCGTCTGGGGGTACAGTCTGGCCAGGCCCGAGGCGATGTTCCTCTACGAGCCGCCTTCCTGGATGAAGCACGCAGTCGCGCTGCTCATGCTCGTTGCGCTGATTATCTTCATGGTGTCGCAACTGCCTGCCGGCAAGATGAAACCGGCATTGAAACACCCGATGTTGCTTTCGGTGAAGATCTGGGCCGTTGCCCATCTGGCCGCAAATGGCGACCTCGCCTCAATCCTGCTGTTCGGCTCGTTTCTTGTCTGGGCGGTTTTCGACCGCATTTCGGTTGGCAAACGCGATGCGCCCCTGCCGGAAGAGGGGCCCGTGACCTGGGATATCGTCGCAATTGCCGCCGGCGTGGTCATCTATTTACTGTTCGTATGGCAGTTGCACGCCTGGCTGTTTGGCGTATTGCCGTTCGGTTGATCCGCGCCGATTGGTAAAAATTCGCATTCGGCCCCTTTCGCCGGCCAAAAAAAACGCTACAAGGGCCTGATCCATGACACTTACGGGATCAGGTCGGAAAAACCATGTCCGATGACAGTTTTATTCGCGAAGTCGATGATGAGCTTCGTCAGGATCGTGCCAAGGACCTGTGGCAGCGCTACGGGATCTGGGTCATCGCCGGCGCGATTGCCATCGTAGCCGGGACTGCGGGCGTGCGCGGTTATCAGTACTGGGTCGAAACCCAGGCCAACGCATCCGGCGACGCCTTCTTGCAGGCGATGACCCTTGCCAACGACGGCAAGTCAGATGAAGCGCTGGCGGCGCTGTCCGACCTGGAGAAGGATGGTTACGGTGCCTATCCGGTGCTCGCGCGTATGCGGGCGGCCACCGTTCAGGCTGAAAAGGGCGAATTCACTGCCGCGATCAAGGATTTCGATGCTGTTGCAGCCGACAGTACGATTCCGAGGGCCATTCGTGACATGGCGCTGCTGCGGGCAGCGCTTCTGCTGGTTGATCACGGCAGCCGGGATGAAGTTTCCGCCAGGGTGGAGCCGCTCACTTCGGACGCCAATCCACTGCGGCATTCGGCCCGCGAGGCATTGGGGCTTGCCAGTTGGAAAGCCGGAAATGCATCCGATGCACTGAAATTGTTTGAGCAGATTTCCGCCGATGATTCAGCGCCGCGAAACGGGCCGCCAGCGCGCCGAATTGATGGCCGAGTTGATCCGCAGCTCCGGCGGCGGATCGCAGTAAACGTCGATGTCCTTTCGGGTTGCTATTGTCGGCCGTCCCAATGTCGGCAAGTCCACCCTGTTCAACAGGCTGGTCGGCCGCAAGCTTGCACTTGTCGACGACACGCCCGGCGTCACTCGCGACCGGCGCATTCATGATGCCAGACTGTACGATCTCAATTTCGAGGTCATCGACACGGCCGGATTTTGAGGATAAAACCGACGACAGCCTTGAGGGGCGGATGCGCCAGCAGACCGAAAGCGCCATCGGTGAATCCGATCTGGTGTTGTTTGTTGTCGATGCGAAATCGGGGCTCACGCCGACCGACAAGGCATTTGCCGATCTTGTTCGCCGCACCGGCAAGCCGCTGGTGCTGATCGCCAACAAGGCCGAGGCACGCGGTTCAGAATCCGGTCTGATCGACGCATGGGAACTGGGCCTCGGCGAGCCGGTTCCCATTTCCGCCGAACATGGGCAGGGTCTGCCTGATTTGCGTGAGGCAATCGTTGAAGCAGTGGGCGAGGAACGTGCCTTCGCCGACGACAGCGAAGAATTGACCGTGTCTGACGCACCGCTTGCCGGTGACGATATCGATGATCCCGACAATGAAGACATACCTGCCTACGATACGACGAAGCCGCTGCGCATTGCAGTCGTCGGCCGGCCGAACGCCGGCAAGTCGACGCTGATCAATACGATGGTCGGGGAAGAACGCATGCTGACCGGCCCGGAAGCGGGGATCACCCGCGACTCGATATCCGTCGATTGGGTTTGGCGCGGCAGGCAGATCAAGCTGTTCGACACCGCCGGCATGCGCCGCAAGGCCAAGGTGCAAGAGAAGCTTGAGAAATTGTCCGTGGCTGACGGCTTGCGCGCCATCCGCTTTGCCGAGGTGGTGATCATCGTTCTCGATGCGACGATCCCGTTTGAAAAACAGGATCTGCAGATCATCGACCTGATTGTTCGAGAGGGCCGGGCGCCGGTGATTGCATTCAACAAATGGGACCTGATCGAGCACCGGCAGGAAACGCTGGCAAACGCTTCGCGAGCAGACCGCCCGCCTGTTGCCTCAGGTGCGCGGTGTACAGGCGGTTCCCGTGTCGGCTGAAACCGGCAAGGGCATCGACCGCCTGCTTGAGGCGGTCGGCCACACCCACGAAGTCTGGAACCGGCGTGTTTCGACCGGCAGGCTCAATCGCTGGCTGGAAAGGGCGGTTGCCCAGCATCCCCCGCCGGCGGTTGCCGGGCGGCGGCTGCGGATCAAGTATCTGACACAGGTCAAGACGCGTCCGCCGGGATTTGTCGCTTCCTGTACCAGGCCCGATGCCATGCCTCGCTCCTACGAGCGATATCTGATCAACGGATTGCGCAGTTCCTTTGATATGCCGGGTATCCCAATCCGCATTGCGTTTCGCGCCGGACAAAACCCCTATGCCGGCAAGGCAAGGAAGCGTTAGTCAGTAAAGAAAATTTTTGTTTCGCCGTTAACGGCTGATCAAGGTTAACGCGGCACTATCGCAGGCGCTGGGTAAACAGTTCTGTGTTTCGGAGTGTGTTTCGTGCGTTTTTTCAAGATGCGGCGCCGCGGTGGCGCCAATCGTTCCTTGCTATCGCCATTTGTCATCGGACTGGCCGCCTGGGTTGCTTTCCCGACGGCCGTTGCGTTCCAGGATATGGCAAGCATGGTCACCGGTTCTGACAGTTCGAAAGCGCGCTGGAACAACTACATTGAAACCTCCGCGGCCGGCTCGGTTCACAACGCCGAGATGAAGTTTGCCGATGGTGATCTGACCACCGGATCGATTTCCGGTGGTGGCATTGATTGCACCGGGAATCGGCAAGGTTGCCTTCGAGCCGCAAAACGCCGTGGCAAACGAGGTTCCCGACGAGTTTCGCGTCAATCGCGCCGAAAAACGGGATCGTCTGATCAAAGTTGTGCCGGTTGCGCCGCCAAAGGAATTCAATGCCGGCTCGGTTCTCAAACGGTCATCATCGCTTTTGAAACCGGACAAGTCGGGCAAGCTCACCATGGCGTTTGTCAAACCGAAACTCGAAGGCCGTGAGATCAAGATCGCCACGGCCTTTCATTTACCGCGTAAGGAAAAGCCGATCCTCGGCGTCAGCAGCAAGCTTGCGGATCTCGTGACAAACACATCGCCGGACATACTTGCCACAGCTTACGCGCCGGCAAAACCTGATTATGCCAAGGCTTCGCCGTTTGCGAGCCTGTTGAAAGATGAACGCGACAAGAAGCGCGGCCGTTTCATTCCGCCGTCCGCCAAGGGTGACCATCAGTGGGTTCAACGACCCTTGCCGGCCAAGGTCTTTTCCAAGCAGGAACAGCGTTGTCTGGCCGCAGGAATCTATTTCGAAGCGCGTGGCGAACCGGTTGCGGGGCAGGCTGCGGTGGCGCAGGTCATTCTCAACCGCGTGCGCAATCCGAAATATCCCAATACGGTCTGCGGTGTAGTCTATCAAAACAAGTCATGGCGCAACCGCTGCCAGTTTTCGTTTGCTTGCGACGGACATCGCGACCGCATCGCAAGTCCCGCCTACTGGAAAACCGCAAACGAGGTCGCCCAGGCGGTCACCGCGGGCGTGATCTGGTTCCCCGAGATCGGCTCTTCGACCCACTATCACGCGACATACGTCAATCCGCGCTGGGCGCGCACCATGAAGCGGATGAAAAAGATTGGCCGCCACATCTTTTACCGTACCTATGGCGGCGGTTGGAGTTGATCTGATCGCGCCTTCCGGCGGGATTCGGCGATGCGATATTCGACAATAGTAACGGCGCATTGTCGCACCTCGCTAACTATCTGATATTATTAGTCAAAAAACGCAAGTTGTGCACTGCACTCCCCGCTTGACTGTGCGGGGGTGCGTAACTATGGTGCGCGCGACTTTGAAGCGGGCTGCCGGATGACCGGTTTGACCGGGCTGGAGGGTTACGGTGGCCGGAACGAATGGACCGGACGACGCCGGCAAGACCGGCCAATCGGACGCTGACGGACCAGCCTTCAATGACGATGAACTCGAACGCCGCCGTAGGCAACTCGACGCCGCTCTGGCAAAGAGGGAACCCAGGGAGGCGGATGTCAAAAAGGCGTCGACGAGCAGCGCAAAGGGATTTGCTGTTGCTTTTAAAATGTCGAGTGAGTTCATTGCAGGAATATTGGTGGGTACGGCGATCGGTTGGTTGATCGATAAGCTCGCCGGCACATCGCCCTGGGGGATGATCGTATTTCTTCTTCTGGGATTTGGCGCGGGAATACTCAATGTGTTGCGTTCCGCGGGAGTGGTCGCCGAGCAGTCGGCGCGCCGGGATGAGGCGGAAACGCCGGATAAAAAATGACCTCCGCTGCGAGCGGACTTGAAAACGGGGTTAGAAATTGGCTTCTGCTGACAAAGTTGATCCGATTCACCAATTCCACATCAACCAGCTGATTCCGATCGAGGTCGGCGGTTATGACCTGTCGTTCACCAATTCATCGCTGTTCATGGTGGTGACGGTGGTTCTGGCATCCGCATTCCTTTATCTGACGACGTCCAGCCGGGGCCTTATCCCGGGTCGTGGCCAGTCGGTTTCCGAAATTCTCTATGAATTTGTCGCCGGAATGCTGCGCGATTCGGCCGGATCGGCCGGCATGAAGTTCTTTCCCTTCGTGTTCGCGCTGTTCATGTTCATTCTCGTCGCCAATCTCATCGGCATGTTCCCCTATTTCTTCACCATCACCAGCCATCTGATTGTAACCGCGATGCTGGCGCTGATGGTTTTTGCTACGGTACTGATCTACGGCTTCATGAAGAACGGATTTGGGTTTCTCAAATTGTTCGTCCCCTCCGGTGTACCGGTGGTGCTGATGCCGCTTGTTGTGGCCATCGAGATCATTTCGTTCCTGGCCCGCCCGATCAGCCACTCGGTGCGTTTGTTCGCCAATATGCTAGCCGGCCATATCACCTTGAAGGTGTTTGCCGGATTTGTCGTGTCGCTGAGCGCGTATGGTTTTGTCGGCGTTGTCGGCTCTATTCTGCCGCTTGCCATGGCGGTCGGCCTGACCGCGCTGGAGTTTCTGGTCGCGTTCCTGCAGGCTTACGTCTTCGCCATGCTGACCTGCATGTACATCAACGACGCCCTGCATCCGGGCGGTCACTAACGGGATCCAAATCGGCGGTGCGCATACCGCCGTTCCAACAACCAAGTTTACGAACCATTCCAAACAAGGAGCACCAAAATGGAAGCTGAAGCAGCAAAATTGATCGGCGCAGGTATCGCCGCGATCGGAACCGGAGCCGCCGGCATCGGTGTGGGTAATCTCTTCGGACAGTTTCTTCAGGGCGCGCTGCGTAATCCTTCGGCAGCCGATGGCCAGTTCGGCCGCCCTGATCTTCGGTTTTGCGGTGACGGAAGCGCTGGGCATTTTCGCCCTTCTGATCGCTCTCCTGCTGCTCTTCGCCGTCTGATCAGCCGGGCCGCGAATGGTCTGGGCCGGCCTGATTTGGGGCCGGCGCCAAAGTGACAGGAAAAAGCCATGTTCGTTGTATCCGCATACGCGGCGTCAGACGATGAAACGCATACCGAAACAGGGGTTCCCCAAGAGGGCGACCACAGCGGTGCGTTTCCACCCTTTGATTCAGCGACCTTTCCGTCGCAGATTCTTTGGTTGGCGATAACTTTTGGACTGTTCTACATCTTCTTGAAGCGGGTGGCGTTACCGCGTTTGTCCGACATTTTGGAGCATCGCAGCGACCGGATCGCACAGGATCTGGATCAGGCTGCCCGTATGAAGGAAGAGGCTGACGAGGCGATTGCCGCCTACGAGCAGGAACTTGCCGAGGGCCGGGCCAAAGGCGGGCGAGATCGGCCAGGATGCCCGCGATTCGGCCAAGGCGGAAGCCGATGCCGAGCGCCGCAAGGTCGAGGCAGAACTCGACAAGAAGCTTGCGGAGGCGGAGGCGCATATCGGGTCCATCAAGGCCAGTGCAATGAAAGAGGTCGGCGCCATCGCCGAAGATACTGCCGCCCTCGATTGTGGAAAGCCTCGTTGGCGGCAAGGTTACCAAAACCCAGGCCGCAAGCGCCATCAAGGCAATTCGGGGTTAGGAGCGCATCATGGACGCAACATCGATTGCCAGTATCTGGGCTCTGGTCGCACTGATCATCTTCCTGGGCATCGTGCTCTACCTCAAGGTTCCGGGCATGATCGGCAAATCGCTCGATGACCGGGCGGAAAAGATTCGCGGTGAACTCGAGGAAGCCCGCAAGCTTCGCGAGGAGGCACAGCAATTGCTGGCCGAATACCAGCGCAAGCGCAAGGAAGCTGAGAAAGAAGCAAGCGAGATGATCGCCGCTGCCAAACACGAGGCGGACATCATCGTTGCCGATGCCAAGCAGAAGACGGAAGACTACGTGGTCCGGCGTACCGCTTTGGCCGAGCAGAAAATCGCTCAAGCCGAGCGCGAAGCAGTCAACGAAGTCCGCTCCGATGCCGTCGAAATCGCTGTCGCGGCGGCGGGCAAGATTTTGCAGGACAAGATCGACACCAAGGCTGCTGCATCGCTCTTCAAGTCGTCGCTTGCCGAGGTCAAGTCACGACTGAATTGAGATTTCTAACAAAGCAATTCCAAGCGCCGCCGGGGTCCTTTCCGGCGGCATTCTGCATTCAGTTGTCCATCGCTCTCAATGGCGAGAACGTGAAGCGATGCATTCTGGCGACGCCGCCATGGGTTTGGATGGCTTCACGATGTGCCGCTGTGCCGTAGCCGGCATGGGACTGTAGTCCATAGGCGGGATAGGCGCTGCCCGCACGCCGCAGCATCCTGTCCCGCAGCACCTTGGCCACGATCGAGGCAGCCGCAATCGATTGCGAACGCCCGTCGCCCTTGATTACCGCTTCGGCATCACATGGTAGTCCATCGGGCACATCGCGGCCGTCGATCAGCGCATATCGGGGCGCCACTGCCAGACCGCGAACCGCCTGTTTCATCGCCGCAAGCGTTGCCTGTCTGATATCGGTTTCGTCGATCGTTTCCGCGCTCACCGAGCCGACTGATACGGCGACCGCGTCGCGCATGATTGCATTAAACAGCACATCCCGCTTTTTTGCGCTCAGTTGCTTGGAATCGTTCAGGCCGAAGGGAACAAGATGCGGATCAAGTATCACCGCGGCGGCGACGACCGGTCCTGCCAGAGGACCCCGTCCGGCTTCATCAACGCCTGCGCATGGCCAGTTGCCGGCAGCCTTCGCCGACGCTTCAAGTGAAAAGTCCGGATTGCCGCGTCCTGGGCTCTGCTTATTCACCGAACCACCTGTGTTAATTATCCCGGTGGACGGCATCCCACAATTCGCTGATACCGTCTAGGGCCTGTTGAGCATCACCGCACGGGCTGCGCCGCAGCCGAATTTCGACAGATTTAGGAGCGAGGACGAAGGACATGCCAGGCATATTCGAGAACGAGCGACGCCAATGTGGCGGATTTCGGCGCGGCCTTTTCAAGGTTGGGCCAAATTCGCGCGAAACAGCGTCGAAAATGCTCGAAAGTGGTCACACTGTCTTGCGCTTTCTCCTTGTTTCGCACGAATTTGGACGCCAACGCAGCCTTGTGTGCTGATACTCAACAGGCCCTAATGCCAGGCAGAAGAATAAACTCACTTGCCCACCAGGTTTTACCGACTAAATATAGAGGGAACATAGGGGAATTCGCCATGACGGAACGCCGGTTTGGAATTCGGATCATTGGCTCGCTGGGGATTGCCATGCTTGCACTGGCATTGCTGCCGGCATCGGCCGTCGCGCAAAGTTGGCCTGATCGCAACTCCAACTCCAGGGACGATGTCACCGGCTATTTGTGTACTGACCCGAGCTGCACTACCCTGCGATTGCCCCACTCCAAATGTCTTTGTCAGAAACAAAATCCATGGGAGCGCAATGTGCGCAAACTGCGCTTGAAATGCGTCGTGGTCAGTTTTGGCAAGGTCAGCGAATGCCCGGTCAAGCCGAAATACGGCATCGCCGAATAGACATTCAGTCGTTACGGCAGAGCAGGCCCTAAGGAGAAACGGGCAGGCGCAATTCCTGTTCCGGGAATATCAGATCCGGATTCTCGCTCAAACCCGGATTGAGCCTCAGAATTTCATCAAACCTTTGTCCGTCGCCCAGGACCTCGGCCGCGATTTCCCAAAGGGATTGCCCGCGCTTGACCGTGTAGACCGCCGGTCGAACAGTGGGTTCGCCATCCGAGGCATCCGTCGCCGTTTCGCCGTCGATGACCACCCTTTGTGCCATGGCCACCTTCTCCTTCGGTTCCAGCGGTGGCAGGCCCTTGGCAAGCTTGCGTTCGACCGAGGCAAGAACATCGAGCTCAGGATCCATATCGCGGGCGTGATTCCATTGGAACACGGCTTGCAGCTTTTTGCCGGAGCGCCAGTAGGCGTCGCCCAGATGGTCATTGAGAATCGGATCATCCGGTTTCAGCGATACGGCTTTTTCGAGCTCGCGTACCGCGTCATCAAACCGGCCCAGTCGGTAATAGGCCCACCCCAGCGAATCGACGATGTACCCGTCATTGGGACGCAGTGCGACCGCGCGGGCAATCATGTCCAATCCCTCGTCCAGGTTCATATGCATGTCGACCCATGAATATCCAAGGTAGTTCAGCACCTGGGGTTGGTCGGGACGCAACTTGAGCGCGGTGCGGAAATTCGGCTCGGCCTTCTCCCATTCCTTCAGGCGCTCATAGGCGATGCCGCGCTGATAGAATATGTTCCAGTTTTCGGGAGCCGGATCGGGCAGGCGGGCAGCGGCCCTGTCATATAGCTCGGCAGCGGCTGCATAGTCCTTGCGCGATCCATACACGCCGCCAAGCGACAAATATCCGCGCATGTCGTCGGGGTCTGCTTCGACCAGAGCCGACAATTGTTCGATGGCTTCGTCATGCCGGTCGACATCTGCCAGATTGAGCCCCAATTGCATTTGCGCCAGCCTGCTCATCGGTGAATCGGCCGGTACCCGCTCATAAAAACTGATGGCTTCCTTGGACCGGCCCTGCTGTTCCGCCAATTGTCCAAGTTCAATGAGAATAGCGGAGCTGTCCGGCCGCAAAGCGCGGGCATATTGCAGGTAAAGGCGCACGAACGCCTCTCCGCCACCGCGATTGAGCGCAGCACCGATATTGAGAAGAATTTCCGCAGCACCGTCACCGGCGTTCGCGATCAACGGATTTGTGGACTTTCCATTCTCGATCTCTCGAAATATCGCTTTTCTCGCCTGTCTGCTTGGCGCAAATGATTCGCCCTTGCCAATTGCTTCGCGGGCACCCTTGACATCACCCATCCGGGCCAGAAAAAGCGCCTGTGCGCTTACCGCGCGCCAATATGTGCCCGGTGCGGTTCTTCCACCGTTTCGATCGGCCACCACGGTTGCATAGGCATTGCGGGCGAGCTCATCCATGCCCGCCTGTTCCGCGATCAACGCGCGGTGATAGGTCTTGAACAGAGCAAACCACTCCGGCCCTTCAAGCTTCTCCAGATGGGTAAATGCATCCTCGGTCTGGCCCTGGCCATATTTGGCCCATGCCGTCATAACACCGGTGATCAGTCGGTCGAGATCGGACTCCAGCGCCAGATGCAACCAGTATTCGGAATCCTCGAATTGTTTTTTTCTAAAGGAATCAACAGCTAATGCGAGGCGGGAGAAACGCTCGATTTCCGGAACGGTCTTCAGCTTTTCGGCAAGCGGCAATGCATCATCGAACATTTCATTTGAGATGAGCGCCAACATGAGACTGCGCTGCAGCTGCTGGTTGGGCGGATCAAAAGAAAGAGCCTTGCGATAAAATTTGACCGAGGCGTTCAGATCGGCGTCGAATTCGGCTGTGCGTGCAGCAAGAAACGCGCCTGAAAAGGATCGTATGGACAGATTGGAAATATCGTCATCATCTGCCTGTGCCGATCCTGCCGCCAATGGCAACATCGCTGCAGCAAGCGCACCAAGCCATAGCTTGCGTAAATTCCGCATCCGATCCTTCCCACACCCGATTATCTGGTTGTTCGCCCAATCAATCCGCAAAGCATGGCCTTTTTGCGGTCACGGTTCAATGAAGGGTGTCATCACAATATAGGGTACCTGTTAATGAACGGTACCGGGTTTCGTCAGGTTACGCGGCTGATACAAAACTCGATCAGTTCAAGCAATGCCCGTTTGTGGGCCGAATCCGTCAATGGCGCCAGTGCGTCGCGAGCGATCTCGCCGAAATGTCTGGCACGACCAACGGTGTCTCTGATCGCGCCAGTGCGCGTCATGAGCTCGATGGCCTTGTCCAGGGCGGCATCCTCGGTTTCTCCCGCTTCGATCGCCTGTTTCCAGAATGCGCGGTCGGCGTCGGTTCCGCGCCGGTAACTGAGTACGACCGGCAGCGTAACCTTGCCTTCGCGGAAATCGTCGCCGACGTTCTTTCCCAGGTCACCGGCATTGCCGCCATAGTCAAGCGCATCATCAACCAGTTGGAATGCCAGGCCGAGATTCGTTCCAAACGACCTCAACGCCGCCTTGTCTGCACTGGACGCGTTGGCAATGACCGGGCCGACTTCAGCGGCTGCCGAAAACAACGCTGCTGTTTTGGCACCGATGACCGCCAGATACTCGTCTTCCGTGGTCTCCAGGTTCTTGGCTGCCGCAAGCTGCATTACTTCACCTTCGGCGATGATCGACGACGCCCTCGAGAGGATTTCAAGTGCTTCCAGTGAGCCTACTTCGACCATCATGCGAAACGCCTGTCCAAGCAGATAGTCGCCGACAAGCACACTCGCCTGATTGCCCCAGATCATTCGCGCAGTTTGCCTGCCGCGGCGCATGCTGCTTTCGTCGACAACATCGTCATGCAGCAGGGTAGCGGTATGCATGAATTCGACACTGGTGGACAACTTGATGTGCCCGTCGCCCGAATAGTCGAACATCTGAGCAGCCGCCAGCGTAATCATCGGCCGCAATCGCTTGCCGCCCGATGAGATCAGATGGTTGGCGATTTCCGGTATGAGTTCGACATTCGATCCCGCCTTGGAAAGAATCAGCTCATTGACCCGCGCCATGTCGGCCGCGGTGAGATCCACCAGGGGTTTGACCGAGGCCTTGCCACGCGCCTCATCCGCAAGCGATACGACTACACCCACTTTCCAACCACTCCCGTCACCGGGGAATCCTCCGTTTTTCCGCCCCGGACTGTTCAGTCGCTGGCCGATTTTCCATTGCAACTCTATTGTGCCTGCATGCCGCTTCGCAAGTGGCGAATTGGCACAGATCGCAACCATTTTACCGGTATCGCGCCCAAACACCGGTGCTTGCCGTTTACACGGCCTGCCCAGAGGTTATTTATAGGCCATGATCGAGCTTATCCGAACCAATGATGCGGCATTGATTTCCTTCGTCGAGGCGCTGATGCGCGATGCCGGCATCGGTTTCTTCATTGCCGACCAGAACATGAGCATCGCCGAGGGATCGATCGGAATTCTCGGGCGACGTGTGCTGGTTGTTGAGGATGATGAAGCGGCCGCCAGAAGGCTGTTGAAGGACGCCGGCATTGCGCATGAATTGCGCGATACATGAAACCTGCACAAGCGGTGGGCGAGCCCCGGGAAATCGACACGACGCTGGATGCGTTTCACCGCGAGCGTTTCTGGCTGCTTCAACCTGCCGGACGCGGCCATCGTGCCGGTATGGACGCCATGGTGCTGGCATCGGCAGTGCCGTCAGGATTTAGCGGCACTCTTGCCGATCTGGGCGCCGGGGCAGGTGCAGCCGGTTTCGCCGTCATATCGCGATGTCCGCAGGCATCGGCGGTGCTGATCGAGCGCGATCCCGTCATGGCCGAGTTGGCGTCGAGCAGCATTGGCCTTGAACAGAATGCCGACCTTGGGGATCGCCTCTCGGTTTTGGTTGCCGATGTCACCCTGTCGGGAAACAAGCGCGGTTCTGCCGGTCTGGCTGACCGGTCTTTCGACTATGCAGTCATGAACCCGCCATTCAACGACGATGCAGACCGGCGTTCGCCAGACGAATTGAAACGCGACGCCCATGTGATGGTTGGAGGCATGCTGGATGCATGGATAAAGACCGCCGCGGCGATTTTACGCCCCGGCGGTGGTTTTGCGCTGATCGCCCGGCCCGCCTCGCTTGGCGCAATCCTGACAGCGTGTGAGGGGCGGTTTGGCGGACTGCAGCTCAAGCCTGTTCACGCTCAGGCAGATGGCGAGGCCATTCGCATCGTGGTACGCGGCAGGCGCGGTTCCAAGGCTGCCTTGGCGATCACACCCCCGCTCATCTTGCACGACAAGGACAAAAAGGGCTTTACCGCGCTGGCTGACGATTTGTGCAATGGTCGGCAAACGCTGTTTGCAGACTAGGGCTAGGACACTGTTGCGTGTAAAAAACCGCTACCTACATGGTAGGAAATCGATATTTCAGGAGAACCTCATTTGAAACGGTATTTCGACCGTCTATTACCCGCCAAATTCAGATCGAACGTCATCACCATTCCAGTGGTACGGCTGCAAGGTGCGATCATGGCTTCAAGCGGGCAGTTCCGTCCGACCTTGTCGATTGGCGGCGTGGCATCGCTGTTGGAAAAGGCATTTGCCGATAAAAGCGCGCCGGCGGTCGCCATCGTCATCAATTCACCTGGCGGTTCAGCCGTCCAGTCGCGGTTGATTTATCAGCGCATCCGCTCCCTTGCCGAGGAAAAGGAAAAGAAGGTTCTGGTCTTCGTCGAGGACGTCCGCTGCCTCCGGTGGTTACATGATCGCCGTTGCCGGAGACGAGATATTTGTCGATCCGTCATCCATCGTCGGTTCCATCGGAGTGGTGTCCGCTTCATTCGGTTTTCAGGACATGATCAAGAAAATCGGGGTGGAACGCCGCGTTCACACTAGCCGGCAAGAACAAGGTCACGCTCGATCCCTTCCAGCCGGAAAAGAAAGCCGATGTGGACAAGCTGAAGGCGATCCAGTTGCAGATCCACGACGTCTTCATCGACATGGTCAAGCAACGCCGCGGTACAAGTTGGCGGACAAGCCGGACTTGTTCACAGGAGCGTTCTGGGCTGGAATAAAGGCAAAGGAACTGGGTCTCGTTGACGATATCGGCGATATGCGTTCGGTGTTGAAGACGCGTTACGGTCCCAAGACCCGCATGCGGCTTATTTCGCCGCCACGCGGTCTTTTCGGCCGTCGGCTCGGCGTGTTTGGTGCATCTGCGCCGAACTTGCCGCTCAGGCGCGGGCGGATTGGCCGAGGCCGCCGAAGAGCGAGCGTTGTGGGGCCGGTTCGGATTGTAAATGGTTGGCAAGCGTTTGCAGGAAGGGAGAGACTGACAAATGCCGCAACTACTGTTTTTAGCCGCCATCGGCGTTGTCGGCTGGATTGGCTACAAGGCGTTCTTCTGCGTGAAGCGGAACGCGTCCACAGGCGTGTTCGCCGCGCCGAGGAGGAGGCGCGCACGCGGGCGCAGGGTACACTGGTGCAGGATCCCGATACCGGCGAATACCGCCTGCGCAGGGATTGAATCAGGGATTGGCAATTCACCCGGACAATGTAGAAAAAATTCCGTCGGGCGCTTTGGCCGCAACGGCCCCGGCGAAGATCAATCTCGCGCTGCATGTCACCGGACAGTTGCCGGATGGATATCATCTGATCGAAACGTTGAGCGTATTTACCCGATTTGGCGATCGGTTGATTGTCGCTCCCGCCGACCGGGATATGTTCGAGATCGACGGTCCCTTCGCCGGCGCACTTGCGAGCAATCAGCCAAACCTGGTTACCCGTGCGCGTGACACATTGCGAAATTCCTGCCCGGTGGTCACTGCTCCTCCCGTCGCCATCAGACTGGAAAAAAACCTGCCGGTTGCCTCCGGGATCGGCGGTGGATCGTCGGATGCGGCATGTACGTTGAAGCTTCTTTCAGCGCTTTGGAAACTCGATGTAAGCGATTCGGAACTAAGACGAATCGGTATTGCGCTGGGAGCCGACATCCCGATGTGCCTTGCGGGAGAGCCGCTGATAGCGCGCGGGGTAGGTGATGAATTGGAAATGGTATCCGGATTTCCGTCATTACATCTTTTGCTCGTCAATCCCGGTATTGCGGTGCCGACCGGCGAGGTGTTCGCAAGGCTTGAATGCAAGCACAACAAAGCGCTTGCAAAACTGCCATCAACGCTGACTTCGGCCGGATTGGTCGAATGGTTGGGTGCGACACGCAACGATCTGCAACGCCCCGCGAGCGGTCTCGCACATTCAATCACTGAGGCAGGCCGACCTGTTACAGAATACGGTGCGGTTTTTGCCCGTATGTCCGGGTCGGGCGCAACGGTATTTGGCGTATTCGAAAGGCGAGTCTCAATCGCGGTCCGCCGAAAGTGCGATTGCAAAGCAAAGGCCGCAATGGTTTGTAAAGGCAACGACGACCGGCGGTACTGCCTCCGGCTGACACCGGTATTTGTTATTACAGGAGAGTTCAGTGGCGCATGGCAATTCCGGACCAAGGCAGTTCGTTCCGGTCGAATTGCCGTCCTGACGGTTTCCGACACCCGCACGCTGGAAGACGACAGATCCGGCAACACGCTTGCCGAACGCATCGTCAAGGCGGGCCACCGTCTTGCACAACGTTCGATTGTCACGGACGACATCGAGCAAATCCGGTCCATCGTTACTGCATGGTCGAAGGACGAATCAGTTGACGCGATCATCACGACAGGCGGAACCGGATTACCGGCAGGGATGTGACACCGGAGGCGCTGGAGCCGCTCTTTGATAAGAAAATGGACGGATTTTCCGAAGTTTTTCACCGGATTTCCTACGATAAGATCGGTACGTCGACCATCAGTCACGCGCGACCGGCGGTGTGCTGAACGCAACCTATGTGTTTGTGCTTCCCGGGTCCCCGGGTGCCTGCAAGGATGCATGGTACGGAATTTTGCAGGCGCAGCTTGATTACCGGCACATGCCCTGCAATTTCATAGAGATCATGCCGCGGCTCGATGAGCATTTGCGGCGATCCGGCAAATAAGCGTTTTAGAACAGCAGCTTATTCTATGTAGTGCCCTGACAGGTGTGCGGTATTTGTGTTTCGTCCCGTAACTTCCGAGTCAAAATCGAAAAAAGTTCTTGATTTGTTCTAATTTGATGAATAGGAATAGTTTCATCAACGGCGGCCTGTTTCAGTGCATGCCAGGCAGGGAGAACGGCGATGGAAGCGATCGATCAGGCAGACGGCGAAGCCTTTCGCACAGCGCATGGCGATCAAGGTGCCGGTTTTGTCCGTGCCCGGCCTGCAGACTTCGCAAACGGCATCGTCGACAGGAGCGGCTTGCGCATAGCGCGGGAGCGAAGGCGGGGCAGGGCGGCAGCGGTAAATCCGAGCGGTCGTTTCGAGCGGCAGTCGCGGCACGTCTTTGACGATGGCTGGAGTCGCTTGAAGAACTGCCGCCGTTCAAGACCGAAGTGCAGATCGAAAAGCCACGCAAGATCATCACCAGAAACACTTCACCCGACATCTCCTTTGACCGCTCGATCAATCCCTATCGCGGTTGCGAGCATGGCTGTGTTTATTGTTTCGCCAGGCCCACTCACGCTTTCATGGGTCTTTCGGCGGGGCTGGATTTCGAATCGAAACTGTTTGCCAAACCCGATGCCGCCAAACTCCTGCAGCGCGAACTCGGCGGCAAGGATTACACACCGCGGACGATTGCGATCGGAACCAATACCGATCCCTATCAGCCGGTGGAAAAAAAGTGGCGCATCATGCGCGAAATCCTGGAGGTTCTGGATGCGCACAACCACCCGGTCGGTATCGTCACCAAATCGGCGCTTGTCACGCGCGACATCGATATCCTGGCGCGCATGGCCGAACGCAGCCTGGTCAAGGTGGCGCTCTCGATCACCACGCTTGACCGCAAACTGTCGCGGAACATGGAGCCGAGGGCGGCGACGCCGACCAGGCGGCTTGAGGCGATGAAGCAGTTGAGCGGAGCCGGCATTCCGGTTTCGGTGATGGCGGCTCCCATCGTTCCGGGCCTGAATGATAGCGAGCTGGAGCGAATTCTCGATTCGGCAAAAGCCGCCGGAGCCGATGAGGCAGGCTATATCCTGCTTCGTTTGCCGCTTGAGGTAAGCCCGGTGTTCAAGGAGTGGATGCTTCGGCATTATCCCGACCGCTACCGCCATGTGTTGTCGCTGATCCGGTCGATGCGCGGCGGAAAGGATTATGATCCCGAATGGGGCCGGCGCATGCGCGGCAGCGGCCCATACGCGTGGCAGATCGGCCGCCGGTTTGAAATGGCGGCCAAGCGCCTGGGTTTGAACGGGCGCAAGCTTGATCTTCGAGCCGACCTGTTTGTCCCGCCGACCAAAAAAAACGGATCAGCTGCAACTGTTGTGACGACCGTCACATCGTTCCGGGCATTGAGCCATTAGTGTCCGGACATCATATCCCGTCAGGCTTCCCCTCCCCGAACTCAGCGGCCCGACGGTGTCTTCCGGTCTCCCCGCCCTCTCGTACCGGGAAGAGTTTGCGAGAGAACCGGAACCGATACGAGCCACGTCGCACCCGGCTCGAACAGGTTCCGGTTCTCCGCACAATCCTCTCGACATTTGCCGCGATCACGCCCCGGAAGCCTTGACTGTGCTTGCCGCCCGTGGCACCCGACCGCCAATCAATTGTTTCAAAACACAAAGGTCCTGCCGGTGACCTCCAATCCGCCCGCCTATCTTGATCCGAAACGCTCGTTTCAGGCTTGATATTCGCGCTCAACGAATACTGGGCGCGTCAGGGCTGTGTTGTGCTGCAGCCCTATGACATGGAGGTCGGCGCCGGCACGTTTCACCCGGCGACCACCCTGCGTTCGCTTGGTCCCAAACCGTGGAAGGCGGCCTATGTACAGCCTTCACGCCGTCCCAAGGATGGCCGCTATGGCGAAATCCCAACCGGCTGCAGCACTATTACCAGTATCAGGTGATCCTCAAGCCCAATCCGCCGGATCTGCAGGAACTCTATCTGGGATCGCTGGAAGCGATCGGCATCGATCCGCTCTGCACGACCTTCGCTTTGTCGAGGACGATTGGGAAAGCCCGACTCTAGGCGCCTGGGGGCTCGGTGGGAATGCTGGTGCGACGGAATGGAAGTGTCGCAATTTACCTATTTCCAACAGGTCTGCGGCATCGAATGTGCGCCGGTTTCCGGTGAACTGACCTATGGCTGGAACGGCTCGCCATGTATGTGCAGGGCGTCGACAATGTCTACGATCTGAACTTCAACGGCGGCGGCGACAATTCCAAGGTGACCTATGGCGACGTTTTCCTGCAGGCTGAACAGGAGTATTCGAGCCATAATTTCGAACTGGCCAACACCGAGATGCTGTTGAGGCACTTTGAGGATGCGGAAGCAGAATGCCGCGCGTTGCTCGATGCCGGAGCGCCGGGCAAGGGCAGTATGCTGCATCGTTGCGTGCTGCCGGCCTATGACCAATGCATCAGGCAAGCCATGTCTTCAACCTGCTCGACGCGCGCGGTGTCATCTCGGTGACCGAGCGCCAGAGCTACATTCTCAAGGTTCGTGACCTGTCCAAGGCCTGCGGGGAAGCCTTTCTGCAGACCGAGGCCGGTGGTGCCGGGACATTCAAGGCCGCCTGATCCTGAACGCAGTGTCAAACACTGGCCGGGCTTCTTTCCACGCCGGCGCGGTTAAGCTGGCAGGTGTCAAACACAAGGAGACTGTTATGTCCAAAGGTCAGGTCGCGGCGAAGGAGCCGGTCCGCGTTGAAGTCGAAGAAGGCAAGAACTATTCTGGTGCGCCTGCGGAATGTCGCAGAAGCAGCCTTTCTGCGATGGTTCGCACAAGGATACCGAGTTCTCACCGGTCAAATGGACGGCCGATGCCTCGGGCGCCAAGTTTTTCTGCGCCTGCAAACAGACGGATGGCCAGCCTTTCTGCGATGGCAGTCACAAGGAACTGTAAGAAACCCGATCAGACGGTACGGATTGGTTTTCGTCCGGATCACAAACAATGTTGTGACCAAAAATATTTTACTGGTCGCTAATCCGTTTCAAAAAACCGGGCGTAAACCTGTGCATCGAAGGCGTGGTTGCCTTCGCTACACCTGGCGCACAAACGGCGCACGTGTGTTTTGGTTCACATAATCCCTGGAGGACACCATGCGCAAACTCGCTTTTGCAGCCACCCTTTCGTGCGCCCTTTTTGCTGGCACAGCCGCTCATTCGGCCAATATCGTTGAAACCGCGCAAAGCGCCGGCACGTTCGGCACGCTGCTTGCGGCAGCCAAGGCCGCCGGTCTGGCCGATGCCCTTGCCAATGGCGACAACCTGACGGTTTTTGCACCGACCGACGAGGCTTTCGCAGCACTGCCTGCCGGCACGGTCGAGACTTTGCTGAAGCCTGAAAACAAGGATCAGTTGGTTGCCGTCCTGACCTACCATGTCGTCGTCGCGAATTGACGTCGAACATGCTGCCCGGCCGCACGATCCACGTGAAGACCATCAAGTCCGGTGGCGATCGTACCCTTGCTGTGGAGAAATCATCTTCCGGCGTGACGGTTGATGGCGCCAATGTTGTTGCCGCCGATATCCGCGCCGACAACGGGGTCATTCATGTCATCGACCAAGGTCATGCTGCCGTCCAACTGATCGCATCGTTGAGTTTGAACAAGGATCGGGCGCCTCTGGCGCCCTTTCTTTTTATTGGAGGATCAACTGTGTGTCGGGGGAGTGATGGCGGAGACTGATGCTTGGATGACGATATGATCGCGTCCTTTTTTCGCCACCGTCTCCACGGCACGGCGCACAACCGGCGGGTTTTTCCAGCGCGTATGGCTGGCCGAGCGTGGCAAACAGGACTGCCAGGGCGAGGAGGTGAACGGTGAGCGCGGCGTGTTTCATGACCACTGGTCGCGCTTGCAACCGAAAAGGTTCATCGCTTGAGCTCTTGTGCCGGTCATGGCGATATGTCCCCGTTGTGATTGACGGTCACATTTTGCCTACCTGCCGCTGAATGGGGCGTGGCGTTCCGGTTCATCAGCCGTTCAGCCAATTGCACCTTGAGACCTGTTTCGGGATGACATTGCCTGCCGCACTTGCTAATCCCCGCGCAGTCCTTGTTTCTAGGCTGAATTCAAATGCCCGATCTGTTGCTGGAACTTCGCTGCGAAGAGATACCTGCGCGCATGCAGCGCCGCGCTGCCGCCGACCTGAAAAAGCTGCTCACCGATGCGCTGGTTGAGGCCGGGCTGACCTATGAGGCGGCGCGCGAATACTGGACACCGCGGCGGCTTGCCCTCGACATTCGCGGTCTCACGGCCCGCTCAAAGGATGTTCGCGAGGAACGCAAGGGCCCACGCACCGACGCGCCGCAGAAGGCAATCGACGGATTCCTGCGCGGCGCCGGGCTGTCTTCGGTCGATCAGGCGGAAATCCGCTCAGATCCCAAGAAGGGCGATTTTCTCGTCGCGGTGATCGAGAAACCGGGACGCGCCGCCGAAGACATCATCGCCGAGGCGGCCCCGGACATCATCAGGAATTTCCCCTGGCCGAAATCCATGCGCTGGGGCGCGGCCTCCGCCAAGCCGGGATCCCTGCGCTGGGTGCGGCCGCTCCAGTCGATCCTGTGTACCTTCGGACCGGAAACCGAAGAGCCGGTCGTCGTCGGCTTTACCGTCGATGGCATCGAATCCGGCAATGTCACCTACGGACACCGGTTTCACGCGCCCGACGCGATCACCGTGCGCCGTTTCGATGATTATGTGGCTGCTCTCGAAACGCGCCAGGGTGGTTCTCGATGCCGAGCGGCGCAAGGAAATCATCCTGTCGGACGCGAGAAACCTGGCTTTCGCCAACGGGCTGGAGCTGATCGAGGATGACGGCTTGCTGGACGAGGTGTCCGGTCTGGTCGAATGGCCGGTCGTGCTGCTCGGCGAATTCGAGGAGGAATTCCTCGACATTCCGGCCGAGGTAATCCGCCTGACGATCAAGGCCAACCAGAAGTGTTTCGTCTGCCGCAAGCCTGATTCAGAAGGCCTTACCAACCGTTTCGTCCTGGTCGCCAATATCGAGGCCAGCGATGGCGGCGCCGAGATCGCCGCCGGCAACGCCAAGGTGGTGCGCGCCCGGCTGTCGGACGCCGTACATTTCTGGAAAACCGACCAGGCCGATTTGCCGGACGTGGCCGAGCTTACCGCTTCCGCCGAAAACTTCGGCCTTGATCTGGCCAAACCGCTCGACCAGCGCATGGCCAAGCTCGATCATCTCGGCGTGACCTTCCACGCCAAGCTGGGGACGCAGGGCGAGCGTGTTTCCCGCATTGCCGAGCTCGCCACCGAACTGGCGCCGATCGTTGGCGTCGATCCCGCTCTCGCCCGTCGCGCCGCCGTTTTGGCCAAGGCCGACCTGACCACCGAGGTCGTCGGCGAGTTTCCCGAACTGCAAGGCGCCATGGGGCGTAAATATGCCGAGCTTCAGGGCGAACCGGTGTCCGTTGCCGCAGCAATCGAGGAACATTACCGCCCGCAGGGACCCTCGGACGATGTGCCGGCCGATCCGGTGTCGGTTGCCGTCGCGCTCGCCGATAAGCTCGACACGCTGGTCGGCTTTTGGGCCATCGATGAAAAACCGACCGGCTCGAAGGATCCCTATGCACTCAGACGCGCCGCACTGGGTGTGATCCGCATCGTGCTGGAGAACGAAGTGCGTTTGAAGTTGGAAGGGGGGTCTGAACAGCTTTATTTCTCAATCTGGCAGGACATTCAAAACAACAACGTTGGTCGTGAACTGGATAAACTCCAAGATTTTCACGATGTTGGAGTCGACACTGAAGCGCTGGACCCGATTTTTGATAAATTAGTAGGCGAACCACGGTTTGATATGAGTGAAGGTGATTTCAATGACATGGAGTCAAGGCTCGGTAATCTCCTCTCATTCTTCCATGATCGTCTGAAGGTCCATTTGCGTGATTCCGGCGCCCGCCACGATCTGATCGATGCGGTGATCACGCAGCAATCCGATGATCTGCTGCTGATCGTCCGCCGTGTCGAGGCGCTCGGCAGGTTTCTCTCGCCACCGACGACGGCACCAACCTGCTGGCCGGCACAAAACGCGCCGCCAACATCCTCGCGGCGGAAGAAAAGAAGGGCACTAAGATCGCCGATAAGATCGATCCGAACCTGTTCGACTCGGATGAGGAGCGCGCCCTGTTCGACAGTCTCGAGGAGGCGGAGAAATTCGCCGCCCAAGCCATCGCCGCCGAGGACTACGAAAAAGCCATGACCTTCATGGCCCAGCTACGTCAGCCCATCGACACGTTCTTCGACGAGGTGCTGGTCAATGCCGAGGACGAGAAGGTGCGGGCAAACCGCCTGGCGCTGTTGTCGCGCATTCGCGCCGCCACCGGCCAGGTTGCTGATTTTTCCAAGATTGCCGGCTAAAGCACCCTAGTCGAAAACCCACACAGCGGTGCCGACGGCAATCAGGGTGAGCACCAGCGTTGCCGGCCCCAGTCTCTGGATGGCCATCGGCATCGGCGTGCCGGTTCGCTTTGCCCTGGCGCCGGCCAAATTGATGGCAAGTATCGCCACCAGCAGCAATCCTGCGGCGATCAGTTTGAGTATGAAAACCGGGCCGAGCGCGGCGCTATCCCAGCGCACGGCATAAAGCCAGACACCGGTAATCCAGATCAGCAGCACGGCTGCCAGTCCGATCTGCGAAAAGACCGGCCGCAACGCCAGCAGTGTTGCCGCGGCGTCTCCGGCTTTCTCCGATTTAACACTCAAAACCAGGTTGGCAATGCTGGCGGCAGCGCCCATCATCAGGGCAAGCAGGTGCAGAAATTTGACAGCAAGCATTGGCGCGATCCTTCCCGTCAGTGTATCAGAGAGGCTGACCGGACCATAGGTGCGATGAACTGGCACACAACATCTTCGCCAAACGAAACGGGCGGACCAGATGGCCCGCCCGCTCAAATTCGCTTCTGGCATGCAAACTTACTCGAGGCGCAGTCCCATGTTTTCGGCGTCGCTTTCTTTAGTTACGCCACCTTCTGTAACGGCAGAAGTCTTCTCGTCGCTGACGGAACCCTTCATTTCGTCCGCGGCACTGGCCTGCTTCTGCCCGTCCTCACCGGCATCCGCCTTCATCGGCTCTTCCATGCCTTCCGGCATTGCCGTATCGGCCTTGGCTTCTTCCTGTTCGGCATTGGGCGCAGCAGGTACAGTGGGAACAAATCCGACTTCAAACCGGCGCTCTTTCTCCGGCTCAGGTGCCGGTGGTTCGCCGTATGCCACAATCGAAGCAGATGTGTATCCGTCTTCGGGCAATCCATCGGCACTAAAGACCGAATCCGAAATCGGCTTCAACTCGACTGCCATTGCACTGCCGGCCAACATGCTTGCCGCCATGCTCAAAACTTTGATTTTCTTATTCATTCTCCGACACTCCCCGGAATTGAAGCCGGCACCATAGCGCTTCACTGTTGAAATCCGATTTCGGAAATAGTTGCAATTTTACTGAAATAGCCAAAAGCCTTGCGCTGTGGGGCTTCGCCGATAGGGAACCGGTCGTTCGAACATGGTGGAGCACCGCGAATTGGCACGAATTGTACCCGCCGATGAGGCGTTGGCAGAAGCGGTGGCGTTGCTGGCCCGCGGCGAACTGGTCGCGATTCCGACCGAGACGGTCTACGGTCTTGCCGCCGACGCCACCAATGGCCTGGCGGTGGCAAAGATCTTCGAGGCCAAGAACCGCCCACAGTTCAATCCGCTGATTGCCCACATTGGGGATCGGCCGATGGCAAGGAACATTGCCTGTTTTGATGACTTGGCCGAAGGGCTTGCCGACCGGTTCTGGCCTGGACCGCTCACTATGGTTCTTCCCGCGCCAAAGGCAAAGCGCGGTCAGCGAACTGGTAACGGCCGGGCTGGATACCATCGCGGTGCGCATGCCGGTCGGTATCGCCCGCGACATCGTGGCCGAACTCGGGCGCCCGCTGGCCGCGCCAAGCGCCAATCCGTCGGGACGGCTAAGCGCCACCACTGCAGCGGCGGTCGAGGCGGGTCTGGGGGAAAAGGTATCATTGATCGTTGACGGCGGAGCGTCGCGGATCGGGGTCGAGTCGACGATCGTCAAAGTGACCGATGGCAGGATAATCCTTCTTCGGCCCGGTGGCATTCCCGTCGAAGATATCCAGGCGGCCACGGGCGGTTCGAGTCGGGGCCGCCGGTGCGGCGATTGAGGCACCAGGCATGATGACATCGCACTACGCACCTCATGCCGGTCTGCGCCTCGATGCGGGACATGTCGAGGCAGGCGAGGCGCTTCTGGCGTTTTGGCGGCAAGAGAGCTGCCGGCGCAAAAAGCGCGGTGATGGTGTTGAACCTGAGCGAGACGGGCGATTTGCGCGAAGCGGCCGCCAATCTGTTTTCGCATCTTCACAAACTGGACAAATGCGGCGCCAGGAATATTGCGGTCGAGCCGGTCGCATTTGGCAGCCTGGGCGACGCCATCAATGACCGGTTGTCGCGCGCCGCGGCGCCGCGCGGTAAGACGGATAAATCAACGGGGAAGGCGCTTAAATGAGCCTCGACATTAATCTGGCCAGGCGATTTGCAACCATCGTTGGCGCCCGCAATGCGCTTTCCGGTCAGTCGGACATCGAACCATATGTTACCGAAAGACGCGGCCTTTTTCCGGGGCATTCGTCATTGGTGTTGTTGCCCGGTTCAGCTGACGAAGTTTCACGGATCATGGCGCTGGCTACCGAGACCGGCACCGCGATCGTGCCCCAGGGCGGCAATACCGGGCTAGTCGGTGGTGGCGTTCCCGATGCGAGTGGTACGCAGATCGTCATGTCGCTCAAGCGGATGAACCGCATAAGAGAAGTCGATGCCGCCTCCAACACGATCACCGTAGAGGCCGGCACAATCCTGCACGACATACAAAATGCCGCCGATGAGGCGGATCGGCTGTTTCCTTTGGCGCTCGGCAGCCAGGGCACGTGCCAGATTGGCGGTAAACCTGTCCTCCAATGCCGGCGGCACCGGCGTGCTCGCCTACGGCAATGCCCGCGATCTGTGTCTCGGTGTCGAAGTGATTCTTCCAAACGGGCTAATCTTTGAGGATCTCCGGAAACTGAAAAAGGACAATACCGGCTACGACCTGGAAAAACCTGTTTGTCGGCGCCGAGGGAACGCTGGGGGTGATCACGGCAGCAGTCCCTGAAACTGTTTCCCAAGCCCAAGGGCCGCGAAATCGCCTGGATCGGCGTGTCGTCACCCGATGATGCACTCGAATTGCTCGCCCGTACCAGCCAGCAGGCCGGTCCTTGTCTGACCGCCTACGAATTGATCAGCGACGTCATCGTGGGTTTCGCCCTGAAACATGTTCCCGAAGCGGTCAGACCGCTTGCCTCGGATCATCCCTGGTATGTGATGATGGAGATCTCGTCCGGCAATTCGTCCGAACACGCAAGGCAACTGATCGAGGAAATACTAGCGCAATCCTACGAAGATGGATTGGTGCGCGATGCCGCAGTGACCTCCAGCATCGCGCAATTTCAGGCCATCTGGCACCTGCGGGACACGATGTCCGAGGCACAGAAGCCGGAGGGTTTTTCCATCAAGCACGATATATCCGTTCCCGTCGTCGCCATTCCCGCGTTCATTGAAACGGCCGGCCGGGCGGTTCTCGACATCGAGCCGGAGGCCCGCATTGTCTGTTTCGGCCACATGGGTGACGGCAATCTGCACTACAATATTTCCGAACCCGTTGGCGGCGACAGCAAAGCTTTTGCCGCCAGGTACCGGCAGGTCAACAATGCCGTACATGAAGTCGTTCGGGCTTTGGGCGGCTCGATCTCTGCCGAACACGGGATCGGACAGCTCAAACGCGACGAACTGCTGGCAACCGAACCGCCTGTGGCGATCGAACTCATGCGCCAGATCAAACAGATCATCGACCCTTCCGGGATCATGAATCCCGGCAAGTTGATTTGACCGGTTCGGGTTAGGTTCTGATAACCATTGGTTGCATCAGGAATTATTTAACCCAACTTGTAAGCCGGGTGGTAAGGCGCCCAAGCTATGTGTCTCCTGCGAAAACGAGACCGGAAACCGGTCCGCCGGATGACCGTATCACGGCATCTAAATGCAGGAAGGCAGAGTATTGATGAGCACACAGCTCAAGCCCGTCTGGGCGGGCCGCAACATGCGGCTGGATCCGCTTCGGTTGCCGCAGGTGGCCTGTTACGCATCGCGTGACGATGCCGGCGATGTCACATTCACGATTGACGAGCGCGGCGTCGCCGTCAAGCGCACGCTGCCGAATTCCCGTCTGCCGATCTCCATGATCCTGCCCGCCAACGTGGTTCCGCGGTGTCGCCGCCAGGGCGATTGAAGACGAGTTCGGCGATGTGACGGTCACTCTGGAGCTGCTGCACGATGATGCGTCATTGTCGGTTCCGTTGCTCGTCGCCGACGATCTCGATGACATTGCCGCCGACTGGCGCACCTGGGCAGAGGCTTATCGTTTGCCGATGTTGCTGGTCGAAGCCGACGGCATTGCGCGCACACTGGAAGAATCGGCCGATCAGATTCGCCAGGACCAGCCGCAGGAGCGCCGAAGGTCATCGGCAACCGCAAAGCGCCGTCCGCGCTTTCTGGCTCGCCGCAAGGTCGGCAACCTTGGCCCTCAGGCTCGTTGTCGACGGCGAGGAAATCATCGCCCGTAACTGATGAGCTCTAAAAGCTCGGGCTGATTGAAGCCCAGACGCCGCCGCCGAGAAGGCCCAGGAAAATCAGCCAACCGACGACGCTGTTCGACTGAAAAAGTCGCAGGCATTGATCCGGATCCTCGATATCCAGTGTCCTGATCTGCCGGGCCATATGCGCGCCCGCCGCGACCAGTCCGGCCAGTGCCGGCATCGGTACGCGGGCAAAGGCGAAAGCACAGACGAAAAACAGCAAAGCACCGCCGTAAAGGACGATCAGCCACACCTTGGTCCGGTCGCCGAACAGCCGGGCGGTCGAACGCACACCGACAAGCGCATCGTCTTCCTTATCCTGATGCGCGTAGATCGTGTCGTAGCCGATCACCCAGAGGATCGAACCGGCATAAAGATAGGCTGGTGTCCAGGACAAGCTACTGAAAGCAGCCGCCCAGCCCATCAGCGCACCCCAGGAAACGCAAACCCCAAAAACCAGTTTGCGGCCAGTTTGTGATTCGTTTCATGAATGGGTAGATCGCTACGATCACCAGCGAGGCGATGCCGACGGCGATGGCAAATCCATTGAACTGCACCAGCACGATGAATCCGATCAACGCCTGTATCACAACAAATGCGACCGCCTGGCTTGTGGTGACTTTTCCGGACGGCAGTGGACGCGACCGTGTGCGTTCGACCTGATCGTCAATATCGCGGTCGACGATGTCGTTATATGTGCATCCCGCACCCCGCATGGCCACGGCGCCGATCAGAAACAATGCTAGATGCCAGGGCGACGGCAGAACATCGAATATCGCGGACACCCGGCTTCGCATCCGCCGATGCAGCCAGCGCCGCCGACCACCAGCACGGCCATAAAAGCAGCCACCAGCCGATCGGCCGATCCCAGCGCGCCAACTGGGCATAAGGCCAGGCGCTTCTTGGCAGCGCGCGATAGACCCAGTGCCCCGACGGGGCATCGGCGACACGGCCCTGCACTTTCTTGTTTTGCACCTCATCCATGTTCCGGGAGTGACAGGCTCTTACAAGGACGTCAAGCGCCTGCGACGGAGCCGTCGATCCATTTGGTCTTGACCCGGTGCTTCGACCGCCATAGGCCGTTCGCAATCGCGGAGAAAAGCGGGAGCGAGTCGTGAATGTGCTGTTGATCGGATCAGGTGGACGCGAGCATGCGCTGGCCTGGAAAATCGCGTCCTCGCCCAAACTGACCAAACTGTTTACCGCACCGGGAAATCCGGGGATTCGCCGAAATCGCCGACTGTGTTCCGCTCGACGCAACCGACCACGATTCCATCATTGCCTTTTGCGCTGACCACTCCATTGATCTGGTTGTTGTCGGCCCCGAAAGCGCCCTTGGTGGATGGTCTGGCTGACTCGCTTGCCAGATCCGGCATATTGGTATTTGGGCCGTCAGGAGCGGCAGCGGCTTTGGAGGGTTCGAAAGGATTCACCAAGGATTTGTGCGCCCGCATGAATATCCCGACCGCGGCCTATCAGCGGTTCAACAATGCGCCCAAAGCCAAGGCCTATGCCCGATCCCAAGGCGCGCCGATCGTGATCAAGGCGGACGGCCTAGCGGCTGGAAAGGGCGTGACCGTGGCGATGAGCCTTGGGGAAGCCTGCGACGCGATCGATGACTGTTTCGAAGGCGGCTTTGGCGAGGCGGGTTCGGAAGTCGTCGTCGGAAGAATTCCTTTCCGGTGAGGAGGCGAGCTTTTTTTGCCTGTGTGACGGTACCGTGGCGCTGCCGTTCGGCACGGCCCAGGATCACAAGCGGGTCGGCGAGGGCGATACCGGGCCGAACACCGGCGGAATGGGGGCCTATTCGCCTGCCAGCATCATGGATGAGGCGATGATCGCACGTGTGATGGGCGAGATCATCGAGCCGACCATGCGCGGCATGAAGACGAAGCGGGAACGCCGTTTCGAGGTGTGCTCTATGCAGGTCTCATGCTGACCGCCGACGGGCCGAAGCTGATCGAGTATAATGTGCGCTTTGGCGGACCCGGAATGTCAGGTACTGATGTTACGTTTGAAGAGCGATGTGCTACCTCTTTTGCACGCGGCAGCCGATGGGGATCTTGGCGGTCTGGAAGTCGATTGGCTCGATCAAAGCGCCATCACCGTCGTCATGGCGGCTGACGGATATCCCGCCTCACCGGTTAAAGGTACTGCAATCAACGGGTTGACGGATGCTGCCCAAGCCGAAAATGTCGAGATTTTCCATGCAGGAACGGCCTACAGCGACGGCGCTCTGGTTGCAGCCGGCGGACGGGTGCTCATTGTGACGGCGATGGCGGCGACAATCACTGCCGCGCATGCCCTGGTCTACGACGCGGTCGCCAGGATCGATTGGCCGGGCGGGTTTTTCAGGCGTGATATCGCCTGGCGCGAAATCGAGCGCACCGAAGGCGACGGATCGCAATAATTGCGCGTACCGCGTGCTATTGGCTTAGCTCAGTTCTCGGCAACGGCCTGCCGGGCTTGGGCAAACTCCGCTTCGCCGAGCCGGTCGAACTTGGTAACGGTAAGATCGGTGCTGGCCTGGACACGGAACCCGCCAGCCTGCTGATAGGAACGGGCGGCATCTTTTAAAAAGGCGAAATACTCGGCCGTTCCCAGGTGCAGCGCGCTTTTATCAACCGTATGATCGGACACTCAGCCAGTTATGCGCAACACGGGCCATGCGCAGTTTGGCCTTTCCCGACAAGCCGGTTTTGCGGTCGACCGGCACCGGTACTTCGGAAAGTAACGTGGCAGCCGGGCTGATCAACGAACCGAACGGCCAGTATTTGCGAAGCGTTTCAGGATCCATCGGCGCGACATTGACGTCGATATCATTTTGCGCCCCGGCAATGCGGTACGGACAACGCCGTTTATTGCAGTTGGCCGATGCGGGGAAAACTGCCAGAGGGCATAGCGTTGCCAGTGTCCTTTGGGGAAATACCTGCCGATTTCCGGTCTGTATCGGGCATACCATAGCGGCAATCGCGACAGCAGCCGGTAACGGTCTTTATTCGCGGCGATATACTGCGCCGTCACATCATTGGCGTAGAGGATCGGATAGCGCCCGGTGCGATACTTGATGTGGCGAACGAAGATCTCTGCGTCCTGAAGCGACATCCATTGTTCGGTGTCCAAGCCTTCCAGGTCCAGCGCCATCAGGTCATCGCTTTCCGGTTCGGCGAAATCGAGAAAATGGTTGGCCTGGTCGATCGGATTGCCTGGACGCGCGACATGGTAGGCGCCCCATTCCAGACCGAGTGATTTGGCGATGGTCTTGGCGGGTGTGAAACAATTCGCGGGCGACCGAATAGCGCTTCCACAGGGCCTTGCACAGCCTGTGTTCGGTCGCATCGCCACGGCACCGGTAGGCGGGCGGCAATCCGTCCGAACCCTTGTTGATGAACCCGATTATCCGTTTGTTCTCGGCCAGTTTGCCCCAATCGAGGGGATTGTACTCATAGGCCGTCGATGACCAATGCACGGGTTTGTCGAGCCACGGCTTGGAGAATTCCGAACCGGCAGCGGACTGACCGGCATATGACGCAGATGAAACCGCGAGCAGTATCGACAGCAGGATTGGCAGGGATATTTTGAACATGGAACGCACAACGCTTCACTCGAACTGATACCGGCACAACCCATTGTTTGCCGATCCGAATTGTCCCCGCCCATGCTTAACGGAGCGTTATCGCCGGAATCCCGCAAAATTACGGCACTTTCTGCCGTCGGCAAGAGAATTCGGCATCAATATTTACTTTTACGTCAAGGGAAGATATTGCGGGAACGCTCGCTGATATTCACCGATTTGCGCATTGCGCATTTCGTGACAGCGTTGCCCAACATGGCCGGCAGTCAAACAAAGACAGATTTGCGGAGAGATCACCGATGTATAGTGCGCCAGTCGCAGACATTTCGCACACACTCAACCATATTGCCGGCCTGTCGACCGAGATAGGCGAGGGGCGTTTTGGTGATCTGTCCGAAGATCTCGTCGAGGCGGTTCTGGAAGAAGCCGGTCGTTTCGCGACAGAGGAAATCGCACCTTTGCGCGAGGCCGGAGCACAAGCATGGCGCGATACTGGCCGACGGCGAAGTGACCATGCCACCCGGTTGGAAAGACCTGTACCGGCAGTGGACCGAGGGCGGGTTGGAACGCGCTGTCGGGGGCCCGAGGCTTTTGGTGGCCAGGATCTGCCACAGATGATGGCGGTTGCCGCGCTCGAAATGTGGAACTCCGGTGCCATGGCGTTCGGCATCGGCCCGACACTGACCATGGGAGCGGTCGAAGCGATCGAAAAACATGGTTCCGATGAATTGAAGGCGACCTACCTGGAAAAGCTGGTGTCGGGTGAATGGATGGGAACCATGAACCTGACCGAGCCGCAGGCGGGTTCCGACCTCAATGCATTGAAGGCAAAGGCCGAACCGGTTGGCGACGGCAGTTACAGGATTTATGGTCAGAAAATATTCATCACCTATGGCGAGCACGATCTGACCGACAATATTGTCCATCTGGTCTTGGCGCGACTGCCCGACGCACCACCCGGTACACGGGGACTGTCGCTGTTCCTGGTGCCGAAAATCTTGCCCGATGACGAAGGGAAGCCTGCTGCGCGCAACGACGTGTTTTGCCACAGCATGGAGCACAAGCTCGGCATTCACGCGTCACCGACCTGCACCATGATTTTCGGTGATGGCAAATTCGGCGACAAAGCCGGTGCGGTGGGTTTTCTCATCGGTGAGGAAAACCGCGGTCTTGCTTGCATGTTCACGATGATGAACAACGCCCGGCTTGCCGTCGGCATGCAGGGTGTGGCCGTTGCCGAGGCCGCCTATCAAAAAGCGCTCGCCTATGCCCAGGAAAGGCGACAGGGCAGGGCGGCGGACCATGACGGCGAAGGCATGGCGCCGATCGTGCTGCATGCCGACGTCAAACGGAATTTGCTCACGATGAAGGCGCTGACGCAGTCGGCCCGCGCAATTGCCTATAGCTGCGCCCACGCGCTCGACATGGTCAGGGCTGATGCCGAAAGATCCGCATTCTGGCAACAGCGCGCCGATTTGCTGACGCCGCTGGCCAAGGCCTTCTCGACGGATGTCGGGGTCGAGGTTGCCTCCATCGGACTGCAGGTGCATGGCGGCATGGGTTATATCGAAGAAACCGGGGCCGCCGCCCTTCTGCGGGATGCGCGTATTGCTCCGATTTACGAGGGCACCAACGGTATCCAGGCCATAGATCTGGTGATGCGCAAATTGCCGATGGAAGGCGGTGATCACATCGGGGCCTTCATCGGTGAGTTGAAGTCCGATATCGAAGCGGTTCGCGGCTCGAACCTTCCTGGAATTGGCGCGACAGCCGAACGGTTGGACGAAGCGGTTTTCGCGCTTGAGCGCGCCACCGGCTTCATCATGACCGCGCTGGCCGACGGCCGCACCGAAAGCGCGCTGGCCGGGGCGACACCCTATCTTCGTTTGATCTCGCTGGCTGCCGGTGGCTGCTTTGTTGCCCGTGGTGCGGTCGCCTCCACACAGCCCGAGCGCATTGCGCTTAGCCGTTTCATGGCTGAAAACCTCGTCGCCGAGACGTCTGCACTGAGCGAAACGGTCATTGGCGGGGCCGAAAGCCTTGCCGAAGCAGCGGCCGCCCCTGTCGGCCTGACCAATCTAACAAGAGGATATCCATGAGCGAGCACGTCACAGTCGAGCGGAAGGGTCCGGTTCAGATCATCCGCATGAACCGGCCGGAAAAGAAGAATGCACTCACGCGTTCCATGTATGCAGCCATGGGCGGCTGCACTGACAAAAGGCGATGCCGATCCCGACATACGCGTTCATGTGTTCTTCGGCCGTGCCTGGCGCGTTTACCGCCGGCAACGATCTTGCCGATTTCCTGTCATACGCAACCGGCGGAGAGCAGGGCACGGAGGTCTATGATTTCCTTCTCGCGCTCGCCAATTCACAAAAACCGATGATCGCCGGTGTTGACGGTGTGGCAGTTGGGCTTGGGACCACAATGCAGTTGCACTGCGATGTGACGATCGCGACTCAGAATGCGCTCTTTCGTGCGCCATTCATCGATCTTGGCCTGGTTCCGGAAGCCGGTTCGACGATGCTGGCGCCTGCGGCAATCGGCAGCCAGCGGGCTTTCGCGCTTCTGGCGCTGGGTGAGGACTTTTCCGCCGAGCGGGCGCTTCAATCCGGCTTGATTCACTCGGTTGTCGACGACAGAGCGCTTGAGACCACTGTGATTGCAAAGGCAGAAGAGATCGCAGCCAAACCGCCCGAAGCTTTGAAGCTCGCACGCGATTTCCTGAAGGGTGATCGCAGCGCCGTCATCAGTCGCCTCAACGAAGAGGGCAAACTGTTCCGCGAGAGACTGAAGTCAAAGGAGGCGATTGCGGCATTGACTGCCTTCATGACACGCAAATAACGCGGACCGATCAGGGATAAAGCCGGCTCGTTTCCCACCCGCCCTTGCCGTTGGAGGCAAACAACAGCCGGTCGTGCAGGCGGAATGGCCGGTCGTGCCAGAACTCGAACTGCACCGGTTTGATGCGAAATCCTGACCAGTGATCAGGTCGCGGAATCTTGCCGATGCCGAACTTGGCGGTGTACTCGGCAACTGCCTTTTCCAGGGCAAACCGGCTCTCCAACTGTCGCGACTGTTTTGATGCCCAAGCGCCGATCCGGCTGCCCCTGGGTCTTGTTTCGAAGTAGTCGTCTGCCTCCTGCGCAGTAACCTTCTCGACCGGTCCGCGCAGCCTGACCTGCCGGCGCAGGCTTTTCCAGTGAAAACACATGGCCGCTTTCATGGAGCCGAGGATTTCGGTGCCCTTGGCGCTTTGATAGTTGGTGTAGAACACGAAACCGGTCGCATCGAATCCCTTGAGCAGCACCATGCGCACATCCGGCAGGCCGTCGGCATCGACTGTCGCCAGCGCCACCGCTGTCGGATCGTTCGGCTCGGATTCGCTGGCGTCGTTCAGCCAGTTGGCGAACAGGGCGACGGGATCCCGCGCCTCGGTGAAGTCACCGCTTGTTAACCCTGTTACGCTCATAATCATACCTTGATGTTCTATCACTTCGTCTGGGAGATTGCCCATTGTCGCGTGCGGCGCAAGTGGCCGGAAGAACCAAACGGGGATTTTTTCCAAAATCCCTGATGCAGGTGCTCACGTTGATGGCCGCGGCTGCGATATTGCCCGGTTGCGCTTCCGGCGGTTTGGATATGCTTGGCGTGGGAACCGACAAATCGATCAAGACGGGGACCGTTGCCGCCGACAGCACCGGCGAGCAATCCGCCGATTCAGAGGTCTGGTCTGATGAAATGACCATTCGCAATGCCGTTTCCTCGGCGAATCTCACGGAATTGGGCGACGAGCCGCTCTCCTGGGCCAATGCCGATACCGGTTCGCAGGGTGCGATCACCCAAATCCGCGAAATCGAACGTAAAGGGCTGCGTTGCCGCACGTTCCAGGCGTCGAGGAGAGTTTTGAAGGCGTATCCCTGTTTTCCGGCGAGGCGTGCCTGCAGGCCAACGGCCTGTGGTTGATGCGCGAGTTCGCCCCCGCTGAAGCGTAATTTGCGCCAAAGCTGATCCCAAAAGAAGATAAACGGTTCTAAACACTGGAATTTCTTCCTAGAAATACGCATATGAACGCCGAGAGAGTTCAATTGCAGGCGGATCGAGATCATGCGTGATCCCTATTCTGTTCTGGGTGTAGCCAAAGGCGCTTCCAGAAGGACATCAAATCGGCCTTTCGCAAACTGGCCAAAAAGCACCATCCCGATCAAAATCGGGATGACCCTTCCGCACAGGCAAAATTTGCCGAGGTCAATCAGGCCTACGAAATCGTCGGCGACGAAAAACGCCGGGCTGCATTTGATCGCGGTGAGATCGATGCCGAAGGCAAGGAACGTTTCCAGGGCTTTGAAGGCGCCGGCGCAGATCCTTTTGCCGGTTTTCGCCAAGCCGGTGGTGGTCCCGGCGGCGGCCACTTCGAGTTTCGCACATCGCGCGGCGGAGATCCGTTCGGTGGCGGCGGCGGCGCGGATGTATTCAGCGAACTGTTCGGCCAGGCCTTTGCCGGTCAGCGTGGCGGACCACAGGCCAGACCCCAAAAAGGCGCTGATCTGGACGTCGCGCTCGCGATCACATTGGAACAGGCTGCATCGGCCGCCAAAGTGACCGCCATATTCCCCGAGGGCCGCAAGGTGGCCGTCAAACTACCCCGTTTTGTCGAAGACGGTCAGGTCATCAGGCTTAAGGGGCAGGGACATCCCTCACCAGCCGGTCAGGCCGCGGGCGATGCACTCGTGAAGCTGAAATTCAAGCGCCATCCGCGCTTCAGGGCGGAAGGCCGCAATCTCCATGCAGTATTGCCGGTCAGTCTTGAAGACGCGGTATTGGGAACCAAACAACCATTCGAAACCCTGTCGGGTAAAGTCGCGGTCACGGTGCCGCCGTGGTCGAGCTCTGGCAAGACTTTTCGCCTCAAGGGCCGCGGCCTGCCGAACAAGGATGGTTCCAGTGCTGATCTGTTGGTCGAACTGCGCGTCGATCTGCCTGAGAAGGACGCGGAACTTGAAGCGCTGATGAAGAAACGCCGCGGATGAAGCTACAGACCAGTCAGGGCTGAGACTTGATGGCAGATGGCTGCTGTGCGATAGGCTGAACCAATCGAAAAGAAGTTGCGGAGAGTAGAGGGATGGCATCTGGCAACGGCCTGATGGCAGGCAAGCGTGGCCTGGTCATGGGCGTGGCAAACAACCGCTCCATTGCCTGGGGAATAGCCAAAGCATGCGCCGATCAGGGTGCCGAGCTGGCATTGACCTACCAGGGTGATGCGCTGAAGAAACGCGTCGGTCCGCTGGCCGACGAACTGGGCGCCTGGCTGGCCGGGCACTGCGACGTGACCGATGAGGCCACGGTCGATGCCGTGTTCGATGCGCTGAAAGAAAAATGGGGAACCATCGATTTTCTCGTTCACGCGATTGCGTTTTCCGACAAGGACGAACTGACCGGCCGGTACGTCGAGACCTCGCGCGATAACTTTGCCCGTACGATGGATGTCTCGGTCTATTCGTTTACCTCGGTCGCTCGCCGTGCCGAGGCGATCATGAACGATGGCGGTTCGATGCTGACACTGACTTACTATGGTGCAGAAAAGGTCATGCCGCACTACAACGTCATGGGTGTGGCAAAGGCCGCGCTGGAGGCGAGTGTACGCTACCTCGCCGTCGACCTTGGCGGGCGCGGCATCAGGGTCAATGCGGTGTCGGCCGGTCCCATCAAGACGCTGGCTGCATCGGGGATCGGCGATTTCCGCTATATTTTGCGCTGGAACGAGTACAATTCAGCTTTGAAACGCGTCGTCACGATCGAGGAGGTCGGCGATTCGGCGCTCTATCTACTGTCCGACATGTCGCGCGGCGTATCGGGCGAGGTTCATCATGTTGATTCCGGCTACCATGTGGTCGGCATGAAGGCGGTGGATGCCCCGGATATCTCAGTCGTAAAGGACTGACCGGCTTTGTGCCGGTTGAGGGGCTCGCCGCGATGAAACCGGTTTTGTACTTCGTCCGGCATGGCCAGACCGACTGGAATGCCGAGCTTCGTTTCCAGGGCCAACAGGATATTCCAATCAACGCGCTTGGCCGGCAGCAGGCCGGCCGCAACGGCCGTTGCCTGCGCGATCTGGTCGCCGATCCTTTGCCATTCGACTTTGTCGCTAGCCCGCTGTCGCGGACTAGAGAAACGATGGAGATCGTTCGTGCCGAGATGGGATTGGAACCGGGCGAATACAGGACCGACCCGCGCTTGCTGGAACTGAACTACGGCGTATGGGAAGGCATGACGCTCGCCGAGATGCGCCGCTCTCACGGTGACCTCAGCGATGCGCGAAACCGCAACAAATGGGATTTCGTACCGCCGGGAGAAGGTGCCGAGAGCTACGCCATGCAGGCCGAGCGATTTACGCCGTGGCTGCAGCAGGTCGAACTGCCGACGGTTTGTGTCACCCACGGCGGAATTTTGCGCTGTCTGTGGAAAATGGTCGGCGATCTATCCGCCGACGAAGCCGGCCTGCTCACAATTCCGCAGGACAAAATCCTGCGGATGAACGATGACAGCCTTGAATGGATTTAGAACTCTGGCGATCGCCTATTCGAACAGTTCCATATCGGTGATCAGGTTTTCGCCATTGACCGTATCGAATGCGATCAGCACTTCCATGCCTTCCTCGATCGCTTCGGGATCGAACTCGCCGGGTAACTTGTAGGTATTCCCGTCTTCCAAAACGATTGTCATGGCATCGCGGTCAATTGCGGTAATCTTGCCGTCGGCATCGCCAGCCCAGGCCAGACCCGCGGTGAAAATGGTTGCCAGCAAAGCTACGGTAATTTTTTTCATCATTGCTTCCCGTCAATACGATCCCGGCGGGCTGATCGAGCATGGAGTCCGATCGACTGTCCCGCATCCGTAACGCAGAGCAATACCGCAAATATGGCAAAACTAAAACGGTGAATGCCGGTTTGACCGAAAATTGATTACTCAATAGAAGGCTC
Organism: Rhizobiaceae bacterium; assembly: GCA_963669285.2. Taxonomy (GTDB): domain Bacteria; phylum Pseudomonadota; class Alphaproteobacteria; order Rhizobiales; family Rhizobiaceae; genus JAWKWH01. Next base: position 47,425 of record CAXXSI010000023.1, on the reverse strand, counting down.
GCAGTGATCTGACGGGAAATTGGAGCCGTTCATCTTTAGATGGAAGCAGTTTGATGGAATGGATTTTTCGTTTCAGCGAGGAGAACACCACAAGCGTGATATGAATATCACGCGAGGATTTCGACACAGCTGAGCCGGAAAAGACGTCCAAGCCGAACGGGAGAATACATTGATTTTTCGCAACAAACCGCAATCGTTTCAACTTGCTCTTTCGCGTTCTGGACGTTGTCGCGCAAGGCTAACGGTGCTCGCACCGCGTCGCATTGCGCTCCTCGCCAGATCACGAATTAGCGGCGTTCAAACGATTCTAGCCAAAGATGAACGGCTCTAAATGTCGCACAATACGTTTGGCCACCTGTATCGAGTGACCACCTGGGGTGAGAGCCACGGGCCGTCGATCGGTTGTGTCATCGACGGTTGCCCACCGGGTATCCGTTTTCAACTGTCCGACATCCAAAACGATTTGGATCGCCGCAGGCCTGGACAGTCGAAGTTCGTCACGCAGCGCCGCGAACAAGATCGGGTCGAAATCCTGTCCGGAGTGCTCGAGGAAGATGGCACTCTGGTTACCACAGGCACACCGGTTTCCATGCTCATCCGCAACACCGATCAGCGTTCGAAGGACTATGGTGACATCGCCGGGCAGTACCGGCCCGGACATGCGGACTACACCTACGATACCAAATACGGCTTGCGGGATTTCCGCGGCGGCGGTCGTTCATCCGCACGAGAAACCGCCGCGCGCGTCGCCGCCGGAGCGCTCGCCCGCCTGGTCGTTCCCGATCTGAAGGTTCGCGGCGCGCTGGTGTCCATGGGTGACAAGGCGATCGACCGCGACAACTGGAACTGGGATTTCGTCAACGACACCCAAAATCCCTTTTTTACGCCGGATCCGGCATCGGTTTCGGTGTTTGCCGACTATCTGGACAATATCCGCAAAGTCGGATCTTCGGTCGGCGCGATCATCGAGATTGTTGCCGAAGGCGTTCCGCCAGGTCTCGGTGCTCCGGTCTACGGCAAGCTTGATCAGGACATTGCCTCAAACCTGATGTCGATCAACGCGGTCAAAGGGGTGGAAATCGGCAACGGTTTCGATGCTGCGCGCATCACTGGCGAGGAAAACGCCGATGAGATGCGTGCTGGAGAGGACGGTTCGCCTGTCTTCCTTTCCAACAAGGCCGGCGGCATTCTCGGCGGAATATCGTCCGGACAGCCTGTTGTGGCCCGTTTTGCGGTCAAGCCGACCTCGTCGATCCTGACGCCACGCCAATCCATCGACAAGGACGGCAACGAAATCGAAATCGTCACAAAGGGCAGACATGATCCCTGCGTGGGTATCCGGGCGGTTCCGGTGGGCGAGGCCATGGTCGCCTGCGCCATTGCGGATCACTATCTTCGACATCGCGGGCAGACCGGACGCGTATAGAATTCTCAGTAGCGAAAGCGTATTTTGATGGCATACGACCAGACGAAAATTGTTGAGGCCTTGCGGGCATTTGAAGCCGGCGAGATCGTGGTGGTGACAGATGATGACGGCCGCGAAAACGAAGGTGACCTTATTGTTGCCGCCGTTCATTGCACGCCGGAAAAAATGGCATTCATCGTGCGCCACACATCCGGTATCGTATGTGCACCGATGCCGCGTTCGGAGGCAAAACGCCTTAACCTGACTGCCATGGTGGCGGAAAACGACGCGCCACATTCAACCGCATTCACCGTCAGCGTCGACTACAAGCATGGCACGACAACAGGTATTTCCGCCGACGATCGCACCCTGACCGTGCGCAATCTGGCCAATCCCAATTCAGGTGCATCCGATTTCGTCCGGCCCGGCCACATATTCCCGCTGGTTTCCCGCGAAGGCGGAGTGCTCATGCGGTCAGGCCACACCGAAGCGGCCGTCGATCTTTGCAAACTGGCAGACCTGCCACCGATCGGGGTTATCTGCGAACTGGTCAATGACGATGGCACGGTGATGCGTGGGCCGGATGTGGCCGAATTTGCGCAAAGCAACGGTCTGAAACAGGTTTCCGTCGCCGATCTGATCGCCTACCGGCAGCGTCAGGAAACGCTGATCGAGCGCATCGAGAGTTTTGAAATCGATACGGCGGGGGGGGCGGCGACCGCTTATACCTACCGCCTGCCGTGGGATGTCATGCATCATCTCGCTATCGTGTTCGGCGATATCCGCGACGGCGCCGGAATTCCCGTCCGTATCCACCGGGAAGATGTTGTCAGCGACGTGTTTGGCAACAGCGATGAACTCGATGACGTCATTCGCTCATTTGGCGATAAGAAGCGCGGTGTCATCGTTTATCTGCGCGAAGGTTCGGTGGGGGTTGCCCATCTTGTCCGTTCGCGGCCTGGCGACGACGCTGAAGAACATGCCGAGGCACTTGAACGGGAAAACGAGTGGCGCGAAATCGGTTTGGGAGCGCAGATCCTGAAAGATCTCGGCATCGGATCGATCAGGCTGTTTGCATCGCGTGAACGCCATTATGTCGGCCTTGAGGGCTTCGGTATCGAGATCGACGACACCGAGATCATCGATCGCGACGGATGATACGATTTTGTGCCTTTGTTGGGCTGTTCCTGTTGGCCGCCGGCTTCGCGGAGGCTGGCGCAGCAGACGTCAACATTATGGATACGCCCGGTCGGGTCACGCAAATCGTCAAGACACCGTTGAAAACCTACTTTCGGACCGGTTCCAATTCATATGCCCTGTTTGCCTGCGATGACGCCCCTGTTTGTTTCAAAGCGGAGCCGATTGAAGGAGAATTGATCGATGCCCCCGAAACCGGCCTGCCGGACGGCAAGATCGCGGTTTCCCGCTCCGGCGACATCAGGCGCGCCTGGTATGGCCGGCCGACGAAGCGATATGGCCATGGTGTTCTGGGGGACGCCATCGAAGCCGGATCGCTGATTGTCGAAGATCGAACCGGAAACCGATATGAACACGTGCTCGATCGAAACCACGTCTTCGAAGACATCACGCCACGCCTGTTTGACCTCGATCGCGACGGAGACATCGAAATCGTCGCCATCCGTTCTTCATTGTCGAAAGGCGCGGCGATCGCCGTTCACGGAATTGTCGACGGTGCCTTGAAGGAACTGGCGGCAACCCGTGATATCGGCCGATCAAATCGCTGGCTCAATATCGCTGGTATCGCCGACTATCCCGGCGCCGGCGTTGCTGCAATTGCCTGGATCGAGACACCGCACATCGGCGGCATTCTGCGCATGGGAGTATTTGACGGCAAAAATTTCGAAGTTTTCTCAAATAGTTACCCCGGTTTCTCGAATCACTTTATCGGCTCGCGTGAGTTGGGTTTATCAGCTACGGGCGATTTCACCGACGACGGCGTGCCTGATCTGGCAATTCCTTCGGCGGGCCGAAACCAGATTGTCATTGCTGCCAGGACGGGCCTTGTTTCCATTCCATTGCCCGGTCGCGTCGGCCACGCCGTGGCTGCAGTCGGTGACCGCATTGTGACCGCGGACACAGAAGGCCGGCTGATCGTCGTCCAACCCTGATTTCGAATATTAGCGATTCCGAAACACCGGGTCTGCATAATTGCGCCGGGCAAAGGAGCTTGGGTATCATGTGGGATTTCAGTCTCTGGGCAACATTGTCGCTATTGGCGCGGACCTGGCCGTTTCTTGCGCTTCGGTTCCTTGTGTTCGGCGGCATAGCCATCCTGTTTTTGATGGTCACCGGCTCAGGCGCTCTGATCGGATACGGCATCGGAACGGCGTTTTACGATGACGCATCCGGCTACCAGTTCGGCGTTTTCGGCACCATTGGCGGCTTCGTTCTGTCGGGACTGATCTTCCGATTCATCCGCCAATACATCCTGTACATGGTCAAAGCGGCGCATATCGCCGTCATGGTTCGGATAATGGACGGTGATCCATTGCCCGAAGGAACCGGCCAAGTGGCCTATGGGCGCCAGATCGTCAGCGAACGGTTCGCGGAAGCCAATGTACTTTTTGCACTGGATCTGTTGATCAAGGCCGTCGTCAAGACCATCGGCAGGATCATCTCAGGTGTTGGCGCATTTATCCCGATCCCCGGCCTGCAGCAGCTCATCGGCATCCTCAACGCGGTCATCGAAACATCGGTGACCTTCGTCGACGAAATCATCCTTGCCTACAATGTCAGAACGGCAAGCGACAATCCCTGGCAATCCTCCCGTCACGCGCTGGTGCTGTATGCCCAGAACGGCAAGACCATGATCAAAAACGCCGCTTGGCTGACGTTTTTTCTATTCGCGCTGTCGTTTCTGATCTTTTTAATCCTGGTGGCGCCCCTGGCGGCGATATTCGCCGCGACGCCCGGCACGACGGTCGCCTATGGCATCATCGCCGCCGTCGTATTTGCCATCTTTGTCAAGGAAACCCTGATCGAGCCATTTGCAGTGGCAGCCCTGATGCAGGTCTATTTCAAGACCATCGAAGGACAGGAGCCCGATCCGCAGTGGGACGCGAAATTGGCTGGTATGTCTGACAAGTTCCGCGAATTGAAGGACAGGGCGATTGGCACGGGCGGTCTACCGGTGCGTTGAGCCCTGCCGCGCAGTCGCGCCATTTCGCTGTTCACGGTCAGAGAATTCCGTCAAACGATGAAGTGTCAGCCTTTTCCTGATCTTCCGTGTAGCGCCAAAATGCCCTGCCGGCACGTTTCAGCAACGCCCTGATCGTGTTCGGCGCATCGTTGCTGCCCGCATCGTCGGTCGTTGCGGATTTGATGTCAATCTCGTAAGCCTTGGTCAGGGTGTTCATGGCGGTCTCGCTTCACTGGCTTTATTCGATGGCCAGATATTAGGCAGAAGCATCGATCGCCGCTTAAACAGGAGCTTACCGATGGCTTGTCATTCGCTTGATTTTGCTTGCGGGAGCTTGAGATCGCTTGATATACCGCTTCGGAGCATACTTGCTGGACCCTGAGCGCCTTGAATTGCGGCGCGGTGAAGAAATTGTTCAGGTGCAGCCGCAGGTATTCGCCCTGATGTTGTTTCTGATCGAGAATCGCAATCGGGTCGTTACCAAGGATGAAGTCATCGACAATGTCTGGGATGGCCGGATTGTTTCCGATGGAACCCTGAATGCCCGCATCAACGCCGCACGACGGGCGCTGGGTGACACCGGCGAAGACCAGGCTGTGATCAAAACCTTTCCGCGGCGCGGATTCCGTTTTGTCTGCGACGTGGGTACCGATGGCGCTGTCGCACCGGCAGCCGTGGTGAACACTGATTACACGCCGGTTGAAACACCCGACACCGCTTCCATCGCCGTCTTGCCGTTTACGAATTTGAGCGGCGATCCGGAACAGGAGTACTTCGCCGATGGATTGGCTGAAGACCTGATTACCGATCTGTCCAAGATTACCGATCTTTTTGTCATCGCCAAACACTCCGCATTCACCTTCAAGAACGCCGCCGCCAATGTGACGGAAATCGGAGAACGGCTCGGCGTGGAGCACGTGCTCGAAGGAAGCGTGCGCAAGGCCGGCAACCGCGTCCGCATTACCGCCCAGCTTGTGGATGCGAATACCGGGGGACATGTCTGGGCCGACCGCTACGACAGGGATTTCGGCGACATCTTTGCACTGCAGGACGAGATTACCGCTAGAATTGTCTCTGCTCTGAAGGTCAGTCTGTCTGCCGGCGCCACCACGAACCGCAGAACCGAAAGCGTCGAGGCCTACGAACTCAATCTCAAGGGCCGGGCCACATTCTTCAAATTCACCCCCCAAGCCAATGCCGAGTGCATTGCGCTCCACCAGCAGGCGATCGCGATCGATCCGAATTTCGCCGACGCCTGGGCCGGGCTGGTGTTTCCCTATCAGAGCGGCTGGTCATTCATCTGGCCCGGATATGACGATGGAATGATCATCGCTTTCGAAAAGGCCGGGCGCGCTGTTGCGCTTGCACCCGATTCATCGTTTGCACTCAGCAGATTGGGTTGGGTCCAGATGTTCATGGCCCGCCCGGATGACTCAATTGCGAGCTTCGAGAAGTCCATCAAGCTCGATCCACGCAATGCCGATGCCTATTCGTGGTTTTGCGATGCACTCAATTTCACCGGCGATCCCCGGCGAGCCATCGAAATTGGAGAAACGGCACTCAGATACGATCCGCTGTCCCCGCCAAATGTGGTCCATCATCTTGGGCACGCACATTTTCTTTTGGGGCATTTGGACAAGGCAGAGGAGTTGGAGCGGCGGGCGACGAAGATGGTGCCCGCATTCCCTCCGGCGCGTATGGGCCTGGCGGCGACGCTGGTCGAATTGGGCAGGATAGATGAGGCACGGGAACAAATCGCCCGCTTGCGGGAAATGCACCCGCAGCACAACGTGCAAACATTCAACGAGCGATATCCGTATCACAATCCCGAGCACCGCCAACGGGTCTTGGAGGGGTTGAGGGCGGCAGGTTTGCCGGAAAACTGAACGGATTCCGGATACGTCGAAACAGGATCGGCTTGGTGAAGTTTGCGCCGCGCGCGCCTATTGATGGATGAATGCAATGGATCAGACAAACACGGCAAGCCAAACTCCAAAAGCCGTTTTGATGACCTTGCGGCTGGAAAGCGCGCTGGTCGCGGCAGTTGCCGTCTATCTGTATACCCTGACCGACGCCGGCTGGTGGATGTTTGCCGTGCTGATCCTGGCACCGGATCTATCAGCGCTCGGTTACCTGAAAGACCGTGTTGTTGGCGCCAGATGCTACAATGCCGCCCATACATACCTAGCGCCCGCCGTGTTTTGGGTGGTTCTGTCTGTAGCGGGCGCGGAGCTTGCCGCGCCGTTGGCGTTGATATGGGTTGTCCATATCGGAGCCGATCGCCTGCTCGGATACGAGCTCAAATACCCTCATTCATTCAAACGGACGCACCTCAGCACGAAGCACTGAGGTGTTAAAGCAGCGCTGTTGCTGATCCCGACATGAACGGACCGTTCATGTCCCGTTCATCCACGTCCCGATATCCGTCGTCTGCGAGCCTTGGCATGTGGCCCGGCGTTTCTGAGTCACGCTGGTTCTTTGCGACCATGACAACTGGCTGACGCGGGCATGCTGTTGGTGGCCACAAGATTTCCAAAAAAGGGGACTGAACATGAAGAAGATCATCTCTTCTTTCTTTGCATTGGCCATTTTGGCCGGTTGTAGTGAGGAAAACTCCAAACCGGCTGAATCAAAAAGCGACCAGACCGTGGTGAAGCCGGCGGCGAAAACCGAGGCTGAGCTGGCGGCCGAGGCCGAGAAAGCCGCGCGAATCAAATTGGAAGCGGAAGAGAAGGTTCGAGCCCAGATAGAAGCGGAAAAAAAGGCCGCCGAGGAAGCCGCCGCAAAGGCTGCCGAGGAAGCCGAAGCCAAGCTCAAGGAAGAAGCCGAGAAGGCAGCGCGCCTGAAACTTGAAGCCGAAGAGGCCGCCAAGAAAGAGGCCGAGGAAGGGGCTCGGATCAAGCTTGAAGCAGAGGAAAAGGTTCGCGCTCAAATCGAGGCCGAGAAGAAAGCCGCTGAAGAAGCTGCCGCCAAAGCTGAAGAAGAGGCAAAATCGGAAACCGTCAAGAAGATCGAAGAGGTCGAGCAGGCTGTCGAAGGCGTCACTGATACGATCAAGGCGGTCGATTCCCTTCTGAAATCGGAATAACCCGGTATACTGCTATTCCAGCGGTATCCGTTGGAAATCGGCGATTGCCGGTAGCAAAGGGCGAATGAACTGATAGGATCGCGCCATGTCGACGCGCCTTTATTCGCATCCGATCTATCTTGAACACCTGACACCCTCCGGCCACCCGGAACGGCCTGACCGTCTCCGCGCCATCGCCAGGGTTTTGGAAGATGAGCGGTTCGACGATCTCGACCGCGCGGAAGCGCCGGAGGGCGATCCGGACACGATCCTCCACGCACATCCGGAACAGTTCCGTGACATGGTGATTTCGAGGATCCCCGAGGAGGGCCTTGCCCGTATCGATGCCGATACCACCGCCAGTCCGAAGAGCTTTGAAGCTGCATTGACTGCCATTGGCGCGGCAAACGCGGCTGTTGATGCGGTTTTCGCCAACGAGGCGGACAATGCATTCATTGCCGCCCGGCCGCCCGGCCATCATGCCGAGAGGACAACGGCGATGGGTTTTTGCCTGTTCAACACGGCGGCGATCGCCGCCCGGCACGCCCAGAAATCCCATGGCGCCGAACGCGTCGCTATCGTCGATTGGGACGTCCACCACGGCAACGGCACGCAAGACATATTTTGGGACGACCCATCCGTGCTCTACTGCTCGACCCATCAGATGCCGCTTTATCCCGGAACCGGTGCCAAGGACGAAACCGGCGCCGGCAATATCATCAATGCGCCCTTGTTGCCTGGCGACGGCAGCGAGCGATTTCGCGAGGCGTTTGCCGAGCGCGTCTTGCATTCGCTTGACAGTTTCCGTCCCGACCTGATCATCGTATCCGCTGGCTTCGATGCCCACTATCGGGACCCGCTGGCGCAGATCAATCTGGATGACGCCGATTTCGACTGGGCGACGGGTCAACTGATGGATCGCGCCGGCAAATCCTGCGATAACCGATTGATCAGCCTTCTCGAGGGTGGATATGATCTCGAAGGATTGGCGAGTTCGGCCGCGGCCCACGTGGCGCGATTGATGAAGGGTTAGAGCATGGTGGACCAGAGCAATGGCGGCGAGAGCGATATCGGCAAGATGAGTTTCGAGCAGGCGCTTGCCGCTTTGGAACGCATTGTCGATGACCTGGAAAAGGGCGACGTACCGCTCGACCAGTCGATCCGCATCTACGAACGCGGCGAAGCCTTGAAGGATCACTGCGAGAAACTGCTGAAATCGGCCGAGGACAAGGTCGAGAAAATCAAACTGACACGCGAGGGAAAACCCGCCGGAACCGAGCCTCTCGATCCGGAATAGCGGACGTCATTTCGTCACCGACCTATATACGCTCGCGATCACCAATGGAGGTAGTTCATGAGCTTTTTTCCCGGAACCGATCCGCAACCCGGCGACGCACCCGCCTGTGAGGCGATCGAGACGATCATCGTTCCACGGACATCCGACATCGGTGCATTCGAGGTGCGGCGAGCGCTGCCGTCTTCGCGTCGGCGTATGGTCGGACCGTTCATCTTCTTTGACCGAATGGGACCTGCGGTCTTGAAGGCAGGCAAGGCGATTGACGTCCGGCCGCATCCACACATCGGTCTGGCCACGGTGACCTATTTGTTCGACGGCAAGATCCGTCACCGCGATTCGCTCGGCACCGAGATGGTCATCGAGCCGGGCGACATCAATCTGATGACGGCGGGGCGCGGTATCGTGCATTCAGAGCGCACGCCTGAGGAGTTGCGTGGCGCGCCGATGTCTGTATCGGGTTTGCAGACCTGGCTGGCGCTTCCGGACGGCAGTGAGGAGGTTGCCCCGCTGTTCGAAAATACGGTGCGAGCCGATTTGCCCGATTTCTCCGATGATGGCGCCAACGGCAGCGTCGTCATCGGCGCGTTCGGCGGCCTGCGGTCGCCGGTCAAAACCGCGTCGGAAACGCTCTATGTCAGCATTGCCATATCCTCTGGCGGACGCGTGCAAATTCCGGCGGAAGCCGAAGAACGGGCGGTCTACCTGCTCGACGGCGAGATCGAGATCGCCGGCGATCGCTTCGCACCGGAACAATTGCTGGTATTCCGGCCTGGCGACGATATCGTGGTGTCGAGCGCCACCGGCGCGCAAATCATGCTGTTTGGCGGTGCTGCCTTCGACTCACAGCGCTACATCTGGTGGAATTTCGTTTCGTCCTCGCGCGAGCGCATCGAGCAGGCGAAGGAGGAATGGAAAACAGGGCGTTTTGACATTGTGCCCGGCGATGAGGACGAATTCACTCCGTTACCGGCCAGATAGGCAGATAAAATAGTGGCGCGTTGACGTCACACATTTACATCCGGGATTGCCCCCCCTATGTCCTTGGTGACAGACAACAAGGCTTAAATCCTTGAAACGACCAGAAACACCGTTGCTTGACCAAATCGACCTGCCGTCGGATCTGCGCCGGTTGGAAGAGGGCGACCTGCCGCAGCTAGCCGATGAATTGCGAGCGGAGGTCATTGACGCCGTTTCGACGACGGGTGGTCATCTGGGCGCAGGACTTGGTGTCGTCGAACTGACCGTTGCGCTTCACTATGTCTTTAACACCCCGGATGACCGGCTGATCTGGGATGTCGGCCACCAATGCTATCCGCACAAGGTGTTGACCGGCAGGCGCGACCGCATCCGCACACTGCGCCAGGAAGGCGGGCTGTCCGGATTTACCAAACGCGCCGAAAGCGAATTCGACCCTTTCGGTGCGGCGCATTCGTCGACGTCGATATCGGCCGGTCTCGGCATGGCGGTTGCGCGCGAGATGAGCGGCGGTGACAACAACGTCATTGCGGTTATTGGCGATGGCGCGATGTCGGCCGGAATGGCCTACGAAGCCATGAACAATGCGGGTGCGCTCGATGCGCGTCTGATTGTCATCCTGAACGACAACGACATGTCGATTGCGCAACCGACCGGCGCCATGAGCGCCTATCTGGCCCGCCTTGCTTCAGGTCGGACCTACCAGGGTTTCCGTGATATCGGCAAGAAGATGACCGCCTATCTTGGCAAGCGCATCGACCGGGCGATCACCCGCGCGGTAGAGCATGCGCGCGGATACGTCACCGGCGGCACGCTGTTCGAGGAGATGGGCTTCTACCACATCGGGCCGATTGACGGGCACAATCTCGAACATCTGGTTCCGGTTCTTAAAAACGTCCGCGACAACGGCACCGGGCCGGTGCTGGTTCACGTCATTACGCAAAAAGGCAAGGGATATGCGCCCGCTGAAGAGGCGGAGGACAAATATCACGGCGTCGGCAAGTTTGACGTGATCACCGGCACCCAGGCAAAGGCGCCGTCAAACGCACCGAGCTATACCAAAGTCTTCGCTGAAAGCCTTGTTCAGGAGGCGCGTGAAGATGACAGGATTGTCGCCGTATCGGCAGCCATGCCCTCCGGGACTGGCCTTGACCATTTTGGCCTTGAATTTCCCGACCGTACGTTTGATGTCGGCATTGCCGAGCAACATGCGGTCACATTTTGCGCCGGGCTTGCCAGCGAGGGCTACAAGCCCTTTGCCACCATCTATTCGACATTTCTGCAGCGCGCCTATGATCAGGTCGTTCACGACGTCGCCATTCAGGGATTGCCGGTGCGATTCCCTATAGACAGGGCAGGCTTTGTCGGCGCCGACGGTCCGACCCATTGTGGCGCGTTCGACACCACCTATCTCGCGACGCTGCCGGGCATGGTTGTCATGGCTGCGGCAGACGAGGCCGAACTGAAGCACATGGTCCGCACTGCGGCCGTCTATGATGAAGGTCCGATTTCGTTCCGCTATCCCCGTGGCAACGGCGTCGGCGTCGATATGCCCGAACGCGGCAGTATCATTGATATCGGCCGTGGGCGAGTGGTGCGGGAAGGCAACAAGGTGGCGTTGTTGTCATTCGGCACACGCCTGGCCGACTGTCTCGCCGCCGCCGAGGAACTCGATGCCGCCGGCCTGTCGACAACCGTTGCCGATGCGCGTTTCGCCAAACCGCTGGATCACGAATTGGTGCTGCGCATGGCCCGCGAGCATGAAGTGCTCGTTACTGTGGAGGAAGGCGCCATTGGTGGTTTTGCCAGCCATGTCATGCAGTTACTGGCTGAAAACGGCGTACTCGATACCGGCTTGAAAGTCCGTCCGCTCGTCCTGCCCGACAGCTTTGTTGATCAGGCCAAGCCCGAGAAGATGTATGCTGATAGCGGCCTTGATAAATCCGGCATCGTGAACACGGTGTTCAGCGCTCTCGGTCAGGTTTCCGGGATCGTGCGGGCCTGAATCACCGAACTAGCCATTGCACTTAACGCTCTGTTTACGCAGAATTTTTCGAGATTCGTTACCCTGTCTATTGGCCGAATGTTCAGCCATCCCTGATACACATTACGTGGACAGGGAGAAGAGCCATGAAGGCCATCATAACCACATTGCTGGTATTGATTCCGGCAGTCGCATTCGCAAATTCGACGTCGCGCCATGATCCGGCCTTGGAGAAAGCGGCGGCGCAAATCGTCGCTGCAAAAATGGGCGAAATCCGTGGCGGATTTAACCATGACGAAGAACCCGGCATCGTCGATAACGCGACACTTCGGTCAGCCAATCAGCACACCGGATCGGTGACCGGCCGCGGTTCGGGCAGCGTCTGGCATAATGGGCTGGCTCCGGCGCGCGGCGTTCCTGCATACCGTCTCGGCAAGATCTGACTTACCGGCCGTATTCCGGTTTCGGCTTGCATTTGCCCGATGCATTGGCCATTGAGCGCCGATGGCGGATCAATCAGCAACATCTGCGGATGCCAGGCTTGATCAGCTTCTGGTCAGTCGCGGCGTCTACGCAAGCCGTTCCCGGGCCCGTGATGCCATAAAGCGCGGTACGGTGATCGTTGACGGCCGGGCTGCGACAAAACCTGGTCAGTTGGTCAAGTCGGATTGTGCGATCGATGTCGACGATCCGGCTCGAGGTTATGTTTCGCGGGCGGCACTGAAACTGGTCGCCGGACTGGACCATTTCGGTTTCGATCCGGCAGGCCGGTCGGCACTTGATCTGGGGGCATCCACCGGGGGCTTTACGCAAGTGCTGCTTGAACGCAATGCCGCTCATGTTTTCGCGGTCGATGTCGGTCATGGCCAGTTGGATCAGGCGATACGAACCGATAATCGGGTAACCGCGATTGAAGATTAAATGCACGGGACCTGACGCCCGATCACCTGGACGACACCAAGCCTGAGGTTGTGGTTTCAGATGTGAGCTTCATTTCGCTGAAACTGGCGCTTCCGCCGGCGCTTGAGTTGGCGAATTCAAACGCATTCGGTGTTTTTCTCGTCAAACCGCAATTCGAAGCCGGGCCGCAAGCCATAGGCAAGGGCGGTTTGCTGCGTGACAAGGTCGCCGCCGTTGATATCGCCGAGAGCCTTTCCCGCTGGCTTGATACGTTTCCGCGATGGCGGTCGCTGGGATTTTGCAGCTCTCCGATATTCGGCGGCGACGGCAATTCCGAGTTCCTGCTCAGCGGGATCAAGGACCGATGACCCGGATATTGGAGATAAACCGCCTGGGCGCACAGGGCGACGGGATTGCCGATACACCCGATGGGCCGGTCTTTGTGCCCTTCGCATTGCCGGGCGAGCGCATTGAAGGCGAAATCAGTGGCAAACGTGCAGCAATCCGACGCGTGCATTCCCCGTCCGCAGGCCGCGTTCCGGCCATATGCCGTCATTTCGGTACCTGCGGCGGATGCGCTCTGCAGCACATGGCACCAGACGCCTACCTCAGTTGGAAACGCGACCAACTGGTGCAATCGCTGCAACGGTTTGGCATCGATATCGAGCCTGATGCAATCACGCCATGCAAGGCGGGGAGCAGACGCCGCGCGGTGTTCTCGGCACGAAATACAGCGGGCGGTACCATGCTTGGCTTCAATGAAGCGGCAAGCCACGCCATTGTCGACATTGTCGAATGCCCGGTACTTGTACCGGAAATCGTCGAGGCGTTGTCCCGATTGCGATCGCTGGCCGCCCTGTTCGGCAAGACAAGGCAGCCGATGCGTATGACGGTGACCGCATCGAAATCCGGATTGGATGTCGGGATCGTCGATGTGGATACTCCATCCGACAGGCTAAAGCGTGATATCTCACAGCTGGCAATCGATGTAAAATTTGCCCGCGTCAGCGTTGATGGCGAAACCATCATCGAGCCTCTCAGGCCGGTCGATGGCATACGGAGATGTCTCGGTCCCGTTACCGCCCGGCGGCTTCCTGCAGGCGGTTGCGGCGGCAGAAACGAGCATGGCTCGGCTTGTCTGCGAGCATCTCGGCAAGGCCAGGCGGGTGATTGATCTGTTTGCCGGTTCCGGCACATTCGCGCTGCGGCTGGCCAAATCGGCGGTGGTTCACGCGGTCGAACAGGACGCCAACGCCCTGGCCGCACTGGATATCGGTTTTCGGTTTGCCAACGGTTTGAAAACCGTGACGCACGAACGGCGCGACTTGTTTCGCCGCCCGGTAACGCCAATGGAGTTGAAGCGGTTTGACGGGCTTGTCTTCGACCCGCCGCGATCCGGTGCGGAGGATCAGGCACGCGCCATCGCCAAATCTGATATCCGGCAGGTGGCGGCGGTTTCCTGCAATCCGACGACGCTGGCACGCGACCTGTCGATCCTGGTTTCAGGAGGGTACCGGTTGAAATCGGTCACACCGATCGACCAGTTTTTGTGGTCGCCCCATGTAGAGGCCGTCGCGTTGTTGGAAAAACCCAGACGTCGGCCCTAATCAAGCAAAGACCGAAGATACGCAGGCACGACTTCCGTTGCCTTGCCGTGAATGGCTTCCGCAAAGGCACCAATGCCTTCCGAAGGCTCCAGGTTAAGCTCGACGGTATGCGCTCCAGCAAGGTTCGCTTCCTGCACAAACTGTGCTGCGGGATAGACATTGCCGGACGTCCCAATTGAAATGAACAGGTCGCAGGCCGCCAGCAAGGCGTAGATGCGTTCCATGTGGTAAGGCACTTCACCGAACCAGACGACGTCCGGGCGCAGATATCCGGGCGCTTTGCACGCGGGGCAGGGGACAGTGGTGGACAGCTCCGTCTCCCACGGTTGGCGATGTCCGCAGCTGGTGCACAGCACGTTCAGATGCGTTCCGTGCATATGGATCAGGTTATTCGAACCGCCGCGCTCGTGCAGATTATCGACATTTTGGGTGACGAGCGCGAATTTGCCGGGAAATCTCGCCTCGAAATCTGCCAATGCGATGTGCGCCGCATTCGGTTGGTAATCCGCCATCTTGGCGCGGCGGGCATTGTAGAATTCATGCACCATGTCGGGATTACGGGCAAATCCCTCCGGCGTTGCCACATCGCGATAATCAACCGTTGCCCAAATGCCGTCCTTGTCGCGAAAGGTCGACACGCCGCTCTCCGCCGAAATGCCGGCCCCGGTAAGAACGACGATGGAGGTGGGCTGGGTCTGCATAGCGATTGGACTTCTATGGGATGGATTGGATATGACGTAATTTGTACATGGCTTTAAAATTCGCGGCCCAGATTAAAGTTTTGAGGGTCAAACTTCAATTTGATCGTATCACGCCTCGGTCCCGCCAACAGTCATCTGGTCCATGCGCAGATGCGGCTGGCCGACGCCGACGGGCACACCCTGTCCGCCCTTTCCGCACATGCCGATACCGGTGTCGAGCTTCATGTCATTGCCGACTATTGACACACGATGCATGGCATCCGGCCCGTTCCCGATCAGCATCGCGCCCTTGATTGGCTGGGTCACCTTGCCGTTCTCGATTTTGTAGGCTTCGGTGCAGCCGAAAACGAATTTACCGGAGGTGATGTCCACCTGTCCGCCGCCGAATGAGACGGCGTAGACGCCGTTTTTGACCGATGAGATAATCTCCTCGGGCGTATGGTCGCCGCCCAGCATGTAGGTGTTTGTCATGCGTGGCATCGGCTGGTGAGCGTAGGATTCACGCCTTCCGTTGCCGGTTGGCTCGACCCCCATCAGGCGTGCGTTTTGCCGATCCTGCATGAAACCGACCAGTTTGCCGTCCTCGATCAGAACGTTATGGGCCGATGGCGTACCTTCATCATCGATGGTCAGCGACCCGCGCCGTTCGGCAATCGTGCCGTCATCGACGACGGTTACGCCCTTTGCCGCGACCTGCTCGCCCATCAACCCGGCAAAGGCGGAGGTTTTCTTGCGGTTGAAATCGCCTTCCAGCCCGTGCCCAACCGCTTCATGCAGCATGACGCCGGGCCAGCCGGCGCCGAGCACCACATCGAATGTTCCCGCCGGTGCCGGCACGGCCTCCAGATTGACCAGTGCCTGCCGCAATGCTTCCCTGGCTGCATCCTGCCAGGCCTTCTCCGCCACGAACTCGCCGAAGGCCTTCCGTCCACCGGCGCCATAGGAGCCGGTTTCCTGCCGGTCGCCCTCACCGACAACGACGGATATGTTCATGCGCACCAGCGGCCGGATATCGCGCATATGGGTGCCGTCGCCACGCAAAACCTCCACGTGCTGCCAGGACGCCGTCAGCGCGGCGGTTACCTGTCTGACCCGGGGATCGCGTGCACGCAGCCAGCCGTCAATTTCCTGCAACAATTTCGCTTTCTGCTCGAACCCGGGTTCCAGCAGCGGATTGTTGTCTGAATAAAGATGGCGATTGGTTTTTCGAGGTCCCGGTGCCGCGCTACCCGAAAAGCCGCCCTTGACCGCCGAGACCGACGCCGCGGCCCGTTTCAGTGAAGCCTCGGTGAGATCCGACGAATGCGCATAGCCCGTTGCCTCTCCCGCAACAGCGCGTAGGCCGAATCCCTGGTCGGAATTGAAGTTGGCCGTCTTGAGGTGGCCGTTGTCGAAGACAAGCGATTCACTCTCGCGATACTCGGCGAACAGTTCCCCATCATCGGCTCCATGAACCGTTTCCGCCACCGTCCGGCGGATTTTGTCTTCGGAAACATCAAACGATTCTAGCAGACTGTCGGGCACAGATTTTCTCCATCACTCATTTCCGTCCTATATAGGAAATGGCAAAGCGAAGGTCACCCATTGCCCGCAAAGCAAAATATTGGCATCCAGTTGTCCATGAGCAAAGCGCGCTGGATCATCATCGGCATTGTCGTCGGATTTGGAGCCGGATTGTTGTTCGGCCTTGATTATGCGCTGGCCGGCGCCGGTATCGGAGCAATTGGCGGCGGTGCGATCATGTTTGCGATGCGAGACGGCTAACGCTTCCAATACGCCGAAACGTTACGGCAGATTGGCGAATCCGTCGGCAAATCCTGTAAGATCCACCGGAATGCCGATGCCTTCTTCAGGTGTCTGGAAAACGATGAATGTCGCCGAACCGCCGGATTTCAGCGTATCGAGCAGCGGCTTTTCCAAAATCACTTCCGCATAGCAACCGTCCTGGAAACAGCGCACGAAATAGGCGCGGCCGATATCCTTGCCATCGACATTGAGCCCCAGCCCGTTGGGCAGCAGAACACCAAGCGGCGCCAGCACGCGAAGGATTTCGGCCTTGTTGTCGGCGGTTCGAAGCACGACCACCGACAAGCCAACCTCGGGTCGGTCTTCGGCCACGACATTCTGCATCATGGCGCATTGCTCAGCCGACGCCCCGGCGGGTGTGTCGCATATGATCGACCAGGCTCCGTGTTCGGAACGCACACTGCCCTGCTGGGCGAATACTGCTCCGGTAAACAGCAGCGACGCTGTTCCCGCGATAACCGCGGAGACGAGATAAGAAACCACCACCCGCATAGGCATCCTTTCTGCGAATCATTTGATCTTACATTGCGACGATTGCGAATAAATGAAAACGCAAATGCCCATCCGCCCACATATCGCCAAATATTTTGCCGCGATGTGTATGAAAATTCCGCCCGAATTGAGACGGCGCACGCACTGTTTAAAGGCTGATAACCCTGAAAATTCGGTGAATTTGCCAGCCCATTGGCAGGGTGGCTGCCTTTGTTGTTTGCGATAGCGCAAAAATGCCGCAGAGTTTTGCAGCGCTACTTTCTTGCGGATGGGCGGAGAGTATGGTTTGAACAGCCGGATATGAGGGACGGAATTCCGTCGGCCTTGGCACGTTTGGATGTTTGCGAAGCGGGGCCCTGACCGGGAGATGACGAAATTGAATAAAAAAATTCTTGCAGCAACGGCGCTGTCGATGACCGCGCTGGCAGCGACTGCGGCAAATGCCGCGAAGCCTGAACCATGGCAGACACGGTTTCAGCCGGCGGTCACCTCGATCATGGAGGAAATCACCTGGTTTGAGGCCTATACGCTCTGGTTCATCATACCGATCTCGATATTCGTTTTGGGCCTGCTCGGGTGGTGCATGATTCGCTATCGCGAAAGCGCCAATCCCAATCCTTCCCGTACCAGTCACAATACGTTGATCGAAGTGGTCTGGACGCTCGGTCCGGTGTTGATCCTGCTGGCCATCGCCGTTCCGTCGTTTCAGCTTCTGACCGCGCAGTACACGCCGCCGGAGGAAGCCGGTCTGACGATCAAGGCCACCGGTAACCAGTGGAACTGGGACTACGAATATCAGGTCGGCGACGACCCGCTTTCGTTCAACGCCGCCCTTCTGGTGGATGCTGACCGGACCGCGCTTGGCAAGGAAGACAAGGCGGCCTATCCGCACCTGCTGGCGACAGACAACGATGTCGTCGTTCCGGTCGGCACGACCGTGCGGGTATTGGTGACGGCAAGCGATGTCATCCACGCCTTCGCCATGCCTTCGTTCGGCATCAAAGTCGATGCGGTGCCAGGCCGGATCAACGAAACCTGGTTCAAGGCGACCAAGGAAGGCCTTTATTTCGGTCAGTGTTCCGAGCTGTGCGGCAAGGATCACGCCTATATGCCGATTGCCATTCGGGTCGTTTCAGCAGATCAGTATCAGAACTGGTATGCGGCTGCGCAGTCCGACCTGAGTGCCGCCAACAAGGCGCTGATGGCTTCAATCGAATCGAAAAACAAGCTTGCAGCCGCTGAATAGGCGGTAGAGGGCAACGAGATAACAATACGGAGCGGAAGACATGGCAGATGCCGCAGCTCACGATGACCACGACCACAAGCCGCAGGGCTTTGTCCGGCGTTGGATGTACTCAACCAACCACAAGGACATCGGCACGCTATATCTGATATTCGCCATTACGGCGGGCGTCATTGGCGGTCTGCTTTCCGTTCTGATGCGCTGGGAGCTTGCTGAACCCGGAATTCAGATCTTCCACGGCCTGGCCGAGATGGTCTACGGTTTTGAAGGCGATTCGGCGATCGATGCGGGCAAGCACCTGTTCAATGTGTTTGTGACCGCCCACGGGCTGATCATGGTCTTCTTCATGATCATGCCGGCGCTGATCGGCGGATTTGGCAACTGGATGGTGCCGATCATGATCGGCGCTCCGGACATGGCCTTTCCGCGCATGAACAACATTTCGTTCTGGCTGTTGCCGCCGGCGATCTTCCTGCTGGTTCTGTCGATGTTCGTACCGGGCCCGGCGGGCGGTTTTGGTGTCGGTGGCGGTTGGACGGTTTATCCGCCATTATCGACAAGCGGTCAGCCCGGTCCGGCGATGGATCTCGCCATTCTGGCGCTGCACATTGCCGGCGCGTCTTCCATTTTGGGCGCCATCAACTTCATCACCACCATTTTCAACATGCGCGCTCCGGGCATGACGCTTCATAAAATGCCGTTGTTTGCCTGGTCGGTGCTAGTCACGGCGTTTCTGCTGTTGCTGTCGCTGCCGGTCCTTGCCGGTGCGATTACCATGTTGCTGACGGACCGCAATTTCGACACAGCATTCTTCTCGCCCGAGGGTGGCGGCGATCCGATCCTGTTCCAGCATCTGTTCTGGTTCTTCGGACATCCCGAGGTCTACATCCTGATCCTGCCGGCATTCGGCATTATCAGCCACATCGTCTCGACCTTCTCGCGCAAGCCGGTGTTCGGATATCTGGGCATGGCCTACGCCATGGTTGCGATCGGCGTCGTTGGCTTCATCGTGTGGGCCCACCACATGTACACCACCGGCATTTCGCTCAACGCACAGCGCTATTTCGTGTTTGCCACGATGGTTATCGCAGTGCCGACCGGCGTTAAGATATTCTCGTGGATCGCGACGATGTGGGGCGGATCGATATCGATGCGCACGCCGATGCTTTGGGCGATTGGCTTCATCTTCCTGTTCACGGTTGGCGGTGTGACAGGCGTTCAGCTCGCCAATGCCGGGCTCGACCGGGCGTTTCACGACACCTACTACGTTGTCGCGCATTTCCACTACACCATGTCGCTGGGCGCAACATTCGGCATATTTGCCGGCTGGTACTACTGGTTCCCCAAAATGACCGGCTACATGTACTCGCCGCTGATTGCCCGCACGCACTTCTGGGTCACCTTCATCGGCGTCAATCTGGTGTTCTTCCCGCAGCATTTCCTCGGTCTTGCCGGGATGCCGCGCCGCTATATCGACTATCCGGACGCCTTTGCCGGTTGGAATGCCGTGTCGTCCTATGGTTCGTATCTTTCGGCCATTGGCGTACTGATCTTCCTCTACGGTGTGTTCGAGGCCTTCTCCAAGAAGCGCGTCGCAGGCGCAAATCCGTGGGGCGAGGGCGCCGACACGCTCGAATGGCAATTGCCGTCACCGCCGCCCTATCACCAGTGGGAGCAACTGCCGAAGATCCGGTAGTCCGGCGATCGATCCGACATTCGGGGCAACCGACAGATGGTGGCCCCGAAATTGAAAGGTAAACACGACCCCGATGGCATTTGTTGAAACCAACAGCACGGACGCCGGTCTCTCCGAGGCAGCGGCAGGCGATTTCATCGCACTGCTCAAGCCGCGCGTCATGTCGCTTGTGGTTTTCACCGCCGCTGTCGGTCTGT
This sequence comes from Rhizobiaceae bacterium, assembly GCA_963669285.2. Classification (GTDB taxonomy): domain Bacteria; phylum Pseudomonadota; class Alphaproteobacteria; order Rhizobiales; family Rhizobiaceae; genus JAWKWH01. The sequence goes on along the minus strand of CAXXSI010000023.1, from coordinate 26,895 downwards.
TCGTCGCGCCGGTTGCCATCGATCCCGTTCTGGCTGTCACCGCGATCCTCTGCATCGCTGTCGGTGCCGGCGCGTCGGGCGCATTGAATATGTGGTATGACGCCGATATCGATGCGGTCATGTCACGCACGGCGAACCGCCCGGTCCCATCCGGCAAGGTTGCCGCCGGCGAGGCCTTGGTATTCGGCCTGGTGTTGTCGTTCATTTCGGTAATCACGCTGGGCATATTCGTAAATTGGCTTGCCGCAGCGTTGCTGGCCTTCACGATCTTTTTCTACGCCGTGGTCTATACGATGTGGCTGAAGCGCTCGACCCCGCAGAACATCGTGATCGGCGGGGCCGCCGGTGCATTTCCGCCGGTTGTCGGTTGGGCGGCGGCGACCGGCGCGGTATCGCTCGAGAGCTTGGTTCTTTTTCTGATTATATTTCTCTGGACGCCGCCGCATTTCTGGGCCCTGGCGCTGTTCAAATCCGCCGACTACGGCCGTGCCGGCATTCCGATGATGCCCAACGTGGCGGGCCATCATTCTACCCGGCGGCAGATTTTCGCCTATACGCTTGTTGTATCGGCGGTCGGCGTGACACCGTGGCTGCTTGGATTTGGCGGCGCTGTCTATGGTGCCGTTTCCACCATTCTTGGCATTGGATTCATCTGGCGTGCCTGGAACGTGCTCAAGATGGACGACGGCGACAAGACCATGAAGCCCGCCAAGGCCATGTTCAAATTTTCCCTGCTTTATCTGTTTGGCCTATTTGCCGTGTTGCTGGGAGAAGTGGTGTTCTCGGGTGTTTTGGGCATGGTGGGCTGAACAATGGCAAAAGACGCGATCACCCCGACCGAAACTCAGTTGAAAGCGCGCCGCAGCCGCAGCCTGGCTATCGGTTTGGCACTGGCCGCATTCGTTATCCTGGTCTACGTGGCGAGCTTGGCAAAGCTTGGCCCCGCATTGTTTGACAGGCCGCTGTGAGATGCCGATGAGCCAATCGAAGAGCCGGTCCAACAAGCTGATCGCGGTTTCCTGCCTGGCATTTTTTGCCGGCATGATCGGCATGTCGTATGCGGCGGTTCCACTGTATCAGATATTTTGTCAGGTCACCGGTTACGGCGGTACGACACAGCGCGTTGAGCAGGCGTCCGACCGAATTCTCGATCGCAAGATCACTGTTCGTTTTGATGCCAATACCGCTGGCGGATTGCCTTGGGATTTTGCACCGGTTCAACGCGATATCACCATGAACATCGGCGAAACGGTCAAGATCGCCTACGAAGCGAAAAACCTGTTTGGCGAATCGGCGCGAGGCAGGGCGACGTTTAACGTTACGCCGCAATTTGCCGGTGCTTACTTCAACAAGATGGAGTGCTTTTGCTTCACCGATACCGAGTTGAAGCCGGGCGAAACGCTGGACATGCCGGTGGTGTTTTTCGTCGATCCGGACATCGTCGACGCACCGGAGATGAACGATCTCCATACAATTACGCTTTCATACACTTTCTTCCCTATCGACGGCGAGGAGCCGATCGCTGCGGGCAATTTGAATACAACCACGGACAATAACCTTGGGGGTTGATATGGCCGATTCACACGCGAAAAATCACGACTACCACATTCTCGACCCGAGCCCCTGGCCATTGATAGGCGCGACTGGAGCCTTGATCATGGCAATCGGCGGCGTGGCGTGGATGCGCTACCTAAATGGCGGTGAATTCCCCATCTTCGGATTCAATATCGCCAATCCGTGGCTGTTCTTCATCGGCTTTGCCATCGTGCTCTACACCATGTTCGTCTGGTGGACGGATACGATCAAGGAAGCCCATGCAGGCGACCATACCCGTGTTGTATCGCTGCATCTGCGGTACGGCATGATCATGTTCATCGCCTCCGAGGTAATGTTCTTCGTTGCCTGGTTCTGGGCGTTTTTTGATGCCAGCCTTTATTCCAACGAGGCGGCGCAAACGGCACGTGTTGCGTTCACTGGCGGAACCTGGCCACCCCAGGGCATCGAGGTGCTGGATCCCTTCCATCTGCCGCTTTACAACACGATTATCCTGCTGCTGTCGGGAACGACGGTCACCTGGGCGCACCATGCGCTGTTGCACAACGACCGCCAGGGGCTGATTTGGGGCCTTGTCCTGACCGTTACGCTTGGCGCGCTGTTCTCGGCGGTCCAAGTTTATGAGTACGCGCACGCGCCCTTTGCCTTCAAGGATTCGATCTACGGCGCCACCTTCTTCATGGCGACCGGTTTCCACGGTTTCCATGTTCTGGTCGGAACGATCTTCCTGCTGGTCTGTCTGTTCCGGGCGATGGCCGGTCATTTCAAGCCGGAGCAGCATTTCGGATTTGAGGCTGCCGCCTGGTACTGGCATTTCGTTGACGTTGTGTGGCTGTTCCTGTTCACCTGCGTCTATGTTTGGGCGTCATCTGGAGCGCCGATCGCGCACTGAACAGGCGTCCTGTACGGTATGAGCAGTTTGGGGGCGGTCATGGCAGCATGGCCGCCCCCGGTGGTTGAGGAAAGGGCCTATGAACGCCGACAAAGCCCACTATCCGCCGGTTGATCCAGTCAGCGCAGGCTTGCGCGGCAACTGCCCGCGATGCGGTCAGGGCCGCTTGTTTTCCGGTTTTCTGTCGGTCGGAAAATCCTGCGCGAACTGCCGCCTGGATTATGACTTCGCCGACGCCGGAGACGGACCGGCGGTATTCGTCATCTTGATCATCGGTTTTGTCGTCGTCGGTCTGGCGCTATGGTTGGAGGTCAGTTTCGGGCCGCCCTTATGGGTGCATTTCATGCTCTGGATTCCACTTGCCGTCGTGCTGTGCCTGACCGCATTGCGTCTGATCAAAGGTGTCCTCATCAACCTCCAATATGCCAACAAGGCCGCCCAGGGAAAGCTGGAATAGGCGACATGAACGATGGTTCGCGCCGCTCCGGCAGTCAGTGGAAACGCAAGGTCTTCATTGTCCTTACATGTCTGGTTTTCATCGCTCTGCTCGGCCTTGGTACATGGCAGGTTCAGCGGTTGCAGTGGAAACAGGATCTGCTGGCCTCGATCACCGACCGGTTGAAGTCACAACCGCGAGACTTTGCAGATATCGAGCGGATTATGCGCGAGACCGGCGATGTCGATTACCGCCCGGTGGTGGTTTCGGGGCAATTCGAGCACCTGAACGAACGCCATTTCTTTGCCACCCACAACGGCCTGAGTGGTTATTTCGTCTATACGCCATTGCGGCTCGGCGACGGCCGGATCGTGTTCGTCAACCGCGGATTTGTGCCCTTCGACAGGAAGGATCCCGGTAGCAGATCCGATGGACAGATCGATGGGCCGGTCTCGGTGACCGGACTTGCCCGCAATCGTTTGGACCGCAAACCGTCATGGGTGGTTCCAGACAACGATCTTTCCAAGAATATCTATTACTGGAAGGATTTGGACACCATGGCGCGTCTAAGCGGGTACCGGCTTGCCGGTGAGGTCGTTCCCATGTTTGTCGATGCCGATGATGCGCCCAATCCGGGCGGGTTGCCTATAGGCGGCGTGACGATTGTCAATATGCCCAACAACCATCTGCCCTACGCTGTGACTTGGTACGGATTGGCCGCTTCGCTGGCCGGTGTATTCGGCTTTTGGCTCTGGCGCGAGCGATCGCGCAGCTGACCGGCCCAGACGCTTGACATTGGTGGGCCAAAACGGTCATCACCGCTCGCAAACGAGATGACAAAAGCATGCCAGCTACCGACACCAAACCTCCTCTGACGATCCGCCTGTGCCAACCGCGCGGCTTTTGTGCCGGTGTTGACAGGGCGATCCAGATTGTCGTGTTGGCGCTGAAAAAATACGGTGCGCCGGTCTATGTACGCCACGAGATCGTGCACAACCGGTACGTGGTCGAAGGCTTGCAGAAACGTGGCGCGGTATTTATCGAGGAACTCGATGAAATCCCCGCGGAACATCGCCACTGCCCGGTAGTGTTCTCGGCGCACGGCGTGCCCAAATCCGTTCCCGCCGATGCTGAATCGCGAAACCTGTTTTATCTTGACGCCACCTGTCCGCTGGTTTCGAAGGTTCACAAACAGGCCATGCGCCATCAGCGACTGGGCCGTCACGTGCTTCTGATAGGACACGCAGGCCACCCCGAGGTCATCGGCACCATGGGCCAGTTGCCGGCGGGCGCCGTTTCGCTGATCGAGACGGAGGACGATGCCAACGATTTTGCGCCGCCGGAGGGCTCGGCGCTTGGTTTTGTTACTCAGACCACCCTGTCGGTTGAAGATACCGCCGGGATCATCGAGGCCTTGAAGAGGCGTTTTACCGATATTCAGTCACCGGCAGCAGAATCGATCTGTTATGCGACGACAAACCGCCAGGAGGCGGTCAAGCAAACGGCGGCGGGTGCGGATTTGTTCATCGTTGTCGGCGCGCCGAATTCCTCCAATTCCCGTCGCTTGGTGGAAGTTGCCGAACGCGCCGGCGCCAAACGCTCTATTCTCGTGCAGAGGGCTGCGGAAATCTCCTGGCCGGACATGGACGGAATCTCTGTGCTGGGACTGTCCGCTGGAGCCTCGGCGCCGGAAATCATCGTCGACGAAATCATCGAAGCATTTAATGCCCGCTACGATGTCTCCGTCGAGCTCGCCGTCACGGCAACCGAAACGGAAGAGTTTCCGGTCATGCGCGACCTTCGCGACCAGGAACTGACCACCGCCGACATGGCCTTTGTCAACGGATCGGCCTGATGGCGGTATATACTGACATAACTGAGATCGAACTGGCCGAGTTCCTAGGACACTATTCCGTCGGCGAACTGCTGTCCTATAAGGGAATTGCCGAAGGCACCGAGAACACAAATTTTCTCGTTCATACCTCGGATGCTTCCTACATTCTGACGCTTTACGAAAAGCGGGTCGCGGAAGCCGACTTACCGTTCTTTCTCGGCTTGATGGAGCATCTGGCGGGTAAGAACATCGCTTGCCCGCTTCCGGTGCACCGTGATGACGGAGCCGTTGTCGGTCAGTTGGCCGGCCGGCCCGCTGCGTTGATAACGTTTCTCGAAGGCATGTGGATGCGCCGGCCGACTGTCGAACATTGCCGGCAGGTCGGCGAAGCGATCGCCCGGCTTCACATCGCCGGCGCCGATTTCCCGCTCTCCCGGCCAAATGCGCTCGACCCGGACGGTTGGCGCGGCCTTTGGGAAAAGGCCAGATCCGGCGCTGATACAGTTGCTCCCGGTCTTGCCGATGAGATCGACGCGGATTTTGCGGTGATCGCCTCCGCCTGGCCCAAAAAATTGCCTGCAGGCGTGATCCACGCCGATCTGTTCCCCGACAATGTGTTCTTCCTCGGCGGTGAGCTGTCGGGGCTGATCGATTTCTATTTCGCCTGCAATGACCTCTATGCTTACGACGTCGCCATCTGCCTGAATGCCTGGTGTTTCGAGCGCGACTTTTCCTTCAACCTGACCAAGGGAACAGCGCTGTTGTCGGGCTATCAATCGGTGCGCGCACTGGAATCCGAGGAAGCCGAAGCTCTACCGGTATTGGCGCGCGGCGCGGCGCTGCGGTTTCTGCTGACCCGGCTGTATGATTGGAGTGCCGGTCCGGATGGCGATCTGATCAAGAAGCGCGATCCGACGGAATATATCAGGCGTCTTCGCTTTCATCGCGGTATTGAATCAGCGCGCGAATATGGCTTGGTAACACCATGAAATCAGTGGAGATTTTTACCGACGGGGCTTGCTCCGGCAATCCCGGTCCCGGTGGTTGGGGCGCACTGTTGCGGTTTGGCGGGGTTGAAAAGGAGCTCTATGGCGGCGAGGCGGAAACCACTAACAACCGCATGGAACTATCCGCTGCGATTGAGGCGCTCAATGCGCTCAAGGAACCTTGTCAGGTCGATCTTTATACCGACAGCGTTTACGTTCGCGACGGTATTTCCGGCTGGATCGACGGCTGGAAAAACAACGGATGGCGAACCGCTGCAAAAAAACCGGTCAAGAACGCCGAACTATGGCAGGCGCTGGATGAGGCGAGAGGTCGGCACAAGGTCAGTTGGCATTGGATCAAGGGTCATGCCGGTCATCCGGAAAACGAGCGTGCCGACGAACTGGCGCGTAGAGGCATGGAGCCCCACAAATAGAATTTGCGTTTCGCGGCGGCAATTTATCCGCCGTTTTACAATTCCTCGAGAATTTTTGCGGCACCCGTTTCGATGGCCTGACCGGGCTTCGGCTCAAGATGGAGCGACGTCACAGTTCCGTCCTCGACGATCATGGAAAAGCGTTGGCATCGCAGACCCATTCCGGCTATCGCCAAATCCACGTCAAGCCCGGTGTTTTTGGCGAATGTCCCGTCCCAATCGGCGAGCGAGAGGATTTTGCCATTCGCATTGGTGGCCTTGGACCAGGCATTCATCACGAACGGATCGTTGACCGAAACCACGGCCACCGTGTCCACGCCCTTGGCCAGCAGAGTGTCGTGGTTTTCCACGAAGCCCGGCATGTGTTGGTTGGTGCATGTCCCGGTAAACGCACCCGGAACGCCAAACAGGACGACCTTCTTGCCGGCGAAGACATCAGCGCTGGTCAGATCAGTTGGGCCATCGCTGGTTACGGTCTTGAATGTCGCTTCAGGAAGCTTTTGCCCAACTGAAATGGTCATCAGGTTCTCCAATCTCAAAAAATGTGCCCGCCTGTCACAGGTATGACGCTGGTGCGCGAAGTCCAGAACCAGGCCTCGTTTTCTTGCACTATCCCGAGATGGTCAGTTGGATTTCGCGGTCGAAATTGTCGTGGTGCCCGAAACGGCGTCGGCGCCCGATATCAAGGTGTAGTTGAATTTCACGTCATCACCGGTGTTTTTAGGCCGTCCCAGAATTGGTACATCGAAAACCTGACCATCCTCAGAAAGCTTCGGCGTACCAAAATACCAACCTTCGGCTGATGCGATGAACAGCTCTTTGTTCCCATCTATCGCAGGATTCGTGGTCCGCGCACGCAACGTTTCACCTGTGGTCAATTCAAGAGCATGTAATCGGAACGTTTCATCCGCTGCTTTTGGCAGTCCGGCGAAGGCATCTTCTACCGTTTTTGCCTCAGCGCCATCGGCGCTAACTGCGTAAGGATCGATCGAGAACCGTGTTTGAACGGGAATGCAGATCTTCTCGCACACCCCCAAAAACACATCGGCCTCCAGCAGTGGAAAATCGCCGACCTCGAACTCTATGGCCAGCAGGACATGATCCTTGTAGCCGGCCCAGACGGCGTAGCCGTCATCGAAGCGCCTTGGAGCCGGGAAACGGATGACAGCGCTGCTGACATCGCGGCTTGCGCTGATATCCACCTGCGGCGGGACACCCGCATCGCCGGGATCCATCCAGTAGGTTTTCCAGCCCGGGCGCAACACGATTTCCAGTACGCCCCTCAAAATGCCGGATTCATCTGCCTTGTCTTCGGTGACCAGGCGGATTTCGCCGCCTTCGGTGTCAAACCAGTCGCTGCTGGCGGCAAACGCAGGACTTGCGAGACCGATCGAAATAAATGCGAGAACGGGCAAAATATGCAATTTCATGACCAAATCTTGGTCCTTTGCGAGCGCGCATGCAATGCCAAGGTGGAACAAGGATTATGATATTTGTGTGAAAGGCTTGGTTCACTCAATTACCAACTGTGATCCGTTTGCTCTGTTCATCGGACCGTGAAAGGCATAATCTTTGACCATGGAAATCGACAGGTGTGACAATCGCAATGACCGGCGCAGCTCGCTTGACGGGCAGTTTCTTGTCGCGATGCCGGGTATGCTTGACGAGCGCTTCACGCGATCGGTCATCTATCTTTGCGCCCACAGCGAAGAAGGGGCAATGGGCCTGATCATCAACCGCGCTCAGCAAATACAGTTTTCCGAGTTGTTGATTCAGTTGAATATCATCGACGCCAAAGACGAGATCAGGTTGCCTGACAACGCGCGAAATCTGGTGGTTCGCAGCGGCGGACCGGTCGATCAGGGCAGGGGATTCGTTATCCATTCCGACGACTACGTGTCGGAGGCATCGATGCCCGTCGATGATAGTATCGTCATGACGGCGACAATCGACATCCTCAAGGCCATATCGGACGGCGAAGGACCTTCCGAGGCGTTTATGGCGCTTGGATATTCGGGATGGGGCCCCGGTCAACTGGAGGCCGAGATCGCCGAAAACGGCTGGCTGACCTGCTGGGCTGACCGCTCGCTCCTGTTCGATGCCGATATCACCAACAAATACGATCGTGTACTGTCATCTCTCGGCATTGACCCTGTTCATCTGAGCACCGAGGCAGGCCGCGCCTGACCCTGAAACCGCCGGTATCGGCAACAGGCCGTTCGGCCGGTCACGCCGGTTCGGTCACCGGATGCCGCTCCTTCAAAAGCCGCAGCACCACATCGGCCTCCATCGGCGATCCGAACATGAAGCTTTGAACGTACTCGCAGCCCATGTCGCGAAGCTTTGCGGCGTCGGCCTCGTCGGCAACGCCTTCGGTGACCACCGACAGTCCGAGATCGTGCGCCATGTTGACCATGGATTTGAGCAGCACCGTCTTTTTGGGGCTGGTATCGTCGACAAAACTCTTGTCGATCTTGATCGTGTCGAAGGGAAAACGCGTCAGATAAGACAGCGAAGAGAATCCGGTTCCGAAATCGTCAAGCGACAGTCCGATTCCCAACTGCTTCAGCCGCTTCAGAATATGTGCGGCCTGCTCCGGATTGGCCATCACCATCGACTCGGTCAGTTCAAGCCTGAAACACCGTGCCGGCAAGCTCGATCGGGCGAGAACGGAACGAACATCAGCCACCAGATCCTGCCGGATCAGGTGTTGACTGGATAGATTGACGGAGACGGAAAGCGGCACTTCGCTGATTTCCCTCTGCCACGCGTAAAGATCTCCAGCCGCTCGCTGCATGGCAAACAGCCCGAGCTGCACGATTAGCCCGGTTGTTTCTGCGGCGGGGATGAATTCGGACGGAGCGATGATGCCGCGCCGTGGATGTTCCCAGCGGATAAGTGCCTCAAATCCCGCAATGGAAGCATCCTCGAGCCGCACGATCGGTTGGTAGACCAGTTTGAACTCCGACCGCTCGACCGCGCGTCGCAAATCGGATTCAAGTTGCAGGCGGTCAGTGCCATGGGTGCGAAATGCCGGACGGAAGGGCTCAATCCTGTCGCCGCCAAAGCGTTTCGCCTGTTGCATGGCGAGTTCGGAATCCTTGATCATCTCGTCCGCCGAGCTTTTCACCGACGTGGCGGTAATTAAGCCGATGGACGCAGTCAGCAGGATTTCGCTTTTGCCGAACGTTATCGGTGCGCCGATGGCCTGTTTCACACCCTCGGCAAAGGCCGCTATCCTCTCGGGATCCTGCTCCGACAACAAAAGCAGCGCAAACTGGTCACCTGAAACCCGCGAGAGCGTGTCGTGAGGTTTCATGAGCCGATGCATCCGGCGTGCGACTGTCAGCAATATCGTATCGCCCGCCGAAATTCCCAGGCTTTCATTGACCTGGCTGAACCGGTCGATGTCGATCGAGAACACTGTCGGCTTCAGTTTTTCCTCGGCGTGTGAAATCGCAATGACCGTCTCAAGCCTGTTGAGGAACAATTCGCGGTTGGGCAATCCGGTGAGATTGTCATGCACCGCATCGTGCATCAGGCGTTCTTCGGCTTTCTTCTGCTCGGTCACCTCCACCAAAGTCCCGACACAGCGGATAATCTCGCCATCTGAGCCGACAACCGGGCGTGCCCTGAGCAGGAACCAGTGGTAGTGGCCGTCGGCGCCGCGAAGCCGGAACGACTGGCCGACCTTGCCGCGCCGGTGCTCAAGCACGATATCGAGCGTGGTGCGGAACTGGTCACGGTCTTCCTGATGCAGGATAGGCAGCCAGTTGCGCGCCGGCCCGTGCAGGCTGTTGGGTGCCAGTCCGAGCACATCGGCGATGTCGGGCCGCGTAACGATCCGGTCGCGAAGCACGTCCCAGTCCCAGACGAGATCGCCGGCGCCGGTTATCGCCAGCGCCTGGCGTTCCATGTCGCTGAACAAGCCCTGCTGCAGCCCGCCGCCGGCAAACGCATGTTGCATGACCGTAAATCCGATCAGCAGCGTAATGAGGATTAGTCCGCCGCCCAAGGCTGGTTGGACGATATCGTTGTCCAACAGTCCGGTTACCGCCATCCAGGTGCCGGTCATCCAAACGATCACCATCAACCAACTCGGCACAAGCATGATGGCGCGGTCATAGTTTTGCGCACCCAGATAGATAATCAGACCCACACCGATCAGTGCAGTCAGAACAAAGGAAATACGGGCTATTCCGGCTGCAATTGAAGGTTCAATAATGGCCCCCGCCGCCAGCAGCGCCAGCCCCAATATCCAGATCAGGGCACCGTAGCTGAAGTGATCGTGCCACCGGTTGAGATTGAGGTATGTGAACAGGAAAATGACAAAGGTGGCGGCAAGCCCAACCTCGGTGCCCGCGCGCCACATCTGCACATTGCCGGGCGTAATCTCGATGATGCGGTTTAAAAAACCGAAGTCGACGCAGATATAGGCGACAACGGCCCAGGCCAGGGCGGCGGTTGCCGGAAACATCGATGTTCCCTTGACGACGAACAGGATTGTCAGAAACAGCGCCAGCAAACCCGAGATGCCGATGACGATGCCGCGGTAGAGCGTGTATGAATTGATGGTGTCCTTGTAGGCTTCGGTGTCCCACAAATAGAGCTTGGGCAGATTGGGCGCCGCTAGTTCGGCCACGAAGGTGACAACCGTTCCTGGATCCAGCGTGACAAGGAAAATGTCGGCATCGGGGCTGGATTGGCGGTCGAGCGCAAAGCCTTCACTGGGTGTGATTGCAACGATGCGCTGCGAGCCCAGGTCAGGTGAGAACAGACCTGAGCCGGCCAGTCTAAAGTGTGGTGCGACGATCAGCCGGTCAATCTGCCGCTCGGTCGCGTTGGCAAGCGCAAACACGGCCCAGTCGCCGCTTGAACGCGCGTCATTGGCCTCCACTTCGATACGCCGCACGATGCCATCGGGCTGCGCTGCTGTGTTGACCTGAAAGCTGGCGCCCTGGTTGCGATGAATTTCCACCGCCGCGGACAGATCAACAGCGGTATCGCCCCGGGATATCTTGATCGGTTCAATGGCTGCCGCAGGCGATGTGCAGTACACCAGCGCCAAAGACAACAGTGCCAGAATTCGGAACAGTGGTTTTGCCGCGATAGTCAATCTTTCGAGCCCCGAGCCCTTGTCTTCTTGTCGTCCTCGTCGATCAGGGAGAATAGCACATGATCCTGCCAGACGCCGTTGATGCGTAAATAGGAGCGCAACAGTCCTTCGCTCGAAAATCCGGCTTTTTCAAGCACGCGGATTGATCGCTTGTTCTGCGGAATACAGGCCGCCTCGATCCTGTGCAAGCCGAGTGTTCGAAACCCATGGTCAACCAATAGCCGAACCGCCTCGCTCATCAAACCGTGCCCGGCGAATTTTTCTCCCATCCAATAGCCGATATGACCCGATTGCGCCGCACCGCGCCGGATGTTGCCGATTGTAATGCCGCCGGCGAGTTCATTGCCTTTCCGTTCAAAAATGAAAAAGGTCTGCCCGGTGCCGCGGCGTCTGTCCTGGCTGTATTGGCGCAACCGCTCGCGCCAGGCGCTGCGTTCCAGTTCGTCCATTGTCCATGAGGGTTCCCACGGCTCGAGAAATTTGCGGCTTTGCCGGCGCAGCGCCGCCCATGCCTTGTAGTCGGATCTGCGCGGAAAGCGCAGCAACACGGCCTCGTTGCGCAATTCCAGCCCGCCGGGGTGGACGAAATCGATGATTGATCCCGCGATCCGCATTATCGCGTTACATGGCAAGCTGCCGCGCCGGGGAGGAGTGACGGTCGAGCTGGTCGTGAATGTCCTGGAACGAAGGCAGGGTGCCGACCGGCCCAACGGCAGCAACCGTCGGCTTTGTCGAGAACAATCTGTCGGACAGGTCTGCCAGCCGTTCGACCGTTATGTTGGACAGCCGGTCCAGCAATTCCTCGGTTGTTACTGGACGGCCAAAGAGCAGCATCTGGCGCGCAATCTGCGACGCGCGGCTGGCCGCACTCTCATGCGACATCAGCAGACCTGCTCGGTACTGCGCTACGGCGCGCGCGCGTTCGTCGGGCCGTATCATTTCGCCGCTTTTTTTCAGTTCACTCAAAATCACCGGGATAAGCTCTGCGATATCCTCCTTGCCGGTTGCCGCATGGACGCCAAACACTCCGGTATCCGAAAAACCCCAATGAAACGCATAGACCGAGTAGCACAGGCCGCGTTTCTCACGCACTTCCTGGAACAGTCGCGATGACATTCCGCCACCGAGCACCATCGAGAGGATCTGCGAAGCATAGAAGTCGCGCACGTGGTAGGCGCGGCCTTCGAAACCGAGCACGATCTGGGCATCCATGAGATCGCGGTCTTCGCGGAAATCGCCGCCGACATAGCTGGCATAAGCTGCCGGTTTTGCGGTCGCACGTTCGCGGAAGGTACCGAAATGGCGCTCCACCTCGCGAACGAACTCCTGATGGGTCACCGCTCCCGCGGCAACGATCACCATGCGGTCGGCGCCGTACTGGCGTTCGAGATACGCCCGCAATTGGGTCGAGGTGAAGGATTCCACCGTATCGGGAGTTCCAAGGACCGAACGGCCGATTGTCTGATGGCGAAAGGCGGTCTCGGTAAATCGGTCGAAGACGATGTCGTCGGGCGTGTCGTGCGCCGCGCCGATTTCCTGCAAAATGACATGTTGCTCGCGTTGCAGTTCGGCCGGATCGAACTTCGGATCGCTCAGGATGTCGGCAAGCATATCAACCGCCAGCGAGACATCGTCTTTAAGGACCCTTGCATAAAAGGCAGTGGTTTCCACGCTCGTTGAGGCATTGATTTCACCGCCGACATCCTCGATCTGCGAGGCAATTTCCCACGCATCCCGCTTGCCTGTGCCTTTGAAAGCCATATGCTCCAGCAGATGCGCGATACCGTGCTCGTTGTCCTGTTCGTTTCTAGACCCGGACTTTACCCACACGCCAAGCGCGACGCTTTCAAGATGTGGAATGGTTTCGGTGGCAACCGTCATGCCGTTCGACAGACGGCTTACATCAACACTCATAAAAACGCTTTCTCCTTCGCGCTCATCATACCGATCTGTGGCGCATAATATGATCTTCCACCATTTTAAGGTCCGATGGAAGGGTTGCGTGCTTTTCCGCCCTGTTCATCATGTCGGCGAGCCGTGCGGGCAGGGCGGGCGACGTGCCGGTGGCCGCTTCCACCGCCGATGGGAACTTGGCCGGGTGGGCCGTCGCCAGCACGATCATGGGTGCATCCGTTGCGTTTTCCCGTGCGACCTTGAAACCCGCAGCCGTGTGTGGATCGCACAGATAGCCGCAGTCGTCGAGCAGCGAGCGCATGGATTTGTCGGTGTCGTCGAGTTGCGAGCGGCCGGCTGAAAACTGCGATTGAATGGTTGCCAGCGTTGCCGGCTCGAGTGTGAACGAGCCTGATTGGTTCAAACCGTCCATGGCACGAACGATGCTTTCGCTGTTCCGTCCGGATGCCTCATACAACAATCGTTCGAAATTGGATGAAACCTGGATGTCCATCGACGGAGACGTGGTCTCGATGACGGCCCGCGTTTCGTAGCGGCCGCTTTCCAGCGTGCGTACCAGGATGTCGTTGTCATTGGTGGCGATGATCAGCCGTTCGAGCGGCAATCCCATGCGCTTGGCCACGTACCCGGCAAAAATATCGCCGAAATTGCCGGTCGGCACGGTGAAGGAGACCGGTCGGTCCGGTGCGCCGAGCGTCAGGGCGGAAGAGAAGTAATAGACGATCTGCGCCATGATCCGGGCCCAGTTGATCGAATTGACGCCCGACAGTGCGACAGTGTCGCGAAATGGCTTGTCGTTGAACATCGCCTTGAGCAACGCCTGACAGTCGTCGAAATTCCCCTCGATCGACAGCGCGTGCACATTGGCGGCATCCGAGGTGGTCATCTGCCGTCGCTGAACAGGCGAGACTTTGCCGAGCGGGAACATGATGAATATGTCGGTCCGCTCACGTCCGGCAAACGCCTCGATCGCCGCCCCACCGGTGTCGCCGGAAGTCGCACCAACGATCGTCGCCCGTTGGTCGCGCCCTGCCAGCGCGTGATCCATCAACCGCGACAAAAGCTGCATGGCGACATCCTTGAACGCCAGCGTCGGGCCATGAAACAGTTCCAGCACGAATTCGTTCGACCCGGTCTGTACCACCGGACAGACCGCAGGATGACCAAACGTCGCGTAGGCGTCTCGAACCATCCCTTCGAATACGTTGGCCTCGATCTCGTCACCGACAAAAGGTGTCAGCAATCGGTTGGCCAGGGTGGCGTAGTCAAGGCCTCTCATCGCCCGGATTTCCGCAACGCTGAACTCTGGCCAGGTTTCCGGCACATACAGTCCGCCGTCGCGGGCCAGGCCCGACAGCATCGCATCGGTAAATCCCAGGACGGAAGCCTCGCCCCTTGTACTTACATATCTCATCAAAACTGCCTGTCTGGGGGGTGCCTGCTGCTGCAAGTGCAAATATGTTGAACACCGGCAGATTCATCCGCGTCAACGGTCGCATTTCTGCCGCGGCGTTGGTATAGACACTTGCTCCTTTTGAGGAAAGTGCAGTGAATGGAGTTTCGATTGAATAATCGCCGGATATTGCCGATTTTTGGCGCATTTGCCGTCGCTTTGACGTTGGCGGGCTGCCAATCGGGTGGAGGATTCCCCGATTTGGGGCTTGGCTCGAAAGACAAGAAAGAGGCCGCCGACAAGCCTGACGATCGTATCGATCAGGTTGACCTAAGGGCATATTGCCCGAGAGTCCGGTTGCGCGAGGGCACAGCTTTTTTCAACACCTACAAGAAAGTACGCCGCGGCGAGGAAGAGAAAAATCCCGATAACATCATTTATCAGGCATCGATCTCGGATGTGACCAGGGGCTGCAAATATGAAAACGGCCAGCTGAACATGAACATCGCGGTCGCCGGTCGCGTCGTTCCCGGGCCGCTGGGCGAGCCGGGATCAGTGACGATGCCGATCAGGGTAGTCGTAGTTCGCGGCGAAGAAGTGCTTTACTCCGAACTTCACCAGTATCAGGTCGCGATCAACAGCCTTACCGGCGCCACGCAGTTCGTGTTCAACGATCCCAATGTGTCGATTCCAGCACCGTCGGCGGCAAATCTTCTGGTGTTTGCCGGCTATGACGAAGGGCCGCCAAAGCGGCAGTAGCAGGCGCCTTACGCGTCCTGCCATTCTGTTAGCGCCGCAAGCACCGGCAGGAAACCGCTCCACCGGTTGATGACCGTCTCCGCTCCGGCATCGGTCAACCGGTCTGCGTGGCCTGGAAAGCTGTGTGCGCCGCCGGTAAAACCGATAACCCGCATTCCCGCGGCAACTGCGCCCGCTATGCCATGAACTGAATCCTCGATGACAAACGTATTCGCCGGTTCGGCACCCATCACTGATGCGGCATGAACAAACACATCCGGCGCCGGTTTGGAATTCACGCCGTCCAGGTCCGAGGCCGAGAAAATGCTCTCATCAAACAGCATTCGCATGCCGGTTCGTTCCAGCATGGCGTCGATGCGGTCAAGGCGCGAATTGGAACAGATGCACTTGCGCGGCATTGCCGCCGCTGCCTTTGCCGCACCCTCGATTTCCCTGACTTCGCGGCCGAGCTTTTTGTCGAGCACTTTTCTGTTCTCATCAAGAAGCGATGCCTGAAAAGGAATATCGGCCTCCTTCTCGACGGTCAAAAGAATATCCTTGAATGTCAATCCGGCGAAGCGTTCGGCCACATCCTCCGGAGAAATCGGATACCCGGCCTTGGTCAGCATCTCCGCTTCGATCTTTGCGGCAATGATTTCAGAGTCGACCAGCACGCCATCGCAATCGAATATGATGAGGTCGGGTGCTGGCATGTCAGGTCTCCGGATCGAATAAGGGCGCCGAACAAATCGGCGCCCGCGCTATAGGCTGTTTGATGGTGCTTCCGCAACTATGGCGGAACTATTCGACAGTGATTTCGGTCCGTTCGCCCGCCGGCACGCTCACTTCGGCCTGTTTTTTCGCCTTGTCTTCCTGATAGGAAACCTCGACCATATAGTTGCCGGTCGGCAGCGTTTCCTGCCATTCCGCGCCATTTCCCTGGGCGATGCGTTTTCGCTTGCCGTTGATGTCTTTCTTGGCAGACAAGATCACGTAGCGGTTGGCACCCGGCGCTGTAACCGCCAGCACACCGGCATTCAGATTGACCGATGCTTCGGTGGCTTCGCCACCCTTGACGACAAACGGCTCGCTGGTCACTTGGACGCGCCCTAATCGTGCATGCATGACGACCTCGCCGGCCGGCACGTCGATGGTTCCGCCGGCACCGTATTTGCCATTGATGTTCTTCCGCTTGCCGTTCAGATCAGCCTTCGCGGTGCGGATGGTAAAGCGGATATCGTTGGTTTCCACAGCCGGACCGCCCTCGGCATAGACAGCAGCAGGAATGACCACGCCCGAGGCAATGATAAGCTCGCGCGACACCGTTTGCCCGGCCGCAATTGTGATCGTTTCTTCCGCAACCGCCTTGCCGATCTTGCCGTGCAGTTTCACATCACCGGCCAGTACATAAAACGAGGATCGCCCGTAAGCACCGTCCTTCAGGTCGCCGAAGAACACCTGAACACGCGCATCCTTGGTTGCTTCACTGTCATCGGCTTTTCGCTTTGGAACGATTTCGACAATACCGGCATCGAGAACCACGTCCTCGTCGAAGACCGAATCAGTCGGTACATCGATTTCGCGCTCAAGATTGATTTTGCCGAGCCGGGTTCGCATCATGTAGCGGCCCGGTTCCAGCGAAACCATATGCTCGCCGGCATAGCGGCGGTTGACCACTTTTCTCTCCACCTTGCCGGCATCGTTGATCACGCGGAATTCCCAAAGCACATTGCCGCCATCTTCGATGACCGGCCCGTCAGCGGATAGTTTAGCGCGAACCACGACGTTGAATTCAGGCCTGGTCGGCTTTGGTTCAGGGGCCGGTTCCGGCTCTGGTTCAGGAGCGGCTTCGACAACCGTCGTCGTCAGCGCCTCGCCCAGCGTGTCTGCATCTTCGACTTTCAGATATTTGCCGCCGGTCTCCTCTGCCAGGCAGGCGACCTGCTTGCCGTCTTCGTCCGACAGGCCGAAGCCGACAACATGGGCGGTGAAGTCAACGCCGCTCTGCTCTAACTGACGACCGAGCGCGCAAGGGTCGGCATCGCAGGTTTCCAGCCCGTCGGTAACCAGGATGACGGTGGCCTTGTCCTCGGTATAGCGCAACGCTTCGGCGGCTTTCTTGACCGATGCCGACAGCGGCGTCTTGCCTTTCGGTTTGATTGAGTTGGCGAATGCGGCAATTGCAGCCGCCGTACCCTTGGCCGGCGCAACCGCCAGTTCGATATCGCTGCACGATCCCTTTTGCCTGTGTCCGTAGACCATCAGGCCCAGTTCGCTCTCGGGCGGCACCGCCTTGACCACATCGGACAGTGTTTCTCGTGCGATATCGATCTTGGCCTTCTGGTCGATCTGCCCCCACATCGAACCGGAGGCGTCCAGCACGATGATCGAGCGTTCGGCGGCCATGGCGGTGAAACCGGCCAATGACATGGCAAATCCCGCGATCAGAATGCCCAATATCCTCGCAAAGCTCATATCACTCTCCTATCAATTTCCATCCTGATTGCCATATGCGGCACGCAAAAGCGAATGATGCCGGTAACTTAAGCCAAAATTTACCATGTGCGGTAACCATAAGCGCCCAGTAGTTGCAAGTGTTCAGTACGGGTATCTTCATGTCAGCAGTACGACGTCTCGACGATCTTTCATCCAGCGCGGCCTCCGATCAATGGCTCGACACGATCCTCAAAGGGGATTGCGTCGCCGCACTTGAGCGGCTTCCGGCAAATTCGATTGACGTGATCTTTGCCGATCCGCCCTATAACCTGCAGCTGGATGGCGACTTGCACCGGCCCGACCAATCCAAGGTCGATGCCGTCGACGATGCCTGGGACCAGTTTGAGAGTTTTCAGGCCTACGACGCATTTACCCGCGCGTGGATGCTGGCCGCCCGCCGTGTGCTCAAACCAACGGGCACGATCTGGGTCATCGGCTCCTATCACAACATCTTCCGTGTCGGTTCGGTGATGCAGGATCTGGGCTTCTGGTTCCTCAATGATGTGATCTGGCGCAAAACCAATCCCATGCCTAATTTCCGCGGTCGCCGCTTTCAAAACGCCCATGAGACGATGATCTGGGCCACGCGTGATCAGAAGGCCAAGGGCTATACGTTCAACTACGAGGCCATGAAGGCGGCAAACGATGATGTGCAGATGCGCACAGACTGGCTGTTTCCGATATGCACGGGCGCCGAACGGCTGAAGGACGAGCAGGGCACCAAAATACACCCGACGCAGAAGCCCGAAGCCCTGCTTGCGCGCATCATGCTGGCGTCGACCAAGCCCGGTGATGTCGTGCTTGATCCGTTTTTCGGCTCAGGCACCACCGGTGCCGTGGCCAAGAAACTACGCCGCCACTTTGTCGGTCTGGAGCGCGAACAGACTTATATCGATGCCGCAGAAGCCCGCATTGCTGCCGCCGAACCGCTCGATGAAGCCGAACTGGCGGTTCTGACCGGTAAACGGGCCGAGCCGCGCGTGGCTTTCGTCAGCCTCATCGATGGCGGGTTGATCAAGCCGGGCACAAAACTGTCCGACGTCAAGGGACGCTGGACGGCCAAGGTGCGTGCCGACGGCACGCTGGCGACAGGTTCAGACGCCGGTTCGATCCATCGGCTGGGCGCCAAGGTGCAATCGGCGGAAGCGTGCAACGGCTGGACCTTCTGGCACTATGAGGATGGCGGCGCACTGAAACCGATCGACGAATTGCGCAAGATCGCCCGAGGCAGGATGGCCCAGGCCGGGGCGTGATCCCGCTCTAAGTTCCAACGACACCCAGTCTACCCAGATCCTCCGCGAGCTTTTCGGCATCGGTGAACAGCACTGACTGCCAGCCGGCGGCGATCGCACCCTCGACGTTCTTGCGGCTGTCATCGATAAACAAGGTGGCCGCCCTTTCAAGATCGTGTGTATCAGCGTGGTGGTCGTAGATCGCGCTGTCGGGCTTTAGCAATCCGACATCCGCCGACACGGTGACACCGCGTGGGCGCTGCAGAAAGGCAAACCGCTCGCGCGCCTCGTCGAATGTATCGCTGGCAAAGTTGGTCAGCATGGTGACGTCGTGGCCATCATCGATCAGCATTTCCATGATGGCGACGCTGCCGTCGATATGGTGCGGTATCATTTCGTGCCAGTTCTGCCGAAATCCGCGGATGTTTTCCGCTTCATCGGGGTGGTCGGCGATCAGCACCGCTTCGGCTTCCTCCCAGGTCCGTCCCCGGTCCTGCTCGATATTCCACTCCGGCGTACACACGGATTCCAGAAACCAGCGCCGCTTTTGGTTATCCGGGATCAGCCGCCGGAAAGGGATTTCCGGATCGTAGTGAAGCAGCACCCGGCCAATATCGAAAACGATGTGTCGAATTTCGCTCATTCAGTTGGTTCTCCGGCGAGCAGCTATTGTCTTTGTCGCACCGGGTATGACGGCTTCGATTGCCTTTTTCATGACGGTTGGCAGCGCTTCGCCGGGAAGATCCTGCGGCAGTGACCACCAGCCTTCCCCAATCGGTGTTTTGCTGACACCGTTTGCCAGGAATATGTCGAGTTTGAGTTCGAAATGGGTAAAAACATGCCGGATTTCACCCTTCTTTTGCCAGTCGGCGGGGAAGGGGGCGGCAGAAACGCCGGTTTCGCCATCCTGGCGCGATGTCCAATCGGTGGTTGCCACCTCGCTCATGCCGCCCAGCAGCCCTTTTTCGGGCCGCTTGCGCAACAGCACCGCGCCATCCGCTCTCACCGCGACGTAGGCGGCGCCACGGCGCAACGGCTTGTTCTTCTTGGGTGGTTTGACCGGAAACCGCACCGGATCGCCGTCCTGCAGCGCCGTACAGCAATCTTGGAGCGGACACAGAAAACAGGACGGATTTTTCGGCGTGCAGATGGTCGCGCCCAGATCCATCGTGGCCTGGGCGAAATCGCCGGGCCGGTCCGCCGGAACGTGCTTTTCGACATATGAGCGGATTTCGCGCTTGGCGTCGGGAAGCGGGGTCGCGATTGCAGCCAGCCGCGAGATAACCCGTTCGACATTGCCGTCGACGACCGGGGCAGGTCTGCCGAAAGCAATGGCGGCGATGGCCGAAGCCGTGTACTCGCCGATGCCGGGCAGTTTTTTCAGTTCCGATACGGTTTCGGGAAATCGGCCGCCATATCGGCCGGAGACGATTTTGGCGCATTTTTTCAGGTTGCGCGCCCGCGAGTAGTAGCCAAGTCCGGCCCAGGCCTTCATCACGTCATCCGAATTTGATGCGGCAAGCGCATCCACATCCGGCCATAGTTGCCGAAACCGGACGAAATACGGTTTAACCGCTTCGACCAGCGTCTGTTGCAGCATGACTTCCGACAACCAGACATGATAGGGGTCCGGGCGCGCGCCATCGTTCAGGGCGGCCGGCGCCACCCGCCACGGCAATTCGCGATGATGGCGGTCATACCAGTCGAGCAGGATTTCCGGCATGTTTTGGTTTGGTTGTTCTGTCACGGCGCGTTAGGCTGTAGCGTTTCGAGGATTGGAAAACAGACATGGCAGGGAAATCGCGGCGCCACAATCCCGTTCCGGTCAGCGACCTGATGTCCGAGATCATTGATCCGGTGCTGGCGAAGCGTGCCGGCATCACGACAAGCCTGATCCAGTCGTGGGACGAAATCGTCGGCGCACGGCTGGCGGGGCAATCCCGCCCCGAGCAGATCAAATGGAACCGGCGCATGGGCGATGACGACCCCTTCGAGCCGGCAACCATCATTATCGCCTGCGAAGCCTTCGCCGCACTGCATATTCAGCATGAAACGTCCGAAATCATCTCGCGAATCAACGCATTCCTCGGCTATTCGGCGATCGGCCGCGTCAAAATCGTCCAAAAACCGGTTGCAGCGCAACAGCCCGCGAAAATCAGCCGGCGCGACATTTCACAGGCGCAGAAGCAGAAAATCGCCGACACGGTGTCCGGCGTCAGCGATGACAATTTGCGCAAGGCATTGGAACGACTCGGGAAAAACGTCGCCTCGTCAAACTGACGATCGGTCCTGCTATTCACATTCTGTTTATTGACTGCGTCGATTGGACTGTGGTCAGCGCTACAATCTTGCCCTATTCCACACAAACACTCGCATTTTCGCGTCAAACCGTTACAAAATCTACACAATCGCAGGTGATTCGCATGTCGTTCTTGATCCGCCGACGTAACCTTCTGACCGCAATGGCCGTCATTCCGGCTGCCAGCCTCATTGCCGCATGCAATGGCGAAGACAAGAAAGCCGAGGCCCCGGAAGCTCCGGCGACGCCTGACAAGCCGAAGGTTGCCCCACCGCCTGATCGCGGTTCGGTCGACATGGACAAATTGCTGGCCGATGCGCCGATGGAAGAGAAGATCGTCGGAAATGCCGATGCGCCCGTGACCATTGTCGAATATGCCTCGATGACATGTCCGCACTGCGCCACTTTCCACAACAGCACCTGGCCCGGCATCAAGGAAAAATACGTCGACACCGGCAAGGCCCGGCTGATCTTCCGCGAATTCGGCTTCGATCCGAGGGCGGAAGCCGGTTTCATGCTGGCCCGCTGCGCCGGCGACAATTATTTCGCCATGATCGATGTGCTGTTCAAGCAGCAGGAAACATGGTCGCGCGCGCCTGACGGCAAGGCTGCACTGCTGAAAATCGCAAGATTGGCGGGTTTTTCACAGGAGTCCTTTGAGGCGTGCTTGACGGATCAGAAGCTTCTGGATGATGTGAGAGCTGTAAAAGATCGCGGCGCCAACGAGTTCGGTGTGGATTCCACTCCAACGTTTTTCATCAATGGCAAGAAGTATGCGGGAGCCCTGTCGGTTGACGAAATGTCGGCCATCATCGACAGCATGTAAGTGCCTGCCGGCACATGGCGGCCTGTTTTGGGCTGCCCGCAGATCGGCGGGGTGCTGAGCTGTGCGCTTCTCCAAACTTCGTCTTCTTGGTTTCAAATCCTTTGTTGAACCCTCTGATTTCGTTATCGAAGGCGGGCTGACCGGCGTCGTCGGCCCCAATGGCTGCGGCAAGTCCAATCTCGTCGAGGCCCTGCGCTGGGTCATGGGCGAGAATTCCTACAAGAACATGCGTGCGTCCGGCATGGACGACGTGATTTTCTCCGGATCTGCGACCAGGCCTTCGCGCAACACCGCCGAAGTGACGCTGTTTCTGGAGAACTCCGACCGCACGGCGCCAGCTGCGTTCAACGATTCGGATGAATTGCAGGTATCGCGCCGCATTGAGCGTGAGGCGGGTTCCGTCTACCGCATCAACGGCAAGGACGCGCGCGCTAAAGATGTCCAGCTTCTGTTCGCCGACCAGTCCACCGGCGCGCGCTCTCCCTCAATGGTGGGACAGGGGCGCATTGGCGAACTGATCCAGGCCAAACCGCAGGCGCGGCGTGCGCTGTTGGAAGAGGCCGCCGGCATTTCCGGTTTGCATTCACGAAGGCATGAGGCCGAGTTGCGGCTTCGCGCTGCCGAACAGAACCTTGAGCGTCTTGATGACGTTGTCGCCGAGCTGGAAAGCCAGATCGACAGTCTGAAGCGTCAGGCCCGCCAGGCCACGCGCTTCAAGAATGTCACCGCCGAGATCCACAAATCCGAAGCAATCCTGTTGCATTTGCGGTGGACCCAGGCCAAGGCGCAGGAGGCCGAGGCGCAAAGCGTTCTCGCACAGGCAACGTCGCTGGTCGCTGAAAAGGCCGCCGCACAGGCCGACGCCGCTAAGCAGCAGGGCATCGGCGCCCATCACCTGCCGGCGTTGCGCGATGCCGAAGCCAAGGCGGCCGCGGCATTGCAACGCCTGACGATTGCGCGGGCGCAGTTGGACGAGGAAGCCGAAAGACTGGCCAATCGCCGCTCCGAACTGGAACGCAGGCTGGAACAGCTCGACACCGACGCCGAACGTGAACGGCAAATGTTGTCCGACAATGCCGAAGCGTTGCAGCGCCTCTCCGACGAGGAAAAGACACTGATGGCCGAGGCGGACAGTTCGGCTGATCGGGAGCTCGAAACCAAGGCCGAATACGACGCGGCGGCGGCAAAACTGACCGCCAGCGAGGAGGCGCTCGCGGCTGCGACTTCAGCGCGCGCCGAGGCGACCGCCAATCGGAGCCAGATCGAACGCAAGATCTGCGAATCCGGCGAGCGCGCGGCCAGGTTGGAGACTCAACTGGCCGCTACAGCGGCTGAGTTCGACGGGATTTCGGCAAAAATTTCCGGTTTGCCCGATCCTGCTGAAAAAGCGGCCATGGTAGCAAACCTTGAATCTGAACTTGCCCGGGCCGAGGCCGATACGCTTGCCGCCGAGGAAGCCGTCGAGATCGCGCGAGCCACAGAGACCGGCGCCCGCTCACCACTGCAGGAAGCCAAGGCCGAACTGGCCCGCATCGAAACGGAAGCACAAACGCTTGCGAAGATCCTCAATGCGGATGCGGGCGACCTGTTCCCCTCGGTGCTGGAAAAGATCAAGGTTGAGCGCGGCTATGAAACCGCCCTTGGTGCAGCGCTCGGCGAGGATCTTGATGTTTCGCTTGACGCATCGGCGCCGGCCCATTGGGCTGGTCTCGGACCGCATCCGGATGATCCGGCCCTTCCTGACGGAGTGATTTCGCTGGCGTCGCTGGTCGATGCGCCGCTGGAACTGTCGCGGCGTCTTGCGCAGATCGGCATTGTCGAGACCGGACAGGGTCGCGAACTTCAAAAGCAGCTGAAAACCGGACAGAGGCTGGTCAGCAATGACGGAGCGTTGTGGCGCTGGGACGGCTATCTGGCAAGCGCCGATGCACCGACTGCGGCAGCCCAGCGCCTTGCCCAGAAGAACCGTCTTGCCGAGCTGGATGCACAATCGGTTGAAGCGACAAAAGCCTTGCGCGATTGCCAATCCGCGCTCGACGAAGCGGAAGCCGGGCTGCAGACTGCAATTGCCGGTGAGCGAAATGCCCGCGAAAAGGGCCGGGCGCTTCAGCAGCAACTGCGCGATGCCCGCGAAGCCTTGGCGGCCGCTGAAAGGGCATCCGGTCAGTTGGCCACGCGTCGCGCTGCGCTGGAAGAATCGAAGACTCATCTGACGGCAAGCCGCGCCGAGGCGGTAGCGGAGCGCACCGAAGCTCAGTCGGCACTGGCAAATGCGCCCGATCTGCCGGAACTCGAAACAAATTATGAGCAGGCGCATGCTGCAGTCGCCCAGGATCGCGCAACGCTTGCGGAGGCCCGTGCGACCTACGAGGGACTGAGCCGAGAAGCTGAAACGCGCCGCCGCCGGCTTGCGGTTATCGAGGCCGAAAGAGAAAACTGGACCAAACGTGCCGGTAACGCGGAAAGCCAGATCGCCTCGCTTGCCGAGCGCCGGACCGAAACGGCAGCGGAAATCGAAGGACTGGCCGATGCGCCCGATGAGGTGGATGCCCGGCGTCGTGCGTTGCTGACACAGTTGTCTGAGGCTGAAAAACTTCGCCAGCAGGCGGCGGACCGGTTGCAGGAAGCCGAAAACAAACAGAGCAAACTCGATCGCGCCGCCACTGATGCAATCACCGATCTTGCCCGTTCGCGCGAGGAACGCGCCCGCGCCGAGGAACGCCTGACGGCGGCCGATGAGCGCCGGACGGCAATCGAGGCGCGCATCAAGGAGGCGGTCAATGTCCCGCCGCACATGGTGTTGAAGCATGCCGGCCTGGAGCCTGATGCTGATTTGCCGGAAGCCGACGCTACCGAACGCCGGCTGGAACGGCTGAAAGTCGAGCGTGAGCGTTTGGGTGCGGTCAATCTGCGCGCCGAGGAAGAGCAATCCGAACTGGCCGAACGCTTGGAAACGATCACCACGGAACGCGAGGACATCATTGAGGCGATCAAGAAGCTGCGCCAGGCGATTCAAAGCCTCAACAAGGAAGGCCGCGAACGCCTGCTGGAGGCGTTTGACGTCGTCAATGAGCATTTCCGGCGCTTGTTTACGCATCTGTTCGGTGGGGGTACGGCGGAACTGCAGCTGATCGAGTCGGAAGATCCGCTCGAAGCCGGTCTGGAAATCCTTGCCCGACCGCCCGGCAAGCGCCCGCAAACGATGACGCTGCTGTCTGGCGGCGAGCAGGCGCTCACCGCCATGGCGCTGATCTTTGCAGTGTTTCTGACCAATCCCGCACCGATCTGTGTGCTTGACGAGGTTGATGCTCCGCTCGACGATCACAATGTCGAACGGTTTTGCAATCTTATGGACGAAATGGTCGAATCGACGGATACCCGTTTCGTCATCATCACCCACAATCCCATCACCATGGCGCGAATGAACAGGCTTTATGGTGTGACAATGGGCGAGCAGGGCGTCAGCCAGATGGTTTCGGTCGATCTTCAGCAGGCCGAAGAACTGCGTGAGGCCGGCTGATCTGCCTTTTGCGTCTTATTTCTGTGAATCACATGTCCAATCTGAGTATCTTTGACGACATCATCGGTTGGCCATGGTGCAATGCAGCAAAAAGGATTATTGCTGACGCCGCACGAAGTCGGCTCGAGAGGGAACAATGACCAAATGGGTGTACAGCTTTGGGGGCGGGGCGGCAGAGGGTAAGGCTTCTGACAAGAACCTGCTTGGCGGCAAGGGGGCAAACTTGGCGGAGATGTGCTCCCTCGGGCTGCCTGTTCCACCGGGATTTACGGTGACTACCGAGGTCTGTAATCAGTTTTTCGACGGCGGCCGCACATTTCCCGAGGGTTTGGACGAGCAAGTATCCGATGCTCTCGATAAGATTGCCGGCATAACCGGCCGGCGTTTCGGCGATTCGGCCGATCTGCAACTGGTCTCGGTAAGGTCGGGAGCGCGGGCATCCATGCCCGGCATGATGGATACTGTTTTAAATCTCGGCCTCAATGACGAGACCGTTTTGGCGCTGGCGAGCGATTCCGGCGACGAACGCTTTGCCTATGACAGCTACCGGCGCTTCATCCAGATGTATTCCGATGTTGTGATGGGGCTCGACCACGAAGTTTTCGAGGAGATCCTCGAGGATGCCAAGGCCCGATGGGACTGCGAACTCGACACCGAACTGACCGCCGATCAGTGGAAGCAGATCATCGATCTCTACAAGGGCAAAGTACTCGAAGAATTGGAAAAGCCGTTTCCGCAGGATCCGCAAGAACAGCTCTGGGGTGCTGTTGGTGCGGTGTTTTCGAGCTGGATGAACCACCGGGCCATCACCTATCGAAAACTGCACGACATACCGCAGGCCTGGGGCACGGCCGTCAACATCCAGGCCATGGTGTTCGGCAACATGGGCGATTCATCGGCAACCGGTGTTGCATTCACTCGCAATCCTTCGACCGGCGACAACAAGTTATATGGCGAGTTTCTCGTCAACGCCCAGGGCGAGGACGTGGTCGCCGGCATTCGCACGCCGCAGAATATCACCGAGGGCGCCCGCATTGCTGCCGGGTCAGACAAGCCGTCGCTTGAAAAACTGATGCCCAAGGCTTTCGAGGAGTTCCAGTCGATCGCCGGTAAGCTGGAAGCGCATTACCGCGACATGCAGGATCTCGAGTTCACGATCGAGCAGGGAAAACTGTGGATGCTGCAGACCCGTTCGGGCAAGCGCACCGCCAAGGCCGCGCTCAAG